>NZ_JAMBNR010000002.1 GCF_023715205.1 Mesobacillus maritimus
AAGATGCAAAATGCCTGGAACGCATCCTCTTGATAACACTTGTAACATATGGGTAAGCCGTATGCCTTAATAGGGCACGTACGGTTTGATAAGGGGGAAGCCATGATAGTGGTTTCCCTACTTTATTATGGACAAACAAGATGTTTGTGACCGTATCGTTAACAAAATAAAAGTAAACAAAAAATATTATGTTTGTTTGTGTTGATTTAGTTCTGTTTTAGGAGTAATCTAATACTATAGAAAAAAGAACTTAAAAGATTTTTACGAACAAAGATTTTCAAATAAAGGAGAGATTTACATGAACAAAACGATGGGAAAGCAAGAAATGCTTACAGCCCCGTTTGTCCACGAAATGATGGAAGCGACATACAATATGTGGGGAGTTGGATGGGATGAGCGAAACGGCGGGAATATTAGCTATCTTTTAAAAGAGGAAGAAGTGACACCCTATTTGGATCCGCACCATGTACTTCGAACACTTGAATTCGATTTTCCCGTGCAAGCACTAGCCAATCACTATTTCATTGTTACGGGATCAGGCAAATATTTTAAAAATGTGAAATCCAATCCTGAGGAAAACTTGGGTGTGATTCGGGTCAACAACACAGGAACCGCGATTGATGTACTTTGGGGATTTTCAGATGGAGGTAAACCAACAAGTGAACTCCCTGCCCACTTTTTAAGTCATATTGTCCGTCTTGAACAAGATGAAAACCATCGGATTATCATACATAATCACGCTACCAATATTCTTGCGATGACATTTACGCATGGATTAAATGAAAAGAGCTTTACGAAAACACTATGGCAAATGTGTACCGAATGTATTGTCGTCTTTCCTGATGGCGTCGGAATCTTGCCGTGGATGGTTCCAGGAACCAATTTGATTGGTGAAAAAACAGCAGAAAAAATGAGCAAAACAAGGTTAGTTATTTGGCCACATCACGGGATTTTCGGTGCAGGAACAACGATGGATGAAACCTTTGGTTTAATCGAGACTGCTGAAAAAGCTGCTCAAATTTATACCATTATTTCGTCCCACCAAGGCGGGGTTAAGCAAGTGATTACAGACCAACAACTAGCTGATTTGGCGGAGGCATTCGGTGTTATACCAGTTGAGGGAATTCTTGAGGTATAGGTTGGAACAGAAGTATGACGGAACGCGTGTTCTTTTTATTTGTGCCTTAATATGAGCATTGCTATAATCTTCATTAGTATTTCAAAATACATCAGTGAAGAGTAGGATGAAAATAGATGAAGAATAGCTGGCGGATTTATAAGAACGATTTAAAGAATATTGGAACGAACTGGGTGGCGGCGATTTTGATTGGAGGATTAATTCTTCTGCCGTCGCTTTATGCTTGGTTCAACATAAAAGCCTCCTGGGATCCTTATAGCCAAACCGATCAAATTCCAATTGGAATTGTTAACGAGGATCAGGGGGCTGTTGTACGTGATCAAGAGATTCATGTTGGAGATGAACTAGTCGAAACTCTGCATCAGAATCGGTCAATGGATTGGCAATTTGTAAAGCGGGAAAAGGCGATGGATAAATTAGAGTATGGCGATTATTTTGCAGTCATCGTCATCCCAGAAAACTTTTCAGAACGGTTAGGAACAGTCATTAGTGATCATCCTGAAAAAGCAGAAGTGGAATATTATGTGAATGAAAAAATCAATGCCATTGCCCCGAAGATCACTGAAAAAGGCGCGAGTGTGATTGTGCAGCAAATTAGCAGTAATTTTATTTCCACCGTGAATGGAATTATTTTTGACCTTTTTAACGATTTGGGAATTGAACTGGAAGAAAATTTGCCAGATATTAAGAAGTTTGAGCATTATATATTTACTGTAGAAGAGAATCTTCCAGAAATACATACGATTCTAAATGATACGATTTCTGATGCTAACCGTGCAGAGGATTTAATTAATCAAGCGCAAGGTCTTGTACCAAAAGTCGAAGATGCGACAACAAATGGCTTAAACACCATCGACAATACAATTGAGTTTATTGATAAAGCCGAAACCCGTTTAGATGGAATCGCTCCAAGGATTGAAGAAGATTTAGACAATATTCAGAAGATGGTTTCGGATGTCAATGAATATGTCAGTAGCATTGAATCCGCATCATTGGATTTGAGTGAAGGGAATCAATTAACAGACCAGGTGAATGGACGAATCGATGACACCTTAACTTCAATTGAAACGGTTGAACAAGCACTTTCTCAATTCCAAGTAAATCAAAATGAACAACCTAGTAATAATCAAGACGCAGACAAAGAGCAAGTATCAAATGGCGATTATGATAATATCAGCAATGCTTTGAGTGAGTTAGAAAGAATGGAAAGTAGTTTACGGGCTTTACAAGATCAAGCAAATCAGATTGATACATTTCTTGGGGAGCAACAAACGGAAGCGAATCAACTACTTTCCACGATAAAAGAACGGACGGCTAGTGCGAATACACAAGTAGATGCTTTTGTAAAAGAATATAATGAAAACATTGAGCCTACCGTTCGAAAAGAAGTAGGAAATGCGAAGGATACCTTAAAAGAGGCGAGGGGAATTTTAGTTGACATTCAATCCGCCATTCCTGAAGTGGAGACTCTGCTGAATCAAACGGAGGGAAAATTGATCAATGGGGAAGACATGCTTGAAAAAGTCCTCGCTCAATTTCCTTATATAAATGACAAAGTAAATGAACTTGCGGACCGTATTCGGAACATTCAAGGCGAAACGAATATCGATGAAATCATTCAACTGTTGCAAAATGATCCGGAAGCAGAACGTGGTTTCTTTGCGGAGCCTGTTGTGTTAAATGAAAATAAACTGTTTCCGATTGCGAATTATGGTACAGGGATGACGCCATTTTATACGGTGTTAGCGATTTGGGTAGGAGGCTTGTTATTGATATCTTTATTGTCGACCGAGCTTCATCATGGGAAGGAAGTGTACACCGGAAGACAAATTTACCTAGGCCGCTTGCTTACATTTATGACGATTGGGTTTTTGCAAACACTTATTGTTACATTAGGCGATATCTTTTTACTAAACGTCGATGTAAAAGCACCTTTATGGTTTGTTCTCTTTGGACTTTTGTGCAGCAGTGTCTTTATTTGGATTGTGTATACCTTTGTTTCGGTATTTGGGGATGTCGGCAAAGCCTTAGCCATCGTTTTATTGGTTCTTCAAATCGCGGGTTCGGGTGGAACTTATCCAGTTGCGTTGCTACCAGAGTTTTTCCAAAATATAAATCCATTTTTGCCGTTTACGTATGCAATTGATTTAATGCGGGAAGCGGTTGGTGGTATTGTTTGGCGCAGGGTTTGGAACGATGTCCTCTTTTTAGTAGTCTTTGGTTTAGGGGTACTACTAATTGGATTCATTTTTAAGGAAAAAATCAATCAATACACAGGAAAACTGAAGGAAAAGTCGAGAGAATCAGGATTGTTTCATTAACTTTATGAATCAGGAAATAAAATCCCAACAGTAGCTATAGTGGCTACTGTTGTTTTTTTGTTTATGGTTGTTCTGTTTCCTTAGAAAAAGGACCGGATGATTTGTATACTTCAACTAATGCTCGAAAGAGTGAAAAATAATAGATAATCAGGTGACGAAATGGAAGTCGATGTAAAAGTTAAGGAAGACAATTATAAGGTCTTTGCTTTAATGAGCAATTACTTAAACAATGCTCCGGACTATATAGAAGGAGAAGATATTGATGCGCTTGTTCAATATGGTGTCTCGCCTGAATATGCGTTTGCGGTGACATTAGTAGCTGCGTTCGGGCTTGATATTGTCGATCGTGCAGAGGATAAGGATTTATTTGAAATTTATTTTAAAAATATGTTTCATAAGTTGGATGTAACCGAATACGAACTGAATTCTTATTATCAAAACATCAAGATTCCGACAGTCAAGATTGGCAAGAGTGATTTGAAATATGAAAAATACAAACCGTTTGAAGCATTTGTTTGTGAAGATATTATTAAAATGAAAGACGGAAGACAAATTCCGCAAATCGGCTTTTTTGAAAAAGAATTTTCATATCCAGCGGTTTTGGAAGATGGTCGGATTTGGATGACGATTACTCCGAATGAAATTGAGACGATGAAAGAAGCGGTGTACGACGCTTCTGGGCGCGTCCTTACGTATGGACTTGGGCTCGGATATTATGCTTTTATGGTTTCCGAGAAAACGAACGTAGAAAGCATAACGGTTGTGGAGAAAAATAAAGATGTGATTCATTTATTTAATAAATATATCTTGCCACAGTTTAAACAGAGGCATAAAGTGAAGATTATCCAGGCTGATGCGTTTGAATATGCGCAAAATCAAATGGCGAAAGCACAATATGATTTTGTGTTCACTGACCTTTGGCATGATGTATCGGATGGCATTGATATGTATTTGAAAATGAAGGAACTTGAACAGAATAGTCCTCATACAAAATTTAAATATTGGATTGAAAGGTCAATTTTATGTTATCTATGACATTAGTGAAAAAAACATCCCCATAGAAGTTTCTATGGGGATGTTTTTTATTTACACTTTGTGGAACTTCTGTGAAACAAGATTTTTCGGGGCGTCCCTGTGACTTTTTATTAAATTGGAGATTTATAGGTGAAATTATTATTTTACTGATATTAGGTTAGGTTTACGCACTTGTCCAAACACGTTATCGGATTATGCATAAATTATAATGACAAAAGGGAAAAGGAGGGAAGATGCATGAGTAGAGTATGGTGGAATCGAGATGATTCTAGAAACCGAGGCAATAACCAACGTTCTAGAAATGATTCTGAAACAGATGTACGAAATGATGTAGATTTTGATGTGGATTTGGATAATGAATTTGATAATGAAAATGATATCAATCTTAAAGACAAAAACACAAATGTTGCGAAAGCAAGAGTGTTTAAAAGCGGAAACTCTAAATTAGATATCGATATTCGGGTGGATAGTGATTCCCGTGCAAAAGTACGCTCCAGATCTGAGGCTGATGCTGATTCTGATCAGGATCAAGACCAGGATCAAGATCAAGACCAAAGACAACGCTTCTTTGATTAATGCTAGACTGAAAAACAAGGAATACTATAAAAATAGTATTCCTTGTTTAAAGATAAGGAGATTTTAATATGCAAAGACCCGTAGAAAATCAAGCGAAAACCCTCATTCGAGATAGTGGGAATTCAGATGTCGATCTTACGGTAAATATCGAAATTGAAACAAAAGCGATAGCATATGGAATGATGTGTAGTTTATTTGCTAAGGGAGAACTTGATGAAATTCAACTAGAGAAAGCCGTACGAAAACTTGATGCATTAATTGATCGAGATAAAAACAGGAAAAAAAATAAATCTACTTCAGGGGTAAGTAGACCGAAAATATTCCAATTCCCTAATTAATGACAAGAAGAAAAGGGCTATGCTTTTTCTTCTTTACATAAACTTGTTTTGTTGTTTTGATGACAATTCTTTAAAAAGCGAGATTTGCGTTCAACGTGTGGAAAAACGTGTACAAAAGTTGCGGTGTACTAACAAAAAAGACTTTAACAAAGAACCGAAATCGACTACTAAAGCATTGAATGTTTAATAGGAGGATACAATGAGACTTCCCCTTTTGGTTGATTCGTTCCCGATAAGATTGAACCCAAACAACACCCATTTGTAATGTTTCTGCGGTGTTAAAACATGCCGTTTTCATTCGGGGAGTCTTCTGGGATTTGGGTGCCTAAATCCCATAATTCAACGATTTGATTTTCTTGAAAACGGAAGATATGGACAACGGCTACTCCAAGGTCCTTTGGGTTCTGCTTTACGTGGGAGTATACCACAACGGTTTCTTTTTCTTGAATAGCAAATTTAACTTCAAAGCTTTTGGAAGGGGATGCGGCGGCGTTTTCCTCCATTGCCAGCATGAGGGTATTTGCATCACCACGAAAATAAGGATTGTGATGTTTAAAGTTAGGTGCTACATAATTTTGGTATGCTTCACGAACATTACCCGATGCAACTTCCTTTAAAAAAGATACTGCTATTTCTTTAATAGTGTTTGAGTGGAACTTTTCTGTGCTCATCTCTCTCATCCTTCCATTTTAAAAATTATGTTTCATTAGAATTAAATGAAGTGTAGGTTATCCCGTTATTTAAGTCAAATGTTGAAACGGCTATCAAAGATCTAAGAGGTCAAAACAGGATTATATTGTTTATGAAGAATTGAATAAATTTCAAAGTTATTATCATAATGTTAGAGGTGTATAACACATTTGAACGGAAAAATATACAGCCTTTGAGCACAACCATTTTGAAGACCTAGGAGGACATTATGGATGGGAAGATTAATGCATTTCGAAATTCATGTGGATGACATGGACAGGGCGAAGAAATTTTATGAAGAGGTATTTGGTTGGACATTTGAAGATTATAGTGAATATGCGGGAATGCCTTATTTTGGGGCAGTGACTGGAGATGATAAGGAACCTGGAATTAACGGAGCTTTAATGAAACGTCAAAGTCCACCTCCTGAACCAGGACAGGCATTGAATGGTTATGCTTGTACAATGGGAGTGGAGAATTACGATTCAGTTGAAACTAAGATTCTCAACAATGGAGGGAAAGTTGCATTACCTAAATATGCTTTACCTGGTATGGCGTGGCAGGGATATTATCTGGATCCTGAAGGGAACATCTTTGGTATTCATCAACCAGACAAGAACGCAAAGTAGAAATTTCTTATTATTTACCATCCAGAATAAAACAATCAGGTACTTTTCGCTGAATAGATCAGTACCTGTTTTCGTTCAGAGTGAAGAGATACTTTTACTGGAGTTACCTTTGACCCATTTAAAATAAATGTAGGCCCTTATCGGTGTTGATCGACTAAAATTTGGTTCCCGTCTGGATCTTCAATCGTAAAATAGGCAGGTCCCTCACTGTTTTCATCTGCTTCAGTCAGCAACTTGATTCCTTTTGCCTTGAGTTGCTTTTGAATATCGCGGATGTCTGTAAATGAATCAAGGTTTTCAGCGTTTTCATTCCAACCGGATTAAAGGTAAGAATGTTCTTTTCAAACATGCCTTGAAATAATCCAATGATGCTGTTTTCATTCTTCAATATGAGCCAATTTTGGTTAATATCTCCACCTAAGGATTGAAATCCAAGACTTTCATAAAAAGTTTTTGATGCATGGATGTCCTTCACTTTTAAGCTTACAGAGAATGCACCTAGTTTCATGTTTTCCCCTCCTATTTAAGTAATTTACAATTAAGGTATTTTGTGGTAATTGATTGAGTTATGTATAGTATAAAGGAGGATTAGACTAGGAACAACTTCTCCAAAGTTCAGTTATTCTAAAATTTTATGTGAAAAGGTGATTATAGATGGATGAAAAAGGAAGAATGATTGATGCAGTTGACCAATATATTTGGGAGCTACCAGAGGATATTCAAAACATAACAAATGCTCTAAGAAAAATCATTCTTGATTCGTCCCCTAAACTGGTTGAAGAGTATAAATGGTCTATGCCTAACTATTCTTATAATGGATTAGTCTGTTATCTACAAGCGGCTAAAAAACACGTCAACCTTGGGTTTCATAAGGGGAATGAACTACTTGAAAAGGACCCAAATAAAGGATTACAAGGTACAGGCAAAACAATGAGACATATCCGAATAACCAAACTGGAAGAAATTCAACCCGAAGCTTATATTGCCCTCATTAACGAAGCAATATCATTGAATGAGAAATGAGCTACTTCGCAGATGAAATAAACAAAAAAGGAAAAAGGACTTATGAAATCGGTGTTGATTGGGTGTGCTAGAATGACCAGTGGGAGGATTGTTAGGAAAAAATCATGGAGACTTTATTAAAGTTTCCCTAAATAAAGATACAGAACCTAAGGTGGTAGAAGTTCCAGAGTACTTAGAAGAAAAGTTAGCAGAATACCAGCTAAAAGAGACGTTTATGAAAAAGTCATATTCTCAACAAAGGAAATTTGTTGAAGCCATTGTGAATGTAAAAAAAGTTAAAACGAGAAATAAACGAATAAAAGATTTGATTGGATATCTTGAAAGTTTTTGATGCTACTATAGGTTATTTTAATAGTTTCTCAGTGTTTTTTATCTGCGCTGATTACATAGTTAATTAATTCAGTAGAAGAAAAGCGACACCTTTAAGGCGTCGCAAATTTTTTTTCTTAAAGGTTATAAAGGTTTATTTCTTATAATATTCCGTCCATTTCGCATTTCCTTCATCATAGAAATGCTGCCATGCATCAATGCCATTATGATAGGCATCTTGCCAGTTTTTGACTTTTGTATCGTACCCATAGCTCCAAATATCCTTTGAGCGGTCGTAAAAATAATTCCATAGTTTATCGGTATTTTCATAATCATTCTCGCGGAGATAGTTAACTAAATCCTCGGCATGTTCGAATTCTATGTCGGATTTATCCATGATGCTTACTCCTGTTTCATCTGCAAGGTCCATCAGTTTATCGCTGATTTCATCTGCTTGTTCCATTCCTTCATCGCGCCATTCTGTCCAAGCTTTCATCATGCGGTCATATTCTTTATCCCAATACGCCTCAAGTTCTTGCTTCGAGTTTACAAACGAGAACTCTCCATTTCCAGCTTGAGCTACTTCTTTTAATAGTTTTTGTGCTTCATTGTCGACTTGGAAACCGATGATATTAATAATTGGCTGAATTCCTTCGTTCGCCAGTTTTTCCGCTTCCTCCACAGGATTACCATCACAGGTTTCAATTCCATCACTGACTACATATACAATCATCGTGCTAGCTTCTTTTGGAATGTCGTTTTTCGTTTCTGAAAGGGCT
Source organism: Mesobacillus maritimus (assembly GCF_023715205.1). Lineage (GTDB taxonomy): Bacteria > Bacillota > Bacilli > Bacillales > Cytobacillaceae > Mesobacillus_B > Mesobacillus_B maritimus_C. Next base: position 8,839 of record NZ_JAMBNR010000002.1, read on the forward strand.
TTGCCAATCGGGGTCCAGCCAGTTGGGTTTATTTTATCTAAAGCAGATGAAATGGCGTCCATATCCGTTCCACCAGTATAGATCACTTCAGTGGAGCCACAGGATAATTGCTGATCTTTGTCGGCGTTGGAACCCTCATGTCCATATACTCTTAAAGAAACTGTACTGTTTTCTGGCAAATCCTTAATAAAATTCTGGATGGCGGATTTTGCATCGTCCATTCTAGTTCCGCCTTGGCTTTGTGCCGCCATGCTACCACTTGCGTCTAGCAAAATCGCAAAATGAGTATTCGCTATCGTTGGTTCATCGATTGTCTCATCGGGGGTTGCGACGTTAACGTTCACGGAAGGGTCAAACTTAAGGAATATTTCTGTCTCTTCATGGTAATCTTCGTGAATGAGAGAAAGGATCGCATTTTGAAGCTCTTCTTTTGGCGCATTCTTTGGGAGTTCATCCAGCTTCTCTTTTGCTTGTTCTGCATCAAAATTTTCGGCACTAAAAGGTCCTGGCTTTCTCATTAACATTTGCTCAATCTTTGTTAGTTCTCTTAGATCATCTTCGACTTCATAGTATTCTGGCTCTTCTTTCCACCATGCAAGAGAATCTTCGGTACTTTCTTCTGTTTCAATCTTTTTCTGTTCTGCATTAGATGTGGTCTCTTTCTCTGGTGCAGCTGTATTTGATTCAGCACTACAAGCAGATAAAAAGAGAAGCATAAATAATGCTAGTGGGTATAAATACTTCATTTGAACCTCCATTTTTTCTGTTCGGATTTGATAGCATAAGTTGACTTAGATAAGAGTTGTTATGAAATGGATAAAGTGGAACAAACCCTTTCGTCGTTTACACTTCAATTGTATACGGAGTAATATTCTTTTGGTTCTATTAAATGTATAATAGTGGTAAAAACAAAACGAAAATCCTATATTTTTGGGGTGGGTTTTAGTTCTTTTGTCCTATTTATAGTGCGATAACCTTATAATCGAGGAACACTAGATTTGTAGATCGCTGTGAAACAAGATATTTCTGGGAATCCCTGTTACTTTTTTTTGCGAAGGCAATGTCATTATTTTTCGTTCATTTTATGAAAGATAATTCACTTGTCCAAACAGGTTTATGGATTATACATAAGTTATTAATAATTAAAGGGAAGGAGGGAAAAGAATGAGCAGAGATCGGTCGAATGGTTCTAGAAATGAGTCAGACACAGATGTGCGCAATAAGGTAGAATCTGATGTGGAGTTTAAAAATCGCTTAGATAATGAAAATGATGTGAATGTAAAGGACAAGAATACAAATGTGGCAAAAGCAAGAGTCTTTAAAAGTGGGAACACTAACCTAGATATCGATATTCGCGTGGACAGTGATTCCCGTGCAAGAGTACGCACAAGATCTGAGGCTGATGCTGAATCTGATCAAGACCAAGATCAAGATCAGGACCAGGAACAGAGACAACGCTTCTTTGATTAATACTAGATGAAAAACAAGGAATACTATGATCATAGTATTCCTTGTTTTTAAGTAAAGGATTAATTATGCAACAATACGTAGAAAATCAAACGAAAACGCTTATTCGATTCGAGGTAGTGGAAATTCAGATTTCGATCTTACAGTAAAGATCGAAATTGAAACAAAAGCGATTTTTTATGGAATGATGTGTAGTTTATACGCAAAAGGAGAATTAGATGAAATTCAACTAGAGAAGTCAGTAAGAAAGCTTGATGCATTAATTGATCAAGATAAAAATAAGAAAAGAATAATTCCACCTCAGGGGCAAGTAGACCGACGATACTCCACTTTCCCAATTAACGACAAGAAGGAAAGAGTGATGCTTTTTTCTTCCTTACATAACAAGCCATGAACCACCCTGTGGTCTTTTGGCTCTTTCCTGTAAAGGCAGAATTTAGCACAAGGATGGTTCCTAATCGCCCCCTGCTACCATTGATTAATCTAAGTTATTTACTAAGGCGAATCCCTGTCATGTATTTTTATAAGCCGTTTCTGAACAATTGCAAAAAGCAAACCTTTCGGAAACAGGTCCGTGGAACATTTGAATTGTGAAACAAGATTTTTCAGGGCGTCCCTTTAACTATATTGCATCAAATAGGTTGCCGACGAGTCTTCCGAAGCCTCTTATTAGCCACCAAATCATTCGGAGAGGGAATAGAATTAGTTCGGGTATGTAGAATAGGACATCGAATAGAAAGTCGATAAATGTGTAGTGGTCGCTGTGTTTTTTGTTAGTGATTCGTTTTGCTTTCTTTTTTCTCCACCATTTTTTCATTTTAGTGCTCCTCTCTTGAAAGGAATCTATTACTATTGAACGAAATCAGAAATCAATATTGATATGATTATACGTAATTGTTTATTGTGGAAATTTTATGATTTCCTACGCTTTGTTTTAATACGTTTTTTTTTAGTTTAGGTTTCAATACATTTCTCAATATATTCTTTGTATTAATATCAATTTGTCGAGGAGAATCCGTCCTTGTGGCTTGGATTCTGTGCTTTAAAATTTATCTAAGTTGGAGAAGAGGTTATGTAAAAAATGAACAGGGAAGGTGATACACAAATTGCGGACCATTTGCCTGAATATATAAAGATATGGGTATGTGGTACGAAAGTGACGTACTTTCATCAGATAAGCAAAAATTTCGATCGATTGCCAAGATGGAGTTCAGTAAAAAATGAAATAAAAAAATGTTGAGCGGACAAACAGCGATTTTCTTTTTCGCGCCAGATCTTTTTGGCAGTTAACCATGGGGCGGTTGCATTAACAGGTCTCTCACATAGTTCAATTGAAGAATTTAGTCAAAGAATTGGAATGCATATTGGGTGTGTTATTTAGTCATTTAGATTCTATATTATTATATTTTACGGTTCTAATACTACAAGCAAATTAAAGAGGCTATTTAACGAGATAAGTCAGTGACTACAAAGGAGGTCCAACATTCCTCTTTATGTAGGTTACTGGCTTTTGGGTACGAAAAATTCAGTGAAAATTAAGTAACGGATAGAGTTGATAATTTGGGGAAAATTCCTTTTTATGGTTTGCGTTCTGATCCATCATAAAAATAATGTGTTACGATTAAATTACCAATTGTTGGGGCGGAATGGATCCTGTGATGTCCGAGTATATAAATAAAATTGGAAGGGGGAGAGGTTGATGGACGCTACTCAAATCGGCAATATGAGACTAAAGCAAGTGGCTGTCATGAATGGGATTTTCCTAGGTGTAATTATTATCTTTTTTATCGTGATTGAAGTTTTTACGGTCACATTTGCACAGTTTTTCGTATTTCTTGGAGTGGTGATGTTGATTCAAGGTGTTTACGGCCTACTGAAAGGGGATTCTCCAAAATCAATTTTTTCGATTTTTGAGCAAGTCGCTGTTTATGAAAAACAGAAAATGGGAAGTGAATGGTACAAACAGCGTAAAATCGGGTTTATCTGGAACCTGATTATCGGTTGCTTGATGTTTTTGCAATCTATTGGGAATGTAAACACTACCGGAGATGTCTTAGAATTTGACTTGTTCTTTTTAGCAATTATCGTTTTTTTTATGTTCGTTGTGACCAATTTTAGCTTAATTATTCATTTTCGAAAGATTGACCGGTCTACTTCAGAGAATGATTTTAAAGGTTATGCTCGAAAATCGAGTCTTAGGGCGGTTGCCGTTGGCTTGATTTTAGGCGTCGTGTTCGCGTTGATTACTCTTTCTTATATATTTTCTGTTATTTAGTGGAAATGCTTTGGTGGTTATTTTAAAAAAGGGGGGAGAGTGGATGGTGCCGATTTTACAGACAATCCTTTTCGTCATTGCCTTTATTGTTGCTGTATTATTCGTGGTTCAAAAACGAAAGCAGGCGGGAATTACAGGTTTGAAAAGCGCGGTAACTCCGATCTGTTTTTTCCTAATTGGCTTGGTTAATTTGATTGCATATTGGTTTAATTTTATGGGGCTTTGGAATTGGACACTAACGGTTTTGTTGTTGCTGTTAGGTGCCTATTTTACGAAGTATTTGGCCGTTCCCAAAAGAAGATAAATGTGAAAAGGGATGCTCCAGTGATTGGGAAGCAGCCATTTTCAATTTGACTCTTTCCTTAAACTTTGTTGCTTTTCGAGATAAAATGTAAAGAATTAGTTTTAACCTACAAAATGGCTTATTCTGCGTTAAAATCGCCTTTAGGATTTTATTCTATACGAAATACAGCCTTTTATTTTCATTCAACCCGTAACAGGAATAATTTAAACAAGATACCAACAAACTAAATGAAAAAAAGGGGCATGACATTTATAGATGATTAGGAAGGGATAAGCATGAAGAAGATTGTTGTGTTTCTATTAAGCCTAATTTTTATGATGATTATAAGTTTATTTCCTTCACAAGTATATGGACAGAATTTAAGCATTTATGATGTCAAACCAGGTGATACGTTATCGGCAATTGCCAAGAGATACCATACTTCTGCTCAGGAGATAAAGAAGGTAAATAAGCTAAGATCGGATCAAATTTATATCGGGCAAAAACTTAAAATTTATCCTCATAAATATACGACACAAGGTCAGTTTATCTTGTTGACAAGGGAAGAGTTTAAGCTTTGGTTGTTTAACCAAAACGTGACGCGAAAAATAAATAAAATTCAACATCATCATACATGGGCCCCTTCTTATCGGCACTTTAAAGGTTCGAATCATTTTGCCATTTTGAATGGCATGAAAAATCATCATGTAAATAAAATGAAATGGAGAAATATTGCGCAAAACCTAACGACTTTTCCAGATGGAAGAATTGCTATTTCAAGGCCTTTTAATGATGAGCCAGAAGGGTCGATTGGCCCCATTGCCAATAGTGGCGCAATTATGATTGAAAACCTTGGCAACTTTGATATCGGAAAAGACCAAATGACCCAAGAGCATAAAGAAACAATTGTTTATGTAACCGCTTTGCTTTGTTTAAAATTTGGTTTAACTCCTTCAATCGACAGCATTACTTACCATCATTGGTGGCATTATGGGACAAAACAGCGCGTATTAGACAACCATAACAAATACTCTGTGAAAAGTTGTCCAGGAACCAACTTTTTTGGCGGCAATAACACAGCTCATGCAAGAAATAATTTTTACCCTCTTGTTGTGAAGAAGATGGAGGAGATACGCGCGACCATGCGTTGATTTAGATGAGAGGTAAATTTAACCAGATGCTCGTCATTCCGTTTAGGATGGCGGGTTATTTTTTTATTATAAAGTGTTCAGTCTCCCCAGGAGCTGGTGCTTTTGTGACCCTCTTCCTTTCGTTTTGATAGAATTAATTCTCTTATCGTGGTAAAAAAGGCACTCTTCTCTATTTAAAATAATAAACAGCAATGTTGAGTGCCTTATTTATAGGAGTTAATACCTGTTTTAGGGAATGCCTTTAGGTAAAATATACCATATATTTTAATGTTAAAAAGGTTCTAAATATTCATTTAAAATAAAATCTATTAATCTATAATAGGAATAATCAAAACTTAGGGGGTCGAAAGATATGAAGAGAAAGATGATTATACCGATGGCGCTGTCTTCAGCGTTATTGTTAGGAACAGTGCCAATGGGCAGTGTACTTGCCAACAACGATCCGGTTGTAAGCAGTGTACAAGCTCAAAAGAAGTGGAATGAAAATGCAAATGTTCCAGTTTTCGTAAAGGAGAAGCATGCAGAGAAATTTGCTACTAGCAGCGCTGCGAATGCAGTTAAATACCTCAAGAAAAACGAAGCGAAAACCGGTATTAAAAATGTTGACAAAAACTTAAAGGTAAAAAATGTTTCTAAAGATGAATTGGGCATGACGCATGTTCGTTTTAATCAAGCAAAAAATGGTGTTCCAATTGAAGGATCAGAAGTGGTTGTTCATTTTAATGATAAGAATGAAGTACAATCCGTTAACGGTAGAGTGAATCAGAACCTTGTCGATGAGGCGGTGGACACAACAGCTTCTCTAAGTGCAGCTGACGCACTAGAAAAAGCGAAGGCGGCTGTAAATGCTCCTGAGGAGTTTACATATGAACCAACAACTGAGCTTGTGATTTATCCTTTTGAAGGAAAAGCATATACTGCTTATAAAACAAATGTGAATTTCATGGGCTATGCACCTGGGAACTGGTATGTTTATGTTGATGCGAACACTGGAGAAGTGATTGATAAGTATAATGGCATCATGCATGCGGATGAAATTAAAACTCAAAAGGGAGTTGGACTTGGCGTTCATGGAGCACATCGTGAGTTGCATATCTCCAAAGTGCAAGAAGAAAAAGCCGGTACACAGTTTGCTTTAGCGGATTTCTCACATGAGAATCTTGAGGGAATTTTAACGTACGATTCTAAAAACGACGGAAATACTAGCAATGATACATTATTTGTAGGAAATGATGCTTCCTTTAAGGATGATTATGACCGTGCTGCTGTTGATGCACACTATAACTCCGAAAAAGTATACGAGTATTTCTTAAATGAACATGATCGCAATTCCCTTGATGGAGAAGGCATGGCTATTGTTTCTTATGTTCACTATGGACAAAATTATAACAACGCATTCTGGAACGGTGCTTGGATGACGTATGGAGATGGAGACGGGGAATTCATGACTTCCCTATCAGCTGGTCTTGATGTTGCAGCGCACGAAATGACTCATGGCGTTATTTCGAAAACAGCTAACCTCCAGTACCGCAATCAATCCGGTGCACTAAACGAATCATTTGCGGATGTGTTTGGTGCTCTTGTCGATGATAGTGATTGGGAAATGGGCGAAGATATCATGGCTCCAGCTGCGAAAGAAGATGGGCTTACAAGACTTCGTAGTTTAAGTGATCCAAACAGCGTGGTAGTTAGCAACGCACAAAGAGCAGCTTATGCCACCGATGATCGTATAGTTTATCCTGACCATATGGATGAATTCTATAACATGCCGCTGAATGTGGATAATGGTGGGGTTCATATCAACTCTTCGATTACAAACCATGCTGCTTACTTAATCGGTCAAGAAGTCGGTCGTGAAAAATTAGGGAAAATCTACTACCGTGCTTTAACAGTTTACTTAACACCAACTTCTGACTTTAGCGATGCTCGTCAAGCGATCGTTCTGTCTGCAATCGACATTTACGGTGAAGGTAGTGCAGAAGAAGCAGCAACAAATGCTGGCTTTGATGCAGTAGGAATCTACTAATCACGCTATCTTAAAGATAAAAACTGCACTCTCATTGTTAGATTGATTCATCTAGCAATGGGCGGTGCAGTTATTTGATTGCCTGTGGAAAAATTCTTGTGAAACAAGATTTTTCGGGGCGCCCCTGTGACTTTTTAAAAACATCTTGTAAACGATTGCAGTTCGTGTTAGAGTAAACAACGTAAACGTTTACGGAGTATATGAGGGGTAATCGAAAATGGCAATTACGATTAAAGATGTTGCGAAAAAGGCAAATGTATCCATTGCGACGGTTTCGAGGATTATTAATAATAAGCCAGGTTATTCGAAAGAAACGGAAATAAAGGTTCTTGAGGTAATCAAGGAGCTTGGATATTCTCCGAATAGTATCGCTAGAGGATTAATTAGTAAGCGCACACATACGATTGGAGTATTAGTACCAAAGCTATCGAGTATGTTAACGAATGAAATTATTCGAGGGATTGAGAACATTACCCACCAATACGGTTCGAGTGTAATCGTATGCCATACGGAGTCGAACGGTCAAAAGACAATGCAATATTTGCAGTTACTCCATGAAAAACAAGTTGATGGGATTATTTTTGCTAGTACTTCCTTAACAGAGGAGTACTATCAATTCATCGAAAACAAAGGGATCCCAATCGTACTTCTGTCTACTAAATCAGACCAATTTCCTGTTCCTTATGTAAAAGTGGATGACGAGGTTGCCGCCTATACTGCGACAGAATATTTGATTAAAAAAGGACATCGGACAATTGGGATGTTAAGTGGAAACAGAGATGACCGAATTGCGGGTAAACCAAGAGTTGATGGGTTTATAAAAGCCTTGAAAAACTATCAATTGTCAGTAAATGAGGACCACATTGTTTCGTTCCATGGATTCAGTTTTCATGATGGGGTTAATTGTTTTCAACAATTGATACATCAAATCCCTGATGTAACAGCAGTGTTTGCCGCAAGTGATGAAATGGCCTTGGGAATGATCTCAGCTGCCTATGAAATGGGAATCAAAGTTCCTGAGCAAATTTCAGTGATTGGTTATGACAATTTAAGTATTGCCGAGATGAGTATTCCTCCTTTAACTTCAGTAGCACAACCCTTATGTGAAATGGGGGAGGCTGCAGCGGAAATGGTTTTTGAAGTGATTGAAAACAATCAAAAAGTGAACAGTCAAATATGTGCTCATCATATTGTGGAAAGAAAAAGTGTAAGAAGTTTATAAAAAAGAGAGACAACACTCTTTTTTATCTTTAACGTAAACGTTTACGTTAAATAGGTTCTACTTGGTTTATCTACTATTCTACTAAAAAATTTTACAAAGTAAGAAAACGTTTACGTTCCAAACCTATTATATTTTTTAGTAGATAGGTAAACGTTTACGCTTCTGTTGTTTTTTACATTTAGAGTAAACGTTTACGTTTTACTTTTAAATGTATAAATATATTTTAGGAACTTTTAAAAAATTAGAAACACATTTGGAGGGTTCACCATGAAAAAAATAACAAAAGGATTCCTATCAGTGAGTTTAGGAGCTTCATTGCTACTAGCAGGATGTGGCGGTGGAGGAGATAATGCCGATGGAAAAGTTACCTTAGAGTTGTTTTCCAATAAATCCGAAAGCATTGATACTTATAAAGGATTAATTGCGAAATTCGAAGAGCAAAATCCAGATATTGATATTAAATTAGAGGCACCACCAGAAGCTGAGACCGTTTTGAAAACCCGTCTGACAAAAGATGATCTTCCGGACATTATGTCCATTGGTGGAAACGCTACCTATGGCGAACTAGCAAGAGCCGGAGTATTTCATGATTTCACGGACTCTGAACTTGTAGGAAAAATACAGCCTTCCTACGTAGAAATGCTTGAGAAATTGGTTGGTTCTGAAGAAGAGGGCGTATTTGGACTGCCATACGCAACAAACGCAAACCATGTTATCTACAACAAACAAAAAGTAGAAGAGTTAGGAATTGAGATCCCTACTAATTGGGATGAGTTTGTAGCTGCTTTAGATAAAGCGAAGGAAGCAGGCGAAACACCTATTTACTTTACGTTACAAGAAGCTTGGACAGCCATGTCAGTTTGGAATGGTGTTGCTGGAAACCTTGCTCCAGACGATTTTGCAACAAAGAAAAATGCTGGGGAGGCATCATTTGCAAACGAGTACGATGAAGTGGCAGATAAAATGTTAACTTTACTTGAATATGGTCATAAGGACAACTTTGGAATTGGTTATGGAGATGGTAACAGTGCTTTTGCGACTGGAAACGGTGTCTTCTATATCCAAGGGAACTGGGCAATTCCAGAAATTTTAAAAGCGAACCCAGATATTCAGTTAGGAACATTTGCGCTACCTTCTAATGATCAAGCAGAAGAAAATGATTTAGTTTCTGGTGTGGATGTTGCCTTAGCAGTTAGTGAAACAACAGAACATAAAGAAGAAGCCTTAAAATTTGTTGAATTTATGATTAGTGAAGAAACAGCAAAAACCTATATCGATGAGCAAAAAGCATTCTCAGCTGTAGAAGGTGTTTTCCAAGAAGATCCTGTATTCGAGGGAATTAAAGTGAACTTTGAAGAAGGCCGCTTAACAAGTTTCCCAGATCACTACTATCCAGCTGGAATGGGGACTGAAAACTTAGTTCAAGATTTCTTAATCAAAAAGAATAAAGAAGCTGCATTGAAAACATTAGATTCTGAATGGGAAAAAGTAATGAATCGCTAATGAAGGAAGGGGGGCTTCTCATGTAGAAAAGCCCCTACCTTATTTTAAGGAGAGATTATTGTGGGGAAAAGGCAGTTTGCATTTCTTATCATGGTCATTCCTGCATTCGCCCTATTTTTTATATTTCATACGTATCCGGCATTACAAGGGATTTTCTATAGTTTCACCGACTATAAAGGGTATGGAACTTGGGATTTTGTAGGATTTAAAAATTACCTGAATGTGTTTAAAGATGATCGTGCCTTACATGCATATGGTTTTACGTTTCAATTTGCCGTTGTATCTACGATTTTAGTTAATATCATCAGTTTATTGCTGGCCATAGGACTTAATGGCAATGTAAAGTTTAGAAAATTTTTAAGGGCAACATACTTTTTGCCATACATTTTAAGCGTCTTAATTATTGGTTATATTTTTAAATTTATCTTTACTCATATGCTTCCTGATCTAGGAAATGCCTTAAATATCGAAATTCTTTCATCCAATATTTTAGGGAACCCTGATTTAGCTTGGATTGGAATCGTTATTGTTGCCGTTTGGCAGTCGGTTGCTTTTAATACACTTTTATATTTAGCTGGTTTATCGACCATTGACCAAGAAGTTTACGAAGCAGCAGATATTGACGGTGCAGGCAATTGGGCGAAATTCTGGAGAATAACTTTCCCTCTTGTGGCACCATTTTTCACGATTAACATGGTTGTAGCGATGAAAAATTTCTTGATGGCTTTCGACCAAATTGTGGCTTTAACGGGCGGTGGACCTGGTCAAGCGACGGAGTCCATATCCTTGCTCATCTATCGTGGTGGTTTCCAAGGCGGAGAGTTCGCTTATCAATCTGCGAATGCTGTCATTTACTTTATTGTCATTGTCGCGATATCGGTTATTCAACTGCGTGTCCTTGAGCGGAGAGAGGTGAAATAAAATGGTAGGGAACAGAATTAATTGGAAATTAACAATCTTATTACTCTTAGGGACGTTGTTTATTTTATTCCCATTGTACTTAACGATTACAGTGGCTTTCAAAACACCACAGGAAATGACGGGTAATTTACTTGCGCTTCCTGAATCCTGGTCATTTGATAACTTTATCCAGGCCATTGAAATGACAAATTTCTTTGGTGCATTAGGGAATAGTGTCTTTGTTACTCTTGTAACAGTCGTTTTAGTTTTATTAACACACTCATTGGTTGCTTATGCAATTGCACGTAATATGCATAAAAAGTTTTACAAGTTCCTGTATTTCTACTTTATTAGTGCAATGTTTATTCCATTTCCAATCATTATGCTTCCGCTTGTTAAACAAACAAGTATGTGGGGAATGGATAATATCATTGGGTTATCCATTTTGAATGCAGTGATGCATTTAGCCTTTAATGTCTTCATTTATGTTGGGTTTATAAAAACAATCCCGAAAGAGCTGGAAGAAGCGGCAATTATCGATGGAGCCACCACATGGCAGGTATTTTGGAAAGTCATTTTCCCACTAATGAAACCAATGCACGCAACTGTGGCGATTCTTACGGCATTAGCGGCATGGAATGACTTTATGTTACCGCTGGTTATTTTAAGTGATTCCAGTCAGTATACATTGCCTCTTGTACAATATGCCTTCCAGGGACAATTTAGCACGGATTATAATTTAGCATTTGCCTCATACTTGATGGCCATCTTGCCAATGCTGATTGTTTATATCTTTGCTCAAAAATGGATTATTGGCGGCGTTATGAGAGGATCAATTAAATAGTGGAACAACAAGTTAAATGTATTAGGGGACCGGTACATCATGATGCAAAAACATATGTACCGATTCCACTAATTTCTTGAACGAAAAGCCAAAAATGATTGAAAGAAACGGGGGATCACGATGACACATAAAGCATGGTGGAAAGAAAGTGTCGTTTATCAAATTTATCCGAGAAGTTTTAATGACAGTAATGGTGACGGAGTCGGAGATATCAAAGGCATAATTGAAAAGCTTGATTACTTAAAGAATCTTGGCATTGATGTTATTTGGCTATCACCTGTTTATCAATCTCCGAATGATGATAATGGCTATGATATATCTGATTATCAAGCGATCATGGATGAATTTGGAACGATGGAAGATTGGGAAGAGCTATTAGCACAAATGCATCAGCGCGATATGAAATTAATCATGGACCTTGTTGTGAATCATTCTTCTGATGAACATAAATGGTTCCAAGAATCAAGAAAATCCAAAGACAATCCGTATCGTGATTATTACATTTGGCGTCCAGGAAAAGACGGCAAGGAACCGAACAACTGGGAATCTACATTTAGTGGTTCGGCATGGCAGTATGACGAAACAACAGATGAATATTTTCTTCATCTTTTTAGTAAAAAGCAACCAGATTTAAATTGGGAAAATCCAAAGCTACGTCAAGAAGTATACAAGATGATGAAATGGTGGCTTGATAAAGGCGTCGATGGTTTCCGAATGGATGTCATCAACTTTATTTCGAAAGTTCCTGGCTTGCCTGATGCGCCAAACCCTGAAGGAAAAAAATATGTTGGCGGCGGCCAGTATTTCATAGACGGCCCACGTATTCACGAGTTTTTTGCTGAAATGAACCAAGAGGTTTTATCTCAATACGATATCATGACGGTAGGCGAGATGCCTGGCGTCAATGTTGAAGAAGCTAAAAAATATACCAATCCAGAGCGCAAAGAACTGCAAATGGTGTTCCAATTTGAGCATATGGATTTGGATTCTGGCGCTAATGGAAAGTGGGATTTAAAACCATTAGATTTGCGCGATTTAAAAGAAAGCATATCCAGATGGCAAACTGGTTTGCATGGTGTGGGCTGGAATAGCTTGTATTTAAATAATCATGATCAACCGAGAATGGTTTCGCGTTTTGGCAATGACAAAGAATACCGAGTAGTGTCAGCAAAAATGCTTGGAACGTTTCTTCATATGCTCCAAGGAACTCCTTATGTATATCAGGGTGAAGAAATCGGCATGACAAATGTTCAATTTGATTCCATTGAGGACTATAAAGATATTGAAATCTTAAACATGTACAAAGAAAAAGTAGTCGAAGGTGGCGCTGACCCAGCCAAGGTGATGGAATCCATTTATGTAAAAGGTCGTGATAATGCTCGAACACCTTTCCAATGGGATTCATCTGATAACGCTGGTTTTACAACAGGGGAACCATGGTTGAAGGTTAATCCGAACTTTAAAGAAGTCAATGCTGAACAAGCTGTTCTAGATGAAGATTCGATTTATCAATATTATCGTCAATTAATTCAATTACGTAAAACACATCCAATCATTGTTTATGGTGAATATCAATTGATTTTACCAGAAGATAAACAGATCTATGCTTATACTCGAAGCTTTGAAGGAGAAAAATTGCTTGTGGTCACAAACTTCAGTGAAGAACAAGTGTCCTTTGAATTACCTAACGATGTTGCTTTTGATGCTAAAGAAGTTCTTATCAGCAACTATCCAGTATCCGGTATTGATGATTTCCGTGCATTTACATTAAAACCATATGAAGCAAGAGTTTATAAGGGCGTATAAAAACATAATAAGATACCCTCATCCATTTTGGCTGGGGGGTATTCTGTTAAAAGGGACAGGGGAGTGAACATGTATGTTGAAGCCGAAGGCGTTTTTATTCGACCTTGATGGGGTTATTACAGATACAGCGGAATTTCATTATTTAGCCTGGAAGCAGCTGGCAGAAGAGTTAGGCGTTAAAATTGACCGCGCATTTAATGAGCAATTAAAAGGGATTAGCCGGATGGATTCATTAGAGAAAATCCTTGCGCTTAATCCAGATTATCAAGATATGCCGGTTGAAGAAAAAGAGCGGCTCGCAACGAAGAAAAATGAGCATTACCAAGATTTAATCAAAACGATTAGTCCTAACGATATTTTACCTGGAATTGAAAAGTTATTAAAAGAAATCAAGGCACAAGAAATGAAAATCGGTCTAGGATCTGCTAGCAAAAATGCTGTAATGGTGTTGGAACAGCTAGAGCTGACCCATTATTTTGATTATATTGTGGATGCCGCAAAAGTGACGAAAGGCAAACCAAATCCAGAAACCTTTACAACCGCTGCCGACCATTTCGGCGTTGCATATTCAGAATGTGTGGGTGTTGAAGATGCGGCTAGTGGCGTTCAGGCATTGAACTCAGCTGGTATGTTCTCCATTGGTGTGGGCAAAGACCTTACAGAGGCGGATTATCGTGTTGAGTGTACAAATGAGCTTAAGTTGGAAGAAATCCTATCTTATTATAGGAACTGGAAGAGTGAGGAGTTGGCATAAATGGCTTGGAAATTAACGAAATCAGAATTAGACCAGCAAAACTTGCTTATCAATGAAAGTCTCCTTTCCCTTGGAAATGGCTATCTTGGCGTGAGAGGAAACTTTGAAGAAGGTTATAAAGAAGACTTTAAAAGTATTCGTGGTACTTATATAAACGCTTTCCATGATGAAACAGAGATTACCTATGGAGAGAAGTTACATGCTTTCCCAGACAAGCAGCAAAAGTTAGTGAATGTGATTGATGCGCAAACTGTGCAAATTTATCTTGATGATGAACGGTTTTCATTGTTTGAAGGGGAAGTTCTCTCATTTGAACGTCATCTCCATTTAGATAAAGGATATTCGGAACGAATCATTCACTGGAAGTCTTCTAATGGGAAAGAAGCGAAGATTCAGTTTAGAAGAATGGTATCTTTTGTTACGCGAGAATTATTTGCATTAGAGATCGAAGTGGTGCCTGTAGCTGGTGTGACTGAAGTGAAAATCGTTTCGACTGTAAATGGAGATGTTTCCAATTTTGTTGATAAGAACGATCCACGTGTGGCTTCTGGTCATGCGAAACGTTTAACTGTTACGGAGGTTAAAACAGAAGGTTCTTTTAGCATCGTTAAAGATACAACTTATGAAACGAAACTCGATGTTGCTTGCGTTTCCTTTACAGATGCATCGGGAAACAGCCACGTTGAACGTACGGTGTTGGATGGCGGCGTCGAAGAAATCTATACATTTGCTGGAGAAGCGAAGATAACCAAATATAATGCGTATACCGACACACTTAGGCACGGAAAAAATGTGGTCGCGGCTGGTTTGAAGATTCAAGAGGGTCTGAAAGGGAAAACATTTGCTGACTTATTGGCAGAACAAAGAGAGTATCTTGATGAATTCTGGCGTATTTCGGATGTGAAAATTGACGGAGATCAACATTTATTAGAAGGAATTCGGTTTAATGTTTACCAATTGTTACAGTCAGTAGGGAAAGACCCTGTAAGCAATATAGCTGCCAAAGGACTCTCAGGTGAAGGATATGAAGGTCATTATTTCTGGGATACAGAGATTTATATTTTTCCAATGTTCTTAATGACCAATCCGGAGATTGCCAAGAATCTGTTATTGCACCGTTATTCGATTTTGGACAGTGCAAGACAGCGCGCACGTGAAATGGGTCATAAAAAAGGTGCGCTGTTCCCATGGCGGACGATTACTGGTCAAGAAAGCTCTGCCTATTTCCCAGCTGGCACCGCACAATATCATATCAGTGCCGATATTGCTTATAGTTATATTCAATATTATCTGGTTACAAAAGATGAAGAATTTTTAAAAGACTATATGGCAGAAGTCCTTTTCGAAACAGCACGCTTATGGGTCGATACAGGACATTTTAGAAATGGACAGTTCCGAATTGACGATGTCACTGGCCCTGATGAGTATACTTGTATCGTTAATAATAATTACTATACAAATGTGATGGCGAAGCATAACTTGCTATGGGCAGCAAGAGTTTACCAGAAGTTAAAGGATGAAGGGGCTTTAGCTAGTTATACTGCGAAGCTCGGTTTAACGGAGGATGAGGCGATCGAATGGCAGCAAGCCGGCGAAAACATGTATCTTCCATATGATGACGAACTGAAAATTCATGCACAGGATGATACCTTCTTGCAAAAAGAACGGTGGAATTTAGAAAATACCCCAAAAGAGGAATTCCCATTATTATTGCATTATCATCCTCTCACATTGTATCGTTATCAAGTTTGTAAACAAGCGGACACGGTGCTAGGACATTTCTTATTGGAAGATGAAGCAGATTTAGAGACGATTAAGAACTCCTATGATTATTATGAAAGCATTACGACACATGATTCATCCTTGTCTTATTGTGTGTTTAGCATCATGGCTTCGAAGCTCGGTTACAAGGAAAAAGCCTATCAATATTTCATTGAAACCGCACGCCTTGACCTAGATAATACACATGGCAATACAAAAGACGGATTGCATATGGCAAATATGGGTGGTGCATGGCTAGCAATTGTCTATGGGTTTGCTGGAGTACGCATAAAAGAGAGCGGGCTTTCCTTACAGCCAAGTTTGCCGAAGGAATGGAATTCATTAGAATTTAACCTTCAATATCAAGGAAGCTTAATATCAGTAAAAATGGATAAAGAATACGTTACTTATTCATTGGTAGAAGGAAAATCAGTCGAGATTCAACATAACGGTGAAGATATTTTCCTTGAAAGTGGAAAAGAAGTTCTGATGTAGGAACTGTCGTCAATGTTGGTAAACCTGTGGGCTAGAAAGCTCACAGGTTATTTTTTTTGTGGAACAATCTGCGAAACAAGATTTTTCGGGGCGTCCCTGTGGCTTTTTTAAAAGGAGGATAAAAAAACGGTTGCAATGTCGAATCTTGTCGTGTTATTCTGTATGTGTAATCGGTTACATAAAAGAGGTGAGAATGTGGCGACCATTAAGGATGTGGCCAAGAAAGCTGGAGTATCGGTCGCGACGGTATCGCGAGCGATGAATGATAAAGGTTATGTTCATGAGAATACTCGCAAGCTGATTGATGAGGCCATTCGGGAATTGAATTATAAACCTAATGAAGTGGCTCGCTCACTTTATAATAAAAAATCGCGGTTAATTGGCTTGATTCTTCCTGATATTCGCAACCCGTTTTTCCCTGAGTTGGCTCGGGGAGTGGAGGACAAAATGCAGGAACATGGTTTTCGGCTCATTATAGGAAACGCGGATGAACAATTAGACAAAGAATTAGACTATATTGAAACGTTTAAACAAAATAATGTAATCGGTCTCATATCTGCTTCGACAAATGCGGTGTTAACGCATTATGAAAAGCTTTCGTTTCCGCTTGTTCTCCTTGACCGAACTTCGGATCATCATCCTTCTGTCCAAGCGGATGGCTATGAAGGCGGACGACTGGCAGCGAAAGAGTTGGTGAGTCGCGGAAGCACGCGAATTACTTTATTAAAGGGACCGGTTGAATTGCAAACAGCTCAAGAACGCTTTAAAGGGGCGGTGGATGAGCTATTTAATGCAAATGTTCACTTTGATGTGATGACAACTGCTTCGTTTGCTTTTCATAACGCGGAATACTGGGCTAAGGAGCTTTTTGAAAAATACCCAGACACAGATGGCGTAATTGCCAGTAATGATGTTGTTGCTGCAGCTGTACTTCACGAAGCACATAGGTTAGGGAAAAAGATACCAGAACAGCTGCAAATCATTGGCTTTGATGATATCCCGTTCAGTCAGTTTTTATATCCACCATTATCGACAATTCGGCAGCCTGCCTATGAAATGGGTAGGGAAGCAGCCAAGTTACTGATTAGACAAATAAACGGCGAAACACTTGAAGCAAAACGAATCCAATTGCCTGTGCAATTTATTGAAAGACAAACCACAAGAAAGGAAGAGAGAAATGACTAAACTTGTTGTGATTGGAAGTTCTTCCATCGATTTGGTTGTAACTGCGCATAAAAGACCAGAAAAAGGTGAGACCATTCTTGGAGAATCATTTAAAACCGTCCCAGGTGGAAAAGGAGCAAACCAAGCGGTTGCGGCTGCCAGACTAGGCGCAGACGTTTATATGGTTGGTTGTGTCGGACAAGATGATTTTGGAAGAACCATTCTAGAGAATTTTAAAAAGAATGGTGTCAATACAGAATATATGGAACCGGTTACAGATATTGAAACAGGAACCGCCCACATTACCTTGGCAGAGGGAGACAATAGCATCATTGTCGTGCAAGGAGCAAACAAATATGTATCTCCTGATTATATCGAAAAAGCAATGGATGTCTTTGATAACGCGGATATGGTGTTGATTCAACAGGAAATTCCGGCAGAGACAGTGGAGTATGTTGCTGAAATCTGTAATGAAAAAGGAATTCCGTTGTTGTTAAATCCAGCGCCATCACGTCCAGTTAGCCAGGCTGTGATTGAAAAAGCAACGTATATTACGCCGAATGAAACGGAAGCAGCTGTGTTGTTTGCAGGTGAAAACGCAAAAGAAGCGATGAAAAAGTATCATAACAAAGTGTTTATCACGGAAGGCAGCAAAGGCGTTCGTTTCCATGATGGCCAGAAAGAAGTTTTGGTTCCTTCTTATAAAGTAGAAGCAGTCGACACAACTGGAGCTGGCGATACGTTTAATGCGGCGTTTGCGGTCGCACTTTCAGAAGGCAAGAGTATACAAGACAGTATTCAGTTTGCTAACCGAGCGGCTTCCCTTTCTGTTACAAAGTTCGGTGCTCAAGGCGGCATGCCAACTAGAGCTGAAGTGGAAGGGAGCTTGTAAGGTGAAAAAGCAAGGAATATTAAACAGTGAGATTACAAAGGTACTCGCAGATCTTGGACATACGGATTATCTGGTAATCGCAGATGCAGGTTTACCTGTTCCAGAAGGGGTTCGAAAAATTGACCTGGCTTTGAAGCCAGGGACTCCTTCGTTTCAGGAAGTGGTTGAGGTAGTTGCCGATGACATGGTGATTGAGAAAGTCTGCTTTGCTTCTGAAATTCATGAAGCGAATGCGGAGGGTGCTACTTTTTTAACAGAGACGTTCTCCGAGATTGATAGAGTGGAAGTTTCGCATGAGGAACTGAAAAAGCTAACTAAACAGGCAAAAGCTGTCATCCGTACTGGGGAAGTTACGCCGTATGCAAACTGTATTCTATATTCAGGCGTGTTTTTCTAAAACGGAATTGACAAAGTGGTATCAACTAGTGAAAAGAGCTTACAAAAGCCGAGGTGAACAACATGCATATTACAATGCAGGGAATTTATAAAGCGTTTGGAACAAACCAAGTGTTAACAGGGGTTGATTTTGAGTTAAAAGAAGGCGAAGTTCATGCTTTGATGGGTGAGAACGGTGCAGGAAAATCGACGATGATGAATGTGTTAACTGGGCTTCATTCGCTTGATCAAGGGCAAATCTTCGTTGACGGAAAAGAGACTTATTTTAAAAATCCGAAAGAAGCGGAGCAAGCGGGAATTACATTTATTCATCAAGAACTTAATATCTGGCCGGAAATGTCGGTTCTTGATAATATGTTCATTGGTAAAGAACCGAAGAAGGCTTTCGGTCTTGTTGATTCAGCTAAAATGAAAAGGCTTGCAGAAGAACAGTTTAAAAGATTAGATGTTTCACTTCCATTTGATAAAGAAGCTGGTAGTTGTTCGGTTGGGGAACAACAAATGATTGAGATTGCGAAAGCGCTGATGACAAAAGCAAAAGTGATTATCATGGATGAACCGACTGCGGCTTTGACGGAGCGAGAAATCCAAAAATTGTTTGAAGTCATTGCTTCGTTGAAAAAAGAAGGCGTTTCCATTGTCTATATTTCCCACCGAATGGAAGAAATCTTTGCGATTTGTGACCGGATTACGGTGATGCGAGATGGAAAAACCGTTGATACAAAACCAATTCCGGAAACGAGTTTTGAAGTAGTGGTTCGGAAAATGGTTGGTCGCGAACTGAAAGATCGGTTCCCGAAACGGAATTCAAAGCCAGGCGAGATCGTGCTTGAAGTGAAAAATTTAACTGGCAAAGCATTTCGAGATGTTAGTTTTTCCGTCTGTTCTGGAGAGATTGTAGGCGTTTCCGGTTTAATGGGAGCAGGCAGAACGGAAATTATGCGCGGTATATTCGGGTTAGATTCAATTGAGAGTGGCGATGTCATTTTAAATGGAGAAAAAGTGACCATAAAAAATGCGAATCAAGCTGTCAACCATGGAATTGGGTTTATCACCGAGGACCGGAAAGACGAAGGATTGGTGTTGGACTTTTCAATCAAAGACAACATCGCGTTACCGTCGCTATACAGTTTTGCTCCAAAAGGAATCATCAAGGAAAAAGATGAAAAAGAGTTCGTTGATATGCTGATTAAACGATTAACGGTTAAAACGGAATCTGCTGAAACAAGAGTTGGCGATTTGTCCGGTGGAAACCAGCAAAAAGTGGTTATCGCAAAATGGATTGGGATCGGTCCGAAAGTGTTGATTTTAGATGAGCCAACACGAGGCGTCGATGTTGGTGCCAAACGGGAGATTTATCAGTTGATGAATGAGTTGACCGACCGTGGCGTTGCGATCATCATGGTGTCTTCAGAATTGCCTGAAGTGCTCGGGATGAGCGACCGAATTCTCGTTGTCCACGAAGGAAAAATTGCCGGTGAACTTCCAAAAGAAACAGCAACACAGGAAAACATTATGACACTAGCAACAGGAGGCCAGTGAGATGAAAGCAAACAGTGAAGTTTTACAAGAAAAGAAGGGGAACCTCCTCCAATCTGTTACCCAAAAACTTGGTCCTTTCCTTGGGCTATTAATCTTAGTGATTTTTGTTTCAGTTATGAATCCAAGTTTCTTAGAACCATTGAATATCTTAAATTTATTACGTCAAGTTTCGATTAATGCATTAATTGCGTTTGGGATGACGTTCGTTATTTTAACCGGTGGAATTGACTTATCGGTCGGCGCGATTCTCGCATTGTCGAGTGCGTTAACAGCTGGGATGATTGTTTCCGGAATTGATCCGATGCTAGCAATTTTAATTGGTGCTCTTTTAGGGGCCATTTTTGGAGCGGTGAACGGTCTATTGATCACAAAAGGAAAAATGGCTCCGTTTATCGCGACATTAGCAACAATGACTTTGTTTAGAGGGCTTACGCTTGTTTATACAGAAGGAAATCCAATCACAGGCTTAGGCGATAATATCCTATTCCAATTATTTGGTCGAGGCTATTTCCTTGGTATTCCTGTTCCTGCGGTAACGATGATTGTGACATTTATTGTATTGTATATTCTGCTTCATAAAACACCGTTTGGTCGCCAAACATATGCGATTGGTGGCAATGAAAAAGCGGCGCTAATTTCAGGGATTAAAGTACCGCGCGTAAAAGTTCTGATTTATAGTTTATCCGGTTTTCTAGCAGCTTTGGCTGGCGCGATTTTAACTTCTCGTTTAAACTCAGCACAACCAACAGCAGGGGAATCGTATGAATTGGATGCAATTGCGGCGGTTGTTCTAGGTGGGACAAGCCTTTCAGGAGGTAAAGGAAGAATCTTTGGAACGATGATCGGGGTTTTGATTATTGGTGTCCTTAATAATGGTTTGAACCTTCTAGGCGTATCGTCTTTCTATCAACAGGTTGTCAAAGGGATCGTTATCATTATCGCGGTATTACTTGACCGTAAAAAATCAGCCTAGGAGGAGACAAAATGAGAAAATTTCTGGCTTTATTTTTAACGTTATCACTTGTCGTTTTATCGGCCTGCTCTATGGAACCGCCGGCCTGGGCGAAGCCTGACCAAGGGGATAAAAAAATCGCGGATTTAAAAATAGGACTTTCTGTTTCAACACTGAATAACCCGTTCTTCGTTTCGTTAAAAGATGGCGTGGTGAAAGAGGCGGAAGCGAAGGGAATTGAAGTGAAAGTCGTTGACGCTCAAGATGATTCGGCAAAACAAATTAACGACGTGGAAGATTTAATTCAGCAAGGTGTTGATGTACTATTGATCAACCCAACCGATTCAGCAGCAATTTCAACTGCGGTTCAATCTGCGAACAGCATTGGCATTCCTGTAATTACACTTGATCGTTCCGCTGATAAAGGTGAAGTGGAAGCACTGGTTGCATCTGATAATGTGAAGGGCGGCGAAATGGCAGCTGAGTATATTGTTGAACAGCTTGGTGAAGGCGCTTTAGTAGCGGAATTGGAAGGAGTTCCTGGTGCATCTGCCACACGTGAGCGTGGAACAGGTTTCCATAATGTTGCGGATGAAAAATTAAATGTCGTCGCCAAACAAGCGGCAAATTTTGATCGGACAGAAGGATTAACCGTTATGGAAAACATCATTCAAGCAAACCCAGACATTAAAGCGGTATTTGCACACAATGATGAAATGGCTCTTGGGGCGATCGAAGCGATTAACAGCTCTGGTCGGGATATTATGGTCATCGGATTTGACGGAAATGACGATGCGCTTAAAGCAATCGAAGCAGGACAGCTAGAGGCAACGGTGGCTCAGCAACCAGATCTAATCGGACAACTTGCTGTTCAAGCGGGGCTTGATGCTGCCCAAGGCAAAAAAGTAGAAGAAAATATTCCCGCGCCGTTGAAACTAGTGACAATTGAAGAATAAAATTCGAAAAACGAATGGGGGAGACCCCATTCGTTTTTCTTTTGGGAACGGAGTGCTGTGAAACATTTGTGTTGTGAAACAAGATTTTTCGGGGCGTCACAGTGACTTAGTTAGTGAACTTAGTTTGTCCGAAAAACAAAGTAGTTGAGTTTTCTGAATGATGGTATTAAAATCATAAAGGTGTTCTGCACTTTTTGGTAGAAAGTGGGTTTGTGAGGTGTATTTTTTACTCCTGACCTTTCGGTGTATCCAAATTGCAAACTGGGTCAGATGATATTTAGCAATGGAAAGGATTTTGGTCATGAGTAAATCGATTGAGAACAGGTCTACGATTGTAGCGTTATTGTTAGCGGGGACTTTTATTGCGATTTTAAATCAAACTTTAATGATTACCGCGATTCCCCCGATTATGGAAGAAATGGACGTTACGGCAAACAGTGCACAGTGGTTGACGACTATTTTTATGCTTGTGAATGGAATTATGATTCCTGTTAGTGCTTTCTTATTGGAGCGATTTACGACAAGACAGTTGTTTATTACTGCGATGAGTGTGTTCACTTTTGGAACACTTGTTGCTGGCCTTGCTCCGAATTTTGGTGTGCTTTTGCTTGGGCGGGTTATCCAATCTAGCGGAGCTGGCGTTATGCTTCCACTCATGCAAACAGTGTTTTTTATGATTTTTCCGGTTAATAAGCGTGGAGCCGCTATGGGATTAGTGGGCCTTGTGATTTCGTTTGCGCCAGCCATTGGTCCTGCTTTGTCTGGTTGGGTAACCGAGCATTATTCGTGGAGAGTGTTATTTTACATTATTTTCCCGATTGCACTGATTGATATTATTGTCGCTTCAAAAGTGTTGAAAAATGTAACAGAAGTTAGCCGGCCAAAAATGGATGTATTATCGATTCTTTTATCTTCCTTTGGATTTGGCGGTTTATTGTTTGGGTTTACATGTGCGGGGAATATCGGGTGGTTAGCACCTTTAACGCTATTGTCACTTACTGTCGGGGTAATTTCGTTAACGATTTTTATTTTGCGGCAGTTCCGTTTAGATCATCCTATGCTGGAGTTTCGCGTCTTTAAGCAATCATTGTTTCCGCAAGCAATTATCATTGGAATGATTGCGTTTATGGGCTTAATTGGGGTTGAAACGATCATTCCTTTATATATGCAAAATATGCGTGATTTTACTGCGTTTGAAGCAGGTTTAGCTTTATTGCCAGGTGCGTTGGTTACAGGGCTTTTATCTCCGATTACGGGTCGAGTGTTTGATCGCATTGGGGCAAGATGGCTCGTCATTACTGGGTTAACCATTATGACGATAGCTTCGTTTTTGTATACGAACCTTGGTCCAACGACTTCTTTTGCTTTTATCACGCTTGTTTATTCGCTAAGAATGTTTGGGTTATCGATGGTAATGATGCCCGTCTCGACAGCTGCGTTAAACAAACTTCCTAAAAAATTAATTGCACATGGAGCCGCGATGGACAATACGTTGAAGATGATTGCTGCATCGGTAGGAACGGCTGTGTTAGTAACCGTGATGACAACAACTGCTTCGTCTGTCCAAGAAAGTTCAGCTACTCCATATCCGGACATACACGGAGCGAATATAGCTTTAATCGTCGTAACTGTGCTTTCTTTTGTTGCTTTGGTGCTATCTTTTACCATTAAAGATCGTAAGCCTGGAGCGCAGGAAGAGAAACGATTAGAAGAGGTGGAACAGCAGTAGGAAGGAAAAAGAACTGACCCAATGCTTAAAAAGCTAGGGTCAGTTCTTTTTAGTGAAAGTCTAATAATACGGTAGCATACTTAACTGGTTCAGTTTCGAATTATACAATAACGAATTAAAAAGTGTTTTCCTGTTTTATTCTATTTGAATTAGGATGTAAAAATGCTTGGGTTTGGTCCAAGTATTTACTTTAATATAAGCACAGGTTAACTTAATTTTTATTTCGCTGTCTGGTAAAGCAATTCCCCGTCAGAAGAATAAGCAGTAACCCCCGCTACGCTTTCATTCGCATCATCTAATTCAGAAACAAGATACCAATACATTCTCTCGTTATTTACTATTAAACTTGCATCTCTTTGTTTATTTTTGTATTCAACTGTAATTTTACTAATTTCAGGGTCCCTTACTTCTCCTAAAAATATAGTTGTATAGGGGCTTTCCGTATTAACCAAAACTTCCCCTTTGTGCCACGTTGATTGACTGAATGAAAAAGGAGTTAAATCTGTATCAGTAGAGTACATAAAACTTGAACTCCCTTGATAATCCCAACCAACTTCTTTTAATGAAAAATGAAGTACACCATACCCATTTGGCGATTGGTATAAAGAGAATGCTGTTTCATCCAATTCTTCAGTATAAAAAATATCAGATGCTAGGATCTCAGTTTTTAATGTTGCTTGTTGTAGAGTTATAAATTCAGGTTTTGGATCCTCAACTCCATCACTACAACCTGAAACAATTAGGATTAATACAACAAAAATCGTAAACAATGATTTCAAAAAAACACCCTTTTTTATTTAAAAGTTTATCACATATCTTCTACCATTCTTTCACAAACCAACCCATTCATTATATAAGCTTTCTTTTATTTTACCATTCATAACCCAAATACTTCTAGATGTTTAGCATCGAACTTAGCAACTAATTAACACATGTTGATACAGGTTAAAATGGGCTCTACTCGGTTTCCATCCAATCTGGTTGAAAACTATTATTAAACTCAACAATAGGATGTAGCCGAATGTTGGTAAGTAATCATTCCTAATTACTATCTTTAGTTTGGAAGAGGGTTCCTTAATTTAAGTTTGCGAAAACTGAATAAAAAGATTTAACTATGATTAAAAGTATAATAGAATAAGTTTTTGGAAGATATGTAGTTTGTAGGTAGGGGTTGACGAACATGAATGGAACTGCACATATGTTGATTGGAGCGGGGGTTGGTTTTGTTGCGGCGAATAGCTACCAAACAGATCCGGCGGGGACGCTGATTTTTGTTGGAGTAGGGACTTTGGCTGGTTTGATGCCAGATATTGATATTGATGGAAAGTTGACGAATCGAATTACGTTTTCGTATAAAATGATCAAATATATTACTCAATTAATTGGGTTTCTGATGATGCTATATAGTTACATAGATGGATCAGGGAAAGAAAAGTGGTTAGGGATTGCGGTTGGAATCGGAATTTTAATTGTTTCTACTCAAATTACGCAGCGACGGATGCTGACTGTCACAGGAGTGGGTGTTTTAATTGGTGGCCTGTCTTTGCAAGAGCCATGGCTTCTGTTGTTAGGGGCGTTTATCGTGATTGCTTCATTTGTGCCGCATCGAAGTTACACGCATTCTCTACTCGGATTAGCCTTTTTCGGAGTTATTGCCCATCTGTTTGAACAATCGATTGGAATGGAAGGAGTATACAAGGTAGCGGTAGCTGCGTATGCGAGTCATCTGATTGCAGATATGAAATTCCTTCCGTTCAATCGAAGGGGCGTGAAGTTGTTTTTGCCGTTGTCGTCGAAAGAAATATAATAGCCTCGAAAATGAGGCTAGAAATCAATGCAGCAGGGCATTTTTTGCCTTACTGCATTTTTTTTTTTCGAGAGTTTAGGGAAGAAGAATCAGGTACAAGGTTGAAGTGTCGAACTATTATTTTTGTAAAATATCAAACGTTCGTGTTTTATGAAGAAATTACCCTTGAAACAGATAAAAAAATAGAATATGATAACCAAAAGGCAAACTATAAGGAGATGGATTAGATTGGGTGGTATCCAGCGGAAAAAGATCATGTTACTTGGTTCAGGTGAACTTGGGAAAGAAGTTATCATTGAGGCGCAACGTTTAGGGGTTGAGACGATAGCGGTTGACCGCTATGAAAATGCTCCAGCCATGCAGGTAGCACATCGATCTTTTGTTGTGGACATGCTTGATGGCATTTCACTTCGTAGAGTCATAGAAAAAGAGAAACCAGATTTGGTTGTACCTGAAATTGAAGCAATTGCTACGGAAACGTTATTGGAGCTTGAACAGGAAGGGTATCATATTGTTCCGACGGCAAAAGCGACAAATTTGACAATGGACAGGGAAGGAATTCGGCGGTTGGCGAGTGAAGAACTAGGGCTTCCTACGGCGAAGTACGCTTTTGCCAATAATCTCGAAGAATTAAAAGTAGCTGTAGAGGAAATCGGCGTCCCTTGTGTGATCAAACCAATTATGAGTTCTTCAGGAAAAGGACAAAGTGTTTGCCGTTCACTAGAAGAAATTGAACAAAGTTGGAATGAAGCGATTACGGGTGGCCGCGCGAATAAAAACCGCGTCATCGTCGAAGAATTTATCCATTTTGATTCGGAAATTACCTTGTTAACCGTCCGTTCAAGTTCCGGAACAACTTTTTGTCCTCCAATTGGACACGTGCAAAAAGATGGGGACTATATCGAATCCTGGCAGCCACATGAGATGTCAGCGGAACAACTCTTGGAAGCGCAAGAGGTTGCGAAAAAAATTACGGATGCTCTTGGTGGCTATGGTTTGTTTGGAGTCGAACTATTTCTTTCCACGTCAGGTGTCTATTTTAGTGAAGTGTCGCCACGACCACATGATACGGGAATGGTGACGATGGCAACCCAAGATTTGTCTGAGTTTGCGTTACATATTCGAGCGATATTAGGGTATCCAATTCCAGCGGTTCAGCTATGGAAGGCTGGTGCAAGTCATACGATTAAAGCTCGCGAAGAAAGCAAGAGTTACGAAGTGACTGGAATTGCTGAAAGTTTAGGTGTTCCGAATACACAGGTTCGTGTGTTTGCTAAACCGGAAACAAAAATCGGCCGACGCATGGCGGTTGTGTTAAGCAATGCCGATTCGGTAACAGAAGCAAGGGATAAAGCAAAGCTAGCGGCTTCTAAAATCGAGGTTTGTTATGATGGCGCAACTAGTAAAATGAACAACTAGAAAATAGAGAAAGTGGGACGGAAGATGAAAACAAAAAATCGTTGGTTAATCGCACTATCAGCAGTTGGGATTCACCTTTCAATCGGTTCGGTTTACGCATGGAGCGTGTTTACAAAACCCCTTCAACACGAGATGGGCTGGGGGTTGAAGGAGATTTCGCTTACGTTTAGCTTGGCCATTCTTTTTTTGGGATTATCGGCTGCGTTTTTAGGACATTTTGTTGAAAAGTTTGGCCCACGAGCCGCCGGTACTTTAAGTGCCGTGTTTTTTGGAACAGGAGTTGCTGGGGCAGGGTTGGCTATACAGTTAGAATCATTGATGTTGCTTTATTTCTTTTACGGAATGATTGCTGGGATTGGCTTAGGTGTCGGCTATATCACACCTGTTTCAACGTTGGTCAAATGGTTTCCTGACAGACGAGGTCTTGCAACGGGATTAGCGATTATGGGATTTGGATTTGCTGCGATGATTGCAAGTCCAATTATGAATTTTTTAATTGAAAACTACGGCATTTCTAATACCTTCTATATTCTTGGAGCATGTTATTTCGTCATCATTTTTTGTTCTGCTCAGTACCTTGCACCACCGAAACAGGGTTGGATTCCAAAAGGCATGCAATCAACAGGGAAAACTTCAGGGAACGTGAAACTGAAGGAAGATTTGCGTCAGTTAACCGCAAATGAAGCGGTCAAAACGCGTGAGTTTTGGGCGTTATGGTTGATGCTATTCATTAATATCACGTGCGGTATTGCGATCCTCGCGGTTGCTTCACCGATGGCACAAGAGCTAGTCGGAATGTCTGCCGCGGGGGCAGCGACAATGGTTGGAGTCATGGGGTTATTTAATGGAGGCGGAAGAATTGTGTGGGCTACCATTTCGGATTATATCGGCAGACCCAATGTCTACACATTATTTTTCGCTCTTCAAGTGGTCGCCTTTTTCTTACTGCCTAATCTAACAGTTGGATTGCTATTTTCGATTACCGTTTACTTGATTATGACCTGTTATGGAGGAGGATTTTCCTCAATCCCGGCCTATATTGGTGACTTGTTTGGGACAAAGCAGCTTGGTGCGATCCATGGTTATATCTTGACAGCATGGGCGGCTGCCGGTTTAGCTGGACCAATCTTTGTCTCGTGGGTAAGGGAAACAACGGGGAGCTATCAAGGCACATTGGTCATATTCTCAGGAATCTTTGTTTTAGCTTTAGCGGTTTCCCTTCTAATTCGTTTGGATATTCGAAAACTACGAGAAGCGAATGAAAAGCAAATGGTGAAAAACGCGGGATAAAGCATGTGGTTGCTGGTGTAACCTATGTAGATTCGAAAAAGGCTGTTTATAACAGCCTTTTTCAATTGGACTTTATGTCATTTTAAACGTGTCGCGAGTAAACAACTACGGGTTTAGGTGCCTTAATACTAGAGCACCCAATCCGATTTACCGTGAATTTTAAAAAAGCCATTTCACAGTAAAACGGCTTTTTTAGTTCTATTTAATGTGGTGTATTTTAATTTCATGCCAAATAGACTTCCAATTCTTTTTAATCATTCGCTCCTCGTAAACTGCCGCAAGTTCTTTTGTTTCCGTAAAAAAGGGTGTTGGTTTCAATTCTAAATTGAGGACATCATCTAGTCCGTATGGGGCACTAAGAACTAAATGGTTTTCCTCGTCAAGCTTTACTCCAAGGGCTGTCGCAGTTTCTGGAAACTTTGAAATAGCATCTTCTGAAGATGTATACGGAGGAAGATTGTTAATGACGTGCATTCTAGCTTCATTTTTCACGGACCAGGGTATATTAGGTAGAATGCTTTTTAACTTATTCTCTATCTCTTTTTCATGATCCTCATCAATGTTTGTGTGGTCAAAATAGATCAAATCAATATCTGGTATTGCAGTTGGTTTTTTAAAGCCATGAATAGCGTCCCAGATTTTTGATCGCACAAATCCTGCACATATCCACCAGTCAGGTAAGTTTATTGTGCTCGCAACCGTTAGAATCTCCATCATTTTTTTATCGCTTTCGATTAGTGTGATCACATCTTCTTTCTTCTTTATCATTTTAAACATCCCCTCACAAAGCGAACGTACATTACTATATTAGCGCATCAAGCATGAACGGGGAATGTTCGATTGCTTACCATTTATTCTAGTAGCAAAATTAGTTGTGATCTATTTACTTACACAAATCAAACCAACAGGTTTGTGTTAAATAGCTTATCCAAAGATAAAATCACTCATTATAATTGTAGCCAATCTCAACTTGGCAGATTATGAAGGTTTGTCGCCAACTCATGGAAAAAGCGATAAAGGTCTTTGACACCAAGATTGTCAGCACTTCCAATTCCGATGAAATCAAAATGGTCCCAACCGGTATGAACCGGGAAATAGTTCCATACGCCTTTTTCTATATCGCCATCGTATCTTTTATATGGGTGACCGAAAGGATACTTTGATGAAATGACACTCACAATTCCATCGTTTGGCCACCATGTTTCATCTATTACAGGTTCAGGGCTATTCCGCTTGTAAGAACCGATAAAAAGGCTTGAGTTTCTCATTAACGGGTGTAAGGATAGCTTCGGGATTGCCTTACCTGTAAAAGGATCTTGGTAAGTTGCTTTCCCGGTGTAAGAAAAATAATAAACATCAGGATGTGTTTTAACCCATTGGTTAATGGCGGCAGCGCCCCAAGTGGATAAGTCATGGGAACTAATGTCTTCACTGTCCCAAACGGAACTATGGTAAACACGATCCAAATAGTCAAGGAAAGATTCACCAAGGTTGCGTTTCAATCCCCAGTGATCCAACTTATAATCGTAAGCAAGTGTCTCAGTTTTCGCGCCAGATAAACTGGCAGCTTTCAATATCCATTCTTGAATGAGCGGAGCAATGCGCTGTTCATCAGCAAACGTGGAGCCATTATGCGGCGTGCCGATTGTGGTGACACTGTGAACCCAGTTTTTCCCGCCTTGGAATAAGGGAGATATCCCTTCTTCTGGATGCTTAAGGTAATGTTTGCGTTCCTCTTCTGAGCCATTTTTTAAAAGTTCGACAAGCGTTCGAGCGGTTTGACCACCCATGCTGTGACCAATCAAATGAATTTTGTGCTGGTGATCCCATTGACTAAAAATTCCTGGATAGGTACGTCCATAGCGGTTGTGCCCATATTTTTCCGCATGGGTAGCACCATAGTCAACGGTTCCACCTTTTAGATAATAATAAAGCTCGACAGCACGGTCATAATTACTTGAGACCGGACCGACTGTTGCTGTAAAGGTACGATGTCCTGTTTCGTTCAAGTTTCGTTCGACATCTTTCAAGCCACCCCAATATTTAATGCCTCCCATTTCGTCTCTGCCCCAGCCTGTTAAACCATGAACAAGCACTAGCGGATAATCATTTCCAATCCTCTGCCCGTTTTCCTTTCCAATCTCTGCAAAAGGTGTTGTCCATAGGGTCGCTAGAGATAAAGCGTTTACAAAACAAGGCGATAAGACCAAACAAAAAACCCCCTCGCTTACAATAGAATCCTTAAATATACTAATTTCGCTATGAATCTGTTAAAAACCTGCAAATAGGCGGAAAAACTTGCGGAAATGGGAGAGGTACAGTAATCGCGGGAAGGTATCGATGCCCGTGGAAGAGTAAAAAAGAGATGAGTGGTAATCGAGCGAGGTTGTCGATGCCCGTGGAAGAGTAAAAAAGAGATGAGTGGTAATCGAGCGAGGTTGTCGGTGCCCGTGGAAGAGTAAAAAAGAGATGAGCGGTAACCGAGCGAGGTTGTCGGTGCCCGTGGAGGAGTAAAAAAGAGATGAGTGGTAATCGAGCGAGGTTGTCGATGCCTGTGGAGGAGTAAAAAAGAGTTGAGCGGTAAGCGAGAGAGGCCGTCGATGCCCGTGGAGAAGTAAAAAAGGGGTGAGCGGTAAGCGAGAGTGGTTGTCGGTGCCCGTGGAAGAGTAAAGAAGAGTTGAGCGGTAAGCGAGAGAGGCCGTCGATGCCCGCGGAGGAGTAAAAAAGAGATGAGTGGTAATCGAGCGAGGCTGTCGGTGCCCGTGGAGGAGTAAAAAAGAGTTGAGCGGTAAGCGAGAGAGGCCGTCGATGCCCGTGGAGGAGTAAAAAAGGGGTGAGCGGTAACTGAGCGAGGTTGTCGATGCCCGTGGAGGAGTAAAAAAGAGTTGAGCGGTAAGCGAGCGAGGCCGTCGATGCCCGTGGAGGAGTAAAAAAGGGGTGAGCGGTAACCGAGAGAACAGTGTAAGTACGCCCTTTGGGTACGATTTGCGACCATATTGGAGCATTTCTACGAATCGCTATTATTAGACGGCAATTAATTTGGGCTCATCTTGTTATATATGAAATTATCATTGGATATGCCGTTTTACGGATTATGTTAACTTTAGTATTATATTTGTATACCTTTTAGAAACTTAGTAATCAGCGGTTGCTTCTGAAATGATTGATTTTAGAGGACGTATCTTGAAAAATGAACTAAGAATGAGTATTTAAAAATGATAACCAAAAGGAGTGGTTGGTTGGAAACCGATAGGATTCGAAAACCTTCATTTATGTACGCTTTGTCTATGTTAATTTCTTCGATTGCAATTGTCTCAATTGGGATACTTGCATTTGATGCACCGATTCAAATTTTGATGTTGATCAGCATGCTTGTTTTGATTCCGTTTATGATGGGATTGGGATATTCCTATAAACAAGTTGAAAAGTCGATGTTGACGTCGATGAGTAGGGCGCTACAGCCTGGTCTGATTCTTTTAACCGTCGGAATTTTAATCGGTGCATGGATTGCATCCGGAACGGTCCCTACCTTGATTTATTATGGTGTAAAGGCTGTTTCGCCAGAATTCTTTTTAGTCACAACCCTGATTTTCACTTCAGTTGTGGCGACTTTTACCGGAACTTCATGGGGAACCGTTGGTACTGCTGGCGTGGCGATGATGGGAGTAGGTACGGCGTTAGGAATTCCCGTTGGTGTAACGGCAGGGGCGATTGTGAGTGGAGCTTATTTTGGGGATAAAATGTCACCACTTTCCGATACTACGAATCTAGCTCCAGCCGTAAGTGGCGGAGAGATTTTCGCTCATATTAAGCATATGCTTTGGACGGCTTTACCTGCTTACATCATTACCGCAATCATTTTCACGATTATTGGTTTAAAATACAATGCGACGACAGTGGATGCAGCAAGCATTTCTCAATTGACAGCAAATTTAAATGAGCACTTTAAGCTTGGGATTGTTACCTTGCTTCCAATTGTTGTGCTAATTACATTGTTAATTTTAAAGAAACCGGCTGTTCCTTCAATCTTTATTGGAGCTGCAGTTGGTGGCGTGATTGCCGTTGCTTATCAAGGAACGAGCTTAGCAGACACTCTTTCAATTTTTTATGATGGTTACCAAGTTGACTCAGGCATTGCAATGGTTGATGAATTGCTGCAACGCGGTGGTTTAACAAGTATGCTTGGTTTAATTGCATTATTTTTATTCGCACTTGGATTAGGTGGAATGTTGGCAGAATCAGGTGTGCTTGAAGCATTGATTGCCTCGTTTGCGGATAAAATTCAACATACCGGGACACTTGTATTTGTAACCATTGTCGTTAGTTATGCAACGCTGATGATTGGTGGCTCGGTTTATTTTTCAACCGTTATGGGTGGAACATTAATGAGACCGATTTTTGAAAGATTGAACTTAAAGCCTGAGAACTTATCAAGGATTCTGGAAGATACCGGAACACAGGCGGCGCCCCTTGTGCCTTGGACAGGTGGGGGAATGTATACTGCTGCAACGCTAGGTGTCGCAACGACGACTTATCTGCCATTCGCTTTCTTGGCGTTTATAACCCCAATGATTTCGTTATTCTACGGAATTACCGGGTTAACAATGACGAAGAAAGAGCAACCTGAAAAAAAGGAAAAGAAACCGAAGCAAGAAAAGAAAAAAACGGCGATGCAGCCGCTTGAAGCTTAAAGTTTTAAAAGGATTAAAAGGAAAAGGGCGTATGCTTGGGCATATGTCCCTTTTCTTTTGGTGAATTTTTAAGCTTCATAGCCTAAATGGAGTAGGAGATAATTCCTGTTTGGTCGAATTTAGGCTAAAAATGTTAAAATTCGTAAGAAAATAGGTCGAATTTTGTTCATGTAATCTTTATGAAGTTATTAATCTAGCTACATACTAGTGCAACATCTCTTTTTTAGAATAAAGTTGTATACATATTCGAGATAGGAGTTGGACAAAATGAACAAAAAATTTTTATTAGGAACAGGTTTAGCATTTACATTGTTATTCAGCCCGTTTGGTCAAGCGTTTGCGTCAGAACCAACTGTTGGTGAAAGGAAGCAAGTGGATAATATTGCTCACCGAGGGGCAACTGCTTATGCGCCTGAAAACACAATTGCCGGTTTTGATTTGGCAGTGGATATGAAAGCCGATTATATTGAAATCGATGTACAACGAAGCAAAGATGGGGAATTAGTATTAATCCACGATACGACCGTGAACCGAACTACTGACGGAACTGGAAAAGTAGGAGATTTAACTTTTGAACAGTTGCGAAGCCTTGATGCTGGTAGTTGGAAAGGAGAACAATTTACAGGCGAACAAATACCGACATTTGAAGAAATTCTTGATCGCTACCATGGCAAAGTTGGGATTTTAATTGAATTAAAAGCGCCGGAACTTTACCCTGGGATAGAAGAACAAGTGGCTGAAGCGTTAAAAGAGCGAAATCTGGACAAACCTCAAAATGAAAAAATCATTATTCAGTCGTTTAATTTTGAATCGATGAAAAAAACGAATGAATTGCTTCCGAAAGTTCCTATTGGTGTATTAACTAGCAATCGTGCACATACAACACCGGAGGCTTTGCAAGAATTTTCAACATATGCCGATTGGTTTAATCCAAGCTATGGTATTGTGACCAAAGATTTAGTGAATCAAGTTCATTCTCTTGGAATGCAAATTGGCTCATGGACCGTGCGCAGCCAGGAAGCTGCAGACTTTTTATTCGAAATGGGAGTCGACGCGATCATTTCCGATTACCCTGATTATGTTGATCCTCGGAACTAAAAAAATGAAAAAGCAAACTCAGCTTTTTAAGCGAGTTTGCCTTTTTATTTTTTTATAAAAATATTTTTCATTATCATCCTTCTAGTTCTGCAAATATTTCACTGAAATAGTTCGCAGCAGCTACCATTCGCGGTCCATACCAGAACATTTCTCCGTCGAGGATGAAGGGTTTCACATGAGGTAAAAACTCCCTAAATTCGGTTAGATGTTTTTCTTTAAACGGAAACGGCTCAGTGGCTAAAAACAGATAATCTAGTTCCGCTTTTTGAAAATCTGTTTCGGTGACGGCAGGGTAGCGCCCATCATATGTGCTAAACACATTTTTAAAGCCCATTGAGGTTAAAAGCGAATGGATATAGGTGTTGTTCCCAACGACCATATATGGTTTCCGCCAAATTACATAAGCGACCTTTTTGCCTGTTAGCTTTGGAAGGTTTTGAAATCCGGTTTGGATGGTGCTAAGGAGTTGTTCGGCTTCCTGTTTGCGATTGGTTAGTTTACCTAAGTCCGCAATCATTTTATAAGCAGTTTGGACAGAGTCTACTTCCGCGACATAGACGGGAAACTCTTTTTCAAGCTGTTCAACGATTTCCTTCGTGTTCTCCTCTTTTTCAGCTAAAATTAAATCTGGTTTTAAATCTCTGATTTTATCAAGCTGGATTTCTTTTGTTCCACCAACGGGGACGGCTTGCTGTACCTTTTCTTGGGGATGAATACAATAGCGTGTCCGGCCAACGATTTCATTTTCTAAACCTAATGAATAAAGCGTATCGGTCAGGCCGGGTGCTAAGGAGATGATTCGCTTTGGTGGAAACGCGAATTCAACGGTGCGGTCCAAATGGTCGGTACTCTTTTTTACTACCATAATAGATTCCTCCCTTCAATCTTAATCTTCCTTCCTTTTACTTTATCAAAAACGTCCGAATGCCACTAATTTTTACAAAAAATGTTTCATAAAGTTGATAGACCTTAAGTTTAATCTTATCTATAGTTTAGATAAGGAGTTGAAGATATGATTGGAATGAATATCCGTATTTTACGGAAACGAAATAAAATGAGCCAGGAAGTACTGGCTGAGAAAATTGATGTATCGCGGCAGACGATCACAAAATGGGAAAATGGTGAAGCTTTGCCCGACATTCAAAAAAGCAAAAGGATGGCCGATCTTTTCCAAGTATCATTGGATCAGTTCACTGGAGAGCTGAGTGAAGAAGAGTTGATGCAGATTGGGCCGAAAGGAAAACAATTTTTTGGTGTTGTGAAAGTGGGCGAACGAGGACAAATTGTCATCCCAAAGGAAGCGAGGGAGCTGTATCAGATTCAGGCTGGCGATAAGCTCGTGGTGTTGGGCGAAGACGTGACGAAAGGGATTGCGATATTAAAAAGTGAAAGTTTTCTCGAGTTTGCCGAAATGATTCGGAAAGCAGAACCTGAAGAGGAGTCAAACAATGAGTAAAATTGTTTTCTTTTCGATTCCTGCCCATGGACATACAAACCCGACACTTCCTGTTGTTTCTAAGCTAGTCAACGCTGGTCATGACGTTTGGTATTATAGTTTCAATGAATTTCAAGAAAAAATTGAAAAAGCTGGGGCGACGTTTATTTCATGTGATGCTTATTTACCACCTATTGATCAAAAAGAGTTGGAACGAAAAGTAGGGAAAGACTTTGCCGCTTTGATTGAAATGGTTGCCGATACAACCATTCGTTTAGATGAAAAAGTATGTGCGGAATTAATGGGAATTCAACCTGATTGTATTGTTTATGATTCGGTTTGCTTTTGGGGGAAACTTATTGCGAAGAAATTAGGAATCAAGGCTATTTGTTCGACTACCACCTTTGCTTTTAACAAACATACGGCGAAGTTGATGAAACGTGGGGTAAAAGAAATTTTTGGAATGATTTTCGGAATGCCCCGAATCAAGAATAAAATGCAACTTTTGCAATCTTATGGGTATGAGGTGGAAAACTTTGTTTCGTTGATTCAAAATGACAATGAAACTCATACTATTGTCTATACAACAAAAGAATTTCAGCCTATGGTAGAAACGTTTTCTAAAAAAGTTCGGTTCGTCGGTTCTTCGATTGTGCGAGGAACGGGACCTTGTAAGGAGAATAGCGGTAAAGGCGATAAAAGCGTCATTTATATTTCTTTAGGGACTGTTCTTAACCCAAACAACAACTTTTATCAAAACTGTTTGCAGGCATTTGGAGACAAAGAAGGTTATGAAGTCATCATGTCGGTGGGAGAGAAGACGGACCTGTCTTCGTTCGGTCCGTTCCCTGGCAATTTTACTGTGGAGAAGCTAGTGGACCAGTTAGCTGTTTTACGGAAAGCAAATGTCTTTATCACGCATTGTGGCATGAATAGTGTGAATGAGAGTTTGTATTATGCAGTGCCAATGGTGTTAATGCCATTGCATGGTGAAGAACGAATGGTAGCAAACCGAGTGGCTGAACTCGGTGCGGGCATCATGCTGAACAAAACCAAGCCAAAAAACTTGGCAGAATCAGTGGAAGAGGTTCTTGAGAATTCATACTATCGGGTAAACGCTCAGAAACTCTCGGAAAGCTATCAACAATCAGGCGGTGCGGTGGCAGCAGCTGAGGTGATCCAAGAGGTGATTAATCAAAAAGCTTAAGGTTTGTGAGGTTGTGTGAATATAGTGAAGAAAAGCTAAGGAAAGCATTAGAGAGAAAGAAGGGGTTAGATGGGGAAGACACGAAAGAAAGGGAAAAAACAGCCGAAACAAACCGGAAAGGAAGTACTGAACGGGTTTTTTTGGAGACTTGTCCCATTTTTAATTTTGCTCCTGGTTCTGTGTTATGTTGCAGTTCTTGGCAATGGATATGAGATATTTGAAGAGCGCGGTTGGAATCCTACGCTTGTGCTTGTTCTCCGTTATGTTGACCATATTGTGTTGGCGCTTATTCCGATGGTGATTGCGCTGCTTTTGTTATGGTTTTATGTGCGAGCATGGATTCGTTGGATTCAGAACAAGGAAGGTACCATAAAAAAACAGCTAGCCAAGATTCTTATTGCAAGTGTTCTATTTTTGGGTGCTTTAAGTGTTTTATTAAGCGTTTCGATTAATTTATGGTCGACTGTTTTTCAAGCCCCTGATGATTATTGGCAAAGAGAGTGGGACCTAAAATAAATAGAATACTAGAAGTGACGTTAGCACTTCTAGTAAGATTAAAATTATCCCGCATTAACTGGTAGTAAAATACCATGGAATGAAGTTACAATTTATTCTCTTTCTCCAGAAAGGATTTGCCCAATTTCATCAAATACTGTTGTTTCGACGGGTAAGGGAACTTTTTCGTGGAATGTTGCATACCAAACATACATGTCCTCGCGAACGTAAAAACGGTTGGGCTGGACATTGTCTGCATTGTTTATCACGATTGTTTTTGCAGCATCTTCAGCAAATCCGTAGATAACCGAGAAATCATCATCCACATTGGCCCGCCAGTCAATAGGGCCTCTGTCTCCTCTTTCTTCTTTAAATTCTTGAAAATCCATCATCGGCGTGATGACTTTTTTAAGATCAGTTAACTCTTCATTTAACCATACCGGGACGATCCCTGAACTAGTCTCGGCGAATGCTAAATCAGAATCCGTATCAACCAAAAGAATTCGTTTGCAATCGCCAAATTGCGCCTTTATTTTTTCACAAATGTTTGTTTCTAGGGAAGTGGTGGGAATCGGTGAGGTCGTAGGTTTCATTGATTGGAAAATAAATAGTGCTAATCCAAACAATAATCCGATACAGAGTGCGGCAATGAATGATTTTTTTCCCATCATGGCTCCTCCAATATAAAAAATGAAAACATACTCTGTTGGTATTCCATTATACGAAATAGAATTAGAACATTTTCATGTCGGTTTTTATATTCCATTCGTATTCTGTAAGACAATCCTCCACCCATCAGGATCCGCTATGGTTATTCCGTTTTTTTCCCAATAAGGATTTTCAGGCTTAACCTCTGTATAACCCATTTCTGCAAGGTGCGCTGCGATGCAATCGCGTTTTTCTTTGTCCGGAATGTAAAAGACAAGTAAATTATCTTCAGTAGGGGCAGGGCAAGGGCTGCCGTTTTCATGCTGGGTAAATTCTAGGTGATAGCTGGTACCAGGAAGTCCGAGCATCACCCCATCGTAGCCGTCATGTTTTTCAAAAGAACCTACGACTTCTAGACCCAGTCCGTCATGGTAAAACTCGACCATTTTCGTTAATTGATCCGTTGGGCGGGCGATTCGAAACTGAACGGCAGGAAGTCTGTCTGACCATTTTGTCATCATTCTTACTTACACCTCATTTAATTCTTTACTCTATTATAAAACCACAACGCTATTTTCGTATATGAAACTCCCAGACTATTAAAAAAATAGTTCAATCTATTTTTAACGGAAGATGGGAAATTAAATTTTTCAGGAGATAATATTTTACTATTGTAAAATGACAAAATAATCTATATAATCAGGTCTATCAATAAAAGACAGTTGTGTTTTTACAGAGGACTAAAGGGTAGTTAATATGCTAGAGACAGGGAAAAAGATGGACCTTTTCATGCTAGTTTTATAACGATCCAGACATCACACAATATTTGGGGGAATGATAGATGAAAAGCATATGGGGAATGTGGAATCGACTGAGTTTAGTAAAACAAATCTTAATCGGATTGATTGTAGGGATTATATTAGCGGTTACGGTTCCGGATGCTGCAAAACCAATTGTCATCTTAGGATCATTGTTTGTGGGTGCGTTAAAAGGGATTGCTCCGATTCTTGTATTTTTCTTAGTTATGGCGGCGATTGTTCAACATAAACGTGGACAGAAAACGAATATGAAAACGGTTGTTATTCTTTATTTATCAGGGACTTTTTTAGCGGCACTTGTTGCGGTAATTGCGAGCTTCTTATTTCCGGTTCAGTTAACGCTTGCCTCAGGTGCAGAAGATTTAACACCTCCTGGTGGGGTAGTTGAGGTTCTGAAAACATTATTGCTAAATGTTGTGGATAATCCATTTAATGCAATCGCGAATGCGAATTACATTGGAATATTGGCCTGGGGGCTTGTGCTTGGTTTTGCGTTAAGAAGTGCGTCGGATTCAACGAAAATGGTTATTTCCAATGTTTCCGAAGGTATTTCAAAAATGGTTACATGGGTAATCAAGCTGGCGCCGTTTGGAATTATGGGACTTGTGATTGAATCGATCACAACAAGCGGTCTCGATTCATTATTGGGTTATGGGAAACTGCTTGCAGTTTTACTAGGGTGTATGTTCTTTGTGGCCCTTGTGGTAAACCCATTGCTTGTATTTGTAACAGCGCGCCGAAATCCATATCCACTTGTATGGACGGCAATTAAAGAAAGTGGAATGACCGCATTCTTCACGCGAAGCTCGGCAGCAAACATTCCCGTGAATATGCGATTATGTGAGAAGTTAGGCTTGAACAAAGATTCTTATTCAGTGTCCATTCCATTAGGAGCCACCATCAATATGGCAGGCGCGGCGGTCACAATTACGGTATTGACTCTTGCAGCAGTTTATACTTTGGAAATTCCTGTGGACATTCCGACCGCGATTATTCTTAGTGTTTTGGCAGCAGTGAGTGCTTGTGGTGCCTCTGGGGTTGCTGGTGGGTCGTTGCTGTTGATTCCGTTAGCGGCAAGTCTTTTTGGAATTCCGAATGAAGTGGCGATGCAAATTGTTGGGGTCGGCTTTATCATTGGTGTTTTACAGGACTCGGTTGAAACCGCACTTAATTCATCCACCGACGTGGTGTTTACTGCAGCAGCAGAGTATAGAGAGTTGGGGACAAGATCGTAAAGTGTAGGGATATTGTATAGTAATGTTAATAAAGTTGGCTATAAGGGGCGAACCAAATAATGTGGTTTCGCCCCTTTATGTGTTCATTTTGGTCCAGGATTGTACATAAATTAAGGGTCCTTTTAAAAATAGAAGTTTAGGTTATATGATGAATGAAGAGAATGCTATTCTGTTTCTATAATAAACGTTATGGAACAGAAGGAATTGTGGTTTTGGGAACGAACAATTTTAAGAAAGAAGTTTTCTTAATAGGGATAGTTGGGTTAATTGAAGCAATTGATTTCTTGAAAAAATCAATCCAACTGGATTTATAGGGGAATAATGGATAGGCATTAAAAGCATCTAAAATGGGAGAGGGATTCATTGGAAAATATTTATATTGTTAGGCATTGTGAAGCACAAGGGCAGCCACCTGAAGCCCGTTTAACGGAAAAAGGCCTTCAACAGGCTAATGAGTTAGCGGCATTCTTTGCTGATAAGAAAATTGATCGAATCATTACTAGTCCGTATAAACGGGCAATCGATACGATGCAGCCATTTGCAACGAAGGTGAATGTTGAAATTGAGCTGGACGACCGCTTAACAGAACGGGTTCTTAGCACGAAAAACCTGCCTGATTGGCTGGAAAAGTTGGAAGCAAGCTTCGAAGATTTGGACTTGAAATATGATGATGGTGAATCTAGTCGCGAAGCAATGAACCGAATTGTTGAAGTGGTTGATGACGTGATAAACACCGATGACCACCAGAATACGATTATTGTGACACATGGAAATCTGATGTCATTGCTGTTAAAGCATTTTAATCAAGAGTTTGGATTCGAAGAATGGAAAAATCTTCGGAACCCTGAAGTGTATCTCTTAAATCATGAAAAAGGTAGGGTCACTCAATTAGAGTTCACAGTGACGACCTAATCTATCTGGCAATATTAATAGAAAACACTCTTGCTGAAGCCAATTTGGTTACAAGGAGAGTGAATCTACGTATAGATTCACTCATCATGATTTATTTGTTTTTAATTGGACGCTCAAGAGTCAAGATTTCCTCTTCAAGTGAAGCAAATTGTTGTTCAACAACATGCCTAGCATCTAGGACCGCTGCGTTATAAAAATGAGGAGCAAGAGACTTTTTTACAAAATCTAATACTCTTTCTGCAGCAAATTCAGTGATCTCTTCATCTCTTTCTTGTGAAAAGAAAGATTGAATCTCAGAAATCATAAGTTGCTGTTGATCTTTTGAAAGTTTAATAAACATAAAAAACACTCCCTTGATTGTATGACTGTACTATACAGGGAAAATAGCGAAAATCAAAGACTGTACTATCATGAAAAATTATGTACAGGAGTTTGAGTAACAAGGCGCCCCGAAAGGTCTTGTTTCACAGAAAATGTTCCACAGAAATAGAGTTACTATTCTAACGAAATATTCCATATATATGGTGTAAAAGCGAATGGGAGAGTGTGGATTGGAGAAGCAGGGTTCCCGGTTTCGGTGGGTTGTTTTTGGGTGTGTGTTGTTTACATATTTGTTTATGTCGAGTCAGCGGACTGCTCCGGGGCTGATTACGAATGAAGTGATGCGGGATTTTCAGGTGAGTGCGGCGACGATTGGGTTGCTGGCGAGTATGCAATTTTTGGTTTATACAGGTTTGCAAATCCCGATGGGGCTGTTGGCGGATCGGTTTGGGCCTAATTTTTTTCTGATTATTGGATCGTTTCTGACGGGGATTGGCACGATTATTTACAGTCTTGGCACACATGAAGTAGTGCTGTTTATTGCGAGAATCTTAACGGGCATTGGTGATGCGACCATCTGGGTCAACTTGGTGTTGATCTTGAGCCGTTGGTTTAGTGCAAAAGAATTTTCTCGGTTTATTGGAGTGGCGGCAATGACGGGAAGTCTTGGGTTTCTGGTAGCGACTGTGCCGTTTGCAGCTTATATTGATTATCTTGGCTGGCGTCCTGCTTTCTTTTCAACCGGTGTTTTATTATGTTTGTGTGCGGCCGTCCTTTATTATGTTCTTGTTAAAAAAACGAACCAACCTCTTTTTGAAAGAAGGGAAATGAAACGGGAGAAAACAACGGTTCTTTTGCGAAAGATTGTTTCTAGTCGTCAAGCATGGGCGTTGTTTTTATGTCATTTTGGACTTGTCGGAACGTATGTCGGATTCATCGGTTCCTGGGCGGTTCCGTATGGGATGAATCTTTATGGTATGACTCGTACCAATGCAAGTCAGCTCGTGTTGGTTGGCTTGGTGGGAGCGCTCATCGGGGCGCCGCTAGCAGGTTGGATTTCCAGCAGATTGGGAATGATTAAAAAACCATATATCGTCGTGCATGCTTTGATTGTGTTATGTTGGTCGACTTTTCTTGTGACCGATGCAAATCCACCCGTTCTCTTTCTGACCATCCTTTTCTTCGTGATTGGTCTTGCATACGGGGCCAATGCTTTAACGTTCGCGTCTGTACGGCAGTCATTTCCGCTTCACGAATCCGGGATTGCTTCTGGGTTCGCAAACACAGGAGGATTTTTAAGTGCAGTCTTGCTGCCGAGCATTTTCGGTTTGTTGTTGGATTATTCTCAGTCTGCTACTGGGAGCATCGGCGATGGCTACTATTTTGGCTTTATCACTCCAGTTTTGTTCTCAAGCTTGGGCTTGATTGGTGTGCTGATGTTGAAGGAGAAGGTTCAGGAGCAGGGGAGTGTGGCAAGTAGTTAGTACGCGGCTGTCTGTCTTCTTCTGGCCATATTGAAAAATAGTTATCCTAAAATTGGGGGATGCCTTTTTTAGGATTAAGTAAAAGAGTACTGTCTTTTGAATAAGGAAACAATAATCCCTAATGACGTTTAGAGAAGGGGATTATTCGTGAGAAAGACTATTTTTATAACCCTCATTTACCTATTGATTGAAAGCTTATCTTTTTCAGTCTCTAGTTTCGCAGAAAATCAAACACAAGATGAAATGAACGCGGTATTAAAAACGTTCCTACCACCAAATGCACAACTCGTCTATCCTGAAGCACCGAAAGGAACGAAATCTTATCAGTTTTATGATTTCGATCAAGACGGACAAAACGAGTTGATCGTCACTTTTAAA
Organism: Mesobacillus maritimus; assembly: GCF_023715205.1. Lineage (GTDB taxonomy): Bacteria > Bacillota > Bacilli > Bacillales > Cytobacillaceae > Mesobacillus_B > Mesobacillus_B maritimus_C. Next base: position 52,195 of record NZ_JAMBNR010000002.1, read on the forward strand.
ATGAAAGCAGCAGACCAACCAAACCCTTCGCAATACGGTGTGATCCTATTAAGAAAAAACAAAGAGGGCTGGGAAAAGGTTTGGGAAACACAGACTCAGGGAGTAGGGTTACCTTACTCAGGTTTTGCTGATCTTACGGGAGATGGAAAAAAAGAATTTCTCTTTGGCATAGCCATTGGTGCATCCGCAGGAAATCAGCTTCAGATTTATCATTATCATGGTCATGCATTGAAAAAAATCGCAGAAATTCCATATCACATGTTGGAACTATTAGGGAATGACAAAGTGAGTCTTGCCGTCTGGCAACGGTACATTGCCAATACTTATTTTGTCGACGTGCTTATGTGGGATGGGAAAAAATTTGTTTTCAATGAAGAGCGTTTTGCTAGCTATTATCCTGTTATTGAAAATTTTTATAAAAATAAAATTGGAGCGATGGATGCGTGGTTCTACTGGTATACACTGGCAGATGCTCAAATAAAAGCGAATTTATTTGAACGAGCGGCTGAATCAATTCAAAGGGGAATAGCTCTAGCACAACAGAAACAACTGCCAGATGAGATTGAAAACTTTCACAAGTTAAAGGAAAAATTAGAGGGAAAGAGATAATAAAACGCTGTTGAAGTGTGTTTCAACAGCGTTTTCGTTATTGTGGAGGAAAAAGGAAGCTACTCCACTACCCATTGAATTTCATAACTATCAACGAATCTGGTGCTTTTCTTCGTGGACAAGTCCATGATATAGGTATGGCCAAAAGAATCTGTTAAGAAGCCGTCGATGATTGTACCAATCGGTGTTAGGTGCTCCATCGAAGTGTAGACTAGATAGTTTCCATTCGGTGAGAAACCGATTGGGTTGTACCCAGTCCATTTTGGGTCATAAATGCCTTTGAATTTCAGTAGCAAGCTTTCTTCATTATTCTCCGTTAAATAAAGGGAGCCTTTCTTGGCAACAACCGTTTGCTGTTTGAAGTGAGTTTTTATATAATCAGTGCTCATTTCCATTACATCCTCTTTAAGCAAAGTTGGTTGTGTTTCTCCTTCTTTTAAGGAAAACATACTCCAAGCGCCGTTATTCATTGCGATAAAATGAAAGGTCTTTTCTACCTGGTTATAATAAAAATCTAGAATATTGTCGTTGTAGTCCCCAGTACTATCCTTGCCTTTCCCTTTATGGCTGTATACAACTGTTTTGTTTTCTAGATTGGTATCTGCTTTAAAAAGTGTTTTAACACCATCGACTCGTTCAAGGTAGTAAAGGGTTCCTTCTGTTTCGGAGAGCAGTTGGGTGTTTTGAGTACTCTTTAACTTCGGGAAAACAGTGATAATGAGAACCATTAATAATAGAGAGAAAAGAACACCAATGATTGCTTTTTTCTTCCTACTAGTTATTGATGTACTTCTCATATACCTCGCCAAAGTCTTTTTGGTGATATTGATGAAATGCAGACTCTAACCATTGGAAGCCAAATTCCGTTAATTGTTTATATTGATCCGCAAGTTGGGTCTCATTGGTTCTGGCGTTATGTAGGACGGTAACGGCTTTATCAAGGCTTTGATTGGCCAATTCGAGCATTGTATCGTTTTCGCGAGTCACTTCAGAAATGTAAACAAGTGCTTTATACAGATCATTGAGTTTATCTATTTGTTTTTTATCCACATCAATACTTAAATTTTCATTCCCTAATTGGAATTTAATTTCAATATCTAAATCGACTCTTCCGGCTGTTTCTAGTAGAACGTTTGAAATTTTATAATGTGAATAAGGATAACGTTTCAGTGTTCGTTTGGAAGAAACCGCGTTTTCGCCATCCACATGGATGATTGCTAAATTTGTAAAGCAATATTCATCTGCTTTTGTTTTAATCAAAAAATAAATCTTTTCGTTGTCTTCGTGGCGAACATAATCATCCGCATCGGTTTTGTCATAATCCTGTGGTTCGATAATTTTTCCGATATCAGATAAACCTAGTGCATCTGAAGCGAGTTTTTTTAACATATATGATTCTCTCCTTTTTTCAGTTTAACGAGACAATTAATAGTTTACCATATTTTGTCGGTTGGAGTGATGTGGTCACAGTTTATTAGCTTACAAAATAACCGCAAAACTTCTATTAAAATAATCAATGATCAAGCGTCCATTCCGTGCAATATCACTTCCAATAACACCATCCAGTTTAAAAAAAGTACAAAAGTTGGAAAGCATGATTCGGAGATTATGAAACTCGATGTTCTGGTTGGGATTCACTTGGAGGGATAAATATTCAAGTGTTTCTAATTCCCTTTCTTTTAGATCCCCAAGGCCACCGGCATACAACGTCTTTTTCTCAATTACAGGATCCTTGATTTTTGAAAGAAGGGGGTGACCGAAATGAGTTTGATTCGCCCCGGTGTCTAACCCAAAATACAAAGGGTCACGTTCCTCGCTTTTCACTTTTACAATTGGTGCACCACAAAAGAAGAGATTATTTGCTTTATTGTCGGCGGGGATTGGCATTTGTATCACCACTTCCCTCTGTTTGTAGTCTATTTCTAGATAGAGATGTTGAAGAACATCCCAGCCAATAATTCCGTCAATCACCATTACTTCATTACTGTGAGGAAATTGAAAGGTTAACGAATCATCCGCAATGACCAAGGAAGGTAGATTATGGATGCGAAGGTGGCCCATGTCAAGGGTATTAATAAATGCTAAATCGGTCGCAATCTTTTTATTGGTTGAGTTTCCAACAACCATCTCTTGTTCTCTAAAAATAGGGATCTGGCATTCTTTAGCTATTGAACAGGAAATAACTGACATACCAGCTCCAGTATCCAGCCAAAAGGATTTCTGTTTTCCATTGATGACAATTTTAACGGTTGGGCAGCCGGAGAGACTTAGTTCCATTGGCAGCTTCATATGATTCTTTGAAAATGTTAATTTCACGGGTTTCGCATTGAGACAGGCTTTGGCAAGTAGACGATTACTTATCTCAACTCTTTCGTCCTCAAGGAGACCGATGTGAGCCATTTGTTTCCAATGTGCTTGGCTGAAAGAAAGATCAAACAACAGATTGGCAATGCTCGTTCCAAATGAAGATTCTTGATTCAGTAGATATAGATCTTTCAAAAGGTCAATCGCCTGTAAGTCTTTTCCCGCTGTGATGTATTTTAAAACTGAGCGGAATTTTTTGTTTTCATCAGTATTTTCAATTAACTCAAATTGAAACGTCTCTAATGGACCAAGTGAATTCACGTTTATGCCCCCCTGTTACTAAAAATTTGTGTACTGCGGAAAAGAAGGATATTTTATCATTTTTTTATAGTTGGTGTGTTTATTATTAATCTATGACGTTAGTATAGCAGATAGATGATATGGTAGGCATTTACGGTGAATCTGGGCAGGGTAAGGAGATGAAAGTGGTGATACCTCTTTGGTAAAAATAATGAATGCTTTTTTTCGGTTTTTCGTTCAAAAAATATATAGTGCCCAAATTAATCGTCAAATACTTGAATATTATTACGATGAATCGACTATTGGTAGGGGATTTTGAGTGTTCTCTTGTTTCAGGTCTATCTTTGGGTCGTAATTTCACAAGAAAATACCTTCAACATTAAGGGATAATTCTGGTTCGTATATTTACTTGAAGTGCTAGATCACGGTAAAAAAACCCCTTCACAAAAGTGAAGGGGTTGATTTGTAATGGCTTACACAAACAAACTGAGTAATAAAATCATGCCTAATCCAGCAACAGATATAATCGTTTCAAGTAAGGTCCATGTCGCAAAGGTTTCTTTCATCGTTAATCCGAAGTATTCTTTGAACATCCAGAAACCAGCGTCGTTCACGTGAGAAGCGATGACACTACCAGCACCTGTTGCAAGGACAACTAAAGCAAGGTTCACGTCTGTTTGTCCTAACATTGGAATCACGAGTCCAGCTGTTGTTAACGCAGCAACTGTAGCAGATCCTAATGAAATCCGTAGGATCGCTGCAATAATCCAAGCAAGCAGGATAGGGGAAAGGGTAGTTCCACTAAATAATTCGGCTACATAGTCACCGACACCACCATCAATCAATACTTGTTTGAAGGCACCGCCGCCACCAATAATTAATAGCATCATCCCAATACTTGTAATAGCATTTGTACATGAGTCCATTACAGTTTTTATTGGAATCTTTCTTGCAATTCCCATTGTATAAACAGCCACTAATAAGGAAATCAACATCGCCGTCCCAGCATCTCCAATAAAGCGAATGGCTGCTAGGAAACTATTATCCTCAAAGCCCATCAATTTTTGCAGCAAAGTGATAATCGTTGCGATTGACATTAAAATAACAGGAAGTAGAGCGGTAAAAACACTGATGCCAAAGCTAGGTGTTTCTTCTAACTTAAATTCTTTTTGTTTTCCTAATGAAGCAATATCACCAGATTTTGTAAATGAAGCCGGTACCAATTTTTTCGCAATCTTTGTGAATACAGGCCCAGCAAGGATGACTGTTGGGATTGCGACAATCATACCGTAAAGCAATACTTCCCCAATGTTAGCGCCATATTCTCCGGCAATAACGGTTGGTCCTGGGTGAGGTGGCAAGAAGCCATGAGTAACAGATAACGCCGCTACCATAGGAATTCCGAGATATAGGATCGAGATTTTTAATTGTTTCGAAATCGCAAATACGATTGGAATTAATAACACTAGTCCAACTTCAAAGAATAACGCAATACCAATGATAAATGAAGCAGCCACGACGGCCCATTGGATATTTTTTTCACCAAATTTGTTGACGAGGGTCATCGCAATACGCTGCGCGCCCCCTGCATCAGCGATTAATTTTCCTAACATCGCGCCAAGTCCGAAGATTAATGCCAAGTGACCAAGCGTTCCGCCTAATCCAGCTTCAATTGTTTTGACAATTCCATCTACAGGCATTCCAAGAGCTAACGCAACCCCGAATGATACAATGATCAGGGAAATAAATGTGTTTAATTTTAAGCCCATGATTAAAACTAATAAGGCCAAAATTCCAATTGCAACAATAACTAATGGCATGGTGAGTTCCTCCTAGTTGTTTTTAATTAAACTTCTTTGATAGTTTGCAATCTTTGTGTAATCGTCTTCTAATACTCGCGACAAGCTGATAAAAATTGGGAGTAATTTTTTATATTCAGCTGTTGCTTCTTCCTTCGGTTTATGGTTGAAAGTACTGCCGACCATATCCGAAACCACCTCAAATGACTCAATTTTCCCGGTGGCATATAAACCTAAAATGCATGCTCCCAAGCATGAACTTTCATAGCTTTCTGGCACAACAACTTCCGAATCAAAGATGTCTGCCATCATTTGCCGCCATAGTTCAGACCGCGCAAACCCTCCTGTTGCTTGAATGCGGGTGACCGGACCATCCATGCATTCTGTTAACGCTAAAAATACGGTATATAAATTGTAGATAACGCCTTCTAGTGCAGCGCGAATCATATGTTCTTTTTTATGCGATAACGTTAAGCCAAAGAAAGAGCCACGTACATCTGGGTTCCATAATGGCGCTCGTTCACCGGCAAGGTAGGGGTGGAATAGCAGCCCATCGGCACCAGGGCGAACACGTTCCGCAATTTTTGTTAACACATCGTAAGGGTCGATTCCTAGTCGTTTCGCTGTTTCGACTTCTGCTGAGGCAAATTCATCGCGAATCCAGCGAAGGACCATGCCGCCATTGTTGACCGGGCCACCAATTACCCAATGATTTTCCGTTAACGCATAACAGAAGATTCTACCTTTCTCATCGGTTTGGGGCTTGTCGATAATGGTACGAATCGCACCGCTTGTCCCAATCGTAACAGCCACTTCACCTTTTTTAATCGCATTTACTCCAAGGTTGGAAAGGACACCATCACTAGCTCCAATCACAAAAGGTGTTTGAGGATCAATTCCCACTTGGTTGGCTAATTGCGGATTGCAGTTGCGAAATACTTTTGTGGTCGGTACAAGTTCAGATAATTGTTCCGGTGTGATCCCTGCAATGATTAACGCTTCTTCGTCCCAGTCTAAATTCTGGAGATTCATCATTCCCATGCATGACGCGAGCGAATAATCGACAACATATTGGTCAAAGAACTTTTTGAAAATGTATTCTTTGATGCCAATGTATTTTTTCGTTTTCGCCGCTATTTCGGGACGGTCATGAACAATCCAAGCAATTTTGCTAAGCGGGGACATTGGGTGAATCGGTGTTCCGGTTCGTTTATACACTTCATGGCCGTTTAACTCTACTTTTATTTTATGCGCCCACGCTTCGCTGCGATTGTCAGCCCATGTGATCACAGGTGTAAGCGGTTGGTCGTTTTCATCCATTGCAATCACACTGTGCATCGCACTGCTAAACGAAACAAACATGATGTTTTTATCTGGATGTTGTTTCGTGATATTGGAAATAGCTTGGAGCACCGCTTGGAAAATCTCTTCTGGGTCTTGTTCTGCTGATGAGATATCTGGTGTGTAGAGCGGGTAACCAATGTTTTCCGTTTGAATGTTTTTTCCTTGTTCATTAAATAACACCGCTTTTGTACTGGTGGTACCGATGTCAATTCCTAACATATAGCTAGTCATCTTGTTGCTCAACTCCTGTCGATAGCATTTGTTGGGACCTCCATAAGTCATCCACTTTGCCTTGAACATCATCAAAGTTTTGGTGTAATGACTGAATCATGAGGTTTCGGTCTTTTGCTTTGATTGCATCAATATATAATTCATGGTTTTTAACAATCCGTGTAAGGTCTTCGTAGTTTTCTTTAAAGCGGACACGCATCGATAAAAGTATGAAGCCTTCCATTACGGGTTTTAGATTATTCCAGATCATTTCAATATAAGAATGATCAATACTGCGAATGATGGTTTCGTGGAACAAGACGTCTTGATAAGCAAATTCATCGGCATCTTGATATTTGATGGCCACTTTCATCATTTCTAGAATTTTGCTGAGTTCCATTGCCAATTCGGTTGTGTCCATGCGAACGAGTCGTTCAAATACGAACGTTTCTATCATCAAACGGACATCGTAAATTTCTTGAATCTCTTTTTCGGAAATCCCAATCACAACTGCGCCCATTCGTTCGAGGCGAATGATATTTTCAGATGATAAGGTTTTCAATGCTTCCCGAACGGGAGAGCGACTGCATTCAAAGTCCGCTGCTAACTTGTTTTCCGAAAGGATGGTACCGTTTTCAATCAACCCTGAAATAATGCGCATTCTCAGCTCGTAGGCGACACGGTCTCCTGCGGATGCTTTCGAAAGCCATTTTTGCGGATATAAAAAATCTTTCGATTCGGTCATAAAAATTCACCTTTAAATTCGATATTCAAGTATACGTGTATACTTGTATACAAGTTATTATAATTGAAATAGTCAAAATTGCAACCGCTTTATTTATTTTTTCTAAATAAATTTATGAAACTATGATTGTGTTGCAGAGGTAGTTATAATCTTTTTGATTTGGTGGAACTTTCCGATTTTTCTTGTATAATTTATAAATAGAATAGGAAAGAAAACAAATGGAGGGAAAATGAAACAATTAACGATCGAACAGTTAGCTCGTAAATTTACTTTAAAAGTATTGGTGGGGGAGACACAATTACAAAAAGAAATTAAACAACCACGAGTGCATCGGCCAGGCTTGGAATTTGTAGGGCATTTTGATTTTTTTCCGACCGAACGAGTCCAAATTCTCGGCAGAAAAGAAATGACGTTTTTACAAAAGCTCAGCACAGAAGAACGGAAAATCCGGTTAGGGAATATTGTCCAATATCGGCCCCCGTGTTTCATTGTTACGGCGGGAGGGGAAGTATGGGATGATTTAATTCAGCATTGTATTGAGCAAAACATTCCCCTTCTCACGACGAGAGAACCGGTTGTGACAACGGATTTCATCGTAAGACTGGATGCTTTTATGGTCAAAGAATTGGCACCGGAGATGACCGTGCATGGGGTATGTGTCAATGTATTCGGGATTGGGATTTTGCTTCGTGGTGATTCGGGAGTTGGTAAAAGTGAAACCGCTCACACGTTAATTGGTCGGGGACATCGTTTGGTGGCAGATGATCTTGTTGTGTTAAAAAAGCTTAGTGCACAAACGCTTTTAGGGACGCATGATGAAAAAACAAAAGAATTCCTAGCTTTAAGAAGCATTGGGTTGTTAAATGTGGTTCGCTCATATGGACAAAAAGCTTTTCAAAATGAAACCCGAATTGCGCTAGAAATCAATTTAACAAAATGGGAAAAAGATGCACTTTACAATGACTTAGAGCAAGAACCAACTTACACCAATTATATGGGAATTAAAATTCCTTCGATGGAAATCCAACTTCAACCTGGTCGCGATGTAGCCGGCTTAATCGAAGCGGCTGCGAACAACTGGTATCTTCGACAACAAGGGTATAGTGCGGCGGAGGATTTTCTTAGTAGGATTGAACCTGAATTTTCTCAATAGAACAGGACATAGTGCTTGCTCCCGAATCTATAAAGTATAAGGGGGAGGCACTTTTTTGTTCGCGATGGAAGATTACGAGGTTTTGGAGAGGTCTGAGATTTCTATCCCCTTTCTATCCATTAAATCAAAAAAAATCCTCTAGGTACGTAGAGGATTTTTTTTGATTTAAGCGATATATTCTTCTCTGGCAATATCCTTGGCTTCTTGTTTAGTATAATATTTTCCTTTTGTGATGATGGCCAAGACAACCGTTAGAATACTCGCCAGGATCGCTGCAAAGAATGCGGCAGTGCTTTGGAGGAAGGTTCCCATAAACCCTAAAGCAGCGATGGTTCCGAGAATACTGGAAATGAGCAACGCTCCAACTCCGACTGGATTCCATTTATGCAGATTCTCTTGTCTAGCCTCATAATAGCCTGGGCCAATCTTTAAGAGTTTCTTAACGAATATAGCATCACTTACTAAAACAGCTGCCCAAGATAATAAGAAAACGCCTTGGAAGGTAAGTACGGCTTCAAGGTGATTGACAATGTCTCCAAGCATTAAAATGATGGCAGATACCCCTGTTACGACAACCCATACGCGTCGGCCAGGTTTAAAGTTGAAAACATTTTCAAAGAAGTTCGAAAGCGATAATGAACCACTATAAATATTGGTCACATTGATGCGAACTTGAGTGATCATCGTAAATAAAGCTCCCCAAATTCCAAGAAGCGTTACAATGTATACGCCAGGGTTTGGCTCACCAAGGCGAACACCAAACCAAATGCCTAATCCACCCATCACTCCAAAACAAAAGATTTGCGGGATAAATCCAATGGCGAAACTTCCAATTTTGATATCTTTTGGTTTAAGAAAACGAGCATAATCCGATGCAAGCAGGGGTGTTAAACCCATAATTCCGTGCTGCATCCCGATACAAAGCAAAAGAGCGGTCCCTCCAACTTGAACGTTTTCTGGCATATACGTCCAAAAACTCCCATCATATAGTGACGGTTTGAAAGCGGCGACAACAATTGCGGCAATTAAAAAAATGCCAAACAGAGGCAAGGACCACTTTTGCAATTTATCTAATTGCTTGATTCCAAACCAATTTAATGGAATGACAATTGTCCCGAAGAATAAAATTAAAGCCCATTCAGGGATAACGGGGAAGAATTCATGGACTGCAGCGACTAAAATCAATCCTTCTAGTGCGCAGTACATAATAAAATTCGTAGCGTAAATTACGGAGGTTAATGATGCTCCAATATAGCCAAATCCGCCGCCTCTTGATAATAAGTTCACGTTCATTCCTGATTTTGCAGATAAGTAGGCTATAAATGTTCCGAGAATCCCAGCAACGATAATGGCATACACAGCCGAGATAATCGCATTGATGGCACCAAATTGTAGGGCCATCACACTGCCCATTTGGAAATAAAAAATCGCGGTTGCAATTCCAAATGTAATGTTGGTAATACTTAACCAACCCATATTTCTTTTGGCAAGAGGAACACGATCCAATGAGTAATCATCGCTCAACTCTTCGTTGAGATTGTTACCTTTAGAGGTATCAGATCTCAATACTATCACTCCTTTTGTAAGTTTTTTCACAAGTACTAGCTTTGCAAACAAGTTGACATAATGAATTTGTAGTCAACTATTTAAGGGTAACAATAAAAACCGGGTGTATTCAAACACGGAAAATGGATGGATTCTGTCATATAACACTTTAAGAGCACATTTATTCGTTAAATACTGTGTTTATCTTTGAAATGCTCCATTTCCGAATATATATTGAGGTTAAAAGGGTAATATCCGTATTTGGGGATTGAACGGAAAGTTTTAATCTGATTTTGGGAGAAATGATAAAGAAAAGCTTAACATGTTATTTGAAAAAGGCGATTAGTAATCTTCCATTGGACTCTTAACAAGATCAATGGAGTTTGTGCAGCCAATGTATTCCTAAATGTAACTCAATTAAATCGCTCTTGTTAACTTGAACACTTGTTCAAAAATGAACAACCAATTTGGGAATTGCTTTGTTACAATGAAACATACAAGAAGTGAGAGCTTTTATGTAAAATAGACCATAATGAGCGGTGTCTTTATTGAAAACTAATAGAATGTTTTCAAAAAGAAACCATTAAACACAATGGTTCCTTTTTGAAAATATTAAGGGAAAGATAAAAACATAAGAATCTAATTTTTTATAGTTCAATCGTTGAGGGGTCGACCCTATTTTTGGTTTTCATTTTGTTCTTTTAATAATCTCCTGCTAGTTCTGCGAATTTGACGCTCTTTCCTTCTTAGTCTTCTATAGAGTAGCGGGTCTCCTAATTTACGAAACATGCTATGATCGGGGGTAGTATTCGCCTCGATAAACCATACTTTACCGTTTTTATCGACAGCCATATCCAATCCTACAATACAAAATGAAAATTGAGAATCAAGGACCTGACAGATCTTAATACTGACTTCATTTAAGTCGGTCTGCGCTTTTTTATAATCAAAGTTATTTTTATTCGTTCCTAATGCCTGTTCTGCCGTGATAATGACACCACCTCTGGCATTGTTGGTCACAACCATTTTAGGAGGTGAAATCTTTGCAGCCCAAGCGGATCTTCTCCATGTACCATTGATTTTATGCATAACAATTCGAAAATCAAAGGGACGTTCTAGGACGGTCGCAAGTTCGATCCCTTGTTGGATAAGATACTTTTTTGATGAATTCATTTTTTCTCTCAAAGCTATTAATGCTTGGTCGAGTGTCTCAAAAACTTCAGCCTTATCTTGATAGTGGATTTCATACTGTGAGTCTCCTAGCTTCTTTAAACGCATGACCCCAATCCCTATTCTTCCTACATTCGGCTTAATAAATAGGCTGGAGTATTGACGTATCATCTCTTTTGCTTTTTCTTCAGAATACCAATCTGTCATAGGTACATACTCTTTAAGTTCTGGATGATGGAGAAGGGGTAAGGTTTTTTTCATTTTGTCATTAAACGGTTGATGAATATCCATTGTTAACTCCTTTCAGTAAACAGAAGATTTTAAATAGCGGTTGAATTCCATTGATGACCCCGCTATTAGGTGTATAAACTCCATTGGCTAACCCACATTAATCCTGTTCGTCCAAATCTACTGCTTCTCCTTAATTGTCAACATTGTTATTTATTGTACATGCGTAGTGGCTATTTCTCTTATAGTTGTTTTCCTAGCATGCTGGTTGAGGAAGAGACTCATCCTTTGGCTTTTTCAAATATCTTTTACTCTCTTTATTGTATTGCCTATCTAAATAATGATGTAGTTCATTAGCCAAATTAGATTACCTAATTTATAGAAAAGTAAATTTTATATTTCATAAATTAGGGACTTTTCGGGTGAAAGTCCACACCCTCTTTCTATGGGGTGTAGTTCTAAGTTCCCGTATATAAGGATTTTCTTCCTGTAATTAGTCTTGTGGACTGTATCATTTTAATAGTAGAAGCATAGACTCTAATGTTGGGAGGTTAGGGAGTGAAAGCGCATAAAATTATTAAAAGCAAAATAAAAAAAACATTCCCCTTAAAACAGGATTCATTCCTTTCTCATCATGTACCAGAACTCCATTGGTTTTCTACAAAGAGTCTTAAGCGAATGGTGGAATCCTATCCCCAGATCTACGTTAAACCGAATCGAGGGAGAAAAGGTATAGGGATTAGCCGGGTAAAACAGCTCAGTGAATCTGAATATGAACTGTCCTATGGAAATACCAATAAACGAGTCTCTTACCCTGAACTGGTAAAGGAATTAAATAGACGTTTTGTTCCGGGGAAATCTTATCTTGTTCAACAGGGAATAGACTTAGCTACTGTAAACGGGTGCCCTTTTCATATTCGAGTGGTGATGCAGAAACCAATGGATATCTGGAGGCTTACGGTTACGTCTGCTATCGTGGCAAAGCGGAAGGATGCTGTAGTCACAAATGTAGCTAGGGGGAATACTGAATTTCCAATGGTGCAAGTCTTGAAAAATTGTGATCAAAAATTAAATCCAATGAATATGATTCGTGAAATAGTTGATCTATCTCATCAAATGTAAATGTTTTGGGGGCGCGCTTTCCTTTTTTGGTGGTTGGTTTAGACTTGGGAATCGATAAACAAGGGAAGGTATGGTTTATCGAGGCAAATACCAAACCAGGCTGTAAGGGCATCGATAAAGTGAACAATAAAGAATCGTATCAAAAATATCTTGAAGCCAAGAAATGGATTCGTGGGAACAAAAGGCGTAGTAAAAATGGTAAAAGCAGGTGATTGAATGCCGATTAAAAGACATCAAGTTAAAAGTAAATTAACAGTTGGTTATGTTCTCCAGAGTCATCCGGAAACCATGAAATACTTTCCTGCTACTGAACTTCTTACAAAAAAAAATTTCACGGATATGATCAGAAAGTATAAAAAGGTATATCTTAAGCCGGACCGAGGCAGGAAATCTCGGGGGATCATTCGTGTTGAACAGGAGGGGCCAAGTGCCTATCTTCTTCGCAGCATTATTAAAGGGAAACAACATAAATTTGATCATTTCAACAAATTATGGTCCGAGGTCAAGGAGTTGACTGCTGGTAGGCGGTACGTCGTTCAGCAAGAAATAAAAAGTGTAACGAATGACGGTCGCAATTTTGACTTAAGATGCCATGCCCTTCGAATTAATGGAGAGTGGGTCATTGGCGGGATCTGTGCGAGGGTAGGTGAACTTGGGAATTTTGTTACAACCTCTCACATTGGAGGAACACCAACGCCTTTAGAGACATTATTTACTGATTTGCTTGGTTACGATAACGAAGAGCAATCAGAAGTATTAGAAAGACTGAATGATTGTATTTTACAAGCTGTAAAAGTTGTTAGTCCTATTTATCCAAAAAACTTGGAATTTGCAGTTGATATCGGGTTGGACAAGGAAAAGCAGGTTTGGATTTATGAAGTGAATAATCAACCGCTCATTCGTGGTAATTTCAAACTCCTGCCGGATAAGACTCTTTACCATAGAATTCGAAGTCTACGGGATGAGGCCAGGAAAAGTAATGAGTCCAATCTATCAAATAATACAGATTAGGTAAACACCTTTATAAATTAGGCTGTGTTAAAGAACAATGTTGATTTTAACCAGGTATCAAGGCTTATCAGAGCCAAAATTTAAAAAGTAAACAGATGTTATCAAGAAAGGTTCCTGTGGGGTTCTTACATCAGTATCCTACCTTATCTATGAGTAAAGGGAGGGCCAGAAACGAATGATGCCTTTAAATCGTCCGATAGTAGGTGTATTTATTGATCATTCAGTCATCTTAAGATTGAATAAGCAGAAAACGAACTTCAGAAGTTACCAAAGAATTCTTGAAATGGCTAAAGCGAGTGTCGAAGCAGAGGTTACTCTATATTACTTCTCCATTAAAAACTTTGATTTTAAGCAAAATCTTATTTTGGGAACGAGTTTTGATGTTGAGACAAATCAATGGAAGCAAGAATATTTCCCATTACCTGATATTCTCTATAATCGACGTGCTGGTGGGGGAGCGTCTAAGTTTATCGTTGAACATATTGAGGATATTCTCGATCAACACAAAGTTATTAAGATTAACACCCACTCTTATTTTAATAAATGGGAGGTTTACCAAGAACTAAGTCAAATGGCTGAGGTGAGCCAATATCTCCCTTATTCAGTCATGTATCAAGACGAAAGTGATTTGAAGGATTTTTTGAAACTGAGAAATGAAGCCTATTTAAAAGGAGTACGTGGAGGACGGGGAAGATGGATTTACCGTGTTCGCAAGAAGCCAGAAGGGAAGTTCGAATATAGCTATTTTGTTAATAAAATGGTTAGGGAGCAAGTAGATAGTTGGGAAGAATTAATCAATAAAATTCGGAAATTTTACAAAAGTAGGAATTTTATCATCCAGAAAACGATCAATTTAATTCAATTCAATGGGAGTAAGGTTGATTTTCGCGCGGAGTTACAACGAAATGGGGAAGGCGAGCTTACGATTGTTGGGGTATGTGCAAGAATTGGGAAAAGCAACTCACCGATTACGATTCATTCATCAGCTTATCCGATTGAGGAGTTTTTTAAAGAGTTCTTATATTTTTCCGATGAGGATGTAACGAAATTAATGGAAAGGGTTCATCAATTTCTATATAGCATTTATGAGTCGTTAGAAAAGGTTTATGGCAAGTTTGGAGAAATAGGAATCGATTTTGGGATCGATGAAGAAGGGGAGATTTGGTTTATTGAGCCGAATTCTAAATCCGCAAAGGTCTCCCTAATGAAGGCTTATGATCAAGAAACATTTCATCAAGCTTTCTTAAATCCGTTATTATACTCCAAATATTTATATAGAAAAAAAAGGACTTCGGATGATCAAGAATAGGGGAAATGAGCATTCTGTCAAGGTTCGCCTGAAGAGGATCCAATTTCTTCTGGGAGGTTTTAATCAATATGTCAAACCCTAAATATATAACAAATATAAGTAAAATACAGAATTTGAGTGAAGAGGAAAAGAAAGTACTGGAAGATGTCACGAAAAAGTTTGTTTTTCGGATAAATGAATATTATTTAAATCTGATCGACTGGTCAGATCCAAAAGACCCACTACGCAAGCTAGTGATTCCATCTTCAGAGGAACTATTAGAATACGGTAGATGGGATGCATCAGACGAGGATACAAATTATGTCGTGAAAGGGTGCCAGCATAAATACTCGACAACCGCTCTTCTATTGGTTTCTGAAGTTTGTGGGGCATACTGTCGATACTGTTTTCGAAAACGATTGTTTCGCTCAGATGTAAAAGAGGCAATGTCGGATATCACCGAGGGGCTTGAATATATTAGAAACACTCCTGAAATTAATAATGTTCTTCTGACCGGAGGAGATCCACTGATTCTTGGCACCCCTAAATTACGCTGGGTCCTTGAACAATTACGAGATATTGACCATGTGCAGATTATTAGGATTGGCTCCAAAATGCCTGTTTTTAATCCTATGCGAATTTATGAAGACGAAGAACTATTAGCTCTATTAAAAGAGCATTCTACTGTGAACAAGAGAATCTATGTAATGGCTCATATTAATCATCCAAGGGAAATTACTCCTCAGTCACGTAAAGCGATTGAAGCACTTCATGAAGCGGGTGTAATCGTAGTCAATCAGACTCCTGTTCTGAAGGGGATTAACGATGATCCGGCTGTTTTAGGTGAACTGTTAGATAAACTATCCTGGGCTGGAGTTACACCTTATTATTTCTTTATTAATCGGCCTGTTGCAGGAAACGCTTCATTTGTTTTACCGCTAGAACAAGTATACCGTATCGTTGAGGTTGCGAAGGGGAAATCGTCAGGCCTTGGGAAACGGGTTAAATTAGTGATGAGTCATACATCTGGTAAAATTGAAATCCTCGCAATCGAGAATGGAAAGGCCTATCTTAAATATCACCAATCACGTGATAATGAATATGGAAAGTTCATGATTCTAGACTGTCCACCTACGGCAGCATGGTTTGATGACCTACCAAATAACGAGCAATATTGGAAAAAACCTGTCAAAAAGGCGAATGATGTGGTCTCTGTAAATGAGCTGCCTCCTATTCCTCAGAAAAAACGTCCTTCTACTAATGTAAATGATGAACTCTAGTTATACCAGAACGCAATTATACCTTTTTTACAATAAATGAGACTATCAGAAAAACCCTCTACAGTCATTTGTAGAGGGTTAAAATTTGAATTTGGGAAAAACGTTGAACCAAGAATGTGTGATTGTTCGCGGGACATTTGAGCTATGAAACCTTGGGACTAATGTATTGTTTAAGAGTCTTTGGGTACTAGGCTATTTTTCTGGTTGAATATACGGTACGATTTCCGCAGTAACGCCCACAGAGGCACCGCGAATAAAGTCTTGGTTTTCTAAGGTTTTAAAGTTTTCCGTTTGGCCGGTAAGCATAACTCCGAGGATTTTCACTTCATCAAAAGGATTATTTTTATTACTCTTTAAAAATTGTTGAATGGTGTCGTTATGCCCTTTGGGGTCATAGGTATCTAGGTCTTTCATAAATGTGTCATAAGCTTCTTTCGGTGAATCACCTGGATGGAAACCATAAACATTCGTACCCGAAGGTCCCTTACTTTCATCGACAATTGGCGAAGTCATATACAACCAGGCGATGTTTAAATCATCAGGGATCTTTGTTTCAATTTCTTGATAGGTATATGGCTGATCGAAAGAAATCGCCACTTCGGCAAGGTAATTTTTCATTTGCGAAATTTCGGTTAGTTCATTTTGAACACCATCATGATATTCTTGAATGCTTGGATGATAAAAAGTCGCCACTTTGTTTTTCGTTTGTTTATCATACTCATAAAACTCGTTATCTGACCAATAAAATCCTGGGGTTAACTCATTGTAATCAATATTGATGCCAAACCAATCATAGGAACTTGTAAGTGTACTCCATTGTACTAAATAGCCATGAATATTTTTCGAACGATTTGTCACAATGTTGCCACCAAATGTTGAGGAGTTACTCGTTACGCGCGAGTCAATTTGGATATTGGGTTGGGCGACTTGATGATACAAATACAATACTTCGTGAAGTCTATTTGAGCTTTTGGCAGCAAAATAATTCCCAGTTTTATAGAGAATTGGTAACAGAATGAGGACGACGATGATGCTAATGAGAACGATTTTTAGGAATTGTTTTCGTTTTGCTTTTTTTAAAGCTTTATTTAACGAACTGTCCATGACCGCTTTCCTCCAATCTTGGCGTGAATAGTTTTCCGCGCACGGTACAATTTTTGCTTTACACTGTTTTCTTTTAAATCTAAAATCACCGCAATTTCTTCATAGGAAAAATCATAATAATACTTTAAATAGTAGATTTCTTTGTATTCTGGGTTGATGTCTTTTAATAAATAAAAAATCTCATCTCGATTTAAAATGGCCTCAAACTCGCAATCGGTTTGTTGCAGCTTGGCGTATATTGCATCGCTTAAGCGAATGTTTTGCTGTTCTTTTTTTCGTTTATAATCGATGTATTCATTGAGAGCCACTCGAAAAAACCACGGTCGGATATTGCTTGCAGTTAAATCATCCAACAACGTATACACTTTGTAAAACGTATTTTGAATGATATCTTCCGCATCTTCTTTACTCGCTCCTTTCGCACGTAATAGACGGAACACTTCCTCTCCCAATTGGATCAGATAGGAGGCAAGTGTATTTTCTTTTTTCATCGTCTGTCCTCCCCCTATACTTATACAACGATTAAGGAAATCTGAATGTCTACACTGGAGGTTGATCTTTTTAAAGAAGTTTTGATACGGTGATGGTTTATTTTGGCAGTATGTATACTGTAACAATTATGGGGAGATTGGACAACCTGGTTCTTTGAAAATTGGAATGGAGTGAAGGTTTCAAGTGTATTTCTAGTACTGGTCAACAGTTGAATGGGGATTTTGCGGGTGTGATTTTACAATAATCCAGTGTTCGCTAAAGAACATAAACAAAAACCTCTCTTAAATCAGGGAGGTTTTCGTCGTTTTAACTAAATAGACTTTTTAGAGCTTCAAATAAACTAATGAAGAATTGCTTCATTCTTTCTAATAGGTTCTGGCCTTCTTCAGACTCGAGGTATTTGCTGATTTTGTCTTTTGCTTGATTGATCTGGTCGCCGACTTGATTCCAATCAATATCCAATTTTTTTAGTTTATTAAACACATCCATTAATATCTGGATTTGTTCATCTGTTAAGGTAAGACCGAGATCCTCGGCTGCTTGTAAAATAATTTCGCGCAATTCAGCATCAGTTTGTGGCGGTTTTTTTGCGATGCTTTCTTTGATTTTCGTAAATAAAGCAGAAGCATTTTCGGCGCCGATTTGATCGCCAAGCTTCGCAGTTTGAATCATTTCTTCGTTCGCGGCTTCTTTGACTTCTTCGGGAATGACTTCCCCACTTGAAACTTCATACGCCTTCATTAAGCCCGTTAAAGCGGCAGTACCTGAGACCGTAAACGGAGCGGTGACTTCAATGTTTGCATCTTTTACGCCAGCGGTAATTAATGCATTTAAATACATTTCATCCGTCACCCAGTTGATATTGTTGGTGCTAACATCCAGGCCACTTTCGGCTTCTGTGTATGTGATCGAGGAAGAAGAAATCGCTTTTGTTCCAATTGTGGCTCGGGGCAATAGGTTACCGAGATAGTTGACTTCTTCTTCATTTGAGACGGTGATGATTTGAGTGTTTTCAGTGGATCCTAACTCGGATAAAATCTGTTCTTTTTGCTCTTCGGTTAAGTTCTCCCCTAAAGTGATAATTTGGTCGCCTACAGAAACGTCTGCAAACGCAGGGGACGAAAAAGCGAGCAATAGGAAAAGCAGTATAAAAAGCTTCATAATATTTTTTTTCATGAATATTCCTCCTGTTTCACATGAGATTAAGGAAATATCCTTTATTGTACACTTATTTCACTCTTTTTACGAAATTCAAGCATTTGTTCTTGTGATTTTCCTTCGATGGATGCAGGAATTTTGGCCCCGTTTAGCGAATAAATAAGAGTAAAAGGGAGGAAATAAGCATGGGATACATGGAGAATGAACTTATTGAATTGGAGAAAGGAACCATCTATACAACGAATGATATTGCGAAGATTATTAGCAAAAACAAAAATGCACTTGTTTTAAGTGAAGATACTTCGTCCTTTCAAGAAGGTGATCGGTCATCTCGCTATTTAGTAAAAAACAAAATTGAAACGTATATCCATCAAAACGATGGAGGAAAGTACGCAATCCCAAGCTCAAAACAATTAATTTACATCGTGAAAAAATGTAGTTAATACAGAAACCTTTTGCTAAAAACAAATTCTAAATTTATATCGAATACATTGAGGACAAGCTCATTTCTCATGGAGAAGAGCTTGTTTTTTTATCAGTAAGAGGGGTTAGCTCTGTCATTCAGGAACTTGTATGCGAATTGCTCGTATACAAATGACCGTAAGATATGGTAGGATTATATTGTCTGAAAATTAAAAATATAAATAGGTTTCTATATTAAATACTGAAAGGAGGGTGGAGGTATATGTCTTCAATTTCCATCTCCTCTCTCGAGAATGATAAAAAGGTCCCTTTCCAAGAGAATAAAGTGGTGTTGATTTGGAGTTTAACTACTTTACTAGTGGTCATGAATACGACGATGTTTAATGTAGCGTTGCCCGTCGTTTTGGAGGAGTTTCAGTTAAAATCATCCACCGCATCTTGGCTTGTTTCTGGTTATTCAATTATGTTTGCGTTGTCGACGTTAACGTTTGGCAGACTTTCCGATTTTATCCCCATCTCAAGGCTTTTAATGATTGGAATTTGTTTGTTAGGAGCAGCTTCGATTATCGGTTTCTTTTCAGGTCATTTTCTTCTATTATTAGGGGCGCGCATTGTTCAAGCTGCAGGGGCCGGAGCTGTTTCGGGACTTGGAATGATTCCGGCGGGGCGCTATATCCCGGTATCACGAAGGGGCAAAGCAATGGCTATTCTTGCATCGGCAGCTTCGTTGGGATTTGGGTTGGGTCCTGTGCTTGGGGGCGTAATTACTCAATTTTTTGGATGGAACTATCTTTTTGCGATCACTGGACTGACGTTCCTTACCATTCCTTTCTTTCAAAGATTGCTGCCGAAAGAACCGTTGAAAAAGGGGCAGTTCGATGTTTTTGGTGCGCTCTTAACAGGGCTTAGTGTCACAGGTTTGTTGCTGTTTTTATCGACGTTTTCCTATGGGGTTTTGGCGGTCACAGTGTTGCTGTTTGTGGTTTGGTGGAGGTATTTACATTGGAAAGAAGAGCCATTTGTTCCGCCGGTTCTACTAAGAAATAAGCAATTTTCGAAACTGCTTTTTATCAATTGCACTGCGTTTTTTCTCAACTTCTCCAATTTGTTTTTAATGCCGATTATGCTGGCAACAGTATTTGGAAAAGCACCGGTTGGAGTAGGGCTTGTCATTTTTCCAGGAGCGGTTTTCGCCGTGATTGCTGGTCAGTGGATTGGAAGAATGATTGACCGCTTTGGTAATAAACCGGTGATCCTGTTAGGGCAATTATTATTCGTTTGTGCGATGGTTCAATTTGCGTTCTTATCTACGGTTAGTCCTTATTTGATTCTAACCACTTATATGTTCGCGAGTGTAGGGTTTACGGCAATCTCAACGAGCATGACAAATGAGGTAACGAGAATTTTGCCCATTTCGCAGATTGGATCAGCGATCGGTATTCTCCAATTAATGCAGTTTTTCGGGGCTGGTCTCGGAGTGACAGTTTCAGGTTTGTTGTTGACGGTTCAAGAAGGTTTAGCAGCAGAAATCGTGTATCGAAATATTTATCTTTGTTATACGTTTGTGGTTATTTTGGCTGGGAGTATGTATGGTTTTTATGTTCGAAAAGAAAGGGGAAAGCAGGGAGAACAGGATGTTACGGTTGAACTTTAAAAACGGAGGCTCTCATTCACATGGATGAGAGCCTCTTTGATTTTTCGATAAAGTTAGACAAAAACCGGTGTATCCTTGTGACTTTATTATAACGCTCGCATTCCGCCGTCAACTGGATAAATGGCGCCGGTGATGAAGCTGGCTTTATCGGATGCGAGGAAGTAGACTAGGTTTACAATATCGCTATTTTCGGCATATCGGCCAAGTGGGATCGCGGCTGCGAAGTTTTGTTGTGCTGCTTCGGCGTTTTCTGGGCTAAAGCCGCTTTCTAAAGAACGCATCATCCGGTTGTTCACCGGAGATGGGCAAACGGCATTGACACGAATTCCATCTGCTGCTCCTTCTAATGCGGCGGTTTTGGTTAATCCGATAACCGCATGTTTAGAGGTAATATAGGCAGAAACTCCAGGTGTTCCACCTAATCCCGCGACGGAAGCCGTATTGATAATCGATCCTCCTTTCTTTGCTTTCATAATAGGCATCACATATTTTAAGCCATAAAAGGCGCCTTTCACATTGACATCTAGAACTTGTTCAAAAACTTCGGAAGGATATTCTGATATAGGAAGGACTTTTCCTTCGATTCCTGCGTTATTGAAAAATACATCGATGCTTCCAAAAGCAGCGGTTGCTTTTTCGACATAACTTCTTACTTGGTCTTCTTTTGAAACATCTGCTGCGACTGTTAAATATGTTCCTTCTTTAAGGTCAAGCTCTGTAACCACTTGATCCAAAGCTTCTTGATTTAAATCGACTAAAACCACTTTCGCTCCATTCTCAGCAAATGTTTTAACTGCTTCCTGTCCAATTCCACCAGCTGCACCTGTAATAACAACCACTTTATTTTGAAAACTCATCAATAAAACCTCCTATGTATTTCAATTTCTATGTTCATTTTATCCCATAAATTGGTTGTGAGAATGGAATATTGTGACAACTAGCAAAACCTTTTTTGAACAATTTTCAAACAGAAAGTAGGAGTGATTCATTTTTAAATTTAAATGAAAGAATTGATTGTTAACTGGTGGGAGAGTTAGACTGCATGAAGAAACAAAAAGCTTGGATTTACTATCCAAGCTTTCCTAACCAATCAAGATTATCAAGTTACGTGGCTTCAGCTGATTGAAGTCTTCTTTCTTGTAGCCATTGGTAATACCAGACGACGGTAAATAACCAAAAACCACTTGCTGCATAGGCACCAATGACATCGGTTGGATAGTGGACTCCTAGATAAATCCGACTAAGCCCAATAATGAGGATCATCAAACTATTGAATGTAAGTAACAATCCGCGGCCTGTACGGGTTTTAAGATGTCGCCAAAGAAGAAACGTTAATATCCCATATAAGGAAAAAGCGGCCATGGAATGTCCACTCGGAAAGCTAAAACCTTCTTCAAACACGAGCCGGTTTATGTCAGGTCTGGTGCGTTGGAAGATGTATTTAAGCAATACATTGAGTAGTGTGGAGCCGATCATCGTTCCAATTAGTAGAAAAAGCTCCCTACGATGATGTAAAACTCTATATAAGAAAATAGCAGCTCCTAAAGTAAGGACAATAACTGGAACGGTACCACCAATGAAGCTAAAGAATTTCATAATCGTGGTGAGAGTGTCATTTTCAAAACTTTGCACAAACGTCATAATATGAAAGTCAAACTGAATTAGTTTTTCCAACTCAACCCAATAAGCAATCAGGCTAAAGATGCTAACAAAAACAACTAGTAAAATCAGCATTCGTGTTCGGATAACGGATCACTCCTACAATTCTTTCTTGTGGTAGTTTTTCCGATTTTGGTTTGAAAGATGAGTAATGGGAGGGGAAAGGTGCAAGAAAAAGGATGATGAGATGAAATTAGAAAGGTTTACGAAACCAATTCGTTCGGATACACTTTGAAAGTTAGCATGTTTTAGAAAAATTGGATGGTGTTATGGATGGCAAAGGCATATACTTGGCTAACTTTTTGTGTTGTGGTGTGGGGGAGTAATTTCGTATTTGGAAAAATACTAGTTTTATCTTTTTCTCCAGCTTTATTAACAATGTTACGGCTTTTATTTATTGTTCTTTTTTTATTGGGGTTAAACCTTCTTAAAAAACAATTGGAACCTTTAAAGAAATCTGAGTTCCAATCAATATTTGTTCTAGGCGTAATAGGTGTGTTTATCAACCAATGGTCCTTTTTTGAAGGGTTGCAAACAGCTGACCCGACAACATCTGCTTTAATTTTAGCAACGACTCCGATTTTAACAGGTATTTTAGCAGCGGTTTTTTTAAAAGAAAAATTCACGCTCCGTATGTTACTAGGTTCGATGGTCGCAATTGTGGGGATATACTTTGTTGTCACAAAAGGGACTTTCACCTCGATACAAGTGGACAAAGGGCTGTTATGGATTGTTGTAACGATGATTACGTTTGCGATTATGATTATTATTACGAGGTCACTTTCTACTAGAATTGATCCTTTTACGATTACTTTCTATTCAAATCTGGTCGGGCTGATGGTAGCGATTCCGTTTGCGTTTATACTAGATTCACCCTTTCAAGTAGGAACTGAATGGCCTGAATGGGCTTTATTGATTGGAACAGCCGTTATCGTCCATGGAATGGCGAATCTCATTTGGAATTATTATATTCGTTATGTCGACGCCTCAAAGGCTTCGATTTTATCCAATTTAGAACCTTTCGTAGCGATGATTGTCGGTTTGATTGTGTTATCCAAACCGATTACGAATATGGAGATAATTGGATCGCTTTTTATCGTAGGGGGAGTTGTATTTTCCTCCTATCAGCGAAAGACCTTGTAAATAGAGATATTTCACTGATAAGCATAAAAACCACTAGTTTGGTCAACGACACAACACCAAGCTTAGTGGTTTTTTCTTAGGTTGCAGATAAATCGACAAATACCGGGACGTCCCTGTGACTTTTTCGACAATCCCTTGCTGATGCTTGGTGGGGATTGTTTTCGTTGGGGGTTTTCTGTATAGTGATTAATGTAGTTAATATTCAAAATTTTATAATTACAGGGGATTGAAAAACGATGAGTCTTACGATTGAACAGATGTTTATTGGGCAGATTGCGCGTTCTAAGCGGGTGTTTACGGAAGAGGATGTGAGGCTTTGTTCGGAATTGACTTTGGATTTTAGTCCGATTTATCAGGAAAATGGTTTTGGGAGCGTCTATTCAAAGCCGATTATTCCTGGGCTTTTAACTGAGGGTTTGGTTCATCATACGATTAGCCGTAAGCTTCCAGGGAGTCCATGTATACTGCTGCAGAAGGAATTGGTGTTTTATCATCCTCTTCATATTGGGGATGAGGTTATTGCGGAACTTGAAGTGATTGATATTAATGAATCTCGAAACTGGGTGACGTTAAAAGTGACGTGCTACAACCAGTCTGGAACGGAAGTTGTAAAAGGGCAGGCTGTAATTTTGATGTTAGCAGATCATGGTTCTTAGGTGAGATGAATGGAAAAAATGGAAAATAAAGCAACACAAATGGATTTGGAATATGTCACTGCTGATGAAACAGGATTGATTTTAGAAATAAGTTCAGAGTTTTGTCGTACTCTTGATGTTGCGGAATCCTTTATAAAAGGGCGTTATATTAACCAAGTAATCAAAGGAACCACCCATAATCTATCCCATCATAATGGGAAAAAAGCGGTTTTCTTTGGAGTGATCAACGGACAACCATGCCTTATTCGTTTGGATCAACATAAACACCACCATATTTACTCCATCCTTGTGAAAAAGAATGAAATAGACCTCTATGAAATCACTTCTTTTATGAACTCCATAAAAAAACCGAAGATACAAACCAACTCGAGAAACACAAATCGATATCGTTTTGAGGATATTGTTGGCGATGGACCTTTAATGACGCAAATGAAAGAGCTGGCTGCTCGAATTGCAACGAGTAACTCAACCGTTCTCCTTACTGGAGAGAGCGGAACGGGGAAGGAATTATTTGCTCAAGCCATCCATGGGTTAAGCTCGCGAAAAGACCAGCCTTTCGTTGCTGTGAACTGTGCGGCAATCCCGGAAGATTTATTTGAATCGGAAGTGTTCGGCTACGAAGCTGGGGCGTTTAGTGGCGCCAAACGTGAAGGAAAGCCTGGGAAGATTGAACTGGCTCAGAATGGGACGTTATTTTTGGACGAAATTTCAGAACTACCTTATCTAGCTCAAGGCAAACTTTTGCGCGTTCTGCAGGAAAAAGAAGTAGAAAGACTTGGCGGGACTGGGGCGAAAAACGTTGATATCCGCATCATTGCGGCCACCAACAGAGATTTAAAAACATTGGTGCAGGAAGGGAAATTCAGGCAAGACTTGTTTTACCGTTTGTATGTATTCGAACTGAAAATTCCGTCACTCAGGCAGCGAAAAGAGGACATCCTGCCTTTAACAGAGCATTTTATCCATTATTATAATGAACAGTTTAATCAAGAAGTGAAGTATATCGACCCTAAACTACAAGAGTGGCTAATCGGCAACGACTGGCCAGGAAATATTCGTGAACTTAGAGCGATTATTGAACGTGGGATGAATATCGTCGAAGGAGATACGCTGACCTTAGAATGTTTCCGGTTTACGTCGTTTACTGAAAATGCTGGTCCACCGCCAACCAACGAAACTCCGCTTAATGTTCAAAGTTTAGAGGAAGAAGTCCAAAAGGCGGAAATGAATGCCATTAAGTGGGCGTTAAAAGAAAGTGATGGAGATAAAACGATAGCCGCACAAAGATTAAAAATTCACCCGGCAAGCCTGTATAGGAAAATTTCTAAGTATGGGATTAAATGAAGCAAATGGCTATGAATATCATAAATGATGAGCAATAACCTTTTTATTGGGAAATGTCACATTTAACAAATGATAATTACGAATCACAAAAACTGTGTAGAGCTTCTTCTATACAGTTTTTTTATTGTTGAAAATCACTTCCCATGTTTAGAAAACAATCTGCCTTATCCCCCCTTTTTGCAAATCTGATTCGCAAATCTGCAAAAAATAGCATTCTTGCAAAATCATAAAATTGAAAAAACTTGATAACTGGGTATGTGTGTGTTGGCACGCTATTTGCATTATAGATTAGCAAAGACAAAGGAGGGAGAAATGTTGTTGAATTTTACATTTAGTGAAGAACAAGAATATTTTCGTGACATGTTAAGAGAATTCTCGCAAAGCGAGTTGCTTCCTCATTATACAACATGGGACCGAGAGAACACCCATCCTAGGCATTTATGGAAAAAGCTTGGTGAACTTGGGGTCAACGGTCTACGCATTCCGGAAGAGTTTGGTGGGAGTGGTGCTGAGTGTGTAACCGCAGGAGTTGCGGCTGAAGAAATTGGCCGTGGTGATTTTAATTTAACGTATGCGGTCATGTTGAATGCGCTAATCTCGGAAATTCTCACCAATCATGCGACAGATCAGTTGAAAAAAACGTGGCTCCCGGAAATTGCAAACGGCAACAAAATTATGGGCATTGCGATCACTGAACCGGCAGCAGGGACCGATGCAGCGGGAATTCGGTCAATGGCTGTACATAAAGGAGATAAGTTTATTTTAAATGGGGAGAAATCAGGAATCAGTGTCGCAACAATCGGAGATGCGTTTATTGTTTTTGCTAAAACAGACCCAAACTTGGGCAGTAAGGGAATCAGTGCCTTTGTTGTTCCTGCTGATTTACCTGGAGTAGAATGCAAAGGCTATGAAGATATGGGAAATGTTCCGATTGGGCGAGGATCTATCTATTTAACGGATGTGGAGGTTCCGGAAGAAAATTTAATTGGATTAGAAAACAATGGTTTCTTTCAGGTGATGAATGGATTTGATTTAAGTCGATTGCTGATTGGTCTCCAATGTGCGGGAGCTGCTTTTCAAAGTCTCGATGAAACGATTGAGCATGTGAAAACGAGACACGCCTTTGGCAAACCATTAGCGAAAAATCAGGGGGTTTCTTTTCCAATCGTCACACATTATACGCAATTGGAATTAATCAAATGGCAGGCTTATCGTGGACTTTGGCTTCGTGACAATGGCAAGAAACATTCGAAAGAAGCGTCTTCCGTTAAATGGCTGGGACCAAAATACGCTCAGGAAGCGATTCATGAATGTATGCTGCTGAATGGTCATTATGCGTATACAAAAGAAATGCCATTAGAACAACGATTGCGAGATGTAATTGGTTTGGAGATTGGCGATGGAACTGCACAAGCGAACCAAATGGTGATTGCACGGGAGTTAATTGGAAAAGAATATCGTCCTTATTAAATGAGGAGCTCCTACTTTATGAGCCAAACCGAAAATTTGTTTATCGGCCAAATTAGTCGGGTTCAAAAAACGTTTACTGCGGAGGATGTTCGCAAATGGAGTGATTTAACTCAAGATGATAATCCAATATATAATGAAGGAATTTATTTTGAGAACCCATTAGTTCCAGGTATTTTATGTGAAGCATTAATCTTCGATGCAATTCGGAAAGAGTTTGCGAATCATATTTGTTGCTTGGTGAAAAAAGAACTTCTATATCTTAGCCCAGTGCACATTGGGGAAAAAATGACCGCGGAAGTGGAAACGATTGAAGTGAATGATGAGAGAAATTGGGTGACGGAAAAGGTAACCTGCATGAATGCAACAGGCAAAGAAGTGGTGATCGGGCAGGTTGTTTTACAAATAATTGAAAATACCAAATAGGAGGAATCGATGATGGAACATACAAACACAACGGTAAATGAAGGGGCTATCAACAACCAATTTACAGATGTGCTTTATGAGAAAAGCAATGGGGTCGCGAAAATTACGATCAATCGTCCAGAAGTGTACAATGCGTTTCGAGCAAGAACGGTCAGTGAGTTGATTGCGAGTTTTCGCGATGCATGGGATGACAACAGCATTGGTGCAGTGATTTTAACAGGAGCTGGCGAAAAAGCGTTTTGTACAGGCGGCGATCAAAAGAATAAAGGCGATGACGGGTACGATGGTTACGGCGGGTTAAACGGTGGAATTGGACTCGAGATTGAAAACCTTCATCGAACGATTCGTGCAATTCCAAAGCCGGTGATTGCCGCGGTAAATGGATACGCGATTGGCGGGGGCCATGTGCTGCATGTGATTTGTGATTTAACGATTGCGGCCGAAACTGCTTTGTTTGGCCAAAGTGGTCCAAAAGTAGGAAGCTATGATGCAGGCTTAGGTACGGCTTATTTAGCTAGAGTCGTTGGCGAGAAAAAAGCGCGCGAAATCTGGTATTTATGCGAAAAATACACCGCGCAAGAAGCGAAAGAAATGGGTTTAGTGAATAAAATTGTCCCACAAGAAGAGCTAATGGCGGCAGCAGAAGAAATGGCCGCAAAGATTGTAGAGAAAAGCCCGACGGCGATTAAAATGCTGAAATACTCCTTCAACGCCGATTCAGCCAATATTGAGGGAATTTCCCAAATTGCGATGGCAAGCCTTGCGATGTTTTACAAAACCGAAGAATCAGCCGAAGGAATGAACGCCTTCTTAGAAAAAAGACCAGTAGATTTTAAGAAATTTAGGGGGTAAGAAAAGCGGAAGCGCCCTGCTCAGCGGCGTATGGCCTGGAGCTCTCCAACTGAGATATAGGAAACACGAAGAGCCGGAGGCGATTCGATGTTGACTTATCGTAGGGCGGAGAGGGAAGGACACTAGCCGTTAGGGCGATGGAGCTGGACAGTAAGAAAAGCGGAAGTGCCCTGCTCAGCGGCTTAGTTGCCCTAACTATAAGTTGAATCTTTTTATTTTTTTCATAAAGCACGAATTAATGGGGGAGGGAACAATGAGATGGGTTACGAGACACTTTTAACAGAAGAGTATAAGAAAAAATACTCTTCTGTTTGGCCGAATAAAACGATTCTTGATTATCTTAATGAAGCAATCAAAAACAGTCCTGATAAAGTGGCTTTGATTGATAAAAAGAACCGGTTTACGTTCCAAGAGGTTGGGAAACTTGTAGACCGTGTCGCGCTAGGACTCTATGAATTTGGATTAAGAAAAGGGGATGTCATTTCTTTTCAGCTACCAAATTGGAATGAATTTATCATTCTCTACCTTGCAGCGACAAGGGTAGGAGCCATTTCCAATCCTTTGATCCCGATTTATCGTGATCGAGAGATTGGCTATATGGTGAAGCATGCGGAATCAAAAATACTGGTGGTTCCCGACGAGTTTCGTGGCTTTGATTACCCAGAGATGGTCAACCGGTTATCATCCCAATGGCCAGCGATGGAGCATGTATTTGTTCTTGGCAACAATATCCCTAGTAAAATGAAATCATTTTCATTATTGACCGATGAACCGTGGGAGGAAAAGCGAGACATTTCGATTTTAGATCAAGTTGTTCACGATCCGAATGAATTGAATGAACTAATTTTTACCTCTGGCACGACCGGTGAACCAAAAGGCGTGATGCATACACACAACACCGTGCTCGTATCATCAAGCGCATTGGTGCCACATTTAGAGTTAACGGACAATGATATTGTGTTCATGGCGTCAACGTTTGCTCATCAAACCGGTTTTCTTTATGGGGTCTTGCTGCCAATCATCATTGGTGGAACAGCTGTTTATCAGGATATCTGGAATCCAAACGAATTTGTGGAGCTGATTGAGAGAGAAAAAATCACGTTCACAACGGCGGCAACTCCATTTTTACAAGATTTCATTCGAGTGGAAAACATTGATCAATTCGATTTAAGTTCGTTGCGTTATTTCGCTGCGATTGGAGCACCGATTCCAAGAGCGATTGTAAAAGAAGCAAGAGAAAAGCTTCCTTGTAAAATCATGTCAGGATGGGGACAAACAGAAGACGGGCTCGTTACGCTTACCGCGCCTATGGACACAGAAGAAAAGCTCACAAGTACGGATGGGAAAGCTTATTCTCCGACGGTCGTAAAAGTGGTCGATGAACATGGCGCCAAGGCACTTGCGAATCAAGAAGGAAGCTTGTTAACAAAAGGGCCAGCGTTATTTGTTGGCTATTTAAAGAAAATGGAACAAACTCTGGCAGAACATGATGGCGAATGGTTTATTACCGGGGATCAGGCTGTGATGGATGAGGATGGCTATATTAAAATTACCGGCCGGAACAAGGATATTATCATTCGTGGCGGTGAAAACATTCCGGTTGCGTATGTGGAAAATATTCTTTACGAACATCCGGACGTCTCGATCGCGCAAATCGTGGCAATGCCAGATGCGCGCTTACAAGAAAAGGCATGTGCCTTCATTAATATGAAACCAGGAACAGAACCAATCACTTTAGAAAGTTTACAAGTTTATTTAACAGAAAAGGGCGTGGCGAAACAATATTGGCCTGAGCGTGTGGAGCTAATAGATGAGTTTCCGCGTACCCCGAGTGGAAAAATTCAAAAATTCCGGTTGCGGCAAATGATTGAAGAAAAGCTTGGTGACGGGGTAGAAACAAAAGCATAACGGCGACTGTTAGGTAAGCCTCGTAGCTAGAAATAAACAAAACACAGTACCAAGGTGAAAACAAAAGTAGAGACAGAATCTATGATTGAAGAGAAAACACGATCTAAATAGAGGAGGAGATTGTATGGCAGAGAGAATCGCGTTTGTAACAGGAGCAGGCAGTGGCATCGGGAGAGAGATTTCGAAACTACTTGCTTCGCGTTCTATGAAAATAGTCGTTGCGGACATTAATACCAATCATGCAGAGGAAACGGTATCAATGGTCAAGGAAGCAGGCGGAGATGCGGTGGCCGTTTATTGTGATGTGACCAGTTTAGAGAGTGTCCAAAATGCAGTGAAAGAATCGGTGGCTATTTTCGGGAGAATTGATGTGTTGGTCAATAATGCTGGTTGGGATAAGGTCGAACCTTTTCTTAAAAGTGAGCCAGATACATGGAAAAGAATTGTTGATATCAACTTAATGGGCCAGATTCATACGTGTAAAGAAATTTTACCAGTGATGATTGAAAACGGCTACGGGAAAGTGGTTAATATTGCTTCAGATGCTGCACGGGTTGGCTCGAGCGGGGAGGCTGTCTACTCGGCGGCAAAAGGCGGCGTCGTGGCATTGACAAAAACGCTCGCTCGCGAAATGGCTCGGCATAAAATCAACATCAATTGCGTGGCGCCTGGACCGAGTGATACGCCATTGTTCCAAGAAATCGGTAGTTATAATGAAGGAATTAAGAATGCGTTGGAAAAAGCGATTCCTTTCCGTCGCTTAGCACAGCCGGAAGACATTGCTGGCGCGGTCGCGTACTTTACTTCGGAGGAAGCAAAATACGTCACAGGTCAAACATTGTCTGTTAGTGGCGGGTTAACGATGGTTTAAGTCTTTCTGTTAAAAGATTGGTACCTTAATTAATAGAATGATCAGAAGGAACAGGCGCTTTTATTGAAAAGCGTCCTGCTTCTTTTTGTGAAACCAGGAGGGATGGTAGATGGATCTCATGCTCAGCGGAAAGAATATTCTTGTCACAGGGGCTGCTAAGGGAGTTGGCCGTGGCATTGCTTTTGCATTAGCAAATGAGGGAGCGAATGTTGCGTTGCATTATCAAACCTCTGAGGCAGAAGCAGCGGAAACGGCAAGATTGATTGAAAAAGCCGGTGTTAAGGTTGTGGTTGTAAAAGGGGATTTGGCTTCTTTTGAGGATGTTCAAAACATGCGCACCAGGATCAATCGTGATTTAGGGACGTTGGACGCTATTGTCAATAATGCGGGCTATGCACAGTTCAAGTCGTTTTTTCAGTATCTCCCTGGGGAATGGCAACGGGAAATCGATGTTTGTTTGAACGGTGTTCTTCATCTCGCTCACGCTTTTGTTCCGGATATGATTGCGAACAATCGTGGGAAGTTTATTAATATCGTCGGTGATTCTGCGCGGACAGGAGATCGAAATTTAATTGTGTCCGCAGCTGCGAGAAGCGGTGCGATTAGTTTTCTCAAATCATTAGCACAAGATGTTGGCAAGAATGATATTCAATGCAATACAGTCTCCCTTGGACTCATCGATCAAGGTCAGAATTTTAACGAAGCTACACTAGCAAAAATCATTAAGCAATACCCGTTGCGCCGTCTTGGAAAAGTCGATGATCTAACTGGTTGCATTCTATTTTTATTATCCTCCTCGTCCGATTGGATCACAGGGCAAGTGCTCTCGGTTAATGGCGGGCACAGTATGGTGGATTAGGAGGAATAAAAGATTGAAGAAATAAATGTTTATTAAAACAAGCTCTCATCCTTTTTGGATTGGATGGGGGCTTGTTTTGTTTTATGGGTACCAATTTAAATAGAACTTCTACATTGTAAAAGGTGGTTATGCGTTGTTATCAATCCTTTTCATGTAAAAAAAGAGCATATCGATTTGTCGAAATGTGTGCTATTTCAGTGGCTTTTTCATTACACTTCAAAAAAGTGTACTCTGTACCCATTGGGCGCTTTAGAATCGCTATTCAATTGTTTTTTTCATTGCGTTGTACATGGTTTCTACATATTGATCGATTTCATCTCGCGTCATCCTTAATCGCTCCACAGAAGACCCATACCCAATTTCCTGCTTTCCTTCTTCTAAACCTTGAAAGACCCCGTTCGCAAAATCATCTAAAGGCTCTCCTTGAGTATGCAGACCTTCTCCACCTAAATCTGTATTCACCGCTGGTGGGGCAACTTCAATCACTTCGATTAATGTTTCAGAAAGTTGGTGCCTGAGACTCACGGTAAAGGAATGAATTGCTGCCTTCGTGGCTGAATAAATCGGAGCAATGACCATCGGTGTAAAAGCTAGTCCTGATGTAACGTTTATGATAGCCGCTGTTTCCTTGTCTGCAAAAAACGGGGCAAAAAGCATAGAAAAATGAATCGGTGCTTCCGTATTAATCGCGATTTCTTTATTGAAATAACCCCAATTGTCTTTTGCATTTGCTTTTAATAAATTGAACCGTTGTTGTATCCCTGCATTATTCACTAATACATTGACGTCCGGGTAGTTTATTGTGACCCATTCAAACAAAGCTAAACGGTCCGATTCTTTTGAAACATCACTTACATATGTAATTAGGGAAGGAAATTGCTCTTTCGCTTTTTGCAGGACGCTTTCCCGTCGTCCGCAAACAATCACCTTATTTCCAGCTTTGATAAATCGTTCTGCAAACCCAAGACCAATTCCCGAACTGCCTCCTGTAATGAGGATTGTGTTTCCTGAAAGTTTCATGCATTGTACTCCTTTTCCAGCGATTAATAATTAATTGGTTATCTTTGATTAGGAAATGAACTGAGATTCTAATTTCTGATCTTATTCTATTCTATCCGATTCATTTAATAATAACTCATGATAAAAGTTAATTAATAGAACGAAATAGTCTAAGTTTTATGTCTGTAAAGATGTATTTTTATGCCAGTTTATTACGATAACTCTTTAATAAACTAAGCGTCCATTCCAATGTGATTTGAACCATCTAATGCTCTTTCAAGTTGTTGGTAACCTAACTTGATATAAAGGAGTTCGCTACTGCTAGTTTCTTCAATGTTTCAAAAACCCTATAATGTCAAACCTAATATTAAACATGAATTTATCAGTATACCTTGGAAAAATCACAGCTGAAATTACCTTTAGGATTACGAACAAAATGATCTCTAGCAAATGACTCTACCTGATGAATTTCCCTACCGAACGTCTCGTTTATATAATAAACCGTACAAAATATGTCGATAGAAATTCCAGTGGATTTGACCTTAGATATGATATGGGATATTTGGTAGACATATCCTAAAATTAACAGGTCTTTTAAGAAGGGAGGAAAGAGGATTTACCTACCATCCTCCCAACTTTGTTGTGGAGGAAAAAAGCATGGGGACGGAGGGGGATTTTTTTGGAGATCGTGAAGGAATATCATTTTAATCGCGAAATGAAGGTGTTTAATAACCGCCCGCAACATTTGTTTCAAGTGTTAGTGAATGCAGCGGAGAAGTATCCAGAGAAAGAGGCACTTGTTTCGAACGAGAAGCGATTAACGTACAAAGAGTTTGTTACCCAATCATTGGCGATTGCAGGGAATCTTCAGCAATACGAGGTCAAGAAAGGCGACCGCATTGCTTTGCTGGTCGATAATAGCATGGAGTTTGCGTTATTGGTTTTTGCGATTGCTAAAATAGGCGCGATTTTTGTTCCATTAAATACGAAGTTAAAAGAGAAGGAACTGAAGTATATGCTCGCTCAAAGTGAAGCAAAGGTATTGGTTTCTGATTATGAGTTTCAAAATGTAGTTGATAAATTAAAATCACATGAAGAGGTTGCTGTTCAATATTATTTTACGATTCATCCTGAAGGGAAACAGTCTGGGAGTGATTTGTCTTATGAAGAATTAACGCAACCATCCAAGCCAACTGAGATCGAGGTAAACGAGGACGACCCAGCATACATCATGTACACGTCGGGAACAACGGGCTTGCCAAAGGGAGCAATGGGGAGTCATCTCGGGCTCGTTCATAGTGCCATGAATTATGAGCAAGTCTTTAAAACTTCAGCTGAGACGAAAACACTGATTACGATTCCTCTTTTTCATGTGACAGGGTTGATTGGGCAATTGTTTCATATGGTCCAGACCGGTGGGACATCTGTTATTATGCGAAAATACAAAACTCCTGAGTATATTAAGAGAGTAGCGGAAGAAAATATTACGTTTTTGTTTAATGTCCCGGCGATCTACATCATGATGATGGAACATGAAGACTTTCATTCTTATACTTACCAGAGTGTGAATTGTATTGCCTATGGTGGTGCTCCATTAGCATCTGAAACATTTTACTTGTTAAGACGGTATTTTTCGAATGCCTATTTACACAATGCCTATGGTGCAACTGAAACTCATTCGCCAACCACGTTGATGCCGCAGATTTATACAGAAGATAAAGTGAAATCAGTTGGGCTCCCTGTAACGGTAGCAGACGTTAAAATCATTGATGAGAATGGAGATGAGTGTCCAGCAGGAAAAGTTGGGGAACTGTTGATTAAAGGGCCGATGGTGATTGAAGGCTACTGGAACAATGAAGAAGCAAATCGGAAGTCTTTTGTCGATGGGTATTGGTGCTCGGGCGATTTAGCAACAGTGGATCAAGATGGATTTGTGTATATCATGGATCGGAAGAAAGACATGATTAACCGCGGGGGAGAAAAAATCTTTTCTATTGAGGTTGAGAATGTCTTATATGAGCACCCAGGGATTCTAGAAGCAGCGGTTGTCGGCATTCCAGATAAAATTTTTGGCGAAACCGTAAAAGCGGTCGTCGTTCCAAAAGGGCATCAAAGTTTAACATCTGATGACGTTATCCAATTTGTAGCTGAACGATTAGCGAAATACAAAGTTCCAACCGTCGTCGAATTCATGAACGAACTTCCACGAAACCCAGGAGGGAAAATTTTAAAGAATGAGATTAAATGATGGCTTGATTAAAAAATTTTAGTCTAATGCAACAGTCACTGTGACTGTAGTTCGTTTGTGGGGGGAGAGAAAAAGATGGTAGCTGAGTTGTTTGATTTGCGGGGGAAGGTTGCGCTTGTGACTGGTGGTAGTAAGGGGATTGGTTTGGGAATGGCGAGGGCGCTTGGGAAGCAGGGGGCGACTGTTGCGATTGCGAGTCGGGGAATCGCGGATTTGGGGAAAGCGGAAACTCTATTAAAAGATGAAGAAATCCATGTAAAAGCGTTCCAAGTAGATGTTACCAAGAAGAGCCAAGTGGAGAAACTTGTTAAAGATGCGGTGAAGGAATATGGAAAGATTGATATTTTAGTAAACAATGCCGGGACGAATATCCGCAAAAAGTTAATAGATATTGAGGAAGATGATTGGGATTTTATCCAGTCGACAAATTTAAAGGGAATTTTTCTAACCGGCCAGGCCGTTGCGAAGCAAATGATCAATCAAGGCAATGGCGGTAAAATCATCAATATTTCTTCGATTTTAGGTGCCATTGGGATGAGCAATCAAACCAGCTATGCAGCGAGCAAAGGGGGCATTAATCAGTTAACGAAAGTGTGGGCGGATGAGTTAGCAGAGTATAACATTAACGTGAATGCGCTTGCGCCAGCCTATATTCGAACGCCGATGACGGAAGAATGGTTAAATGACCCAGAACGGTACGCGAATATTGTTTCGCAAACGATGGTAGGACGGGTTGGAACCTTAGAGGATTTAGTGGGCCCAGTGGTCTTTTTAGCCTCCGAAGCTTCGTCCTATATCACAGGGCAGATCTTGCATGTGGATGGCGGTTGGACAGCGAAGTAAAACGAAGGCACGACTCAATGAAGCAGAAAACCTAGTCGATAGGATTTTAAGACACCATTTTTTCACTTAGTAAATTCAGAATATTAAGTATTTTAATCCTAAATACCTGTATATATATAGGACGAAATGCCAATTTTTTGACCATTGAAATGATAACGCTTACTAAAAGAGTTAGGGGGGATCATTTGAAAGCGATACTAACCAATGGATACGGTGGGACAGACGTTTTGTATCTAGGGGAACATCCTGAGCCCGTGCCAAAAGAAAACGAGGTAAAAGTCCGGATAAAAGCAACAGCGTTAAACCGAGCTGATCTACTCCAAAGACAAGGATTGTATCCACCACCACC
Source organism: Mesobacillus maritimus (assembly GCF_023715205.1). GTDB lineage: Bacteria > Bacillota > Bacilli > Bacillales > Cytobacillaceae > Mesobacillus_B > Mesobacillus_B maritimus_C. Next base: position 88,758 of record NZ_JAMBNR010000002.1, read on the forward strand.
AGGAGCAACGTCGATTATTGGACTTGAAATGGCTGGGGTGATTGAGGAAGTAGGTTCGCAGGTACAGAATTGGAAAATAGGCGACCGTGTTTTCTCTCTGCTGCCCGGAGGGGGCTATGCAGAAAAAGTGACAGTGCCTGCCGATCTGTTGATGCCTACACCTGTTGAATTATCCGATGTGGAGGGTGCTGCAATCGCCGAAACGTATTTAACGGCCTATTTGAATTTAGTTTGGATTGGTGGGTTAACGAATGAGAAAACCGTTCTTGTGCATGCGGGGGCAAGTGGTGTTGGGACTTCAGCGATTCAACTAATCAAACAAATGGGAGCCCGGTCAATTGTCACGGTAAGAAGCAGAGAAAAGGCAGAGTTTTGTCGGTCGCTTGGAGCGGATGTAGTGTTGATTGGGAAAGAAGGATTTTCGGAGGAAATATTAAACCTCACGGACAATCATGGGGTTGATTTGATTTTAGATTGTGTCGGTGCCTCTTATTGGCAGGATAACTTAAAATCAATCTCCATGGGTGGAAAACTCATTGTCATTGGAGTCATGGGCGGGGGCAATGTCGAAAACGTCCCGTTAATGGAATTAATTAAAAGAAGAATCAGTATCGTGGGCTCGAGCTTACGTTCACAACCGGAGGAAGAAAAAATCAACCTCAGCCAAGAATTTGCTCGAACGATGCTTCCACATTTTAAAACAGGAAACCTTAGAACGGTGGTCGATAGGGTTTTTAACTGGGAGGATGTTCAAGAGGCTCACACTTACATGGAACGAAATGAAAATATTGGGAAAATCATATTAAAAGTCTTTAGCTGATTAAACAACTAAAATGAGGTGACCAGCGATGGTAATAAAGCGAAAGAAAAAAGGAATAGGTTTCGCCCTTTCAATGATTCTAATCTTAAGTGTGTTTTTAGCAGCCTGTAATTCGGACTCAGACTCTGGTTCTTCAGATGGTGACAACGAAACAATTAAAGTTGGGATTATCGGTGCTTTCCAATTGGCAGCAGGAAAAGAAATTAAAGACGCTGCAGAGTTAGCGGTAAAAGAAATCAATGAAAATGGAGGCGTTTTAGGGAAAAAGCTGGAGGCTGTGTATGCAGATACGAAAGCAAACCCTGAAGAAGGCCGTGCTGTGGTGGAACGGTTATTGTACCAAGATGAAGTGGACTTTATTGTTGGCGAGCATCGGAGTGAGGTGGCGTTAGCTGTTCAACCGGTTATTATGGAAAGCAAAAAAATATTTGTAAACACTGGCTCCGCTTCACCATTGGTAACAGAAGCGGTAAAAGAAGATTACGAGTTTAATAAATATACGTTTCGGCCGATGATGGATTCGACTCAATTAGGGGAGGGATTTTTGAATCAATTTGCACAGATGGTCGAAACAGAAGGCTATGAAAAAGTCGCGTTAATTGCTGAAACAGCGGTGTGGGTCGATCCAATCGTTGAAACATTTGAAAAGCAGTTTGGGGATAAAGTCGTGTTGGTGGAACGTCCAGCTACCGATACGGAAGATTTTTCAATCGAATTATCAAAGCTAAAGGATAGTGGCGCAGAAGTCGCGATGACATTATTCTCAGCAAACCAAGGCATTGTGTTTGCGAAACAATGGGCGGAAAGACAAATTCCTGTGGAAATTACAGGCTACAATGTTCAAGCGCAAAGTCCTGAATTCTGGAATCAAACGGAAGGGAAAGCGAACGGACTGTTAACGTGGAAACATGGGGTACGTTCGGAAATCACCGAGAAATCCATTCCATTCTGGGATAACTTCACCGAAGACTATGGCCGCACTCCTGGACCGTATACCGGGATTACAGCTTATGACGGAGTACTAGTGATGGCGGATGCGATCAACAAAGCGGGGACTGTAAATTCAGTTGAGCTTGTAAAGACATTAGAAAGTGAAACATTTGTCGGGGCATCAGGAAATATCAAATTTAGAGAAGATCATGGCTATACAATTGGCGAAGACTTTGTCCCATTCACCTATATTCAATGGCAAGATGGTGAAATGGGTGTTGTTGGTCCAGAAAGTGTTGCCACGGATGAAATCATTAAACCTGAATGGATTAAATAGACAGTAGGGAGGTTTCGTATGGTTGCCGACATCATCGTCTTTGGGGCCATCTGGACAGCAATTTATTCGATGATTGCCCTTGGATTTTCACTCATTTTTGGCGTTGCAAAAATCATGAATCTCTCACACGGTGCGTTCTTTATGTTTGCCTGCTATGCAGCATACTATTTGTCTTCATCAGGCCTGGGGCTATTTTGGGTAGCCCTTGGCGCAATTGTCATCACCATTATTTTAGCGATTGTCAGTTATTTAGGCATCATCAAACCAATGAGAAACTCGCTCACCCAAGTGTTGATTCTGACTTTTGCGTTTGCGATGTTTTTAGAACAAATTATCGTGATTACTTTTGGTCCTGAACCTAGATATGTTCCTTCGATGTTAGAAGGAGGGATGAGTATCCTTGGGGTCCGTGTGACACATCAGCAAGTCTTGGCGTTTGTGATTACGATTGTGCTGATTCTATTTTTATGGTGGCTGTTAAGTCGAACCAATATGGGACGGATTATTCGGGCTGTTTCGCAGGACAGAGAAATGGCTTCAATGCTTGGGATTAATGCCGAAAAAATCTTCATCTTCGTGATGGGATTATCGGCAGCTTTTGCAGCGGTTGCGGGGTTACTTGTCGCCCCGTTTTTAACGGTTACGCCTGCAATGGGGTGGTCACCGATTCTCGCTGCGTTTACGATTGTTGTTCTTGGCGGGCTCGGAAATGTCTGGGGTACACTGATCGGTGCTTTTATCGTGGCCTATGCAGAAATGATTACCTCTTACGCTTTTAATCCACAACTAAAAGAAGCCGTAACCTTCACAATTATGATTTTAGCGTTAATGTATCGACCAAATGGCCTGTTCTCAAAGGGGGTAAGCGATGCATGATCAAAAAGTATAAAGGTTCGCTTGGGATCATCACGTTGCTTACAGTCACCTTGGCGATTTTTCCATTCATAAACGATTCGTTTTATCTGATTTCGATTTTAACATTGGCCAATCTTTATGCTGTGTTTGTGGTAAGTTGGGACATTGTTTCCGGTTTTACTGGAAAATTGAATTTAGGGCACGCGCTCTTTATCGGGATCGGGGCCTATTCCGTAGGAATTCTACACGATTCTCTCGGTTTGATTTTATCGATTTTGGTAGGGGTTGTTTTGTCCATTTTAGTTGCGTTTATCATTGGGAAGCCGACGATGAAACTACATGGCCCATTTTTTTCGTTAACTACAATGGTGTTGCCCTTAATTTTGTTTCAATTAGCATACACATATCGAAACTTGACCGGCGGAGAGTTTGGTCTGAATGTTTCCGTTCCACTAAGTAGAATGGAATTATACTATGTAACCTTAGCGTATATGTTTATTTCCGTGCTAATCATCTTCTTTATCTCAAGATCCCGAACAGGAAAGATTCTGTTGGCGATCAAAGAAGATGAAACAGCTTGTTCAGCTATTGGAAATAACGTGGAACGTTATAAATTAATGGCTTTTTTGATTAGTGCATTCTTTGCTGGATTGGGTGGAGGCTTGCTTGCTCTTTATCTCCGTCATGTAGGTCCTAATGTGTTTGAACTATGGCAATCCGCAACAATATTAATTATGGGGATCGTTGGCGGGATGGGGACGATCATTGGGCCATTTTTATCTGCCTATGGATTGACCTTTTTATCAGAATGGCTTCGTGGTACAGAGGAGTATCAAGATTTAATTTATGCCGGACTGTTAATTCTATCGATCTTAATTTTACCAAACGGATTGGCTAGTGTCGGAGCATATGTGAAAAGAAAATTCAAGGAAAGGGGGAAAGGGACCGATGACAATGTTTCAAGTCGAGAACTTAACGAAAGTTTACGGAAAAGTGAGAGCGGTTGATGATGTTTCATTTTCAATCCAGAAAGGGGAATTTGTTGGCATCATTGGCCCTAATGGTGCCGGTAAAACAACATTGTTTCATTTAATCAGCGGTGTCCAGCCTCCGACTTCAGGTAAAGTAATCTTAAATAATGAAGAAATTACAGGAAAAGCTCCACATCTGATTGTGCAAAAAGGCTTAACGCGAACGTTTCAGGTGCCGCGACCTTTCCAAGAGTTAACGGTACATGAAAATGTAGAAATTGTGAAATCCTCAAAACTCTCTGTACATGAACAAGCAAAACAAATCGACCACCTTCTTCAGCAAGTTGGACTAGGCAGTCGCCAGAGTCAATTAGCGGGCAGCTTGCCGCAAGGGGATTTACGTAGGCTTGAAATGGCGAGGGCATTGGCAACGAATCCGGATTTATTGCTATTAGATGAACCATTTGCCGGTTTGAATACAGCTGAGATTGAGAGTTTATCAGAGTTGCTGCTGCAGATGCACGACGAAGGAATTACAATTATCATCATTGAGCACAAACTAAAAGCGTTGATGAAAATGGTCAAACGCGTGATAGCAATCAACTTTGGACAATTGATTGCGGATGATATTCCGCAAGAAGTCGTCAACAATGAACAAGTGTTAAAAGCGTATCTTGGTGATAGGAGTTGGGATTTTGCTTACAATCACTAATCTTTCGGCAGGCTATGGAAAAGCCGTCGTCATCAATCAATTGAACCTTGAGGTTAAGGAAGGGGAAATGATGTCCATTATTGGCCCGAATGGAGCAGGGAAAACCACTCTATTGCGGTGTATCAATGGGCTGGTTCCTGCGAATTCTGGGGACATCACCTTTGAAGGGAAATCGATTAAAAAGCTGCCTACTCACAAAATTGCGCGCTTAGGGATCACCCATTGCCCAGAAGGACGCCGGCCATTTCCGGAAATGAGCGTTTATGAAAATTTGAAAATGGGCGGGCTGCAGTTAAACAACGACCAGTTCAATGAACGATTGGAATATGTGTACAGCTTGTTTCCAATTCTAAAAGAGCGGAAAAGTCAGTATGCGGGTACGATGTCAGGCGGACAGCAGCAAATGGTTGCCATCGGTAGGGCCTTAATGACCTCACCAAAACTATTAATACTTGATGAACCTTCGATTGGTTTGGCACCCATTGTTGTCGATGAAATCTTTGAACAAATCAAAATCATTAAGGAAAGCGGAGTAACAATCTTGCTGGTGGAACAAAACGTCGATGTCGCCTTAAAAGTAACCGATAAAATTGCGGTAATGGATAACGGGCAAATCTCGTTTATAGGGAACCCAGCTGAGTTAGTGAAGGATGCTAGTTTGCGAGAGATTTATTTGGGGATCGGGTGATACCGACAATAAGGAAAGTTGGAGAAACCGAATGTGGTTTCTCCTGTTTTTGTTAGTTTGAGTGAAAAATAGGGGAATTCACCTAATTGAGGGGGACAATGGGTTGTTGTATCCCCAACAATTATCTAATAAAAGATTTTGAAATAAGCGGAAATTTTTCGGTTAGATTGCAGTAGAGTGCTTTTTAGAATGGATTTAAGCGGAGGTTTTCCGATTAAGCAAAGCAAAATTACCCATTTTCACGTTTTTTTAAGTCGCTAGTCGGAATTTTTCCGTACATTAAAGCCCTTTTCAGTACTATTTTCTAATTAAGCGAAATTTCTCCGCTTATTGATCAAACCATGCTGATTCCCGCTACTAGGTCAGTGAAGGGGATGCTTTTTATCGTTGTTGGGCAGGGAGGAGAATATTGCGGGACGTTAGTTAACAGGTAATCAAAGATGGAGTAGCATGAACTATCCTCTTATTTTTTCCTAAAATGTATCTGGTGTGAATATTGATACTTTAAAAAATTCAAACAGCTTCTGGATTAATATATCACTTTATGATATATTCTTTTTAGATATATCATAAAGTGATATAAAGGAGGGTAAGAGTGAAACAAATTGAACAATTGACCGACTCTGTATTCTACATTATGGCTGCGCTAACGACACCACGTCATGGCTACGCTGTTATGAATTTAATCGAAGAAACTACAAAAGGAACTGTTAGTATCGGACCTGCTTCAATGTATACAATCATTAAAAAATTACTTCAACAAGAGTTTATTTACTTATACGATGATTCAGACTCACGCAGGAAGACTTATCTTCTAACGGAGAAAGGCCGAGAAGTATTAACAGAGGATATTGAACGCCGAAAAGTGATGATCCAATTAGCAGAAAACGGGTTAAAGGAGGAGCAGTCGTGAAAAAAATCAAATATATGATGTCTGGTGGTTTAGCGTTCTCAGAACAACAAGATATGGAAAAGCTCCGCAAGAAATCGCTTAAAGGGTGGCATGTGAAGGATTTTAAATTTATGGGCTATGGATTGGAATATGGAGAGAAAGAAGATGTCATTTACAGCATTGATTATCGATTTTTAGATGAAAATGAAAGAGAAGAATATCTGGATTTCTTCTCAGCTGCAGGATGGAGACATGTTTGTTCAGAAGCCGATATGCATTTATTTAAAGCAGCTCCAAATACAGCGCCTATATATAGTGATAAAGATTCAAAGATTGAAAAACATCATCGTCAAGGGAAAGTGATAAACGGAATGGCACTTGGTTTGCTAGCGTTCACGATCGCTTTATTCTTTGTAAGCATCTTTACGACAGGAACTTTTCAGACGGTCGCTAAAATAAGTTTTTTTGGAGTGTTCGTCTTTACGGTTCCTGCGATCATGACGGCAATGGCGATTTACTACCAAAAATGGAAAATCAAATTAAAAGAAGCAAAATAAAAAATCTTCCGTTTTGGAAGATTTTTATTTTAAATTAGGAAATCCTTGTTGGCGCAACGCTTCATACACCAAGATTGCAGCTGTGCTTGATAGGTTTAGCGAACGTACATGTTCATTCATTGGGATTCTCAAAAAGTGGTCTTTATTTTCTTCTAGTAAGTCTTTTGGTAAACCAGTTGTTTCTTTTCCGAACATAAAATAATGTTCTTTGGAGATGTCACTGAAGTCAAAGCCTGAATGTGTTTTTTCGCCGAACGTCTCAATATAGTAAAACTCGCCTTGATTTTTTGCGAAAAAGTCATCTAATGAGTCATAATACGTGATGTTAACAGAGTCCCAAAAATCGATCCCTGCTTGTTTGATCATTTTTTCATCAGTTGAAAAGCCAAGTGGGCGAATCAAATGCAAAGCTGTATCGGTTGCCGCACAAGTAAGTGCAATGTTGATGGTATTCGATGGAATATCTGGTTGATATAGGACAACATGTATTGCCAAGAATGGTCACCTCAATCTGTATTTTACCCTCCAAATTATAGCATAAAGATGGATGCTTTCACCTGTATGATTGAATTTATGTTAACGGATTACATCTATTGGACTTGGAGTAACGCTGACTGCATTGATCACGAAAACGATGAAAGGGTAAATCAATAGAATGCCGATAATGATTAGTCCAGCGGCAGGACTGCACTCATCTGCGGGGGGTGGTCACAGGAAATAGATTCGCAAAAATGAAAATAAACAGGATATGATAGGGGAGCCAAAGCAGGACCGTCCAAATAGGAGGATTTGCGATTTTTTAGCCATCTTTTCGATAAATAACCAACGATGAGCGTCAGTAAGATAAAGCAAACAAGGGGCCCAATTATAGAAATCATCCAAACTAAGTCGTAACTCCAACCCGTTATTCTACTGATACGGGGTACGTTCACAAGTATTTCAATTGGAATAAAAATCATAATAGCATATAACATACTAATCCCATTTATTTTTATAAAAGTATTCATGTACTTCCCCCTGATTCACTCTCTATATTTATAAAAATTCCCTAATAGTTCCCACTTTAACTTTAATATCCAAATGATTTGTTAACGTAAAAATACTGCCTGACATTAAAGGTAGTCGGCTTTTTGATTCCCATCATTTTCTAAAAATCACATGTTATACTGAATGAGATTGAAACTTTTTATTCAGTTAAACAGTAGAACATATTAGAGAAAAGGGTCTTTGGAAGAGTGTTGTTAATCCGAAAGCTGATTTTAACGCAATAGTAGCCATCTCGAATGTTTAAATGAAGTTTGCATGTTGTTTTCTTCTAGATAAAGCTGTTGGGATACAGTTGTATTTTTTTGTTCAAAGGCTACAAAAGTTTAAGAAAAGAGAAAAAGAGTTGAGGGGGAGTTTTCATGGGAATTATTAAAGCTGCGGTGGATGCTGTTCGTGGAGGTTTTGCGGATCAGTGGTTGGAAGTGATTGAGCCGCAAAGCATGAGTGATCAAACCGTGATGTCTGTTGGGGTGAAAGTACGCGCCAAGGATAAGCGGAATCATAATAAAAAAGGAACAGATAGCACGATTTCAAACGGCTCGATTATTCATGTACAGCCGAATCAATTTATGTTGTTGGTCGATGGCGGGAAAATTATTGATTATACCGCTGAAGAAGGCTATTACGAAGTGGTCAATTCGTCAATGCCGTCACTCTTTAATGGGCAACTAGATGAAGCGGTGAAAGAGACGTTCAACCGAATTAAATTTGGTGGGGTACCGTCTTCTTCACAAAAAGCGTATTTTATTAATTTACAAGAAATCAAAGGAATCAAGTTTGGGACACGGAATCCAATTAACTATTTTGATAACTTTTATAATGCCGAGTTGTTTTTACGGACGCATGGATCGTATTCGATAAAAATTGTTGATCCGCTGAAATTTTTTGAAGAAGCCATTCCTAGAAATAAAAGTATCGTAGAAATACAAGAAATCAATGCTCAATATTTGTCCGAGTTTATGAATGCACTGCAAACGGCGATCAACCAAATGTCGAGTGATGGAATCCGGATTTCGTTTGTGGCTTCACGGGGAATGGAACTTGCGAAGTACATGTCCAATGTGTTGGATGAAGATTGGACGCGAATGCGCGGCATGCAAGTCGAGTCGGTCGGCATCAACAGCATTACGTATGACGAACAATCGCAAAAACTGATCAATATGCGCAACCAGGGGGCGATGCTTCAGGACGCTTCAGTTCGTGAAGGCTATATTCAAGGCTCGATTGCGCGTGGATTGGAAGCTGCAGGGTCTAATGAAGGTGGTGCGATGAATGGATTTGTTGGTATGGGAATGGGCATGCAGGGAGCAGGAGGTTTTGCGCAGAGTGCTTCGGAAACGAATCGTCTTCAAATGCAGCAACAAGCCCAGCGAACTCACCAAACTCAACAAGCCCAGTCAGCTAAAAACAATAGCCACTCATGGCAATGTTCTTGTGGCCATTCTAATGAAGGCAAGTTTTGTTCTGAATGTGGCACTGCAAAGCCGCAAAAGGATACGTGGACATGTGAATGTGGCAATGAAAACAGTGGCAAGTTCTGTTCAAACTGTGGAAATAAAAAGCCTGAGGCACTTTCTTGCGGAAAGTGCGGATTCACGCCTCCAGCTGGGGTCAACATGAAGTTCTGTCCAGAATGTGGAAGTAAATACTAGGCCGAAAAAGAGGTGTTAGGCATGGGCGTTATTGTTTACAAATGTATCAACTGTGGCGGTCCACTGGCGTTTAAAGCGGAAACGCAAAACTGGACATGTGATTATTGCCTGAGTGAATTTAGCGAACAAGAGGTTCGTGAGTTCATCCTCAATGAGCAAGCACAAGCTGAGGCGGAAACGAGTTCAGCGGTGCTAGAAGAGCATAAGCTTCAAGATCAGGAGTTTCAAGAAAAAGCGATGGGCTATACGTGCGAAAGTTGTGGCGCGGAAATTGTCACCGATGACACGACTGCGGCGACCTTCTGTTATTACTGCCATAATCCAACCATCATTCCGCGCCGATTGGAAGGAGAATTTCGCCCGGAAAAAGTGATTCCGTTTAAGTTTAATCGCGAAAAAGCGACGGAGATTTTTATCAACTGGTGCAAGAAAAAGCCATTGCTTTCGAAACAGTTTACGAGCACTTCGGAACTTGAAAAGTTGTCGGGCATTTATGTGCCGTTTTGGTTGTTTGATTGCCATTCTGATGGAGGAATCAACGGGACTGCGACGAGAGTCCGGACATACACGAGCGGCGATACGCGCTATACGGAAACGAAATATTATCGTGTGCACCGTGAAGGGAAAGCGATTTTCCGTGATGTTCCTGCTGACGGGTCGAAAAAAATGGACGATGAACTAATGAGTATTCTTGAGCCGTATGATTATAAAGATCTGACCGATTTTTCGATGTCGTTTTTGTCAGGCTATTTAGCGGAGAAATACGATATGGACCAAAACGATGTGTATGGCAGAGTATCCGGTCTGATTCGTGACAACATGGAATCGTTGCTACGGGAGACGGTCAGGGGCTATAGCTCAGTTTCAATCAATGATTCAGATATTAAAATGAAGAATGTCGATGCGACCTATGTGTTGTTACCGGTTTGGATGTTCACGTACCAATTTAAAGGCAAAACGTATATGTTTGCGATGAACGGACAGACAGGAAAAATCGCCGGTAAATTGCCAATTAGTCCAGGGCGAGCGGCTTCATGGTTTAGCGGCGTTTCAGCGGTGGCCTTTGCGGCGTTGATGATCGGAGGGCAATTTTTATGGTAAAGCTTAAAAAAACCTTCGCGCTATTACCGTTGATGCTGGTGCTAATGTTTGCTTTTTGTATCAATGTGTTCGCGGCTTATGAAAAAGTGTATGATGAGGCCGATTTATTTTCGGAAAAAGAACGAGCGGACCTCAATGAACAAGCAATCGCTTTAAGTGAACAAACAGAAATGGATATTGTCATTGTCACGACTAATAATAGTCAAGGGAAATCATCCAGTGACTATGCGCTCGATTTTTACGAAGAGCATGGGTTCGGCTATGAAGGCACGCTCGACGGGGTTCTCTATCTGTTAAATATGGATGAGCGGGAAGTTTATATTTTTACTAGGGATAAGGGGACCGATTATATTGATGCGAGTAGAGTCGAAGAGTTGCTTGATCGGGTGTATCCGCCTTTAGGGGAAGAGAGTTACCGTGAAAGTGCGCAAATTTTCCTTGAAGAGGTCGAGAGCATGATGGCGGCCGGACCTCCGGTATATGACACAGGTGGATCGGGTGAGTCAGGCTATGCTTACACCGAGGAAGGTAGTACAGCGGACGGGCTCGGCATGATTGAAAAACTAGGAATCTATTTGCTTATTTCACTAGCAATTGGTGGCATTGTCATCGGCATTATGATGATGGGCAATAAAGGGCGCTCGACAGTCAACGCCAGAACGTATTTAGAAGACAATTCGTTTACGATTACGAAAAAGCGCGATCAACATTACAATACGATTGTCACCCAACAGAAAATTCAACAGAACAACAACAGCGGCGGAAGTACCTTTTCCGGCGGTGGTGGTGGCGGTGGAATTGGCGGGGGCGGACGGAAGTTTTAGGATTCGGCGTTAAGTTATCGTACCGTGTAGGATCGAGTATGAAATCAGATTGATTTTGTACTCGATTTTTTAAAATGGGGGAGGAACATAAGCACAGACCGGTTAGGACTGTTGGTAGTTACTCAAGGAAAAGCGCCAGGTTCCAATTTATCCTTTATAAAATCATGTAAGAAATGTTCTATTATTAGGAAGAAATCGGTTAAAAATCAGTTTTGACTGAATAGAGTTAGGGGGAAGGTGTGTCGAAACAGGAAAATGAAAAGAACCCTAAACTAGGAAATTATGTTACGTACGGAATGACTTTTGGTTTACTAGCTGGGGCACTTTTGAGTATAGTTGGAACGATGATCGAAAACTTATTTATTCAAATTGCCGGTCCTGCAATAGGTTTATCATTCGGAACCGTGATTGGTGCTTTGGTTTATTCTTTTGGATCAAGAAATCGGTAGGTTTACAGTTGGCACAATGCCATTAGGAGCATTTTTACAATCATAAGAAGGATGAACAGACAGGCTCATCCTTACTAGTAAGGAGTTCAGATGGTGTGGAGAAAACAACAGCAACCTCTAGATAGTTAAACAGCAAACGAATGAAACCTATTTTCCAACATCCGAATGACCATTAGAAAAGCTAAGCATCAGTGCTTAGCTTTATTCCATTGAATTGTGATCAAGTCGAAATAAATGTACTTTGTTATCGTATAACCAAAATTCTATGGATTTGTTTCGTTTCTTATCTACATACCCAATAATATCTGAACCTTGCTCGCTGCGAAAATAGTAATGCTCTCCATATGATTGGATAATTGTCTTCTTATCATCACCAATTTTTATTCCTTTAGAAGTTGTTAAATGACTGTCAGTGACAATAAATCTTGTAATTTTCCCGTTGTTGTTTACTGCTACCTCAATTCCATTACTTAATTGAAAATAATCATAGTTTTCGACATCCCGACTTTGTTCTGTTTTCTCCCCATATTTTTCTGATATCTTTTCACTATAAAAATCATCGTTTACAGACAAACCATCAACATTCTCACTTCCTAAATTTGTCCTATTTGTAATTAAATGATGATAGGAACGAGGGAAGGTTTGGTCTAATGTAAAGGCAGTTAGCAAAAGAAGAATTCCGACCGAAACTATAAAAATAATAATTCGTTTCATATAAAAATAAAACCCCTTTTATAAGTTGAAGATTATAAGATGATTTTACCATAATTTTCATAATATCTTCTTTGAACTTCGTTATAGTCACCTAGGTTTTTTCTCTTCGCGGCCGAAGGCGTTATAGTTATTCAGTTAAGTGGTTCGGATGGTGGGATTCGGGATTATGCAACGGCTAAGGATTTATGGGGGAAATACTAGAATTGAGTATCAGCAGTCCTACGATGAATGCAATCGTTACAGCCTGAAGCTATGGAGTTTAATTACCTAAATTTTCCGGAAAGTGGTTGGTGGAGTATTTTCAATTGTGATGGGCCATGATCAATCGTCTAAGAGGTAGAAAAAGCTGAAAATGTGGCTTAAAGGGACTGCGATAACAAGCAAGGCCAAAAAAAATCACCCAACAATTATTGCTTTATAAGTGAAACCTAGTTGAGCGAATTGTTCATTTGAAAGGACAATCAATAAGTCAGCCTCCTGCAGAAAAGAATGCCTGCAGTTAGGCTGACTTTTTATAGCGCATTATTCCTTTGTTAAATCTCTGCGGTCGGGTGCTAATGGTGGTTGTTCTAGCCATCCGTTTGCAATCATTAAATTGACCCCATCTTCTGACAACTTCAAAATTTCCCCGATTAAACGGGAATAATCCGCAATGAGGTCGCTTTTTTGGCTCTCTGAAATTGCTACTCCATAGTTTCCTACTCCTGCGTAAGTCATCAGCCCGAAGTGAAACATGATTAATTTATCGGAAAAAGGTGATTCTGTTGAATCAGTGACCTCTTGTTCAAAAGACATCGGGACAGGATGGGAACCCATTTCTAGGTAGCTTCTGAATACTTTGATATGTTTTACGGCAATTTCTTTCCCTCTTAAAATATACTTCCGTACTTTATCGGCCTTCGCTACTTGGCTAAAAGCAGTCGCCATACAGGCCCCTAGTTGATTTGTTACGGTATTTGCGTAAAGATTGGTAATCTCGATACCGGTTAAGGCTGCTCTGCGGCCAAGCCCTTCCAGAAGGAAAGATTGTTTCTTGATGAATTCTACTTTTTCTGGATAGGGGATAGTTGGTGGGCGAATCGCGATTCCTTTTTCTAACATCAATTGCGTTGCCTCATTTTTCAATTCAATCGTTGAGGTCAAACATTTAGAAAACAAGGAGCTGATGTCCGGCCGAAAGACGTCTTGTAACACTCTTCCATATGTGACCAATCCGCCTTTTCCCATATTGTGTATGTATTGTAAATAAAAGAGATCAGAAAACAATCGCTTTGCCTTTAGGTTAACATCTTGAGCGGTAAATCCTTGTGGAATCTGGATTCCTTCGTCTGTAAAAATGCCACGGATCGTTTCTGTATGTTGTTGCGATAAGTCTAGAGCATGCTCTAACAATTTTTGAATATTCTCGTCGTCTACATGTTCGAGAAAATAACGAATCACACAGATCGACATACTATCTGCAAGATATGAGGACCAAAGATAGCTTAATTCAGAAGCTGTTAATTTAACGGATTTATGGTTTATTTCCATGGAAGATGCCTCCTAGTTATTCCATCATTTATAAACTGCCCATTTTAGAAGGAAATATGAAAAAACCATTGGAAATCTTCCCATTTCAAACAATAGTAGTATATATGAAAAGATTAGAAATTGTTATCAGAGTTATCAAAAATGGGATAGGAATTAGGTATAATCAAGATAGAAGCATCTGGAAACTGAAGTAGGAAGCGGTTGGGTAAAAAGATTACTGGGGGCAGATGATGATTAGCGAAGAGAAAAAGGACATTGTTGAAAAATGGTTTCATGAATATTTCACAAAAGGGAACTTAGACATATTAGATGAGCTTACGACAGCAGATTTTGTATATCATGCGAGAAACGGAGACAGTTCCAGAGATCAGATGAAAGCATTTATGAAATGGTACCGTAGTGTATTTCATGATGATCAATGGGTGCTAGAGGACTTGATTGAACAGGGAAACAAATTAGTGGTTCGCTATACAGGTTGGATGACATATAAAGGCGGTTGGTTCAATATCCCGGCGGAAGACCAGCGAGTGAAAGAAACCGGCATGATGATTTTTACCATTGAAAACGGAAAGGCGAAAGAACTTTGGTGTGAGAATAGTGATGCGGCGATCTTGTATGAACTAGGGGCTTTAGCTAAAGGAACTCATCAAACGTTTTAACCTTAAACAATATTGATACCGAAAAGACGCTTGGGTCTGTTTTGACCCAAGCGTTTTGCTGTGTAACGATTATTTCCGTTTTATAAACAAATTCAATACAAAACTGTAAATAAACACAACAACCGTACATCCCAATATCGCGGCTGCTAACATACCAAGACCAATTCCGTACCATGGGTCAACGGTAAAGCCGACAATGAAACTACTGATAAAAACGACCAAAGCAAGGATGAGACTGGCAGTTGCAGGGAGATAACTTTTCTTTTTCGATTGATAGCGTCCGAGATACGTGCTGACTAGAGCAAGCAGGACTACATAAAAAACCATCAAGGTGTTTCCATTTGCGAAGGTATCCAAGGTTTTCATCCAGAAATGATTTGAATTCGATGAAGATAAAGCGATTTTAATCTCTTGAATTTCTTCGGTTTCTATGTCAACTATTTTAAGTGCGTGTTCTTCCGGGGCCCCTGGCCAATTTGTGTATTCTAGAAATGCGATTTTGTTCTGATTCTTAAAAAACCTTGGTGAAACAACGGATGATTCCAAATGAGTTAGCCTCTTGGTTACTCCAGACTCGATATCGAATAAAAATAATTCATATTGAAACAAAGAGGTGTCCCGGGATTCATCAGAAACGGTTGTATAAGCAATTTTGGTTCCGTCTGGTGAATAGCGAAACCAGTAGGTGTCAGTAGGAAGTTGATTTGCGCCAGGTGCCGATTTTTCCGTTCTATCCTCAATTGAAAAAGCGGTCACTTTTTCTTTCGTCCCGTCAAACAAGCTATAGTAAACTTCTTTTCCATTATGTGAAACAGAGAGGAAGTTCATTGTAAAATGGTCTTTATCTGTTATTTGCTCAACTTTTCCATCAGCAAGGTGTGCGACATAAAGGTCGTAGCCTTCAGTCGCTTCGCCTTCTGCTTTGTTATATTCTTCTGCCGGGATTCCGACGAAGTAAATTTCTTCACCGGTAGCAGAAAAAACAGCTTCGGACACATGAGTGTCTACAGGTGATACGCGCTTCGGTTCACTCCCATTAGAATTGGCTGTATAAAGCGTGTTGATTCTCTCTTCATTATTATTTGCTAAAAACAGAATCGTCTCTCCATCGTTAGAGTATCTCGGTTGATGATGTCGTTCGTTAGGCGAGTCTGTTAATTTCATTACATCGGATCCATCTACGTTGGCCTGATAAATGCTTTCTTTCCCATCAATATAATAGGAAAGGAGATACTGCTCATCATCAGGCGAAAGCTCAAAAGTGCTTCCAAGCCCAGTAAAATAACGATAAGGCTCCTCGTCCCGCATTAAGCTAAAAACAATCGTCCCGATAAGAAGTAGCGACGTAAAAATGATGAATCCAATCAAAATCTTTCCTTTTTTCTGTTTCTCCATTCTGATTCCCCTTTGAAAAATCAATTCGACCCTTTAGTCCTGTGTGTTCGTTACTCTTTGTTTGCGGAATCTTTTAAACTATCTTTCTATTCATATTGTAGCTCAATATGTAATGTTAAAAAAGTTGATTGATGAAAACAGTTAGAAACGGAGGAGTTTGGCCCTAATAAATGGGACGGTTTCCTGTTATCAGTATGTATTATTGTAATAGTAAAATGAGAAAAAAGGACGAGATGTTTTAAGGCTTTCCTGAATTCTAATTATATTTTAATTTCTCCTGAGAATATTATCATTTTTCTTAAGCCTATAATCATTGAGGAGAATCCAGGCTTTGACTTATTTCTTTTTGTTTTTTTGAGCTGTTAGTTCCTTTGATTGGTTTATCTAAATTATTGAAGAAGAATAAGATGAACTCTTAATGAGGGTTTCGAATCAAACTATCAATGAATATTCCTATTATGATTTGCGAAAAATGTGGGGGAAAGATAATTGACATGCATTTTTTTACGAAAAAGGAAACAGTTTGATCCCTGACTTGAATATGTATTAAAAGAGACAGGTGTAACAGCCAATGTAACCGGACTTTTATAATCGTAAAAGTTGGTTCGAATGTTAGTATGCCGTAAGTGATGTAGATGTTATTCACCTAATAGTGGAAAGTGTTTTGAGAAGGTGCAATAGCAAGGTCCTTTTTTAGGGGCATAAAAATAAATACTATGGTCATCCTATACATAAAGTGTGAAAAGGGGACTTTTTTATGGATTTCAACCCGATGGATATTTTAAAACCAATCAATATAAGTGCAAGTGCTTTGGACGAAACTCAGTCGTTAACATCCGCTGAACTTGGGAAACTTTGGGCAACTTATACGGGAAACAGCATGTCCAGTCAAATCCTAGACTATTTCCTCCACCACTGTGAGGATGAAGATATTAAGACACTTTTGGAAAATGGGATTGCCTTAAGTAAGGATTTTATGCAGAGGATCGAAGGATTTTTTAATAAAGAGGATTATCCTGTACCTGTTGGCTTTACGGAAGATGACGTCAATCTCGGTGCTCCACGTTTATACGAAGATGAATTTTATGTACATTATTTGAAATATGCGGCGAAAGCTGGACTTAGTATTTACGGTGTAGCTATTCCATTAGTGATGCGGGAGGATATTAGAGAGTTTTTTATTTATTGCAACCAAGCGACCACGATTTTTCTGGGACAAATCAATAATGTTTTGATGGAAAAGAAATTCATTCCAAAACCGCCTAGTATTCCAACTCCTGAAAGCACGGATTATATTCAGAAGCAAAATTACCTAAAAGGTTTTATTGGCGATGTTCGCCCATTGCATGCATTAGAAATCATTCATCTTTACGATAATATTGAGAACAATATCACGAGTAAGGCTTTGTTACTTGGTTTTCATCAAGTGGTGAAAGATGATAAAATCAAGGCTTTGTTTAAACGAGGATTAGAAATGACGGATAAAGCTGTGAAACAGTATATGGAAAAACTGCAGATCGAAAACCTACTAACACCGTCGTACCTCGATCATTTAGTGACAACGTCTTCTTATTCACCTTTTTCCGATAAAATTATGTTATTTCACAAAGTGGACATGTTCTCCATGAAAATCAGGTCATTTGGCAACTCCCTAGCAGTCAATGGTAGACGAGATATATCCTTGTTATACGGACGAACGCTCATAAACGTAGGGTTATTTGTCGATGATGGGGCAAATATCTTAATTGATAAAGGGTGGATGGAATCCCCTCCAAAAGCATTTGACAGAACATAAGATATACTTGTTTTGTTTAAAGGACTTTTTAGGAGATGCGTCAAACGTGTTGAATTATACTCGATGGGACCAGTGTAGGGTCCTTTTTGTTTTAGTATAGGATCTATTTTATTGAAGAAGTGTGCAGTGAAAATGCGAACAGTCACAGTGACTGTTCGCATTAATTCCATTGGTCGTTATGTTTTTTTAGTCCTTCTTCGCCAAAGAAGTGTTCGACATATTGTAGTTCTTCTTCGGGAGTTCTTGCAGTGGTTCTGTAGGGCGGATTAAAGTCTTCAGGAAGTGGATTGATGGCGTCGCGGATATCCCAATGATCGTTGACGATATTATTGAAATTTCCTCTCGCCCAGCGGTCTAAAATATTTTCATAGTTGGCTGAAACTTGAATTTCGGCCATGCTTTCATACAGGTATTGAATGTTTTCTTTGCTCATTTGCAGTCTCTTTGCCACTTTGGTTCCGGGTACCTTAAAACCTTGGTTGTCATATTCAACTTTTTGGAAAGAAAGTTCCATCATTCTGAACAGTAATTCTTTCTCGTTATTAATTTTGCCTATTTCGCTAGCAGCTTGTAATAGTTCTTCAGGTTCTGCTGAATATAAATCTTGAGGTTGTAATTCTGCAATTTGCAGGTTTACATCGGTATCGGCTTGATCCTTTTCTTCATTCGAGGAAAAAGCAACGATTGATGTGCCAATGACGAATATTAGGGCAAGGATGCCAACCATTCCTATTTTTTTCAACTTGATTCCTCCACATATAAAAGATTTATAGGGCGATAGGGAATATTTGGATAACCTTTGGCATTATATCATTATGTTTAGTAGATTGTAAAAAAATAGATTTTAATTTGAATACAACTGGAGAGCGAAATGAGGATAAAAATCTGAGAAGTAGTTATTGGTATACAAGTTACTAAGTTCATTGGTATAATTTTATTAGTCTGAATAATCGAATTAATCTTAAAAATTTTAAGGGGGAATTGGAATGGAGCATATAATTGTCGATACAAAGGATGGAGTTCGTACTCTTACTCTAAACAGACCGGAGCGCTTGAATGCTGTCAATGATACGCTGAGTCATGAAATTATTCAAGCGATTTCCGAGGCTTCTTCTGACGATGAAGTTCGGGTGATTGTGATTACTGGGAGTGGACGAGGTTTTTGTGCGGGGCTTGATTTGACCGAGTATGCAAAGCGGAATCCAGACCTTCAATCTCGTCATCAGAAATTAGATGACTTAGGTTGGGTGGGCCATCAGGCTTTAGGGATTGTTCATTGTGACAAGCCTGTAATTGCGGCAATCAATGGGATTGCGGCAGGTGCAGGACTTGCGCTCGCACTTGCTTGTGACATTCGATTTATGTCTGCTGATGCCCGGGTAACCGCTGGATACATCCGCCGTGGCCTCAGCCCAGATGCAGGGATGTCTTATTTTTTACCGCGGTTAGTTGGACAAGCGAAAGCGGCGGAACTAATTTACACGGGCCGGGACATTTATCCGGAAGAAGCTGAACGACTAGGGTTGGTGAACGGAGTTTTTGCCGATGAAGACCTACATGAGCAAGTGATGAACTTTGCCAGAGAGTTAGCCGCTGGACCACCGGTGGCGATGACGTTATCAAAACGATTGCTAGCTTCAAGTCAAGACAGTGATTTAACTGCCATTTTAAAACAAGAATATGCTTTTATTAAACAATGTTTTGGAACAAAGGATGTTCAAGAGGGAATACGTGCGTTTGCTGAGAAAAGGAAACCTGTGTTTCGGGGGGAATAGTGGAAATATTGTAGTGCAGGTAGTTGCAAGGGATTGAATTAATTTAAGTTAACATTGAAGTAGCCTACCAATCACATGATATGGTAGGTTATTTTGTTGATGTGACAATGCATATCTACAAAATTTTTACTGTTAATTTTGGTGTGAGTTATAGTAGGGATATATGTGCACAAGACATGAAGAGTTAAGAATTAAGAAGGAATGGGAGAGGGGTTTCTTTGATTCGTTTAATCGAAAATATTTATGAAAGGTCGATTGCCATCCTGCTTTTAAGTTCTTTTTTTATGTTCGCCAACTAAGAAAGACAAAAAGAGAAAGAAAGCCTTCAACCTTCTAATTTGACATGTATGGAATTACTCAACTTGCCATTTTATTATGGAGAGGTAGTTTTCTCATTCTTAGATACGTTCTATAAAATGTTCTAGTGTATTGGTTCATTTGTATTCCAGAAATAAACACTACATACTTCGATAAAGATCCTCATTCGGTTTCGATTCCGTTTTTTTGGGCATTCAAACAATTTATTTTTTCTTCACAGTTGGATGAAAAGTCATTTTTAGAAGGACACGCTAATTATTCTTGTATTATAAAATGTTTTGCTGGGAAAGAATAAGGGGTGAGAACGAATGCTGAAATGGTCATACTTTGTTTTTTCTTCCGGGTATTTTCTTTGAAAGATGCCCGTAAAAAAAATTTAAGGATGAACATTTGCATTAAAATATAATATTTGTTATTATTTGGAAGAATTATTTTTGTCTGTTCGAAAGGCTCGTGAAAGTTGCAAGACTTTTTGACCTGAAGACATCAGCAAGAATAGTAACAAAACGGTGAAAAGCACCAAGGAGGAATTGTTTTAATGGAACAAGGTACAGTAAAATGGTTTAACGCAGAAAAAGGATTTGGCTTCATTGAGCGTGAAGGTGGCGATGATGTATTCGTACATTTCTCAGCAATCCAAGGGGATGGATTCAAGTCCTTAGAAGAAGGTCAAAAAGTTACTTTTGAAGTGGAACAAGGTCAACGTGGACCTCAAGCTTCAAATGTTCAAAAAGTATAACCTTTCAAATTTCAAAGACTCTCTCGCAGAGTCTTTTTTATTTGGAAAAAAACATAAAAAAACCTCGCCCAGTTAATAGGCGAGGAAAAGGCAACACATAAAATAAACGGTAGGGCAAGTATAACATAAGCTCCATGGTAAACCTAATTTGAGGACAATATTTTTCATAAAAAGTCACAGCGACACCCCGAATTTTCTTGTTTCACAGGACTATTCCACAGGGGCAAGGGCATTCAAGGCTAGAGATGGTGATTGCGAGGAGAGGGTGATTACTATCTACAATAATCGACAAATACCGGGTGGTCCCTGTGACTTAATCGACAAATTTGAACATAATTCCAATCTTGTTGTTAAATACTAATTCTGTTAGATGATTTTTTGCAAAGGGTTGGGTGTAGATGTTTAGGAAGAAGAGGGTGCGGCGTAGGTCTGTAAAAGGTTATGAGACGACAGAAAAAACGATTGGTGAGGTTTTTGAGAAAGCGAAGAAGTCAAGTGATTTTACAACAGTTACACCGTTAGAAAAATATCCTTCGTTAGTGATTAGTTTTTATGAAACATTGATTGATTCAAAGGTTTTTTTTCAATCGGTTTTACCTTCCTTAAAAGAAAAAGCTTCGGAGTTAAAGGAGCTCTCTGCTTTAAAAAATATCATTCCAATTGAAAAAATCAAAATCACAACAGATCACACTGAGGTTGAAAAAGGCCTTTATGATGGTGCGATTGTCATCTATTTTGAGGATAAGAAAGAGGAATACGCCCTTTTAAATATTGCAGATCATCGACTAGGTCAGCGGGAAACAAATGATACTCAGAATGAATTTAGCGTGATTGGTCCAAAAGTGGGATTTATTGAGGACCTTTCGACAAATCTCCATTTAATTAGAGATCATCTGAGTACTTCAGATCTGATATTTGAAGAAGTAACTGTTGGTTCAAGGGAAAGAACAAAGGTGGTACTCGCTTACTTGGATGGAGTGACCAATCCAGATTACGTAAACACTGCAAAACAGCGGCTTAAGGAACTGGATATCGACGTGACTACTGACAATACCCAGCTAGAACAATTGATTACGGACGATAGCACAACTCCTTTTCCTTTATATATCACAACAGAGCGTGTGGATAGGGTAGTAAATGCAATTGTAACTGGTCAGGTTGTGCTTATAAGTGATAAATCCTCCTATGCTGTAATCGGACCTGCAACTTTAATGGATTTCTTCTCAAACCCGGAGGACTTTTACCTTCCGTCTATCATAGCATCTTTTTTTAAACTAATTAGAATCTTTGGAATGTTGTTTTCCATCTTTGCGACTTCCTTTTATGTTGCAATCTTAACCTTCCATTTTGAAGTGATTCCGAAGGACTTATTAGGCCCGATTATCTTTTCACGCGCGAATGTCCCTTTTCCACCAGTAATAGAGGTGTTATTTTTAGAAGTTACGATTGACCTATTAAGAGAAGCAGGAGCCAGGCTTCCAACAAAAATTGGCCAAACTCTTGGGATTGTCGGGGGTATTGTAATAGGGCAGGCAACGGTGGAAGCGGCGCTTACTAGTAATATTTTATTAATTATTGTCGCACTGGCAGCGTTGTCTTCTTTTACAACTCCGATTTATAAGATGTCCAATGCGGTGCGATTACTAAGGTATCCATTTATCTTGTTCGCAGCCATTTGGGGAGGGTTAGGAATTTATGTAGGGTTGCTCTTTTTAATCGCTCATTTAGCGAGGTTAAAATCATTTGGAGCTCCATTTTTCGCTCCGCTTTACCCTTATCGAAGAGGGGGAGTGGCCGTTTCCTTTATAAGACCCACTCTTACAAAATATAATAAGCGTCCTTGGTATTTAAGACCTTTAAGTTTAAAACGATATTCTCCGGTGAAAGATAAAGACCCAGAGGAAGGGCTAAATTCAGAATAATTCTTTTCGATAAAGGCTGGATGAACATGAAAAAGAGGAGAAAGCATCACATTTTATTCTTAGTATTGATTTGCCTCATTTGCCTTTTTGGCTGCTCAAGAACGAGAATCATTGACAAAATTAGTATTATTCATGTTTTTGGGTTCGATCAAGCAGAGAATGGTGAATTAATCGGAACAGCGCTATTCCCTGATTACACCATGAGCAAAGACGGAGACCAAATTCAAAAATTAGAAGAACAAGCACCGACTAGTATTTTATTTGTACCAAAAATGTCGGAGTATACTAGTACACCAATTGAGTTGGCAAAAGTTAGGGTATTGTTATTAGGGAGGAACTTTGCTGAAGCAGGCATTCAGGATATGGTTAGACGGTTAATTTTGAACCCTCAAATTGGTACACATATACAAATCGCTGGGTCAACGCATTCTGCTGGTGAAACGTTGACCAAATTTCAAAAAGAGAAATCACTTACTTTAGCTGAACGTCTACAACAAAATATGCAAGGACAGTATCTCCCCTATATGACTCTTCATGACTTTTTAAATGACTTTTATGGAGAGGGAGTGGATGCATATGTTCCGATGGTAACCATCGATGAAAAGGATCGAGTGAAAATTGATGGGATCGGGATCTTTAAGGGAGATAAATTAAAGCTCCATTTAAATCCGGATCAGACCACTTTATTTTCGTATATTGAAGATAAACGAACGCAAGCAACCTATAAAATGGTACTTGATGATAAGAACAGAGGTGAAATTGTAACGGTTCGTGCATTTCATAGTAAAAGTAAATGGGATTGGGATCAGAAGAAGGAACGAATAAATCTTCGTTTACAATTACAAATGACTCTTACGCAATATCCAGATCGGTTTGATTTAAAAAAAGAGCAAGTTGTCATGGAAATGAAGAAATTAATTGAAGAAAAGTTAGAAAAGGATCTTGGGAACTTACTGGGAACTTTAAAAGAAAATGGGGTTGACCCACTTGGAATCGGAAATATTGTTCGATCAAAGGATCGGACATGGGAGAAGGCAGCCTTTTATGAGCAATACCCTACCTTACCGATTTCTGTAAATGTGGATTTGAAAATTTTACATTCTGGCCTTGAAGGCTAATCTATTAGGATGGATTATGATGAACTCAATTGTGAAAGAAAATAAAATGGTATCGTCTTACTTTCTGTTCTTTCTGGTGCATAGCACTCAGACCGGGGTTCTTTTTTTACAAATTCAATCAACGATTATTAAGGGAGCGGGCCATGATGCTTGGATACCCATCTTGTTACTGGGTATTATGATGCATGTACTTTTTTTAATGATGCTCTATATTTTGAAGAATTCTAGTACAGGGGATATCATCTCCTTCCATAGGGATGTTTTTGGGAAGGTTTTTGGTGGGTTGTTAAATCTTATCATGGCGACTTATTTTTCAATGGTTAGTCTATACGTTTTATACACCTATATCGATATTCTCCAGATTTGGGTCTTTGACGGTATACCTAGCTGGGAATTCTCATTGCTGTTTTCTGTTCTCATTTATTACATTGTTGTGGGAGGTTTTAGGGTTGTGACAGCCATTGCTTACTGGGGTGTCGTCATTCCTAGCTTCCTGCTCCTTTCATTTTTATATTTACTTGACTATGTAGAGACTTCCCGTCTTATCCCTCTCTTTCAGTATGGTGTGAAAGACTATCTCCTCTCTGCGAAGGAGGCGGCACCGCTTTATTTAGGGTTTGAAAATGTTCTTGTTTTTTTCCCATTCATTAAAAACCGAGAAAAGTCTACCAAATGGGGGCATATAGCATTACTCTATACGACCTTTATATACACTCTTGTTACTCTATTCGCCTTTATCTATTTTTCGCAGGAAAAGCTGGAACATTTAGCATGGCCTGTCTTGACGATGATTAAAATGATTCAGTTTCCAGTGTTAGAACGGTTTGAATTTATTTTTATTTTCACATGGCTGTTAGTGGTGATGCCGGTGATTTGTATCTATCTATGGTCGGCGATTCGATCGATTAAATTGACAATTCCTAAGACAAAACCAACTTACCTATTAGTTTGTTTACTCGTAGTTTTTCACTTTGTAAATAATCAATTAACCGAAATTCAATATTCACACCTTATGGCCAAAATTGTCGATTATAGTGGACTCATCTTTCTTTTTGGCTATGTACCCTTTCTGTTTTTGATTGCAGTCGTACGGAAAAAGCTGAAAAAAGGTTCGAAACAGATACAGACGGGGGAGGGAAAGTCACAGTGACGCCCCGAATTTTCTTGTTTCACAGGAAATGTTTCACAGTCTTGGCCTTGATCAGAGTTATGTGAGAAATGAAAATTATGTTTGGTAGGGTCTTCTATTTATTAGAGCCCTTTTATCCCGGTGTAAAAACAGCCACTCTTTTCATGAACTATGTTAGAATAGGGGAGTTGTGTTATTAGCATCAAGGAGGTCAGATTATGAAATTAAACAAGGGAATCTTTTTTGTCTTGCTGGGTGCTGCTTGTTTTGGTTTTACCCCTGTTTTTGCGAAGCTGGGGTTTAGTTACGGTTATTCACTTGGACAAATTAATATTGTTCAAATGGTTATTTCCTTTCTCTTATTATGGTCCCTTACGTTTATTAAACGAGCTAGTTTTCAAGGGGTGAACAGGAGGAATGTGCTCCAGATTATGATGACTGGTTGTTTTGTCGGTTTAACCAGTATTTTTTATTATGGCTCGATGCAATACTTGCCTGCCTCATTGTCGATTATCTTAATGTTTCAGTTTGTCTGGATTGGAATCATTTTGGAGTGGATATTCAGTAAAATCAAGCCAGCGCCCGTCACCATTTTTTCCATTATTCTCATTTTGATCGGGGTCTTTTTCGCCTCGGATATTTTGAATGGAAACTTACAAGGCTTGCCAGTTAAAGGATTTGTTTTTGGTATTTTATCTGCTTTTACTTATGCGGGTTTTATCTTTTTCAGTGGGAAGGTCGCTGTCGATGTGGATCCATTGGCTCGAACCTCTTTGATGGTTACCGGTTCAATGATCATGGTCCTCGTTCTTTTTATCCGTGAAATCCCAACTGTATTCCCATTGGAGGGGAATTTGGTAACAACGGCTTTAGGTGTTTCGTTATTCGGCGCCGTTCTTCCGCCATTATTTTTTGCGATTGGAGCACCATTGGTTTCAGGAGGAGTTGCCAATATTTTAACTTCAATTGAATTACCAATTGCCATTCTTTCGGCTAGCATCATTTTGTCCGAAACCGTAACACCTCTTCAGTGGATTGGTACCTTAATAATCCTAATCGCAATTACCTTAAATGAATTCGGACACAAACTCACACAAATCAGAATAAAAAAACATTCTCTTTCAGAAAGAAAAGACTCCCTCAACCTATAAAGGTTGTTAGGGAGTCTTTTTTTGCATAAAAAGTCACTAGGGACGCCCCGAATTTTCTTGTTTCACAGGAATGTTTCACGCTTGGAAATGGTTGTCGAGTAGTTGGTATTCAGTTTCATTGCAAATAATCGGGGTAGTGTGAAACTTGTCGAAGTTGTTATAATGAGAGCAGCTACAACTGATGAAGTGAGAGTATATGGTAAATAGAGGTGGAAAAAGTGGGGGGCAGGTTACGAAAGCAAACGGAATGATCAAAATAACCGACTTAAAAAAAGAATTAAAGAATTTGGATCAGAAAGAGTTGATTCAGTTAATCGTTGATTTGTATAAGAATAATAAAGAGGTGAAACAATTTCTATCCACCAAGTTTAATGGAGAAGAAGCGGTCGAGGTACTATTTCAACAATCGAAACAGAAAATTAAGAATGAATTTTTCCCTGACCGAGGCCATGGGAAACTGAGATTAGCAGAAGCAAAAAAAGCGATTTCGGAGTTTAAAAAGCTTTCAGATGACGAGATGAACACGGTGGATTTAATGCTCTATTATGTTGAAATGGGCACAGACTTCACCGACTCTTTTGGAGGTATTGACCAAAACTTTTATAACAGCATGATTTCCATGTATGAAAAAGTGGTATCAGCGTGTGAATTAGACGAGATATACTATCATGCTTTTGAAGAGCGGTTATCCAGGATCGTAAGAATAGCAGATGGAATCGGTTGGGGGTATGGGGATACAATCGCCGAGCTCTATTTTTCCGTCTTTTATAGTAGGGAAGACGAGGACGAGTAAGCGAATTGAGACATGAAAATATACATAGAGAAGGTTTATATCATCATGGGAAAGAAGAAAAGGAAAAATAAGAATCTAGCGCCCAGGCGAAAGCGAATGAACCGCTCAGGCAGATTACAGAGTGGCAAGGAATGGATTAAGACGTTCGAAGGAAAAAACATCCTTAAATCGTATGCTAAGTGGTATGGAGTTAATAACTATTGTGCAATGATTGAACTTGAAATGTTAGGAGTCAAATTCTCAGAGAAGAAAAAACAGCAAATTCAACAAAGTGAGGCCGATAAAGTTCGCGAAAAGCAACTCCGAAAAGCAAAGCGGAAACAGAAAGAAAGGCTTGAGGACTTTGACTATGACTCTGATGAAACATTCGCCTTTATTGCAGGTTACACTGAAGGAGGTATTCCGTTTGGAATCACATATGATGATATATTAGAAGAGGGGGACGTAGAGTTAAGTTTTCTCGTACCAAACGGCGGGGAGGATGATGTGGAAGACTGGATTGAATTTCTGTTGTTTAAAAATGAAAACTCCTCAATCAAATGGGAAAACGATCACTGGTATTCGGAAACGTTTGATTGGGAACATTATTTTGGACACCAACAAGCTTTTCATAATCAGGATGAACTTGTCTATCAATTAAATCGACTAAACCTTTTGGAGCAGTTTCAAGAGAGTCGCCTAAATAGAGAATTATCTACTGAGAGACTTGGTAAGCTTTCGGGGCAAGAATAACTCTGTGCTGACGACAATGTTCTTGTTTGTCTATAAAAAAGACCAATCTGCTAGTAAACAGTACCCTGTGTAGTAGACACTTTAAAAAAGTCCACTGCACAGGGTCTTTTTGGCTAACCGTGACTATTGAGGGCAAGGGTTTAAGCTGTTTTTTGTAATAAATGTGCGCTCATTAATCGATTTCTTACGATGACTCCTAACCAAGCTGCAGCGATTGCTTTGATAATTCCTCCTAAAATAAATGGAGCGACACCACCCATAAATGCTGCTGTCCAAGATAAATCCGCAACAATCTTCAACCAAATGGTTCCGAAAGCTAAAGTAATCACCATGCCAATTAAATTCGAAATAATACCGTGAACATAATTGTAACCAAACTTGTCCATATAAATTCCCATAATATAGGCTTGAATTAAGAATCCAACAATATATCCTCCAGTAGGACCGACGAGGATCGCGAGTCCGCCTGAAAAACCGGAGAAGACTGGTAAACCGATTGCGCCTAGTAAAATATAGATTAATACTGCAAGTGTACCCAATTTTGTCCCTAAGATCATAACAATTAGACCAACAGCTAGTGTTTGTCCTGTGATGGGGACAAGTGGTAGTGGGATTGTCAGTTGAGCGAGGACCGCAATAATGGCTGCACCAAATGCAGCTAAAACGTATGAATAGGTTTTCGATTTCATTTTATTCCCCCAATTTGTGTTAACCAGAATTAACTTTAAGTTTACATGAATGGTATTATAATAGGGTTATTTTGTCAATACCAGCATTTGAATTTTCAGAATAATCATTGCGGAATAGGGGACGAAAAGTTAGATGGAACTTTTTAAAATCAGATTCGTAAGTGTAATAGGGAGTTGAAAATTATGAAAATAGTGATAACGTTACTTATCGTATTTCTTATTACATTTTTATTGATTTTTGCTTTTATTTTTCGCAGTAATAAACAAGAATCCGAGGAAGAAAAAACGAGCGGTTTCATGGTGATTTTTGTTTCAATCCTTTTTTCACTTGTTATTACTGGTACAATCGGACTGATTCTGTTTGCTATATTTGGTTCTACGAGTCTTGTTAATTCCCTTTTTTCTCTTCATATAAGCACGAATCAGCTTGTGGTTGTAACCATTGCTTTTTTCATTTATTTGTTTACGCTAGACAATTTGCTTGAATGGATTGTGAAGTGGATTATTGGCAAAAATCTTTTCTACACTAGTTTATTAGCGTTTCTACGGATCGGCATATTTTATGCGATTGCAAATCTGGTGGGGCTGACTCAAAACGTTAGTATCACCATCGCAGCAGGAGTCGCTTTCATTCTATTGTTCATTGAAGTTTCATACGAATGGAGAAAGAAAAGTAAAATGGAAATAGGAGGAAGTTCGTCATGAGAGAACGAAAGGATTCGAAAAAATTAGAAACTGGCTTTCACATTTTTATCATTCTTTTTGCCATAGGAGTTATTTTATCTTCCATCGTGGGAAACAAAGAGATGGAACGAGCAACGATGTACATCCTATTAGGGATTATAATTGGTGGTAGTCACTTATTTCGTGTTATCAAGATTGTTAGGAAGCAAAAAAAGCTGGTTTCGTAAAATAAGAATCGTTCCTTATTGACATCGAAAACTTTCATATTAGTAAAATTTTTTTCGTAAAGTTCTATTTAAAATTCATCACTAGGAGATTAAACGATATGTTTGGACTTAAAATAGAAATAAAGGAAGATACACTCATAATGAAATGGCGATTTACTAAAATCGAAATTCCTCTTTCTGAAATAGTTGAGGTGACAGAAGACGATACATATGGTGGTGGTCAGGAGAAGAATGCTATTCGACTTGGTTTTCCTAGTGCAACTACGGATCGAATCGTGATTAAAACGACCACTGAAACTTATCTTTTGTACACGAGTGCTAAGAAAAAACTACTTGCACTTGTTTAAGATATTATTTACGGATGTCTACTTAAAAATGAATTGTTTTATGGGTGGATGGTCGTTAAAAAAGAGCCGAGGAAGGCTCTTTTTTTAATGAAGTATATTCTTCCCATAAAAAATCTCATCCATTTCGAACTTGATTTTCTCGGCAATCTCTTCACAATCTTCAGTTGTTAGTTTGTCTTTTGTATAACCAAACAGATAATTATTCAAATCAAAGTTACGTAATTTGCACTTTGTATGGAAGATATTTTCTTGATAGACGTTCACATCAATCATTTCAAATTGTTCACTAATCTCTTCGGGGATGAAATTTTGAATCGAATTGATTTCGTGGTCAATGAAGAGCTTGTGCCCATCCTTATCCCTTGTAAAGCCGCGTACACGGTAATCCATAATCATGACATCTGTTTCGAACGATCGGATTAAATAGTTAAGTGCCTTCAATGGTGAAATTTCTCCACATGTTAAGACATCAATATCGGCTCGAAAGGTGCTAATGCCTTCATCTGGGTGAAATTCAGGGTATGTATGAACGGTCACATGACTTTTATCAAGCTGAATCACAATTGAACCTGGAAGCGGCCCTGGTGATTCCTCGAAAGTTTCCGAGGTCGCATGTTTTATTGGTTCTTCTGAAACGAGCATTGTTACGCTTGCTCCCGCCGGTTCAAAATCCTGGCTTGCGACGTTCAATACATGTGCGCCAATGATATCCGCAACATTTTTTAGAATTTCAGTCAGTCTTTCAGCACTATATTGCTCGTCGATATATTCTAAATAAGCTTCACGTTCTTCTTTCGTTCGGGTAAAGCATATATCGTACATATTAAAGCTTAACGACTTTGTCAGGTTATTGAAGCCGTGCAATTCAATGGCCTTTTCATGTGTTAGTTTCATCAAACACTTCCCCCTCACTTTTAAATTTTACTTACCTATACGTTACCCAATAACACAAGGTGTTACTTATTTTTAAGGAAAATTCGTGGAATACCATTTATTTGCTTAAGTGTTATGCTTTCTAATAAACCTCTTTGAATTAAAGAAATTAGTTGATTTCGAACAGAAAATGAAATCACTTGTTTACAAACCGGCTCTTAATGAATGTGAAATAGGCTGCGCACAAAAAAGACATGAGCTTTTTCAAGCATCATGCCTTTTGAAGCTTGTTTGTTAATGGTTGTGTCGCTTCCCACGCATGCCCGACTTGGAGCAACAGACTTTCCGATAGATGTTTGCCGAAAAATTGCATTCCGGTTGGAAGTCCGTTTCGATCCAATCCGATTGGTACCGATAAACTTGGTACCCCCGTTAAATTGATAGGGGAGGTAAATGGCATACTTTTTTGAACGACATCCAAATTTTGTTGTAACCAATGCTCACTAAATGCTGGGGTTGTGAACGGAATGGTTGGCCCAAGGAGGAGATCCACTTCCTTAAAGGCTTTACGAAGGGCTTTTACCATTTTTCTACGCGCTTGTAGGGCTTTCACATATTGTGTCGAACCTGACAAAGCACCGGCTAAAAAGAAGGATCGAATATCTGGTGAATAAGCTTCTGGATGTGTTTGTAACCATTTTTTATGAAAAGTGGAGGCTTCTCCTGAGACAATTGCATACCCCGAAAAAGTTGCCATGGAAAGCTCGGGAATGTCGATTTCTTTTATCTCTGCCCCTAAAGTTTGAAGTGTTGTCACAGCTTTTCTAAACAGTTGTTCAACATCAGGGTCTAATCCTTGTAAATAGTAAGTAGGGATTCCTATTTTTAACCCTCGAATGCCTTTCGTTAAATTGTGGGTGTAATTAGGTACTGGCACTTTTAAACTTGCGGGATCCTTCGGGTCATAGCCTGCCATAGATTGAAGCATGAGAGCCAAGTCGGAAACCGATCGTGCCATAGGTCCTGCCGTATCCAAAGACCATGCAGTCGGAGCGATGCCGTGTGTGCTAACAAGTCCATATGTTGTTTTTAATCCATAAACCCCACACATCGCAGCGGGTAAACGAATCGATCCAAATGTATCTGTTCCGGTTGCGAGCGTTGACAGCCCTGCTGCTAATGCCGCAGTACCCCCGCCACTTGAACCGCCAGGCATGTGGTTCAGATCCCAAGGATTTCGAGTCGTTCCATAGTAGGGATTGGTCCCGGTTGACCCAGCTGCAAGCTCATGCATGTTTTGTTTTCCTAGCATAATGACTCCTGATTTTAACAGTTTATTGACTGTAGTTGCATTTTTATCAGGGACATAATTTGAAAAAAGCTTTGAGCCAACGGTCGTGCGGATCCCTTTTGTAAAGTAATTATCCTTGATTCCAGTTGGAATGCCATGGAGAGGACCTTTATACTCGCCACGCATGATACTCGCTTCCGCATCTTTTGCCTGTTTTAAGGCTAAGTCGGGAAGAGGTGTAATATACGTACGGAGAACAGGATCATATTGTTCAATCCGATCTATTGTATGTTGGGTTATTTCAACAGGAGACAGTTGCCTTGATTTGATCAATGGCGCTAGCTCGGTAGCTGTTAAAAAAGTTAAATCGGTCATACCATCAACCTCTTATCCACAACTGTAATTGGGATTTCAGCATTTAAATGAGGAAAGTCGCTTGTGGCCATTTCGGCTTGTTTCATTGTAAAGAGGATGCTTTGAATAAAGGGAAGATCAGTTTCATAAAATGGCAACTGTTGGAAACGCAATCCTTGTTTTATAAAGTTTGGATCTATCATTAGAACTACCTCCTTCATAGGTGGGTGTCATTACTTTATATGAAAGCGAAAGAAAAAGGTGCGGAGGTAGTAAAAGTTGTTTAATTGTTCCTTCAACCGAAGATGAGTATGGTAAGCGAGAGGAAGTCTCGGTGCCCGTTGATACAAAAAATTGAAGTGGATGGTAACCGAGAGGTAGTCTCAGTGCCCGTTGGTACAAAAAATTGAATCGGATGGTAACCGAGAGGTAGTCTCAGTGCCCGTTGATACAAAAAATTGAATCGGATGGTAACCGAGAGGTAGTCTCAGTGCCCGTTGATACAAAAAATTGAATCGGATGGTAACCGAGAGGTAGTCTCAGTGCCCGTTGACACAAAAAATTGAATCGGATGGTAACCGAGAGGTAGTCTCAGTGCCCGTTGACACAAAAAATTGAATCGGATGGTAACCGAGAGGTAGTCTCAGTGCCCGTTGATACAAAAAATTGAAGTGGATGGTAACCGAGAGTTAGTCTCAGTGCCCGTTGATACCAAAAATTGAATCGGATGGTAACCGAGAGGTAGTCTCAGTGCCCGTTGGTACAAAGAATTGAATCGGATGGTAACCGAGAGGTGGTCTCAGTGCCCGTTGATACCAAAAATTGAAGCGAATGGTAATCGAGAGAGAGCGTCAGTGCCCGTTGATACCAAAAATTGAAGCGGATGGTAACCGAGAGGTAGTCTCAGTGCCCGTTGATACAAAAAATTGAGACGAATGGTAACCGAGAGGTGGTCTCAGTGTCCGTTGACCCCAAAAAGAGAAGCGAATGGTAACAGAGAGAGTAGTATAACTATTATTTCGAGTTCTTATTTTTGATGATGCATATGATCGTTACATCTAGAGACTGGTCATTCCGTAAACGATGTTATGTTCTTACAGGAAAAGTTCGCTTCATGCATAGAAACTTCATTAGAGTACGTCTTCGAACGTTATTTTATCTTTATGCTTGTTTGAAAATGAGATTTTTAACCATCGGTCCTAATATCCGTTCTAGTTCAAAAAAATTTGTATAAGTATATAAATGTAGTTCAAATTTTTTATACTAGGGTGGGTGATACAACATGGATGAAAAGTCTTCACGAAACCAACACCATATAAAAGGAAAAATTCCGCCTGCTGATAACATTAAGCAAGAACAATTGAATCAGTACCGCATTCAAAATACAGGGAAGCCATTGACGACGAATCAGGGGATTAAGGTTTCAAATGATTCCGAAACCTTAAAAGCAGGTGTACGTGGTCCTTCCTTACATGAGGATTTTCACTATTTTGAAAAAATGACCCATTTTGTGCAGGAAGAAGAACCGGAAAGAGTGGTTCATGCTAGAGGATACAGTGCTCATGGGGAGTTTGAATGTTACCAATCAATGAGTCATGTGACAAAAGCGTGCTTGTTTCAGCAACCAGGGAAAAAAACGCCTTTAACGGTCCGCTTTTCAACAGTGCAAGGACCTAGGGGCTCTTACGATACGGCTAGGGATTTACGTTGTTTAGGCGTTAAGTTTTATACAGAAGAAGGCAATTACGATTTGACGATGATTGCCATGCCTGTACTAATCAACCAAGACCCGATGAAATTTCCGGATGTGATCCATGCGTACCAAGCGAAGTCGGATGATGATATCCCAACTGCGACTGGTGCACATGACCATTTTTGGGATTATGTTGCCAATAACCCCGAAGCACTTCATATGACCACATGGGTGATGTCTCCGCGAGGCATTTTAAGAAGTTACCGAATGATGGAATCGTGGAGTATTAATACTTATTTGTTTGTTAACGATCAAGGAGTCGCAACCTTTGTCCGTTTTGTTTGGAAGCCTGTCCTTGGTGTTCATTCCCTTACTCAGGATGAGGCAATTAAACTCGGCGGAATTGACCCTGACTTCCACCGTAAGGATTTGCGCGAGGCAATTGATAAAGGATTTTATCCTGAATATGAATTAGGTGTCCAACTGATTCCGATGGAGGATGAATTTAAATTTGACTTTGATATTCTTGACCCTGCAAAGTTCTGGCCGGAAGAATTAATTCCTGTTCAGATTATCGGGAAGATGACGTTAAATCGAAACATTGAAAATTACCATACGGAATCCGAACAAGTTGCATTTAGTCCGGCAAATGTTGTTCCAGGAATTGATTTTTCCAATGATCCGGTTTTACAGGGAAGAATCATTGCCTATCATGCTGCACAAGTCCATCGAATTGGAACGAATTACCAAGAACTACCAATCAATAAACCAGTTTGTCCATTTACGAATAATCAACGACGAGGCCCGATGAGGTATCGGATTGATGTGGACCAAGTCAACTATCATCAAAATTCACTGGCGAATAATACACCTTACACAACGCCACCAGAACAAGGCGGGTTTGAACATTATCCACAAAGAGTCGACGGGCGTGTCGTCCGCGGACGAAGTGAGTCTTTTAACGATTTCTTTTCACAAACGAGAATTTTTTGGAACAGTTTATCGCCTATTGAAAAGCAAATGACCATTGAAGCATTTAGCTTTCAACTTGGAAAAGTAAAAAGCCGGTCGGTCCGCCAACAAAACGTGGATCTGTTGGTGAATGTCGATCAAGAACTGGCTTATATTGTTGCTGATAATATCGGGGTTGATCGCCCTCAAGGGACACATGTTCCTGTCGAGACAAGATATCCTTCTTTAAGCCAAGAGAATACCCCTAAATATGCGGTTACTCAAAAAGTTGGGGTGCTGATTGGCAATGGTTTTAACGGGCAAGAAGTGACAAATGTGTTGAATTTTTTAAAGAAAAGTGGCGTTTTCATTGAGATTGTCAGTGAAAAGCTTGGTACCGTAACGGGTTCCGATGGAACAACGCTTAAAGTGCATCATACGTTCTTGACCTCAAGCCCTTATTTGTATGACACTCTTTATGTTGTGGGAGGAAAAGCTGGGTTTCAAGCGAAATTTAATCAAGACCTCACCTATTTTGTCCAAACGGCTTATGCTCAATATAAACCGATTGGAATTGCTTCGACAGGACAGTCTTATCTTTTATCTTCAGATGAAAACAACTTGGCAGGTGTTGTATTCGCAAATAATAATCCAAATTTCAGCACGGATTATGTCAATGCCATCGCCCATCAGCGTTTTTGGAATCGAACATAATGAAAGGAACTGGAAAGAGTTATGCTCTTTCCATTCTTTATTTTAAAAGGGATGTTCCAAGTTTTGATTGGATCATTCTATTTAATAGTAGAACTAAGGGATGTGTTTTATTCGTAGCAGGCGTCCAAACATAATACTGTTTGGGCGCCGTTTCTGTTTCATGCGATTCGGGGTTCGATTCCCTGTAACTTACATACTTTTTGTTACAGCTTTGCCTTCGGTTGGATAAAGTGCCTCAACCATTGTTTACCTAAATGGATATTCCTTATGTTCCCTTTTTGAGAAAGGGCAGTAATCTGATATGAATAATTTTTCTATCAGGAAAAAACTGCGTAGATATGTATATAAATGGAACCTTGGTAAATTCTATCTTCAGGAGGGTGATACATATGGATGAAAAAAAATCAGATAACCAAAACCCTGTTCATAAGAATGCCAAACAGGAGCAACTAGATGAATACCGCATTAAAAATACAGGAAAGCCTTTGACGACAAATGAAGGAAGAAAAATTTCAAATGATCGTTTTACATTAAAAGCTGCTGAACGTGGCCCTTCCTTACATGAGGACTATGATTATTTCGAAAAGATCACACATTTCGTTCATGAAGAGACACCGGAAAGAGTTGTTCATGCACGTGGTTACAGTGCTCATGGAGAGTTTGAATGCTATCAGTCTATGAAAGAAGTGACGAAAGCAGGATTTTTACAAGAAGCAGGGAAAAAGACACCTTTAACCATTCGTTTTTCTACGGTACAAGGAGCTAAAGGTTCTTATGATACGGCACGGGATTTGCGTTGTCAGGGAGTTAAGTTTTATACAGAAGAAGGAAACTATGATCTTACAACGATTGCTATGCCTGTTTTAATTAATCAGGATCCGATGAAGTTCCCGGATGCGATGCATGCGTACCAATCAAAGCAGGATGATGATATTCCAACAGCAACGGGTGCTCACGATCGATTTTGGGATTATGTAGCTAATAATCAGGAATCTATCCATATGGTCACGTGGATCATGTCAGACCGGGGCATCATTAGAAGTTACCGACATATGGAATCGTGGTCGATTAATACGTACTTGTTTGTGAACGAAGAAGGAGTCGCTACATTTGTCCGCTTTGTTTGGAAGCCTGTTCTTGGTGTTCAATCGCTGCTTCAAGATGAGGCTTTGAAAATTGGCGGTCTTGACCCAGACTTCCACCGGAAAGATTTGCGAGAAGCGATTGAAAGAGGAGCTTATCCAGAATATGAGTTAGGTGTTCAACTCATTCCGATGGAAGATGAATTCAACTATGATTTTGATATTCTTGATCCTGCGAAATATTGGCCGGAAGAGCTCATCCCTGTGCAACTCATCGGGAAGATGACCTTAAATCGAAACATTGATAATTACTTTACAGAGTCAGAACAAGTCGCCTTTAACCCGGCCAATGTTGTTCCGGGAATCGGTTTCTCCAATGATCCTGTGTTGCAGGGAAGATTAATTGCTTATCAAAGTGCACAATACCATCGTCTTGGAGCGAATCATCAAGAATTGCCGATTAATAAACCAATTTGCCCGTTTCATAATAACACTCGGCGCGGTCCAATGAGATTTCGAATCGATATTGATCAAGTGAACTATCATAATAATTCATTAGCAGGGAATACACCACATGAAACACCACCAGACGAAGGTGGCTACGAGTATTATCCAAAGAAAGTAGACGGCAATGTCATCCGCGGTCGAAGTAAATCCTTTGATGATTACTTCTCGCAAACGAGAATCTTCTGGAATAGTTTGACACCAGTTGAAAAGCAACACACGATTGAAGCATTTACCTATCAACTCGGAAAAGTACAAAGCGAATCGGTCCGCCAACAAAATGTCGAATTGTTAGCGAATATCGATAAAGAATTAGCAACGATTGTGGCAGATCATATTGGGGTCGAGCCTCCAAGTGGAACTCATGTTTCTGTTGAGACAAGCTATGCTTCGCTAAGCCAGTATCATACGCCGCCAAATCCAAAAACGCAAAAAGTGGGGATCCTGATTGCAAATGGGTTTAACGGTGCAGAGGTCACAAATGCGGTGAAGTTATTTGAACAAAGTGGATTGTTTGTGAAATTCATCAGTGAGAAGCTTGGAAAGGTTACGGGATCAGATGGAACGACCATTAAGGTAGATCAAACGTTTATCACGTATAGTCCTTATCTTGTTGACTCTGTCTATGTGGTTGGTGGAGAAGCCAAGAACCAACCGAAATTCATGCAAGATGTAATGGATTTCGTAAACGTAGCCTACAAACATTATAAGCCAATTGGCGTTGCGACAACTGGAAAGACGTTTATACAGACAACGGAAAATAATAATTTGGCTGGAGTCGTTTTTGCTGAAAATAATCCAAACTTTGGAACAGATTTTGTCAACGCCATCGCTCAGCTTCGTTTTTGGGAGCGAGTTTAGAGAAGGAGGGGGGACAGGTATTACCTGTTAAACCCTATATTGAAATCCTAAAGGATTAAGAAGATGACTTTTTAAAACTGTTAAGAAGTTTTTAGCTAATGAGAAAAAGATTGTTGAATAGCATGACTCAAAGAATTGGTGCACCAACCTGATGTTGTTAACATCGGAATGGTGTACCTTTTTTTTAGTGTAGAAGATTTTACTAAGCTAGATATATGTTTAATTTTTTACAGTTTGCACGTATGTCCATGGCAGTAGTGAGCTTGGTCACGTATACTATTATGAATAATTTAGAAAGGAGTAGTGGAATGGGAAAAAAGGATAAAAAACTTCAAGAGCAGATTGAAAGTCTAAGAGATGAAATCGAATCTTTCAAGTGTACAGGTAGTCAATTTCCTACGAAAATGAATAAATCACATTCTTATAGACATCAGATGGGGTCTAGCGACGATTATTACATGAACTTCCATTGCAGCTGTGAAAAATGTCGGGAGAGTGAATTTCACGACAGTAGATTTTTTTCAAACCACGATAACGTAGGACATCCTCTTCATCACCACCATAACTCTCACTTTGATGCCAATTTCAAAGGGGAACATTGTGATGTGCTTTTTAAGGTATCGCCATTTAATTCCTGTCTTCCAAACTTTCGCTTGAATTTTAATGGATTGAATGGGAATCTATATTTTCAACTATTTCGTTTTAAAGGCTGTAAAGTAAAAATCTTTTTTGATTGTTCCGAGTCTGAATCAACGAGTCAGATCAGAGGGGTTATTTGCAATGTCGGAACTAATTTTGTTGATGTAATTAAGGAAGATAAAAAGGTTGTAACAATCCTTATTGAGCGCATCTGCAAAATTAAGTGGCTAGACAAGCAATACAATCCATGCCCTGTTTGCTGCCATGATGACCATTGTCCCCATTGTGGTGCTTCATTTGAGGAAGAGGAATCAAGTGACGAGGAAGAATCAAGTGACGAAGAGGAATCAAGTGACGAAGAGGAATCAAGTGACGAGGAAGAATCAAGTGACGAAGAGGAATCAAGTGACGAGGAAGAATCAAGTGACGAAGAAGAATCAAGTGACGAGGAAGAATGGTCAGACAAGTCAAGCATGAGAGAAATCGTCGAACAGAAGGTTAGAGCTGCACTGGAAATGAATGCGACAATTGAAGCGGAAGCTGAAAACGAAGTAAATGAAGTGGAAGCATTGAAAGCAGCGGTTGAGGATCTGAAGGAAGTAGTGAATGATATGCAAGAAGCAAAAATGAAGGACACATTTGAAAAGCCACAATCATATGTACCTGAATGCGAGATTGAATGGAAAGAAGAGGAAACCGTATTTAAGCCGAAATCGAAAAAAAGAAGGAAGCGGCGGAAATTGAAGTCGAAAACGGAAAAAAAAGATTATAGCAAGCGGAATCAAAATGAGGACGCAGAAGAAGTAATGGACTGTAAACCGGATGAAACTTCGGATGAAGGAAATGAAAACACATCTAAAGAGTAAACAAGTAGATAGAGAGCAAACAAGATGACTCTTTTAAAATAGAAAACAGTTAAAACCTTCTCAATGTCATTTATTAAAGGAATGAATAGGATAACAAGAAATCATCTAGGGGGAGCTAAGGTAAGGAGAGCTTGGATCCTGTTCATTTTTATTTTTTGGATGAGTTTTCTACCTGAGCAAGACTTTGCACATGCTGTCTTGAAGGCGGCCAATCAGGCAGCGGGTAGTAGGCTAAACGGAAGTCCGGAAACTGTGATACTCACTTTTAATTTAAAGATTAAAGATGGTCTTTTTGATGTTGAAATCATCAATTAAGAACGCAAAAAAGGTCCAAATCAAAGAGGTGGAGTTAACGGCGGAAGGTCGGCAAATCCAATTATCTCTGCCTGAATACTTATTATTTTTCATCATTTTAATTGTCACACCATTGTTATTACAATCTACTTCTACTGGCATTCCGGTTTTTACTAGCTTCGGATTTTCATAGAATGTCTCTTTAGCTTTATCACTGATAGGCTTTTTTGTGTTAGCTCGCTTTAAGTGGCTCGATGTCACTT
This sequence comes from Mesobacillus maritimus, assembly GCF_023715205.1. Taxonomy (GTDB): domain Bacteria; phylum Bacillota; class Bacilli; order Bacillales; family Cytobacillaceae; genus Mesobacillus_B; species Mesobacillus_B maritimus_C. The sequence goes on from NZ_JAMBNR010000002.1 coordinate 128,695, forward strand.
GGTTGATTCTCATGCTAGCTGCTAAAAGCTTTAATGGACATGCGAATTCCATATATCCGATTTTGGGAATGATATCAAACAATTTCGTCCATCTCCTTGCGGCTGCTGCGATATGAGCTGGTGGATTATTGTTTATTGTGGTTTTTTGGCGAAAATATCGACTTCAAGTGCGCGATTTTATCCAGGTGTTTTCGATAGTTGCGTTTGTGAGCATACTGGTTCATGATAACGGGAATGGTTACGATCTTCTTCTTATTATTATTGGATATAACCCTTTTATGGATCACCCTGTGGGGCAGATTCTTAATTTTAAAAATGGTTTTCGTTCTGTGCGTGATCTTGGTGGCCTGGATATGGGATGTTTAATGGTGTAGGAAATCGATAAAAAGGTGCATTGTGCATTTTAATAATTGCAAGATTTAAAGTGAAAATATCCATTCGTTACATTGGTCACCTTACCGGTTGAGTAAAATAACGTATTATTTTACATCGATTTTACTAGAAAACAATAGCACAACGAAAACGCTCAGATAAATCCTGAGCGTTTTGGTGTTATAGATTTTGCTGTTAATGGGGAAGGTTTGTCAGTTCGAAGAATTCAGGATCTGGTTTCATGATTTTTATCCCTTTTTCTGATTGAAAATAGATTTCTTTATCACTTTCATAAGAAACCTTAATTTCTAGATTTCCAAAATCGACGACACTTGTTTTTCCCTTTGTGGTAGTTCCTCTTTATCCCAATCAGTTGCTTTATTTATAAGTGAATTGATCTGTTTAATCTTAGACTTATCTTCTATTTCAAGACATTTTTCATCTTTTAGAGTTTCATAAATACAAATGCTGTCTGGAATTCCTTCAATCCAAGAAGTTGATTTATAAATTGTGGTTTTATCAAAGATCACTTTTGTTATTTCATCATAGTGATTATAACTTGCTGAAATCCGCAGTTCCCCGTTGAATCCATCTTTTATCCATAGTGAATAAAAACCAGACCAATCGTTTTCATTATTGTCATCCTCTAGAGCGGTTTGTTCATGCTCAACTTCCCAACCAAGCTTAGGAAGTTCGTTCATATAAAACTGATAAATCTCCTCCCAACGATTTCCCTTTATTTCATAGTGGCTTCTAGTTGGTTTTAATCCCTCATATAAAGGAATATCTTTATGTTGTTCTGGAATAATAGACATCCCCTCATAGGTGTCATCAGTGGCTTTTTGATAGGCAAACCAACCTAATAAAATGAAAATAATAACAATTCCAAGCAAAAGAAAATTTCTTTTGTGCATTTTATTCCCCTTAAAAGTCAACTATATTATTTCTTTATGAAAGATTGATAGATTATAACTCTAGGTAGTAATGAATACATCAAGCAATTTCGCCACAACTATAGCATACCAAGAGAACATAAATTTAGGTTCTCTAGCAAAAATTACTACGTTCATTTAGTTGTTATTGTAGTAGCTATTACATAAAAATTCTCAATAAAAGAGGGACCCAAAAACTTTTGGATTTGTATTCCTTAAATTTTTTGTAAATAATATTTTCTCCCCTAGAAGGGAACCCGTTATGTTTGCCGATGTAATCTTTGTTTCATATCAGTTCTGTTTAGTTGGGTGCTGTCTCAGTTTTTGAGACACATCTCTGTTAAAAACTGTATTTAAAATTCCTCATAAACGGCAGGGTCTTGATTATTAATTCTTCCGTCAGGCTTTGTTAACTGCGAAATGGAGCTCATTTCTTCTGGAGTTAATGAAAAATCAAAAATGGAGATATTCTCAAGTTGTCTATCAGGAGAAGCTGATTTAGGAATGGAAATCGCTCCAATTTGATAATGCCAACGCAAAATTACTTGTGAAACCGTTTTGTTATGGCCGTTGGCAATTTGCTGAATCAAGCTATTTTGCAGGACGTCATTTGCCCGAGCCAATGGACTCCAAGATTGAGTATGAATTTGATTCTGTTCATGCCATTCTCTTTGAGAGGCTTGATTAAAAAACGGATGTAATTCAATTTGATTGATGCTAGGCTTTACGCCTGTTTCTTGGACTAGGCTCTCAATATGTTCTGGTAAGAAATTACAAACACCGATTGAACGGATAAGGCCTTTCTTTTTAGCGTCAATTAACGCTTGCCAAGCTTCTATGTATTGATTTTGTATAGGGTTAGGCCAGTGGATCAGATATAAATCATAATAATCAAGGTTCGCGCGATACAAAGATTCTTCAATTGTCATCACTGCAAGATCATACGAATGATAACGGCCAGGTAATTTAGAAGTAATCCTTAATTCATCTCTTGATACAGAACTGCTTCTAACTGCTTCTCCTAAAGTCCCTTCATTTTCATAATTATAAGCTGAATCTAATAGACGATATCCTGCATGATCAATGGCGTGTTGAATCGCCTTTACCCCTTGATTTCCTTTCAGTTTGTATGTACCCAAACCAATCACGGGGATTGTAACACCATCATGAAGTGTGATTTCTGGAACGGATTTCTCCACAACGAATCCTCCTTTCTTTTATATCTTAAGATTACCATTATTTTGAATCCCTTTCATTTTTTTAAGACCGTTCTGAATCGATTTGATAAATAGAAAAAAGACTGTTGTAACTAAAATTATGAATTAAAACGTAACATTTATTGTTGCACAAGGTTCATCGTATTCTTTTTTTCTTGTTCACATTGAAGGAACGAAAGAGGAATCTAGCGTACCCGTTTGAGTGGGATTCGGATAATTCGGTAACGCAAGATGTGTCTAGCGTTCCAGTCTGAGAAGAATTCAAATGAGTTGGTAACGCAAGAGTATCAAGGGTCCCTTTTGAGAAGATTCTAGAACTCTTAGAATCACTTTTCTGAGGGGGGAGGCTTTAGGTGAAGCAGACATGAAAAAACGCTCAGAGGTTCCGAGCGTTTACAGTAGTTTTAAATATTCTCTTGCTTTAAACTTTCGATGATGTTTTCGTTTTTTATTTTTGAGATGGAGTAGAGCATCGCTGAACCAACAATTAAGAAAATCACGACAATCACGAACAGGATGCTCATCCATGGTAAGCTAAATCCATAATCAAAGGTGTAGCCAATGGAGCGATGAATCGCGAGCATCACCAGGACACTAATTGGCAGTCCATAGGCCAAGGCTTTCACTCCATAAAAAATGCTTTCATAATGAATCATTTTATTAAATCCTTTTGGGGTCATGCCAACGGATCGGAGCATCGCAAATTCACGTTTGCGCAGTGAAATGCTTGTTGAAATCGTGTTGAAAATATTGGCGATCGAGATTAGGGAAATCAGCGTGATAAACCCATAGGTGAAAACAGACATGAGCATAATCATTTGTCCTTCTTGTTGGCGTTGCTGGAAAACATTGAAGATATGAATGCTCGACTCTTTTTGATCTTCAATCGCGGTTTGCGTGGCCATTGGATCTGTACTATTTAAATAGACAAAGGTGGTCAAGGCATCTCGTGAAATCCCTATTTGGTCCAATGTTGCTTCAGGGACAATTAAGTTTACGCCTCCTAGCGAAGCAGTCTGGACGCCCATTGGAACTTGGTCAGTCAAGGCACCAATTTGAACACTGCCGACTACTTCCAAGTTCGGTTGTTCATTCTCCATCTCCCCAGTTACACTAGTCAATATGTCGATTTTATTTCCAACTTCTGTTTCAATTGATTTTGATTCGATAAATTTTCCGGATGCATAATCTTGATAAGAAATTTCATCAATGACAATTGCAGTTGGTGTGTCTTTTTGAGTAAAATCATCCACGTCGACACCGATTTGTTCAGCATAAGCTTGAAAACTCTCTTCATCCATCGCATGCAGACCAACATAATAAGGAAATTTTCCATCTTCAATCGCCATATTGTTTGCTTCGATTTGCGCTTTCAATTGAGCGGGAACTTGATCCATTTCAATGAGTGTTTCTAATTGTGTTTCCTCAATAATGCTGGAATTGGTGACATGATCGAGCTTGGTATAAATGGCTACCTCTTCGCGACTTAATTCGCTGCTGGAAATTTGAATATCAAAGGTAAAATCATTTTGTGACATCTCTAGCGACTTTTTTAGATTGTCGGTAAAATAACTGACCGATAAAAACAAGACAATGCTAATCACGAGTGAAAACACGGTGGCCAAGTATCGTTTTTTATTTCGTTTCACGTTTTTTAGGCCAATTTCGGCTTCCATTCCAAAAACTTTGCGGACAAATTTGCTCGTTTTCACTGTTTTCCCTGACAATTTAATATCATGTGTTTGGCGAATCGCATCAATCGCGGAAACTTTTGATGCTTTTTGCGCTGGAATATAGGTGGAAATAAAAATCGTCAAGATGGAGATTCCACAAGCAATCAAAAGAGAAGATGGGGTGACAACCAATTCTAGATTTTCAGAAACTCCGAGTGCCCCTTGTAGGTATTTATTGATAAACATAAAGGTGATCCCAATCCCTACAAGGCCAGCAAGAATCCCAATCGGGATACTGATCGCGCCAATCACCGCGCCTTCAAAAAACACAGAATTTCGTTTTTGTTTTTTCGTCGCACCAACGCTCGAAAGCATTCCTAGATGTCTCGCACGTTCGGATACACTAATCGCAAAGGCATTATAAATCAAAGCTACGGAACCAATGATAATGACGCCCATGATAATACCAGCTAAAGAAAAGAGAGTCATGCGCAATTGGTCATTTTTCGTAACTCCATAATAGCGAAGCAGATCAGAATTATAGTTGATGGTTTCAATTCCGTGGGTATCGGCGAGTTTTTCTGCATGTTCATAGAGGGAACTTTTCACTTTCGGCAACACGACAAATGCTTCCACGGTGTCATTTTCGCTGATTGTTTTTTCATCCACATAGCCGATCACCGTGTAACCTGGCGACCAAGTTTGTTCCCAGGTTGGACGTTTAATTTCACCAACAATTGTGACGGTTTTGGTTTCAGTGATTTTTAATTCTTCGTTAATTGTTTCCCCATCGCTAACGAGGGAATTATTTTGTGTTAACTTCGTTCCGTCCGTTTTATTTAACCGATCCCCAATGTTAACTGTGAGTTGATCGCCGATTTTGTATTTAACTTTCCCATTGCTTTCAATCGCTTCAGAAATCGCAATCTCATCTTCGCTTTGCGGAAGTCTACCTTCGATTACTTCAATTGGGAAATGCTCCATACCGGTTTTGTTGTAGTTTTTAAAATATAAATAGGGTTTATAGTCATTTTCCGATTCTTCTAAATGAGCATAGGCTTCACTAGAAAGAATCAGCTGTTTTGTTTCACTGTCTTGTTCAATCGCTGCGACTTGTTCTTTGGTGACGCCTTTATATTGTACATGCCACTCACCATTGGTATTGATGTCCTGACGAATCAATAAGTCTAAAAACGAAACCCCAAGTGTAGATACGGCGGTAATCATGGCCACTGAAATGATGACGCCCATGATGGTCACGAGTGAGCGGCGTTTGTTTTCTTTTAAATGCCGGAGGGTGACTTTGTTGATAATGTTCATGGACGAATCACCTCATCTCTGGCGACTTTACCATCTTCAATGGAAATGACGCGGTCGGCTTGAAGGGCAATGCGTTCATCGTGGGTGATGACAATTAGTGTTTGATTGTAAGTTTTATTAAACATTTTTAACAGTTCCATGATTTCTTTGCTGTTTTGACTATCAAGGTTTCCTGTTGGTTCGTCCGCAAGCATAATGGCCGGATTGCTGATGAGCGCTCGTCCAATCGAAACACGTTGCTGCTGACCGCCGGAAAGCTGGTTTGGCAAGTGGGCAAGCCGTTTGTTTAATCCTAAAACGTCGACAACCTTGTTAAACTGGTTCGGATCGACTTTTTGCTCGTCTAATAGCATTGGCAACGTAATGTTTTCTTCGACCGTTAAAATCGGAATCAGATTATAAAATTGATAAATTAAGCCAATTTGTCGGCGTCGAAAAATCGCAAGTTGTGTTTCATTCAAGTCATAAATATCGGTTTGATCAATGAGTACTTTTCCGCTCGTTGGCCGATCAACGCCACCAAGTAAATGGAGGAGTGTCGACTTCCCTGAACCAGACGGCCCGATGATGCAAACAAAATCGCCTTTTTTAACCGAGAATGAAACATCATCTAACGCTTTAACCGCCGTTTCGCCCTTGCCATATACCTTTGATAGGTTTTTAACTTCTAATATATTCATAAGAAAACCTCCGTCATTTGTTTGTCTTGAGGTCAGTATATCGGGCTAGTATGACTATAAAGTGACTCTTAAGTGACAATTTATTCACTTTGGGACGGAGGGATGGGACGGAGGGACAGGCACCTTGTCCCGCTCAGATTACTTGTTTGTAAAATTTTATATGGAATTTTGTGCCAATACCTGGTTGACTTTGGACTTCAATATCGCCTTTTTGACTGGTGATGATGCTGTGCGCCATTGCGAGTCCGATTCCGACACTGTCATCACTCGCGTTTTTCCCTTTATAAAACCGTTTGAAAATGTAAGGGAGGTCTTCCTTCGAGATTCCTTTCCCGCTGTCAGCAATCGTGATTTCGGTGAAGAGAGCATTCTCTGAAAAATGAATGGAAATTTCGCCTTCTTCAGCTGTGTGTTCAACACAGTTTTTAATGATATTGATGAGCGCTTCGGTGGTCCAGTTGTAGTCACCGAAGAACGTAGCTTTGTCATCGCCTTGGATGTTTAAGCTTTGCATTTTTATGTCCATTGGAACCAAAAGCGGTTCGACTGCATTTTGAACAAGCTCACGCACCATAACTTTTTCTTTTTTAAACATAATCGTACCGGCATCGATTTTTGAAAGTTTTAATAAAGAAGAAACGAGCCATTCCATGCGTTCAAGTTGGACTTGAAGGTTCCGAGTGAACTCGGATCGTTTTTGATCATCCAAGTTTTTATCACGCAACAAATCCGCCATCACCATCATCGAAGTGAGGGGCGTTTTTAGTTGGTGCGAAATGTCGGAAATCGCATTGGTAAGTTTTGCTTTGTCCTCTTGTAACAGTGTTCCTTGCTCAGAAAGCATTTTTGTCACTTTGTAGATTTGACTTTTTAAAATGCTTAGCTCGCCTTCATAATTATCACGAACGTCCAACTGGAAATCGCCACTGCTTATTTTCTGCAAATAGCCTGATAGTTTTTCAATTTCACGGTAGCGCCATTGAGTAAAAATTAGCGTGCAGCTGATGAGGAGGATTGCGACTCCGAGCATAATCCAAGCTGCAAGTATGGAAATGAAAAACGTCATAGAAAAGCCGATGATACTGACGAGGAAAAGAATTGTCAGGAAGATTTGAACTTCTCGATTGCGAAGCAACTCACTCACCGACCTTATAGCCCATGCCTCGGACTGTCTTGATCAAGGTAGGGTTTTGCGGATCGTCTTCCAGCTTTTCACGCAATCTTTTAATATATACCGTCAAGGTGTTATCATTGACGAAATCACCGGCAACATCCCATATACGATCAAGCAGCTGTGCCCTGGTGAGAACTTGTCCAATGTGATTGGCAAAAATCAAGAAAAGTCGATACTCTAAAGCTGTCAACAAGATTTCATTGCTTTGTTTATATACTTTTCCTTCTAAGGTGTTGATTTGAATGCTGTCGATTTCAATCGTGTTTTTCGGTTGTGTATGACGATTGTAGCGCCGGTAAACGGTTTTAATTCTTGAGACTAGTTCACGAATCCGAAATGGTTTAGTGATATAATCATCCGCCCCCATATCAAGCCCCATGACGACATTCACTTCATCATCATAAGCGGTTAAAAAGATCACCGGGATATCTTGCTTTTTTTTCACGAGCTCACATAAGTCGTAACCGCTGCCGTCAGGAAGGTTCAGGTCAAAGAGACATAAATCGATATCTTGGATTTTATTATGTATGACCTCTTGGGCGGAAGCGGCATTATGACAAACCAGTGTTTCATACTCTTCTTGTTTCAAGGAATACTCCAATCCTGAAGCAATGGTTCGATCATCCTCGACCAATAAAATTTTCATAGTGTTCACCCTAACAATCATTATTATCTTTTTATCTTATGGGAAGAGGGCATTATCGTCAAAGTATTGTGGGGGAATATGGGGGAAGATTGAAGCTACCTGATCATACTTGAAAAGATAGGTTTCGGTAGAAGTGAGTCGGAGTGGTCTTAGTTGGAAGGGGATCTAGGACAGAATTAGTTGAAACAAACTTGGTGTTGTCTTTGAACTGGGTTTGTAAGACAGAAACTGTTGTGAAGGACGAGAATGTGTCTAAGAAACATGGTTTGAAAGAGTTTCGATGTTAAACATAACTCCGATAAACTCCATATTGAAAAAATCGAGTAAACCACCATTGTGAACGGTAAGATGGTTTTGTAAAGGAGGGAAATGAATGTTACAGCAATTCAATCAACTTATGGACTATATTGATGAGCATTTAACAGAAGAAATCTCTGGAGAGGATATCTCAAAAATTGTCGGTCTCAGTGATTATCATTTTAAACGAATGTTTTCGTATATGGCTGGGATGTCTTTGAATGAGTATATCAAAAATAGGAGATTATCTGTTGCGAATGTGGAATTAATAAACGGCGCAAAAGTGACGGATGTTGCTTTTAAATATGGCTATCAATCGATAGAAGGGTTTTCACGAGCTTTTCGTGATTGGAGTGGTTTTTTACCTTCAGCAGTAGCGAAAAACAAAATCCAAAAATCATTTCCCAAATTTATCTTTTATATCGATATCAGGGGAGGAACATCAATGGAATTCAAGATCGAGAAAAAAGCGAAGTTTCATATCGTCGGGGTATCAAAACGAGTACCGATTCAGTTTGAAGGGGAAAATCAGGAGATCATTGAACTCGCTCAGAGTATTACCGAGCAGCAAAGAAAAGAAATGCATCAGTTAGCTGATTTATATCCACAACAAGTTTTGAATGTTTCGTATGACTTTGATGATGGTTTCTTAGAAGAAAAAGGCTCTTTAACTCATATGCTTGGTTTTGCGACGACAAAGGAAAATCCATTCCAAGATTTAGAGCAAATTACGATTGAAGAAAGTCTTTGGGCGATTTTTCCAAATCGAGGACCATTTCCTGCTACGCTGCAAGAAACACACGCTAAAATTTATTCCGAATGGTTGCCATCATCCGATTATGAGGTCGTCGATTTACCTAGTATTTCTTTTACAAAGCACAGTGATCCATCGGACAATGTTTATAGTGAGATTTGGATGCCGGTAAAAAAAAGTAAACGAAGAAGGTAAACAACCACACACCATAAAAAGGAACTTCCTATATCCTGGGAGTTCCTTTTCTAGTTTTATAGTCAGTAATGTTCTTTTAAAAACTTAGTAATATCCTGATGGATTTTTAGCAAATACTCTTCAGATGGGAAATGGCACATATCATAGCTTTTATACTCAATTAAATTTGAGAAAATTTCTCTAGCAGCTTCCTTTACTCTATTATCTGGAAAAAAGAGATCTTTTTTACCGGCTATGACCATAGTAGGTGCGTGATAGTGAGCTAACTCTTCTTTCGTTGTTAATTTGGGCATGTCTTGTTCCAATTTTACATATTTAAAAACGTCGCCAATAATGGTTTTATCTCTTTCTTTCATACCAGAATCGGCCATATGATTGGCGATTTTATCAAGATAGGTTGGGGAGGAGGTTCCATGAAACAACACTAAAGGTAGGAGGATGTCTTGTATCATTTTAAGCTTTGAACCTAGTTTAATCCCTGCGGGTGCTACCAATGCTGCACAGGCAATTTTATCGGGCAGATAAGTGGCTAATCGTAAAATAATTCCGGCACCGTAAGATGGACCGACGAATGCACAACGATTTATTTGAAAAGTATCCATCAGTTCCTTGATCCAGTAGGCAAAACTACCGTCTTTTGCTGAAATTCGGTTTTCGTCGCTATATCCTGGATGACCAATGGTGTCTGGTGCGTAAACTCTGTATTCTTTTACGAGTGGTAAAAACCATGAAAAGGTCATTGGATTGATGCAATTTCCACCTTGAAAGAGAAAAACTGGTTTCCCGTCTGGTGGGCCTGCTATAAGAAGATGGGTTTTCCCATAACTTGTATCAACGTAAGTCCTCTCGACTTCAAAATCAAAACTTTCTATGTACTCTTCATAATGTTGTGCAATGACCTTTTTCCCATCCCTTTTATATATCGATTTCATCCTCAGAGACATCCTCCTTAGATAAACGCCAACGTCCGAATATCCTATCCTTATATATTCTGATATTTTAAAAAATAATACAATGGTTATGGTATTCTTTTAATAGAATCGTAGTTCATTGAAAACGGAGGGGATCAAGAATTGAAGGCTGTCATTCAACATGAATTTGGCGATGCTAGTGTACTTTCTTATACAGAAGTTGATACACCCGCGATTGGTGAGAATGAGGTTCTCATTAAAGCTGCTTATACGAGTGTGAACTATGCTGATATTAAAAAACGGGTCGGCAATAAAGGGAAAGGAAAATTTCCTTTGATGCTTGGGCTGGATGTTGCGGGGGTTGTTGAAAAAGTCAGACCAGATTCCACCTTTTCAGTCGGCGACCGAGTGATTGCTTTTCCTAAAAGTGGTTCTTATGCCGAATATGTTGTTGCAAAGGAATCATTAGTTTTTAAAATTCCAGAGCAGTTACATTTCGAGCAGGCGGCAGCAATGCCAACGGTTTCAATTTTATCCTATATTCTCCTCCACGAAATCGGCCAAGTGAAACAAACTGACACCATCGTTGTTCATAGTGCAGGTGGTGGAGTTGGTTCGATGTTGATTCAATTGGCCAAATTAGCAGGAGTCGATAAAATTATCGGCACAGTTGGAAGTTTGGATAAAGCATCCTATGTCAAACAGTTAGGTGCTGATGTGGTATGTACGTATGAAAATTTCGCAGAAGAAGTTTTAAAAGAAACCAACGGTGCAGGGGCTAATGTGATTTTCGATAGTGTTGCGGGTGAAGTGACCGATAGGAGTCTAGACTGCTTAGCTTTTTATGGGACACTTGTTCAATTTGGAAACAGTAGCGGGAAAGTTGGTCATATAAAAACAAGTGATGTACATAGTAGTTGTCGAAACATAAAAGGTTTTAGTTTAGGAACCACGAGAGAACGAGACCCAGAAAGATTGAAGCCGGTTGCCGATAAGGTAATCGAACTGTTTGCATCGAACAAAGTCTCGCTTCCGATTGCTAAAGTGTTTCCTTTGAAGGATGCTGCACAGGCTCATCGGTTAATACAAAGCAGGAAGTATCAAGGGAAAGTGCTGTTGAAAATGTAAACAAGGAAGCTAGGAATCTAGTTGAAGAATTGGCTGTTAATCACTAATCTATAAGTTTTAAGGTTGAAATTATTGTAAACAGACCAGGTCGGATAGGCCGATAGATTTGGTCTCTTTCTTTGCTAAACGATGGGAGTTTGCTGTAAAAGAACCATGATTTGAGGGGGTGATTTTTATCATGACAGGTTATGGGGATGAGTTGTTCAAGGGGACAGCTTGGTATTATTCACGTTATCGACCTTTATATCCGGCTTCTTTAATTCGCTTCTTAGTCGAGCGGTTTTCGCTGGATGGGAAAGGTCACATGCTTGATTTAGGGTGTGGGACTGGACAATTGGCGTTGAGGTTTGCTGATTGGTTTGAAGGGATTGTTGGGGTTGATCCAGAAATTGAAATGATAGAAGAAGCCATGCGTCTTGGGAAGGAATATCGAGTGGGGAACCTGAAATGGTTTCCTGGTGATCTTGATACTTATAAGAAAACGATGGATCTAGACTATAGATTGGTCACAATTGCAAAGGCCTTTCACTGGATGAATCGCGAGCAGGTTCTTGATACTTTGTATGAAATGGTGTCATCTGGCGGTGGTGTGGCGATCGTTGATGATTATTCTCCACATAAAAAAATTTTACCTTGGCAACAGAAAGTGAACGAGCTTGTTAAGCAATGGTATGGATTGGAAAGAAGAGCAGGAAAGACAACCTATTCAGAGCCAGCACTTCCTTATCAAGACATCATCACCGCTTCAAAATTTGAATTGGAAATCCATGAACTCCCTCCGTATGAACATGTATGGACCGTGGACTCCATTATTGGCAATCTTTATTCAACTTCGTATGCTGCGAAACGATTTTTAGGGGGAAAAGCTCCTTTATTTGAAAAACAGTTAAAAGAAGAATTATTAAAAATCGATGATTCTGGTGTTTTCAAGGAACAAATCACGATTTCAATTAAACTGGCAATAAAAAATTGAACGGTTAGTAGAGTAAGTAATTGGCGAAGGTGGTCGAATTTTACAGGGAGGATTGCGATGAATATTTCAATTTCGAATAAGTTAGTTGATTACACGATTGTCTATGACGATCGGAGAGAGGTGAATTCAGGAAAATACCAACATAAGAAAGACATTATCGATGAAATAATCCAGAAGTTTAAGAGTAATGTTGAAGCAAGAGTTGGGAAGGAAGTCGTCGTTGTTTATGATTGGCGGAAAACACATAGTGGCATGGAGATTATTTTATATGCCTATGAGTCTTAATTGGAGGATCTTAACTTTTTGTTTTAATTTCCAACTTACATTTAGGAACTTATGTTCTCGTTTTACAAAAGCAAACACCTTCTAAAGAGGTCTGGCTAACAAGGTACGGGCCTTTCTAGTTAGGTAACCGTGCAAGCATAGTGTTAGCAATCTGATATTTACGTTTTTATATGGTTAGGAGGGTGATTAGACATGGTCCGATTAATCACTGTCAGTTTCATCTTTTGGCTGCTTGCATTGATACTTGGCTTGATCTTAGATATAACGCTGACCTCTTATGGACTACCAATGAATAGATTCTTCGAGACTTTGGTGCAATTACTCATAATCTATTATGGAGTGTCTAGGTTTGGTTTTAAAACGATCAATAAAAACTATTAAAAAAACTTAGTTGTAAGGATTTGTTGTTAGGCTACAAAAAAGCTAAGAACTACTGTTATTTTTAGCCTCATGGTTGAAGGGGGTGTTGACTAAAATGAAGCATTCGATAATTGGACTAACCTTGTTAATAGCGAGTGCGATTATTTATGGAGCATCACTGATAGCAGCTTCGATTTATTCTCAAGTTTTGGCTCAGGTAGTGGGAGAGTGGGACTCTCGTTATGGAATTTTTGGAACAGCTTTACGAGAAGTAGGCTCAGTTCCGCTTACAATTGCGATCTTGCTCGGGTTATTGGGTGGATTTTTGATTGTGAAATCTTTTCGAAAAGGTTAAGATTGAGAGTTTATCAACAAGAGTACCTCATTCATGGCATTAACAGGACAACCTTTCAATGATAATTGTTCGAATATTTAAATCTTTTATTTTGCAAATAATAGGTAAACCAATATACTTACATATAAGACCAAATGGATTACATATGGGAAGGGTGATAGGTATGGCAGCCCTAAAGGTTGCTTCAATTTGGAGATATCCTGTTAAGTCGATGATGGGCGAGGAATTGAACGCGTGCGAGGTAACGGAGAAGGGGTTATTGGGAGACAGAGCGTATGGCGTCATTGATAATGAAACGGGAAAACTTGCGAATGCAAAAAATCCTAAAAAGTGGCCAAACATGTTCCGGTACCGAGCACATTTTATTGAACCTCCTGAGAAGGGAGCGGCTATTCCACCGGTAAGAATCACTTTGCCGGATGGTCGCTCGATGGTTAGCACAGACGGAGAAAAAAATGAAATGCTTTCAAACAGCCTTAAACGAAACGTTCATTTGTCAACCGTATCCTCGAGTGATGTCCAGTTTGAAGGATATATTCCTGAAGAAATTGAGGAACTCGACAACAAAGGCACTGTTTTTACGAGAACGTCACCTAAAGACACGTTTTTTGATATTGATATGGTTCATATTGTTACAACTTCCACAATCAATTACGTAAGAAACCTAGCACCGGATAGCAGAATTGAGCCACGCCGGTTCAGGCCAAATTTAATTATTGAGGTTCCGGATACAGAAGCTTTTATCGAAAATGAGTGGGTGGGAAAAACCTTAACTATTGGTGATGTGCAACTCAAAATTTCGCAAGAAACCAAAAGGTGTATTATGACAACCTTGGCCCAAGGCGACCTTCCGAAAGATCCGAATGTTTTAAGAACGATTGTGAGAAAGAATGCTGGAAGTTTTGGTGTTTATGCTTCGGTTGTGAAACCTGGAAAAGTCAATGTTGGGGATCAAGTGGAGATTGAATGATAGGTGAACCATAACATAGGGATAAAGCCTGCTTTGCTTTAATCTTGCCTGTATAAGGGTTCTCTGATGAGAAACCCTTATTTTTTAGCATATTCATTGATGTAATGAATGAGTTTGTTTTTGAGACGAAAAGGAACTGTGAATTTTCCTTTTCCTTCCTTAATAAATTCCCTTGCTAATTTTTTTGCAATTGCAATACTTAATTATTAAGTATTCATTTTTGATTTAAGGCTGACTATGATTAAGTATACAACCTGGGACAGGATGAAAAATCCTATAAAGGACTTTGTATGTGTCCAATTATGTAAAATTAACATCCCGCCTTTAATAAAAAGAGGTTCAATTACATAAGAGAATAATGCAGAACCTAGTACAGAAAAAATAAAATAACGATAAAGGTTTTTGGAAAACTGGTAAATAAACATAAATAAAACAGGAATGACGGTAATATCTGCTGGGAATAACGGAGGAACCATTGGTAACAGTTTGTCTGGATAACCCCATAAAATCAATTCCCCACCAATCACATCAAAAAGTGAGGACAATATAGCCCAAATAAGTCCGTAACTTAAAATTTCAAAGGTTCTGTTTTTATCGTGAAATTTAATCCATAAAATCCAAGGGATGATCGTGGCTGCAAGTAATAACCACCATTTCCAAGTAAATAAGTCATCATGAACCCAATGCTCAAATGCAACATCTCTTAATGTTTCCCTTGCTTTTTTTACGTCTTCAAATGATGGTTTCATTGTCTTTCATTCTCCGCTTCCTAATCTCTTCTTTAACCTTTCCATCATTAAAAATAGTATTCATTAACTAGGTATTGGGGGAGTTTGGGTTAATTTTCTACAGTCATATGCACTCTAGCAATTGTAAAATTACTATGTAAAAAATGACTCAATCATCTCCCAAAACTGACTTGCTGCTTTTGGAATCGGTTCATCTTTTAATCGTAAAAATACAGGCTCCATGCTGAATTCAAAACCCTCCAAATCCAATAGCGTTGTATGTTCTGAATACGGGGAGGCATAATCCATTCGGGGTATAATCGATAAACCTAATCCTCTGCTAACAAGTGCGACGACCATCGTAAGATTTTTGCATTCAATCACAATATTTGGCTTTAACCCACGTTCATCAAACGCTTTGAGGATGTTTTCATAAAAAAAATGTCCTTCCATCGCCCCAAGCATAATGATGGGGAAGGAAGCAAGTTGGTCAAATGTTAGTTTCTCCGTTGAAAACTTTGACTTCCAATGGGTAGGAATGATGACGACGTAAGGCTGCTTGTTTACTTTCTTGATATGATAGTGTTCAGTGTTTCCAGGTCGTAAAAGCAAGGCGACATGGATCTCTCTTTGCTCTAGTTTTTTTAACAATTCCTCTGAGTCTCCGGAAATAATCTTGATTTTCACACTTGGAAAATGAGAGCGAAGCATACTGACATGATCAATAAGTAAGTTGGAGCATGCTGAAGATACCCCAATGTTTATCGTTCCCGAGACTCCTTGGTCAATTTCTAGGATTCGCTGTCTGACATCCTCGGTTTGCCTTAACATTTTCTCTGCATATTGATAGTAGATTTCACCTGTTTCGGTGAGCTCCCATTTTTGCCGATAGCGATGAATCAAAGTGGTTCCAAGCTCGGTTTCGAGTTTTTTTAACAGCTGACTCAGCGGGGGCTGGGCGATATGTAGGACTTCAGCTGCCTTTGAAATACTGCCTTGTCTTACGATTTCCCTAAAATAATGCAATTGTCGAATATCCATTTTGCGTCTCCGTTATATGTTTTTTCATATGATTAGTTTACCAGATATATATTATTAATATGTTTAAAAGGGTGTTATATTTAAAAGTATGTGAAATTATAAGCAAAGGATGATTGGAATTATATGAATGTAAATGCGAAGCGCTTGATCCTTTATATGGTCGGCTTATTTTGTTTGTCTTTGGGTGTCAGCCTTTCGATTCAAGCAGGGCTCGGCGTATCGCCTGTGTCATCACTTGCGTATGCCATTTCGCTAACCGGAGGCTTATCGATTGGATTAACGACCATCCTTGCCAATGTTTTGTTTATCATCGTTCAAGTTGTATTAAATAAACGCATTGAGTTACAAGAGTTTGCCGTTCAATTCGTTGTTTCGTTTTTATTTGGGTTCTTCATGGATGCAACGCTCTTCCTTGTCCAACTTTTCCCTACACCTGAAACCATGCTTGCCAGAGGTCTATTTTTAGTTGTTAGTTTATTCGTCGTTGCGCTCGGCTTACTAGGCTATTTTACAGCGAAACTGCCATTAATGCCTTACGACGCTCTAACCTATGTGATTAGCGAAAAGTTCAGGCTGAAGTTTAGTAAAGCGAAGATTAGCAGTGATTTAATCAATGTAGCTGTAGCAGGTGCTATTTGTTTAATTTTCATTCAATCATTTGGTTCAATCGGAATTGGCACACTTGTGGCCGCTTATTTTATCGGGAAAATTCTAGGATGGTTGATGCCGCTTTGCCAGAAACCACTTCAACAATGGGTGTATGAAATGAAGAAGGCTGTTTAGAGAAAATGGATTGAAAAAATCAACATATTCCCGTGTACTAGGTTTAAGACAGGCATTTAACGTGAGATAATCCTAGTACTCACTAAAGCTCAGCGAGTTACCGGCGATAACTTTAGTACTCGCAAAAAATTGGCGGGGTAGTGGGCATAGTGCAAGTACCCCAACATGTTGTAAACGTTAAAAAAGGTCACCAATTCAACTTGGTGACCTTTTTTCTTCCAATCATGGAGTTATTCCTATACCGTCGCCGGCGCCGTTATCGTCTCCAAACCCTTCCCAAAAGTCAGGTTGAGGTGTAGGAGGAGCATCGACGGTAACAGAAGTCGTGGCAGGTTGACTTGAACCTACTTCATTGGTTGCCGTCACAGTGATGACGTACGTTTGTCCTGGTTGAGGACCCGTCAATGTTGCTTGCAATTCGGTTGTTGGTGCGAGTGTTTGTGGAATGCCATTCACGGTAAACGAAACGGTATATTGCACGTTTTTCGCGTTGTTTCCAGGTTGCCAACCAATCACAATGCTATTTGATGATTGATCAAAGGTTGCTTGTAGATTACTTGGGGTAGCTGGTGTTGCCTCTTCAACCGTAAGTGAGGTTGAAGCAGCATCACTTTTCACATCTCCCGCAATCGCGACAACGGTAAAGGTATATGCTTTTCCTTTTTCAGGACTAGGGAAAGTAACTTGCTGATCCTTTGTCGTTGTTAAGGTTTCAGTATTTCCGTCGACTGTATAAGACACATCAAAGCTTGTTTCTAAACCACTATTGGAAGTGTGATTCCAAGATAACTGAATCTGATCGGATGCTTCATCATAGGTAGCTTTTAAATCGGACGGTTTACTTGGTTTCGGTGGCTTTGGCTTTTCGCCGCCTTTTACATAATATTCATAACCTAATTTTCCGACGCTATCTGGTTGTTTAAAGGTATCTGTACTGTTGGCTGCTTCCGTGAAGATTTTTTTGAATACCAACAATGGGATATCATCACTTGTGCTATTCAAATAGTCATCTGACCCTGTGGTTTTATCATAGCCTGTCCATACGGCCGCTGTGTATTGAGGCGTATAGCCAACAAACCAAGCATCTCTTACTGCTTTCTCTGGTAAATCGTATTTCTCAATCGTTTTTTTATCAAAGTTGGTTGTGCCCGTTTTCCCAGCCAAATCGAGACGAGGGACATTTGCCTTTGTTCCTGTTCCTGAATCGACCACAGAACGCAACATATCGGTAATTAAAAAGGACGTAGAATCTTTCATGACTTTTTCTTTTGACGGAGCTACTTTTTCCTCCCGGCCATCGGAGTGGACAATTTTTGTCACGGTATGAGGCTCGTAATAATAACCACCATTTCCAAAAGCCGCATACGCACCGGCCATGACTAGTGGAGAAGCGGCGTCAATTCCGCCAATCGAGTTTGATTCGTTCGTTTTTTGTTCATCTGAAATCGGAAAGCCAAGGCTTCTAGCAAATTCAGTCGCATTATCCGCGCCAACTTCTTGGAACGTTTTTAACGCTGGAATATTCCGTGACCAGACGAGGTGATCGCGAATGGTCTTCGTTCCTGCGTAGTTACGAGTTGCGTTTCGAATCGGCGTTCCATCGCTATATTGATATTCTTCATCTTTAATTAAGTGCCCAGTCGACCATTTGAATTTTTCAATCGCCGGACCGTAGTCAAGGATGGGTTTGATCGTCGACCCAGGCTGGCGTTTCATCATTGTGGCATAATTGTATCCGCCGGCTTCCTTGTTACGACTACCACCTATGGCTTTAATTGCTCCCGTTTGGGTATCAGTAATCACAATCGCTGTTTGCAAATTCTCATTATCAGGATAAGCGATATGCTCGTTTGTCGTGAGAACCTCTTCGGTCAATTCCTGAATCTTGGGCTCAAGGGTTGTATAAATTTCTAAGCCATCTTCGAAAAGGTTGGCGTCGGTCTTTTCTTGGACTTCTTTTAAAACAGTTGAAACAAAATCCTCATATTTATTGGCTTTCGGAGTTTGAAGATTTAACGTGTCTTCAATTGGTGTACTTTGCGCTTTTTTCATCTCATCTTTGGAAATATAATCATGTCGGTTCATATAGTATAGAACCATATTTCTTCTTTCTTCGGCGCGCCCAAGGTTATCTTCGTCTGTTGGCATATATCGATTCGGACTTTGTGGAATACCAGCTAAAAGGGCCGCTTGCTCGAGTGTTAATTTGTCCAACTCTTCAGGTGGTAGCCCGAAGAAGCGTTCCGCTGCTTTGGCTACGCCATACACATCGCCACCGTATAAATTTTTATTAAAATACATTTCAAGAATTTCTTCTTTGGAAAATTCTCGTTCTAATTGAAGCGCCAAATACCATTCTTGAATTTTTCTTGTCGCTGTTTGTTCAATCGATAAAAAAGAGTTTTTGACGAGCTGTTGCGTAATTGTACTTCCGCCACCACCTTCTAACGATTGAGTTGTGAGCACTTTGAAAATGGCTACTAACGTTCGTTGTACATCAATTCCATGATGTTTATAAAAACGTGCATCTTCGGTTGCTAACACGGCATCTTGCAAAACATCGGGTATTTGTTTAAGCTCAATATCTTCGCGTTTTTCTTTTCCAACTTCAGCGATGATCGTTTCGCCATCACTTGCATAAATGCTTGAAGATAACGGGGCTTTTAATAACGTTTCATCAAACTTTGGCGCGTCTTTTATAATCCAGGCAATTGCCCCAACACCGATCACCATAAGCACAGCTCCGATAATCAGAGCATAATAGAAGATTCTTTTCCATAACGCTTTTTTGGAATCGTCTTTATTTGAAGAACGTTTTTGTTCTTGTAATTTTTTTCTGCGCTCAACGCGAGAAGATGGGTTTTCTGTCATGGCTCTTTGCTGCTAACGAATGAACTCTTTGCTAGCAGTATTTTCACCTCGATTTTGTTTGAGTCTGGTGGTACAGAGGACTATTAACGAACTTTTTGCATTTTGTCTTAGTGTGATAGAATGTTTCTCTAATCATTCGTTGAAATGGGATTTTTTTTAGGACAGGGGGTCATATTCCTTGTCCCAGATCGCGTCAAACGCTGGGACAAAGTGTGCCTGTCCCTGTGTCCCGAATTTTGATATGATGATAACAGGAGTTTACATAATAATACGATGAAGGTTCAATAGTAGAAAAATGATAAAAGAATGATAACGATTTGGGGAATAAAAAGATGAAAGACTCGATTTGCTTAATTGTGGAACAGGGGGCTCCTTTTAAGGAAGGGGACTTTATCCCGCTGAAGAGGAATTCGATGATGATTGCAGGGAGAAAAGGGACGAACTGGAATCCGGATCTTTGTTTTAACAATCTATTTGTCTCAAGAAAACAGTTTGCGATTTATCAGAAAAATCATCAATACTATATTAAAGATTTGAACAGTAAGCATGGAACATTTTTAAATCAGAAACGATTAAAAGCAAACGAAGTGACGCTATTAAACGTTTCCGATGAAATCTCATTAGGAAATGACTTGATTAGACTTTCTGTTGCTTCGATCTCAGATGAAACGTCTGATATTGGCCCGCTTATCCATGGAGTGGTAGAAAGACTGACGAAACAAGAGTTGTATATTGATTCCATTAAACGGGAATTCAACTGGCAAGGTGAAACATTCAAGTTCTCCGACAAGGAATTTAAGTGTATTGAGTTTCTTCTTCAAAAGAAAGATCAATTTGTCTCGAAAGAAGAACTGATTCAGTGTGTTTGGCCTGAAAGAATTATGGATGTGAGCAATGAAGAAATTAATTCAATCATCTATCGAATCCGCAAAAAAACGCAAAATGTCGTTGGAATTGAAAACATAAGAGGGAAAGGATTTATTCTTTCTTTTATTGGTGAAAAAATGAGCATTTCTCTGTGAAAAGAGAAATGCTCATTTTCGTTATTTGGGAAAGAAAGTAAAACTGTCTCCTTAGAAAGGAACATTGGTTTCACACAGAATTTTTGTTTTTGAAGCGGAAAACCTTTTGAACATCGCAGTTAGCGCCAATACATCGATCGCGAGTGTGATATTATTTACAGATTATTTAAAATATACAAATTAAAATGAGTTTCGAGATTGGGCTTGAGCCTATTATGGAAAACTGTAGATAGGAGAGGGGAAAATGACAAAAACAGACTTACCGATTGTCTATTCGTGCTCAGGATGTTCATCGGCCGCACAAACGGCAAACTGTATTGCGATTAAAATGGATCGTGAAAAAGTAGCGGAAATGTCATGTATTGCCGGTGTTGGAGGGGATGTAAAGCCACTTGTGCGAACTGCAAAATCTGGTCGGGAAATTATCGCGATTGATGGTTGCCCATTAGAATGCTGCAAACACTCGCTAGTAAGACATGATGTTCATGCGAAGCACCATTTTGTGTTATCGAATTTTGACGTACCGAAGAAGAAAGGTGTAGATCCAGACCCTGTACTAACAATGAATGCATATATCCAGATTATCGAGTACATCAGGTAGCGGGACACGGTGTATAATGCCTGTTCCTGTGTCCCAAAAAAAGAGTAGCGCTTGGTGGTTACCCCAAAAAGTTAGAGTTTTATTATGCAGCTAATTGGCTAGATTGAATTCGGTATTCTACTGGACTCAGTCTAGCCAATTTTGCTTTTGATCGTTCATTGTTATACCAGTAATTGTATCGTATCTAATTTTAATTTAATAGAATAAGCTTCCTTCATTTTTCTTCGCTTTAATCCTTCAACCCCTTGGGTCTTATAGGCTCTTACCCAATCTTGTAATGGTGTTTGAGAGGGCATATTGTATTTCTTCGCCAATGAGTTATATCCAAGATTTCCATGTAAATACTCAGTAACAAGCTTTATTTTAAATTCCTCACTATATTTGACCATAAAAACACCCCCAAAAGTTAGTTTTATACTCTAACTTTTGGGGGTCGGTACCAAGCCCTACTCTTTTTTATATCCGATCCATTGAAAAAAAGACGATGCTGTGATAGAGTTAGATAGATGCGCATTATCTAAATATAATCGTATGCTATTATCCTTATTATAATTATACAATGCAACTCTTACTAAAGTCAACTTTTTTGCAAAACTTTTTAGGGGTGTGGGGAATGAATTCTGAACTTCAGCGTGAGCAAAAACGTGTAGACACTGTAATGGCGATGATTGGGGAAGAAATCAACAGATTAGAAGAAGAAACAACCAAGCGTAAAAATGAAGTGGTTCATATCCGCAAGCACTTTTGGGATGAAGTAAAGGTCAATACCGATACTTTTGATGATTATCTTGAGACGATTATTGGCTTGCGGCAAGAAGCTCAAGCTCTGTCTGTCACTCAAAGCACGCATCGACAAGCATCGAAGCGTTTATCTACTTTGAGGCGAATGCAGGAAGTACCCTATTTCGGTCGGATTGATTTAATAGAAGAAGGGAACTCAACTTGTGAAAAAATTTATATTGGAATTTCCTCGCTTACCGACCCTAGTGGTGAAGAGTTCCTCATATATGACTGGAGAGCTCCGGTTTCGAGTGTTTACTACGATTATCAGCCAGGTCCCATTGAGTATAAAACGCCCGGAGGCACCATTCAAGGTAGGTTGGAGAAAAAGTACCAATATTTGATTCGCGGTGGTTTCCTGCAATCGATGTTCGATACGAGTCTCACGATTGGTGATGAGATTTTGCAGCAGGTTCTGGGTAAAGGGACGGATAAAAAAATGCATAATATCGTAGCGACGATTCAACAAGAGCAAAACAAGATCATCCGTCATGATCGTGGCAGGTTGCTTATTGTTCATGGTGCAGCCGGCAGCGGCAAAACATCGGCGGCGATGCAACGAATTGCTTATTTGCTTTACAAATATCGCGAGAATCTGAATGCGGATCAAATCATCTTGTTTTCGCCTAATAGGATGTTTAATAGTTATGTATCGAATGTACTGCCGGAACTCGGCGAGGAAAATATGCAACAAGTGACGTTTCAAGAATATTTGGATCATATGCTGAGTAAGGATTTTCAAATTGAAACTCCTTTTGACCAATTGGAATATGTGTTAACAGCAACGAAGGATTCTTGGTACAAATCTAGGCTTACCGGAATCCGGATAAAAGCATCGAAAGGTTTCTTTGAAGCAATCCAAGCTTATCGAAAGTCACTAGAAGAGTCAGGAATGCTCTTTACGGACATTCTTTTCAGAAGGAAACCAATCGTTACAGGTAAAGAAATCTCGGAACAATTTTATCGTTACGACCCTTCACTTCACTTCCATAATCGATTGGAAAAATTGCAAGATTGGCTCCTAGCGAAAATAAAGGAAGTTCAAAAGAGTGAAAAGAACAAAGCATGGGTACAGGAAGAAATCGAGCTGCTTAGCAATGAAGAATACCATAAAGCTCATCTCTATTTAGCGGAAAAACGAGGCTATAAACGCGAAGAGGTTGCAGATTATGAAATCGAGCCGGAAGCACTGACTAGGTTCATTGTTCATAGAAAAATGAAAAAGGTACGTAAGTTGATCAAGAAATTTCGTTTCATCGACTATAAAGCGATGTACCGTCAGCTCTTTGCGAATCCTGACTATATTAAACTTTGGAAAGAATCAAATTCAGACCAAGAATGGGCGGCGATTTGTCGAGGAACGTTGGAAAAGCTGGATAAAAATCACTTATTTTATGAAGATGCGACTCCGTTTTTATTTTTAAAAGAGTTAATTCAAGGCTTTCAGAAGAACAGCGCTATCAAACACATCGTTGTGGACGAAGCGCAAGATTATTCCCCGTTTCAATTTGAGTTTTTAAAACAGTTGTTTCCTGCTGCAAAAATGACTGTGCTAGGCGACTTTAATCAAGCGGTGTTTGCTCATGCCAGCGAAATGGTTGATTTCAACAATCTTACCAATCTGTACGGACCAGAGGAAACAGAAGTGATTAACATCGCGCGGAGTTACCGCTCCACGAGACCTATTATTGAGTTTACAAAAAGACTCGTTCCGAATGGGGAAAAGATTATTCCATTTGAACGAGACGGGGAGCGTCCTGCGTTAACACAAGTATCTGATCACGGAGAACTGCACCGCAAAATTGCCGCTAAAGTCGCAGAATTGCGCAATCGCGGGCTTACTAGCATTGCGATCATCTGCAAATCAGCTGAAGAAAGTGAAAAGGCGTATGAAGCGTTATCCTCGATACAGGGATTAAAACTCTTAAAAAGCAATTCACTTGAATATGAGCAAGGTGTCGTTGTTGTCCCATCGTATTTATCCAAAGGAATCGAATTTGATGCCGTCATTATTTATGATGCTTCGAAGCAGGTATACGGAGAGGAAAGTCTGCGCAGAGTGTTTTACACAGCTTGCACCAGAGCGATGCATGTTTTGCAGCTTTATAGTGTCGGGGTACCAAGTCATTTTTTACAAGACGGATTGCAGGAAGGTTTGGTTCTAGGTGAGTTTTGCTGAGTTTTTTTGACACTAGAAAGCGATTGGATCAATAAATAGGATAGGGAAGAGGTTACTAGACTGAAGGGTTTCCGCCAAAGGAAAGTATTTGAAACACCAACCCAAATGGATTGGTCAACCTTCAGGTATTGGCTAACAGTCTATAAAAAACCTCTTCCCTTAACTGGTAAAAATGGTACCTCTTCGCTTTTACAGTTCAGTAATTACGGTACCAAAATTACCCAGTTGGGTTGCGGTACGTTCTTATTGAATTAGTGCGGTACCGAATTTGTTGCAAGATAAACAGCCGTTGATAAACTTAGAATACTTAAAAGAATTAAACTTGCATAAAAGACTTTTCTCGCTAATCCTCCTATGAAGTAAATATTCACTAAGAAGAAATAGATGGCCGCACTAACACCTACAAAGAGTAGAAAGTCTTTTGTGTATGTACTCGAAGGTAGCGGAGCGGTTACACTCGTTAATGCCCATCCAGCAAAGATGAAAAGTCCGATGAGGTTGAAAAATTTTCTCGTATTCGGTTCTATTGTAGTTTTAATTTCCATATTCTGTGAAGTTTGTACTTTGGTTTGCATTCTAACCCCCCCATTTATAGTGTAACAAAGGATTACATTTGTTTAGGATAATATCCAAAACTTAAAAAGAAGTAAACAATCGAGGAAATACAACAAGGAGAAATAGCCCTACAGAGGTAAATATTAGGTACTTTTTCCGATTCGTTCCTGCTCTTAATTCCCAAATCCCTAGTGTAACGAAATATAATCCAATCATAAGCGATAATAAAAAAATCAGTGCCAAGAAACATTCTCCTTTCCATAAAATATTAACATAGAAAAAGAGAATGTTCAGCTAAAAAGCTATTTTAGTGATGGTTGTTTGTTAGACTAAAGAAAAGTTGGTGGGGAAATGGATCAACACAAGTTTGATGAGTTTATTAAAATCGCAAGGAAGTTAAATGAAATGGGGATTACTCCATTGTTAATGGGTTCCGTTGGTTTAGAAGTGGTGACCGGGAAGTGTTGGCATGCCCAAGATTTGGATATTCATGTACCTGGTGATGAGAGAGGCTGGGAGGTTCCAGCTGAATTATCAATCTTTCAATGGTGTGAGATTATGAAAATTATGGAATCAATGGACTATCAGTTAATAGATTTGCATGAACATGAGTTCTCGAAAAAGGGACTATCAGTGGAGTTTGGGATTATCGACACATTGCCAAGTTTCGCAGGCGTGCCTTTAGAGGAATTAGAAATACATCAAAAAGCTGGTGTAAAGTATTATCTACTCAATCCAAATCAATATTTACGTGTTTACGAGGCCTCTTCTAAAGATAGTTATCGTGCAGAACAAAATAATCATAAAGATCTTGGGAAGATCGAGTATTTACAAACTATTGTCCACCAAGATTTGTAATGTAAGAGAGTGCTAGCGTGCCGAAAAGGGGAGCCTCGAGTAGAAAAGGAAACGCAAGAGTAAGGGAGTAATCAAGCATGCTGAAAAGCGGTAGGTTGTGGTGAAAAAGGTGTACATAACTACTATATGTAGGGGGAGGGATAGCTTGAAAAATGGGTCATTGTCAGTACGATCTTGCTTGCGAGCTTTTTAGTCCCTTTTATCCTTCAATTATCAAAGTACACAACGTTCAGAGAGGCTGTATCCGGAATGTTGAGTGGTGAGACTATTCATAAAATTATGATATCTGACAATGATAAAGAAAAAGTCTTTGATTTACTAGAGGATGAAACCATTAAATCAATGATTGAAGCAGCTTCTGAAACAAGACTGAAAAAAGCAAATGATTTTATAAATCTTAAATATACATTGTATCTATACACCAATGATTATAATGTGTACACTATCAAAATTGATGAGGATCAGATTTATTTAGACGACCACTTCTATACAGTTGTGGGGGAGAATGGTTTTTATCAGATTGTTGAAGAAATCCACAACCAACAAAACTAGAAACTTAGGCGCTTTGTTTTCCACAAACATTTTCTCTCTTTTTCAAGAAATGTCATTAGGACGGTTGAATGTCCGAGGAAGAAGATGCTGATTTGAGTTTTCTATGGATTAAAGAACAAGAAGTTTTAAATGACTTTTACAAAGAAGGTTTTTAAGACCATTGGTTAAAACATTAAAAAAGAACTTCGAGCAGCAGGTATTTCATAGCAAAAAAACTGAATTTGTCCCATTTTCCCCTTTGGCTCTTTTTAGTTAAAGGGTGTTTCTTTTATAAGCTTAAAGTCTAGAATTCCATTTGTTTCCAAATCCAATAAACGTCAACTCTTTTTTACTGGTTACATCGTGTTCTCACCAAAAATTTGGCATGATGTTTCTTCAGCGTTATTTTCTCCAGAAGCATCCTTTTTAGCACTAATTTGCGCTAAAAAGGGTCTTTTATTTTCAAATCAACGTGAGAATACTAAGACGGTGCTAGTGAGTAAATCACTTATAATAGGATATTTACGGGCATGTACTGACGGCCAGCTAGCATAATAAATGGCATTCTGGAAGGAGCGGACATAAATGAAATTACAATTAGCGTTAGATCTTGTCGATATTCCAGGAGCAATTGAAGTGGTAAAAGAGGTAGAGGAATATATAGATGTTGTCGAAATTGGTACACCAGTGGTTATCAATGAAGGTCTTAAAGCAGTAAAAGAAGTAAAAACTGCATTTCCTAACTTAACGGTGTTGGCTGACTTGAAAATTATGGACGCAGCTGGATATGAAGTAAGCCAAGCATCTGCTGCGGGTGCTGACATTATTACGATTCTTGGAG
This sequence comes from Mesobacillus maritimus, assembly GCF_023715205.1. GTDB lineage: Bacteria > Bacillota > Bacilli > Bacillales > Cytobacillaceae > Mesobacillus_B > Mesobacillus_B maritimus_C. The sequence continues at coordinate 155,727 of NZ_JAMBNR010000002.1, forward strand.
CAGCAGAAGACGAGTCCATTAAAGGGGCAGTCGAAGAGGCGAAAAAGCAGGGGAAACAAATTCTTGCGGATATGATTGCTGTGAAGGATATTGCAGCACGTGCAAAAGAACTAGATGAACTTGGTGTTGATTATATTTGCGTTCATACCGGTTACGATCTTCAAGCGGTTGGAAAAAATTCTTTCGAAGACCTTGCGACCATCAAGAGTGTCGTTAAAAATACGAAAACGGCGATTGCAGGTGGAATCAAATTAGAAACACTTCCAGAGGTCATTAAGCAACAGCCAGATTTAGTGATCGTAGGTGGCGGGATTACGAGCCAAGAAGATAAAAAGGCTGCCGCACGTGAAATGCAAGAATTATTAAAACAAGGGTAATTCAAAATGAAGACGACCGAATATTTAGCAGAAATTATTCGAGAACTAAGTCAAACCGGTGACTTCATTTCTGATATAGAAGCAGAGAAATTGGTAAACCAAATTTTAGAATCTAAGAAAATCTTTGTCGCAGGTGCAGGGCGATCTGGATTCATGGGCAAATCTTTTGTGATGCGTATGATGCATATGGGAATTGATGCCTATGTTGTTGGTGAAACCGTAACAGCTAATTTAGAAAAAGACGATCTTTTAATCATTGGATCGGGTTCAGGAGAAACGAAAACATTGGTGGCGATTGCTGAAAAAGCGAAAAACTTAGGAGGGAAAGTCGCAGTCATCACCATTTCACCTGAATCCACGATTGGACAATTAGCTGATCTGATTGTGACCTTACCGGGAGTTACGAAAGACCAGTCTGCCGGGGATTACAAAACGATTCAACCAATGGGCTCTCTATTTGAGCAAACAATGTTGTTGTTTTATGATGCCTTGATCTTGCGTTTTATGGAGAAAAAAGGCTTAGATTCGAATAAAATGTATGGCAAGCATGCTAACCTTGAATAACCAAAATAGAACGAGGAAAGACCGTGATTTCTTTGATGAAATTGCGGTTTTTCTTTTATAAAAATACATTGTTAGTAAAAATAGATTTTGCACTCTTTTTATTCTAATCCTTCTTGCCATCAAAAATTAGACTCCGGACAAAACGGTTAAATGGAAATCTTTTGCTATTTTAAATCTTTATTTTTTACCTTATAAACTATTTTGAATATTTTGACAGTTATTAATTTCCATGGTAGTCTGAACTCAAGTTTTAGCTAGCTGAGGTTCATGGGTGTTTGGGTTACATGTTGCTGCTGTTTAATAACACAAAAGGGAAGGAGTTGTAAGAATGAGTGAACATACGGTGAAAGAATCAGCGAAAATCGATTATTCTTTATGGGAAAGTAGCAATCAAGCCAATTGGTATACTGACGATCCGATTTTAACACGGTATGCGGAGCGCTATCTCCCAAAGTCTGTCTTGAATTATGTAAAAGAGAGCTTTGAGAAAACCGGAGCCCTAGCCGCGGGTCCAATGGATCGGCGGGCGGTTCATACTGACCGGGAAGGAGCACCGCGGTTAATCCGCCACAATAAAAAAGGCGAGGAAATCAACCAAGTTTGGTATAACGAAGGCTATCGTCAGACTGTGCGCGATGGGTATGGAACTGGTGTGGTCGCATACCGATACGATGAAAACGCGCCCGAAACGATTCCGTTTTTCGTGAATATGGTTTTGATTTATTTAATGTGTGAAACAGAACCAGGGTTTACGTGTCCGGTTGGATTGTCACAATCGACCGCGTTTGTGTTGGAAAAATTCGGTTCGGAGCAGCAAAAAGCAGAATACCTCAGTCGTCTTGCCTCTTGGGACCCTGAAACGCTTGCGGAGGGCGCGACCTTTTTAACTGAGATCCAAGGAGGTTCCGATGTTGGCGCAGCGAAAACAACAGCGATTAAAAACGGGGACCATTATTTGTTGTCTGGTGAAAAATGGTTTGCGAGTAACTGTGACGCAGAAATTGCGATTGTGTTGGCGCGGTCAATGATAAACCTTCCACAAAAGGCTTAGGGTTGTTCTTGGTGCCGCGTACACTCCCGAACGGAAAACAAAATAATATCACTATCCGGAGGTTAAAAGATAAACTCGGGGTTCGTGCGGTTGCAAGTGGGGAGTTAATTTTAAATAAAGCGGTAGGGTATTTAATTGGAATAGAAGAAAATGGCTTTAAATATATGGCAGAGGCGTTAAATGTCTCGCGCTTAGGCACGGGCATGAGCGGGATTGCAATTGCGCGCCGAGCGTTTCTTGAAGCGGCGATCTATACAAAGCATCGTGAAGCGTTCGGTTCGAAGATCAATCAATATCCGATGGTGCGGGAAACATTGGTCAACATGATGGCCGAAATTGAAGCAGGTTGGGCGACGACTGCACAAACGCTTAAACTGTTTGATGAAGTTCATACGTATAATCAAAAAAATGAGGAGAACTATCCTTTGCTCCGCATATTATTGTCATTGCTGAAATATCGAGGCAGCGAACTGGGCGTGTCTGCGGCTAAAGATGCGTTAGAGCTTCATGGCGGGAATGGCTATATTGAAGAGTATGTGACACCACGATTAATTCGCGATGCAATCGTGAATCCTGTGTGGGAAGGAACGGCCAATATACAAGCGCTCGAAATCTTGAAAACTTTATCGAAAGTGAGTGGGAGAAAGTTTATTCAGGAGCTTCGTGCGACGTTGAATGCTATTGACCATAGAGAGTTAATGGCTCTTAGAAAATTCTTTGAACAGGAAGTCGCTCGTTTAGAAACATTGATTGTTCATGTGTTGCAACAAGATGAGTATACTCAAACAGCGTTAGCCAAGAAATTAGCGGATATCATGTATGATGTTTTTTCAGGTGTGCATTTGTTGGAAGAAGCGCAGTATGATGTAAACCAAGACAACAATGCTCGTCGTGTGTTGGCGGTTGAACAATGGATTTCTTTAAAATTTGACCGGTCCGAAGATAGGGGAATATTGGCGAATTGTGCGATTTCTGAGGAAATATTTAACGCGTTAGTTTGCTTTGAGAAGAAGGAATTGTAAGCTGAAGCGTTAGAATAAAGGAAGGAAATAAAAAATACTTTGCTCTGGTAAATGACCGGTTCAGTTCTATCAGATTGAAAAGGGTGTGAAGATATTTGTAATGATGACTCTAATCACTTCAATTATTCCATTTTTGTCATTAATCGCAATCATCATGTTGATTGGGTGGATTTTCACCATAAAAAGAACAAATGAAAAGCAGGTTGAACAAAATAATGAAATAATTGAACTTTTAAAGAAGGTAAATGATAAACTTCAGGGGTAGATGATCGTCAGTGAACGAGTGTTAGATGATTTTTACGAAGAAAATAAATTATGTTAAAAAACGCTCATGGGGCGTTTTTTTGTTTGCATTTTCTATTGAAAGTTCGGACGGAAAACACCTGCTAATTGTGATGTTTTTCGATGTTTTTTACTCTGCCGAGAGTGAACCAAATGGTTTTATATCGGGCGATACATATCCTAGGCAGTACCTTAAAGTTCAGATCTCTAACATGGCACAATGCAATGTGCTCAAGCATTTATTTTAGGAGAGTACAACTTCCTTGCAAAAAGAAAATTACTGTTTTAAAGTTACTTACATAAAGTAACTTAATAAAAATGGGATGCAGGTAAACTGTACCGTTTTGTCAGTCCTGTGTCCCTGCCCGCAGCTTCATGATTGAAATGAATTGGGGAAAGGTAATGAAAACGAAAAGTTTTTCATCATTACGAATTGTTGGTGCCCAAACTGTTGTCAGCGAGAAAGAGAAAGGTCACCAATGGGGTTGATTGGTAACCAAACAGATGTGCAGAAGATGGAAAAGGTCTAATGAGGTTGAATTTGTGAGCGAAATAGTGTGAAAAATTTGAGAAAAACTAAAAATTTTACAAACGGAGTGATCATATGGAGTTTCATAGTAAGCCGACGACATTTGTTGGGCATGTAAAAATTAAAGTGGAAAATTTACAACGTTCATTGCACTATTATCAAGAAATCATCGGGTTTGAGGTTTTAGAACATACCGCTAGAACGGCTAAACTAACGACGGATGGGAAAACAAGCATCTTGTCGCTTGAACAACCCGAAAATGTAATCCCTAAACAGGGGAGAACGACCGGCTTGTATCATTTCGCGATTTTGTTGCCACAGCGATCTGATTTAGCCAATATTGTTACACACTTGTTAAACAAAGGAGTCCGGTTTGGGTCGTCTGATCATCTTGTGAGTGAAGCGTTGTATTTAAATGACCCGGATGGTAATGGGATTGAAATTTATACCGATCGAGATCCTGCTGAGTGGAGTTGGCAAGACGAGGAAGTGGCAATGACGGTTGATCCACTTGATTTTCAAGATTTAGCGACCGCTGCGGTTCCAGGGGAAACTTGGCAAGGAATGCCGGTGGGTACAGTCATGGGGCATATTCATTTACATGTATCTGAGTTGCAAAAGACAGAAGATTTTTATGTGAACGGGCTTGGCTTTGAGGTCGTCAATCGTTTCGGCACGCAAGCCTTATTCTTTTCTACTGGAAAATATCATCATCATATCGGCGTTAATACATGGAATGGCGTCGGGGCACCAACTCCTCCCGAAAATAGTGTCGGCTTAGAATCTTTTACGCTCATTTTGCCTAATGAAGAAGCACGCAAACAAGTTGTTGCGAACTTGAAGCAGATTGGTGCCAATGTGATCGAAGAAAACCATCAAATGATAACTCGTGATCCTTCCGGAAATACGATTGAATTAGCAGTTTAAAAGAGGAGAGAATTCACGATGTCTACTAGAAATCAAAGCGATTTTGAAATCGGGATATACACACTTGCTGATATAGGTCCGGATCCGTTGACGGGTAAAACCATATCGCCTCAGCAAAGAATGAAAGAAATTATCCAGGCCGCGAAGCTTGCGGATGAAGCTGGTCTTGATGTGTTTGGAGTAGGCGAACATCATCGCTTGGATTATGCTGTCTCATCTCCAGCCGTCGTTTTGGCGGCGATTGCGCAAGCAACGAAAAACATAAAATTAACAAGCACAACTAGTGTATTAAGTACGCTTGATCCTGTTCGTTTATTTGAGGATTTCGCAACACTAGATTTGCTTTCTGGTGGCCGCGCAGAAATCCTCGCTGGTCGTGGAGCTTTTATTGAATCGTTTCCGCTTTTTGGCTATAACACTGATGATTATGATGAGCTTTTTACCGACCATATGAATTTGCTTTTACAATTGAATAAAAAAGAGAAAGTCACGTGGTCGGGGAAATTTCGGTCTCCGTTACGGGAGGCAGAAATCGCACCACGGCCTGTACAAGAGCAACTGCCAATCTGGATTGGAGTTGGTGGGACGCCAGAGAGTGCCGTACGTGCTGGGAAATTCGGAGTTGGAATGGCGCTGGCGATTTTAGGAGGTGATCCGATTCGTTTTAAACCACTTGTTGACCTTTACCATCAAGCAGGAAGGGAAGCAGGTCATTCACCTGAAAGATTAAAAGTGGGAGTTACGGGACATGCCTACATAGCAGAAACCAATCAGGAAGCGAAAAATGACTTCTATCCTTACTATTCAAACTATTGGTACTATGTGAATCGTCAAAGAGGGATGGGAACGAGGATGTCAAGGGAAGACTTCGAGTATATGGCAAGCCCCAACACCGCTCTATTTGTCGGAAGTCCAGAGCAAATCGTCGAGAAAGTACTTCGGCAACATGAACTATTTGGCCATAAACGCTTTTTAGCGCAAGTGGATATTGGAGGATTACCTATTGAAAAAGTAGCAAAAAACATTGAATTATTAGCTACTAAGGTGGTTCCAATGATTAAAAAGGCAGTTAACTAAATCTTAGACAATGGGACAGGTGCACTGTTCTATTTTTATCAGATTTCACTATGTGCTAAATACAAACTGTAAAAATTACATTTGCGCTCGTACTCTATTTTTCTGTGAACCTCTACAACTTTGCTCGTAGCTAGTGGCTAACAAAGTTCCAGTCTCTGTTCAATGGAAGAGCAGGGACTGGGAAGGCTTTGTTTGGTTCAGAAACATCTCATTGATCAAGCTACACTTAAGCCATTTTAGATTTATAAAAATACTCTGTCCGTTTTCATGCAACCCACTCAAATGGTAGCTTAGTGGCAATTGATACTGCACGCGTGGTTGAACGAAATGTCACAGAATATGAGATCGTTTAATAGATGAAAGACCGGATTCCACTAGGAACCGGTCTTTTTTAAAGGATCTTTTCATAAACTCCTTTTTAAGGTGAAAACGACGTTTGGGCTATTTATAAATCTAAACACCCAGATAGATGAAGTAAGAGATTACACAATGAACGATAAATCGGATTATAAGATTATAACTACATTTTAGATGAAACGGAAAGGAGTTTTCTAGTTTACAAGAACAGCTCATCCAACTCATCAGCGAAGTTGGCTTTCTGATTGTCGTCACTCTGTACTTGCTTTACCCAATCGAAACAAAGCTCGAACATGTTAACCAGTTGATTCAAAGTCTGCCAGATCCGAATGGAAGAACGAGTTTGATAGTGGCAGGGCGGAAGAGTACAACTTGGGAGGAATCCTCTTCCATCCTTGCTTATTGCTTAGGGATTAAGGATCGTTATACTCCTTTGAGGTTCGTTTACAAAATATGGGATAGTTTGTTAAAAAACGACATTTTGCTATAAATATGCTAATATTGGAGTTATTCAGGAAAAATGGATCAACAGTAGAATGGTATTTACATAATCGAATAAGGGCGTGTTTCTTTGATCAAATTTAATTCTCAACTAAAAGAGATTTCCGAAAAGTTATTGAATTCTAGTGATGATTTAGTGGCCAAGCGTTACAATGCTGACGACAACTTCTATTCAAAAGAGATAGATGAGTCCCTCCGCGGGTGGCGTAGTAACCTTGTGGAAATATTTGCACTTTCAATATACAAAGAAAAGAAAGACACATATAATCAATTAGAGATTTGGGGTTCAGATGCAGTTGATTTATTAATTAACTTGAAATTACCACTAGATGTCGCGATTGAAGAAGTGCGCTTCTACCGGAACTTAGTTGGTGAAATTATTCGAGATGAAGCAGTAAAAAATAATTTTTCGCTTGAAGTTTTTTATGAAATTATTTCTCGATTTGATTCTATAGTAGACCGTGCCATATACTGGTTGAGCTTATCCTACTCTGGCAAATATCTATCAAGAATTCAAGCGGCAGAAATTTTATCATTAGAACTTTCAGTACCACTTATTCGAATCTCATCAAAAATGGCCATACTGCCACTAATAGGGGATATTGATACAAATAGAGCAAAACATCTGATGGACAAGACATTATTGCAAGGAAGTAAGATGGATCTCACTTATTTAATTATTGATTTATCGGGTGTTCCGGTTGTGGACACGATGGTCGCTAATCAAATCATCAGCTTAATCAAGGCCCTAAAATTGTTAGGCATACAAACCTTACTGTCGGGCATCCGACCTGAAATCGCTCAAACAATTGTAAAACTTGGCATTAACTTAAAGGATATCCCTACATTTGGAAATCTTGAACAAGCGTTGCAACAGATCAATTAATGGGTCACGGAAAAGAAAGTACAGATTAGGAAATCGATTTTCATTTGAGAAGCTATATCAAGGAAGACTTTGAGAAACGAAGAGAGTCGAGGCTTAGTCTTGGCTCTTTTATCATAGGCTCTTTTCTTAAACTCTGTTGCTTTTAGGTATAAAGAGAAAAGAATTAGTTGTGTTTTCGCTGGACAGCGACTTTAAATTCATGAGAATAGAGCCAGTAAATCTAGTATAAACGCACAAAATGGCTTATCCTGCGTTAAAATCGGCTTTAGGATTTTAACAACAATCTTTACGGAAATAGCCTTATCATAAATTAAAATAAGGAAAGGGCGAGGGGAGTTAACGCAGTGGATAAGGAACAATTAAGAGTGGTTAATAAGCTGCAGATAATCGCTCTTGTTTTAACAGGGATACTGTCGTTCGTTCCGACAGTTGGTCTTAATGATGGGAATAGGTATTATGGTGTCCCATTGCAATCATTTTCTTACAATGGATCAGGTTATTTTGGAATGGATGTAAACATGTGGGCTTTGATCGCCAATTTTATCTTTATCTACTATTTGTGTAAAATTGGATTGAAGTTGTGGAGGTCTGTTTTGAGTAGACTGTAAATTCAGAAATTTCAAATGACAGCTGGGGCTCTTACTAAAGATCATCTATGTTACTAAAAAGACTCAATGAAAATAGCAGGTATCTTTGCCTATCAAAGTTCGAGTGGGTAGAATGAAAGGAGGATTGTTGCTAAGGAGTAGTTCTGGCAATAATCCTAATAAGGAGGAAATAATCTTGAGTATTCATTTTGAAGTGAAAAGAACCATCTCTGTTCCGAAGGAAAAGGCCTACGCAGGTTTGCTTGACCTTGATGCTGCTAGCAATTGGATGCAAGGCTTCGTTGGGATTGAACGATTGGATGAGGGGCCGTTACAAGTGGGAAGCGAGTGGAAGGAAACGAGAAAAATGTTTGGATCAAAAGCTACGGAACATTTTGAAGTAGTGGAACTCCATCAACCTGATAAAATTGTGCTTCGGTGTGATGGAACAAAAGGAACAACAGGCAAAGGAGAATTTGTGTATACATACTATATTACATCATCAGGTGATCATTCTGATGTGACCTTAAAAGGGGAAATAAATGGGCTTACTGGGGTAGCGAAATTATTCGGAAAAATGATGGCAGGGACTTTTTCAAAAGCGTGTGCGAAAGATTTAGATGCATTAAAGAGTTATTTGGAGAAGTAAGTGTACTCAATAGTGAACAGTGTTTGGTTCTGTTCTTCATCGGGGAAGATGCTTGAAATTAAATTTTCAGTCTATTCAATTGCAACTTTTGGCAAAACAGTTTAATAGCATGCTAAAGTTGATTGGTGTTTAAATGAAAAGAATGGAAAGATATCCTTCTATTATAGGGAGGGAAATAAATGTCAGCAAGAGAAAGAAAGTTTCAACTTCAACTATGGATTAGTGCTATATTAGGCTCATTCATCGCTTTTCTTGCGATTAAATTTATATGGGCAGATGATAGCTATTCGTTTTTACTAGTATTCTTGTTGGTTGGCTTTGTGATTAATTTCATGATCTCAACCATTCGTGCTAAAAAATATAAAGAAGAAATTCTTTAGTACAGTAAACAGAGCCAGTGGCACAGTTCGGTAATAAATATTTACATAAAAAGGCCCAACTAGCATTTACTCACTAGTTGGGCTTTTAAATTCTTTTATTACACTGAAAGAGAAGAACCACCATTTTGCTTTAATTTAAAATGCACAACAGCACTATAAAAGCGGCGCCCGTCTTCAGCTACGTACATTTGGTGGGAAACAGAATGAACGGTGAGCAGCAGAGCTTTGTTGTTTTCAATTTGGGCTTGAATTTTTTCTTCAAGCTTTTTAATGCTTTCTGCTTCAAAGAACTCAATTTTATCTTCATAAAAATCTAAATTTAATTGTAACCCCATTTTTTCCTCCAATAAGCCTGCTAATAAGTCTTATTTTATCATCGTTAATGAGAATTCTACAAGGAACAAGTATGAACTTGGACTACAATGGCAGACGGTGGGACAAGGTGTGCCTGTCCCAGTGTCCTGCTACTCATTTAATCCTTTACCATCAAAGATTTGTTGGGTGTATTTTTCTATTCTGGATTGTCGGGTTTTGGATTGTTTGGCTTTTGAAAAATAGAGAAGATAGGCTTTTTGCCGTCCGGGTGTTAGTGCTTCAAAAGCTGTTTTCAAGGCAGGCATTTCAGCGAATTTACTTTGAAGTTCTTCAGGAATGATGAATTCTGTTATCTTTTTAGATTCCACTTTTAGACCAGCTTTTTCTACTAAGATCGCTTCCTGAATATAGGCTTTCAAATTTGATTCCATTTCGTCAATTTCCCGTGCATTGGTGAACCGAATTTGCCGTTGCGTCTGCGAATTCTCCCCAGGTGCGATGAGAATGTCATTAGGATCTTTTAACAACACTCCTTTAAAAAACATCACTGCAAAATATTCTTTAAATGGTTGGATGATGACGATGTTCTTATTTTGAAACATATAACAAGGTGTGCGCCACTTCAATTCCTCAGTTAACTCACAGTCAAGAATGATTCTTCTCAACTTCGCCATTTCTTCCTTCCAAGTAGTGGCTTGGCTTAAAAATTCATCAACTTTAGGATTCATTTTATTTGGCATGAAGGAAACCTCTTTTCCAATTTTCTTTGATTATTCCTGCAACTTCTATGGCCTTTTTTGTCACTAGTATACATGTTTTATAACTGTTCAACCATACAAGCTGGGAACAAGCTGAAAATCCTAGAGTTGGTGAGAATACAACGATTCATATACCGTATAATTCAGCCTAGTTTGAATGGGGTCAATTCAATATCCCTTTGTCACAACCTTTTGTTATACTGTAATAATGCTAGACTAAGTCTTTCTGCATTTTTACATAAAATATTGGGGGAAGTTCATGCGTCAGTTCTTGTTTATCTTGATTATCTATGCAGCCTTTATTAGTTTAGGGTTGCCTGATTCGCTTTTAGGGGTCGCTTGGCCCAAGATGGTAGGAGAATTTCATGTAGCATACAGTGCGGCTGGGATTATCTCCATGACCATTGCCATTTGTACGGTTATTGCTAGTTTGCAGACGGCAAGAATTACGAGAGTAATGGGTACGGGCAAGCTTGTTTTAGGAAGTGTTTTGCTTACTGCAATTGGGTTGATTGGCTTTGCGTTTACCCAAAATTTCTTTTTATTGATTGTTGCTGCGTTACCACTTGGGTTAGGAGCAGGTGCGATTGACACTTCTTTAAATGATTATGTAGCTGTCAATCTCAAGGCACATCATATGAATTGGTTGCATGCTTTCTGGGGAGTGGGAGCAACGCTTGGGCCAATGATTATGGGGCTTGTGCTTAATCATCATTTTTCCTGGAGAAACGGTTATTTAATTATTGGCGGCATTCAATTATTGCTCGTTTTGATTCTTTTCCTATCGCTCCCTCTTTGGAAACAAAACGAACAAAAAGAAGCCAAAGAGTCGAACGAAAGTACAAGTTTACAATCTCTTTTGAAACAAAAAGGAGTTCTCTTTGCTCTGCTTTCCTTTTTGTTTTATGTTGGGTTAGAAGGAACCATTTTTTTATGGGGAAGTAGTTATTTATTCGAAGTGAAATCTTTATCCGTCGCAACTTCTAGTTTCATCCTGTCGATCTTTTTCGCCAGTTTAACGCTTGGTAGGATTTTTTCTGGCTTTATCACTTTTTGGTTATCGAATCAAAAAATGTTGTTGTATAGCGAGATCGCCCTTTTGCTTGGGATCTTGATCGTTGCGTTTGGATCGGGCAACGTGTTATACGGTGGCTTTCTCCTTATTGGTTTAGGATGTGCCGCGATTTTCCCGACAATGATTCATGAAACGCCGAGAAGGTTTGGCGAAAGAAATTCGAGAAGTATTATTGGGTTTCAAGTAGCTTCTGGTTATGTTGGGATCATGGTATTGCCTCCATTATTAGGAGTCTTGTTTGAAAACTTCAGTATGAATCTTTTTCCAATCTTTTTATTTGTGTTTGCCTTTCTTTTACTTGGAGCGACCGTTGTGATTGACAAGGGGAGAAGAACAACCAATTTAGAGAGTTAGATAGAGTGGAGTGGGGATTTTGTGAAAAGTCGTGAAAAGATGCAGCATGCTTTGAGGAATCGTGTCATTCCGATTTTACGAAGACAAGGTTTTAAAGGTTCGTTTCCCCATTTTAGGAGAGCGAACGAACAGAATATTGATCTACTAACTTTTCAGTTTAACAGATGGGGAGGTTCGTTTGTTGTTGAGCTAGCTTCTTGCCCACCAGAAGGAATGACCATGTCGTGGGGAGAAAAAATTCCACCGAATAAAGTAAATGCTCATCATGTAAATGAGCGTTACCGGTTAGGAGCGAATTCTTTTGAAGCCGAGGGGATATGGTTTGATTACGAAACAGCCAGTTCTGTAGAAGACTATGACGAAATCGCTGGGAAGGTACTACAACATTTGAAAACTTCTGATTCTACATGGATTTCTTCACTATTTCGTTAACTGAGAAAAAATTTTTAAAAAAAGTTCGCTAGGTTTTAGCGAACTTTTTCGCTTTTTTAGGTGAAAGCCAAGTGTTTGGACGGAGTATTTTTCATATACAAAGCTAGTCATCTTAGCACCTACTTTTCATGTGGAGGGGTTAGTTTATACCTTTTCTCTGGTTGATTGATTTCTTTTCAAGAGAAGATAGAGCTTCTTTTTCTTACAGGTGGAAAAGAAACCAAAGAAAAATGCTTGGAATTGATCCAAGCATTCTTTAAAGGGGTAGGGGTACAACTATTCCATTGCTACCCAAACACTCTTTACTTCTGTGTAATTGTTCAATGCATAAGAGCCCATTTCGCGCCCGATGCCGGATTGTTTGAAACCACCAAATGGGGAAGCGGCGTCGAAAGCATTGTAGCAGTTGACCCAAACGGTACCCGCACGGAGATTGTTGGCGATATAGTGTGCTTTTGCGACATCACGTGTCCAAACGCCTGCAGCCAAGCCGTATTCACTATTGTTCGCGCGATTGATCAATTCATCCAAATCGTCGTATGGCATCGCAGAAATAACAGGTCCAAAGATTTCTTCTTTTGCAATCGTCATTTCATCGCTTACATCGGCAAAAATGGTTGGAGAAACAAAATAACCATCTTCTTGTGGTTTTGTGCCGCCGACGACAAGTTCTGCTCCTTCGTTCAGTCCTTTTTCGATATACCCAAGAACACGTTGTTGTTGTTCAACGGAAACGAGAGGTCCAATCTCCGTGTCCGCATGCAGCCCGGCTCCTTGTTTGATTTTACTCGCATGACTCGCCATATCAGCAACGACGTTGTCGAATTGCTTCTTTTGAATAAATACGCGCGAACCGGCGCAACATACTTGGCCTTGGTTAAACATGACACCGTTTAGTGCACCTGGGATGGCCTTTGTTAAATCTGCGTCAGGCAGGATAATATTTGGTGATTTACCGCCAAGCTCTAGTGTTACGCGTTTCATTGTTTTTGAGGCATTCGCCATGATCTGTTTTCCGACTTCAGTTGAACCGGTGAACGCAATTTTATCAACTAAAGGATGGTCAACAAGCGGCTGACCAGCGGTTTCGCCAAAACCAGGAACAATGTTCACCACACCATCTGGGAACCCTGCTTCTTGAATTAATTCAGCTAAGTAAAGCGCGGAAAGTGGAGTTTGCTCTGCTGGTTTTAACACAACTGTACAACCTGTTGCGAGCGCCGCGCCAAGTTTCCACATCGCCATGAGAAGAGGGAAGTTCCAAGGGATGATTTGTCCGACAACGCCTACCGCTTCATGACGAGTATAGTTAAAATATGGTCCATTTACAGGAATGGTTTGTCCAACAATTTTCGTGGACCAGCCTGCATAATAGCGCATATGTTCAACGGCCAATGGAATATCCGCATTCAGCGTTTCACGAATGGGCTTCCCATTATCCAATGTTTCTAATTGAGCAAGTTCCTCACTGTTTTGTTCCATTAAATCAGCCAATTTGTACATCAGTCGACTACGAGCAGCAGTACCCATCTTTGACCAAGGACCTTCATCAAATGCTTTACGCGCAGCTTTTACAGCAAGATCAATATCCGTAGCATTTGCTTCGTAAACATTCGCTAATACTTCACCAGTGGCAGGGTTGTAAGTTTCAAAGGTCTTTTGTGAGGTACTCTCGACAAACTGACCATTAATAAACATTTTCTTCTTCCCACTTAGAAACTTTTCAACCTTTTCTTTCAAGCCTACTGTTAATTGACTCATCCAATTCCTCCTCAAAATCGTAATCTATGTATATTTCGTGGTGATGTTGGACTTACATCTAAAATGGTAGCATCTAAGGAAATTAGACTCAACGAAATATTATCGTAATTTTCTGACACCAATCCTTAAATTCCTATTAAACTCAACAATACCTAACAAAACTAAATGAAACGAAACGGAAACGAGCCATTTCGTGAAAAACTGACATTTTTATAAAATAACAATAGGTTTGGAGGATAAAATAGGGGCTTCTTGTGAGCAGTCATTTTATACAAAATAAAAAGCCTCATTTCTCCAGGAAATGAGGCAAGCTAGGATAACTAGCGAGATGCTGCGGCTATTTTTTTAGAGTAGGTAGGCCATAATAACCCAAGCACGACACCAACTAATGCAGGCAAAATCCAGCCAAGGCCAATCTCGTAAAGTGGCAAATAGTGCATATAAAACATTTTAATGGTTTCAAACCATGAGAGAGTCGCACCTGGCAAACTGTCAACTAACGTGCTGTAGCCGTCGAAGAAGCTTACACAAAACGTGAAAAACATAGCTGATGCGTAAACACTCTGTTTATGGTTGAATAAAGGTGAGCAAAGAGTTAATAAGATCAGGACAATGGCTAAAGGATAAAGCAACATCAATACAGGTACGGCATATTGAATAATATTGTTTAATCCAAAGTTAGCAATGGTAAAAGACAACAAACAAAGAATTAGTACGAACCATTTATAGCTGATTTTCGGCAAGAGTTGATGAAAAAACTCGCTGCAAGCGGTAATCAGACCAATGCTCGTTTTTAAACAAGCTAGGACGATAATAATCGCGAGCAAAATCGAGCCAAATGATCCGAAATAATGCTGCGCCACAGCAGCAAAGATTAAGCCGCCATTTTCGTAGGACCCGATGGCCGAAATGCTTGATGCGCCCATATAAGTAATCAGTCCATAAATTAGCATCATCAATAGCATGGCGAATATACCTGATTTCCAAGTGGCTTTTGCAATCTCTTTTGTATCGGTGATGCCTTGTCCCTTAATCGCGTGAATGACGACAATGCCGAATGCGAGCGACGCGAGAGCATCCATCGTGTTATATCCTTCTTTAAAGCCGGTGATAAAAGCTAAGTTTTGGTAGTCACCTGTTGGCTGATCGAAAGGACCCATAGGTTTGACAATCGCAATCACAATTAATAGAAATAAAAATACTAAAAATGCAGGCGTTAAATATTTGCCGATATAGTCAATAATTTTTGCTGGGTTTAGCGAGAAATAATAGACAATCGCAAAGAAGATAAAGCTAAAGAGCCCTAAGTAGAAACTGCCTTGTGACGGATTGATATATGGTTCAAAACCGACGACAAAAGGGACCGTTGCTGTTCGTGGAATCGCAAAAAACGGGCCAATCGTTAAGTACAGGGCCACTGCGAAGACCACGCCAAAGAGTGGGTGGACTCGGCCTGCTAAATCACGCAATCCACTACTTCCGGATAAACCAAAAGCAAGAATCCCGATAAATGGAAGCCCAATGGCCGTTGTGAGGAAACCTATCAAGGCCGGCCAATAGTTTGTACCAGCGAGTTGCCCCATTTGGATGGGGAAAATTAAATTCCCGGCACCAAAAAACATGCCAAACAGCATCGTCCCGATGATGGCATACGTCGAAAAGGGTATTTTTTGTTGCATATGTGTGCTCCTTCTAGATGAATTTCGTTTATTTTAACAGCTTTTTTAGAAGTTTGCTATAGCGTGAGGGTTAAATATGGAATGGTAGCTACTTTATAGGAGGGTAGTTGTTCAAAAAACCATTGTTTATTTGCTGTAGGGAGAATAAAATTTGGACCGAGTGCAGGATATTCGCCGTTAACGCAGATATATTCGCCGTCATGGTAGTTTTATTCGCTGTAGGGCGAATAAAACATTTTTAAAGGGGTATAAACAATGACAGAATTCTGGGAATCAAGTTTTATCGAAAATCAATTGATGTGGGGGTTTGAGCCTTCAGACTCGGCCATTTTAGTAAAAGACTTTTTCCTTGAAAAGCATGTGAACGAAATATTGATTCCAGGGATTGGATATGGTAGAAATGCCAAGGTTTTTCTGGACAACGGCATCAATGTTACAGGGATTGAAATTTCAAGAACAGCGATTGAATTGGCGAGGCAAAATGGATTAAGTATTCCTATTTTTCATGGTTCAGTCAGCGATATGCCGTTTGAGGACAAGCTTTATGTTGGGATCTTTTCTTATGCGCTGATCCATTTATTGAATAAAAGTGAGCGCGTGAAGTTAATTCAAGATTGCTATCATCAGTTGAAGCCAAACGGCTTTATGATTTTTACGACAATCTCAAAAGAAGCGCCAATGTATGGGAAAGGCAAACAAATAGGGAAAGACTATTTCGAAACTATGAATGGAGTAAAAATGTTCTTTTATGATGAGGATTCCGTCAAACAAGAGTTTGGAAACTATGGACTGGTCGAAATTTCGGAGGTTGTTGAGCCACATAAAGACAAGGAAGATAAGCCTCCATTTAAGTTTTTAATGATCACATGTAAAAAAGAAGGATAGAAAGGGAAGTCTTTTCGGCGCTTTGACAAAAAGGAAAAAATTCCCACCAGGCGACTCTTATCAAAGAAATATCTTATTTTAAATGCTGGCCATAAATAGCTTAACTATATGAAATTATTTTGCATATATAATATAATTATGAAATGAGTCACAAAAAACTACTGCTTATATAATCAAGCATTTAAGGGAGAGGAAAGGATAAAATGAATAAGAAAAATTTCCCAAAGGATGCTATACGTGTATTAAAAGAAACGAGTCGTACATTTTATATTCCAATTACCTTTTTACAAAAAGAGTTAAAACATTCGGTTGCATCGGCTTATCTTGTCTTTCGTGCGATTGATGAAATTGAAGACCATCCGGAAATAGAGAATGATGTAAAATACGAGATTTTAATGCAAGTGAGTGAATTATTTAAACAAGCCTTTAATGAAGAGAAGTATGTACAGATTCTCGAACCAGTCAAAGATCGAATGCCTGAAGTGACCCTTCGTTTAGGTGAGTGGGTACAGGCTTGCCCAAAGAATGCTTTACCACTCGTTATGGCCGCTACTAGTGAAATGGCATTTGGAATGGCGAAATGGGCAAAGGTAAACTGGAAAATTGAGACACGTGCAGACCTGGATGATTATACATATTATGTTGCAGGACTAGTTGGCGTCCTGCTTTCCGATTTATGGGAGCTTTGTGCTGGTATAAAAACAGACCGAGACCTGGCGATTGGTTATGGACGTGGACTTCAAGCCGTCAATATTTTGCGAAATGAACAGGAAGATTTAGATGAACGGGGTGTACGTTTTGTGCCTGATGGTTGGACGCGCACGGAGCTATTTGATTATGCCACAGAAAACTTAGCGAAAGCGGACGAATATATGAAGTCCCTTCATAACCGTAGCGTTATCTTATTCTGCCGTCTGCCACTGGCACTAGCACATAAAAGCTTAAAAGCGATGAAAGATGGACGTGAGAAAATATCACGTACAGAAGTAGAAGAAACAGTTGATGAAATTCAGGTAGACTAGGCTAGTGAAAGAATTAAGCTGAATTTTTATACTCACGATCAGTCTATTTATGACTGGCATAAATAGGGTTACGGGCATTGTCAAAAGACAATGCCTTTTTTACGTCACTGACCAATATTTTTAATGTATAGGTTCTGAATCCATAAATAACTTGATAATGTTTTATAAGGTTAAAGAGGGAGGAAGATCATGAAGTCCATTTTATCTAGGGAGTATGGATCACCTGAGACATTAATCTATCAAAATGTGGAGAAACCCATACCAGGGGATGGTCAGGTGTTAGTGAAAGTGCATGCTACATCCATCAATTATAGCAATTTGGTTTTACTAAGAGGCAAGCCTTTTCCTGCTCGCTTTGCGTTTGGACTGTTGAAACCGAAGTATCTTATTCCTGGTGGTGACATTGCCGGTGTAGTTGAGATGGTTGGCAAAAACGTTACACAGTTTCAGATAGGTGATGAAGTGTATGGGGACTTGTCGATTTGCGGTTGGGGTGGATTTGCTGAGTATGTTGTGGTACCTGAGCAGGCGATTGCCCCCAAACCTAGCCTTCTTACTTTTGCGGAAGCGGCTGCCGTCCCGATGGCTGCCGTGACGGCTCTTCAAGGGATTCGTGATAAAGGGAATGTCACGGCCGGGCAACAGGTTTTGATTTATGGCGGCTCTGGTGGAGTCGGGACATTTGCGGTGCAATTGGCGAAAGCGCTCGGTGCCGAAGTAACAGTGGTTTGTAGCACAAGCAATATTGACATTGCGAAATCGATAGGAGCAGATGTGGTGATTGATTATAAACAAGAGGATTTTTCACAGCGGCAAGAGCGTTATGATGTGATCATTGGGGTGAATGGACACCAGCCAATCTCAATCTATAAAAATTCTTTGAAAGAGAGAGGGACTTTTGTTCTTGTTGGCGGTTCAGAAAGTCAATTGTTTCAGATGATGATTAAAGGGCCATGGATTGGCTTGAAGGATAAAAAGACGTTTGTGCATTTTTTACAAAGAGCTAAACAAGAAGATTTGATTTTTATGAAGGAACTGATTGACGAGGGCAAAGTGAAGCCAGTGATTGATCGGCTATATCATGGCTTGATGAACATTCCTGAAGCTCTAACCTATTTCGAACAAGGTCATGCGAAAGGGAAAGTGGTGATATCGGTTGTAGGGGAATAGGGGCTAGCTGAATGTTCAAGTATGCTTCGATGATTCATTCTTTGTGTGGGAAGCAATAAGGTTGGTGAAAATTATTTAGGGGCGGGTATAGTTAGTTGATTTCTAAGCTCAAGTCAATTCAAATAGCCTAGCTTAGCTGCTGAACTAGGCTATTTCTACTTCTTTAATTTCCCTACGGTGGGTGGTGGGACAATGTCCCTGCGTCCCTACTCGTCGCTTCTGTATTCTAAAATGTCTCCAGGCTGGCAGTCTAAAGCTTTGCAAATTGCTTCTAAAGTGGAAAGGCGAATTGCTTTTGCTTTTCCATTTTTTAAAATAGAAAGATTGGTCATCGTGATTCCAACCCGTTCCGAAAGTTCGGTTACGCTCATTTTCCTTTTTGCCAACATCACATCAATATTAATTATAATTGCCAATGTTTTTTCACCTCAGATGATCAAGTCATTCTCTGATTTTATATCAATCGCTTCTTGGAGTAGTCTTTGAAGAACCGCTGCAAAGACGGCAACCACCATGGGAGCAAAAATCATGCCCATTCCGACGATAGCAAGTCCTGGTGCATCATCCCACTGCGCGATGACAAAGACCAAAGGCAAGGCGACCACATACAAGCCGCTGATGGTGATGGCACAGTTTCGGATTGTTTTTAGAGCATTTACAGAGATTTGGGAAAAAGCTTTGTTTTTATCAATAAAACTTAATAGTTTAAAAGCTTGAACCAAAGCAATGTAAAATGGGATGGCCGAAACATACATGATTGCTAATAAGCCAAATACGATATAAGCCAAGGTTTCTCCATTTTGCTGTGACTCTCTAAATGCGACACTCGCAATCTGAGGCAATAAAAATACGCACAAAGCCAAAACTGGGATGCCCATTAAAATTACAGCTCCCTTTAAAAAGGTTGTTGAAGTATTACGTTTCATTAAAAAGCACCTCAATTCATAATGTTCTTTTTTGATTTTAAAACAATATTTATCGTTTTACAATAAAAAAATATTGAATTTAAAAAGATAATTATTGTTACTGTTATACTATAGAGGGAATGACGGACAGATAAAGATTGGATCGAACGTCCTTATCCTTGCAATTTCCATCTAATCTGATAAAAAAATTCCTGTAAATTGTTGACAGTAACATAAGACCTGTGATAAATTTATCTCAAGTTAAAGATATTTGAAGTCGAGAAAAACTAATTAATTTTTTTAGGTATATATCTCGAATTCGAGACTAAAATAAAACAATTTGGGGGAGAAAAAAATGACAAAATGGACAGTCGATCAATCGCATTCTGCAGTAGGTTTTGAAGTGAAACACATGATGGTATCAAAAGTGAAAGGTCAATTTGAGTCTTATTCAGCAGATGTTGAAGCAGCAGATTTAACGGATTTAACAACCGCTTCGATTTCATTTAAATTTGATGTTGCAAGCATTGATACAAGAAGCGAGGATCGCGATAATCACTTGAAATCAGCAGATTTCTTTGATGTTGAAAATTACCCATCCATCGACTTTAAATCTACAAACATTACAAAAGATGGCGAGGAATACAAAGTAACAGGGGATTTAACGATTAAAGGCGTAACAAAGCCGGTAACGTTTGATGTTGAATACGGTGGAAAAGGAACAAACCCATGGGGTGTTGAAGTTTACGGTTTTGAAGCAGAAGCGAAAATCAACCGTGAGGAATTTGGTCTTACATGGAACGCAGCGCTTGAAACGGGTGGCGTGCTAGTAGGGAAAGATATTAAAATTAAAGTTGAATTAGAAGTAAATCCTGCTGCATAAGGTAGGGACACAATAAGAAAGATGCTGAATGGATATTAACGTTCAGCATCTTTTTTTTTGTAGGAAGAGATTCGAACGCTAGATTGGGAAAAAGCAAAACGGAGTTGTTAAAAATGGTTTTTTTACACCAACTCTGATTAGTTTGGGAATCATTTTTGGGGCGAGTCAAATCGGTTTGAACAGGCAATGTGGATGCTTGTGGGTAATATCTTTCTTATAGTTAATTAAAAAAATGAAGCTGCCTCTAAAACCAAATCATACTTGAAGGCCCGTAATAGTTAAAGAAAAACTCCTGCTATCAAGGCCAATCATTTATACTGATTATTGATGTCCAATAAAAAGGGGGATTTTCAATTGGATACTAATTTTAAAAAACGTTTGGCCGCCTATATGAATGATTTGATGATGACATTGGGTGCGACCATTTTTTTATCCATCGGATCTTTAGGATTGATGGGATTGATTGCTATCTTTTTCTCAAAATCGGAAAATGTGAATACTGTTTTTCTCTGGATGATTGTATTCTTTCTGTTTCCAGTTCTTCTCGGTGCGATGCAATTTACATATGGAGCTTCCTTTAAGGTGAAGCAACGAAAGCTGTTTTCGCAAAAAGTGGATGTTCTTTTTGACTTTTCCCAAACCCGTGGGCAAAAACGCCAACAGCTTAGAGTCAAGGGGACACAATGGCAGTGCTTTTTACATTGGTTTCTACATTATGGCATCATCAGCATGCTTGTTTATGCAAGTAGCTTAGCTTCGATGGTTGTAAACTCGTTCAACAACGTTTTTACGGGGATCACCTGCTTATATATCGTGTTTTTGCTTGTGAACGGCATCATATTTTACCGAGCCTCTCCCAGCAAATCGCTGATTGAAAGAATAACTGGCACCGAGATAGTCGAGGTGGAATAAGGGAAGGCGACAGGTGTTGTTCCTTGATAAATATATTTCGTCTCCTTGGACAAACTTATTTTGTGAACTGAAAAGTCAAGGAGGAGATTGAGATGGTTAATGATCCTAAACAGGAAATGGAACGCATATGGAACCAAACATGTGGTTCGTGGGAAAACTGTAATGAGGAAAACATTCAGTCTTTTTTATCACAATGTGAGGAAAAGAGCATCGACCCACAATATTGCATGAGTTGGGTTGAGCAGCACAGCAACCAAATTCCGAATTGGTCAGATGTTTCAAAAGTTTCTCTTGAATGGGTGAATGAACATACATCAACCGGTGGACCTTTTAGCGGGAGAGAACCTCAATAAAGAGGAGACATTGTTCTCTTCTTTATTATGCTAAAACTACCACCTTTATTTTGTTGAAATAATAGTGACTGGAGGTGCTGTGATGGAAAATAAAAATGCTAACTCCCCAAAAGAAATTCAGTATAGTATTTGGGATACAAGAACAAAAGAAATGCCTAAAGCTCCTACGATTAAAAAGGACATTGATCGAGTCACCATGGCATCGGATATCGAAGATAAAAACGAATAAAGTAAAAGATGTTGTCTAGAATTTATCCACCTAACCTTTATGGAGGGAAAAGCTTTGACCGAAACACCTAACGATCGTTTTCATTTTAGCCTTGAAAAAGAAGAAGGACAGCTTGTGGTGAAAGGAGAAATTAGCGGTACTGCGGCAGTCCCATCTTTAGATGATTTAAAGTTTCATGCCGTGATTGCACTATTACATTCAATTGATAAAAAGAACTTCAGTGAAGTAGACAAATTGCATCTTTTTGATCAAGCCATAAACGAAATACAAGAAACCATTACCGAAATGAAGAAACATGTTCAATTCCAGGGTGAAAAGAGATAAAAATCCCGGCATACAGGCAGAGAGTAGTAATTTTTTTAAAAAAAGGTGTCCTTAGTAAAAATGATAATAGTCTCTTTAGAGGGAAGAGTACTCGCTGAATGAGTGTTTTTCCTTTTTTTCTATTTTGAGTTTGCTATTCTATTTTCTATTCTATCAATCTATATGCTTAGTCCATTTTTCCTATACCTTACTAGCAAACAAGACTTTCCACTTATTTACAATAGGATAATAGATTGATATATTCCTATTAATAAGTCTTAGTAGGAGGTACTAAATGGGAAAATGGTTGAATAAATGGCTGTTGTTGCTAACGGCAATTGTTTTGACAGGTAGTTTGTATGCGGTTCCAACTGAAGCGGCGGGGAACCAATATAACCCTGTTGTCGAACGTGTCTTATCCGTTGATATTGAAGAAGCAACGATTTTTGAATTGCAGCACGCGTTGCAAAGCGGCAAGTTAACTTCCGAGGAATTGGTTCAATTTTACCTTGAAAGAATTGAAGCGTACGATGACACTATTAACTCGATTATTACGGTTGATGAAGATGTGTTAGAAGAAGCAAGACAGCTTGATCAAGAGCGCAAAGCTGGGATAGTTCGTGGCAGTTTGCACGGAATTCCTGTTATTTTGAAAGACAACTACGATACCTACGATATGCCTACCACAGCAGGATCTCTCTCCCTTGAAAATTCAATTCCTTTAGATGATGCTTATCAAACGAAAAGATTGCGAGAAGAAGGCGCGATTATTTTAGGAAAAGCCAATCTTCATGAATTTGCCTTCGGTTTCCAAACCATCAGTTCTCTGGGTGGACAAACGTATAATCCATATGATGTGACTCGATATCCTGGCGGTTCTAGTGGTGGTACTGCTGCGGCAGTGGCTGCCAATTTTGTAACAGTTGGGTTAGGAACTGATACAGGTGGGTCGATTCGGATTCCATCTTCTTTTAATAACCTAGTAGGAATACGGCCAACCATCGGACTTGCCAGTCGGGACGGAATTATTCCATTAGCACTCACGCAGGATGTTGGTGGACCGATTGCTCGCACGGTCGAAGATGCGGCCGTTGTGCTTGATGCAATTGCAGGCTATGACCCGGCGGACCCAACGACAGAAAACAGCATTGGGAATGTTCCAAAAACGTACACGCATTACTTAAAGAAAAATGGCTTGAAAAAAGCTCGAATTGGAGTTGTTCGTGAACTGTTTGGAAATGACCCTCAAGTGAATGCCGCGATGGACCAAGCAATTGCGGATATGGAGAATCTTGGCGCTAAAGTGGTTGAAGTTAGTATTCCAAATTTAAACCAAATCTTATCTTACCCAAGCTTAAGTGGATATGAATTCAAATTTCAGTTGAATGAGTACTTAGCTAGCCTCGGACCTGATGCACCTGTCCGGACTTTATCAGACATCATTGAAAGCGGGAAGTATCACCCAAGTTTAGAATCTGGCTTGAAAGCACGAGATGAACGGGAGTCATTGGAAGACGATGAGCGATACCAAGAAATCATCACAACTCGCCCGAAATTGGCTCAGGAAAGCTTAATGGCAACGTTTAATGAACATGATTTAGATGCGATTTTTTACCCAACTTCTAGTGCGTTGCCAGCTAAAGTAGGGGGCGGACAAGGAGCAGGAAGCGCGAATCGCCTTAGTCCATATTCCGGTTTTCCGGCCATCTCCGTGCCGGCAGGATTTAGTGCAGAAGGCCTACCAATCGGGCTAGAATTGTTAGGGAAGGAATTCGATGAACCTACTTTGATTAAGCTAGCTTATGCTTATCAGGAAGGGACGAAGCATCGGAAAGCACCGGAGTTAGAATAGGATATTTTAAAATTAAGGCCAGTCATCGCATAAGGATGATTGGCTTTTTTATTGTGCTTTCATGCTTTAACCTGGTCTTAAACATCCGCAACGGATCTGGGAGAATTCCTTAAAAGTTAATCAGTTAAGTAGTAATACTAAGTCCAATCGAAAAAGAAGGGTACGGTATCACACGGCGGGACAATGTACCTGTCCCCGTGTCCTGAAATGTGTCTAAATTCCTACAAATATACCGAAAAATGTAAGTTTGATATTATTCTATGATAATATGTTACTGCAACTGACGAATTTTAACAATTTTGGAGGGGTCTACTAATGGCAAAAGAAAAGGGAAAGAAGCCGTTTTATAAGAAATGGTGGGTGTGGGTACTGGCAATTATCATAATCGGTGCAGCAACAAGTGGAGAGGAAGAGACTGATTCAGCAACAACTTCAATAGAGCCGACTGAAGAAGTTTCAAGCGTAGAGAAGGAAGCTCCAAAGGAAGAAGCTCAGGAGAAAGTAGAAGAAGCACCGAAAGAAGAGGCGAAAGAGGAATATAACGTAGGACAAGAAGTTGCAGTTGAAAAGCTTACATACAAGGTTAATGGGATTGAAGAAACAACATCCGTTTCAAATATCTTAGGAGAAAAAACAACAGAAGGAAAATTTGTCATTGTTGACTTAACCATTGGGAATAAAGATAAAGAAGCTCGTTTTATCGATACTGAAATGTTCCGTATTCTTACTGATGATGGAACAGAGTACTCTAGTAATTCAGAATTAGATATGTATGTGAATGAAGATATTGGATTTTTTATGGCTGAAATCAACCCTAACCTAACCAAAACGGGCAAGGTCGTATTTGAACTTCCTGCAGATGCTGAGGATTACAAGTTGCAAGTTTCATCAGGTTTTGGATGGTCTGGTGGCAAGTACGAAAATATCAAATTAAAATAACATACTTCACAAATACGGGAAAACGTTTTAAAAACTCTTGTCTATATATAGATAGGAGTCTTTTTGTATTTGAAAAATATTGGTGAACTCTTGTTACCGAGTGGGTTGCGGATCAACCACTAGCTATGATTGGCTTTCTTTTATAGGGATTCAGTAGATGGACAGGTTACGTGGGAATTTTATTTGTGGGCAGGGTATCTTTTGTGAAGACTACAACCGCAATCTCACTGAATGATGAAATGTGCTTAGAAAAGATAATCTTGTCTAATTTCACTATTTGCTAAATACATATTGTAAAACTAAACATTTACTCTCGTTCTATATCCTTCCTTAAACTTGATAGAAGCTCGTAACAGGCTGTTAGAGGGGTCTCATCAGGCAAATTTGTGAACGTAGTTCCGAAGAGAGGAGTCATTGTTTCTTTTAAATGTTTACGGGCAAGGACTTCCTATATAATATATAATCCCAAATTGGGTACTATTTAAACGCATTTTTATATAAAAGGAAACTTTAGAACATTATGGACTCAGTTTCCATCGGAACTTTAAAGGGTTTAGTGGCAAATGAACCTATATTTCAATAATTTGTAAAAAATATGGGAATTTAGTCGTAGGGAAGGGCAACATAGTAACGACAAAACTAATTAAAGAAAAAAGGAGGTGACGAAGTGAAGAACGATCAACTAAAACAGCTTGAACAGATTATCCATGCAGAAATTGAACAAAAAAACAGGGTCTTTGATTATTGGCAGACTTATTCTGATTTTACAAATTGGCAGTTTTGGCTTGTTGTTGCGCTGTTTGCGATTCCGCTAGTTCTATTAATTCTCTTTATTGATCGAAGAAGAGTCTTTCTTCTCGGGTTTTATGGATACAGTGTTCACGTGTTTTTTGGGTATACAGATATCATTGGGGTCGATCGAGGGATATGGCAATATCCATACAAACTTTTTGCGTTCCTTCCTTCAAGTTTTACGCTGGATGCCTCATTGGTTCCGGTCATTTATATGCTCTATTACCAATACTTACTCAACCGAGGGAAGAATTATTATCTTTGGATGCTGCCACTATGCTTTCTGTTAGCTTTTTTCATGAAACCGTTGATGGTTGGAATAGGGCTCTTTCATTTCCATGAGAAAGAGAACTTTCTTATACTGTTTGCAGGGTACGTATTCACGGCTTTAATTGCTAAATGGTTAACGGATCTTTTTGTCTTTTTAAGTAAATCAACAAAATGGAGTTTGAATAGGAAGTGAAGTGTTTTCTTAAAAGAACTTTCGGATTAGCCAATAAATTCATACTAACATAATTTGGGATGACTCTTGATTGGGGAGCGGATCAACGTTTTCAATTTAGTCTTGAGGATGGGGTGAAAGTAAAAAAGGAAAAGAGTCATCTTTTGGATTAATACATAGTAGAAGTAGGTTACACCAATACGGAAATAAAGAAATATGACTAAGTTCAGGGGGGATAGGTATCACCAAAAGGGCAGCCAGGCGGGCTGTCCTTTTGGTTGCTTGGATGAGTATTGCTACTCTAGTTCTTTTATTACTGAGATAATCTATGATCTACCTTTTGAAATTCTTGGTTAGAGAAAAAAATGAACAAGCAATAAACCATTCCTAAATTACGTTGTGACAAAAAGCCCGCCATTTAAATGGAGAATTTGACCGGTCACATAGGAAGAATCATTTGAGGCTAAGTATACATACGCTGGTCCAAATTCTACTGGTTGGCCAGCACGTTTCATCGCTGTATCGCTTCCCCATTTTGCAACCTGATCTTCTGGGAAGGAGGAGGGGATGAGTGGGGTCCAAACTTTACCGGGAGCCACCCCATTCACTCGAATCCCTTTGGAAGCTAGAGATTTAGATAAAGAACGAGTAAAGGAAACAATCGCTCCTTTCGTTGCCGAATAATCAATGAGTTTCGGGTTTCCCTCATAGGCAGAGAGGGAGGTGGTGTTGATGATACTTGAGTTTTTCTCCATATGGGCAAGAGCTGCCTTTGTTAAGTGAAACATCCCAAAGACATTCACTTGAAATGTCCGAAGCAATTGCTCTGTCGAAATATTTTCAAGTCCATTTTGAACATATTGAACAGCGGCGTTGTTTACTAGGATGTTCAACTTGCCAAATGTTTGGATGGTATCTGTGACGACTTGTTTGCAAAAGGTTTCATCGGCGAGGTCACCAGAAATCGCTAAACATTTACGACCCGTTGCTTTAATCAGTTCAGTCGTTTGCTTTGCATCTTTTTCTTCATTGAAATAAACAAAGACGACATCGGCGCCTTCTTTAGCAAATGTCAAAGCAACAGCACGGCCAATCCCACTGTCTCCACCGGTAATCAACGCCACTTTATCTTTAAGCTTTTCACTTCCTATGTAATTCTGATTATCGAAAATAGGTAAAGGATCCATTTTATATTCCATTCCCGGATGTTCATTTTGATGCTGGGGCGGGAATTGCTTCTTTTGATCCTGATTATTTGAATTGCTCATGATTAGACCTCCGCGTTATATAGCTGTTGAAAGAAAAGAGTGAATTCAGTTGGGAGATGAATCTTTCCACACTTTGCCTTCTAATTTCGCCTTTAGATTGCCCTGAAGGGAGGTTTTTATGTTGAGAAATGTGAGACGTATTTAGTTTAGTCAAAATGAAAAGAATTTTGGTCGCGAACAGTGACAGACCCTGTTTGCAAGGGCATAAGACAGAGGGACAGACCCCTTTTATAAAAAAATTGAAACATGTCCCACTGTTCCATATGTTATGATAGGTAGGTATGTTTTTACGGAGAGGAGATGGGGTGTTTGATTCAAAACCCGACAGGTAAGGAACGGATAGGGTTGGCTTTTCTTCTCAGTATGCTGGGAATCTTAGGTCCACTAAACATTGATATGTATTTGCCGAGTTTTCCTGAGATTGCGGATGATCTCGGTGTTCGGGCTTCACTCGTTCAACTGAGCTTAACAGCTTGTTTGATTGGTCTAGCGGTTGGTCAGGTGATCGTTGGGCCGATTAGTGATGCCAAAGGGAGAAGAAAGCCGTTATTGGTTTGTATTTTCTTATTTGCGTTATCTTCTCTTTTTTGTGCGCTCGCACCGAATATTACGACCTTCGTTGCAGCTCGATTTTTACAAGGTCTAACGGCATCGGCTGGAATTGTTCTTTCTCGTGCAGTTGTCCGGGATGTATTCAGCGGACGCGAACTGACGAAATTCTTTGCCTTACTAATGGTGATCAATGCAACGGCTCCGTTAATTGCCCCAATGGCGGGAGGAGCGATCTTGCTTTTGCCATTTGCAAGCTGGAATACGATTTTTTACTTTTTAACATTAATCGGATTTCTAATCGTGTTAACCATTGCACTGAAATTAAAAGAAACGCTACCTCCTGAGAAGCGGACACCAAGCTCAATTGGTCACTCTGTTCACACGATGGGAAGCTTGATGAAAGACCGCTCATTTATCGGCTATGCATTAACCGTGGGCTTTATCCATGGTGGCAGCTTTGCTTATGTTTCGGGGACACCTTTTGTTTACCAAGGCATTTATGAAGTATCTCCCCAAGTGTTTAGTATATTGTTTGGTATAAACGGGTTGGCGATCATTACGGGAAGCTTTTTGATTGGACGCCTGAGCGCAATCATCGATGAAAGAAGTTTACTTCGGATTGCGGTTATTGCAGCTGTAGGTGCGACTTCCGTCTTATTGGTGATGACCATCATTCAAGGGCCACTAGCTTCACTTGTTATCCCGATTTTTATCTATATGACAACAATGGGGATGATTCTTACAAGTTCGTTTACGCTCGCGATGGAGAAACAAGGTCACAGAGCAGGAAGTGCGAGTGCTTTATTAGGTCTTCTGCCTCTATTAATTGGTTCATTTGTTTCGCCGCTCGTTGGCATAAATGAATCGACGGCTGTCCCGATGGGGGCCATTTTGTTTCTAACCTCGCTTATTGGAGCGATTGCTTTTTTCACCTTAACAAAACAAAGAAAACAACAGCATATGGTGGCAGTAAAGGTGGGGAGCTAGAAGCTCTCCATTTTTTTCTTTTTGTTCTAGTTCTTGCAAACGGTACGACAAGAGATGTAAAGGTGCAAGGTACCTACGATATCACACCTTAGTCTTGTGATATAATAGAACAAAGTAAAATAATGGAGGAGATTTGCATGAGTCTTCCCGAGGATAAAAAAGTAAGTGTAGAAGCCTTTTATAACATGCGTAAAAACACAGATTCTTTATTGGAATATGCCGATGGAATGGTTTTTATGTCGCCATCTCCTTCGACACGACATCAACAGGTTTCTGCTAGGATGCAGGCAAAATTATTTAATTTTCTAGACGGTGGAAATTGTCAAGTATTTAGTGCTCCTTACGATATTCATCTGTATAGAGATGACCTTGATGAAACGAATATATTTATACCTGACTTATCTGTTATATGTGATGCGGGAGGACTAGAGGAAAACAGGTTTGTCGGAGTGCCTGAGTTAATTGTTGAAATTCTTAGTCCATCCAACCAAAGTCATGACCTCATAACAAAAATGGAAGCTTATATGAAATATGGGGTGAGAGAATACTGGATAGTGAACCCTATGCTGAATGCGATTCAACTTTACGCATTAACGGCCGAACAGGTGTATCAACAAGTTGACGTATTAAAGGATAAAGGAACGATAAAATCAACGATATTAAAAGGATTACATGTTGAGTTGGAAGAAATCTTCAGGTGAAAAATAGGGATAAGGGAACAGTGACCCGGGTTGTTGAACCCATGTTTTAAAAGGTTTGAGAATTGCACTAGACGTGGATGTACTTATTTTTGTGTGCCTCCAGTTGTATTCATATTTATGCAAGGATCCTATACTGAGGTTCCTAAGGATGATCATGATCACGATAAAAAGGCTCAATCCTTTATAAAACCGGATTGAGCTCTTTTCTTTTCCATAAATGTAAAACAAGATCTTTCGGGGCGTGACTATGTACTTTTACTAAAGGTTAGATACTCCGAATTGCATGTGAAATGTTTTATAATATCACCTATGATTCTATTAGAATACAACAAGTCAGGAAAACCATACATTTGGGGGTAATGAAATGAAAAAACCAATAATAGGCGTTCTACCATTAGTAGATAATGAAAAAGAAAGTTATTGGATGTTACCAGGATACATGAAAGGAATTCAGGATGCAGGTGGGATCCCAGTGATGTTGCCACTTTCGACAGATAAAGAAGTTCTTTCAGCCTTAGCCAATACGTTTGACGGTTTTCTTTTTACTGGCGGACAAGATTTGAATCCCGAACTATACGGGGAGAAGGTAGAGGATGTTTGTGGGGAGCAGTGCGAGGAAAGAGATACAATGGAACGTATTCTCTTTCAACATGTCCTAGATTTAGATAAACCTGCATTAGGGATTTGCCGGGGTTTGCAATTGTTTAATGTTTTGTTAGGTGGAACGCTGTATCAGGACATGCCGAGTCAACGGAAAACAGACTATCACGTTCAACATAAGCAAGAACCACCCTATACGAAACCTGTTCACAGTGTATACATAGAAAAAGGGAACCCACTTTATAACATCATCCAGAGTGAAAGTATGATGGTTAATAGTTATCATCATCAAGGGATTAAGAGATTATCGGAGAAATTATTGCCTGTGGCGACAGCGGAAGATGGTTTAGTAGAGGCCGTTGTGATGCCAGACAAAAAGTTTGTTCTCGCTGTTCAGTGGCATCCGGAATTTAGTTATCATGTTGATGAGTTTAGTTTTAGAATTTTTCAGGAATTTGTAGGTATTTGTAAGGGTGGTCTAACGGACAACCAGTAGGGGAGGAAGAAAACCTTGCTGAGTCCTCAAAGATAGAAAAAACGAGGGATAAGAGAAGCAAAACTCTTACCTCTCGCTTCTTCAATGTCTTCATAAGATTAGTTTCGAATTGTTTTTAATGCGCTGGCCCAATCTATGACCTCATTCAACATGGTTTGAACAGTTTCTGTATGAAAAGGAGCTGGCTTAAAGGTTTGCATGTCTTCAAAATCAGTAAACAGACTGAGTGCTGGCTGAGTACCAACTGTTGCAACTTTTGGCACAGTTAGAATCAAGCGCAAATTGTTTGCTGCTGTCACTCCAAGAGTCGACCCATAACTTACAATTCCAGCCGCCTTATTATTCCACTCAACATACAAGTAATCGATGGCATCTTTTAATCCGGAAGTAATACCTTTGTTGTATTCCGGTGTGACAAAAACAAAGCCATCAAGTTCGTGAATCTTTTTAGACCATGCATGCGCTTCTATTGCTTGATAATCCTGTGACATAATGGCAGGAATAGGCTCATTAAATTTTGGGAGGTTGTAATTTTTAATATCGACCAACTCAAATTCTGCATCTGTTCGTTGGACGGCAATTGATTTTACCCATTCTGCCACTTGAATATTGACTCTTGACTCTCTCGTACTCCCAGTGATAATACCGATTTTAACCATTTTCATTCTCCTCCTAAAATTGTATGAATTAAGCGCCTTAATGAATAAACCCAATGTTTTTCCTTCCTTACAATTGAATCTTAAGCCAAAAGCAAACACACCAAAAACCAATAGTTCTGTGAATTTGTCGCTTAAGCAACAGATTCATGAAATTGTTTAAAAACTAAGAGCGAAGTAAATATTAATAGACTAGGAGAGTCACATTCAGGCGGGTCTGTATGGTGGTGTCTGACAAATCTTACAAAATGGCCAACTTATATACTTGATAAGATTTTTACAATCATTGAACTTGGGGAAATTGATTCCTGCTTAAAAGACTAGTATAATAAAAACAAGAACAAATATTCGTATTTAGTTTAGTGATTTGGTGAAAGTGAAAGGATTAATGCGTAACTCTCCATTTATTAACTGGGGAGATAATCATTCGTTGATTTGTATCTAAATTTGAAAAATTAGGAGACAAAATGCTACCGGAAATAAAGCTCTCTGTTCGCACATTAGTGGAATATGTATTCAGCAGTGGAAGTATAGATAATCAATTTCGAACCGCAACCACCATGACGGAGGGGACGAAAGCTCATAAGGCCATCCAAAAGACGTATGCCGATACCGATCAAAAGGAAGTACCGCTTAAGACGGAAATTGAATATGAATCGATGGTTTTCTTGATTGAAGGTCGCTGTGATGGGGTGATTTTTCGGGAAGAGGAAATTCTTATCGACGAAATTAAATCGACTTCAAAAGACTTGAGTAGGATTGATGAAAATACCAACCCTGTGCACTGGGCTCAGGCGAAGGTTTATGCTTATATTTATGCGAAAGATCATGACTTGCAAGAAATGAGTGTTCAATTAACATACGTGCAGAATGTTACCGATGAGCAAAAGAAATTTAAAAAGAATTTTACTTTCCTGGAGTTACAAAAATTTGTTCGCGAGCTCGTGGAGAAGTATGCTCCTTTTGCCTTGCTAATGGAAAAGCATCGTTTACAGAGAGACCAAAGTATTCAAAAGTTAGCTTTTCCTTTTGCTGCTTTTCGAAAAGGACAACGCAAGCTTGCAGGTGCGATTTATAAAACAATCTCCGAGGAAAAAAACATCTTCGCTAATGCTCCTACAGGAATTGGCAAAACAATTTCGACCATCTTCCCGACCGTGAAAGCGATGGGAGAAGGAAAACTTGAACGAATGTTTTATTTAACCGCGAAAACGATTACAAGGCAAAGTGCGGAAGATGCTTTTTTACATTTGAAAAAGAATGGTTTATGTATGAGTGCTGTGACCATCACGGCAAAGGAAAAAGTCTGTTTTAAAGAAGAAACCATCTGTCAGAAAGAATATTGTGAGTTTGCAAATGGATATTATGACCGTATTAATGAAGCCGTTTTAGATATCTTCACTCATGAAACGTTTATCAGTCGCTCGACGATTGAAGAATATGCACGAAAGCATCAACTTTGTCCATTTGAGTTTTCTTTGGATCTAGCGTTTATCGCCGATGCGGTTATTTGCGACTATAACTATATTTTTGATCCGAAAGTATCTTTAAAGCGTTTCTTCGATGAACATAAAAAGAATTCGGTATTATTGATTGATGAAGCCCATAATCTAGTCGATCGAGCACGCGAGATGTTTTCTGCAGATTTATCAAAGTCAAACTTCCTAGCATTGAAACGGGAATACAAAGGTTCACCAGTGCACGATGCTGTCACGAAACTCAATCAATATTTTATTGACCTGAAGAAAAAGTGCTCAGATAAAGGGCAGCTTGTTCTAAGAGAACGACAAGAGGACCTTGTTGAACTGCTAGAAGAGTTTGTACATCTGGCGGAAATGGAGTTATTATCATACCCACCCAAGTCCGAACAGCAGCAATTGCTCTTGGATACGTACTTTGAGGTAACTGGTTTTGTTCGTATTTCTAAGCTTTACGATGAACGGCATGTGACTTACGTAGAGACGGAGAAAAATGATGTTTTTCTTAAAATGTTTTGCCTAGATCCTTCTTATTTGTTGCAGCAGGTTCGCAAAAAATTTCGAACAACGGTCCATTTCTCGGCCACCCTTTTGCCGCTGCCTTATTTTATCGATATGCTTGGGGGTTCTGCTGAAGATTACCGAATTAAAATTCCATCGTTATTTGCGAAAGAACAAAATGAAGTCTTTATTCAGCGACTATCGACTCGTTATCAAGATCGCGAGCATACGAAAAACAAGTTGGTTCGCATGATTTCAGAATTGGTCAGTAAGCGGAGTGGGAACTACCTGATTTTCTTTCCTTCCTATCAATATATGAAAAGTGTTTATGAGGATTTTACAACAAACTATCCTGAAATTCGCACCATACTTCAAACTAATAAAATGGACGAGGAAAAACGGGAACAGTTTTTAGCGGAGTTTAAAGAAGATGGTTCAGAAACACTCCTTGGGTTTGCGGTTTTAGGAGGGGTGTTTTCTGAAGGTGTTGATCTCAAAGGTGACAGGCTAAATGGTGTCATTGTTGTCGGAGTCGGCCACCCGCAGGTTTGTCTCGAACGCAACGTGATGAAAGAGTATTTTCAATCCACAGGTAAAAATGGCTACGATTATGCTTATACTTATCCTGGCATCAACAAAGTGATTCAAGCGGGGGGAAGATTAATCCGCTCGGAGAAGGATACAGGAACCATTGTACTCGTTGATGATCGTTTTCTTTCGCCGAAATACCAACAACTTTTACCGGTGGAATGGGGAGATTTTAGGGTGATTTAAGGCCCTTTTCAATGTTCTCAAAGGGCCTGGTGTCATCCCCACTTACCATGCTTTTTAGTTTAAAAAGCAAAGCGGATGGTAGGAGAGTATAAACTGGTTATCTCTTAAGGCTTGAACAGAGGGTTACTTATTTATTTTATTTCGTTACACACAAAACGTACGTTCTTATTTGTGTATAAATATGATAAACTAAAAAAGCAATAGAATAGGTTTTCTCAAGGGTGGTCGGCACTCCCCAAGAAGGAAGGGGGTGGTGCTGAATGACGGTATTTGAATCAATTATGATGGCGATTGCTTTTGCAAGTCTAATCATAGCGATTTTGTCGTTTAACCATAAAAAATAATCCACCCTTGAGTTGACGGCAATGGGTGGATTATTTCAGAATCACAAATAGCCGACCCCTTCTTGGGGAACCGTCTATTGCTGGACTGGACATGTTCGCGCATGTCCGGTCTTTTTTAATTTATGCTGTCCTTCATTTTATTATAACGGATAATCAGGAGAAAGAACAATTGGTAGATAAAATCGTACAGATGAATAGGCAAGCGATTTATCCATTTTTTAAATAGGTTAATTTTCCCTTTTTTCCTCCCAGAGCTGTAAACGATCTTCATGGCTAACCTCTTTATGTACTTGGTGTAGCATCCAGATATAACCAAAAGGATCCGTGAAAATCGCGTTCGATACCCCGTGGTCAGGAATTTCAGTCACCGGCTGGATCTCTGTACACCCTAAATCCACCGCCTTTGCATAGGTTTCCTTAATATCTGGAACAGTGACATTCACCCAACTTGTTTTAGGATGTTCTGGATTTGGTGCGTTTAAATGGAAATCTGGGTTTTCATCTAACAGATGAAAGCGAACACCGTAAAGGGTAAAAACTGCTTCATTTTCGCCACGAGGAAAGTTTGAAACCTCCACAACTTCAATATCAAATATCTTTTCGTATAACTCCAATGGTTTAATGCTATCTTTCACAACTAGATCAAGTTCTACTCCAACCATTGAACACACTCCTATTTAATCAAACTTCTATCTTTCAACATTTTCTCCAGTTCTATCTATTTAAGTATATCAAATTCAACTAATATTTTTCTTTGTCACTTCGGCGAAAAGTAGGGATTGCTCTTTTTTGTTACTGGAAGGTTAGTTAGATCATTTTTGGGCACATTACTTTTAAAAAAGGTAGTCTACTTCAGATAAGGGAATATGTTTGCCTTACAAAAAAGTACTTTGAAACGATTCTCTATATAGGTGCCTAAATTGAATTAGACGAAGAAAACGCTTAGAGCTTTGAGATTCTGAGCGTTTTTCTATGCAAACAGGGACAGGCTTGAAACGAACATAACTAGGTACAGACTGTGGGACAATGTACCTGTCCCTGTGTCCCGAAAAAATTTTAAAAAAGAAATGAACGATTTGGCGATGCTAAGCGTCTTATAACTGATTTAGATAGAAAGGGGCATCGTATGGAACATGAGCAAGATTGGAGTTTAATTGAAAAGGCCAGAACTGGGGATCAGGATGCATTCACTCAGCTGTTTCAGCGTTATTATTCGTTCTTATATAAATATTTATTGAAGCTTACTCTAGATGAGGAAGTGAGTGCGGACCTTGCCCAAGATACGATGTTGAAATGCTATACGAACCTTGCTTCTTTTAAAGGGGAAGGGAAGTTCTCCACTTGGATGATTTCGATTTCGACGAGGTTGTATATGGATCTTCTTCGTAAACAGAAACGAGAAAAGAATTGGCTTAATCAGCTAAAGCGTACGCTTTCTCGCCAGCTTTCTTGGCAAGCGAATACGAAAGGAATGGAATGGAGCGATGTGTTTACCGATTTTAACCAATTGGAAGATGATGTGAGAGTGCCGATTCTTTTGCATCATTATTATGGGTACTCATATGACGAGATTGGTCAAATCATGAATATACGCTCGGGTACAGTGAAATCAAGGGTTCATAATGGATTGAAAATATTGCGAAAGGAGTGAGTTGGTGAAGCAGAAAGAAAAGCAATATCATCAAATTGAGAAGCTAAAGCAAGATTGGAATCAACTAGATGAATTAGCAGGGAATCCGTCGCTTTCAACAATTGAAATGAAGCAACAACTCGAGGTATATCAGGAGAAACAGAAAAAAAGATTTTATAAAGAATTGGTAATCTTTTTCGCAACAGCGGTCTTGATATTAAGCTGTTTTATCATCAGCTTTGTTCAAGTACCCGTGCTGTTTATTGTCATTGAAATTGGGGCGATGATTCTTGGACCAATTGTTTACTTTGCTCTTGTTAAGAGGAAGAACAAGGAAGGGAAGGTGCTTTTATGACAACCTTGGAATTATACTTGCTCCCGGTTCTTGTCCTCGTTTTGCTAGTCCAAAGTACCTTGTTGTTTATTGATGCGAAAAAGAAACAGGGTTTTGCCTGGTTTTGGGGGCTTTGGGGATTGATACAGTTTCCAATGCCGACTTTGTTTTATTTCTTATTTGTGATTTTACCGCACAGAAGACGACAAAAATAAAAAGAAATGGGGAAAGAATATGGGGGTTTTAACTGAAGTGAATTGGGCACTCATCGCACCACTCATCGTTTTACAACTGATTCTGATGGTGTTTGCGCTGGTGAACTGCGTCAAACAAGAGGAAACAAATGGACCAAAATGGATGTGGATTCTCATCATTATCTTTGTGAATATTGTTGGTCCGGTGCTTTACTTTTTAATGGGCCGTAAAAATGGATAAAAGGAGGGAGAGCATGCTGGTTACAGTCAAAAATTTATCAAAAACCTATAAAAAGCATATTGCCGTTCAACCGATGTCATTTTCGATTGGAAAGGGGCGCTGCATCGCTTTGCTTGGTCCGAATGGCGCGGGGAAAACCACTACCTTGCAAATGCTCGCAGGTTTGCTGGTTCCGACTACAGGGGAAATTGAGTTTGCAGGAAACATGGATAAAGATCATCGTACACAGATTGGCTTTTTACCGCAGCATCCCTCTTTTTTCAATTGGATGAGTGCTGCGGAGTTTCTTCAGTTTGCAGGCGAATTGTCTCATGTTCCGAAAAAGCAATTAGCACGCCGGATTGAGGAGACATTGGCGTTTGTTCGGCTGGAGGATGTGAAAAACAAAAAAATCGGTGGTTTTTCAGGGGGAATGAAGCAAAGATTAGGCCTGGCGCAAGCTTTGTTGCATGAACCAGAATTGCTCATTCTTGATGAACCGGTTTCCGCCCTTGATCCGGCCGGGAGAAGAGATATCCTCGAGTTAATGAAGCAATTGAAAAGTCATATGACGATTCTGTTTTCGACTCATATTTTACATGATGCTGAGCAAGTGTGTGAGGATATCCTTATGCTGAAAGATGGGAACTTAATATGGAATGGGACGTTAGCAGAGTTAAAACAGGAAAATGGTGCGCTGGCGATAAAGCTTCAAACAAAGGAACCGATTGAAGGAGTACTCGAGCAGCTAGATATTATTGAAGAGGTTGAGTATGTGGATGTTTTTACAGCCAAGGTTCTAATGAGAAATCTAGCTGATTCCAATGAGTTGGTTCAAACGCTGTTGCAGCATGGGCGGACGCTGATTCATTTTGAATGGTTACAAGATTCATTGGAAGACGCCTATATGAAGGTGATGGGAAAATGAGGAATTTTATCATTCTTTTTAGAAAAGAAATGAAGGAAGGTGCGCGCAGTGGGAAATGGGTATGGCTGCCGATTGTATTGATGGTAATTGGCATTTCGCAGCCGCTCACAAACTTTTATATGCCACAAATCCTTGAGATGGCGGGAAACCTTCCTGAAGGAGCGGTCATTGAAATCCCGATGCCATCAGGAGAAGAAGTGTTGATTGGGACATTGTCACAATATGGGACTATTGGGACGTTGTTGTTCGTCTTGGCGATGATGAATGTGATTTCCCACGAACGGCAAACGGGTGCGTTAGCGTTTGTGATGATGCGACCTGTGAGTGCATTTCAGTATATGGCTAGTAAATATGTGGCACAGCTTTGTATTTTACTAATATCGCTTGCAGCTAGTTACATCTTAACTTGGTATTATACCAATATCCTTTTTGATCACGTAGCTTGGACCTTAATGCTAGCGAGCCTAGCTGTATATAGTCTTTGGATTGTCTTCCTTGTGGCGGTCACGCTTTTTGTGGGCACACTGTTACGGAGTAGTGGTGGGATTGCTGGCGTTAGTGTCGTGTTTTTATCTGTCATTAGTCTTCTAACCACTTTGTTGCCGAAATATATGGAATGGAGCCCAGGCAATTTGCGCGCAGAAGCATCGAACATTTTACTAGAAGGAGAGTGGGGGAGCTCCGCTACACTCGTGTCCCTCAGTACATTAGCATTATCAGTCCTATTTTTAGGCTTAGCTGTCTACATGTTTAAAAAGTTTGAACGATTCGGGGAATAAGATGGAAGAAAACTGGATGGTGCCTGGCACCATCCAGTTTTTGTAAGAACAGACAGGTTGTATTACTACAATGAATATTCCACTTCACAATCATTCGTTATGCAATTGCCTTTGCAAGTGTAATCAGGTTTGAAATAGAAAAAATCCACCCTCGAGTTGACGCGAATGGGTGGATTTCAGCTTATGTTAACATCTTACATATTTGCGTTTGAAACCTAGTCTTCCTTTATCGAGTTCTTTTTGGATATTTTCATAGGCGTTTAGGAAACTAGTCTTTTTCTTGTCGCGTTTGACTTCCACGATGCCTACTTCTTTGGCGGTTTCTAGTGCCTTTTCATGTAGTGGCAAATAAGATATTCCTACCGTGTAAAGGAAATTATTCATCGAGGCTTTCGCTCGTTCTGGTGAATCGTGAATGGTGTTTTTCACAGAATCAAGCATATCGGACATCTTGCTTTCGGGAAATTCATGATCTTTACGATTTCCTAACAGCCAGCAGTAGCAACTCCAGCCTGCGGACATTCTTAGTTCATCTCCACTAGCAATCCATTTATCCGCGACCTCTTGCGCAAAATCGGATTCTGATAATGTGACCGCTACTACATAATCGGACAGCATATAAAAATAGGCTGCATCCATCCAGCGATCAAAATCGGACTCTGTCATTGCTTTCGGTTCGGCAATAATGCCGGCAAAATACATGGCATCATAGTTTCCTGTAGCATAAAGCTCTTCCGCTAAAGGTTGATTGATTTTTATTTTCTTTGCGATTGGTTTCATCGCACCGGTAGCCACGCCGAAAAGCGGTTCGTGCGCCCCATTGGATATGTACATTTTCTTCGTTCGTTCCTTGCCGAGGGCTTCGAGCTCCTGCATCACTGTTTCAAAATCCATTTTTTTTGCCCTTCCTTCCTATTTTTATCTAGTTCATTGTAAGCTTAAGATCGTTTTATAAGTCGCATCCTTCTCCATTTTACCATTAATCTGATTCTAGTATTCTGCCTCATTATTTTAAAAAAGGAGCAATGGCCTTAACCAAATTTGTAAGGGACCACAATTAGAAGAGAGAATGTTGATGCTTTGTTTATTTTTGTTTGGAGAAGAGGATCAGAATGGCCCTTGAGGCGTAAACTGGAATTTTTTATAAAAAATAGAAAAAGGAGAGTATCCCGTTTTCTCTCCTTTTTCATCCATATTAATTTGTTCGAATTTCCTGTCGCATAAAGCTAAGATAGGCGATTGCAAAGCAAATTAATGTAGCGGCAACGAGTCCGGTTAGCTGTGGCCAGATTAATAGTAAGCTTTGACTAAGTGGCAACGGTCCGGCTACAGCTCCGACGGTTTGTTCAACTGTTAAGGGGCCGAGACTGCGAACATTCGGCGACAATAAAATCGTTGTCGATTCGCTAAATAAATAATTTGGGGAAAAGCGCATCAGCGTAAGAACCGTACCTTGTTTATTCAACACTTCGGAAACACTAGTCAGTTTTTCCGGATTTAACAGAGATTTTGAAACCAAATTGATGATCATGGAATAGAACACGTTAAAAAAGATCCAAACCGCAATACTTGATAAAGCGGAGGTGGCTTGACTTTTAAACACAACTGAAAACAAGATGCCAAGGTTCAGCCAAAAAGCAATATAAACAATACATAAACAGAGAAAGAAAAAGATTCTCAAGAACTCTTCAAAAGTTGGTGGAATGCCGAGAATGAGAATGCCAAACGCCATGACCAACAAACCTAGGGAGAAGAAGAGCAACACATTCAACAATAAAGCAGCAACAAACTTGGCATTGATTAAATAATCCCTTGGAATCGGTTGTGAAAGCAAGCGGCTTAACGTTCCACGGTTTCGTTCAGAATTGATGGCATCGAATCCTAAAGCAATTCCAAACAAAGGACCAAGGAATCCAACAAAAGTAATGAACGAAGGCAAAGTTCCATCCGAGACGGTAAACAGCTGCAGAAATAAATATAAATCGGAACCAAGGGTTTCGGCTTCTTTCCCAGCTTGATCAATCGCATCAGAAATGGAAGTGATGGCCGTATAAAGAGAGCCGATGCAAGCTAGTAAAATAATGACCCCTAAAATGAGGATCCGCCAGCTTCGAATATAGTCGGTAAATTCTTTCCGAACAATCGCCATAAAAGCAGAAGGGTTGGAGTTTTTCCCTTTTTCTGCCTGAACAGACTCTGTTTGGACAGAAAAAAAACTGATTTTATTTTTAAGTTTAGCTAGATTCACGCAGATCACGCCCTTCAAAATACCGGTGGTAAATTTCATCCAAACCGAAGTTTTTCTGGCTGATATGAGTAAGTGCGGATCCCATTTCCACAATCGTTTTGCTAATCATCGCGGAAATGTCCTCATAACATGTGATTTCAAGTCCGGATTTTACGACTTGTACTTGTTCCACTTGCTCCAACTCTTGAAGCCGCCGGATAAGCTCCGGTGTGATTGGGGAGGCATGGACGGTGATTCTTAAGGTTGCTGAATCAAAAAGCTGTTCGGCCAGGGTTTGGACGTTTCCTTCTGCAATTAGATGTCCTTTGACAAAAAGGCCGACTCGATCACAAATTTGCTGAACTTGGTGCAAATGATGGGACGATAATAGCACGGTCATACCTTCTTCTTTCCCAAGTTCTTGGATCATTTTTAACAGTTCGCGAACACCCTCTGGGTCAATCCCTAATGTCGGTTCGTCGAGAATGATGACTTCAGGATTTTTCATTAACACATCCGCCAAGCCTAGCCGTTGCTTCATTCCGCGAGAATATTTACCGGTCTTTTTATATGCTGCATCTGTCAGATTCACTTTTTCCAACAAATATTCTGCCCGCTCGCGAGCTTGTTTTTTTGGAAGATTGTTTAATTCAGCGGTATACACTAAATTTTCAAGACCCGTCATATTTTGATAGAATCCAATATTATCAGGTAGGTAGCCTACTCTTCGTTTCACTTCTATCGGTCTCCTGACAGAGTCGATGCCGCAAACAGTGACAGAACCGCTTGTAGGTTCGCTTAACCCTAGCAACATTAAAATTGTCGTTGTTTTCCCAGCTCCGTTCGGGCCAAGCAATCCGAAGATTTCCCCTTTTGAAATGGTCAGAGACAAATCTTTGACAGCGAACTGATCATCATATTGTTTACTGACTTGATCCAGTTGGATAACAGTTTGATTCACGCTTATCTCCTCCCATATTTTCTCACCATATAATAAAATCCACCAAGCACCATAACAATAATGGCAACAGCAAATAGCCCCCAAAGCATCGACGTTTCAACGGAAATCCGGAAATCGGCTTCTGCAGAAGACTCAGCGGCTGACGCAGAAATGGTGGTTACATAGTCACCGGCAATTGCTTCATCTGATGCGGTTATTCTTGCTTTTACGGTTGCTTTATCGCCCGGTTCAATCTTCGGAATCGTACTAGGTTCGAATGTTGTTTCCCAATTTGGTGGAGCGGTTGCGGATAACTTGACCTCTGTCAGTGGAGCACTTCCTGTATTTTCCACAACAACATCAATCGTTTTTTCACGCCCTGATTGCAAATCTGTACTCAAGTTTCCATCTGGAGTGGTTACTTTTAATTCATAGGATCCTGTGATTACGGCCTCCAAATCGGTTTTTGTGGAGGTCCCACTTCCAGCTGCTGTTAAGGCAATTTTATATGTGTCTGCACTTGCCTTTTCAGGTGGAGTCACATTGATGGTGAGATTCGCTTCACTGTTTGGTTCTACCGCAACGGATGTGACATTGTCTCCTCCAGATTGAAACTGAACGCCCCAACCTTTAGGGGCTTGAGCTGTTAAAGCATAGTTTTGTTTTTCGGCAGTTCGATTGTGTAGAGTGGCAGAATAAGAGAAAGAAGAGTCCGTTTGTCCTTGTAAATTCGGTTGCTCGACATTGAATTCCGTTTTGAACGTTCCTTTTTCTGAAAGAGTCACAAGAAAAGGGAGCTCCGAAACATTGCCATTTTGGTCGGTCGCGACTAAGGTAAATCGATAATCGTCTTGTTCAATTTTGAGTGGAACTGTGATTTCAAGGTTGATTTGCTGTTCGCTATTGCCGCGGACTGTCAGTTGCTTAAGCGCACTCCCATTTGCAGTAATTTCATGTGACCAGCCTTTTGGTAAATTTTCGACATCAAAAGTTACGGTGCGAATACTAGATTCTGTGTTGATCACATCAACTGAATAATCAACGGTTTCCCCAGGGGTTGCGGTAATCCCGGTGTAAGGGGTGTATAAAGTTACATTTGCTAATGCTGGTCTGCTCCCAATAAAGATGGTGAGAGTAAGCATGAACGTAAAAATACTGAAGATTTTTTTACCCATCTTCATCATCCTCCTTGTTGTTATTCATAGTAGATACGCAGTAAAAAAACATTTGGATTTGTCATATTAAAAAATTTTTAATAAAATTTTTTTAAAATGAAACTTAATAATAGGAAAAACGACCATTTTAATAAAATGATAGATTGCCTTGAAGGAGTGCATAACATGGATCAAAATCAAGAGAGTGTCCAGTTATTGCAGGATATCAGAGCTGGCTCGCGTCAGGCTTTCGACCATTTTTATGAGTTGCATATTCAGTTTGTCTTTCAGATTGCTTTTCAACTTGTAAGGGAACAGGCTGAAGCCGAGGACGTGTGCCATGATGTTTTTCTTGAAGTCTTGCAAAAAACAACACAATATCAACCTGCAAAAGGAAGCGTCAAAGCATGGCTTGCAGTGAAAACTCGCAGCCGTGCCTTGGATCGACTGCGGAAAAAGAAACCTTTGCTTACGGATGAATGGGAGCAGAAAATGGGAAAAGAGGAGTCTGGAGCCGATCTCAAGGTTTTAGAGCAAATCGAAAAAGATGTTTTGTTTGATGCTTTAAAACAAATTCCAACCGAACAACGCGAAGCCATTTACCGGTCGTATTATCAGGGAGAAACGCATAAAGAAATCGCGATGACGA
The DNA here is from genome assembly GCF_023715205.1 of Mesobacillus maritimus. Classification (GTDB taxonomy): domain Bacteria; phylum Bacillota; class Bacilli; order Bacillales; family Cytobacillaceae; genus Mesobacillus_B; species Mesobacillus_B maritimus_C. The sequence goes on from NZ_JAMBNR010000002.1 coordinate 199,389, forward strand.
TGCAGAAACCGCTTGGTTCCGTCAAATCGTTGATTCGTTATGGCCTCAACAACCTACGCAAACAAAAATCCATATTCCATTGGGCGAAATCGAGCGGAGGTGGAAACCATCATGAGTAAGAAGCATTTTTCTGAAGAGGTTTTAATCGACTTTTGTTTAGAGGAGATTTCGGAAGAGCGGCGTCAAGAGATCCGAGAGCATCTTGATAACTGTGCTGAATGTAAACAAGTGACCGAACATTGGCTGGAGGTGTTCAATCAATCAAGTAATGGGAAGCCTTCTGCTGAATTGAAAGATAGAATTTGGGAGAATGCTAGGAAAAACCGAGGGGCGCGTAAGAAGAACCGAAAGCTTATGATGGCGATTAGCAGTGCAGCGGCATTGTTTATATTCAGCATTGGCTTGTTATGGGATCAGTCTTCTGAATATCATCGCTACGAAGTTGCCCATAACGGTGAAATTCCGACAGAAAGCATCCAAACCAATCCACAAACACAGCAATTGGCCGTTATCCCTGTTGCGGCGAATCAAAACATAAACGGGAATTTGTGGATCAATGGAGTTGACGAAGAATTGCTTTTAGAAGTAGATGGGCTGGAGGATATTTCGAATCGAGATTATCAATTATGGATGATTTACGATAATAACAAAATCAAAGGGGAGCTCTTGTCGACAGTGGATGGATCTTCCCGAATCCTGATTAAAGGAAAAGATGTGAATCACTTTAAAATCATCAAAGCAAGCATCGAGCCAATAGGTGGCAGCCTGGAACCAACAGGGCCGGAGACGTTTGTTGTGCCGCTGAATAAGTAAAGGAGGAAGGACAGGTCTGAGCTGCCCCACAATTGGGCTCAAACGATAGGATAAAATAATTGTTCTTATTTGCCAAAAAACTGGATGGTGCCTGGCACCATCCAGTTTTTTGGTAGGGCTTATCTGGTGGGACAATGTACCTGTCCCTGTGTCCTACAGAAAATTCTGAAAATACTGTTGACACAAAAATAAATATTATTTATTATAATATTTAAATAAATCATATTTATTTCAACTAGTGAGAGGAGGTAGAGTGTTTAGAAACTTCCTTATTTTCAAAGACCTCCAATTTCCCTCATTTTTATCATTCAAGTATGCTAGTAAGTAAGGGAAATTTTAGTAGAGATGGAGGCAGTTTTTATGAAAAGCAGAAGTGAACAGCTTGTTGACGAGCTTGGGAGAAAAATTGTGACAGGTGAGTTTGTCCAAGGTGACATTTTACCGAAAGTTGAAGATTTGAGCGAGATTCATCAAGTAAGCCGAACGGTTGTCCGTGAAGCGCTTAAAGGGTTATCCACACTTGGCTTGGTGAAGTCGAATCAGCGATCCGGTACGGTTGTTCTTCCGAGGTCGGAGTGGCGCTGGTGGAATATTGATGTCCTGACATGGGTACTTGAAGATGAGAAAAATCGCGACTTTTTGTTGCATTTAACAGAGGTCAGGTTAGGACTTGAACCAACTGCGGTTGCTTTGGCTGCAACAAGGGCTACGGATGAAGACCGAATGAAAATTAAGGATGCGTTCACCAGAATGGAGCAATCACTTGGCGATCCAAAAGCTTGGGCGGTCGCAGATTATGATTTTCATAATGTTTTATTATCCGCTTCTTATAATGATTTAATCATTAATACCATTAAGACGCTTCAAAAAGCGCTGATTATTAGTCGTGAAAAAACATTACTAGCGGCAATAGAGGATAAAGATTCACCTTATGATTCGCCAACAACCGAAGCTTTGGAAAGGCATCGTGCCATCTATGAAGCGGTAATGAATCGTGATGAAGTCCTCGCGCATCAAAAAACATCAGAATTGATTTTACGTGTAAAACGAATCTTAGAAAAAATCTACACTCGTGACTTATAGAAAAAGATAAAATCCAAAAAAGAGAGGGGCACAAACTGTTATGGGTTTACAAATTGTTCGGTTTGAAAAAAACAACCAAGTTCAATGGGGAGTTTTATCAGGGAATCAAATTCTTGTGTTGAAAAATTCCTATGATTCTTTAGCACATTTCTTAGAAGAGGGAAAAGAAGAAGCAAGAGAAGTGAAAAGTATCGGAGCGGGAGAAGCGGTTTCCCTTGAGGAAGTTACGATTTTAAGTCCGGTGACAAAACCAGCTCGAATTGTTTGCCAAGGTGCGAATTATTCGAGCCACCGTGCAGAAGCTGGCTTAGAGGCAACGCGCCCTCCATTCAATTTGATTTTTAGCAAATCTGACAGCTCCCTATGTGGTGCATATTCGGAAATTATTCGCCCTGCAAATGTAAAATTACTAGATTATGAAATTGAGTTAGGGATCGTAATTGGGAAAGAGATTTCGGAAGAAGTCGAAGTCACGGATCAAAATCTTCATCAATATGTTGCGGGTCTTGTCATTGTGGACGATGTTTCCGCGCGTGATGTTCAACTAACAGAAGGACAATGGTTAAAGGGGAAAAGTTATCGTACTTTTGGACCAACAGGACCTTACTTCTATCTATTAGATGAAGACGAAATTAACGAGATTCATAATCTTGAATTGAAACTATGGGTAAATGATGAATTGCGCCAATCTGCTAATACAAATCAATTATTATTCAAGCCTGCTGAAACACTAACCGAATTGTCCGGCATTATGGACCTTTCGAAAGGCGACCTTGTGATTACTGGGACAACAGGTGGCGTCGCACTGAATCTTTCAAAAGAAGAATTAACCCAAGTTTCAAGCCCAACCGTTCCATACGGCGAGAAATTGAGTGCACTGGAACAAGGTCAATTAGCGAACGGGAAATACTTAAAAGACGGCGATGTGGTTCGTTGTTCGATCAAGAGCCCAGATGGAAAGATTGACCTCGGTGAACAAGTGAACAAAGTGGTAGCAAGTAAAGTAAAAGTTTCCTAAAAAAAATGCTGGGATTTGTCTTTGATAAATCCCAGCAAACAGTAAAAAACTCCTCATGTCCAAAAATCATCCATGATAAATTTTTTCATCCTTATAATGTATCCGCTTACAAATAAGTTTAAAAATTGAATAGGGGTGTGTGTCGAATGAATCAAGAAAGAGTCGATGTTGCGATTGTTGGTTATGGTCCGGTTGCGAAGCTACTCGCGACTTTACTTGGCCAAAAAGGTTGGAAAGTAGGCGTTTATGAACGATTTCCAAAAGCTTATGTTTTGCCACGTGCAGTGACTTTTGACGATGAAATCGCGCGAATTTTACAAAGTATTCTACCTGTAAGTGAAATTGAAAAAGTGACCGTACCTGTACCAGATGACTATTTATGGGTTAACGCAAAGCGCGAAACACTGTTGGCATTAGATTTTTCTCAATTTGGGGTTTCAGGCTGGCCAGGGAGATTGTTTTTTAACCAACCCCAACTAGAAGAAGTGATGGATGTGGCCTGCCGCCAGCAGCCTACTGTAAAGGTACATCTTGGTTGTGAAGCAGTTGGATTGAAAGAATTTGACGACCATGTCGAACTGATTGTCAAAGATGAAAATGATGAGGAAACAGAAATTTTTGCGAAATATGTCATCGGCTGTGACGGTGCAAATAGTTTTGTCCGCCAAAACATGGAGCATACGATCACAGATCTTGGGTTTGTGGCCGATTGGCTTGTGGTTGATATTATTCCGCAAGAAGAGCGTGAATGGAACCCGATGAATCTCCAAGTATGTGATCCTGCTCGACCAACTACAGTTGTTTCTGGTGGTCCAGGAAGAAGGCGCTGGGAATTCATGGCATTACCAGGGGAAACAAAGGAAGCTTTAAACAAAGAAGAAGTTGCTTGGAAACTGCTTGAGCCTTGGGATATTACGCCTAGTAACTCCATATTAGAACGACATGCCGTTTATACGTTTAAAGGCTTGTGGGTCGATGAATGGCAGAAAGGTAGATTGATGGTCGCTGGAGACGCGGCGCACTTAACTCCTCCGTTTATGGGGCAAGGGTTATGTTCCGGGTTACGTGATTCAATGAATCTAGCTTGGAAGCTGGATCTTGTTCTGAATGGCAAAGCAGAAGAAAAAATTCTAGAAACGTATACAGAAGAGCGAAAGCCTCATAATCAGACGCTTGTGGAAGCGGCGCTTTATTTAGGGAAAATGATTTGCATTACCGACCCAGAAGCTGCGGCAAAACGTGATGAAGACTTTTTTAGCGGGAGTGTTCCACCGTTTCCAGATTTCCCTCATTTAACAGAAGGTGTTTTCTGTGAAAACGAAAAAGGCTTAAGTACCGGGAAACTTTCTTTCCAAAGTCAAGTGATGTATCAGGGAGAAACGGGATTATTTGATGATGTCGTTGGTCGTGGTTGGATGGTCATTGGGTTCGAGGAAGATCCGAAAAAGAGTTTATCTCAAGAGCAAATTGATTTTGTTAAAAACCTTGGTGGTCAGTTTATGACAGTTTCAAGTACGCCAAGCTTAGAAGCTGATCACGTCTTTGATGTGGAAGGCAAATATCAGCAGTATTTTAAGGAAACTGGATTTGAAGTCGTCGTTGTTCGACCTGACTTTTATCTGTACGGGGGATGCGCTTCAATCGCTGACTTGTCAGTAGTGGTTGATGATTTAGTCAAACAATTGGGGACTTATCTGAACACAGCAACTGCTGGATAAACATTGGGAATGTCTCTCATGCAGTTACTGGTTCACAAACGAGCTGCCATGCTGTAAAAGCATCTACTAATTTGGTTGCACAAATTAGTGGCAGTAAAACAGTAGACTCGGCAAAGTCTACTTCTATAAGTATAGCAAGCATCGATCCTATTTGTCTAATATTGGAAATTAAATTCAAAAAATTCAGTAATTTGGAGGGTTTAAAATGGCACAAATAATAAAAGCATTTCGGTTAGCGTATGTTGATTTTTATGCAAAAGATGCGGCGAAAATGGTGGACTATTATACAAAAACAATGGGATATCGCGTAACGGAAGAGCGAGAAGGAGTAACGTATTTAAGCAATGCACTCGATCATCATAATATTGTCATTACCCCGTCCACTGAAAAAGGAATTCGTCGTTATGGGTACCAACTTGATGGGAAGCTAAGCTTAGAAGAAGTTTTAGCAGAACTGCATATCAAAGGAATCAGTGCGAGCATCAAAGAAGGAGAAAAACCTGGAGTTGCGAAACTAATTGAACTGCAAGATCCAGCCGGAAACACGCTTGAATTATTTACCGAAATCGAGCAATCAAAAGTTGGCTATGGTTCATCTGGCATTCTTCCTCATAAATTAGGGCATATTGCGTTTTATGCGAAAAATTTCCAAGAGACGATTGAATTTTACCAACAAGCTCTAGGGTTTGAGTTTACCGATCAAATCGGTGTAGGATTTGCCAATTTCTTAACTTGTAATACCGATCACCATGTCATCAATATCGTGGCTTCTGATGAAACGCGTTTGCATCATATTGCTTTCCAATTAAAAGATGCAAGCCATCAATATGCAAGTTCTGATGTATTAGCAAAGCATGGCTATCCTGTTCTTTGGGGACCTTCTCGCCATACAGCTGGACATAATATTGCGACGTATCATCATGACCCAGACAAAAATGTGGTGGAATTGTATACCGATATGGATGTGCTCATTCCGGAACTAGGCATTTTTGAACCGCGGCCATGGCATGAAGAACTTCCAATGAAGCCGAAAGTTTGGGAAGCATTAAGTGCTTGGGGAACAGAGTTTAACGTGGACTTGGCGAAAATTTAAACCAATTAAGGGGTTAGGATGAATGGTACAAGAAACGTTTTTACTTGAAGTAAAGCCGGGAACAGAACAAGAATTCGAACAAGCTTTTCAAAAGGCAGCAGCTTTGGTTCAGTCTGCGAAAGGGTGTATCGGTAGTGAACTCCAACGCTGCCTTGAACAAGAAAATAAGTATTTGGTTGCGATCGAATGGGAAACCGTTGAGGACCATCTCGTAGGATTTAAAAATTCACCTGCCTTCGAGGAAATGAAAAGTTTAATCGGTTCTTACTATTTACATCTTCCACAGGTCGAACATTATCAAAAGGTTAAGTTTCAATAGATTAACAAAATGGGGATGTTCAATAATCCCCATTTTTCTCGTAATGATAGAAGGGAAATTGTATATAGATAGAAACATAGGAATAAGGCTTGCCTTTAGATTGCAGATGGTGTTTGAAGTTTTAAAAAGAAGGTTACACCCCAGCAGAAGGAAAAAGCAAAGGGGCAGAGAATAGGTAGTTAACAACAAACAGAATCCACCACTTTATCAAATCAAAGTTCAGGGAGTTGAAGGACAGTGCAAGAAGCCACAATCAATAAAAAACTGCTTTGGCAGCCATCGGAAGAAATGATCTCTCAATCAAATGTGAAAAAATTTACGAACTGGCTGAAAGAAACGAGAGGGTTGGAGATTGAGGAGTATAATGACCTGTGGAAGTGGTCCGTGAACGACCTAGAAGGTTTTTGGTCCGCCATTTGGGACTATTTCGAAATCAAATCTTATACCGATTATCAAGAAGTGGTGTCTGGCGGGAAGATGCCGCAGGTTCAATGGTTCCAAGGAGCGACGTTAAATTATGCGGAGCATGTTTTTCGTAATGAAGTAGAAGATAAAGCAGCGATCATTTCTCAGTCAGAGAACCGACCTAAACAAGAACTCACATGGGCAGAACTTAAAAAAATGACGGCGGCGATTGCGGCTTATTTGAAGGATGCAGGGATTAAGCCTGGGGACCGAGTTGTTGCTTATGCGCCAAATATCCCGGAAACGGTTGCTGCCTTTTTAGCATGTGCGAGCATCGGTGCTGTTTGGTCAAGTTGTGCACCTGAGTTTGGAATCAAAAGTGTGATTGATCGCTTCAAACAAATTGAACCAAAAGTATTGTTCACGGTTGATGGTTATCAATATAGTGGCAAGAAGTATGACCGCCTCGAGAGCGTGAAAAAGATTCAACAAGAATTGCCTTCGTTACAGGAAACCGTGATCATCCCTTATTTAGAAGATGAGCCTGTGATGGACGGCTTGAATAATTGGATGTTTTGGGATGAAGTGCAAATCAACTATCAAGATCAACCATTAACGTTTGAGCCTGTTCCGTTTCAACATCCGTTATGGATATTATATTCGTCTGGAACGACTGGGAAACCAAAGGGAATTGTTCAAAGTCAAGGCGGAATTGTGATTGAACATCTAAAATCGTTAACATTTGGAATGGATTTGAAGCCGGATGACAAGTTCTTTTGGTATACAACCACTGGCTGGATGATGTGGAACTTACAGGTGGGTGGCTTACTAGCGGGAACAACGATACTTTTATATGATGGCAATCCAGGGTATCCGAATCATGAAACGTTATGGAAGTTTGCCGAGGACACGCAATTAACGGTGTTTGGAACAAGCGCGAGCTTTATTATGGCTAGTATGAAAGCGGACGTAAAGCCATTGGAACAGTTTAATCTTAGTCAGTTAAAAGCCATCGGTGTGACAGGTTCGCCGTTGCCGGAAAGCGGTTTCGATTGGGTGTATGACCAAGTAAAGAAGGATGTTTGGCTTTATTCAACCTCTGGTGGAACCGATGTTTGTTCAGGATTTGTTGGTGGAAGTGCGTTATTGCCGGTTTATCGTGGCGAAATTCAAGCGCGTTCCTTAGGAGTAGCGGTTCAAGCGTATAATGATGCAGGGAAAGCTGTTTATGATGAAATTGGGGAACTCGTCGTGACTGAACCGATGCCATCGATGCCGATTTATTTTTGGAATGACGAAACCGGGGAAAGGTATCGAAACAGTTATTTTGATGTTTTCCCTGATGTGTGGCGGCATGGTGATTTTATCAAAATTTCTCCTAAAGGAAGTTCTGTCATTTATGGACGTTCAGATGCAACGATTAATCGCGGGGGCATTCGAATGGGCACAAGTGAAATTTACAGTGCGCTTGAGGTGATTCCTTCAGTCGTCGATAGTTTAATCATCGATATCCCATTAAATGAAGAAAATTCGTTTATGCCGTTATTTGTGGTATTAAAAGAGGGTGTTGAGCTGACCGATGAATTAAAAACAAGTATCAACCAAACGATTCGCCAAAACTGCTCTCCACGCCATGTACCGAACAAAATATATGAGGTGAAAGCACTGCCTAAAACATTAAATGGCAAGAAAATTGAAGTGCCGATTAAGAAAATATTAATGGGTGTGCCGTTCGAACAAGCTGTGAATGCCGACTCGTTGTTAAATCCGGAAACATTGCAATATTTTGTTGAGTTTCGGGAAAACATTGAGGATGAGGCGGGAAAATAGAAGTAGTTGAGATATTCCTAGTTTACGAACATAGAGAAAATGAAGAGATGCATTTTGTAGAAGAACATCCATCCTTGAGTGGGTGATTTAGACTCATGAATAACAGATCCTTCTTGCTGGACTGCACATGTTAAGCGCATGTACAGTCCTTTTTTAAAATGGGTGCTGATGAATTCTATTCTAAAGGAAGGTTAGGACTTAGAACTTATTTAACCTAACGGATTGAACACGGAGCTTTACTCAGTAGACGTTTTTACGAAACATAATAAAAGAAAACAAGACCGTTTTGACGATCTTGTTATTCTTGTAAATTAAGATAGCTCTTTAATGTCTCTTTGAGTGTACCTGTTGTTTCTGCATCTTGATTAAAACGGATTCCGGCACGAACCATTTCTTTAACAAGGTCAGGTCTAAGTCCCGTAAGGACGGCTTTGGAACCCATCATCCCTACTCCAGTTAAAACTTTTTCAAATTGATCAATCACGTCCATTTCCATTTTAGCGACACCTGATAGGTCGATTACAAGTGTTTCGATTCTTGTAGCAGCTATTTCGTTCAACACTTTCTCCACTAATATGTTCACTCGATAAGAGTCAATTAAGCCAATTAAAGGTAAAACAGAAACAGTTTCGCTTACTGGTATAATCGGAACCGATAAATGTTCAACCATTTCCCTCTGTTTAAGGAGCATGGCATCTTTATATTTTGAGTAACTTAGAAAGAAATTATTTAGAAATTGGTCAATCTGGTCATTGAGCACTTTTTCCAAATTAAAAAAATCTAGAGATTGAATGTTCAGGTCTTTTTTCTCATTAATGTCACAAACAATCTGCCACATCGTTCTTCTAATGGCTTGAACCCATTCTAATTTTAAAGCAAGCGTTAAGGAGTGCTCTGCCCAAGCAACCCCTTCTTGCTGAGCAAATGCAATTAGTTCTCTTTCGTTTCCATCAACGATAAAGTAAATTAATGTCCTGGCATTTTTTAATAAGTCAATATTCCCCATTCTTAAAATATCATTGATTTTCCCTGAAACATTTACTGCTTCCGTTAATAATTTATTTTCAAATTCGTCCCTATTATCATTGATATAGTCAACCAGGTGATCCTTTAATCTTCGTGTTTTATTCATTTCTGCACTCTCCCCTGCGATAAAACAACTAACTTTACCCTTATTAGATGTCAGTTAAACCACATCTATAAAATTTTTTTGTGAAATCGCAAAGATTAAACCACATAAGAGCAAAAAAGATGTCAGTTTGTTGGGGAGAAAATGAATGAAGCCTTTTTGAGTGAATGGTTAAGTCCCCACAGTCTCGTCCCTATGTTCCTCTCGATATCGCCGCGGCGAAACGTTCGTGATTCTTTTAAAATTGCGGTTGAACGACCGGAGATTATTGTACCCACAATTGTTTGCAATCTCGCTAATAGACTGCTCACTGTTTTTTAATAGGTAACAAGCCTGTGAGGTTCGATAATGGTTCAAGTATTCGGTGAAGGTCATATTGGTCATATGCACAAACAGTTTTGATAGATAAGCATAATCGTATTGAAGTTGTTTGGCAATTACTTTTAAAGTGCAATCGGTACTATAATTTTGGTCCACATACAGCAGAATTTTATGTAACACTTTCGTTTTCGTGGACTGTTCAACTGGAATAAATTCCGTATTTTCTACGAGAGTCGCGCACAGATTATAAAGGAAACTTTTTTGCCGATAAAGCGACTGGAGCGCCGTTAAATCGGGAAGATGATGGAGGTGGATGAGATTGTTCTCTGGAATGTACCCTTTATAGTTCATAAAAAAGTCCCCGATGATTTCAGGTGAAAAAATCACGATGCTAAGATCCGAAGAATTCACTGTTTTAAATTCATGCATCTGGTTATTAAAAACAAACACGGCATCCTTTTTATGTAGCAGATACTCCTTTTGATCAATGGTTACGAGTACTTCTCCTTCATTGACGATAATCAGTTCGTACGCATGGTGAAAGTGAAGCGGAAACGTAAAATTATGAAGATAAAAGATTGAAAAGAGTCGGTCTCATCTACGCCATGATGTTCGAAAAAAGCCACAAGTTTCTCCCCCTAGGATAAACATGATTATTGTCTTAAATTATACTATTTTTTGAATAGAAAGAGAGTGTTTTTTCCACCTATAATGAACGTAGGTTAGAACAAATAGAGGAGGAATACACGTGGCATTTGAATATCATGTAGGCAAAAATGGTTCTATTTCTGCACAAGGAACAAAACAAGATCCATTTTTAACGATTAATCAAGCTGCTTCTGTTGCGGTTGCAGGTGATACGATTATTGTCCATGAGGGAGAATATCGCGAATGGGTGAAACCGAAAAATTCAGGTTTAAGTGAATATAGAAGAATTACTTATCAGGCAGCAGACGGGGAAAAGGTTGTCATTAAAGGTTCCGAGCGGATTCAAGATTGGGAACAAGTCGAGGGAACTGTCTGGAAAGTCGTGATTCCGAATGAGTATTTCGGAGATTATAATCCATACATAGAAGAAATTTTTGGGGATTGGGTTGTCTATAACCCAGGTCGACACCTAGGCGATGTATATTTGAATGGGATGAGCTTCTATGAAGCTGAAAACCTAGAACAATTGCAAAATCCTGAAGTGAGAACAGAAGTATTAGATCACTGGACACAAACAACTGTTGCAGTTGTCAATCCAGAGCAAACAAAATACCTTTGGTTTGCAGAAGTGGATGAAAAAAACACAACCATCTACGCGAATTTTCACGAAGCCAATCCGAATGAAGAAGTAGTTGAAATCAATGTCCGTAAAGCTTGTTTTTATCCGGAGAATATTGGCATCAATTATATCACGGTAAGAGGATTTGAATTGTGCCAAGCGGCCACTCCATGGACGCCGCCAACAGCGGACCAGCCAGGATTAATTGGCCCTCATTGGAGCAAAGGTTGGATTATCGAGGATAACATCATCCATGATTCCAAATGTAGTGCGATTAGCATTGGGAAAGAAGCTACAACCGGAAATAATTATCGTAGTAAAAGAAAAGATAAGCCAGGTTATCAATATCAGTTAGAATCTGTTTTTCTCGCGAAACAAGCTGGGTGGAGCAAAGAAAAAATTGGCTCTCATATCATTCGCAACAATACCATCTATGATTGTGGTCAAAATGGTGTCGTTGGTCATTTAGGCTGTGTGTTCAGCGAAATTTATAACAATCATATTTACAATATCGGCATTAAGCGCGAGTTTTACGGCCATGAGATTGGTGGAATCAAGTTGCACGCCGCGATTGATGTGCAAATTCACAACAATCGGATTCATGACTGTTCGTTAGGAACATGGTTGGATTGGCAGACACAAGGAACAAGAGTCAGCCGAAACCTGTATTACCGCAACTCTCGTGATTTGTTTGTGGAAGTGAGCAGTGGCCCGTATCTTGTCGATCACAACATTTTAACCGCTGATTATGCGCTAGACAATCATGCCCAAGGTGGAGCGTATGTAAATAACTTAATCCGCGGAAAAATGGTTCAGCGGAAAATGCTTGATCGTGCAACTCCTTATCATGTACCGCATAGTACCGAGATTGCTGGGTTTGCGGTGACGTATGGTGGAGATGACCGCTTCCTGAACAACATCTTCATTGGGGACGATAATTTAGAAAAAGTGGGGACAGCTCATTTTAATGGATACACTACTTCCCTCGAAGAATACATTGAAACCGTACATCAAGATGAGGGCGACCATGAAGCGTTTAATAAAGTCGAGCAGCCTGTTTATATTAATCGGAATGCCTACTTACATGGGGCCGAAGCGTTTGAACGAGAAGAGGAGAAGTTGGAAGCAACGGACTTTAATCCTGATTTAAAAATTATTGAAGACGGAAATGAAGTGTATCTTTCGCTTGAGCTTCCTGAAGAAATTGCGAGTTTCTTTGGAGGTATTCAATCAACGAAGACCCTTGAAAAAGTCCGGATTGTTGATGCTGAATTTGAAAATCCAGATGGCAGCGAAGTTGTTTTGGATACAGACTTATTAGGAAATCAACGCGAAGAAAAGAGTGTAATTGGACCAATTGCTAGTTTACGAGCAGCGAAGAATTATATTAAGGTTTGGGGATAAGTAGATGTAGGGACTCGTTTTTATGGCGAGTCTCTATTTTTATGATGATGTCCATTATAAAAAGGAGAGCGTATTGATTCGGTTATTTGGGAGAAACATTTGAGTAACTTTCTGATAGGGGACAGGAATTTGAGTTGGATATGCTAAAATTCATTTAAAGTTTGTATCAGGATGTATGTAAACTAGCGAGCAAGGAAGTTGAACAACTAAATGTATTTTTATGGTAAGGTTGTTAGGTTAGGAGGAATAAAAGTGATGAAAATGATTAAGATTCTTTTCTATTCGTTATTGATTTTATTGATCTTGAATGGTTGTAGTTCAAATGAAGTGAAAGAAACCGAAGATCTATTTCAATTTAAAAATTCTTACGTAGGTGATGCCGGAGCTGTCGGGAATATTACGATGAAGTTACCAAAACCAAATGGAGAAAAGATTAGTGGATTAGAGTTAGAAACAACAGAAGAACCTTATGGAATTATCGTAAATTATAGTTCAACAGAAGAAAATGAGCCTATAGAGGTAAATTACAACGAACTAGCTTTATTTAATGCTACCTTCATCCTTTCTTTAGTTCAAAATGCGGATTGGGTAAAATTCAATTTTGTTGAACAAGAGTTAAAAATAAGTCGAGAAGAATTACAGAATTATTACGGAAAAGATATAAGAGAATTTAATAACGAAGAAGAGCTAAGTAAGTTCATTCAAGAAAATTTGGCAGATGAAAAGAGAGTTACCCAATTTTACAACGAACGAACCTAATCTTTCATCTTGATGTTCGATCGGTGATGACATCGATTCAACATTCCATTGTCATATGAAAGGTCTATCCTGCCGTGTAAAAAAAATTTATTGCACTGCAGGATAGACCTTTTTTTGTTAACCTCGAGAAATGTTTTCGTGGGGGCTAAACCTCGGGTGAGGAAGGATTGGTTCTTAATAAGAATATCCACATAAATGAAAAACAGGGATTTTCCGTTAATTTTTAATCACAATCTTATTGTTTTTATGTATATCTTCCGTTCCGGCATCCAAAGCAAGCTTATAAAAAGAACATTTGTGCTCGATTAGTTCGATTGTTTTCTTTAGTTCTTCCATCTGAGCTTCGACAGTCGCTTTTCGTTCCATAAACATGTCGAATCTTTGCTGCAACGTGGCATCTCCCTCAGAACACCAATCAATGAAATGTTTAATTTCCTTAATTGGCATTCCGGTCGATTTCAGACATTCAATGATTTTCCTTATAAAAATAAAGCTCTAGGCTATCTTGATCGTTGACCTGAATTTTCGTAAAAAAAATCTAAATGGATCACTTGACCTAGAGTTAACTATAAGGTTTACGATTGTTTTTGCAAGGGAATATGGGGATAGAAATGGAATCTTGAAATCTATCCTGAAATCTTTAATTTTACCCGTACATATTATTCTCTTGAAAATATCAATTATTGGAGGTTTTTTTATGGTAATGGCTAAAGCACGAGCGATCGATGGTCCTGACAAACAGTTTCGAAGAGCTGAAATTAAACGACGTGATCTTGATTTGCATGATGTTCTTATTGAAATCAAATACGCGGGAATCTGTCATTCTGATATCCATACGGCTCACGGCGAATGGGGTCCGGTAAATTATCCACTTGTTCCTGGGCACGAGATTGCGGGAATTGTTACCGATGTCGGAGCAGAGGTAACCAAGTACAAGGTCGGCGACCGAGTAGGGGTCGGTTGTATGGTGGACTCCTGCGGGGAATGTGAGAACTGCCGTAAAGGTGAAGAACAATACTGTCTCAAAGGGAATATTCAAACCTACGCTGGTGTGGACAAATATGGCGAGCCAACTCAAGGAGGCTATTCGACCCACATTGTTGTGCAAGAAAATTTCGTTCTTAGAATCCCTGATGCTATCGAGCTTGACGTTGCAGCACCATTGCTTTGCGCTGGAATTACCACTTATTCTCCCCTAAATCATTGGAATGCTGGGTCAGGGAAGAAGGTTGCCATTGTTGGGATGGGCGGACTTGGTCATATGGCTGTCCAAATTGCACATAGTATGGGTGCTGAGGTCACCGTACTGTCCCAGACATTGAAAAAAAAGGACGATGGTTTGCAATTAGGTGCAGACCACTACTATGCCACAAGTGAGCCAGAAACATTCGAGAAACTGGCTGGTTCTTTTGATTTAATCATCAACACGGTAAGCGCAAAACTCGATATTAGTCAGTATCTCTCACTGTTAACGCTCGATGGAACACTAGTAAATGTTGGGGCGCCTGCAGAGCCGCTGCCAGTAAATGTGTTCTCTCTAATCGGTCATCGTCGGTCTTTTGCCGGTTCAATGATTGGCGGCATTCGTGAGACTCAAGAAATGTTGGATTTCTGTGCAGAACATAACATTGTTCCTAAAATTGAAGTAATTTCTGCCGATCAAATTGACGAGGCTTATGAACGCGTTTTAGCTTCTGATGTGAAGTATCGATTTGTCATTGATACTAGTACGATATAAGTTGCGTTCATTGTCTATTTTTATAGAATTGATGAGGTGTCCTAGAAGTTTAGCTTTTGGGGCACCTTTTTTTGAGGCTTTGTTCTCGGGAATTGCTAGTGGGACGACATATGGATTCTCCGGAGTAAGAGGAAAGTACTGTAAAAAGAGTTCATGAGACACCAAACGGCTTTGGAGCCAGAGAAAGGTGCTCCATGGAGGATTCATGAGACAGGAAACCTGTTCGGAGCAAGTGAAAGGTGCTTCAAAAAGAATTCATAGAACAAGGACCAGCAAGTAGTTTGATGAATTCTTCGGTATGGCTAGAGGTGCCCATATTACAAATAAAGTTTTCAGAACATGTTCTTTCGTATTACCTAAATTACAATTTTAATTCCCATTTACCGGGTAATTGTTAAATAAATGGGGAAATTAATCTTGAGAACATCTAATTGAATTATGTAAAATTATAAAAATTTACTACTTATAGATAAATATAGCGGGACTATATGAACTAACAACTCAAACAAAACATCAGTGATCAGGTTGAAGGAGAGTAGCATAATGGATCGTAGCCATGAACCAATTAAGTTAACGAGTGCGGAATTAGGTTATTTATGGGATACATATATAGCAGATAGTATGTCGATTTGTGTTTTTAAGTATTTTCTTGAGCACATTGAGGATGTTGAGATTAAAACTCTTGTCACACTGGCCATGGATTTATCTCAACAACATATCGAGATGATTGCTGGAATCTTTAAAGAAGAGGGAATTCAAATTCCAGAAGGATTTACGGAGAAGGATGTAAATCTACAAGCAAAGCGCTTGTTTTCGGATGTATTTTATTTAAAATACCTTAAACATATGGCAAATGGTGGGCTGGCTACCTATGGGCGGGTTTTGCAGCACATCTTTCGCGGGGATCTACGTGCTTTTTTTTCAAAATGTTTAACCTCTACCATGGAACTTTACAACAAGGTTACCGAAGTGTTAACCGAAAAAGGTCTATCAACCCGTCCCCCTTTCATTCCTTATCCAAAAACAATTGAATATGTTCATAAACAATCCTTTTTATTAGAAGGGTTGGGCCGTAGAGAAGGACTAACGGCAGATGAGGTCACCCAACTTCACTTTAATATCCAAACCAATCTGTTAGGTAGTAGCTTGGCGACTGCCTTTAGCCAGGTCACAGAGTCTGATAAAGTGCGCAAATACATTCAAAGAGGAAAAGAGATCGCAATCAAACATGTAAAAGTATTTAGAGATCATTTAGAAAATCATGGCCTCCCAGTTCCAATGTCTGTCGACCAAGAGGTAACCGATTCCACAGAATCGCCGTTTTCAGATAAATTAATGATGTTTCACTTTGACCTGATGATTTACTCAGGAATTGGAAATTATGGGGTAGCCATTTCTGAAAGTAGAAGGAGCGATTTAGTGGTTGATTACTCCCGGTTGTCTGGCGAAATTCTAAAGTTTGCGGAAGACGGGGTCAATATTATGATTAACAATAAATGGTTAGAGCAACCTCCGTTAACCATTGATCGGAAGGATTTAACGAAAGATTAGTTAAGTCCCTGACACGCCTACTTCAATTTTTTTTAGTTTCATGAAATGTTCCATAGGGTACTGAAAACTCGTCAGCGTATGACGGGTTTTTTTTATAAAAATCCCACTTTAAAAAGGATAGGAGTGTTTTTAGCAAATATGAAAAGTATTTGTTCTGTAACAAATATAAGGTGAATTTTAAGCGACATGATATCTATTCGTGCACATTTTATAAAAGAATGTACTTACGTTAACGGGTGTGCTTCTGAAAAGTGGCATAAAACGATTTGCATAAAGGGCAGGGACATGAGGGGGCAGACCTTATCCCAGTATATATTTTGGGGCTGCCCGCGAGTGTAGTAAAGCTTTACTACACTCGCGAACAGGGGCTAAAAGACAATCCATCGTATTTTCTCTCAATCTTTTCTATTTGTATTTTTCTGTAAAAAAAGATAGCAAATCGATTACAGAAAAGCTATTATAATACTTATCTAGGAGAAAAGTCTGATAAGAAGGCAGGGGCTATGGTGAAAAAATTTTTAACGGTAATTGTAATCCCTTTCATTTTGCAGCTGTTCGTTTCTTCCAATGCGCTGGCAGAGGAAGAGCAACCGAAGATTGAATGTGAAGCTTTTATTATCATGGAAGAAAGCAGCGGCAGGGTGTTATATGAAAAGAACGCGGATGTGCAGATGTATCCGGCAAGTTTAACAAAAGTGGCAACGGCCATTTATGCGATTGAAAACGCGAATCTCGAAGATGTGGTGACGGTTAGTGAACGTGCTCGAAACGCGGAAGGCACAAGAGTATATTTAGAAGAAGGAGAGCAGGTTCCGCTAAAAAAGCTTGTTCAAGGATTGCTGGTAAACTCGGGGAATGATGCGGGCGTTGCCATTGCGGAACATATTGATGGGTCCGTGGGAGAATTTGCGACACAGCTAAACCTCTATTTGAAAGAAATTGGGCTCAAAGATACTTATTTTAAAAATCCCCATGGGTTATTCGATCCTGACCATGTGACGACAGCGAAAGATTTAGCGAAAATCACACAATATGCGGTCAAGAATGAAGAGTTCCGCTCCATTTTTGGTATGAAAGAATTAAAATGGAAAGGAAAAGCTTGGGATACCACCATTTTTACGCATCATAAATTGATGAGAGAAAGGCCGTATGAAGGCGTGACAGGTGGGAAAACCGGCTATGTGGACGAATCGGGAAACACGTTAATTACGACAGCGAAAAGAGGAGATCTGTCTGTCATTGTTGTGGTATTAAAAGGAGATTCACAAAATACAGCATATAACGATACCGTCGAGCTGCTAGACTATGCCTTTGACAATTTTAAGTTAACCGAGATTCCAGCGGGGAAAGAGTTTAATCAAAATCAACATACATACACAACAACAGCAAGCTATTTTGTACCGCTTGCTCATGGTGAAGAAATTAACGAACAGGTCACAGAGGAAGGAAAGCTTAAAGTGACTGTTGAGAACCAAGACTTTCTGGCCACTCTCCCTCTAAAAGACGAATCAGCGGAAGTGGTATCAAGCCCACCAAAGGAAGTCGCAGCAACTAGTTTGCCAAAGGAAGAGGAAAAGTCCTCAAATCCTTTGAATCTATTGGTCATTTCAACCCTGATTTTTATTGGGATTGTGGTGATTTTTATCGTGAGTAGGAAATTTAGCAGGAATAAAAAGTCTAGGTCATTAGATAGGTAAGGCTTCATACGTTCATTTTTTGTTCCATTTATTTAGGTGGAATCAGTGATACCTTTTACATGATTTTTGACCAAACATTGGAGAAAAGCATTGATTTGATGCTTTTTTCTTTATTTTACGCAGTTACGTTTAATTAGGGTCAATTAACAGAAGAGCTAGCGCCCTACTGATTAGCTACTCCCTTTCCAATACCCATGAAAAAACCATGCATCAATTACTCCTACAGGAATACATGTAAAAGGTAGCTCCAATTTTGAGCTAATCTAATCCATTAGACTGATTTAAGCGGTTTGGACTGTTACCAGTGGGGGAGGGATGTGGATGAGGTTCACTAGTTTTAAGGGAATAGGAACAAAAGCTCATGGGATCATGGCTATGCATTATTCAAAAAATATGAAACTAGTTGTCGGCAGCTTGCTAAGTACGATGGCGGCCATCTTTCAATCTGCGGGATTATTTGGCGGAATTGGTTATGCGTTTAGTATGATGGCTACTGGACCGATTGTGCTCGTAACCGTTATTTCACTCCGTTTTGGTTTGTTATCGTATGCTGTCACGACATTGTTATTAATGATCCTTCAGCCTAGTGAAGTCCTGGTGTTTATGTTTACCACTGGCCTTCTTGGCATTTCGCTTGGAGTCGGATTTAAACTATTTCAAACTAGGTTAGTGGTTTCTCTAACAGGTGGAATGCTTCTTGCAACGGGCATTTTTCTTTTACTTTATTTATTTCAATTCCCTATATTAGGTCCTTCGATTTCAAGCCAGGTAAGTTTTACGGTTATAGGTGGAGTCTTGCTGTTTGCTTTGTTTTATAGCTGGATTTGGATGAAGCTAAGCAAGCTTGGGATGAAACATCTTAATAAATTCATGGTTAAAAAAGTTTTGCTCGATAAAGATGAATCGAGTTCAAGTTGAGGGGTGAAATCCTTCACCTTTTGTGTTGTGGGACATAGTGCCTGTCCCTCTGTCCTCATTGCTACGATTATGTAAGACGATATCGCATTCTCCATTCAATATGTGTTCACTCACTGATTCAAAATTGCATTTGCCTTGGCCATTATAGGAAATGGCAAAGATTCCATTTGCGACCGTCTCTTGGTACATGATGATTAAAGCCATTGGTAGAATGCTATAGGCGCTTATACTTAAGACGACTGTCCGGAAGCGATATTTTGCCAAGCTTATAACCAATAAGAAGATGGCGACAATAAACAAAAAAGATCCAATGATTCCGAGTGGAATATATCCCTCTTCGTTGCGAATTGGAAATGTCATGAAGGAAGAACGTATTCCTCTCATGTGATTGTCAGGAAACGGAAAAAATAGACACATGCAGATAATGAATAGAACAACGGAACCAATGAGGGCAATTTTATTTTTTATCATGGGACTCTCCTTTTTTTATGATTTTAACTGGCCATCTATATATTGAATTCTTTCAATCTACTAAGTTGCCTTCCTTGAAATAATTCCTTTCTCAAGATAAGAAAACCCTTCGTTTATCAACTCTCCAAATCCCTTAATATTCTATTTGTAGCGTAACACAATACCAATGAACAATAATACAAAATTTGGAATCAACGGCAAGCGCCTTGGATCAAAAATAGAATACTTGGGGTATTCCGAATTGACGAGGTTGTTTGGACAGGCACTATCCCAAATTTGGGTTTTAGACAGTGGGACAATGTCCCTGTGTCCCACGGATTTTATTTTTCAATTTATTCAAGGTCTTTTGTACAAAGTGTTTTGAATAAATATATGTAATAACGATTTTTGAGAAGTTGATTTTGTTTCTAATAGGAAGAAACTAAGTTGGAAATAGTAAACGGCCATTCTATTAGTAGAAGGCCAATCTTTCTTCCTGTAAAAAGAGACATACTCATTTGTTCATTTAAACAATCGAAAACGATGAAAAAACTTTTAGCGAGGGTGGGGAGGGGAATATGACATTTTTATCTGAGAAAAAAATTGGCGGGTTCATCGCGGTCCTCCTTGGAATTTTATCGTTATATGAAGCTTCTTTGCTGTACCCCTATAGTCGTCAATTATTGACAGGTGACCATACATTGCCTGGACTCATTGGAATTCTGCTTGTCTTATTTGGAATAAGCATGTTCGTTGAAAAACAAAAACCAAATAGAGTAGAGTTTCCGACCGGTAAGGTATTATACACCCTGGTTGCTACGATCATCATTCTATTCCTTTATTGTTTCCTCCTCACGGTGATTGGTTATGCTATAAGCACCTTCGCTGTTTCGTTCCTATTATTTAAGTTAATCGGAAAGAAACGGTGGATTGTGTCATTGATCATTGGCGGAGTGCTGACAGCAACTTTCTACTATTTATTCATTGTTTTGCTAAAAACGCCTTTTCCAAGTGGCATTCTTTTCTATTAGAAGGGGGGAATCTTTCGTGGAAACCATCATGTACCTCTTGAATGGCCTTAGTGAAGTGGTTACTCCTTACAATCTACTCATTATTTTGATTGGGTCGCTATTGGGAACCTTAGTTGGGGTACTTCCGGGACTTGGTCCAACGTCTGCCATTGCGGTGCTTTTACCAGTTACGACCTTTCTCGACCCTGCTCAAGGAATGATGATGATGGCCGGCATTTACTATGGAGCCATGTATGGAGGATCGACAACCGCTATTTTAATGAATATTCCTGGTGAGTCTTCCTCTGTTCCTGCCACATTGGATGGTTATCCACTTTCCCAGTTAGGTAAAGCCGGTACAGCACTAAGCATTGCAGCTATTGGATCTTTTATCGCGGGAATGATTGGATTAGTTGGGCTTGTTCTATTTGCACCCCTATTAGCGGATCAGGCGTTAAAATTTGGACCACCCGAATATTTTACGTTAATGTTAATTGCCCTTTTGGTTCTCTTTAATTTAACCGGATTTTCTTTAAGAAAATCCATCCTCATGGGCTTATTTGGGTTTTTAGTTTCATTAGTTGGGATTGGATTAACAACAGGTATGCCAAGATTTGACTTTGGATTTAGTTTCCTGAGTGGCGGGTTTGAGATGGTCAGTATCATTATTGGATTATTTGCCATTACAGAAGTATTAAAAGGGCTCGAAGAAAATCGTGCACAAACAAGGAAGCATTTTAAAATAAAGCGCCTTTATCCAAGCAAGAAAGATTTAAAACAAAGTGGCGCCCCCATTATTCGAGGGAGTTTGCTAGGATTTTTCCTCGGTATTCTACCAGGGATCTCCGCAACGATTACGTCTTTCTTATCGTACGACTTGGAAAAAAAGCTTTCCAAGCAACCTGAAAAGTTTGGGAAAGGGGCCATCGAAGGGGTCGCAGGTCCAGAATCAGCGAATAATGCGACAAGTTCTGGAGGATTTATCCCGTTGCTGTCACTAGGTATTCCCGCCTCCCCGCCATTAGCGGTTTTATTAGCCGCCCTCATGATCTATGGATTGACCCCTGGCCCTATGCTGTTTGAGCAAAACAGTCACATGGTCTGGATGATTATTGCCAGTATGTTTATCGGAAATATTATTCTATTAATCCTGAATTTACCGTTAGTTGGGCTATGGGCCAAACTGACGGAGGTTCCATTTGGGATCCTGGCTCCGATTATTTTATTAATCAGTATGATTGGAGCTTATTCGGTAAGAAACAGTATGTTTGATGTCGTTGTCGCGGTTCTTTTCGGAGTATTCGGCTATTTCTTCCACAAATTTCAATGGCCAATCATTCCTTTTATCCTATGTATCGTCCTCGGCCCCAAAATCGAAAGTTCTTTTATTCAATCAATGGAAATGTCCTCCGGTAACTTATTGATCTTTATTGAAAGACCGATTTCCTTAACGATTTTAGCGATTGCAGTCGTCTTTTTCATTTTATCAATCTTTCTCATGAAACGAACGAAAAAAAGGATTTTCCAAGAAACAGGGGAAGAGCAGGAATTTTCTTAGGAGGAACGGATAGGAGCAACTATAAAACAATCTTGTTCTAGGTGTAAGGCGTAGCATCGGACTTGTCGCCAATAGTGAGAAGGGAGCCAAAACGGCTTGACCTGAGGTTCTATCGACAAAATAAGCCTGCTTTTCAGGTAGTTATTTTTATCAGAATAAAATAGAAATTCGATACGAATAATCAAAAAAAAAAGCACAACAGGGAGGGTTTAAGGTGAAAAAGCTTTCTTATTTACTTTTGGGTTTAACATTGATGGCTGCGCTTTTTCTTACAGCTTGTTCCTCAAGTTCTACTTCAAAGTCTGAAAATGAAACACATTCTAAGCATGATGAGACGGCAACAGATTATCCCAAAAGACAAATTGAGCTCGTGGTTCCGTTTGCAGCCGGAGGTGGTGTGGATTTAGCAGCACGTGCGGTGGCCGAATACTTGAGCAAAGAGTGGGGGCAGCCGATTGTTGTCAACAATAAGCCAGGGGGAGGCGGAATGATCGGAGCACAATATGCTCTAAAAGAGGCAAAGGCGGATGGCTATACCGTTCTCGTAAACAATAACTCTTCAACAACGATGTTTGAAGCGGGGAATTCACAGACGACTCTTACGATTAAAGATAATGTCTTTGCTTCGAGGGTGGCTGAAGCGACAACGGCCTTTGCAGTAAAGGCGGATGCAGAGTGGGATAACTTGAAAGAATTGTCCGATTGGGCAAAGGAAAATCCCGACAAACTGACGTGGGCGAGTGTAGGGCCTGCGGGCTTTTCTTCCTTTGCAGTAGCCGAATGGTTGGATACGATTGGCGTTGATTTTCAAGATACCAAAATGGTTTCTTCAGAAGGAGCTTCCGATTCTACAGCAAAAGTAGCAGGGGGGCACGTGATTCTTGCTGTGCACAATGCAGGAGAGGTCGCACCTCTCGCCCAGGGAGGAAAAATAAAGGTTCTTGCGGTGTCATCTAAAGAACGTCATCCTTTATTCCCAGATGTGCCAACGGCCAAGGAGCAAGGATTTGAAGATTTAACTGTAAAATGGTGGACGGGATTATCTTTTGCAAAAGACACACCTCCAGAAATCGTTCAGAAATGGGATGAAGCCGTTGCGAAAATGGAAAAAGATCCTGAGTTTATAAAGCAGCTAGAAAAAATAAAACTAGAACCTTCCTATCTGAATTCTGCTGACTTTACAAAAAATGTCCAAGAGGAAAAGGATAGGTATTTAAAATTAGCGGAAGAGACAGGGATACGGAAGTAGCGATTTTGATCTTCGCTAGAGGATAATTTATGAACTTTCTTGATTCATCTACCGGGCCGCAATCCATATCCACATTGTCAGAATGGAGGCGAACAGTCTTGGAAACTGTTCGCCTGATTTGTGATTTCTCCTGCTCGTTGCTAGTGTGGAAATACTGCTTATGTGACTGATACCACTTATTTTTCTTCCCACTCGGGCAAATAGAGCTTTTCTATGTTACTGGAAGATCTTCCTGCTGCATTAAGGAAAGAGGATCCCGAATACCGAACAGGGAATCCGCTGCCATATAACCATTACTAAGGGAATGATGAGGAATAGAGTGTTAGAATCATTGAACTTCACTGCAATAAATGATCTGTCTTATAAAAGACGGGTCATTTTTGTATGATGAGTCGCCGCCGCTTTGGTTAAGTGAAAATCCAACGGTGCGATCCTAGAAATGAAAGCGGTCCAATGGTTCTTTGAATAATCTTAGCTCAGGACTCTGACGGAATATCTGCTTGGGATGGCCGTTATAACATGAGATCAATGAATCAATAGGTTACAGAAAAATAGAAGATTTCAGGGTGAAACCATCTGTAAAAAGAACAGGCAAGTATTGAAGCGTGTTTATAGGCAAAGGCTCAACAGATCTTTCATTAAGGGTGTTTTCGTAACGATGGTTGTTAAAATCTTAAAGCCGATTTTAACGTACAATCAGCCATTTGTGTGTTCGTTACTATGTTTGCTATCCCTTTTCTACTAATCTAAAAGGTCCTTTCCTGTGAAGATAAAGTGATTTCTCTTTATTTCATCTCGAAGAGCAACAAAGTTTGAGAAAAGAGCCTTCATGAATTATAGGCTTTGACATCAGGAACAACCACCTATCGAGAATCATATTTTGTTGAAGAGAGTATACGGAATATTGATCATTTCAGTTCGCAACCTTATATCATCATGTCTTCATTCTCTCTTGCCCGAAAAAAACAAATTTGAGGAGGATTAATATGCAAAATTTTCAACATGAGTTACAAAATTTAGAAATGGACCCCTACCAAATTGGTGAGTTAACACCAGTTTCTTATAGCGACGATCCACGCGTATTTGGTATCGGAATCGGTGGCTTTGGCCGTTGTGGAGGTTTTGGCCGTTGCGGAGGCTTTGGCCGTTGTGGAGGTTTCCATCGTTGTGGAGGTTTCCATCGTTGTGGAGGTTTTCACCGTTGCGGAGGATTTAGTTGTTTTAGTTGTTACAGTTGTTATGGTTGTTCTAGCTGTTTTAGCTGTTGGGGTTAGTCGTTCTTTACGAAAATTAGTGATTAATTGATAAAAAAGTGCCCCTTCATGACTGTATGAAGGGGCACTCCTTTTTGCTTTATCATATGGGACAAAGAAAACTACATAGAATGATAGTGCATAATCGGCGATGATTCGAAATAAGGAGGAGCGTAATGACAAAATTAGACTCGTCCATGCGTCTAAAAGTAAAGAGGGATACATTTTATTTACCTGACCCAGAAGGTGGTGTGTATTTTAGAAATAACGAAAACTCATTCCGCATAAAGGGAGGCACCATTTATCAGTGGATTGAAACACTGTTACCAATGTTCAACGGAGTGCAAACAATGGGTGAATTAACAGCGGGGTTAACAGCCTCCTATCGGAACAGAGTATATGAGATTGGAGAAACGCTGTTACAGAATGGCTTTGTACGAGATGTAAGTCAAGACCGACCTCATCAATTAAAGGATGAGATCATTGAAAAGTACGCTTCACAAATTGAATTTATTGAGAATTTTGTTGATTCTGGAGCCTTTCATTTTCAGGAATACCGCCAGGCTAACGTTCTAGTAGTAGGATCTGGTCCCATTCTCGTTTCGTTGATTCGTTCATTAATCGAATCGGGACTTCCAAAAATCAATTTTCTGGTAACGGAATCCATCCCTACAAATCGCCAACGGATAGATGAGTTCATGCAGAATGCCCGCAAAATCGACTCTGAGGTGGAGATTCAGGAGGTGCCTTTTGAAAATGGGGACGATAAAAGGTTTTGGAAACAAGCCGTAAGACCTTATAGTTACATTTTATATGCCTCGCAGGACGGGAATGTAGATGAACTAAGGGATCTTAATATCGTTTGCAAAGAGGAAGGGAAGGTATTGCTACCTGCCATTTGTTTAGGGCAAGTAGGGTTATCAGGTCCAATTGTTCATCCAGAATCAGATGGGTGTTGGGAGTCTGCATGGCGCCGACTTCATCAAACTGCCATTCAAACCGATCAGGAGCCGAACATGGTGTCTTCAACAACGGGGGCCATTCTGACAAATGTCATTGTATTTGAATTGTTCAAAAAGGTGACCGGAATTGTAGGATCCCCGAATCAAATTTATCTCCTTAATTCTGAAACTTTAGAAGGTGAATGGTTATCATTCATCCCTCACCCATTGGTAACGTCGACAAGTGTTGCGCCGAGATTGGTTGAAGACCTGGATATACGAATGAAACAGAACGAGAAACGAAACAACCCACCACATAGTCTATTGGATTATTTTAGTGACTTAACTTCTGAAGAGGTTGGAATTTTTCATACATGGGAGGAACGAAATTTGTCACAACTTCCTCTTGCACAGTGTTTTGTTCAAGCCGTTAATCCCATATCTGACGGACCAGCAGAACTTCTTCCGGAAGTCATTTGTACTGGATTATCACATGAGGAAGCAAAAAGAAATGCCGGACTAAGGGGCATTGAAATGTATGTGTCAAAATGGATCGATTTTTATGTTCGGAATCAGGATGATTCGATAAACGCTAAATTTACGGAGGGTACAATTGGCATCGGAGCAGGAGAAACCGCCGATGAGGCAATATGTCGGGGACTGCAGGCCTATTTAGATGAAAAATTGAGAAACCGAATGGATGATATGCAAGACGGCGTGATTGATTTGCAGCTAGGTTCCATTGAAGACCAGGCATGCAGAGTATATATTGATGCTCTTACTACCTTGAACGGCACACCGATCATCGATTTGAAAGAGGATATATTAGGTTTCCCTGTCATAAGTGTAAGAACGAATGGGAAAAGGATGACAAGTACAGGATTAAATTTAACACTTGCATTGCGAAATGCATTACAACAAGCACTTTTGAATACACAAAATCACCAACAAAATCCAATGGTAGTGGAAGATCAAACGAAGCCGGAAGTATTTCGTGAAAAGAAGGAATTCAAACTCTATATCCCCTCATGTGAGGATATGACCAGTTTGGAACTATTACAATCTTCCATGCAGGTCCTACACCAAAATGGCAAAGAATTACTCGTTTATGATCTTGCGTTCGAACCGTTTTTAAACGAAGAACTGGCAGGGGTGTTTGGTGTAGAGATTCGAGAGGAGGGATTATAATGGCTGCTCAAATTCTAGTGGATGGAAAGGGATTATTGGCGGATATTGTCTACCATCAATTAGCCGAAACCCATTCTCTAAACCGTCAAAGTATTTTAGAAGAGGTATCCGAAGAATTAGAATTCGTTCTAGTGCTTCATGATGCCTGGAATCCATCTTATTATCCAAAAGTGGAAAAAAGAATGCAGGCATTAGGGGTGCCGTGGCTTCGGGGGGGTGTTTCATTCGGAGAGGGAATCATTGGCCCATTGGTACGACCTGATACCACGGGGTGTACTTGCTGTGCTGATATTCGTCGTATTATCGCGGGTCCTGATCGTGAAGAAATGTGGAGGTTTCAGAAAAGTAGGGCAGAAGGGAAGAGTAATGTGCAGGACGCTTGGATATCCCATTCGGGATTATTTCAAATGGCAACATTGATCACAAATGAAGTACGGAGGGTTCTTCAAGGCGAATCCAGCAATTTAGAAGAAAAAATGTACATTACGAGCCTAAGAACACTATCGACCTCCAGTCATTTTTTCTTACCTGATCCAACATGTCCGATATGCAGTTCATTACCAAATGATACAGCAGAATTAGCTCAAATAAACTTGCAATCTAGTCCTAAAATAAATGGTGGGTATCGCAGTCGTTCAACGGAAGAATTAAAAACGGTGCTAGCCAAAGGTTTCCTGGATTCTCGTACGGGGCTCATGAATGGGAAAATGCAGGATTTGAGACTGCCGTTTGCTGATGTTTTAGTGAACATGCCTCTCTTTGGAGGGAATGAGGGAGTAGCAGGCCGGACGAATTCTTATGAAATCAGTGAGTTGACGGCCATTTTGGAAGGCTTAGAGCGATATTGCGGAATCAAGCCTAGAGGAAAAAGGACCGTCGTTCATGAGAGTTATAATCAATTACAAGAAATAGCCCTAAATCCCACAAGTATAGGTGTTCATGAAAAGGATCAATATGAAAAGCCTGATTTTCCGTTCAAAAAGTTTCATCCTGAAACCCCAATGAACTGGGTCTGGGGTTACTCATTTTTACAAGAACGTCCAATTTTGGTTCCAGAGTTACTTGCCTATTATAGTGTAAGTTGTGGGGAGGGCTTTGTCTACGAAACATCGAATGGATGTGCATTAGGGGGGAGTTTAGAGGAAGCCATTTTCCATGGGATTATGGAGGTCGTCGAACGAGATTCGTTTTTGTTAACCTGGTATGCTAGACTTCCTCTCCCACGGCTTGATCTTCGTTCGGCAAACGATAAAGAATTACAACTGATGGTGGACCGTATTCGTGATGTGGCCGACCATGACCTTTATTTTTACAATTCGACAATGGAACATGGAATCCCGAGCGTTTGGGCAGTGGCAAAAAACAGAAGATCCAAAGGCGTCAACCTCATTTGTGCTGCTGGTGCAAACCCAGATCCGATCAGGGCTGTAAAAAGCACGATATTCGAGCTAGCGGGAATGATGTTTAGGGATGATGAAAAAATAGAGTCAAACAGACTGACCTATGAAAGGATGCTGCAAGACCCATTCGCAGTCCGTAACATGGAGGATCATGGTATGTTATACGGCCTGCGAGAAGCAGAGGAACGACTGAATTTTATCTTAAAGGATCATGGTCCATTACGTACGTTTGCCGAGGAATTCAAAGAACCACCGTCCCATAATGATTTGAAGGATGATCTTGAAGAGGTTCTTCAGAGATTCCGCGATTTAAATCTTGATGTCATTGTTGTTGACCAGTCTGCACCGATAACCAAACGAAATGGATTATTCTGTGTAAAGGTCATCATTCCTGGAATGCTACCGATGACATTTGGACATCACCTTACTCGTGTGAAAGGGTTGGAAAGGGTACTTACGGTACCGACGCAGTTAGGGTATGCGAAGGAACCGTTAACGTATGAAGAGCTAAATCCATATCCCCATCCGTTCCCATAATTTCAAAGAGTAGGAGGATAAAGATATGGACCTTGACTATTTTCTATATCAACTGCATTTTGATACGGATAACATCTATCCGCCGGATTGGCAGGTTGATTGGGAAGATGCACCACTTCCTTATAAGCTATATCGTGACTTGCCAGCGGTGCCACTTTCCGCAGAAGTTCCGTTCACACTGGAAAAACTGGAAGAAACCCCTCATTTAGAAGAACTGGGGCATTTTTTATGGTATATATACGGGCTCACTCAATACTCTCAATCTCCCATAATCGATGAATCGGTGGAAAAAACCATCAGCTTTACTGGGTCGCTACGAAGATTTGTACCCTCTGGAGGGGCGCTCTATCCGAATGAACTATATGTATATATCAAGCTAGATGAAGTTCCGAATGGAATTTACCATTATGATGTGGCTCATCACCGTCTAATTTTGTTACGTGAAGGAAATTTTGACTCCTACTTAACTAGAAGTCTTGCGCATACTCTTCCTGTTTCAGAATGTTTTTGCACTCTTTTTGTCTCGACCGTTTTTTGGAAAAATTTTTATAAATACAATAACTTTTCCTACAGGCTCCAAGGGTTAGATGCTGGTGTCCTTATTGGGCAAACATTAGAAGTGGCCAATCAGATGGGGTTCTCCCCAAAGGTTTGTTATCAATTTCTTGATCGACCGATGAATCATTTGCTTGGGTTATCGCAGCAGGAGGAAAGTGTGTATGCGGTGATCCCAATCAGGATGAATCCAGCTATTCTATGTGATGACAGACAGCAAAATAGAGCAGAAACGGTATCAGCATCTGAGCTTTGTCGGGAAGTTCCCGTGTTGAATCATGTTTCCTATAATCGTTCAAAGAGAGTCCTTGATTTTCCGATGCTAAGAAAACTAAATGAAGCATCGATGTTTGAAACTACACAGGCATTTGTGAAATTAATGAAAAAGGATGATCAGAAACTTCCTTTTGATACGGAGATGGTCTTGCTCCCATTTACGGAGGGCTTTTCGTACGACTTCGCAACTGTTTGCCGAAAACGGTATTCACCTGATCTTGATTTTACTTTAGGAGGAGTGAGCCAAACCCAATTATCGACTTTATTAAAAGAGCTCTATTCTTTCTCGTATCAAAATGACCTTGACGATACACAAGGACAGATTGAGACTCGTGTTTCTTTATTTGGAAGTTTATATCAGGTAGAGGGGATTCCGAATGGTGCTTATTCTTATGACAATGGCACTCATGGTATCCGGAGAATAACCGAAGGGGATTACCGAGAGTTTTTACAATCTGGATTAACCATGCCCAATGTGAATTTGTATCAAGTTCCACTTTGTATGCATTTGGTTGGGGACGTGGAACACCTCAAAGAGAGCTTGGGATATAGAGGATACCGTATTCAACAGATGGAGGCGGGTATTCTCGTCCAACGTCTGCTCTTAGTGGCGGGTGCATTAGGAATGGGGGGCCATCCATTGTTAGGATTCGATTCGACCCAATGCGATGAACTTTATAGAATCCATTCAAAAGGAAAAACCAGTTTGATCCAAATTCCAGTCGGACCATACCGTCCACGCGCCTGGTTACGAGGGAGTTTACTTAGCTAGGCAAGGGTCACGCATTGGTTTTCATATAAGAATAGTGGTTTAATCGGTACTGAACTTGAGCGAGAACGATAAAAGCAGGAAAATCCCGCCTCCTTTATGCCGTCTTTAAACCCAATTTGCATGAAGGAGGGGAGATTGTTCAGAGTTATTTGTGAATAACCACACTAGTACCGATCGGGACTCTTGAAGATAAGTCGAGAACATCCCGATTATACATTCGAATACATCCATGGGAGACATTCTTGCCAATCGATGAAGGATTATTTGTCCCGTGTATCCCATAATGAGGTTTTGACAAACCCATCCAAAGCACTCCAAATGGGCCTCCCGGATGTGGCTGTTTATTAATAATGGTATAGGTCCCAAACGGGGATGGTGACAATATTTTTCCAACTGCAATCGGATACGTTTTTAAAAGGTTGTTTCCATCAAAAAGTTTTAATTGGTGTTTTAATGTAGATACGTTAATCCATTTCACCATAAATAATTCACTCCGCTTTTTGACTAGTTTATGAAGGGAATGAATGTTAGGTACCAGAGATATCTGAACAGATTAAAATGAGGAGGCAAGGAAAAAAGCTGGATGCATGAGTAAAACCAAGCGAAGATCTTATGACTTTATAATTGGCAATCGGAAATCATTGTTTGCGGTTGCACCTGGAGTTGGGACTTCGAATATTCCAGAATCGGTTCTGTCTGATTTAAGATAAAGGGTCGAAGAATCGAGCAACAAGGTTTTGATCGGCGAAAGAAGTTGGCTAAAAGGATGAGAATAAGAGGCAAAAACCGATTGTTTTCTATCAGGCAGTCGGTTTTTTTTATTTTATCTACTAATCTATGAAAATTTCGTACCATTGATTAACATGAAACCAAATAAATGAATAGCCAATCCTTTTCAAAAGAATCATAACTTAATGGGCCTGTCCCCTTGTTCCACCAGGACAAGGCCCTTTCCCACTTAGCGAATAAAATAACGGCCTAAAAGATTGCCGACTAGGAAAACAAGGATCATGATCAGGCTAATTGGAAGACTGGTGAAGATCAAGTGCCAGTCCAAATGCCCATAGTCGACTAAAAAAGAATAGGTAACAAGGCAGTAAGGAATGAGGAGGAACAATGACGTTAAGATGCCAGGCGTGTAGGCTCTGAACATAATCGTTTGAACAATATGCATGAATGCCTGCAAAACAAATAAATTAAGTATGGCTGTAAATAAAAGAAAACCTCCCCCGTTAGGTGAAATATGGGCGGTCATCACTGTGGTGAAGGAGATAAACAGTAAAATCCATGAAGCCGAAACAGCAAGCTGGGCAGCAGTTGAACCAAGGTTTTCTCTCATTTTTAATGTTCGTTCGACGAAGTTCGTTTTCGGATAGTTGTCTCTTGCGGCCATGGAAGATTCAATGGTTATGATTTCTTCTAAATCATGGAAAATAAAAATGATGGGAAACAACCAAATTAATGTTTTGAGATCCAAAAATTGGTGGAGCGCCTCTAGCATCGTTTGTCTCCCTCCTTGGTAAGATTTCGTTTTTTCCTAGTTGCGGTTTGTTCATTTTATGGGACAGGATCTAAGAATATGCCAAAGGCCACTCCAGAGACTTTTTGAATACATCTATCCTTCATTAAAATCCTTGTGTGACTTACCTGTTAGGAGCTGCCCACCGGCTAATTTTTGATAATGGGCTAGGGAAAGCAATGGAAATACATATTCATAACAATGATAATGGATATAAAAGGCTCCTGCCATCCCCCTTCCTTTTGGGTAGGTCGTCGTCCAATCTTTTTCCTTCTTATCTACTAAAAAAGCGACCCCAGTTTCAATTTCAGGCGTAACTACAGTTGCGGCCGAAATGAGTGTGTCTAGGGCCCAAGCGGTATGAGTGCGGGTACTTTCGCCCAACGGCACATACGTATTTTTGATATCACTTTTACAGGATTCTCCCCAACCCCCATCGGGATTCTGAATGTTCCGCAACCAAGATAGAGCGTTTTGAATCGCTGGATGATTCTTGGAAACCCCAACTGCAATCATTCCCGTTACAGCGGCCCATGTGCCATAAATATACATGCCCCAACGCCCGACCCAGGAACCATCTGAATTTTGATGTCGCAACAGCCACTGAATTCCACTTTTCACCATCGGATGGTGGTGGTCCAAATGGGTAAAGTTTCCGAAGAACTCTAAAGTTCTTCCTGTTAAATCAGCCGTCGACGGATCAATCAATAAATCATTTCCACCCTCTATCGGTAATAATGTCAGCACTTTCTTATCCACATTCTTTTCGAACGCTGGCCAGCCTCCGTCATTGTTTTGCATGGAAATGAGCCAGTTTATACCACGATCCCATGCCTGCCGGGAATCTACTTGCTCTGTGGCCAAAGTACGTAACGCCCTCAGTGCAGCGGTTGTGTCGTCAATATCTGGGTGGATTGTGTTCATGTCCGCAAACCCCCAAGCTCCCGGTAAAAGGTTCGGTTCATGAATGACCCAATCCCCGTATTTGAGATGCTGACGAGAGAGAATATAATGATTTGCCTTTTGAATATTGTTGGAAGAATAGGGGACTCCAGATTCTTGCAAAGCATAATTAATTAAAGCCGTATTCCAGACCGTAGCCGTCGTATATTGGCAATGAAGTTCTCCGTCAATCCAGCTGGTCATCGCTTTTAAACCTTGCACAGCACGAGTAATCACCGGATGTGTATGATGATAGCCCCTCGCCAGTAAGGCATAAATCATTAAAGTAGTCGAGCTGAAATAATTACAAAAGGTGCCGTCCGGTTCGATTCGGTCTAGCATATATTTTTCGGCACGATATAATGATAATTCGCGAAGGTTTCCATGGTATTTCAGCCACTGAATCCCCTGTTTTATCAATTTGGTCACTGATCGAGCCTCTTCTGCTTGATCCTCTGTAAAAAAGCGAACCTGTTTTTTTTGAAACAAATCAGAGAGATTGGGCGAACGGTGCGTTCGTTTACGAAAATTCGAATTAGCGAGAATTAAAAAAGGGACAATGTTCGTTCTTCCGTACACGGAGAGGTCAAAAAGATTGATTGGAAAGGAGTCTGGTAAAAGCATCACTTCAATATTAATGGGGAAGTGCGGCCACGCACATTGTCCTGTGATGGCCAACATGATTTTCAAAAACAGATGGACTTCCGTGGCTCCTCCGTTGTCCAAAATAAACTGCCTGGCTGCCTGCATTTCCGGGTCTTTTCGGTCCCGGTAACTAGAATACAGAAGGGCATAATAAGCTTCCACAGTGGTTGTCAGATTTCCTTTTTCCTCATCATGAAACAACTTCCATGATCCATCTTCCTGCTGTTTTCCGGCGATCCGTTTTACCAATTCTTTTATGAATTCTTCATCATTTATCTCCAATGTCCGTAATAAAATAATCATACTACAGTCCGTTGAAATCCCGGTCTCGAAAGGATAACGCCAGGCACCGTCCTCTGATTGGTCCTGGACGAGTTGATTCGCGATTCTGTTCATTTCCTTATATACCCGATGCTGCATGCTCCCCATCCTCTCCCAAAGATTCATCTTTGTATTCATATTCCGTGAGCAAATTGAATATTCATTCCTTTGATGAGGATGACCGATACACTAAAAAATGAACTTTGAAAAAGGATGATGCCGTTTGTGCTGGACTCTTTCTCAGATGTAAAAAAAGAACTGAAAAAGAAGGCGAAAAAGAAATCTTCCGGCATTTTGCCCAGTTTATCAGAAAAGGATAAACAATGTATTCAGTTTATAAGAGAACAGACGAGGCAACAGAACCAAAACAATGTAACACGGACGCAAGCCTATTTTCAGTTTTATCTCCAGCACCCTGAAATACATTGGGCCCTTCTCGGACATATGGTATCGCGAAACGTCGGTTGGAATATGACCGATTTAAAAGGGGATTTGCTAACAAAACTACTGCCTGAAAAAGATCAGAAAGCTTTCTTTTCCTTTTTGGAACAGGGCAGTTGGTTGATTTTTCAAGATGTATTTCCTCAATTATTGATTTATGACCTCAGTGTGAGGCGGAGTCAAGAAATGTTCCACCTCCTACCTTTTTTTCACATATCTACCTTCATGGAAACGATGTGGCGTTATTTTTGGCATAGTGGGGATTGTTATACATTGGCGATTGCGATGGTGATAAATGAACAAAGCTATTTGGAAAAAAGATTGATTCAAAATGACCATTTCCAAAAAACCGTAACCGGTACGGTCAGCTTTAAAATGTATGAATTTTTGCGACTCAATAATATTCTTTTTCCTTATTGGGCAGGTGAAAAAAGGGGGAAAACTTCACTTGCCGGCGCTACTTCACGGTATTTCACTTCGCTCCACGAAAGAATCTTATTCGGAAAAAAGTTGTATTCCCTTCTTTTTCAGCGTAAGAAGATTCTGCCGGGGGTCATGCAATGGGCACAGGTACACCCTCACACAGGCTCGCGGAAAGATTATTGGCCGCATATGTTTAACGATGTAAATGAATCTTACCCCCGATCCCTTTATAAGCGACGAGTCAAAAACTGCGAGTTGAGAAAAGGTGCCGAGCGGCTGTACAGCCCGCCATTAAAATACGCCTGGCCGAATGCCCCTCATCAAGAGGCAAAAAGCGAAGATTGGTTTGAGGATTGGCATGTACTGGATTATCTTCATCAAAAAGTCAGTTTGGATGGAGAGATTCTACCTAATTATTGCAAAACCCTTGAAACCATTGAACTTGCGGTTATGGCGAAGGAAGCCCTTCTGTTACGAGAAGAAGATGAATCATGAACGAAATGCGGCTCTGGTACTGTTCATTTCAGTGGAATGTGGAATGATTTATGTATAAATGGCCATTAAAATATAAGTTTTGCTACGACACTGGTTTGTACCTTGTAATTAGGATAATAGGTATGTAATCGGTTTGTGAAATCTTGCAGGTATTTATTCAGGTGATGGGTATTAATGGCTTTTTTCTAATCAAAGAACAACGGCTATAATCAGCATTTTGAATTTCCGAACGATACAAACTGGGTCTTTTGTTCTATATGGCTTTACATCATCCTCAACAAATGTTTTTCTTCAATACTATAAAAATAATAAGCCAAAACTCTGGGAATTTCTAAATGCTGTGCGAACATTCAGTGGGGTTAAAGAAAACCCTTACTGAATGAAGTTTCACTATGTTTTATGACTTAGTTCCCAAATTTTACAAAAATAAAAGGAGTTTGAAAAAATAAAGAGAAATTATATAACGATATGATTACATTTGGAATCGCACTGATTTTTTGATTCGAAAAAAAATCACACACAAATTTACCTTTAGAAAGGGGGGATTTTTTATGAAAACTTTGTATAAAACGAAGGATCTTTTTCTCGGAGAAAACATGAGAATGAACGGAGTGACCAGTGCGGATATTGAGACGATTTTAGTCGCGATTATTCAGACCTGTTACGATGGCATTTATGTAGCTGATAAAAATGGCGTCGGAATTATGGTCAATAAGGCTTATTCAAGAATGACCGGTGTTGAAAGTCATGAACTGCTAGGCAAGAATATGCTAACCGTTGTAAAAGAAGGAATTGTATCAGAATCTGTGACCATCAAAGTTTTAGCAGAAAAGTCCCCACAAACCATTATCCAAACTGTACGGGGGAAAGAAGTGTTAGTAACGGGAAGTCCAATCTTTGACTCCTATGGGGAAATTAATTATGTCGTGACCAATGTACGTGACATATCGGACTTGAATCAGACGAAAACAGCTTTACATAACAGCAAAAAACTAACGGAAAAGTACATCAATGAAATTGAGGAATTTAAAAAGCGAGAATTAATTCATATGCACCTCGAGGGGATTGTCGGCCAAAGTCAAGAGATTATGAGAGTTTTTCATCTTGCCAGAAAGGTAGCAAAAGTCGACTCCAGTGTATTAATTTTAGGTGAATCAGGAGTGGGCAAGGAAGTAATCGTTAACTACATGCACCAAGAGAGCGACCGCAGCAATAAACCATTAATCAAAGTCAACTGTGGAGCGATCCCAGGGCATTTGCTAGAATCCGAGTTATTTGGTTATGAAAAAGGCGCGTTTACTGGGGCAAGCAGCCAGGGAAAGCCAGGTTTGTTTGAAATGGCAAACGGCGGAACGATCTTTTTAGATGAAATTGGTGACATGCCCGTTGACCTCCAAGTAAAGCTCCTCCGCGTTTTACAAGAATTCGAGATCATGCGGGTCGGTGGGACAAAAAGTATCAAAATTGATGTTCGGGTCATTTCTGCGACACACATGGATTTAGAGGCCATGGTTGATAAAAATGACTTCAGAAGGGACTTGTATTACCGCTTAAATATCGTCCCAATCAGAGTCCCACCGTTAAGGGAAAGAAAAGCCGATATCCTTCCGTTAGCGTTTTATTTTTTAACCAAAAATAACAAAAAGTATAAGTTGAATAAACGGTTTCATCCAGAAATTCTTCACTTTTTTGAGGATTACCGCTGGCATGGAAATATTCGTGAACTTGAGAATTTGATTGAAAGATTAGTCGTAACCACTGATAATGAGGAAATTTTAATCAAAGATCTCCCGCCATACATGCTGCAGGGGAGTGACCAGAATCGGCCAAAACAATCAGGAAAGTTAAAGGAAATGGTCGGCAATCTTGAACGGAAATTGATCAAAGAGCAAATGAAAGAATCAAAAACAACAAGGGCTGCGGCAAAAGCATTAGGAATCAGTCAATCGGCTCTTGTCAAAAAAATGCAGAAATTAGGTTTATAAATTTATAGTTTGATGAAAAAAGGAATCAAAAAGCCATCGATATTTCGGTGGCTTTTTTCTTTTGCCTTCATTCATTATTTCTAACGTAAACATAGTGTTTATATGTATAAATTTGTAAATAGACGTCTAAATTTCCCAATTTACATAAAATTGGCACGATAATTGCAAGAAAGATAAATGAATACATAAATACAAATAAGGGGGAAACAAAAATGAATATTCCTAGTTTTCAGTTGGATGGAAAAGTGGCGCTTGTCACAGGAGGAAGCAAAGGAATCGGGTTTGGGATGGCACAGGCGTTAGGTCACTATGGCGCCAAACTTGTGATTACAAGCCGTGGAGTGGAAGAAGGCGAGAACGCTGTTGCTCAGCTAAAAGAAGAGAACATCGAGGCTGTCTATTTTCCTTGCGATGTCACAAAAAAGGATCAAGTTGAACAATTGGTGGCGAAAGTTGTGGACCATTATGGCTCACTAGACATTTTAGTTAACAATGCTG
Source organism: Mesobacillus maritimus (assembly GCF_023715205.1). Lineage (GTDB taxonomy): Bacteria > Bacillota > Bacilli > Bacillales > Cytobacillaceae > Mesobacillus_B > Mesobacillus_B maritimus_C. Next base: position 236,910 of record NZ_JAMBNR010000002.1, read on the forward strand.
GCATGAATATCCGCAAGCCACTTGTTGAAGTCGAAGAAAGTGATTGGGATCAAGTCTTGACGGTTAATTTAAAAGGTTTGTTTCTCATCGGACAGGCTTGTAGCAAACAAATGATCAAACAAAACTATGGAAAAATTATCAATATCTCATCGATTTTAGGAACCGTTGGCATGCAGTTTCAAACTTCCTATGCGGCCAGCAAGGGCGGGATTAACCAATTAACGAAAGTGTGGGCAGAAGAATTAGCTCCACACAACATCACCGTAAACAGCATCGGGCCAGGTTATATCAAGACTCCGATGACAAAAGAGTGGTTGTCTGATCCTGAGAGAACAGAATGGATTATCAATTCGACGATGAGCAAACGAATTGGTGAAACATCAGACCTTGTTGGACCGGTTGTATTCCTAGCATCCGATACTTCTGCTTATGTAACTGGACAAATATTAAATGTAGACGGCGGTTGGACAGCACGTTAAAAAGAGGGAGGTTTAAACATGAATATGATGAACGAGATTCATTTCAATCGGCAGGTAAAAGTATTTGAACACCGGCCGGAAAATCTAATCAAGATGTTGGAAGAAAGCGTCGAAAAGTATGGTAATAAAGAAGCACTGGTGATGGACGATGTTCGCCTGACTTATATAGAAATGCTTGAGAAAGTGAATCATATTGCCGGGAATCTACAAAAATCAATGTGTGTGAAAAAAGGGGACCGTATCGCAATTTTAGTCGGCAACAACATCGAGTTTTGTCTACTGGTCTTTGCTTGCGCCAAATTAGGTGCGATTTTCGTTCCACTAAATACGAGATTAAAAGAACGCGAACTATCTTATATGGTAAAACAGTCAGGCAGCAGAATCTTGTTTGTGGATGATGAGTTTTTACCGAAAGTAGAAGAGCTTCGCGATCAAGAAACGCTCGACAATATCGAGTATTACTTCTTAATCGGCAATCAAAGTGCTAAACGAAAGGACTATCTCCCATTTGAGATATTAGAGCAAACCTCATCTGTTGCCGAAAATTCGATTACTGAGGAAGACCCATTATTTATTATGTATACGTCTGGAACAACCGGGCTTCCGAAAGGGGCAGTGGGAAGTCATTTAGGTGCGATTCACAGTTCGATGAATTATGAAATGGTGATGAAAACCGACCATGATGCGACGACACTAATCGCGGTTCCGCTATTTCATGTGACAGGGTTGATTGGGCAGCTTTTTCACATGATCAGAGTCGGCGGTACATCGGTGATTATGAGAAGGTTTAAAACCGAAGAGTTTATTCAGTTGACATCAGAAGAACAAGTTAGCTTTTTATTTAATGTTCCAACCATTTACACAATGATGATGGTCCATCCTGATTTTTCACTGTTTGACTATTCAAATGTGAAGGTGATCGCTTATGGCGGTGCGCCGATGTCGATGGAAACCATCTACAAATTAAGGAAGCACTTCCCGAATGCGCATTTCCATAATGCTTACGGTGCAACAGAAACCTCTTCACCGGCAACAATTATGCCGCAAAACTTTGATGATTCCAAAGTTGCTTCTGTTGGATTACCAGTTCCTGTTGGAGATCTGAAGGTGGTAAATGATTTGGATGAACCATGTTCCCCGAATGAAGTGGGAGAACTGTTAATCAAAGGTCCAATGATTGTCGAAGGATATTGGGACAATGAACAGGCGAATCAAAGCTCATTCCTCGAAGGCTACTGGCGTTCAGGAGATTTAGCGAAAATCGATGAAGATGGCTTTGTTTATATTGTCGACCGGAAAAAAGATTTAATCAACCGCGGTGGTGAAAAAATCTTCTCGATTGAAGTAGAGAATGTGCTTTATGAACATCCGAAAGTACTGGAAGCAGCCATCGTCGGCGTCCCGGATGATTTATTCGGGGAAGTGGTCAAAGCGGTGATTGTTCCGAAAGAAAACATCGATCAGCAGGAAGTCAAAGACTTTGTAGCTGCTAGATTGGCAAATTACAAAGTTCCTAAATACGTAGAATTTGTTGCAGAACTTCCTCGGAACGCTGCGGGGAAAATTTTAAAAAATGATTTAAAGAATCTACAGGAAAACTAAAGGGGGGAAATAAAAATGTCTAGTATCGGAAAAAAAGTTTGGGGTTATCGCTATGTTGTTTTGGTTATTCTTTGGTTAGTTTATATTATCAACTATTTTGATCGGATGGCTGTTTTAACGTTCCTTCCCTATATTCAGGAAGATTTAAATTTAACTCCTGTGGAAGTCGGGCAGCTCGCATCTGTATTTTTCTTTGCTTATGCGGCTGCGCAAATCAGCGCTGGATTTTTAGCGGATAAAATTGGTCCGAAGAAAGTCATGTATATTGCCATTACGGTGTTCACTTTTGTTACTGCGTTAACAGGTGCCGTAAAAAGCTTTGGGCAGTTTGTTTTGTTAAGGATTGGGTTAGGACTTGGGGAAGGACATCATTTTGCTCCGGCGATCCGCGCGATTAACAACTGGTTTCCTCGAAAAGAAAGAGGCCGAGGGATTGCCTTTTTCACGACATCATGGGCGGTCGCACCTGCAATCGTTCCAGTTATTGTGACAAGCATTTCAGCTTTCTTCTTTGCAGGAGAATGGAGACCGGTATTTTATGTACTAGCGATTCCTGGTGTACTTGGAATTTTCTTATTATGGCGTTTTGTATCAGATAGTCCAAAAGAGATGATTGCAAAAGGGAAATTGAGTCAAGATCAGGACGTTGAGGAAGATGGGGAGCCTGTAAAGGTACTTTCAAAGGAAGAGAAAAAGAAAGTCAATGCCATTTTCTTAAAAGATATTAATTTTTACGTGTTTACTCTATGCCTATTCTGTCAATTAGCGATTTATTGGGGAACGTCGACATGGTTAACTTCTTTCTTAGTAACTCAGCATGGTTTAAATATAAAGGAAATGGGTTTATTTGCTTCAGCACCTTATATCGTGGCTTTCTTTGCGATGATGCTTGGCGGTTGGCTAATGGATAACGTCGTTCATCGGATGAAGCCAGTGGCATTAATTGGTTATATTGGTAGCATCCCGGTACTTTGGATGTTAGGGACCATTGATAAAGGAAATACCGGTTTATTACTAACATTGCTTTTACTCGTTGGTTTCTTTGTAAACCTAAACTTTGGTTCGATTTATGCGTACATTCCGAAATTATATCCGAAAGAAGTCGTTGGAAGTGCGACAGGATTAGCAAACGGAATTGGGCAATTAGGTTCGTTTATCGCTCCACTTGTTGCCGGCTATTTAGTAACCGTGAATCCTGATGGATCACAAGATTTCCAAGGAGCGTTTATCTTCTTTGCAATTGTTTCAGCTGTGGCAGCAGTTTGTGCCATCATTTTAAAAGAAAAGAAAGGCAATGCTGCCAACTCACCAGCAGCTAGCAATAAATCAGCTAGCTAGCAGGACAGAGGGACAGGCACTATGTCCCAAAAACAGGTAGAAGTGGTGGAGTCTGACCCTTAGTGTGGAAAAGCTTTACTCTGCACTGAGGGAAAGACTCTATTATTTTTGATTATAGATGGTATCGGGAAGTAAGTTCCTACGTTTCCTACTATATTTCTCATAGAATACTAGGCTATAAGAGAAATTTAGACATGTTAACCGGGAAGCACGAAGTCGAAAAGATTGGCTATGTAGATTGAAGGAAGGTCACAACGAATGGGGGAAGTTTAGATGGTATCAATAAATAAGTGAATTTTAAAGGTAACAACATTTAGTATGGCATGACTTCGTGAAACTAGAATCATTGAGTCCTATATTGCACGATTCAACTATAATTGCTGTTCATTTTGTTTTTTTGTTTGTAATCGTTCTTCCAATACGTGAATCATATATAAGAAATGTTCCGCTTCACGTACGACATGGTCCCCTAATAAAGGATTGATGACGTTTGTAATTTGGCAGGACTTAATGAGTTCTAACCCTGTTTTCTTAAAAGCAAGGATTTCTTCAGCGGCGTTTTCACTGTCTTTATTCATTTTCCCGATAATCGGATAAGTTGGTTGTTTTTTATACAACATCGACTCCACATCTCTAGCCTGATTTAAGAGCGTTTCAAAATCATCCCCAAATTTACGTGCTGTATTAACTAAATTTCGTTCTGATTGGTCTAGCAATGCAGAGATAAAACGAGAGTGTTCCATCATGATGCGTAACCAAAATACATTTTCATTGATAATCGCATCTTGAATGGGGTCTAATATCCCTTTATTAAATTTCTTTAAAGTCCGCATAAAATATTCCGCTTCTCGTGCAATATGATCGACCAATAAAGGGAAATTGAAGCCGCTAATTTTGCAATTAATGATAAGAATGAGAAGGTTTCTTTTAAAATTGCGAAATCCAAGTGTCAATTCTATGCTTTCTTCGTTCAACTTTCTTACTAATTCTACATTATGGACGATTTGGTAAGCCTTCTTTTCTTGTTGCTCAAAATAATGGAAAAAACGGTCGGTTTGCTGGATTAGATGTTTATCATTTCGATTAAACCCTTCCCCTAAAAACAGAGCATGTTCTTTCATAATCCTTAACCAAAACCTATTTTCTGTTAGAGAACGATCGATAAATAACTGCTCTGTCAGTGATTCAGGTTTTGCGGCAAAGGATTCTGGAGCCATTAACATCTGATTGAATTGATCAACATTCACATGACCGGGAAGTTGATGTTGTCTATCCATCATAATCCTCCTTTTGTTTGGCTTATTACTAATCTATTTTTTTCCATGGGGATTATGCAGGGACAGGAGGGACAGTGAACTATGTCCCAGAATGTCTTCGGGGTTTGACCCACTGTACAGGAACGCAATATACATTCAGGTTCCAGTGCCTATAAAATTTGGGGAAAGAACAGCTGTCCTTCTACGGTTGAAATCTTGAACTTAATTTTAACCAACTTGTAAGAATGAAAATATTTATATGAAAGGGTCCGTCTCCCAAAAACTTTCCGGCACTGGGGACAGACCCTTTTTTTGATTCATCAAATAAAAGAATGAAACGGACGATTGAATACTGGACTACAAAGGAAATGACCTTTCGGCTTAAAAAATGTTGCAAAAGTGCACCTTCCAATTAATAAATTTCCCTATATAAAAGGTGAAGGCCCTAGGAAAATTCGTGTCGTTGGCCGAGATTGAATCAAGTTTGTTATTTATGAATCTTGTAAAAAACATTCATTCCACTTTTTAAAAGGAGATGATAATCATATTATGTTAATTAAAAGTATATCGGTCTCAACCCTTAAAAATCAAACCGATAAAAGTCCAATCTCCAAAGACAATTCTGTTCAACCTTCGAATCTGGATATATATAAACACTTTTGTATTCAAAGAGGAATCTCTTCGTTTCAAACCGCCATCGTTCACCGAGCGATTGATGGTGACACAATCGAACTGACCAACCGTAGAAGGGTGCGGCTGATCGGAATTAATACTCCAGAATCGACCTATAAAATCGAAAGGTACGGAATCGAAGCAAAATCCTATACAGAGAAAAAGCTTGCCGGAAGAAAGGTCTGGTTAGAGAAAGATGTGTCTGAATATGACCGATATGGAAGGCTGCTTCGGATTGTCTGGCTAGCTCAACCGGAGGATGACTGTGTTGAATCAGAAATTCGCACGAAAATGTTTAACGCTGAATTGCTTTTAAAAGGCTATGCCGAACCGTCCACCTTCCCGCCGGATGTAAAATATAGTCCTTATTTTAGGCAGTTTGCTCGCGAAGCACGCGGTAATCAAATAGGATTATGGAAATTTGGCGGGAAAGGCACCACGACTGGGGATTTTGATTTTATTAGATGATAGAACTTGTAAATCTTTCTGTAACAGGGAAATCCCTATCTTTGAGAGCGTGTTGGATAAATAACAGTCCAGTCTAGTAAAAGAAAATATTCAATGGATCGTAATTTTACCTATGAAGATTAGATAAATAAATTTTCTTAAGTTTCTCCTTCTTCACATAATAAATTGATTGATAATAATTCTCATTATCATTATAATAAATTTATTGAGAACGATTATCAGTTTGCGAGTGGATTGGATTTTAAGGGGGAAGAACATGGATTTATATGATGTAACGATCATTGGTGGCGGTCCAGCTGGCTTATATAGTGCTTTTTATAGTGGTTTACGAAATATGAAAACGAAAATCATTGAGGTTCAACCTGTCCTAGGTGGCAAGGTGAATCTTTATCCTGAGAAGGTTTTGTGGGATGTGGGTGGTCTTCCACCAATGCAAGCACAACAATTTGTTCAGAATTTAATTGATCAGGCGAATACGTTTTCACCAACAATTTGTTTAAATACGAAAGTGGAACAAATTAAGAAACAAGATGAGCGATTTGTTCTATCAACAGATTCTGGAGAAGTGCATTATTCGAAAACCATTATTGTTGCGGTAGGGGGAGGGATTTTAAATCCCATTAAACTTGAGATTGATGGCGCGGAAAAATATGAAATGACGAACTTGCATTATACGATTTTAGGATTGGAACGCTTCCGTAATAAAAGAGTTCTTGTTTCAGGTGGCGGAAATGGCGCGATTGACTGGGCGGTAGAACTTTTAGCCGTGGCAAAAAAAGTGGTCGTTATTTACCGCAAGGACCAATTAACCGCCCATGAGTCACAGGTTGAAAAGCTAAAAGAACATGGTGTCCCAATCATGCTGAATGCCGAAATTCAATCTTTAGTCTCGAATCGCAATAAAAACGCGATTGAACAAGTGGTTATTTCACAAAGTGGGGAAATTACGTCATTAGAGGTTGATGATGTGTTAATTAGTCATGGCTATAATCGGGATGTGTCATTAACATTCGCGGATGAAATTCAACCAATCCGCAAAGATGATTATTATTTAGTAAGTAAAGGACAATGTAAAACCTCCGTTCCCGGGATATTCGCTGCTGGAGATATTATTTCTTATGACGATAAAGTCCATCTATTACTTGGGACTTTCCAAGATGCTGTGCTTGCGGTGAATAACGCTAAACTGTATATCGATCCACAAGCTGATAAATGTGCTATGGTATCTTCACATAATGATAAATTCATAGAGAAAAATAAAGAGCTTTTAAAAAGGTGATTTTTGTCTAGTAAACTTTAAACAACGAATCATCAATTTTTATATTGTTAAAAATGAGAATCGTATTGTTAATTTAATAAAAAAGCAAACATCTTGATGGTGTTTTAAAAAACGCATTGTTGCTCGACATAGCCAGGGGGCAAGTACCTTTTGTCAAAAGGTACGAGGTAGATAGAAAACATTAAGGTTTTACCTGGCGAATTATTGAGGTTCAACAGGAAGGTCCATAAATGAGGACTTAAGTTTATTAAGGTGAAAACTGACATGTACATAACCATAGAGGGGCACCACTTCGTGAAGGTTTCCAGGTACAAATCCAATTTTCTTTCCCTCGATACTTCGTTATAATATAATGAATAGAACATATAGTAAAAAAGGACTGAACATGCGCGAACATGTCCAGTTCCACAATAGACGGTTCCCGTTAAGGGGTCGGCTGTTTGGGAAAAAATAATCCACCAGAGGTGCTAACTCAAGGGTGGGTTATTTTTTATGGTTAAAGGACAGGATGGCTAGGATTAAGCTAGCAAATGCGATCGCAAACATCAAAGACTCGTTCACTGTCACTAAGCGTCACCCCCTTTCTATTTGGGATGTGCCGACACCGTTGAGAAACACCAAATCTATTGTTTCTTTAGTTTAGCATATTTTCGAATGAGTGGGAACATACGTTTTGTTTTACGGATATATGGCCTCGTTTTTCAAACTTTTTTGCGTGCAGACATTGCCAAATCGGCTTTCTGACATCAATCCCTACAGGTCGTTTGCTCATCAATCTCAGATAATCTATAGTTAATGATAAAAGAAATGACCAGTAAAGAAGGATTATGATGATGAATAACAGTCAATCAAACAATAGTGTGCTTTCGATTATTAAGCAAGCACTGCAAGTGAATAAGAAGCCATTTCCTTGGTTAAAAGCATTTAGTGCGGGGGTAGCGGCGGCTTTACCTGTAATCATAGGATTAGCTTTTGGGCATTTACAATATGGGTTAATTGCTGGTTTGGGTGGTTTTGCCTATTTATATGTTTTTAATGTCCCATATGCGCAGCGTGCAAAGAAAATCTTTTCGGTTGTTCTTGCTTTGACTCTCGTTACTTATTTAGGAACAATTAGTGCACCATATCCACTAGCCGTTGCGATTCTGATGGGAATCATCGGTGCCACAGCGATTTTTGTTTTCGGTGCATTAAAAATAGCCGGTCCATCTGCCATCTTTTTTGTCTTGGTTTTTGCGATGACAACAGGGATGCCAGTCAATCCCGATGAAGCTTTTTTAAGAGCAGGATTAGTGTTTCTAAGTGGTTGTTTATCGTGGGTTATCGCTATGTTCGGATGGTTTATTAACCCCGAAGGTCCAGAAACAGGTATGGTGACAAGAGTGTTTTTGCAATTAGCTAACCTATTGGATTCGGTTGGAACCGTTCGATTCACCGAAAATAAGCATAAAATGATGGACGTTTTAAATGAGTCTGGAGAGACTTTATCCGCGAGTTATATTCCATGGCGAACAACTGACATGTTCAATCGGTTATATCTACTAAATCGGTATGCACATCAGATGTTTATTACGATTGTTGAGCATTTTTCAAATGCAGAAACACCATTACCTAAAGAATTAGGGCAAGCGACGTGAATACTGGCAAATTCTTTGAACAAGCGTGATCAGCAGGATACAACAAGAATTTTACAGCCGGAGAAAATGGAACAGCAGGTAAGCCACCTGTTCTCTATCCTCTACAATGCAGATGCCATTCTGAATGAACCAAAAAGCAAAATTAATAAATCCATTCAGTTTGATCAAGTCTCGCTAAAAACGATTTTTATGGGAGCTTTTGATAAAAATTCCATTGTGTTGATTTCGTCCATTCGTTTTGGCGTGATTACGGCCCTTGCTGCGATCCTTGCTTATGAATTTGAATTTGCTCGTTCTTATTGGGTGCCGTTATCTTGTGTAGCCGTGATGTCGGGGGCAACGATTGTAGCGACCTTTCATCGAGCGATACAACGGTTTTTCGGTACGGTTATTGGGATCGTCATTGCCGGGTTCATTTTATCCTTTGAACCTTCTGGTTTTGTGATTGCATTGTTTATTTTAGGGTTAACGTTTTTCACCGAGTTGTTTATCGTGAAAAATTACGGCTTAGCAGCACTCTTCTTTACGCCAAATGCCTTGTTAATGGCGGAAAGCACCAGCCATCATTTGTTTAGTTTTTCTTATTTTGCACAGGCGAGGTTCATTGACATTGTGATCGGCAGTGCCATTGGATTAATTGGCGCTTATCTCATTGGAAGAAAAACAGCTTCAAGCAGAATTCCACACTTACTTGCGAAAACGCTTCGAAGTCAAGCACAGTTTCTAATGGTGCTCTTTTCGGACCAGGGAAAAGGATTTGATGCAAGCAAGAGTCGAGAAAGAATGAAGATGAGAACCAATTTAAGTAATTTACAAACTTTATATAATACTGCATCTGGGGAGATTCCTGCGAATCGGAAGGTGTTAGACCATTACTGGCCAAATATCTATTCAACAAAGCACTTAGGGTATTTATTAGAAACCTATTCAAAAGAAGAGAATAGGCCAGTCCTTTCCGATGAAAAATTAGCACAAATTTTATATGCATTCGAAACAATGGCCAATGCAGCAACAAGAAATATTGCCCCCAAGCAGATAGTCATTCCAGAAATTGAAGGCTATCCAAGCATCAAAAAAGAAATTCAATTTTTACAAAGTGGGACGGAGGGACCATGTCCCAATAAATGAACGAATTAGGGCTTTTCCTAGTTGTAGGAATAACTTTTTCTACATAAGGGGAGGTCCTTTTTTGCGGAATAAAAAAGGGATGTCGGAGCTAAACCTTTTCCATTCTTCCTTCATTCTTTATTGAATTTAAGATGGTCCTCTTCTTAAGTGAATCCACTCTAACTAAAATGATCATGTGAGAAGGGAGTAAAGAGGAAATGCTTAATTGGTTATGAAAGATCACAAACACAGAAATTACCGATAATTTTATTATGTAAACTTAATTGAACATTAAGAATGAAAAACAAGTGCCTTGTAGCACTTGTCAAAAAAGGTAATGGAGGTACTACCTCTACATTGTATGTAAGGAAGGTTAAATCTGCATATCAAAAATCTCCTAAAGGGGAACAAACTTTACATAAAAATAAAAAACCGTTTTACCTATAGAAATATAAAAATATGGAGCAATACGAAACCACCTAAAAAGGTGGCCCGGAAATTGGACTAATTTTCCTTAATAAAATATTCATGTGGTTCAACGAATGTTCCTTGTCAAACGTGAAATTCGTGACTTTGTCTACATTGCCTAAAAGTTGATCGATTCTATACATTGCAGCAAGGGGATGTCTAGTAGCAAACATTTGTTTTTATGCTGTTGAATGATTGGTAAGGTGATAGGAATCCTATTTTTCTTTATCCTTTATATATTCATCTCCCATTTTTAGGTTGACCTTCCCTTTTTCTTCCCCGTGAGTATTCACCTTATTTTCAGGCTCATGATTTCGAGTAGAACACCCTACAAGGATAAAAAGAATAATAACTACATTAAAGATGATTCTTAATTTACTCATCAATAAATGCCCTCCAATACAAAACCAAATAAATGTAAACGATTGGTTTTTATATTGCCCAATCGAAGAACACATATCCTATAAGTTATTTGCTAGGTTTGGCGAAACATGTTTTCGATAGGGATGTAGCATAAATAACCATACCTAAAGATTGAATGATAAAAGGAAGAGCATAAAGCAAATAGAATCAATTGGGAAAACTGACAGAAAGCCATGTTCCTCCTAAGGTTTCAGTTGTCACCATGCTTTATGTAAGAAATAAGAAACAACTTCATAAAATGGAACAACTCCCCCCATAAGCCACAGTACACAATTTTACTTAAAGTTCTTATTCTCCAAAACCACCACTTTTTTATTCGTTGATTTTCCAATTCGTTTCGTATACTCCACCACTTGTACAATATCATTGCAACATTGTTTTGCTCCTAAAACTAATAATGGCACGCCAATAAAATCAATTCCAAGACCTCTTGAAAAGAACCCGCCAAATGTCATGGCTAGTGGGACAGTTGGCGAGGTATTTGAGAAAATGATTTTTTCATGCTGGTGAAAGGCATCTTCCAACAATAAACAAAGATTTTCTAAAGCGGGAATAACTAGTTTATTCCTCTTTCTGCCAATTGTATAAACCGAATTTCCATCCTCATCGATTCCATGAAAAAAAATCTTACCAAAATCATCTTTGGTTAATTGGTTAAAATAATCTACATTTAAGATTTCTTCTTTCGTTAACTTTCGATCCGTTGGCAATTTCTTTAAATGATAAGCTGCAGCTAGTGCAGTGCTATGAGTTCCAGCATAATCATCGTATACGTAAATCACAGAATCATCCTCTTAAGACTGTAAGTTATAAATAGTATCACCGGAATGAATACTATTCATTAGTGGGAAAAGGCTGTATGTATGCTTTTTCCTAAATCATTGAACTTAAAGGTGGCATTCTGATGCAATTTCCAACGATTCATACAAATTTCTGGGATGCGATTATTGCAGTACCAGTAGTCTTGGTCATAACCCAACTAATCAAGTTAATTTTTAAGGTCCCAAGTAAGTGGGTGCCAACGATTGCATTAGTCATTGGAGTATGTATTTCTGTCTTTTTTGCACACCGCCATCACCTCATTGCTGGTTTATTCATGGGATGGTTTTACGGATATGCTGCGATTGGCTCGTACGCTTCATTAAAAACAACACTAATAGAATTCAGGAAAAGGTAAAAATACAGTGGATTTTATCCGTTTTAAAGGGTAGATCAATTAGGAAAAATAGTTGTTTATTCTTATTCTTGGTTCATGTTAATGAAGGATTAATATCCCTGTACTAGTGTCCCGTGTTACGTTTATAGGTTTATTAACCAGAACAAGCTTTGCTACATATATTAGAGCAACTCTTACCAAGATCGGAAACACGGGAGTGAATGTACATGGAGCTAGTAGAGTATGGAAAGGAACTAAAGTCTATAGGCAAAGAAATTAGTGAGATAAGTGGGGAAACGACAGAAATTCCACTATCAGAAAATTTATCTGAAAATATTGCCATCTGTAAGAAGACCGTACAGAAACTAAAAGGGATTGAACCTCCTCCATTTGTAAGGGTAGAACATAAAAAATTGATAAAAATATTTGATCGACTAATCACGGCCTATTCTCTTCAGCTAGAGAGTTCCAAGAATGAGAGACACAATCAATCTAGCGATTTGTATGTAAAGGGGAAAAAGATGGTGGAGGAAGAAACACAGAAAATATGGCCAATTTTTATTGCGATCCTTACAAATAGTAGCCATTTCATGTTTCATCAGAATCAAAAATGACCGTTGGAGTGAACGTATATGGACGGAGTAAGGAGTGAAAAGGGAGAAGACAAGGAAAAGAAAGAATTAATACTGTCTCTTGAAAAGGGGATTGCAATTTGTCAATGGATTCAAGCAGGTGCTGTGTTCACAGAAGCCGTTTTATTAACTCGGTTATATTTCTTAAATGGAGAATCGAGTGCGGAGCAAAAAATCCTAGCAGGTATATGGACGCAAACAATTGGACAACTAATGGAGGCCCATGGTGTAACGAAACAGATTATGAACCTAAATGATATCTCTCTATTAAAAGCACAAAAATTAACTGTAGCCGGAGATATTTTGCAATCTCTAGGATCTGGACTGCAAGCAATTGGAGGCGAGGAGGCATTGATTTCTGAGGGGATTGGAAAAATGTTTGAAACAATCATTCTTTAATGATGCGAGTCCCTATTTCTTAAGAGTTATGAAATAGGGCTTTTTCATTCATCTTCTTGTAACCGTCCTAAAAATGGAATGAAAAAACAACTCAAATGGGAAGATAACGGTAAAGGTCGCTTTCAAAGGAGAATACTATGAATGATTTTTTGATTCCAATCCTAAGGACAAGTGTAAGTTTCATCCTTTTACTTTTTGTTACTTTTTCAATTGGAAAACATATTGGTTCTCATAAAAATTATTATAGTTTTGCCTTGTCAGTCGTTATCGGCTCTTACATAGCGAACATGGGCTTTGATACCGCTTTAAGTTTCAAAGAAATGTCCATCGCGTTTCTAACGTTAGTCATTTTGTTCTCTCTGTTTAATAGTATCTCCTCAAGGTCCCGAAGTTTACGGAAGTGGTTATCAGGAAGACCGACCGTGTTAATCGAAAAGGGTAAACTTTTAGAAGAAAATATGAAGAAAGTAAAGTTCTCAATCGACGATCTTAACCAACATTTGAGGGAGAGGAATGTATTTAATATATATGAAGTAGAGTTTGCCTTATTGGAAGTAGACGGTGAACTATCCATACTTAAAAAGAAGCAATATCAAAGTTTAACTAAACAAGACTTACATTTACCTCATCCGAAAGAGAATTTACCTGTTGAGTTGGTCATGGATGGAAAAGTAATTGATAAAAATGCTGACGATGAGTATAACCGCGAATGGATTGAGTCGGAATTTCGAAAAAGAAATCTAAACATAGAAGAAGTTTATTATGCAGTGATCAATAGCAATGGGACGCTTTTTATTGATAAATATAAGGATCATTTACAATCACCAGTCGATGTGGAATAAATAGCCTTAACAAGATAGGCGAATATAAACACCAATAAAGGATATCGTTTTTAAATTCGATAGCAATCCAAACAATCTTAAGGCTCTTTCTCTAATATTGTTGCTTTTTAAAGAAAATATATAGAATGCTTTAGCTATTATTCGAGAAGAAAAGAGCTTGAAAACTATGTAGTATCACAGATATAAGCGTATTTCTCGTTAAATTCGGCTTTAGGATTTTAACCACAACCTTTACGAAAACAGCCATCTTAAAAAATTATAGCCTTTAGACAGGTACCACTTTGGTGTCTGTCTTATTGACTTTTTGCAGCTTTGTCGTTGAGAACAACTGGGTATTGGTTGGCATATAGTAGGATATGAAAAGAAAAAGAAAGGTTCATGATAATGTCATCAATTATCATCAATTTACATTATTTGAAGATTAACAGTATTTCTGGTAATGGTTCTGTCACCATTGGGGAGGCAGCTTACAATAGTCCGACCGCTTATAACAAATCACAAGGCATGAATTCATCTTATGGTGATACTTCTCCAACAGAAGCAATGATGGAAAATATTTTAATTGATCCGGATGTAAATGATCAGACTGCAATCGGGAACTCTGATAATGCATTTGTAAACCCGAATCGTCCGATTCCGCTAGTTCCACCAGTCCCTCCAGTCCCACCACCAAGTTAAAAAGGAGGCTTGAGATTATGCCCTATCAAATTAATATTTTGAACTTAAAAGTGAATGGAGCGAACCAGAACGGCAATATTGATGTGGGTCCTACTGTTCACAACAGTCATACAGCCAATAGTAAATTTATCGGTGCCAATTTTTCTATGGGTGATTTTTCACCGACCTCATCTGTATTAACCACTGGAAATGTCGATACAGATGTTAGTGATCAAGACCAAATTGCAAACCCATCTATGCCGATTGCAAATCAACTATAAGGAGCTTAAGGCATGGACATCGAGAAAATGAGAAAATGGCTTGAAATCACGAATGAATATAAAAAAACTGACTTTTGGACGAAAGTGTTGGAGGAAAAGAAACCAGAGGAATTTGTACGGTTTCAGGATCACTATCCTAAGTATGATTTGCTTCAGGATGAGTATTATCATTATGTCATTGTTGAAATTCCGGGAGTTCATCCAGATGAATTAGACCTCAAACTGATCTCAATGAAGGAATTGAGAATAAGCGGGAGAACGCCCACATTTCTTCCAAACCAAATCGAGGTTAGAATTGAAAGATTCTCTGGGTACTTTGAGCGTGTGATTGATCTCCCAGATGAAACACGAGCGGATTTATTACAAATAAGCATGGATAAAGGGTTACTCTTTATTTCTTTTCCTCGGAACGGTGAGACGATAAAAATTCCAAGGTAACAAGCCTCAAGTATAGTTGAGGCTTTATTTATTGGGCTCTTTTCTCGAACTTTGTTGCTTTTAGATATAAAGAGAAAAGAATTAACTGTGTTTTCACTGGACAGCAACTTTAAAACAGGAGAAAAGAGCCAGTAAACTTATGCTGCAACCTCGTATTTGGTTTCACGAAGATTATGGAGATTTTATTATTCTCGAAACTGTACATATCTTGATGTATTCTACCAATATCTACCTTCAATATTTAGATTTATTGTAAATATTTTGGATGGTCTTGTGGTTGGTTCTTATTTATTTCATCAAAAATATTCTCCTTTTGTGGTGAGGAAGTTTGTTTGCTTTGTTGTTCCATATTCTGAAGTGATGGTAAATAGGAATTTAATAACCTTTTGAACTCACCAACTGTTAAAGGTTTAGCATCGTCCTTTAACTCATACCCAAGCAATCCATTCGCTTCAATGGTTGCAGTCTTTATGTCTTCCATATTTGATATTCCTTGATTTCGTAACCTCATTTCTAATTGGTCAACAGTTAGGCGTAGTTTTTTAAGCTGACCGACTTTCAAAGTCCCATTCTCAATCACGATTTTAGATTTACCTGTAATGAACCTTTCAAAAATATTAAATTTTGTCTCTAAATATTCAATGATGATAATAGAGGCCACAAAAATGCTAGCACCAACGATGGCCTTTGTTACACTTTTTTCTACGATTGGTTGTACGATAATTGTACCGATCGAAATCATCACAATTGTTTGCGCAAGTGTCATTTGTGAGATGGATTTTCTTCCTGCGATTCTTAACAATAAAATACCACTTACGATTAATAAAAATGACTTCCAAATAAATGATAATTCCATCTTTTAACCTCCTTGCTAATAAATTTCCCATTTCTGGCCGTTTTTACTTAGGAATTAACTACAAGATCAACCATCCGTCCATCACAAAATAAGTTGCAGTGGTTCAACAACCATATTTGTGTTCACCTTTTGCGTTGTGGGTGAACTTTTTCAAATTTAATACATGTTTTTGGCTCATTTCCCTAACTTTGTTGCTGTTCGAGATAAATTGAAGAGAAATCACATTATTTTCACTGGAAAGATTTTTTTAGATTAAGAGAAAAGGGGGAGCAAAATTAGTACGAATACACAAAAAGCTGATTCTGCTTTAAAATCGGCTAAAAAATTATAACAACAATTGTTACGAAAACATTCAATGTTTTTACAAGTATGACGTGGTTTCCCTTTTAGATTTGCACAGTTCAATCGAGAGTCATTCAAATTTCATTTCAAATATTTCGAAAGTCTGAATATAGATTAGAGATGAGTTTGGCTGATGATAAAACAATGCAACCTAATAAACAGGATGGAAGGGATGATTATGGAGGTTATTGGGAAAAGCGTAATCCGAAAAGAAGCACAGGACAAAGTGACAGGCCGAGCCCAATATACACACGATTATCATACTTCAAAAAAGTTGTCAGGAAGGGTCGTGCTCAGTCCTTATAGTCATGCACGAATCATCTCGATTGATACAACAGATGCAAGGAAAGTACCAGGAGTCCGAGCGATTATAACAGGGGAACATTTGCCTTTAACCGGTGAATCGATGCGGGATCGCCCTCCATTAGCGACCGGGAAAGTACGCTATCATGGTGAAGCTGTTGCAATCGTGGTTGCCGATACACCCGACCAAGGAGATCTTGCTGCCAATTTGATTCAGATTCAGTATGAGTTACTTCCAGTCGTTCATACCCCGACACAAGCTTTTCAACAGAATTCACCGTTAATCCATGAGCGCTTGGGTGAGTATGACAGGGAAAAGGATGTTTACCCAGTTCCTGGAACAAATATTGCTCATCATGTAAAAATACGTAAAGGCAATTTGGAAAAAGGTTGGGCGGAAAGCTCCGTTACGGTCGAGGGGGACTATTCGTTTTCTCCATCCGACCATGCAGCAATGGAGACGAGAAGTTCGACGGCTGAGATTACACCCGACGGGACCATAAAGATTATCACGTCATCACAAGCCCCATTTATGGTAAAACAATTAATTGCAAGTTATTTTAACGAGGATATTGGAAAGATTGTCGTTGATACGCCGCTTGTAGGTGGTGCATACGGGGGCAAGGCTTCCGTGCAGCTAGAAATCCTAGCTTATTTAAGCTCTAGGGCGGTCAAAGGACTGCCAGTAGAAATTTTCAATCAACGAGAACAAGACATCATGATGTCACCTTCCCATATTGGCTTAGATGCAAAAATCAAAATCGGCGCAGACCAATCTGGCGTGATCAAAGCAATGGAGCTCCAGTTTTTCTGGGATGGTGGGGCCTATTCAGATAAAGCGATTGACCTCACGCGAGCGGGAGCGGTTGATTGTACAGGGCCGTATAAGGTTGACAATGTATGGTGTGATTCTTATTGCATGTATACCAATCATACGTATGCCTCACCGTTTCGTGGTTTTAGTCATTCCGAACTCTCATTTGCTGTTGAGCGAACATTCGATTTATTGGCAAAGAAACTCAACTTAGATTCGCTGGAATTACGC
Organism: Mesobacillus maritimus; assembly: GCF_023715205.1. Classification (GTDB taxonomy): domain Bacteria; phylum Bacillota; class Bacilli; order Bacillales; family Cytobacillaceae; genus Mesobacillus_B; species Mesobacillus_B maritimus_C. The sequence continues at coordinate 254,590 of NZ_JAMBNR010000002.1, forward strand.
GAGCGAAATGCCATTCACCCCGGCCATACTACTCCGACAAGAGTCCTTCTTAATCAAAGTAATGTCGGGAATTTGCAAGAATGTATATCAAAATTACGAACATTAATCCGCTGGGAAGAGGGACCAGTTAAGGAAATCAATGAGAGGCTAGTAAGGGTAAAAGGGGTTAGCTGCAGTTGGAAAACTTCGACCATTGACTCGAACGCCCCTTCTGGCGTGATTCTGACATTTAACCGTGATGGAAGTCTAAATTTAATGACTGGTGTTGTTGAAATTGGCACAGGGGCAAAAACGGTGCTGGCTCAACTTCTTGCGGAAAAATTGAAAATGGATGTGGACAAAATCTATGTCCGGATGAACGTGGATACGCAAACAACACCTGAGCATTGGAAGACGGTCGCAAGCAGAGGAATTTATATGGCAGGAAGGGCGTTATTAGAAGCTGCGGATGATGTAATTGCACAATTAAAACAGATGGCCTCCATTGTTCTTAGAGCACCAATTGAAGATCTGGAAGTAGCACATATGCGAGTATTTATAAGAGACGATCCACGAAAAGGGGTTGATTTTAAGGATATTTGCTATGGCTATCAATATCCAAATGGCAATTCAATTGGTGGACAAATCATCGGAAAAGGAAATTTTATCCTTCGTCATCTTTCCCATCTGGATCCCGAGACAGGGGAGGGAAAACCTGGACCAGAATGGACGGTGGCCGCTTATGGGGTAGAAGTTGAATTTGATCGCCGTGACTTCACTTATCGTTTAATCAAAGCGGCTTCGGTGATTGATATTGGGATTGTGTTAAATGAAAAAGCAGCCTTGGGTCAGGTGATGGGGGCGATGAGTATGGGTCTATCGTTTGCGGGGAGAGAAACCTTTTACTACGATGAGCTTGGCAGGGTGTTAAACCCGCAACTGCGAACGTATCGACCAATCCGGTATGGAGAAAATCCTGAATACCTGGTTGATTTTGTGTATACCCCTGACTTACAGGCACCCTACGGAGCGCGCGGGGTTGGGGAACATGGTCTACTTGGCATGCCTGCTGCGCTGGGAAACGCCCTTTCTATAGCGGCAAATGTGTCGCTTCATCATCTTCCGTTAACCCCGGAGTTAATTTGGAAGACAAAGGTAGGGAAAGTGTAATGTTGCCATTTGGTTTTGATTATTACCGCCCGAAATCGCTGGAGGAAGCTGTTACACGTTTTCAACAGGCAGATCAAAGTTTGAAAGAGCCGATGTATTTTTCCGGTGCAACAGAATTCCTCACGCTCGGTAGGATCAATCAAGTATATACAGAAGCAGCTATTGATTTAAAAGGCCTTTCTGAAGGAAAAATCATCCAGTTTGATCAAGGATATCTTGTTTTAGGTGCCAATTTAACCTTGACGGAAATCGAGGAAGCGAATGTATTTCCATTGTTGACCAGTACATCCAAGGAAATAGCGGACCATACAGCACGTGGGAAAATAACCCTTGGTGGGAATATCTGCGGACAAATTTTCTACCGGGAGGCTGTTCTCCCACTTTTATTAGCGGATAGCCAAATGGTGATGGTTGGGCCAGAAGGGATAAAAGTAAAACCAATTCATGAGATTTTTCACGAACGACTGCTGTTGCAAAGAGGGGAGTATCTGATCCAAGTGGCTACAGAATCTCGATATCTTGACGCCCCTTTTATCAGTATTAAACGGCGGCAGCAATGGGAAACAGGTTACCCATTAATCACCATAGCCGCTTTAATAATGGAAAACAAGTTAAGGGTGGCCATCAGCGGACTTTGCACGTTCCCGTTTCGATCAAAAGAAATGGAAGGGGCGTTAAATAACCTTGAAGTATCGCCCCAAGAGCGGATTCATAATGCTTTAGCTAGCATACCTGGTCCAATTCTTCATGATGTAGAGGGATCATCTGATTACAGGTTGTTCGTCCTAGAAAATCTCCTGGTTGATGTTTGTGAAGCGTTAAAATTCGGGGAAAGGGAGTGATGGGGTGAAACTCCATACCATTCATTTAAACGTGAATGATGAAGAGCAAAAGGTGACCGTTCGATCAGGAGACACGCTTTTGTACACGATAAGAGAGCAACTTGGTCTAACGGGTGCAAAACCTGGGTGTCTGAATGGAGACTGTGGAGCTTGTACCATTCAGGTTGACGGCTGGCCGATGAAATCTTGTTTAATGATGGCGGTAGAAGCGGAAGGAAAGCAAATTACAACGATTGAAGGCTTAAATAATACTCCGATACAGGAAGCGTTTGTTCATCATTTTGCTTTCCAATGTGGCTATTGTACACCAGGGTTTATTATGAACGGTCACTCTCTTATTCAAAAGAAACCAGATGCGGATGATTCGACCATTAAAGAATGGCTTGAATCGAATATTTGTCGCTGTACCAGCTATATCGAAATCGAAAAGGCCATCAAGTTTGCTTTGGGTAAGAATAAGCCGTCCTCCTAATCTAGTGACAAGACAAAAGAATGATAAACCCCTTAACATGGCATGTCATCTACCTTTCATATAGGCATTTTCTGAAAGGTAGAAAGATGGTGATGATAACCTCTTAGGTTCAATGATTATTTGAATAAGAGAGGAGAAAGAGTATGAGGGAAATCTACAACATACTGAAGAACTGCTGGGAAGAAGGAAAACGAAGTGTACTTGCAACAATCATAAAAGTTGATGGTTCCGCCTACCAAAGAGAAGGAACTCGGAGTGTAATACTGGAATCGGGAGAGGTGATTGGAATGATTAGCGGAGGCTGTGTAGAAGGGGACCTTTTAGAACATGCCAAAGATGTCATCCTCTCTCATACACCAAAGAAAGTCGTTTATGATTTTAGGGGGGATGAAGATGATTTGTGGGGGATGGGCGTCGGTTGTAATGGTGCCATCACGGTCTGGTTAGAACCATTTGACCCGATCAATCAAAAAGAAAGTGCCAAACAGATCCTCGACGAATTTCAGGCAAGATTAACATGCAATGACGCTTATTATTTTTTCATGTGCATCGACACTGCTCACCCAGACAAAATTCAGGTTGGAAAATATCTATCTATTTTTCTACAAAAGAAGGAAATGGACTTTTTAAATGATTCGATCAAAAGTGGACTAGTGGATACGATGATGGATGGGGTTAAGGTAAGCGGATTTGTCGAACGAGTAAAGCCACTGCCTTCCTTATTGATTATTGGCTCTGGTCCTGATGCAACAATGCTTGCCAGATGTGCCCTTGACTTAAATTGGAGAGTGAGCGTGATCGACCATCGCGAGCAAAATCTGACCTCTTTAGTTCCAGAAGCGAACCGTCTATTGATTAATAGAGGGAATTATACTTCGATAAACATTCCAGTAAATCCTTACATCGTGATTATGACACACAATTTAGAATTGGATTATATGGCTCTTCAAACGTTTATCCAATGTAACTTCAGTTACATTGGGGTATTAGGTTCACAACAACGAACGAGGAAACTAGTGGAACTGTTGAAGGAAAACCACGCTATTCATCAGGATCAGATTGCCAATATTCACTCGCCAATTGGTTTAGATATTGGCGCACAAGGGCCGGAAGAAATCACATTGAGTATTATGTCAGAACTAATCGCCTGTAAAAATGGGCGGGCAGGTGGTTCCTTGAGCAGGTTAAGTAGATGAGGACAAAGAAAGCAGAAAAGAGGAGGCAAGAAGTTTGGATTCTCGTACTTGCTGCAGGCTATTCCAGAAGAATGGGACAGCAAAAGTTATTATTGCCGTTTAATGGGGAAACCCTAATACGATTTCTCGTGACAAGACTTCTTGCAACAAGTGCGGATGGAATTGTTATTGTGACCAATTCAGAATGTCCTAAAGTGAAGCTAGAAGTAAGGGATTTGCCAGTTGTTGTGCTTGAGAATCATCAACCTTATAAAGGGATGAGTTCCTCGCTGAAGATGGGGATTCACTATTTAAAGCAACGAAAGGTTGGAGCCGCCGTAATTGTCTTAGGTGATCAACCTTTTATTCGTCTACAAATGATTGATCGATTGATAAAACAATATAAAGATAAAAAAGATCAAATTCTTCAACCCATCTATAAGACAAAACCCTCCCATCCGGTCCTTTTTTCCTTTCATTGGTTTTCTGAAATTCTGAAACTTGAAGGAGACGAAGGGGCGAAAACTATCCTAAAATATAATCAGGAAAAAGTGAACCGAATAAAGGTAGATTTTGAAGAACCACGTGATCTTGATCGCATGACGGATTATGAAGAATTATTAGTTTTTGGAAAAAAGCACGGGTTTTTGTAAATTCTTTTATGATAAGGGAGCCTTTGACATTGATTGTTACGATTGCTAAGAGCATAAACGGAAATAAAGTGAATAAATTTTGGAAAGAGGTGATCTTTTGAATCAGTTTTCAAATCTACCTTATAAGCAGTTGTTCGTTCCTCCATTTAGGAAGGAAACCATTATTTCTTCAGAGGATGTCCCTGTCTATTCTACAATCAATCCAATCGTTCCCCCGTTTCTTCCTCTTCCTTATCGAAGTGTGTCCTGTACAGAGCTGCAGATGTGTTAGACGAAATGATGGTGATGCTTCCCAATCTGTTTCAGATACTCCACCTCTGTTTGAATAGCGACAGGAGTCGAAGTTTAATTTTCTTTTCAGCACTGGTCGTTCAAACTTTTGGAAAAAGGGAGGCTCTTTATATCATCACCCCAAAGTTTCAGGAGCTTTCTGAACTCTGGTAAAATGAAAAATAGCTCAAATCACTGTGATTGAGCTATTTTTCAAGACAAGCAAAGACTGACAAGGTTTACAATTTATTACCAATAATAAGGGTAGCCATAACCATAATACGGATATCCAAAACCATAACCATAGCCAGGGTACCCAAAACCATAGCCATAACCAGGGTACAGCAAGGCACTACCTAATAAACCGCCTAAAACACCTCCTAAAAATGGGTTGAAGCCAAAACCCCACGGTCTAAAAAATGGCCGGCCAAAGAAGGGTCCCCCGAAAAAAGGTCTCCCAAACCCAAACGGACGACCAAAGCCAAAAGGTCTTCCAAATCCAAAGGGGCGGCCAAACCCAAACGGTCGGCCAAAAATTCTTTCCTCATTCTCGTGTGTTTGAACAGGAGCAAGCTCATTATACATATTTGTTTTCCTCCCTAGATGTTCGTTTTTATGAACCTCTTTGATTTTCATTTCCAGTCGAACAATTCGAATCAATTTTACTCACGATGAATCCTCTATTAGCTAGTTGTGTAGTCGCATGATTGATGCCAACAAAGTCTTCTTCACAAATTTTAAATCGGATCGTATTAATAAGGATAAATGGCTTGAATTTCATCACGATGATAGGACCAAGGCTGATGGTGGAACGGATATCCTTCATAATAAGGGCCACCAAAAAATTGTCTTTCCATTTTTTATCTCCTCCCCAAGACATTTCAAAAATAGTGTATGTGTCCATATCCCAAACTGGATGGATGGGTGCCTATTTAACTTCATATTTTTACTATTTTTTATGTATGTTCCTAGTGAATTTCCTTAGGATTCTCATAGTCTAGGGTTCTTTACTCACTTGCCATAAAGCTTATTTAGCGTTTCTAAGTTTTTAGGCAGAGAATCTCAAACCTATAAAATCAGCCTATTTCTTGTTCTGGAAATTGAAAAAACCCTGCAATCTTTGCAGGGTTTTTCGATGCAAGCAATTTCTTAATAAAGCTATTTTTCACCTGGATGACCGTACAATTCTTCTAGCGGTTTTGTAATGATTTTATTTAATTCAACCATCAGCATATTCACTTGGTGATCGGCTTCCATTAAGTGTTTAAATGTTTGATTTTGTTGGGCAGTTGTCTCCATATTTTGCAATGCTGCGATTTCTTGCTGTTGAATTTCCTGCCCCATCATTTGTTTTTGATGTAATTGGGAATGAAGCTGATTGATTTGAAGGTAAAGCTGTTTGGCTTGTGGGTCTTGATTTAGAGCTTGATAACGTCTTTGTAAATTTTTATATTCATTGCTTTCACGAAAAACTTGTTCAAAATACAATGCTGCTTCAAATAAATTACCGGACATACCAATATTTCCTCCCCCGTAAGAAATTTGATTCTCTTTCTAATGGATTCGAAATTAGTGTATGTCACCTATTGAAAAAGGGTTAGGCATTTATCTAAGAAACCTCAAAACGCTTACAGAATAGTTTACCTGCCTCCTAACTAGCATTAGGTGCAACAGTTAATTCTCTATTAATAGAAGGACATTTCATGAACATCTTGCATAGGATAGGTAAAAATTTATGATGGAGTGGATCAAAATGTACAATGGCCCTTACTATTATTCAAACCCGTATCCATATCAAAACCTTTATTATGGTCATACACCAATGAGATGGCACAATGAATATATCACGCATGATACAGCAAATACATTAGGGTATAATCAATCACCAAATGGAAGTAGGATGGAGCGAAAAGATTATGGAATGACCCCATTTGTCCTCAATATTAATGAAGCTGCAAAACGAAACAAAAATTACCGTACCACAATATGGACAGGAAATCATTTACAAGTAACATTGATGAGTATTAAAGTTGGGGAAAGTATTGGATTGGAAATGCACCCACACCTTGACCAATTCTTACGGATTGAACAAGGGCAGGGGATTGTTCAAATGGGCAAGCATAAAAATCAGTTAAACTTTGTACGGAAAGTGGGGGACGACTCGGCAATAATGGTACCTGCTGGGACCTGGCATAATGTAACAAATACAGGAAATGTCCCATTAAAGCTTTATTCCATCTATGCACCCCCACAACATCCATTTGGTACAGTTCATGTAACGAAAGCAGATGCTTTAGCGGCGGAGCGCATAGCTTATTAAATAAGGCTCTTTTCAAGATAAAAATACAATTGAATAGGCTATGTTAAACTATAAAATTGCCTACATTTATGAGAAAAGAGCTTATAGATTTATTTTCAACCTACCAAATGGCTTTATTTAAGTCAAAATCGGCTTTAGGATTTTAACAACAATCTTTACGAAAGGCTCTTTTCTCTAACTTTGTTGCTTTTAATATAATGAGAAAAGGTAATAGCTGTGTTTTCACTCAAAATCAGGAGAAAAGAGCCTGCAAACTTAGTATGAACGCACAAAATGGTTTATCAGGCATTAAAATCGGCTTTAGGATTTTAACAACAATCTTTACGAAAATAGCCTTACGAAAACAGTCTTATATAGAGAGATTGAGAAAAACATGAGTTGAGGATCAGTCCATCAAACAAGATTCGTCCTTTTTAAGAAAAAAGACGAACAGAACAAATAAGGGAACCAAAGTTGGTTCCCTTAAATGGGTCGTCACCTAGATCAAATACAACAAGTTTACTTAGTTGTTGCTGAAATCCCCAGAAAAATTCTTCACTACTGCTTGTATCTCAGCTAATTTCTCTGGCTTTATTAAGCTAATCATTTTAGGAATAAACGTTTGAATATCCTCTTGTGAAAAAGTACCTTCATCTTGTTTCTTAAAATTTTCTAAAAGTATCTCTCTTGCTTCCTCTTCTTTTCCCTCTTGAACTCTTTGTAAAATAAAACTTAAAAACTTTTCTTGACCTTGTTTGTCCATTCATTGCACTCCTAAAGAAAAAATTTAACACCAGTAAGTCTTGTGTCAACTATAGTTTAAATGAGTCTTTGCAATAAGTACAACTCAACTCAATATTCTCACTTGTTAAATTTGAATAACTGGTCCTCCAATTCCATCAGTTATAAATCAACAATATGAGTTGACCGATCCTACAAGGTTATCTACTAATATCATAACTATCTAAATAAGAAACAACGGACTTTCTTTGAACAAACCCATCAAATGTGTAAGCTTTATGTATAACAAAAATGTTTTCTAATAGAACCAATTCGAATAAAGAATCCAATGTAAGAATAAAATGATTGCGGTAGACATTCGAAAAGTATTCTGTATAATTTGAGGTTTTGTTTGGTTCGAAAGGGGGATATGATGATTCATGGTTCATGGAGAGCGTTAGCATGGATTGGGATTGCTGAATTATGCGCATTAAGCTTATGGTTTAGTGCTTCGGTAATCGCACCTGAACTCATTCAAGCATGGAAGCTTAACTCCAGCGCAGAAGCATGGTTGTCTGCCTCTGTTCCTATTGGTTTTGTTCTAGGTGCATTTATTAGTTCTTATTTTGGAATTGCAGATCGGTTTAATCCTCGAAAAGTTCTTGCTGTTTCAGCGTTTCTAGGAGCACTATTGAATATCTCTCTTATCCTAGTCGATCATGCGTTTTTCGGGATCCTCCTTAGAATCTTAACAGGTGTATCACTCGCTGGTGTATACCCGGTCGCTGTGAAAATTTTATCACAATGGTTCCCCAAAAAGCGTGGGCTGGCTATGGGCATCTTAATCGCCTCATTAACTCTAGGGTCCTCATTGCCACATTTTATTGTGATGTTCTTTTCTTCTTTAAATTGGCAATTTGTGATTATTTGTAGTTCCATATTGGCATTACTGGCAGCAATCATTGTCAATTGGGTTGTGGAAGATGCACCAGTAAAAACAAAAAAATTACCTTTCTCTTTTCAATTAATCAAAAAGGTCGTAGCAAATAAACCAGTCATGCTTGCGAACTACGGTTATTTTGGGCATATGTGGGAATTGTATGCGATGTGGACGTGGTTTCCAATCTTTTTGACTGCTAGTTTTACAAGCTATTCGCCGGGGATTTCTCCCTGGTTCATTGCATTATCCTCTTTTGTGACAATCGGAATTGCAGGGGGAATGGGGTGTGTAATCGGTGGCGTAGTGTCCGATAAAATTGGAAGAGCCAACTTAACGATAATTTCGATGTTGATCAGTGGAATTTGCTGTATTTTGATTGGTTTTACCTTTGGAGAATCAATTTGGTTCACTCTCATTCTTTCAATCATCTGGGGGATGTCTGTTATCGCAGATTCTGCACAGTTTTCTGCTGCCGTTTCAGAAGTAGCAGAAGTTGAATACGTAGGAACGGCCCTAACGTTTCAAATGTGCATTGGTTTCCTCATCACAATCTTTTCAATCAATCTAGTCCCTATCATTCAAAGGGTTATAGGTTGGGAATGGGTCTTTGCTTGTTTAGCGATTGGACCGATTCTTGGGATTGTGTCGATGATCCGATATAAACAGCATGAATTGAATCAAGTTAAAGCGGCAGCAGGCTATTATAAATAAATTTAAATTAAACAGGTTGGTCGTGAAGGGAATTTAAAGATACTTAGAGTAGTTAAAGATTCAAAAGAGGTTAGAGTGAAACATGGGGTTGTCGATTTGGCAACTCCTATTGGTCATGCTAGAAGGAGGATCGCATTTAAAAACAAAAGGTTAGAAACGAAGAAGGGAACGAGCAGGATTGTACAACGTTAGAAATGAAAAAATATTTTAAAACTTGAAGAGGATAGAAGAAAATTACCTAATTTACGTGGTAATATTTGGTTGTAGGAAAAAGAGTAAAAAGTATTTCTCTTATCAGATATAGTGGGTTAATAGAAATCATCTGTTTATTACATATAGAACGTAGGTACGCTTTTCAATGAAGGCAAGTTGAAAAGTGAAAGGGGAAGCAAGGATGAAAGTCTTACTTATTTTAATCGAGTTGTTCATCATTAGCTTTTTAATTTTACGATTGAGTAAGCTTTTTAAAAGCTACAAAAAAAAGAATAATGATGAAAATTTTCCTACAAAACTTCAAATAGTATTGATGGAAACCCTCCCTAAACATATTGCTCTGATCGTATCACGAGAGATCACGATGCTTTATTATTTGTTTACGAGAAAAACAATGAAAGAGGAAGGCATGGCGTTCTCTTACCATAAAGAGATTGGCTATAATGGCGTACTTTTTGCTTTAATTGGGGTTATCTTAATCGAAAGTGTCGGTTTATTTTTCTTATTACATGCTTGGATTCCGGTTTTATCTTGGGTTCATCTTGCTTTAAATGGATATGGTTTACTCTATCTAGTTAGTGATTACCGTGCCATTGTTAAACTTCCAATTATCCTCACAGAACATGATCTTTTTATTAGAGTCGGGTCTAGAAGACAGATCAAGATCCCATATGAGCGGATCGCTTCGATAAATGGAGGGGATCGTTTTTTGGATCAAAAAAAGGAGAAAGGTATCTTTAAAGCTATCTTGATCGAATTTGATACTCCTCAATTTGAACTCAACCTAAAAGAACCAGTTACAACAACGAATTTGATTGGAAAACCACAAGAAATCATGAAGGTCTATATTACAGTTGATGATAAAGAAAGATTTCGTCAAACCTTGCATCAAAGACTGGCTTCCTCCCAGCATGCAAATGCAAATGAGGAAATCCAAGAAATGTAACAGATTCAGAAATGCTTTGCAGAGATTCCTTTTCGGGCGGAAGCCTAACGATGGAGGTTTTTACAATGAATAACAGGTGACTATTTTGGGGGGGTCTTCAAAAGTACAAAAGTCTGAAAAAAGAGCCTTGAACCCACATGGAAAATTGTCATTTGATGGTAAAATAGGATAGGGGTGAATACATGAAAGAAAATTTGAGGTTAGCTTGGATGGCGTCATGGTTTGCGCTTGTGGGGCAGCTAGTGTTTTTTATAGGAGTATCGATGTTCACAGGAAACTGGCGTTTTGCAATGTGGAGCTTTATGGTGAGTATGTTGGCAGGAGTGCCAAGTATGATTCGAACGGTTCAAGCGCAGAAAAAAGCTAATAATGAATTGGAATCAACTTACAAAAATTCTTGAAGTTCTAATGAATGAAAACGCTTGAATCCAGGCGTTTTTTGTATTCATGGTCATGGCTTCTTAATGCGATTAGTGGTGTAGTGCTTTTTCTTTTTCTAATCGTTATTTGATGTAAGCATCCCCTTTCATTTTTTTATAAGAATTAGCCCAAATAAACAACAAATAGTATAAAAGTTTTAATTTCAGAATAATTAGAAAAATTCAAGGATAAACGAAAGGGTATTCTGGATCAAACTAGAATATAATTGGTAGCGCTTACATAATTTAGTTTTAGTACAACAAATTTGATTTTAAAAGGAGGCATTTGTGGATGGCAGATAAGCAACAAAACGTTCCAGTGTTGGATGCTGTGGTCGTAGGAGCTGGTTTTTCTGGATTGTACATGCTTCATCGACTGCGGGAAGCAGGATACGCAGTTCAGGTTTATGAAGCAGGGGATGATGTAGGTGGCACTTGGTATTGGAACCGCTACCCTGGTGCCCGATGTGACATCGAAAGTATTTACTATAATTATAGTTTTTCAGAAGAGATTTTGAACGAGTGGACATGGAGTGCCAGATACGCTGAACAGCCAGAAATCTTGCGCTACATCAATTTTGTGGCCGATAAATTGGACTTGCGCCGGGATATCCAGTTCAATACGCGTGTCACAGCTGCTCGCTACAATGAGCAAAACCGCAACTGGGAAATTCGCATGGACGACGGTACGCTCGTGATTACCGAATATTTTATCACGGCACTTGGCTGTCTTTCTGCCTCCAATATCCCGAACCTGAAAGGCTTGGATGCTTTTAAAGGCGAGATGTATCACACAGGAAGATGGCCGCATGAAAAGGTCGATTTTACCGGAAAACGTGTCGGCGTGATAGGCACAGGCTCCAGCGGCATTCAAGCGATTCCGGTGATTGCCAAAGAAGCTGGTCAACTCACCGTTTTTCAACGGACACCACAGTATAGCTCCCCTGCGCAAAATCATCCACTTGATACAGAAACCATCACCCAGACAAGAGAAAATTACGAAGAACTAAAACAACTCATGCGTTACTCGATGCATGGTGTACCGACCGTCCCTCGGATGCGCTCAGCCCTAGAGGATTCTCCTGAAGAACGAGAAAGACTCTATGAGAAAGCTTGGCAAGAGGGTGGCTTGTTTACACTCAGCTACAATTACAATGACATTGCGATTCTCCCTGAAGCCAATGAAACGGCTGCATCTTTTATCCGCTCCAAGATCAAGCAGATTGTAGATGATCCTGAAACGGCACAAAAGCTGATGCCAACCTATTACTACGCGACAAAACGACCGATCATCGATACCAACTATTATGAAACCTACAACCGAGAGAATGTCTCGCTTGTTGATTTAAAAGCAGAGTCAATTGTTGAACTTACTCCAAATGGAATCCAAACCACAAATGCTGAGTACGAACTGGATGTCATTGTGTTTGCCACCGGCTTTGACGCTATGACGGGTCCTTTATTTAAAATCGATATTCGCGGGAAAAACGATGTTTCGCTAAAAGAAAAATGGGAAGATGGGGCCAACTTAAAGACTTACCTTGGACTTGCCACTTCCGGATTCCCGAATCTATTTATGTTGACGGGACCACAGAGTCCATCGGTTCTTAGCAATATGATGGTCTCAATTGAGCAGCACGTGGATTGGGTTGCAGATTGTATGGATTACCAGCGTGAACATCAGTTGCAAGCTTTTGAGGCAACGGTAGAAGCGGAAGAATTCTGGAGCCAGCAATGCCGCGCGATTGCTGACATGTCGCTGTTATCGAAAACAGATTCTTGGTATATGGGTGCCAACATTGAAGGCAAGCCGCGTGGATTCCTCGCTTTTGCCGGAGGTGTCGGGCTGTATCGATTGATTTGTGACGATGTCGCAGCAAGAGGGTATGAAGGCTTTACTTCAGAGTTAGCTTCTGGTGGGAATGATGAAAAATTAATTAAGGAGGGATTTTTCATGTCCAATATCGATCCACAAGCATGGTTTATTTTAAAACAAATGGAAGCTGCAGGTGGACCTCCGATGGAGCAGTTGACTCCTGAGCAGGCAAGAATGGCAGATTTCGGCCAGTTGGCTGGAGTTCCTGAAGAGGTAGCGAAGGTAGAAAACCGGACTATTCCTGTAGAAGGAGGGGAAATCCCTGTTCGGATTTATACGCCAGCTGGCGAAGGTCCATTCCCAGCGTTGGTGTACTACCATGGCGGAGGCTGGGTGATCGGGAACATGGATACAGTCGATGTTCCTTGCCGTTTGTTAGCAAACCGAGCGGGTTGTGTCGTCATATCGGTCGATTACCGCTTGGCTCCGGAGCACAAATTTCCGACGGCTGCTGAGGATGCCTATGCTGCAGCTAAGTGGGTCGCGGACAATGCTGTGTCTGTTGGGGTAGACCCTGAACGAATTGCCGTTGGTGGTGACAGTGCCGGTGGAAACCTAGCAACCGTTGTCGCTTTGATGGCACGCGATAAAGGAGGACCTTCACTCGCTTATCAAATGCTGATTTATCCTGTGACCAACCATTCTTATGAAACCGATTCTTATCGAGAGAATGCGGAAGGCTACTTTTTAACTAAAAATACGATGGAATGGTTCTGGAATCATTATTTACGTGATGAAAAGGATGGTCAAAATCCGTATGCTTCTCCTTTACTAGCAGAGGACGTAAGCGGACTTCCGCCGGCGCTGGTGATTACTGCAGGCTTTGATCCACTACGAGATGAAGGCGAGGCCTATGCAGAACGTCTAATAGCGGCGGGTGTTCCAGTGGAAGCGAAACGTTACGAGGGGATGATTCACGGATTCTTCTGGATGCCAGGGGTGCTCGTTGAGGGGAATAATGCGATCAACCAGGCGGCGAATGCTTTGAAGAAGGCTTTTAGTAGTGTGAAAACGAGATAGATGGATTTGGCTTGGGAGGATAAGGATTAGGATTACAGAACAGAGAGCCAACTAGATTGTAGAGGAACGGGGTTCTAGGTGAATATTGGATGACCTCTTATAAATAAAACAGGAAATAGCTATCGAACTACGTCGACAGCTATTTCCCACTAGCCTTTCATAGAGAAGGGAGAACCTGGGACAAGGTGCCTCTGTCCCTAGCCCCCGGTGTGCGAACCGGCATGGCCTTGGTCTTCACCTTCTCCTTCCTCTTCTTCCATTTCTTCGAGCGCGTCTGGGTAGATGACCTCGTCAATGGTTTCTTTTGTGGCAGCATCTTCAACTGTGATTTTCACTTCATAGTCTTCCGGATCCACACCACTGAACAGCTGGTAGTACATTCCTGAAAGACCGAGGCCGAAGGTGGCAAATGCATCGAAGCTGTTTTCGAAAGCCTCTTTATCGACAATCATGGTAAAATCCGAAAATGAATCGTTGTAGGTAATATCTTTAATCGATGGATAGTCCTCACCGTTTTTCATCTCATCAATCGTACTAACCATTTCTGTCTTCATCTCTTGTAGCATTTCCTTGTGCTTCTTTTTCGACATTTTGTAGGTGAGGGAACCATCTTTGTTTTTTGTGGCCTCAATACCATCTTTTTCTGCATCCGCTATGGTTTTGTTTAGGTCTTCCTCGTCTTCAAAAAAAGTAGCAGGTAAGGTAATTTCTACATTTAATAGGCCCTTATCCACTTCAATTTCTTCACTGTTCTCATCAGCATTTTCCTTCCCTGCTGCATCTTGATCGGCTTTATCTTCATTAGCTCCAGAACAAGCTGCAAGCAATGCGATGATGAATAAGAAGGAAAACAAATTTTTTCTAATCATAACATCTCTCCTAACAAGCTTTTTTCATGTTTACCAAGTCCAACCATATGCCTTAACCTCGACTGTTTTCACTTTGCCTGCAATCTCTCTTGGAACCTCTGGATAGCTTAAATCGAAACCTGCTTCACTACCAGGATTCACACCTACATCTACTCCGCCATTTAAAACTCCTAATAAAGTTCCATCTTCAGCCAGTAACGCTGCTGAAATTCGAATGTCATCTTGTAATGAATCGGTTGTATTTTTTACAAGGCCGGTAACACGATAGGGAGAGGACATTTCATCTGTAGCAGCGATTCCTTTAACACCTGAAACCTCGAGTAAATTCGCATTCTCTTCCGTGGAATCAAAGGAAAAATTATATGTGGTCTCCTTATATTCACCAGGGTCTGTAACACCTTCCAGCATTGTGGTTTCAGAGATATAAGCTTGTTCACCCGGAGCGACAATACTTGGGACAGAATAAATCATTGGAGCAGTACCTAAAATGCTTCCGTCTTTGCCTTTGAAGTTCATCTGTGTTTCCCCAATTTCAATTGGAACCTCACCTGTGTTTTCAAATATAGCAGCAGAATGAATCCAAACTGTATCAATGGAGTCTTTCCAAGCTTGGCCAAAGGATTTTACAACCTCAAGCTTTGGCTCTGATTGTTCCTCATCTTCTTTTGTTGTTGATTCATTTTCCGTTGAGGCTTCTTGCTTGGAGGTTTCATCAGGAGAATTTGTATCTCCTGCATGATTATCACCACCACAAGCAGCTAGCGAAAAAATAAGGCCTAATGCAAATAGAATCAAACAAAGCTTCTTCACGTAAACCACCTCAATTCCTTTCATGTTCTACAATCAGGGAAATCACTTATTAACATAAACAACTAGGAACAATTCATTCATTGGGTGGATGGATCTGACTGTCGAGCAATGTATCTGCCCGTAATGCTTATTTGGTAGAGGTACTTATAGTAATGGGGGCGTTGATTCAAGAAGGATTGATGCACTTTTTTGTTGAAATGGTTAACCTATAGAGGTGTTTAGTTGCAGGAATGCCAGTGTAACTGCTTAACAAAGAAGAGTTACATTTGTTAGTGGGTCATCGGCTGTGCATAAAGAAGGTCTAAGCTTATCAGGATTGAAAATTTAACAGAAATGTTGAAAGAATAAGTATAATTTGGCTTCAGCTATCCGTCTTATTCATGTAAACAGGTTAGGAGGGGCATGGAATGGAAAAAACACCAAATAATGATTTCATTGTAGAAACAAGAAAATTGAAAAATCGTTTTGAGGAAATGATTCAACCTTTTTCTTCAGATTTGTGGAACTATTGCCGGTATGTTACAGGCTCAGCTTGGGATGGAGAGGACCTTTTTCAGGATACGATGATTAAATCTTTTGGTTTGCTGCCTCAACAATGGGACAAAGTCATTGATAAGAAGAGCTATCTCTTTAGGATTGCGACAAACACATGGTTGGATCAGTGCAGAAGACGAAAAAAAGAGATTGGAAGTTTAGAAGAAATTGCTGAGAAAAGTATTGATATCACAGATTGCTTAATTTTAGAGGAAGTCTTGATCTCACTTCAGGAACACTTTACACCTAAGCAGACAACATCATTTCTTTTATTTGATGTCTTTCATTTTAATGCGGATGAAGTAGCAGGAATTGTAAAAAGCACTCCAGGAGGTGTCTATGCAACCGTTCAGCGTGTAAGGAAGAAAATCCAACTTATTGATTTTTCAAAACCGAAACAAGGAACAACGGTAGAAAAAACAAATAATGAAACAATCAAAGCTTATTTAAAAGCTTTTAATGATGGCGATTTAGAGGGTATGCTTAGTCTTTACAGTGATCATGCACAAAACGAAGCCTATCTTGGTTTTCAGGAATTTAATAAGAATGAAATTCGGAAGGGTTCGCTCAGATTTGGCTTGCCGGGACACACTGCTGAAGAAGTTATCCTATGGAATAAACCCGTTATTATTGTCTTTTCCAATGCAGGGGAGGCCCCAGAAATTCATGATATTCAAATCCATGAAGTTGAAAACGGGAAAATTGTAAGTAGTAAAAGCTATTTCTTCCGAAAGGAGTTCATTTTCGCAGCTGCAACAGACCTCGGTTTTAAAGTACAGATGGTGAAGCCACCTGTTAATTGGAGTTAAGTGGAAGATAGAAATCATAACTCATTTTATTTGAAGATCTGTTTTAAGGGACTAAGGGGTACGAGGATAGCTTTGCTGTGTATTTCGTAAATCAACTTTAGGATCTTAACAATAATGTTTACGAAAACAGGCTTATGAAAAAAATCCAGTTCACTCACTGGATTTAGGTTTAGATAAATCGGGTTCCGATGGTTTTTCGATAAACATTTGAAAACCATAGTTCAAAAGAGCGAGTGAGTAAGAAATGAGAAACAGGATGGTAGAGTTAAACTTTTTCAATTGATAATGACCAATTTTTTGAAAAAATGCACTTAAGGGATAGGCAAAAACTAAATCCATTATGAAATTACAAATTGCATATAGAGAGAATTTTCCATATGTAAAATGAAACACCCATAAATTCATGGTGAAAAATGGCCCAAATATAAAGGCTATGGCATCAAAGATCATATATTTGGTTCCTCCTTTTACCTTCCACCATTTAAACAGTAGGTTTAGGAGGGTTTGAATTAATAAAATACATGAGCAAAATAGTGTAACCGGTAAATATTTTTTAAAGGATTGCTTCGGTAGAAAGAAACCTATAAGAGCCCACATGATAATAGCATTTATGATTCGAAAGAAATTTGCTAGCATTAGAACCATTCCTTTTAAATTTATATGGCTCTTTTCTCACACTTTGTTGCTTTTCAACAAAAAATACTCTGAAACTGCTAGGTTATTCATAAAAGTAGCTACATTTTATGAGAAAAGAGCTTGCAAACTAATTTTAAACATTAAAAATGGCTACTATTTGGTTTAAATCGGCTTTAGGATTTTAACAACAATCTTTACGAAAACAGCCATTAATATAGAATAGCGTTTGTCATAAGAATGTATTTTATTAATTTTTCTAAAAGGAAATTGATAGGAACTGCAGAGCTTTCTATTTGTGTAAAAAATGCCATCCTTCAAGAAGGAAGTGTGTCACTTCTTATTGAATTTAGATTGGAGATTGTTTAAAAGGGGATGAAGCTGTTTGAGTGTGGAGGAAGGATTAAAAATAACGGAATGGCTGGCTTATTATTTTACACCAGTATTTTGCATTGTTTTTGTTTTGAATTGCGTGAGTTTAGCTAAAAAAATAAAAAGAGAAGAAAATACGGCTAAAAACACAGTTTGGATAACCATTTCGTTTATTTTGATCGTTTACTCAATCATGAGTGTAGCAGCATTAAGTTATTGAACTAGCGTATCCTTTGGTTCAATAATAAAAGGGACGGGTTGAAGAGAGGTAAGATTATAAAAGATACAATAATCATAATTTTTTAACTTTTAAGAGGAAGTGTTTTGAATGGAACAACTAGCTTTAACGGGGTCAATAGGAATTTGGATCGGGATCTTCTCAGCTTTATTGTTAGCTGCATGTTTGTATTTTACTCTTACATACTTTGAACACCTAAAACAAGGAGATGAACGTCTGATAAAACAGTCAAAGCTCTTTGCGGTAATTTCTCTTTTTCTTGCTTTAGGAGTTCCTGGGTTTTATCAATTATACCTATTCAATCAAATGATGTTATGAGTAGTTTATTTGTGAATAGTTAAGAAAAAAGGCCAGACCCTATTTGTCAAATCAAATAGGGTCTGGCCTTTAATTAGTTTCCCTTTTTAAATTTCATAATCTATTCTCCAACGTTACGAAAACAGCCTTCTTATTACGCTATGTGCCAAACTCAAACCTAAACCCTTTATTTACCCTCGTCCAATAGTGTTGGGAAATTGTCCCACATTAAATCCCTTTTTATGGGGATAATACCAACAGTTAAAAAAACTGGAGGTATTTTAATGGAGACTCATCATATTCGTTTAACTTCGTCCGAAGTAGGTGGCTTGTGGGCAAATTATATAGCTGACTCCATGTTTGTATGTGTTTATAAGTATTATTTAGCTAAAGTCGAAGATGAGGAAACGAAGAAAATCTTAGAGCATGCCCTGGATGTATCTCAACAGCATGTACAAGTGGTTACAAAAATTTTCAAGGAAGAAGGTCATGCGATCCCTCTTGGGTTTACTGAAAACGATGTGAATGTGGATGCTCCGAGGCTTTTTTCGGATGAGTTCTTTTTATTTTATACAAAACATATGACTAAAGGGGCTTTAGTAACCTACGGTGCCATTTTGCCCCATACCTTTCGTAAGGACATTCGAGAACACTTCATGTCTTGTATCTCTTCTACTATGGAATTATTTAATGAAACAACAGATTTACTTCTCTCCAAAGGGATAGAAGTTCGGTCTCCTTATATTCCTTATCTTCAAGAAGTAGATATGGTTGAAAAACAACACTTTTTAGCGGGGTGGATGGGGAAACAGAGACCTCTAAGTGCTGCAGAGATTACTCACCTCTACTCGAATGTACAAACAAACCATATGGGTACATCGGTTATAACTGGTTTCGCTCAGGTTGCGAACTCAAAGGAAATTCGCGATTATTTCAGAAGGGGGATAGTGATTGCAAAGAAACAAATTGAAGTGTTTAGTAAATACTTACATGAAAATAATCTCCCTGTACCTGTAACCTGGGATGCAGAAGTTCAAGATATTACGGAATCCCCCTTTTCTGATAAATTAATGCTCTATCAAATTTCGATGATGACGGCTGCGGGGATGGGGAACTACGGAACGGCCATATCTGCTAGTCCAAGACGTGACATTGCCGCTGATTATGTACGATTGCAAGGAGAAATTGGACTTTACGCAGAGGACGGGTTAAATCTCCAAATTAAGCATGCCTGGATGGAAAGACCTCCTCATGCAGCAGACAGAGATGAGTTAATGAAGTAAAGACATATTGATTAAGATGGAGAAGAATTAAGGAATGAAACAATGAAGCGAACGCTAAAACCTAATGAATGGGATGAGAAATTTCGCCTATATAAATGGAACAAAAAAATCATAAAAAGAGGGTTAAACAAATGTGAATCCAAAAGAAAATTTGTTATGGAACATTGCTCTTCCAGGCTTCGGTCAACTACTTAACGGAAAGCTTCTAAAAGGGATATTCTTTATTGTGTTGGAAATGATCATTAATGTTCAATCCCATTTTAATAAGATTATTTACTTTAGTTTTAATGGAGAGATAAGTAAAGCCATTGATCATACTGAATACCAATGGCTCATGTTTTATCCTTGTGTTTACTTCTTTTCAATGTGGGATGCCTATAAGGATGCAGGTGGAGGGAAAGATCCTTATTCCTATTTACCATTTGTGATGTGTGCGTATTTTGTTACTGTTGGGCTGATGTATTCAGCAAAAGTAAGGATATTTGGAATCTGTTTGGGAACCGTTTGGTTTCCGATGTTATGTGTCATTCCTGGGGTTTTTATTGGGGTTTTACTAAAAAGGATCTTAAGTCATCTATAGTGAGTGTTGATCTTTGGCGTATACTCAAATGATAGTTGAAGTAGTATTTTAACAGTGATGATTTCTTCCTAAGTTGATTTATCTAAAAAAATTCTAAAGTATAAAACCTTTCTAAAACAGGAACTTATAATTTGCTGCCAGATGGCAGTTTTTTTATTTGGTCTTTTCTCAAACTTTGTGCTTTTGAACAGAAAATACGGCTGAATAATAGGGTATTAAAAAAATATCCTAGATTTTATGAAAAAAGAGCTTGCAAACTAATTTTAAACATACGAAATTGCTACTATTTCGTTAAATTCGGCTGTAGGATTTTAACCACAATTTACAAAAATAGCCTATCTTTTAGTGAAAGCAATATTTCATTCAATTTTGGGAGGATATACCTATCCCTGTTCATTTAACCAGCGGGACATGGTGCCTGTCCCTGTGTCCTTTGACACTCTTCAATATTATGAAAATTTATACTATTATAGTAGAGAACGTTTACATATTATTTGGAGACTAAACCATGAAAAAGCCGCTTCGAATCTCATTAAAGACGAAAATTTTATCGCTTGTGATTCTATTAATTATTGGGGTGGTAGGAGCGTTTTCAGCTCAGCTTATCCATTTGAAATTACAAGATGATATTGCCCAAGCGAAACAACTGACATTGCAGAATGCCAAGACTCTGTCTTATATGCCACTCCTTCAGGAATCATACCGAGAGGATGGGGATTCAAGTGGGATTATCTCATTGGCAGATGATATGAGGTATAAATTAAAACCGATGACCGTTTTTTTTCTCAATCGGGAGGGATTGATTTATGCGTCAACGGATGATAGCAAGGAGTACGAAAATGTACAGGTAAACGATAGTGGAAAAGCCCTTACTTATGGAAGCTCTTATGTACAGCAGACAGAGGAGAGCGGGAAGCAAGTGTTAAAGGCGATTGCTCCGGTGGTCGTAGATTATGGCGACTTTAAAAAGATTGAAGGAACCGTAGTGGTGTTATATAGCATGGATCTCATTTATACCGAGATTTGGGGAGATATAGAAAAGATCTTTATGAGCTCTTCCATCATTCTACTAGTTGCGGTGATTGCTAGTTATTTTCTAGCCAATAGCATACGCAAGGATACACTAAATCTCGAACCTTATGAAATTGCCTCCTTATATCGAGAGCGAAATGCGATTTTGCAATCTGCGAAAGAGGGGATCATTGCCGTCGATGCGAATGGGATAATCACGATGATGAATGCATCGGCTAGTCAAATGCTCGGGATTGAGGGAAAAGTAGAAGGTCAAAAAATGTCTGAGGTCATAGAATCTCGTGAACTCGTAAAAATGCTGGAAAGCCATGAAAAACAGGATAATATGGAAATTCACGATAACGAGAAAATGATGATTATCAATACACAGCCGATTATCGAGAATGGAAAAAAAATTGGGGTTGTGGGCACCGTTCGCGACAGAACGGAGGTCAAGCAAATGATTGACGCTTTGTCCGAGGTGAAGCAGTATAGCGATGATTTAAGAGCGCAAGCGCATGAATTCAGCAATAAACTATATGCCATTCTCGGTTTGCTTCAGCTAGGAAAAAAAACGGAAGCGATTGAGTTTATTAAAAACGAAACACAAACACAAGTAATGGAAGCGGAATTATTGCATATAAAAGACGAGAAACTTCAAGCGATACTACTAGGGAAACTGGCACAAGCTTCCGAGAAAAAAATTCCATTTATTCTTGACCCAGAGAGTTCGTTGGAGAAGCTGCCGGAAACCATTTCCCTTTCTTCTTTAATTATTATTTTAGGAAACCTGATTAACAATGCGTTTGATGCGGTCAAAAATCAAGAAGAGAAGATGGTCCGTTTTTTTGTGACGGATATTGGCAATGAGGTTATCTTTGAAATCATCGACAATGGAACCGGAATTGCGGATGAAGTCCAGAAGTCCATTTTTACAAAGGGATTTTCAACAAAAGGGAAAAACAGGGGATACGGTCTAAGTCATGTAAAGGAAGAAGTAGCGGCACTCGATGGAACAATTGAAATTTCAACTAAAAAGGGGAATGGAACAGTCTTTACGATCTATTTGCCGAAAGGATGATCGCGAAGGGGGAGAGAACATGGAGAAAATACAAGTGTTGATCGCGGAAGACGATTTTCGCATTGCACAAATCCACGAAGGATTCTTAGCTCAAGTAAAAGGGACCAACTGTGTTGGAAAAGCGATGAATGCGCAGGAAACAATGACTCTACTAGATAAGCATTCTGTTGATTTATTATTATTGGATATTTATATGCCTGATAGGCTTGGGACCGATCTTCTGATGGAAATCCGCGAGAAACACCCTGAGGTGGACATCATCTTAGTCACAGCAGCAAAAGAGAAAGAACACGTCATGAAAGCACTTAAATTTGGTGTGCAACAATTTTTAATTAAACCGGTCACAATGGAAACGTTCGTCGAAACACTCGAGAACTATAAAAAAACTAAACAATTCTTAGACGGATTAACAGAGGTGGATCAAGAAGCGGTCAATCGTGTTTTTAAAATTAGGAAAGAAACAGAGACACGCGAACAGTTGCCGGCAGGGATTGACTATTTAACACTTAAGAAAGTAAGTGAAATTCTGAGTGAAGAAAAAAGCGGACTGACAGCGGATAAAGTAGGAGAAAAAATGGGAGCTTCAAGGACGACGGCTCGAAGATACCTCGAATATTTAGTCAAGACTGGCGAAGCAACCGTGGAGCAAGCCTACGGAGTCGTTGGGCGGCCGGAGAGAAATTACCAAATCAATGGATAACGAGGCCATTCAAATGAAAGGGATTAGCACGACGAAAGTTATTTTGTTTCCTGTACATCCCATTGTTTATCCAAACTGGTATAAGAGTTAAGTTTATTTGCAAAGCATTTTGCACTTGAAAAATTCGAAAAGGTTTTATAAAAAGGGCTATTTGAGTGTTTTAAAATCTCTATTTTTCCTTCTACCTTTCTAATAATAATGAACACTTGATCAACTCCTAATCGTTAAGAAAATCAGCAGCGATTATAGTAAAAATTATACCGAAGAATGGTAACTTTTGGATTACAGTTAGGTTACGAGTTATTTATTTTATCATAACGATTCAAATTTTTTATCAATGCCTAAGGTTGATAAAATCTAAGTTAATCATTAAAGAGGGAGTATGACTCGATTCTATTTCGACTTTGGTTTGGTTGCCTCTAATTTTAAAGAGATTAGCATACATAAAAGCCTGTATCAAAGATTACTAAGGGTAATCAAGATACAGGCTTTTTAGTTTTAGTTAGGAAAAATAAAATTTTGTTTTGGTGTGTTTAATTGATGGCGACGGCAGCTGCATATTTAGCCGCGTGTTCACCTGAAACTTTTCCGTAAACAGAACCGGACATCAGACCAGATCCACCTGGGTAGTTTTTATAGAAGATGCCTCCAACCATTTCACCTGCGGCAAACAATCCTTGAATTGGCTCTTGGTTTTGATTGAGCACTTCACCATTTGTGTTCACATGCAAACCGCCGAATGCAAATGTGATCCCACATGTAACCGGGAAGGCATAGAATGGACCTTGTTCAACGCGCAGTGCCCAGTTTGTTTTCTCAGGGGAAAGTCCGTTCGTTGCTTTGCCATCTTTTACAGATGGATTGTATTCGCCGTCTTGTACTGCTTCATTGTATTCTTTGATGGTTTGTAAAAATTGCTGCTGGTCAACAGGTAGTTTGGCAACTAATTCCTCAAGTGTATCTCCTTCAATCACTGTTGCTTCTGGTAAGTTGTATTCTTTCCGTAAGATTGGGCGAACTTGGCTATCAAAGATTTGGTACGCCACATGTCCTGGCTGTTTTAAAATTTCACGGCCGTATTTCGCATACGTATAGTTACGGAAATCAGCGCCTTCATCGACAAAGCGGAAGCCGTCTTTGTTTAACATAATCCCAAGCGGGTAAGAGTGCTTTTTGAAAATATCGCCAGGCTTCGTGAAATCACCAACTTTCGGAACGTTCGCATCTGTACCAATGGAATGGCAACCTGCCCACTCGCCGAAAGTTTGCGCGCCGATTTCAGTCGCCATTTTCAACCCATCGCCTGTGTTATATTCGGTTCCGCGCACAATCGCTGCTTCCCATTCAGAACCAAGGTGCTCAGAGCGCATTTTTTTGTTTGCTTCAAAGCATCCACAAGCAAGCAAAACACTTTTCGCTTCAACTATGATTTCTTCCCCTTGCTTCAATACGATAACGCCAGTAATTTTCGCTTCATTTGTTACTAGTTTCGTCGCTTCTGCTTCATACCAGATTTCAATCCCTAGTTCGTTGGCACGATTGAATAGGGCTTTCATTAAACCGATTCCTTTTTCTTTTGTTTTAACAGGAAGTCCGCCCCAAAAGTGGATTTTGTCATCTTTTTTAAACGATTGGTTATCATAGTTTAGTTCAAATTCGACACCTTGCTCGCGCATCCAGACAATTGTTTCATAAGATTTCGAGACTAATTGTTTCGCAAGCTCAGGCTGGCTTTGTCCGTCTGTCACTCTCATTAAATCGTTATAATAATCGTCTGCGCTGTACTCAGGCATTACGATTTGCGCCGCTTCTTCATCGGTTAATTCAGGCATGATTTTCCGAATTGCGTCTAAATCATTATAAGCTGTACGGATTGCTCCATCGGTGAAAAAGGAGTTTCCACCGCGTTTATGTTCTGGACCTTTTTCAAGCACTAAGACACTTGCACCATTTTCTCTCGCGGAAATCGCGGCACATAAAGCTGCATTTCCCGCTCCAACAACTACAACATCAAATTTTGTCATTTAGAATTCCTCCTGGCTTTTAAATACGTTTGATACTTTTAGAATAGTGAAAAGTTATAAATAAATAAAATATTGATATTCTATTGTGAACGATAGAAAATTTTTATAATATAAAAAGAACGAGGTGAGGTGTACGATGGACGAAAAAGATTGGAAAATGCTCCAAACCATTTATAAAGAACGAAATATCACGAAAGCAGCGGAACAATTATACATTTCTCAGCCATCGCTAACGTACCGCATTCAGCAGCTGGAAAAGGAATTTGGCGTCAAAATTTTAGCCCGAAGAAAGCGCGGCGTTGATTTTACGACAGAAGGAGAATATTTGGTTCACTATGCAGACCAAATGCTTCGGGAGCTGACGAAAACAAAGGATTATTTGAATAGCCTGAACGGCCAAATTAAAGGAAAACTTAGGCTCGGCGTTTCCCAGACCTATGCAAGGTATGAGCTTCCGAACAGGTTGGCCGCCTTTTTAACTCAATATCCTGAAGTTGATTTGCATTTGAAAACAGGTTTTAGCTACGAAGTGTTGCAGATGCTACATAAAGAAGAAGCAACCGTTGGGATTGTTCGCGACCCTTATGACTGGAAGGGACCGAAAGTGTTAATTGAAGAAGAAAGCATTTACCTTGTTTCGAAACATGAGGTTCAAATCGATCAGCTGCCAGATTTGCCGCGAATTGATTACACGACAGATTTGTCTTTGAAAAGTTCGATTGATCACTGGTGGAAAGAAAATTTTGATGTCGCTCCAAAGGTTACAATGGAAGTCGACATTATTGATACATGCCGTGAACTGGTGTTAAACGGCTTAGGTTACGCGCTTCTTCCGGGTATCTGCTTAAAAGGCTATCCCGACCTGTTCACCACGGAGCTTATCTTAGGTGATAAAAAATTAACCCGGCAAACATGGCTTGTTTTCAATGAAAATGCAATGGAGCTGTCACCTGCTAAGGCATTTATTGAATTTATCAAAAAAGAGGTTTAGATTTTTGTTGAAGGGGAAGGGTATTTTAGTAGTTTGATAGAGAAAAAATAGGGTGGTCATTGAAATACACCTACATTCACAGCTGCTAGCTCCAAGATATTTTCAACTAGCGAAAGCTATCAATTAATATAAAGAAGCTAGCAAATACTAGATAGGTGATGATCGAAGGATGACATAAAAAAAAATACACCCTGTAAAGAGTGTATAGAATGAGATAGAATAATTTCGCTTTTTGCCGGTATGAACGGGGAAATGTCGGATTCAGCTACAGGAGCACAAGGCCATGCCTTGCAGCAACATTACCTTGAAGCACAGTACATCCAACTATATTCATACTCCGCGGAAGAGAGTTGCCCTGATAGTTCATCAATTTCCCTAGAGATGGCGTCTTTCTCTGCTTGAGTGGTGGCTAAATGCCACCTTGAATGTAACGCGCTTATCTGGCTTCTGAGTGTTTCGATTAAATCCCGAAAATAGGCACATGTGCCAACAGTGTCGGATGGCATCGCTGTAGGCTGCATTGGTGGAGAGTATGTGGTGGTTCCTTGATATAAATATGGATGTGTTCTACATGCAACAACGCAAGTTTCGTGGCTATATCCATATCTCCTGCATTGTTGATAACAGCTCGGCCGAGGGTATGAATAAACATACGGATTATAAACGATTCCACTATAAGGATGATACAAGTTGCATTCCTCCTAACCATGTTCTTCTTTGTTATGGTATGTATTTCCCATAATATGGTTAGTTGTCTATCCAATGTCAAACTCGTTCAGATCGAGAAGGAATAAAATTGTGAAAACCATCACAGCGTGAACATTATGAACAATATTATTTTTACATTTTTAATGTGACTTATTTTGAAAACGTTTACATAGCAAAATTCTGAAATTAAAATAAAATCAGTAAACAACATACAGATAGTAGAAAAGGAGGACATTATGAAGAAATTAAGTTTATTTGTTTTATCCGCTGCATTATTCCTTTCAGCTTGTTCGTCTAGTAGTTCATCTTCAGACGGAGGGGCGGAGTATCCTTCGAAAAACATTGAAATTGTTGCCCCAGCATCTCCTGGTGGTGGTTGGGATTTAACTGCTCGTTCGGTTCAAAAGATTTTACGAGATAATAAGTTAGTAGATAGCAATATTAACGTTATCAATAAGCCAGGTGGCGGCGGAGAAGTTGGTTGGAATTATCTTCATCCAAAAGATTCTCACTATCTAGCGGTGAACTCAAGTTTGCTTTTAACCAATAACTTGTTAGGCCAAAGCAAACTCACACACGAAGACTTTACGCCGTTAGCAACACTAGCAACGGAATGGCAATCGATTGCTGTACCAGTTGATTCACCGTATGAAACCATCAATGATTTACTAGAAGCGATTAAGGAAGATCCAAAGTCGATTAAAATCGGGGTTGGACCTGGTTTAGGAAACGATGACCACTTATCATTTGTACAAGCTGCAGCGATGAAAGAGGTTAACCCGAAAGACTTGAACTTCCTTGTGTATGATGGCGGTGGCGGAGATGTGGTTACAGCTCTTTTAGGAAAGCATGTGGACGTGATTACGACTTCATTATCAGAAACAAAAGAACAGCATCTTGCTGGAAAGCTTAAAATTCTAGCTGTCTCTTCAGAAGAAAGATTAGAAGAACTGGAGGATGTTCCAACGCTAACAGAAGAGGGAATTGACATGGTGTTCCCGCACTGGAGAGGTATCATGGGACCTCCGGATATGACCGAAGAAGAAATCAACTATTGGGATGAGAAGTTAAGCGAAATGGCTGCAACCGATGAGTGGAAAGAGTTGCTTGAAAATAACGACTGGGATGATTTCTATCAAACGAGTGCAGACACGAAAAAGTTTATGGAAGAACAAGAGCAGCTTTATTCAGAGTTGATTGATGACTCTGGATTAGTTGAATAAGGGGAGATACGATGAAAGCTGTAAAAATTGGGATGCCAGTTGCGATGATCCTCATCAGCCTCACCTTTTTAATCAGTTCGTTCTCGATTCCGCGAGCGAACCTTGGTAATCCAAATGGGCCATTATACTTCCCAATTGGATTGAGTGTTTTCATGTTGGTTCTTAGTGTCATCTATCTTTTTAACGAATTGAAAACATTAAATGAAGAAAATAAAAACATCAAAGCGCTTTTTGAAGGAAGAGTCTTAAAACTAATTGGTGTCACGATTGTGTTAGGAGTCATTTATGCCCTAATCTTTGAAACACTAGGTTTCTTAATTTCAACGGTCATTTTCTTAGGAGGCTTATTATTCTACGTAAATGGCGTGAAAAAGTGGATGGTCAATCTGATTGTGACCTTTGCTTTTTCCTTCATCGCTTGGTACGGCTTTAGTGAATTATTAGGAGTAAGTTTACCGTAAGAACGGAGGTGAGGAAGGTAAATGGAAGCTTTTGTGGAAGGATTTCATACGGTCTTACAACCGGCAAACATCTTTTGGATTGTCATCGGTGGATTTTTAGGAACGATTGTCGGAATGCTTCCAGGATTAGGACCAGCGACAGCGGTTGCAGTCCTGATTCCGGTCACTTTTGGGATGAATCCAACTAGTGCATTGATTTTAATGGGAGCGATTTATTATGGTGCCATGTATGGCGGTTCGCGAAGTTCGATTCTATTAAATACCCCAGGGGATGGGTCGGCCATCGCCGCAACGTTCGATGGATATCCGATGGCTCAGCAAGGTAGAGCAGGGGAAGCCTTGGCGATTTCAACTGTCGCTTCCTTCATCGGAGGGATTTTGGCGGCAATTGGGTTTATCTTTTTAGCAGAACCACTGGCTAGTTTTGCGTTGAAATTTGGTCCAGCAGAATATTTCTTATTGATGCTGTTAACATTATCAGCGATTGTTTCTTTATCAATTGGCAAGATGGTCAAAGGATTTATTGCGATGTGCCTTGGTTTATTAATCAGTACGATTGGAATTGACGCTCAAACCGGGGTTCACCGTTTTACAATGGATATTCCTCATTTAAGTGAAGGAATTGAATTTTTGATTGTCATTATCGGGGTGTATGCGGTAGGAGAAGTTTTCTACAACTTCCTTACAATCGATAAAGACAGCATGAAAGAAAAGAAAAAAGTGAGCAGAATTTGGTTTACTAAAGAAGATTGGAAACGATCCAAGTGGCCGATTATACGAAATGCTCCGTTAGGCTTTATTGTCGGCGTGCTTCCGGGAGCGGGCGGCTCGATTGCTTCGATGATGAGTTATTCGACTGAAAAGCAATTATCGAAAAAGCCGGAGGAATTCGGGAACGGTGCAGTTGAAGGTTTAGCGGCTCCTGAATCTTCCAACAATGCCGCTTCCGTCGGTGCGATGATTCCATTGTTAACGATGGGAATCCCAGGTTCAGGAACAACGGCGGTTATGCTCGGAGCGTTAATTATGCTCGGAATCCGACCAGGTCCAATGTTGTTTGAAAATGACCCTGGAATGGTTTGGACGTTTATCAACAGTATGTTTATCGGAAACATCGCGTTGATTATTATCAACATTCTGCTTGTTGGCTTGCTGATTAAAATATTGGATACACCAGCAAAAGTTCTTTATCCAATCATCATCATTCTTGCTTTCATTGGAACGTACACATTAAGTTACAGTACGGTTGATTATTTCATGTTATTGTTATTCGGAGTCATCGGGCTGTTTATGAAAATCATGGACTTCCCAATTGCTCCGCTCGTCCTTGCGATTATTGTTGGCGGCGATATGGAACAGAATTTCCGAATGGCACTTACGGCATCAAACGGCAGTTTTGGAATCTTCTTTGATTCCGCAATTAGTATCACGTTGATCATCGTGACAGTGTTGTCGTTATTTTATCCATTACTAATCAAACTGTTAAGGAAAAAGCAAAAAGATGAGGAAAAAGGCATTTCTGCTTAGTACTCATTCAAGAAAAATCCACCAAACAAAATGGTGGATTTTTCCTTTCGGGCAAGAGAACAGTGCACTGATTCGATTACGTACAAACTGCGGGACAGAGGGACAGGTACATTGTCCCGAACGATTTCCAAACCGCGGGACAATGTACCTGTCCCCTTGTCCCACCAAGGAGTTATGAGTATGAAAAAGAAAATTCTTTTAGCGTTAGCCATTCTGTTGTATCTCTTCTTTTTTATTTTCCCTTTTTCATTTGATGATAAAATTCAAGCGCTTGTCGCATTGGTTATGATTCAAATCTTATGGGTGGGGAAAGTGTTCTCGCTCGCTTATAGTTCGCTGTTGGTTATGCTGTTGTTTTCGTTTCATTTTTTCAGTTATGAGGAGACATTGACGTATTTTTCTTCAGATGTTGTTTGGCTGTTGTTTGCGACGTTTATTTTTTCGCGTGCGTTTATTGATACAGGGTTAGCAGACCGGTTGTCTTTAAGCATTTTAAAAGCATCCCGCGGGGCAAGCAAGGCGTTGATTTTTATTTCATTTCTATTAGTCTTTATTCTTTCGGTCCTAGTGCCCTCGAATGTAGGGAAAGCGAGCTTGCTGTCTTCGGTGCTTGATAGCTTAATTAGAAGTTTGAATAAAATCAATACAACTAGT
This sequence comes from Mesobacillus maritimus, assembly GCF_023715205.1. Lineage (GTDB taxonomy): Bacteria > Bacillota > Bacilli > Bacillales > Cytobacillaceae > Mesobacillus_B > Mesobacillus_B maritimus_C. The sequence goes on from NZ_JAMBNR010000002.1 coordinate 285,100, forward strand.
AACCTAGCGAAATCGCTGTTTATTGGCATTGTCTATTTGGTGCCCATCACAGGTGCTTTTATCGCGACGGGAGCGAGTTCAACGATTTATGCGTATAGCTTGTTTTCCGATGCCGGTCATCGAATTGAATACATAGAGTGGATTCTTTTGTTTGGGGTACCAATCGTCGTGTTTTCTTTTTTCCTCTGGATGGTGTTCATCTTGATGTTTCCACCTGAGAAGATCAACAAAGCACTTCTCTTAGAGCTGATTGAAGAAAAAATCACGGAACTTGGAAAAATGAGTGTGAATGAACAGAAAATGCTCGCGATTATGCTGCTCGTGCTGATCTTGTGGGTGACGCAAAGTTTGCATGGCTATTCGATTCCGTTAATTGGATTGTTAGGGGCCTGTCTCACGGTTTTTCCGAAAATCGGTGTGTGGGCTTGGGAAGATGCTCGCAAGTCGGTCAATTGGGATATCTTTCTGTTTTTTGCTTCGACCTTAATGGTATCAGGGATGTTGTTAAAAACGGGGACGATTGATTGGCTGGCAGGATATTTAAATGCTTTTCTCGTCACACAAACCCCCGTGATGATTGTGTTGATTTTGGTGCTGTTAACTTCATTCATGAGAGTCATGTTTGTAAATGTATTAGGGTTTTTAGCAATCATGCTACCACTTGCCCTCTCATTAGGCAGTGCCTTGGACGGGGTATCCTCTCTAACGCTCGCAAAAGCCGTATTTTTTGCCGGTATTCCAGGGTTCTTTTTCATTACCCAATCACCTGTTCACATCATCAGCTATTCATACGGACATTTTACCGAAAAAGATTTATTCCGCGTGGGGATGGTTTCGTGTGTGTTGTGGATTGGGGTTATTTTGGGGGCGTTTTTGTTTTATTGGTAGAGAGGGGAGGGACAGGGGGACAGGTACAATGTCCCGGTGAAACCGGGACGATGTACCTGTCCCCCTGTCCCACGAGAATTTTTCGATCGAAATAGACATACAGTTATAGCAGCGGATTTTTGTCTAAGGCGTGGAGATTTTGGGTCTGCCAAATTTTTTATAAAGGGGAAATGCGTATGGCTGAAACGAGAAAAAATCGTTGGTTGATTGCTGCGGCTGCAGTTGGGATCCACATTTCGATTGGCTCTGTATACGCTTGGAGTAACTTTACGGTCCCATTAAAAAATATGTTTGGTTGGTCCGATTCGGAAGTAGCGCTTACCTTTAGTATCGCCATTTTATTTTTAGGTCTGTCGGCTGCGTTTCTCGGTCATTATGTTGAAAAACATGGCCCAAGAAAGTCTGGATTGCTTGCGGCGACGTTTTTTGGAATCGGCATTGCAGGTTCCGGGATTGCCGTCTTATTCGAATCAAAAATGCTGCTTTATCTCTTTTACGGGGTATTAGGCGGGATTGGTCTTGGAGTTGGGTATATTGCCCCGGTTTCGACGCTCGTGAAATGGTTTCCTGACCGGCGCGGGCTTGCAACAGGTCTTGCAATCATGGGATTTGGCTTTGCTGCCGCCGTTTCGAGTCCAATTATGAATAGTTTGATTGAAAGTGTAGGGGTCGCCAATGCGTTCTTTATTTTAGGAAGCGCTTACTTCATATTAATGGCAGCATCGTCTCTCTATTTAGAAAAGCCGCCGGAAGGATGGATGCCAGAGGGATATAAGGAAAAAGTGGAGTCCGGGGAAGCGAAACCACGAATGGATCTGTCACAGCTAACGGCGAACGAAGCCGTAAAAACAACGCGGTTTTGGTATTTATGGCTGATGCTGTTTATCAATGTGACCTGTGGAATCGCGATTTTGGCGGTGGCGAAACCAATTGCGATGGAGTCGATTGGCATTGGTACAGCGGCCGCTGCTGCGCTGGTTGGGGCGATTGGCATCTTTAATGGGTTAGGCCGGATTGGCTGGGCATCTGTGTCCGATTATATTGGCCGTCCAAATACGTATACCACGTTCTTTGTCCTACAAATCGGATTGTTTTTCATGCTTCCACACACAACCAATGCACTTCTCTTCCAGGTGATGCTCGCGATCATTTATACATGCTACGGCGGAGGATTTGCGTCCATCCCAGCTTATATCGGGGATTTATTCGGGACGAAACAGCTTGGTGCCATCCACGGCTATATTTTAACCGCATGGGCAGCCGCAGGTTTAGTGGGACCGTTGTTTGCCGCTTATATCAAAGATACAACCGGAACATACGCAGGCAGTTTATCGTTCTTCGCGGGATTATTTGTTCTTGCCTTCTTGATTTCCTTGCTCATCCGTGTGGACATTGCCAAGCTTCGAAAACAAAAGTCGTCAGAAATCACTGCTAAAGTCTAACCACTAGTTTTTTCCTATTTTGCTTTTGCGTACGGGGGAGGAAACCAAATTACCGTGAAAAAAACGAGAAAGAAACGAACCATTACCCGTTATCAAAATGGAATCATCGAAAAAGTTGAAGATTTCATTGTGACTGAACAACCTTTTACGATCAAATTGAATCAAACTGAATTTGCTACTTTAGTTTGTACACCCGAATACATTGAGGATCTCGTAGTTGGCTTTTTAGCCTCCGAAGGCGTAATCAGAACCATTGCCGACATCGAAGATTTATGGATTCAAGAAAGAGAAGGATTTGTTCATGTGAAAACAAACTATACCAATATTTTGTATAAAAAATTCCACTCCAAACGGTATATCACGTCTTGCTGTGGGAAAAGCAGACAGGGATTTGTCTTCTTTAATGATGCGCGACTGTCCCGCAATTTTAACCAAATCAACGTTCAATTATCGGTGAATGATTGTTTTCGATTAATGGAAGAATTGCATAGTAGTTCAGAAGTTTTTAAAGAAACAGGCGGGGTCCACAATGCGGCGCTGTGTACGAAAGATGGGGTGGTGCTGTCACGGCTGGATGTTGGGCGCCACAATGCACTCGATAAACTATACGGCTACTGTCTTCGTCACCACATTTCTTTAAAAGATAAAGTGATTGTGTTTAGCGGACGAATTTCATCAGAGATTATTACGAAAGTTGCGAAAATCGGCTGTGAGGTTGTTTTATCAAAATCGGCACCAACTGAATTGGCTCTTGACCTTGCCGAAGAACTGGGTATGACGACGGTTGGTTTTATTCGGAAAAATTCTTTGAATGTGTATACAAGGCCAGATCGAATTGTCGAGACTTTTTTAAATTCAGATAAAAATAAAGAAGAGGGGGAATGAAAACGGCATGCTAGCTCAACCAAATCAAGTGGAAACGATTTGCAGTTTTTGTGGAACAGGATGTGGACTTGTCGTCGAAGTGGAAGATTCAAAGATTAGCAAAGTCAAAGGATATAAGGAAAACCCATCCAGCCATGGGGAAACCTGTGTAAAAGGGGCGCTCGGGTGGGGGTATATTCATAGTGACCGGAGATTAACTCAGCCGTTAATCAGAAAAAATGGCGAGTTAACACCTGCTAGTTGGGAAGAAGCATTGAACTTGATTGCCACGAAATTTGCAGAGATCAAAGATAAACATGGACCAGATGCTTTCGGTTGTTTTAGCTCATCAAGGTCGACCAATGAGCTGAACTACCTGGCTGGCAAATTCATGCGAACAGTGATCGGGACCAATAATATTGACAGCTGCAACCGAACCTGACACGCTCCGAGCGTCACCGGTCTGGTGACTGTGTTTGGAATGGGCGCTGCTACGGGGTCTTATGATGAACTTGAAGACACCGAAGTGATTGTGGTTTGGGGAAGCAATACGCAAGAATGTCACCCGATCATTTTTAATCATATGCGGCGCGGGATTAAAAAAGGGGCCAAAATGGTCGTCATTGATCCTCGTCAAATTGATCAAACGAAATTGGCTTACAAGTGGCTGCCGGTTCGGGTTGGAACCGATATTGCTTTAGCGAATGCAATGGGGCATGTCATTATCGAAGAAGGGTTGGTTCATCAGGATTTTGTTCAAAAAGCGACCGACCAATTTGAGAAATATAAAGAAGAAGTGAAAACCTATACGCCAGAATTTGCGGAACAAGTGACGGGCGTTCCAGCGGAGGATATCCGGGAGATTGCGCGGCTTTATGCAAAAGCAGATAAAGCTACAATCTGTTGGACATTAGGGATTACCGAACATCATAATGGAACGGAAAATGTGTTTGCACTCATAAACTTAGCGTTGTTAACGGGTCATATCGGCAAGTATGGCTCTGGGTTAAATCCGCTGCGCGGACAAAACAATGTTCAAGGCGGTGGAGATATGGGCGCTTTGCCGAACCGTCTTGTTGGAGGCTGGAATTACGATGATCCTAAAGGAAGAAAACTGCATGAACAAGTATGGGGCACTCCAGTTCCAGAAAAAATCGGCAAGCACCAAACGTTAATGCTTGAAGCGATGGAGAATGAGGAAATAAAAGCAGTTTATGTAATTGGCGAAAATCCGGTTCAATCGGATGCGAATGGAAATCATGTTGAAAAAGTGTTTAAGAATCTTGATTTTCTTGTTGTGCAGGACATCCTTATGACTCGAACGGCGATGCTCGCTGATGTCGTGCTTCCGGCAACAGGTTGGGCGGAAAACGACGGGACGCTGATCAACTCGGAGCGTCGGATTCAACGGGTTCGTCCGGCTCTAAAAGGCCCAGGTGTGTCTCGCCATGATCATCAGATTGTCCAAGATATTGCTAAAAAAATGGGAGCGAATTGGAAGTATCAATGTGCAGAAGACATTTGGGAGGAAATTCGCAAGCTTGCTCCGAATTTTGCTGGTGTCACGTATAAACGGATCGATGAAGAGGGAGGTCTTCAATGGCCATGTCCTGATGAACATCATCCTGGGACCACATATCTCCATAGTCGATTGTGGTCCGATGACGTTGGGATGAAGGCAAAATTTATGCCGACGCATTATCAACCACCTGCGGAAGAACCGGATGCAGAATATCCGTTGATGCTAACGACTGGGCGCAGACTTCAATTTTACAATACCGGAGTTCAAACGCGAGATTATAAAAAAGTGAAAAACGCCGAAGAAGCATTAGAGATTCACGCCGACGATGCGGCGAAATATGGGTTCATAGACGGGGAGCAAGTAAAAGTCAGTTCGCGAAGAGGCAGTCTGGTTACAAAAATCAAAATTAGTAAAAAGCAACCAGTAGGGTTAGTGTTTATGTCCTTTCATTTCCCCGACCAAGCGAGTACAAATGTGTTAACCAATTCCGCAACGGATCCGCTTGCCGGAACCGCTGAGTTTAAAGCTTGTGCTGTGAAGATTGAGAAATGTGCTCTTCTTAACGAACCTGACCATATAGTGGAGTAACAATGTGGGAAAGGACGCATAGAGATCCGTTCCAATTTTCAGTTAAGGTCTAGTTATTGGAGCAATAAGCAATCTGTTTAACCACTTTACTGTTTTCGATCCTTCATTTATAATTTTGTATATTAATAGAAAATTGAATAAAAGCAGTAGGTGCCCTTAGGGGAGAATAGGGAATGAAGTGTAAATCTTCAGCGGTCCCGCCACTGTAAAGGGGAGTTTTATTAGAAATGCCACTGGAATCATTCTGGGAAGGTGAATAAAACAATGATCCTAAGCCAGGAGACCTGCCTATTTGCTACAATATTATAGATAATGGAAAAGTCTGTAGTTTATTTGCGATTGAAATAAACTGCAGACTTTTTTTATTTATAAAGCTCTTTTCTCAAAGATTGTTGCTTTTTAAATAAATTTAGAATAATTAGCTATGATTCCATTCTAAAGTTCGTTACATGATGAGAAAAGAGCTTACTAACTAAGTAGTCACTTAGTGAAATGCTTACTTGACGTTAAAATCACCTTTAGGATCTTAACAACAATTTTACGAGAACAGCTTTTTATAAAAAAGGAGAGACAAGAATGAAATTATTGGAAAACACCATTGATAGAATTGAAAGTTTGGACGAAGAGATGATGGCCAAGGCAAGGGAAAGAGTGGATAACTTGGTTAAGCCTTCTAAAAGCTTGGGGAAATTGGAAGACATTGCTGTCCAGTTAGTTGGAATTACCAGAAAGATAAATCCCGTTATTGACAAAAAAGCAGTCATTGTGATGGCGGCTGATCATGGTGTTTATGAAGAAGGGATTTCAAGCAACCCTCAAGAGGTCACATTCGCACAAACCTTATTGTTCCCAAAAGGATTAACAGGTGTGTGTGCGATCGGTAAGGTTTCAGGGGCGAATATCGTTGCAATAGATATTGGGGTAAAAGGGGAAATCCCAGATGATGCCGGAGTAATCAAACGGAAAATAAAACATGGTACGGACAATATGACAAAAGGTCCTGCCATGACAAGGGAAGAGGCGATCCAATCGTTAGAAGTAGGAATTGAAATCGTGAATCAAGAAACCCAAAAAGGGATCCATTTACTTGGTACGGGTGAGATGGGGATTGGCAACACGACTGCAAGTACAGCCATTTTATCTGTTTTAGGTAATTGCGACCCTTTAGAAATTACGGGCAGGGGAGCTGGGGTTGGTAGAGGTGGTATTGAACATAAAGTAGAGGTTATTAGGAGAGCCATTAGTATCAACAAGCCAAACCCAGCTGATGCGATCGATGTTCTTGCCAAGCTAGGAGGGCTGGAAATCGGCGGAATGGCAGGGGTGATGCTTGGAGCTGCGGCGAATCGAATTCCGGTCGTGGTGGATGGCTATATTTCAACAGTTGCTGCCATAATTGCAGCGTCTATTGAACCGAAGGCGAAGGAATATTTCATCGTCTCCCATGCATCCGCAGAACCAGGAGCTAGAATGGCTAGTGATCTATTAGGAATTGAACCAATGTTAAATATGGGGATGTGCCTTGGGGAAGGATCTGGAGCAGCTTTAGCGTTCCCGATTGTAGAGGCTGCAGGAAGCGTGATCAAACATATGGCTACTTTTGACGAGGTTGGCTTACCAATTTAATGTAGGGTTCGGAACATTACCCAGGGACAGAGACTGTCCCTGGTTCCCATTTTCCTATTTGCCGCTTTTCAATGTGGAAACTTTCGGTTTACTTTTTAAAAGCTCCTTATAACTTTCGCGGTAGTGCCATACTAATATTCCCTCTAGAACTGTAACGAATAAGGCCAATAGAAGCAAATCAGAATCGACAAATAGGTGAAAGGCTACTATATTGACAATGATGCTAGCTAAAATCATTAATGTAAGGGGAACAAACCTGCGAATCAATAAGAAGACCCCAGCGATGATTTCTACTCCTTTCTCTAAAGCCAGGAAATAACCTTCTCCTAAAAACTCCATAGCTTCGGGACTGGTTGGAGCAAATGCTTCAAAGCCAAATAACACAACGTATCCATTTAACCCTGCACCTAAAAAAATGATTCCTAACAACAATTCAGCCAACCGAATCCATGCAAACATCTTTTTTCCCCCTCTATTTTTGAAGTAATAGTTCCTTAAGAGTTTTATTTATTATACATTCTGAAATTTTATAAAACGATCCACACATTCATCTTTATATGCAAATGGATATACAACTAATACAGATTATAAAAGAATTAAACTATTAAGTTTTAAGAACACTTTTGATCATCCTATTAAATGTCGATAAGGTTGTAGGAGTACCTAAGAAAGGACATGGGCATATGTCCCGGTTAATATCGGGATGATAGTGCCTTGTCGTTTCTGAATCTAAAATCAAAATTCGACAATATCTGAGGTTTGCTGTCTTTTTATTATTATTTAGATTATAATAGTTGTGAATATTCAGATGAACTAAAGAAATAAGGAGTATTGATTATGTTAAATTCAGACTTGGATCGGCGGTTAGAACCGCGCATTAAAGAATTATATGAATTACATAAGAAACGTTCTGCCAATATTGATTGGAGCTACCATGAATTTATTCCGTGGGACAAGGCGATGTCATTTAAACGAGTGCCATGGGATGAAAGTCAGGTCACTCTTCCAGAAGGTGTGGTTGTTGCAATCGAAACCGCGTTACTGACAGAAGTGAATTTGCCTTGGTATACTTCGCATTTGGACTACACGTTTAAGAATTCAATGGATGTCATTAATGATTTTGTTCATACTTGGACGGCAGAAGAAGACCAGCATTCGAACTTACTAGAAACCTATTTGTTGGTAACACGAAACGTCAATCCTGCGAGATTGCATGAATTACGAAAGCGGGTAGTTGAAAACGGATGGTTTCCAGACTTCACGAACCCACTGGCGACAATGGCCTATACGTCATTGCAAGAGTTAGCTACTCTCGTTTTCTATAATAATGTAGCTAGAATCGCAGGTCCGCACGACAAGGATTTAGCTACCTTGCTTCGACGTTTAGCGAAAGATGAAGCCCTTCATTATGCATTCTATCGCGACACAGTGAAAGCACATCTTGAGCTTGACCCGAATTTCCTTGTGTTTTTTGAAGATGTGATTATTAATTTCTCCATGCCGGGTGCTGTTATGCCGGACTTTAATGAGAGAATGAAAACCATTGCAATCGATGCGAATTATGGACCGTTGCAATACTTTGATCAAGTATTGGATGTTGTTGTGACGTATTGGGATATTGCGAACTTGCAACCTACGAGCGCAGAGGCCAAACAATCACAAGAAAATATTTTAAACTATCACGGGCGTTTAAAAAGAATCAGAGATCGCCAGTTAGCCAAAAATAATAAGTAGATGTATGAAAGGTTATGAATCATGAAAACAAATTGTGAATTATGTGGAAAAGAAACGAAGGACAAAGTCAGTTATTTAGAACTAGAAACGTGGGAATTTGATTTTTTAAAGAAAGAGCAAAAGGATTTTTACTCGATCTGCTACGATTGTTTTGACAAACATACCAATGATTTTATTGACAAAGAAATTGATCTTGAATTGAGAAAAAAACGTGCTCTTGCAGTGGATAGAGAAATCCAGGAAGAAATTGAAGCGATTCTCGAGGTTGAAAGTTAATTCTTTGGCTATTTCTTGAGGCTCGTGCTGCCTCCAAGTCCATTGTTTTTTCTACTTTTTTCCTAGGTTAACTTGTCGTTGCAGAGTTCAAAAAGAGTCTCCTTATTAGGAGGCTCTTTTTAGGTTGTAGAGCGAAGGGACGGGGGGGAGGTACTGTCCCGGTCTCCTGTGACGCCCTTAGGGAACAAAATTCGTGAGAGTGTTTTGCAACGTAACTGTTGTCCATTCATATTTCGATGACGGAACAAGATACTTTCCTTATTTAGTAAAAGAAAGTTGGGAGTTTTAGGGTAAAATAAATTTAATAGAGTGGTGAAAGGATGTTCTTAAACGAACGGGCAGGAATGTCTTATTAAAAGGCTCTTTTCTCAAACTTTGTTGTTTTTAGAGATAAAAGAAAAAAATCAGCCGTGTTTTCGCTGGAAAGTAACTTTAAATCAGAAGAAAAGAGCCAGCAAACTTAGTATGAACGAAAAAAATTGCTTATTTTGCGTTAAAATCGGCTTTAGGATTTTAACAACAATCTTTACGAAAAGAGCCTATTAAAAATAAGGACAGTATTTTGATTTTATAAATAGGGAGAACACTTTTTATGGGGAAAATAAAGGCATGGGCGAAAAAATTAAAACAGCAAATCTTTGTCCTTTACTTCGCTTACAAAGATGAAAGAGTACCTTGGTATGCGAAAATATTTTCAATTTGTGTTGTAGCTTATGCGTTTAGTCCGATTGATTTGATCCCTGACTTCATACCGATATTGGGATATTTAGACGATGTTCTTATCGTTCCATTAGGTATCTTGTTTGCATTGAAGATGATTCCTACTGAAGTACGATCAGAATGTGAAGAGAAAGCAAAAGAAATGATGAAAAATGGAAAACCGAAAAATTGGGTTGTAGGTTCACTCATTATTTTGTTTTGGTGCATCATTTTGTTGTGGGTTATCCTAAAAGTTTATCAGATATTCAACTAGTGGGTGCGTTGATCCAGGAGGGTCAACGTGTTTTTTTGTTGAAGGACTAATTAAGAGATTCATTAAGCAAGATGTACGTAGTAGTGGTAAAATTATTTTATAATTTTAAAAAATTTAAAATACATGTAGGAGGAAATAGAAAGAATGGGGAAAATAGATTATTCAATTGTAGATGTTTTTTCACAAGGGAAATATACAGGAAATCAACTTGCTGTGTTTAAAAATGCTGAAAACATTTCGAGCCGTGAAATGCAACAAATCGCCAAGGAGATTAATTACTCAGAGACGACGTTTATTTTATCAGATACAAAAAAAGACAATGGTTATGATGTTCGTATTTTTACACCTAATGAAGAGGTTCCTTTTGCTGGACATCCGACGTTAGGAACAGCATATATCATCCAAAATGAAATAGTAGGGGAACCAATAGAAAAACTCGTTTTAAATTTTAAAGCAGGACAGATTCCCGTATCGTTCGATCAACAAGAAGAAATACTATGGATGGAACAGAATCAACCAACATTTGGTCGGATTTTAAATAGTAATCAGGTTTCTGAGGTTTTGAGTTTAGATAAAGAATACATAGATGATCGATTTCCTATCCAAGAGGTTTCGACAGGACTTCCTGTGATCATTGTCCCTTTAAAATCTTTAGAAGCAGTTAAAAACGTTCGAATCAATAAAGAAAAATACTTTGAGTTAATTGAACACACGGACGCAAAAGCCATTATGGTCTTCTCTCCTGAAACCTATAGTGATAATAATCATTTAAACGTTCGAGATTTTGCCGATTATTTTGGGATTCCAGAAGATGCAGCGACTGGAAGTGCGAATGGATGTTTAGCTTCTTACCTAGTAAAATATCGGTATTTTGATAAAGGTGAAATAAATATCCGGGTAGAACAAGGATATGAGATTAGTAGACCATCATTATTGTTTTTAAGGGCTAATGATGAAAACGACAAAATCAGAGTATCTGTAGGAGGAAAGGTAGAAAAAATCGCTCAGGGCGAATGGTTTCTATAATAAAGGCACTTTTTTCAACCTTAAGTGAGTGCGAGAAACAGATTACTTTTTCCCTATTCCAACTATTATTTTGTGAAAAAATGCACTTAACATATTGGGTGCTAGTGAGGAGAGGTGTTGTTACGGCAGCATCTTTTCTTGCTGTAAGAGCCAATGTGAAATAAGAGTTGAAAGAGTAATTCGTAAAAAACTTTTAAAAGGAGTGCTGAAAATATGAAATTAAAGATTTTAGATTCAACTTATTCCGTTGTGAAATTGCCTCCAACTGAGACAATACCATTGTGGGCATTGAACGCCGATGTGTTTTCTATTACCCGAACAGATGAAGAACTGTCTATCGTGTGTCCCTCTGAATGTTTAGCAATAAATGAAGCATTAAAGGATGTTGAAAAAGATTGGAAGTGTATAAGAGTAGAGGGAGTCTTAGATTTTAGTTTAACTGGAATATTAGCTTCATTAGCGAATCCATTAGCCGAGAATAAAATTAGTATCTTTGCAATCTCAACCTTTAATACGGATTATTTACTTATTAAAGCCCATTCAATTGAAAAGGCAAAAGTCGTATTAGAGAATGAAGGTCACATTTTTATCGATTTTTAAAAAGTTTCTTGCACCATTTTCTCTATTTATGAATAACGAATCGACCATTTTGATTAGAGACAGTTTTCTACAATTACGATGATGAGTAAGAAAATGAAATTGAATGGTTAGTCAGAGGGAAGAAAACTCCAATTCAGACGGTGGGACAAAGTGCCTGTCTCTATGTCCCACCGTAAGGAAAAGGTAGGATAATTAATTGTCAGAATATTAATTCTATTGATGGATTTACTTTAACTGTAAAAAATTAGAAGATTTAAATGGTTAGACTGAAATTCATGAGATTCTGGGGGGATGAGGATGAAGAAAAGGCAATTATGGAAAGTGTTAAGTTCGGCTGCATTGGCAGCTACTCTTTTGGTACCGCAAATTGGCTTTGCGGAGGGAGCAAAACCGATTACAGAGGAGACGGCATCTGTACAAGGCTACATTGATTATGAGGAGCTTAAACAGAAGCTTAGTCAAATTGAAAAAACCTCTAATGGGCTGGTAACCGTAGAATCTGCAGGAAAAACGAATCAAGGGAAAGATATTTTCACTGCCAGAGTTGGAGAAGGGGATAAAGTTGTTTTAGTCCAAAGTGAAATTCATGGAAATGAAAAAACAGGGACAGCAGCATTATTGAACATTCTGCAATATTTAGGATCGAGTCAGTCTCCTGAAGCGAAAAAAATTAGGGAAGAAGTAACCATTGTGGCGATCCCGATGATGAACGCAGATGGTTCTGAATTGGATCGACGCGGGAATGTGATGTCATGGGAAGAGGTTGTTGAAGATTTCTCGCAATTGCAAAATGCAAAGCCTACATGGAATTATTACACCCGCACCCTTCAGGGAGATGACTATTCGGGGAATCCAGGCTTCGATGTAAATCGCGATTTCCATCCTGATTTAGACTATGTTCCGGATCCGAAGGACTTTCCTGGTTCCTCAAGCACCCCTGGATGGTATATCACGCCTGAAGCACAAACCGTGCGTGATGTGTACAAGAGTCTGAAAGAAGAGTTTGGAAATGTAGAAGTGTTCATGGATTTGCATCACCAAAACTTCTATACCGTTGAAGGCACGGATAAAGAAGTCACCATGTCGATCTCAGCTGATTTTGTTCCAGATCCAAACTCGGAAAGAGGAGCGAAATACAGTGAGTATGCGGACCAGTTCCGCTTTGACTTTTCACGTCAGCTGAATGTGGCCTTATATGATGCGATACAAGAAAAGGGCAATTCCATCTTTACTAATATTTCCTTGTACGACCAGGGCTTAGATCTTCCGGGTACTGCGTTGGGCGCCTTTTCCTTGAATGGAAGTGGAATCGTCATCTTTGAGGTAAAAGGACAAACCCAAAACTTTGGGCAAAAAATGAAAGGCCAACTCGTTAAGACCGTTGAAACAGGCCTTATGGGAGTGATCAATGGAGTCGCGGACGGCAGTGTATATGAGCTGAATCCGGAAGATTATCAGGATATTCCGAACAGGGTGAGGAAGTAGTTTTTTTTTAAGGCGAGGATGGTGCGGGGAATCTTCATCATCGTATAAAAAGAGTTGCTTATAGCAAAATGGGTTTGTTGTAATACTCAAATATGTAGATTAAATAGCTATTAAAATAAATGGCTCAGTTCACGATACTGAGCCATTTTTACTATCCATTTTTCCGAACACCCTACAATATTCTGCTCCCTATTCACCATAAAAGAGCGGACCCTAGAAGGGGGAGAGTAGTGGTTAATCAATAAGCGGAGAAATTTCCCTTAATTATAAAATGGACATGAAAACAGCTGAAATAGACGGAAAAATTCCGACTATCGACTCGTAAAACGTAAAAATGAGTATTTTTTCTTTGCTTAAGCGGAAAACCTCCGCTTATAGACGCTGTACCGAGCTCATTTCAGCAGGTTAACCGGAAATTCTCCGTTTATTTTAAAACTTTTTGTAAGTAAGATCCGGTCTTCTACTTCCGATTAGTTTCCGTTTGTTTCACTTTTCTTACGTTCAATAAGCTATTGAATGACATCGAGCAATTACCACAAACGATTAAATACATTTACCAGCTAGTGAGGTTTTGCGGCAAGGATCATTTCGAACAATTTCATCAGTATTGAACACACTAATAAGATTGAAAGAATGATTGAGCTCAATCTGTTCCAGATGGTTTAGAATAAATGCCAAAGCGAAGACCATCTTTTTAGTGATAAAATCAAGACAATGTTCATGGAGCTTTTCCTAAAAAAAGGGGGCATTTCGGGGAATCAACCCCTTTTTGAACGACTTCAGCTACAAACAGGCAGTTTCATTCAAGAAGGGAATAAGGTTATAAATCTAGAAAATACATATCATTCGTTGTTTGGAGGTGAGGATAATTAGAATTCATATCCTTGGTGGTGCAGGTTGTGGTAAATCTTTTATCGCTGAAAAATTAAAAGAACAACTTGGTATTCCTCATTATGATTTAGACGATATTTTTTGGGATCATTCTTCAGGAGACTATGGAGTGAAGGCCTCAAAATTACAAAGGGACAGCCAATTACAACAGATTATTGAACAGCATTCTTGGATTATTGAAGGAGTGTATTTTGGATGGTTGGCACCCAGTTTTTCGAGGGCGGATAAAATATTTATTCTTAAAACCCCATTATCGATCCAAGAAGATCGAATATGGAGTAGATATGAAAAAAGAAAATCTGGAGTGATTCAATCTACGAAAAAAGAAACACTTCAAAGTGTAAAAGAGTTAATAAAATGGAATAGAAACTATAACGAAACATCCTTACCGAATTTTATTAATGATAGTGTTTATAATGATAAATTCATTCAAATTTATGATAATGAAGAAATTTTTAATTACATCTCTTAGTTATTAGGTTAATCGAGGCGATGCTTAAAGAAGCATCCCCTTGCCTGTCTAAATCAATAATTCTATTAATGTTGGAGGTTCTAAGGTTACTTTTTAAACTTTTCAGGAAACTGTTTTACAACTCCCGAAGAGATTGTATCTGCCATTAGGATAATGTGTGTGAGTCCTTCGTCAATGGCAACGATTCTTGCTTCCCAATTTTTTGCTAAACTTGCAGTTAAAGGCTGCCTCTTATGCTTCCTGTATAAATCCAGTCTTATTATTCCGCTAAGTTGGGAAAAAATTGTGACGACGAGGTAAGATTTGAGTGATTTCCAGCAATAACTAACTTCAAAACCAAGTTTTTTTATAGGAATAATAGTGTATAATAATCTCAATATGAATAGTGGATGAAGAGGGGCTGGCCATTGAAAATGGACAATGAAAAAGTTTTATATAAAGGGAAACGATATACGGTGATTTATAAATATAGCTCGGGTTACTGGGAGATACGAGAGGAAGGGAACTTCAATCGTATTGAACTCGTTCATCAATCGGAGGTTAAAGGAATTGAGACAGAAAGGGTTCGGTGTGAAAATAGCCAACTTTAATTGCGGTTATCAAAAGGTTATTATCGGCGAGTGGATCACCCTATAATAAATGGAGGAATCGGAAAGGGATCAAATATGAAGGTCATGCTACTCGTAATGAAATTGAAGTAACGCCAATGATGAGCTATTTCTATAGCAAGGACCGATGGTGCAATGATTGTAAGTGTAGTATGATATTTGAACATTTTCACATTGCCTATTTTAATAGATCCTTTATGAACTGGTTTTCCACTCATTTAAAAAACAAGTTAAACATTCGTAATACCGTATATTCAACGATCGGGTACAGTACATTATAATAATAAAAACAAGTCTCTCACATTCTTGCATGCTGAAAGGACAGAATAGAAAATTGAAAATAAGCATCATAATTAAATACAACTCCCCAGCTGGTGAGGTATTGCAGCGAGGATCATTTCCTCTTCAAGGCAAAAGACCTGAGTCGGTAGCCAAAGACTGGTGGAAACAAATTCAAAAGAAAGTGTACACAGAAGGTTTAGTTGAAGTTACGGCGAATGGTGAAGATATAACGGATAAAGTGAGGACCTTACTAGGGAAGTAAGGTTTTTTTATTTTTATACTTTTACTTTCGATAGTTGTATGTAGAGCAAGATGGTTTGCAGGATAACCAGAAAGACTGGTTTGAAAGATAGGAAGAAAACTAATATTTTTGTAGTTTTTAATAAAAAATTTTACTTAACTTCTCCTAAAACCGTAATTTTGAGTCAATTTGGTCCCTAAAAAAAGAATGAAAATTTAAAAAAGGTAGGTTGACATTTTTAATAACGGAGGTATACTAAAAACATAAGTTAACTTAGTAGACAAGTGAACAAGTATATAAGTTAACAAGGGAGTAAGAAAAGTAGTTAATAAGAAATGTAAGCCTTTTAATTCGTATTAATAAGTCATTATTTAAAGAGGTGGCCCAAATGAACAATATAAGCGTCCAGAAACTAAAGGAAAAAGCAATTGAAATGAGACAGACAGCGATCACCATGATACATAAGGCACAATCAGGGCATCCGGGAGGCTCCCTTTCTGCTGCGGATATTATGACAGCACTGTATTTCAAAGAAATGAAGGTAGATCCGGAAAATCCGAATTGGGAAGATCGTGACCGTTTTGTTCTATCAAAAGGCCATGTTTGCCCAATCCAGTATGCGGCCTTGGCATTGAAAGGCTTTGTACCATACGAGACGATTTATACTTTAAGGGAGTATGGTTCTCCATTCCAGGGACATCCAGATATGAAGAAGTGCCCGGGAATCGATATCTCAACAGGATCACTTGGTCAGGGACTTTCCTGCGGTGTAGGAATGGCCATCGCAGGTAAGAGGGACGGCAAGGATTATCGCGTATTCTCCCTGATTGGAGATGGAGAGTGCCAGGAAGGTCAGATTTGGGAGGCTGCCCAGACAGCAGTTAAGTATCAGTTGGATAACCTGGCCGTTTTTGTTGACAACAACAGGCTGCAGATTGACGGCTTTTGTGATGAAATCATGCCGCTTCAGGATTTGGAAAATAAATTTGCCGCATTTGGCTTTGAAACGAAGCGTATTGATGGACATTCTATGGAACAGATTGTTGAAACTCTAGATGAGATTCGCGATGTGAAAAATGGAAGGCCAAAATGCATTGTTCTAGATACAGTGAAAGGAAAAGGAGTCTCCTATATGGAAGACATCGCCGACTGGCACGGAGTTGCTCCTAACAATGAAGAATATCAGCAAGCAATGGCAGAACTCGCAGGAGGTTTAAAATAATGAGTATATTGGAGAAGGACCTCACAGTAAAAAAAGCGACAAGACAAGGTTTCGGGGATGAAATTGTCGAGATCGGTAAGGAAAATAAAGATGTTTATGTTATTGATGTCGATATTGCCAAGTCATGTAAAACAACCGATTTTATTAAGGAGTTGCCAAACCAACATATCAATGTCGGAATCGCTGAACAAAATGCAGCCGGCTTAGCAGCAGGCCTCGCGACAACCGGGAAAATTCCTTTTGTAAGCACTTACGCTGTCTTCGGATCTTTACGGATGGCCGAGCAAATACGTCAAGAGATTTGCTATCCAAACTTGAATGTTAAAATCGCCTGCTCACATGGCGGCCTGACTCCAGCCAATGATGGCGGAAGCCACCAGGCAATTGAAGATATGGGTGTACTACGCAGCATTCCAAATATGACGGTCATTATGGGTGCAGACTATTACTCTACTAGAAAATTAGTTAGGCAGGCAGCAGAAATCTACGGACCAGTCTATCTCCGTTTTACTCGTGATACTGTACCGATGATTTACGGCGAGGATGAGGAGTTCACAATCGGAAAAGCAAAGAAAATCAAAGACGGCAAGGATCTTGCCATCATTGCAAATGGAGATACAGTTCATCTTGCTATTCAAGCGACAAAGCAATTGGAAAACGAAGGCATTTCAGTGAAACTGCTGGATATGCATACGATCAAGCCGATTGACCGCGAAGCAGTCGTGGAATGTCTCGGAATCGGAAAAATCATCACGGTGGAGGACCACAATATTTTAAATGGTCTTGGCAGCGCCGTATGCGAGGTAGTCGCGGAAGAAGGCAACGGTATTGTCAGAAGAATCGGTGTCCAGGATCAGTTCGGGCAATCTGCTCCATATGAAAAGTTGTTGGAGCTGAACGGGATCACGGTCGAAAACATTGTCAGCACCGCGAAGAACTTAGTTAAGTAAGTACAGAAATCAGAAGGGGAGAGAAAAGACATGTTTGAACTAAAAGATAGAGTAGCCATCGTGACCGGAAGTGGATCCAAAAGGGGAATAGGAAGAACAATTGCACTTACGCTTGCACAGCAGGGAGCGGCAATCGTTGTTGCTGACCTGAACAAGGAAGGCATCGAAGATACAGTTGCTGCGATTAAAGAAGCCGGAGGAACAGCACTAGGAGTAGAACTGAACGTTACCAGCAAGGAATCCAATGAGGCCATGGTCGAAAAGGTACTCGAAGTATTCGGCAGAATCGACATCCTTGTCAATAATGCTGGAATTTCCCAAAAAGCAACCGTTGAGGAGATGACGCTTGAAGACGTGACAAGAATCTTCAGTGTGAATATGTTTGGGTTATTCCTTTGCACACAATCTGTATTGAAAACAATGAAAGAACAAAAGTTTGGTAGAATTATCAACTTATCTTCCGTATCGGCCAAGCGAGGGGGAGGAGTCTTTGGAGGAGCCCATTACTCTGCATCCAAGGCCGCTGTACTGGGATTCTCTAAAAACCTGGCCCGTGAAGTTGCGCAGGACGGGATCACCGTAAATTCCGTAGCACCTGGGCTCATCAATACCGACATTTGGAAATCTCTCCCTAAGGAGCAGGCAGATGCGGTGATTAGTGGGATCCCGATGGGAAGACCTGGTGAAACGGAAGAAATTGCTACAACAATTGCTTTTCTAGCTTCAAAGGAAGCCTCCTATATCACTGGTGAAGAGATCGACATTAATGGTGGTTCCCATATGGATTAATGGCTGTTACTAATATGCAGGCCTCCATAGCGGAGTGCCTGTATATAAAAATACAAAAATAGCAACCTGTTACAATTGTTTTTTATGTAAACGGTATCAAATTTGGGTGGGAAAATGGACAATCTATATCTCCTACCGATGATCACTTTCAGAAAGGGCATTTAAGATTACAAAGTCATCGGTCAACGGCTGAACATCTTGATGATGCTCTTGATAACAATCTAGAGCCTTACAGACGAATGAAATTGCTTCTAAGTTAAGGTTGTGCTTGATCATTTTGATTTTTAATTGGGCTTTCTTTATTGAAAAGCAGCAACGGAAGATCCTTTTATTTACTTGAATTTTAAAAAATAATGGAGGGAAAGAAATGCAACAGAAAATGGGAGCCAAACAAGAAACGATTGTCTGTCAAGTGTGTGATAAAGTGATTGAGACAATAGATAGCTGTGAAGGTGTTAAAACATTGTACGGAGTCTGCAAGGACTGCTCGCAATAAACATTTGAACGCAAATTTGTGTGTTAAAAGAACTTCTGATAAAAGGAGCTAGCCGCTGGACATAAAGAAAAACAGCGGCATTCCCGATGAAATTGGAGTTATTAAATGAGCAGTACATAAAGCTTCATAGAGTTTGTTGATTTCAATCTTCACTTTGTCATCCTGGATGACGAGGAGGAAAGCAAGGTTGATCTGTGCTTCTAGCAAGAGAAACAAGCTTCTTTTTTGTAAAATAACTATAGACAAAGTATTAATAGTAAAATATACTGAGCAAAAAGAAAAACTTGTATGACAAGTGTACCAATTTGGTTTATTCTGTCAATGTGGTCGTGGCTTGGATTGCGCCATTATATGCCTGCAAGGAGCCTTTTTGACCTGCCCATTTGACAGCGGTTTCATCTTTAATAATTGCAACTTGTCATGAACGAAGGCATCTAGGGGGGAGAAGAGTGAAAATAGTCCGAAATATTATGGTGTTTGCAACGGTGGCCTTAACGGTAGGTATTTTATATGTGCTGGTTACTACTGGTGAAGCTGCCTCAGATGATGTGGTGACAATCCGCTTTGGCCATGGCTCCGCAGAAACAAATGAAAGGCATACGGCTGTTTTACATTTCAAGGAGCTTGTCGAGGAAAGATCGGGTGGGAAGATGGAAGTTCTTGTCTATCCGAATGAACAGCTTGGCTCGGAAGCCGAAATGATTGAGAGTGTCACATTCAATGATTTGCAAATGGTCGCTGCATCCGCATTCAGCCAATATGACCCGAGAATCGGCATTTTTGAACTACCATACCTTTTTGATTCGAACGAAGAAGCATGGAATACGCTGGATGGCCCAATTGGACAGAAAGTGGCCGAGCCTTTTCTGGAGGACAACTTGAGAATACTAGCATATTTTGAAAACGGTTTCCGCCATGTTACTTCAAATGTTCCCATCGAAAGCCCGGATGATTTGAAAGGCATAAAAATTAGGACACCTGAAATCCCTGTGTTCATTCAGACATTCAAGGCCTTTGGGGCCAGCCCGACACCGATGGCTTTTGGAGAGTTGTACATGGCCCTTCAGCAAGGAACAGTGGACGCACAGGAAAATCCTATTGCCAATACATATGCAAGCAAATTCCAAGAAGTCCAGGATTATTTAAATATGACGGCGCACCAGTATATGCCGCTTCCTGTTGCCATCTCTGAAGAATTTTGGCAATCGCTAACCCTGGAGCAGCAGGAAGTGATTGAATCCAGTGCAAAAGAAACAGCGCAATTCCACAGGGATTTAATAACGGAAAATGAGAACAAGATGATTGAGGACTTGAAAGATGCTGGCATGACCGTCATTGAGCCGGACAAGGAAGCGTTTAGGGCAAAGTCAGAAAGCGTTTATGAAATTTATAGAGGGAAATTCGGGGATGAATTAATAGATACCATCCTGGAAGCCGTACAGTAGTAGCATTTGCATAAAGAAAAAAGGTTTTGAGGTGGGAACAAAATGAAGATAGTAAAATGGCTAGACAAAAGCTTTGAAGAACTCGCTTTAATCATATTGAGCATTTTTACGGTTGTTGTCATATTCCTACAAGTGTTTATGCGATACGTCGTCGGCGATTCCCTTTCATGGTCTGAGGAGATTGCCCGATATGCGTTTATCTGGATGATCTACCTTGGTGTAAGCTACGGGGTCAAAAAGAATAAACATCTTGGGGTGGATGCGTTTTTGCTGTTATTTGAAAAGAAGGGGCAATTAATTATTGGCATTATTGCCAATCTCTGCTTTCTTGTTTTCGCCGTTGTCATCACCTATTATGGCATCGACATCCTTTCTAGGGTTACAAGGGAATCAGCAGCTATGCAGATTTCACTAAAATGGGTGTACGCGGCACCGGTAGTAGGGATGCTGTTGACCTCTGTACGACTTATCCAAAATATCGTCCTGGAGGCCGTAGAGTTAAAAAAAATGAAAGAAGTCCTTAAGGAACGGAACGTCTTAAAGGAGGAAACCGTATGACATCATTTGTTTTATTCGCGAGCTTCTTTTTATTCATGATCTTGTCGGTACCAATTGGAATCGCATTAGGGCTTGCAGGTCTGGTTACAGCGGTTTATTCACCCAATATCTCGATTGCGTTCCTGGCCCAAGGATTGATTACATCGACCGACAATTTTGCTTTATTGGCGATTCCCTTCTTCATCCTTGCAGGTGAAATCATGGGAAAGGGAGGAATTTCGACCAGGCTGTTTGACCTTGCGAACGTATTTGTTGGCCGGTTTACCGGTGGATTTGCTATGGCAGCCGTGATGACATGCATGTTCTTTGCCGCGATATCCGGTTCTGGACCGGCAACCGTTGCAGCAGTTGGGGGAATCATGATACCGGCCATGGTTGCCCAGGGCTATGATAGAAAGTTTGCCACGGCTGTCATCGTCACAGCAGGTTCACTGGGAATCATCATCCCGCCAAGCATCCCGATGGTGCTTTTCGGAATCTCAGGCAACCAGTCGATTGGCGACTTGTTCCTGGGTGGTATCCTTCCGGGGATCTTTATTGGCCTCTGCCTGATGACTTGGTGCTATTATTACTCTAAAAAGAAAGGCTACTCAGGCACCAGTGAGAAAATCACGGTGAAGAGGGTACTATCTTCTATTAACAAGGCAAAATGGTCGCTCCTCGTCCCGGTCATCATCCTGGGCGGTATTTACGGAGGAATTTTCACTCCTACAGAAGCAGCGGTCATTGGAGTGGTGTATGCGGCATTTGTCAGTCTAGTTCTACACCGGGAAGTCAAGCTGAAGGACTTTCCGAAAATTATTGCGGATGCAGCCGTTAGCTCTGTCGCGATTCTGATTATCATTGGGACAGCCAACACATTTGGGACGATTCTAACAATGGAAAGAATTCCACAGGCACTGGCCGATTCATTCCTATCGATTTCAGAAAATCCATTGGTCATCGTCTTGCTCATCATTGTGTTATTGCTCATTATCGGTTGCTTTATCGATACATCCGCAGCCGTCATTATCTTTACACCAATTCTTTTCCCAGTTGCAATCGGAGTTGGGTTGGACCCGATTCATTTCGGAATTATCATGATTGCCACACTGGCGATCGGATTCATTACCCCTCCGCTTGGAGTTAACCTGTTTGTCGGGTCTGGAATATCCGGCGTGGGCATTCCGGCACTGGTACGAGCAACAGTACCGTTCTTCTTTGTCATGCTGGTGAGCTTGGCCATCATAGTGATTCTTCCACAGCTCACTCTTATGCTTTTATAAGGTTCTTTTCTCAAAGATTGTATCTTATTAAAGCGCATATAGAGCTTACAAACTAAGTAGTAACTTAGTGAAAAGACTTATTTCGGGTTAAAAGCGGGTTTAGGATTTTAACAAAAAAGTTTACGAAAACAGCCTTTTATAAAGATGATTGTGAACGAAGTATCCCATTGGGTAACGCTTCGTTCTTTTAATGAGCGTCGGGGCTATGAAACTTGTCCGGTATCTGGGTTAATCAGTAATCCGAAGGAGAACCAGTTATTTTCGTTGCTCTGTACATTAGATATCCGATATAATAGAAACGTTTATAAAGAGCGTTTTCATAGAGTAATACAACATATTGAAAGAAGTGGTTCCTATTAAATTCAATCCTGTTTCAAGTAATAAGTTATACATCCAAATATACAACCAGATTCTTTCAGAGATACAATCTGGTTCATTCAAAATTGGGGATAAGCTCCCAGCAGAAAGAGAACTATGCGAACAATTTGGTGTTAGTCGCGCACCAATCAGACAGGCTCTTAGTGCGCTGGAGTTGAATGGTTTTATTTATTCTCGGCAAGGGGAAGGGGTTTATGTTAAAAATGACCAACCAACCGCGCACTCCACATTTGTACTTGAAGCCATATCTCCAGAAGATATTGTTGAAGCGAGGATGACCTTGGAGCCTCTTATTGCCAAATATGCAGCAAAAAGAGCTACTGCAGAAGACTTGGAAAATCTCCGTTCGACAATTAAAAAAATGGAGGAAGAAACCAACCAGGGCATCTATGTACCAGAGACGGACGAACAGTTGCATAATGGAATTGCGAAAGCTTCCCATAATGATTTATATGTAAATTTTATGGCAGCAATTAGTAATGCCATGAAGCAACAAAAGATGTGGAAGTTTATTCTTGATCGTACAGTAACCCGGGCGGATTATAGGGAAGTTAATTTTAACGAGCATAAAGAACTAATAGAAGCAATCGAGCAGCATGACGAAGCAGAAGCAGAAAGGCTAATGACAGACCATATGCAAAATTTATATGATCGTTATTGGAAATGATTAGGGAACATGATTAGGTGAGGAGCTAAATTTCTTCGGGTTCTTCTAATAGAGGTATTTGAAAGTACCTTAAGGATTGGTATTTTAAACAAATTTATCTTTCAAATTTTTTTCGCGAGAGCACCTATCTATGACTCTAACTTGGGTAGGTGCTCTTTTTATGTGTAAGAAGATGGGGTTAAATGGGATGTTTTACAAAGATACGTTCAATAACGATACGAATGTTAAATATTCAAGGAAATGTTTAGAAATTGGTGTGTGCTACAGTAAAATTACTATTTGGAGCCATGCTGAATGGAAAGATGTTGGATTGGTATTATTTTGAATAAGGATCGTTTGGGGGAAAACAGATGAAACAAAATATCTATGATAATGAAACCTTTTTTAAAGGGTATAACAATTTGCGTAAAAGTGGGGTAAACTATAATGATTTTGTCGAGCAGCCAGCAATAAAATCTGCCATCACCGATCTCCATCAGATAAACGAAAAAAGAAGACCCTCTTTTTTCGTGATCAAATCAAGAAAATGTTCATGAATCTCTTCCTAACAAAGGGAGTTATTCCATAGAAAATTAACCCCCTTAATGAACGGCTTCAGTTAACGGTGAAGGTTTGATCTATAAAATAATAGAGAGCCTTTTGATAAAGTTAAAGAACAGAGGTGTAAAGAAATGGAGATGAGGAGTTTTATTTTACATAGAGATATTCTCTCGGTTGAAGCTCGTATAAACGGAAGCGATTACAGATTCGGTGTACAATGGAAAGCACCTACAAAGCCGTATGGTGATACTTGGGTATTAAAATCCTATGCGAATGTGTTGACTGGTGAGAAGGATTTATCTCAGGAAAAAATCGCTGAGTTTTTAGACACAATCAATGCGAATTGGAATTGGAATATGGATGATTTTAAAAAATAGATGATTGAACGAACGGTGAGAGATATCCAAGACCGCTTTTTGGTTGAATTCCTTCTTGTACAAACGTGGCGGTTTCGTAAAAGAGAAATTTGAGCGATCGAAATAAGTAAATCAAAAGAAAGCCCCTTACAGTGAATTAGCTGAGCGTAAGGGACTTTTTGTTTTTTGAAACTTTATTTGTTGTTGAAGAAGAATCTCTACTCAAAGACAAGACAACAATCATTACAATGATACAAGTTGTTCCAAACCATTGAAATGTTCCAAAAGGTTCTTTTAACCAAAAGACAGTGGTGAAAACAGCGGCTAAAGGCTCCACACTTCCTAGAAGGCTGGTTTCTTTAGCTACTAGGTGTTGCAAACTTTCAATATAAAACCAAAACGCAATCATTGTACCAAATACGATCACAAATACTAGGTATATGGATGATTCTACTGTTAAGGATTGAAAGTCCATCTGCCAAGGTGGATGAACAAAACTTAGCGCAACACTACCGACAATCATCGCCCAACCAACAACCACAAGGGCATCGTATTGTTTGAGTAAAGGAACAGCGTTTAAAGTATAAAATGCTAAAGAGACTCCCGACAAAACGCCCCAAATGATGGCAGGAAGGGGGATGGATAATTGGTTGATGGACCCGTTTGTTAATAAGAAAAAGCACCCAATTAAAGCCAACGAAACAGTCAAAACGTCTCTTCGTGTTAGTACCGCTTGTTTCCGCATAATCAGGTAAATGATAATCATTGCCGGTGCTAAATATTGTAATAATGTTGCAGCGGCGGCATTACCATGATGAATCGAAGCCATATAAGTGTATTGAACCCCAAGCATTCCGAGTAACCCGAATATAATTAATGGAAAGGCTACCCTTCTCGTTTTCCAAACACTCATGATTTGAGAACGATCTTTGAAAAAGAATTGAACAGTTAAAAGTAGAATGCCAGAGATAAGCAATCTTGTTGTAACAAGCCAATCGACATCAATTGCAAAATCTTGAAAAAGCTTTTGTGAAACCGTGCCACCAATTCCCCAAAATAAAGCTCCTGTAATCACAAGCAGGATTCCTTTTTGTCTATTCAAAATTTATCCCCCCTTAAATGCAAAATAGTATTACAATACTTCATATAGTAACGAAATGACCTTTTAAATAATACAAAAATTGAATAAAAAAATAGTACGATATTGAGGTGGAGGTGATTAGATGCAAATTAAAGATTTTACGATAGATCAAAATTTAAAAGAATTAACGGAACACCGTACAGTCGTGTTACCAATGGCATGTTACGAAACAACAATTAATCAAAATATCCATGGACATATCCCACTCCACTGGCATGAAGAATTACAGTTTGTTCTGGTACGAAGAGGGGAAGCGGTTTTTCAAATAAATGAAAGGAAAGTGACGGTTCGTGAAGGGGAGGGCCTATATATTAATAGCAGCTGCCTCCATATGGCACAAGAGAAGAATGGTTCAGGCTGTGTCTATATTTGTTTAAATGTTTCTCCCAGTTTCGTTTTATCCCAAGACCTCTTTACAACGTTTGTACTTCCTTATGTTCAAGCAACTAATCTTTCATATTTACACTTAGTTCCAAAAGAGCTTTGGGCAAATAATATTTTGGACTCTATTGTGAAAATCAATCAGTTGTTAAAGGGAAAACCACCTTACTATGAAATCGATATTAGCTTACAGCTAGCATTGATATGGAAGAACCTAATTATTAATGGTGTCCCATTGGAGTACGAACAGAATGAAATCGTTAAGAATCAACGAATGAGGCAAATGTTAGAATGGATCCACACACATTATGCTGAAAAAATTCTGTTAGATGATCTTGCACAGGCTGGCGGTTTAAGTCGTTCGGAATGCTGTCGATATTTCAAACGAATTTTAAAGAAAACTCCTTTGAATTACGTGACAGATTACCGAATTCAAAAAAGCCTACTTTTGCTACAGCAAACAGAATCCAATGTAACTGATGTTGCCTATAAAGTAGGATTTAATAGTACAAGCTATTTTATTGAAAAATTCCGAAAGTCAATGAACATGACCCCGTTAGCATACAAAAAAGCCAAATGTGACAGATCTTTGTGAGCGGTGAGATTGATTAAAAAGCGTTCCCTTGTCCTAGCATGATGAACCGCCTTTTTTGTTGAAGTCTTTATTGAAGTCTCTTTTCTCAAACTTTGTTCTTTTTAGAGATAAAATGAAAAAAATCAACTGTGTTTTCACTGGAAAGTAACTTAAATCAGGAGAAAAGAGCCAGCAAACTTAGTATGAACGAACAAAAGGGCTTATTCTGCGTTAAAATCGGCTTTAGGATTTTTACAACAATTTTTACGAAAAGAGCCTTATTGAACAAACGATCTAAATTAATGCAACAACCAGATAATATTTTTGAATATTATAAAAGTTTGTTATGCTTAAAAAGACTGAATTGAAACGAGGATTTTAAAAAGATGAGAATTCAACAATAGTAAATAGGAATAAATCAGAAAGAATCAAATTTTGTTCAAGCAAATTCCTATTTGTTATACAAAGCATTAGATGAAAATAGACAGGTTTCAGGGGGAACAGCTATGAACAAAAATTTGCTAAGTAAGATTACAGAGATTCAAAAGAAAATTGATTTTTCAGGTTCAGTATTGGTTGAAGACAAAGAGAAGGTGTTAGTAGAAAAATCCTTTGGTTACAGGAATCGTTCGGATCAATTAAAAAATAACCCTGCGACTCGCTTTGGAATAGCATCTGGATGCAAGCTTTTTACGGCCATTGCAGTTTGTCAACTCGTTGAAAAAGGGAAAATTTCTTTTGATTCAACATTGAGCGATTGTCTTGATATGGAATTTAAACACTTTGATGATAAACTGACTGTGCATCATTTACTAACACATACTTCAGGAATCCCGGATTATTTCGACGAGGATGTAATGGAGGACTTTGAGGAACTTTGGGTGACCACTACCATGTATCATTTAAGAAAGTTAAAAGATTTCTTACCATTGTTTCAACATGAACATATGAAAAATCAAGTTGGGGAATCCTTCCATTACAACAATGCTGGTTACATTTTATTAGGATTAATTGTTGAACAAGCAAGTGGAATTGAATTTTCTGACTACGTTCAAGCACATATCTTCAAAAAAGCGAATATGAAGGACTCTGGTTATTTTTCATTTGATTCGCTGCCTTCAAACACGGCAATAGGCTATATCGATCAACCTGATGGAACTTGGAAAACAAACATCTATTCTTTGCCTGTAAAAGGTGGTTCAGATGGCGGTGCATTCGTAACTGCTTCAGATATGGCTAAGCTGTGGAAAGCACTTATGAATCATCAACTTTTAAATGAAAATTATACAAATAAACTTTTATCAACTCATACACATGTGAATGAGAGTGGCTTTTATGGTTATGGGATTTGGATCAAGAAAAACACAGAAAACAAGATTCTTAAATATCATGTAATGGGATATGATCCAGGAGTTAGCTTTCATTCTGCTCATTATCCTGACATATCCATGAATGTTATTGTTTGTTCGAATAAGTGTGATGGAGCGTTTGAGATCATGAAAGGGATTGAAGAAGAACTGACAAAAACATTGAAGTAG
This sequence comes from Mesobacillus maritimus, assembly GCF_023715205.1. Lineage (GTDB taxonomy): Bacteria > Bacillota > Bacilli > Bacillales > Cytobacillaceae > Mesobacillus_B > Mesobacillus_B maritimus_C. Next base: position 312,918 of record NZ_JAMBNR010000002.1, read on the forward strand.
AGAAGATTTAGAATTAAGTAGTTCGGTTGTGAAGTAGAAAACAAAAAATAACGAGTCTTTTAACAAGCGAATTCGCATAGAAATCCGCTAGTTACTTTTTTATTGATATGACAATGGTTACTATAATTTAACATTGAAAATAGCAACAGTCTTATCATAGGTTTTAACAAAAGGAAAACAATTATATTTTCCTAAGTCAAATTCGTGTAAAAAACTAGGTCAAAACCTATGCTAAATGTATAACTAATTTTAGGTATATCAGTGGTAAATAATCTTTGTGGTATATAAAGATTGTGCAATGGTGTGCTTGAACTAACGGGTCTATTTAAAGGAGGAAAGTCTTAAAAAATGGGGGGGAAGGAAGTGAGAAATAAGCGTTTTAAAATAACCCTTATGATAATTTCAACTATTATTCTTTGTTATCATATTTTTAAATTATTTTATCTTTGGTCAGAGATTCCATATCAAATTGCAATACATTTTAGTAGCGAAACGCCAGATAATTGGGGTCCCAAATATATCCTGTTTATCATACCTATTGTAAGTATTTTAAGTTGGTTACTTATTGGTTTATTAGTCAAAAATCCAGAAAGATTAAACTATGTTAATCTAACTGAGGCAAATAAGGAAATTCAATTTCTAAGAGCTGAAAGAGTGATGTTACTGATTCAAAACCTTAGTTTTATATCCTTTATACTAGCTAACGAAGCCTTGCTGAAAAATGCTGTTGGAATGGAGTCTAGTCTGCCTTTCTCAATCGCAATCGTACTTTTGGTTATTTGTTTTATTGCTCCTGTTTACCTATTAATTTGGGCATCAACATTAAAATACTAGAATTATGACTATTATTGAAATAGGCTATTTTCGTAAAAATTGTTGTTAAAATCCTAAATCCGATTTTAACGCAGGATAAGCCATTTTGTGCGTTTATAATAAGTTTACTGGCTCTTTTCTCCTGATTTAAAGTTGATGTCCAGTGAAAACAAAGCTAATTTTTTTCTTTTTATATCTAAAAGCAACAAAGTTTGAGAAAAGAGCCTTGAAATAAAAACTAAACGGGGGCGTTCGTTTAAGAAAAGGTCATTAGATTATAAAAAACGCAGAGGATAAAATGTTAAAACCACTGCGTTTTCTTATTCCGTTGCCTAAATTTATTCGTTTTACCCAGTTCATTCTCTTGTAAATTTGGTTTTCTACCTCTGAACCGAACTACTTAGATTTAGAAGAACCCATCCTTTTTGGGTTCTTTTTTTATGCAGGTAACCTAATAGATTGTGAATTACTCAAGACAAACAAGATCGCTTCCTTTCTATGATAAAACGACCCTGTCCTCCCAAAGACCTAAATGTCTCAATTTTTTTACTCTCCTGTAAAAATTAGGATCGTAATATAAATTTTCCATGTATTTTTATAGGAAATAAATCCCGGGTGTATTTACTTTTCCTCTTCTATTTCTCCTACTTTATTCTTTTCATTTATTGATGTCATTAGGTTCTATTCACTTTTGGTAAAATTTACAAACTTCAATCTAGTAATAACATTTTATTAACATAGGGAAGGTATGCTTGAACTGTTATACATAATCAAATATCGAGGAGGAATTCGATTGAAGAAAGTTTTGAAACCCGTATTGTTAGTGATAGCAGGTTTACTAGTTATCCTAAGCGGCTTGTTCCCGGGAACTTCATCTGCGTTGGCTGCAGAAAACAAAGACCAAAGGACGGTGGTAGATCTAAAAGCGATGACTTTTAATCTGCGATACAAAAATAACAATGACCCTTCACCACATACTTGGGATGAAAGGGTTCCTACTATTAAAAAGCTGATTAACATGGAGAATCCTGATATCATCGGAACACAAGAAGTGTTATATACACAACTACAAGATTTAGAAAATACTTTGCCTAAATATGATTGGATTGGTTTAGGTCGTGAAGGTGGGAATCGAGGAGAATACTCTGCGATCTTTTATAAAGAAAAAGATTACACTGTACTAGAGTATGATCATTTTTGGTTATCCGATACACCAGAGGTTATTGGTTCAAAAACATGGGGAAACAATATTCCAAGAATGGTTACTTGGGCTAAGTTTCTTGATAAAAAAAGCAACCAACAGTTCTATTTCGTCAATACACACTTTGATCATCAATCCGACAATGCAAGAGAAAAAAGTGCAGAATTAATTGTTGAAGTAACAAATGAATTTGATCCTGAGATACCGGTTATTTTAACAGGCGACTTCAATGCTGCTCCAGATAGTCTTCCGCACCAAATTTTAACAAGTGATGGAGCATTTGATGATTTATGGGAAACAGCTGAGATAAGAATCAATGAAGACCTAGGAACATTTAATGGTTTTGATGATCCTACTGGTGAAGGTCCTGACAGACGGATTGACTGGATTCTCGGAAAAGGAAACCTTACAACGAATGAAATTGAAATTGTTAATTATCAGAAGAATGGACAATTTCCAAGTGATCATTTCCCAGTGATGGCTGACATCACCTTAACTTACAACAAATAAGAGAGACAAATATGCCAAGACCATTGATAGAGTTCAATGGTCTTGGCTTTTTAACCTTATTTGTTTGGCTTAGAAATAAAGTTCAATCATTGGATGATTTATAAGAAGGTTAAAAATCATGTTTACTATGCAGTGGTTTATCTTGTTCAGCAATCGTGCGCAATTCATTAATTGGCGCTTACATTGTTCTATTTTATAATGGAAAAGGTTGATGTCATTATGTGAGGCCACATTGGGGGAGATAGAGGTTGATAGTAGTAAGTTCTTGTTTAGCAGGATTAGAGGTTAGATATAACGGCACACATTGTTTGAATCAAAAAATCATGAGACTGATAGAAGCGAAAGAGGCCATTGCTGTATGCCCTGAATTACTTGGGGGTTTTTCAACTCCTAGAGAACCTGCTGAAATAATCGGTGGGAATGGCGAAGATGTATTAGATGGAAAAGCAAAAGTAATCGAAAAATCAGGTAGAGACGTTACGGAACTCTATATTAAGGGCGCTTATCTTACTTTAAAAAAGGCAATTGAAGTAAACGCAACAGTAGTTGTACTGAAAGAGTATAGCCCATCTTGTGGAAGTTCAATGATATATAATGGTGAATTTATAGGAGAGAAAAAAGCTGGGAATGGAGTGACAGCAGCTTTATTAAAAAGAAACGGTATACAAGTAATGTCGGAAAAGCAATTTTCTGATCACTTTGAAGAGATATTATAATTTACCTTCAATGAAAGGGCGCAATTCTTTCGTTTGTAAAAGGAGGGGCTATCCCATTGAAAAAAAGTGATTTGAATAGGAAAAAGGCACCCGAGTAGATTGAATCAGGATGCCTTTTTGTCTACCTTTCACAACACCTTTAAAGTTACAATAAGAAATGAGTCTGACCTCAATTATGATTATTCTTCAACAAAGTCTTTAATAAACGGTTTATATTCCACAACAGAAGATAATTTTATTAACGTAGACGGTTCTCCGAAAGGTAGAGTAGCATCAATAAATTCCTCAAGTATTTTCACTGATTCGGTTACAACTTTAACTAAATAACTATATTGGCCTGCTAATCGATGGCATTCGACTACGACCGGATGTTCTTTACAAAAGTCTCTGAATTTCTTTCCTTGTTTCGTATCGAATAAAATAAAGGCTGTTACATTTTTATTGAGCTTTTCAGGATCAATGATGGCCCGATACCCTTTTATGACTTCTTTATCCTCAAGTTTTTTTACTCTTTCGTTTGTTGCCGGAGTGGAAAGGCCAATTCTCTTTCCTAATTCCGTCATAGATATTCGAGCGTTGTCTTGAAGATGAATAAGAATGCTCTGATCAATTTCGTCCAAGGGTGCCCCCTCCTTCACATTAAAAAATTAAGTTTATCTTCATATTAAAAGTTTAATAGAAAGGAATTTTATTAAAAAACCTTAAAAATACTATGTATTTAGAATAATATACCATATAAAATAAGAGTCAATTAAGGAATAGAATTTTTGATCGAATGGGGAGAGGATTACAAATGGAAACTGTTCAAGCTAGCATTGAAGATCTAGATGGGGTATCAAACTTATTTAATCTGTATCGTATGTTTTACCAGCAGGTATCAGATTTAGAAAGAGCCAAGACTTACATAAAAGATCGTTTAGAAAACAAGGATTCAATTATATTCGTTGTGAAAAATCAACAAAAAATTGTAGGATTTACTCAACTTTATCCCACGTTTTCATCCATATCGATGAAAAGGGCATGGATCTTGAATGATTTGTATGTAGATGCAGAAGCAAGAAAACAAGGAATCGGCGAAATGCTTTTACATAAAGCAAAAGATTTCGCTATTGAAACAGGTGCTAAAAGTATTACGTTGGAAACCGCACCAGATAATGACGTTGCTCAAAGATTATATGAAAAAAATGGATACAAAAGAGACTCTCAATTTTATCATTATGAATTAGCTTTAGCAGAATAAGCTAAAGAGCCAATCGGGCGCCTTTCTTTGCTAAGAAGGCGTTTTTTTTTGTTGTCTGAACACATTTCAGCGATTAATAGGATTAGGGGGGAGTGCGGCTTAAACGAGTTTCTCGACAAATGTAAACAAAAGTTGAGATTAAATTTATCTTTCATTAGTAAGATCATATTCGAAAGAGATTAAAGGAGGTTTATATTTTTGAGAAAATGGTTATTTCCAATTACAGATTGGGTTTCAACAAAACGAGGGATGTGGATGACGATTATCGCTTGGCTAGTCCTGATGGTCGGATTAAGTGCGGGACCAAGGCTTGGTGATTATAAAGTAACGAACTTTCAATCGCTTCCAGATGAAGCACAATCTTTATTGGCTGAGAAAAAGACTGAAGAGATTTTTCCAAATGAGCAAGGAACACCAGGAATTCTTGTATTCCATAATGAAAATGGCAACATCAGTACCGATGAGGTCACACAAATCCTAAATGGAATAATCGAAGAAGATATTAAAGGAATTGAGACGATCCTTGATATAAGCGCACTTCCACCTCAAGCGTTAACAAGCTTTATTTCTGAGGATGGCTCAACGATGATTGTTCCGATGGAATTGGAGCAGGGGCTTGGCAATAACCAATATGCCGAAATCAATGATAAGGCTTCTGCGATCGGCAATAAGATCGCAGCTGAATTTGAAAATATGGCCTTTTATATCACTGGCCCGGCTGGAATTGCTGGGGATACACTTAAGCTATTTGAACAAGCGGATTTTGTGTTATTACTAGCAACGATCGTGATCATTTTAGTATTGCTGATTGCGATTTACCGCTCACCGTTACTTGCATTCATTCCTCTACTTGCAACCGTTATTGTTTATCAGGTTGTGAATCAAAGTGTTGCCTTACTAGGGGCTGGTGGGTTAGAAATCAATAACTCAACAACCTCGATTATGAGTATTTTGCTTTTTGCTGCCGTGATTGATTATTCACTCTTTGTTTTCTCCCGTTATCGTGAGGAGCTTAACAAGGTTGAGAGCAAATATGAAGCAATGAAACTTGCCATGCGTGCAACTGGGGAACCGGTATTTTTTGCTGGAGGCACAGTATTAGCGGCGATGCTAGTCTTATTCTTCGCGAATTTCCGTGATTATCAAAACTTTGCACCAATTTTCGGTCTTGCCATGTTCTTCATCATGTTCGCATCGATCACATTGGTGCCTGCTTTATTTACGCTATTTGGTCGCAGAGCCTTTTGGCCGAAAGTTCCAAAGTACGGCCAAGAAAATGAAGTAAAACACGGAATTTGGGGACCTATTGCCAAGTTTGTGGTGAACAAGCCTGGTATATCCGGAGGAATTGTTGGGATTTTCCTTGTCATTACGGCTTTAAATGTGTTTAATCTTGATTTTGAATTTGATACGGTCAAAAAGTTTCCTAAGGATTTACCTTCTCGAGTTGGGTATGAAATAGTAGAAACAAGATATGACAAAGGGGAACTAGCACCTACAACATTGTTAATACAAAGTGATAAAGCTTTAGGAGAAGAAGACGTAAGTGCTATTACCGGAAAACTACAAGAATATGATGAAATTGCATCTGTACGATTGACTGCACAATCTGAAGACTCTAAGGCGATCAAGCTTAGTGTTGTGTTAGCAATGAATCCATATTCTACGGAAGCGATGGATAGGATTCAAGATTTACGTGAAGATTCACCAAATCTATTAAAGGACGCTTCTATATCTGGCGAAGCATACTTCAGCGGAGTGACTGCAAAACTTGTAGATGAACGAGATGTGAATACAAAGGATATTTTTACGATTGTAGCACTTGAAACTTTATTAATCTTAATTCTCTTATTCGCCCTTACTCGTTCCTTTAAAATGCCTATTTATATGATGGCGACGATTTTACTCTCCTATGTATCTGCTTTAGGACTTGGCATCTTTCTAGTTGATCTCTTGTTTGGTTATGAAGCATTAAGTACTCGTGTACCTGTCTATGCGTTCATCTTCTTAGTCGCATTAGGGATCGATTATAATATCATCCTTGCCTCTAGATTCATAGAAGAGCGGAAGACGCACCGAGTGAAAGAGGCTCTTGAAATTGCCATCCGGAATACCGGTGGTGTCATATCATCGGCGGGGATCATTCTCGCGTCAACTTTTGCAGCGTTGACGACGATGCCAATTGCTGACCTTTTCGTATTTGGTTTTATGGTTGCAATTGGAATCTTAATTGATACTTTCCTCGTTCGGGGAATGCTTCTACCAGCTTTGATATTACGATTTGAAAAAGACAAGCAAGTCTCCCATAATGAACAGTAAAAAAGGATACAAAGGATTTCCTTTCCTTTGTATTCTCCCTTTTAGGAGGTTCCGCTCATGAAGATTCTTGTTGTAGATGATGATGTCTATATTCAACAGCTTGTATCGATCCACTTAAGCCGAGAAGGCTATCAAGTATATAAAGCGAATCATGCGAAAGAAGCCTTGGATCTGTTGGAAGAAAAAACAGTTGATTTAGCCATTGTCGATGTCATGATGCCAGGAATGGACGGGTTTGAATTGACAAAGATCTTATCAACAGACTATGATCTCCCCGTTATCTTGCTGACAGCCAAAGGGCAGATTGATGATAAAGAACAAGGCTTCTTAGCTGGTTCAGAGGACTATATCGTGAAGCCATTTGAGGTAAAGGAACTTCTATTTCGTGTTGCCGTAGTGTTACGGCGTGTTGAACGTGCGATGGAAACGGTCATAAAAGTAGGAAATCTCACGATCGATCGGAAAAACTTTGAATTAATGATCAATCAAGAAACCGTCCTTCCACCCTTAAAGGAATTTGAATTATTAAGTTTATTAGCTTCACGCGCAAATAAGATTACACCTAGAGCCTTTTTAGTTGAACAAGTCTGGGGAGTTGATTATGAAGGCGGAGAACAAACGCTTAATACGCATATAAACCGAATCAGAGATCGTTTAAAAAAATACGATGCATCGGTGGAAATTCAAACGGTTCGAGGGATTGGCTATAAGCTTGGGGTAACAAAATGAAAACTTTATATCAAAAGTTCATTGTTGCAACTCTAGCGATTTTAATCATAAGTGTCACGATTGGGATGATCTTAGCCAATTTTATTTACATGTCTTCGACCAAACAGAAGATGGATCAACAAAATGTCGAGATCGCCCAAACCATTACGTTAAACCTTGAGAGTATGCATTCGGATCAATCTTCCTTAGAACCTTTCTTAGAATCGATTGGAAATCTTGGGTATCAAATCTATGTGGTAAACGAATCCAGGGAAGTGGCTTATTTTGGCAAGCATTTTACAAAGACAAAACTTCCTAAAGAAGCCAAGAAGGTAGTCTTGGAAAAAGAAATCTACCATGGGATGAGCAACTTTTCGAATAAGTTTTTAATGATGGGACATTTCTCAAATGATGTCAAAAATACGGTAGGTGTGCCATTTACCATGAATGGGGAGCAATATGGTTTATTCTTACGTCCCAATAATAAACTGCTCTTTTCTGATATTCATATGATTTTAGCATGGTTTTTTGTAGCGGTTACCGTTGTTAGCATGAGTGGGGTCATCTTGTTTGCTAAGCATCTTATCCAACCGATTACAAAGTTAACAGAAGCGACCAAAGAGATTACACGTGAGAATTTTCTTTATCCGTTAAAGATTGATCGGAATGATGAGCTTGGACAATTAGCAGAAAGCTTTAACAACATGCAGAGGCAGTTACAACATAATGATGAAGCTCGCAAGTCCTTTATCAATAATGTGTCACATGACTTTCAATCTCCACTAATGAATATTCGGGGATATGCGGAGCTTCTACTGTCACAAAATGTAAATGGACATGAATTAAAAGAGTACCTACAGATTATTGATCATGAATCAAAGCGACTTTCCAATCTAACCAAGCAGCTATTGTTATTAACCTCACTGGATCAGAACACGTATCCGATGATGATATCAGAGGTCCAATTGGATGAACAGATAAAACAAACCATCCGCAGGTATCAATGGCGATTACAGGAAAAGGAAATAGAAGTTTCTTATAAACTGTCACCAATTCGGATGAAGGTGGATGGCGAACTGATCAGCAATGTCTGGGACAACTTGATCACGAATGCGATAAAGTATAATGCTCATGGAGGGAATATTTGGATAAGCTTATCTGAAAGTGAAACCTTCATTACGATTATTGTGAAAGATTCCGGAATCGGGATGTCTAAGAAAGACGTGACCCAAATTTTCGACCGTTTTTACCGGGTAGATTCATCTAGAAAAAGTGACGGGACCGGGCTAGGCTTATCGATCGTTAAACAAGTTATTGACCTGCATGGAGGAGAAATCAAGGTTGATAGTGAGGTTGGCGTGGGAACAACCTTTACCATCATCCTTCCAAATAAAGAGAGAAAATTGGAGGAATAAATAAATGGAACAAACATGGAGTATAAGGCTCATTCGTTTTTCAGCGATATTCGGAATAATCGGTACGTTTATTGGTTCTCAAATGTCAGGAAATATGGATTATTCCTTGAGACCCATTCATGCTCATATTCTATTAGTAGGATGGTTATCGGTATTTGCTTGGGGAATTTTTTATAAGGTATTTAAAATTAAATACAAAAAACTTGTAGCGATTCACAGTATCCTTGGTATGCTAGGTGCTGCGGGTTTAACCATTGGAATGTGGATGTATAATTTAAATCCATTTGATCTTAATGAAACCTTTGTCATGGTGTTCTTTATTGTAGGTGGAAGCTTACTTTTACTGGCTTTCTTCTTATTCGTGCTGATCACCTTTTTTGTTGAGAAACAGGAAAACAAATAACCTACCGATAGCTAAGGTAAAATGATGATAAGGATTGAATTCTGTTTTAAGGCATGTCATGCTTAGAGAAAAGCAATCTTTATATAATGAATGCTTTAATGACAGACCAAAGGAGATGGTTTTGAATGGGAAAAGCTCTACCATTCTTAATGTTCCAAGATGGAAAAGCAGAAGAAGCGATGAATTATTACATTTCCATCATTGACGATTCAGAAATAATCAGTATTGCTCGCTATGGAGCGAATGAAGCTGGAGACGAAGGAAGTGTCATGCAGGCGTCTTTTTCCATAAAAGGGCAAGAGTTTATGTGCATTGACAGCAATGTGAAACATCAGTTTACCTTTACACCTTCATTTTCCATTTTTGTTACTTGTGATTCAGAAGAAGAAATCGACACCCTCTATCAGAAACTGATTGACGGTGGACAAGCACTTATGCCAATTGGGGATTATGGTTTTAGTCAGAAATTTGGTTGGCTAAATGATCGGTTTGGAGTATCGTGGCAACTAAATCTTCCGTTGTGAAAGTCTTGACTTTAAACAAATAGGACATTGGAAGCAGGTATTACCGATGAGGGTAATACCTGCTTTTATTTTATGGCTCTTTTCTCAAAGATTGTTGCTTTTTAAAGGAAATAAAGAATAATCTATCTATGATTCCATTCCAAAGAGTGGTTCTTATCTTTTGTTTAACAAACGAGCCCTATTAGGGAGTAAATTTATACAGAATAACGAGATTATTAATTTAAAATAGTTTCTATTTTTACGAGTTCAAAATAAAAAATTAAAAACACAACTTTTATTTCGATAAAACGTCTAAGTATTGAACATGTAGAACAGGAGGGGGTGAGTTTGTTGTCACAGTATAGAAAAGAAGAAATTGCCGATTGGTATGATCAACACAGTAAATCAATTTTAAGCTTTATATTACTAATGGTTAAGGACTATCAACAAGCTGAAGATTTAACCCACGATACATTTGTGAAAGCCTATTTATATTATGATTCTTTTAAAAATCACTCAAGTGAAAAAACATGGTTATTTAGTATTGCTCATAATTTAACGGTGGATTTTTTAAGAAAGCGTAAGCCTAAACTATTCTTGAAAGAATTTTTTCTTTCACAAAAAGACACTAATTTATTGCCTGAAGACATGATTAAATTAAAAGAGGACTCATATGAACTTTATCAAGCGTTAGGGGAGATCAAAGATACATATAGGAAAGTGATCGTTTTAAGAAAGATCAAGGGTTTTTCGATAGAGGATACCGCAAAAATCTTGAATTGGTCTGAAAGTAAGGTTAAATCAACGCTTTACAGGGCGATGCCCGTTCTAAAAAAACAATTAATAAAGGAGGGATTTTTTAATGAAGAAGCGCTACGAAGATACTGAGTTGGATCATCCCTTAAAAGAATTAAATTCCGATTTCATGTGGAAAACATCAAAAAAACAAGAACTAAAAACCCGAATTTTAATAGATATTGAGAAAATGGAGTCTGAGGAGAAGAATAAGGACGCTACGAATACCAAAAAGGGATACACCTTTAACTACAAAAATATTCATTCCAAGCGATTATCAATCGCCGTAGTAGTTTGCTTGGTTATTGGTTCGACGTTATTTTTCACACCCGCATTAGCAGTGATTCAAGAGGTTTATGATAAGATTTTTACGAGTGAACATATAGATGATACAGGTGTTCGGACGGCAGTTAACCAGGGCTATGGCCAAGCTCTTGATCAAACATATTATGATAAGAAACATGACATTACTGTGCATTTTGAAATGGTCGTGATGGATGATAAGGAGACCAAACTGTTAATAACTTATCAAAGTGAACAGACAAATGTACAGAACTATTATCTTGATCTTTTTGAAGGCGATACTTCAATCTACTTGGTTGTGGAAGATGAACGAAAAAAATTAAAGAATGTCGGCTGGGGAAGTAGGTATTACGATCAGAAGAAAAACAAAGTGGCTGAGGCTATATCTTTTGAATCCATCAAAGAATATGAAGGACAGAACATTACTTTAGAAATCGAAAACTTGACCGTATATGATGACAACGGAAGTAGCACCGTTCCTACGATTTGGACACTTAGTTTCACACTCGATCAATCGGCCATATCTAAAAGAGAAACAGTCGAACTAAACAAAGATTTCTCTTTTAGAGGAGAAACATACAAGATTAAAAAGGTAGAGTTTTCGGCGTTAGAAACAAGAGTCATTGTCACGGGATCCGACACGAAAATTCAAACAGATGAAAGTGGAATGGAATACAGGATCATGAGTAAATTAGAACAACAACTTCTTAATGCTAGGAAAATAGATGAAAAATACGGGTATACCGTTGACGATAAAAAATCTGGGGTATTTTTGAAATCAGCAGGCGAAAAAGTGGCCCCAATCTTTAGTAAGGGGGAAGTCGAGGGAGAAAAGGACGAATATATCATGATATTTGGTCCGGTTAAAGATCGCCAAGACAGCATTCTTGAAGTTGGAGATGTTCTTAAAATCCCCTTAACGAAGGATGGAAAAATAGAAAAACTAGCGGAGGATAGTGAAAAAGCATATATTGACGAAGTGTTAGCTGAAAATGGAATTACAGCAGAACCACTAACGGATAATGAAAAGAAAGAAATGGATGTATATCTTGAGAAATTCCCAAAAGATTTTCCAATTAATCGAACGGTAATAGGAAAAGTAAAAAATCATGAAAACACAAAGGTAATCGAAGTGACCATACAAAGATCTGGGGTTCTTAGTGAAATACAGGCTTTAAATCCAGAAGAAGCGGAGAAAGCTAGAAAAGAAAACGGTTTGTCGTTCATTCCGATATTTTTAAATCATGATTAAGCGGGACAGGGGGACAGGTACAATGTCCCGGTTAGCACCGGGACGATGTACCTGTCCCTTTGTCCCATTTATTTCGCTAATCCTAAAATTAACTCTTTATAAATTTCGAAGAATGCAAAGTAGTATTCTTTGTAGACATATTCATCTTTTTTGTGGGCCATTTTTGTTTCGCCTGGACCAAACATCATGAATGGGAAGTTTTCATCTTTCCCGCGTAATAGGTTTGATGCGTCGGTCACTCCTGGCGAACCTTTAACAGCAATGTCTAAATCTAAATGTTTTTTACCAAGTTCTTTCGCAAGATCCACCATTTCAGACTGTCCTGTAGTGAAAACACTTGGTAATGACATCGTCACCTCAACCTGAATATGAGAGCCTTCTTGATTGTATTTATCCGCAGTAGTGTTAAATAAGTCAATTACTTCATCATTATCAAATTCTGGAATCGTCCGCACGTTTATTTCAGCTACTGCTTTTTCCGGAACGGAGTTGACTTGGTTTCCGGCATTAAAGATTGTGGTACTCATCACCAGTTTATCGAGAACTTCATTTTTACGTTCATCGCCATTCAGCTTTTCGTCCACTTCTAAGAGATATTTCATCAATGGATTAATTGCGTTATACCCTTGGTCGGGCATCGAACTGTGTGCAGCTTCACCAATCGACGTAATACGGAAATTAAGGGATCCTTTGTGAGCGTAAATGATCGTGTCATGAGAAGGTTCCGCAACCCATAAATAATCGACATCATCCATGTAGCCTTCATCGTATAATTTCTTCGAACCTGCGCCACCGACTTCTTCACCGGTCGTAGCCATAAAGCGGACCGTCCCATTTTTCAGTTCATTATTTTCTTTGAGTTCAATCATGACTAAAGCAAGGTTGACTAAACCGGCTTTCATATCATTTGTGCCACGCCCGTATAATTTCCCGTCTCTTTCCGTTAATGTGAATGGATTGGAAGTCCACTCGCTTTCATCACCAGGAGAAACGACATCCATATGACCAGAAACGCCAATGACCGGGCTCCCGCTGCCAATTTCAGCTACTAAGTTCACACGTGTGTCTGTCACTGGAACAATTTTAGATTCAATGCCGTATTCAGCAAATAACTCTTTCAAGTAATTGGCCACTTCAATTTCGTTTTCATTAACCGATTTTATCGCAATCAGGTCCGATAAAATCTTTATCTTTTCTTCTTCTGTAAATTGTTTCATCTGAAATGCCTCCAAATTTAAACTGTCTATTAACTGTATTTTACCCAAAAGTGCATGAATAAGTTAGCATTAAAGTTTAAGAGTAATAACATGGAGCAATTGACTAAATGGATGGATATTCACCGTTGACGAAAGAAAATTTGATTGAATCAATATAAGACATTGGTTCCAGAATCTATAGATTACATCACCTTCCGGAAATTTAGAGTTTCATCTAAACAGTCTAGATGAAGAAAATCAACCTTCATTTATTCGAAATCCAACATGCTTCCTATAGTTTTTACTTTTTTTAATTTATTAAGGAAAATCTGTTGACAGTAAAAATAATATTATGGTATTATTAAAAATTTGATAAAAAATAGTATGTGTGTTAAGGTTAAGAAGGTTACCAGATGGAGGTGGATGATTTGTTTCAAATTGGCGATAACATTGTTTATCCAATGCACGGTGCAGGTATAATTAAAGCCATTGAAGAAAAAGAAATCTCAGGGGAAAAAAAAGAGTATTATGTCATTAAAATGTTTAGCAGTGATATGCAAGTCATGATCCCTACGGGTAAAATATTGAATTCAAATATACGCCCTGTTACGGACATAATGGCATTAAAACACATCATACACGTTTTTCAGCATGGAGAATCAGATAAATTACTGCCGTGGAAACAAAGGTATAAAGTGAACACGGACAAAATAAAAACGGGTAAAATACAAGAATGTGCTGAAGTTGTACGTGATTTAATGCGTATGAAGAAAGAAAAAGCACTTAATTCAAGCGAAAAGAGATTGTTAGCTCACGCACATGAAATTTTGATGAGTGAACTGGGATTAATTAAAGGGATTACCGAAAATCAAATAAAAAGTTTCTCTTAAGGGTAATTTAAGATCATTCATTAGAACTCCCAAAAATATCCTGAGTTTTTGGGAATATGTTTTTTGTTAGGCTTTTCTCAAGCTTTGTTGCTTTTCAAAAAAGAAACGTGTGAATATGCGAGGTTATTCAAAAAATAAATACATTTTATGAGAAAAGAGCTTGCATACTCATTTTAAACATACAAAATGGCTACTATTTCGATCGGCTTTAGGATTTAACAACAATTTTTGAGAAAACAGCCTTTTATTAATAGTAAAACCTCTCAAAGACATACAACTTCTTCAACTCACCATTAGAGCATTAACCTCTTTAGTATTTCTACAATCTAATCCATTTTTATTATTAAGTTTTATCAAATAACTCGATAAAATAGTCACTTGGTCTTGTAAGCCTGAATCACACTGGAACGGACTAGGAGCCGTAAGGATGAAAGAGAGGTAGGGCTTTCATTGTTTTAGGCGTACAATATATGATTCAAGTGATTAATTCTAAAAGAAAAACAATTATACTCATCTTTTTCTTAAGAATTTTTACAACTTCTGAGATAGTGAATAGGAATTGTTTAACGTTTTTACGAAAAAGAAAGAAGTGATTGGTAACCGCTAATCAACTACAAAAATGGTATCCAGCATATGGAACCATTTTTTTACTGTCTATCCCCAATGAGCATACAATTTTATTTTACCCAAAAGTCCATGAATAAGTTAGAGAGGGACAGGTGGACAAGTAGTGTCCCTGTATCCTGCCAAAGATAACCAAAAAAACACTTGCAAACAGGAATCATTCCGTTTTATAATGATTACGCTCATAAAAAAGGCTCTTTTTTTTACGGTTTAAATCGTAATGATTATGATTTGCTTGTTAAAGGTATTTGAAAAAGACATACCTTTCACCAAAAATAAATAACCGTATGAAATCGTGACTCAAATTACAGGAGGATATGGGTATGGCAAAAAAATCAAAAATAGTGAAGGCAAAAAAACGTGAGGAATTGGTGGAAAAATATGCAGCTCTTCGTAAAGAGCTAAAAGAAAAAGGGGACTATGAGGCCCTTAGGAAACTTCCGAGAGATTCTTCACCTACACGTTTGAAAAACAGATGTGAGGTTACAGGAAGACCTAGAGGGTATTTAAGAAAGTTTAAAATGTCTAGGATTGCTTTAAGAGAATACGCGCATAAAGGACAAATTCCAGGGGTAAAAAAAGCGAGCTGGTAGAGGATGAGATTTCGTCAGTTGAAAAGTCTTGTGGTAAGCATGATATAGAAAAGGATGGAGGGAGCTAGCATGAAGGCGTTTAATCCAATCTTAATTGAATTTTTGCATCGTAGTGCAATTTCAAACCTCCCAGATCAGAAGCGGGAAATCTATCAGTTTATAGTAAAGATGGAAAATCAATTAGAGGAAATATCTTTAAATGAAACGCAATTTATGAGCTATATGATAGATAACTCTCCATTTAAAGCGGCTGCAGAATATTTTTCAGTGGATATTTTCTTTATAAAGAAAGTAATGGATGAGGCCCAAGCAGAAATTGATAGGATTATGAATAAAAGGTGTAATCGTTTAAAATGGGTTGATTGCACGGACCGAATGAAAAGTCAGCACGGGGAAAAGCAATGGTCATTTCTATTCATTTCCTAACTTACTGTGCCTTAGGAGGAACAGAGGTTGTAGGAAAGTTATTTTACCATTTATTCAATCGTTCTTAATTCATCAAAATAAATACTTCATAAATCGTAATCATTACGATATTAGAAGGAGGATACTTTTTGTATGAATGGCTTGTAATTGGTGGAGGTATCCATGGATGTACGGTGGCGTCCTTTTTGCTTAAAAGAGGAAAGGTAAGGGTTGAAAAGCTTCGTATTATTGACCCTTACGATGAACCAATGTATAAATGGAAGAAAAACACCGAAAAAATTGGGATGAAATATTTACGCTCTCCGTTTGTCCATCATATCGATGTTGACCCCCTTAGCCTTCAGAGATTTGGACAAAAGGAAAAGTGGGGCAGGGAACATTTTTACGGGAGATACAAACGACCATCTCTTGAGTTGTTTAATGAACATTGTAATTCGATTATAGATGAGGTGGGCTTACTACGGTCTTGGTACAGAGGATTTGTGAACTCTATTAAAAATGAACAAGGATTTTGGAAAGTCATGACAGAGGATGGTGCGGCAATCAGAGCCCAAAATATTGTCATATCCATTAGTATAAACAATGCATTAAATATACCTAATTGGGCAAAGCAATTAAAAGCTGATTTACCTAAACAAGTGTTTCACGTTTTTGAAGACAATTTGGCAAACATGACCTCTTTACAGCCTCCTATTATGGTGATTGGCGGAGGAATAACGGCCGCACATCTGACGATTAAGTTATCAGGTATGTTTCCTGGGAAGGTCATTTTAATCAAGCGACATCCATTTCGAATAAATGAGTTTGATAGTAATCCTGGATGGTTAGGCCCAAAATATTTGAGGTATTTTCATAAAACGAAGGACTATGGAGACCGTCGGGTGATGATTCAACAGGCAAGAAATAAAGGTTCTTTAACTAGAGAACTATTCTATCAGTTGAAAAGGCTTGAAAAGGATCATCAGATACAAGTTATGGATGGTGAGGTAAAATCAGCAAATTCGAATAGAAATCAGATTATGTTAAATGTTGGAGAAAGAATAATAAAGGGAAATAGTATGTTATTAGCCACTGGATTTATGCCATCTGTTCCGGGAGGAAATTGGCTTAATCAGGTAATGGAAGACCTTGAATTATCATGTGCAAACTGTGGATATCCAATCGTTAACCAATCTTTGCAATGGAGTCCCCATTTATATGTATCGGGTCCATTAGCCGAACTGGAGGTAGGACCAATTGCTAGGAATATATCTGGGGCTAGGCATGCTGCAGAGAGAATTGTAAATAGTCTATAGCCTGTAAATCGTAATGATTACTATTATCATTTTAGGAGTGAGGAAATGGGTAAAAGAATACCTGTAACTGTATTAAGTGGTTATTTAGGCGCAGGGAAAACAACTTTATTAAACCATGTACTAAGAAATCGAGAAAATAAAAAAATAGCTGTCATCGTGAATGATATGAGTGAAATTAATATCGATGCTGCTCTGGTGAAGAAAGGAGGATTTTCCCGAACAGATGAAAAATTGGTAGAGCTTCAAAATGGGTGTATTTGCTGCACCTTGAGAGAAGACTTAATGATCGAAGTGGAACAGCTTGTACAAAAGGGGGATATCGACTATATCCTAATTGAATCTTCAGGAATTTCAGAGCCAATCCCTGTTGCCCAAACATTTACATATGTTGACGAAAGTCTAGGCATCAACTTAGCAGAACAATGTAGGTTAGATACGATGGTCACTGTTGTCGATGCAAACCGATTTTGGCATGACTTCTCATCAGGAGAGAGCCTTTTGGACCGAAAGCAGGGTGCGGATGAATACGATGCGCGGGAAGTAGTCGATTTACTCATCGATCAAATTGAGTTTGCCAATGTGTTAGTTTTAAACAAGATTGATTTAATCGATCAAGAAAGCATACTCGAACTGAAAGCAGTCCTACGTAAACTTAATCCGGTGGCGAGGATCATAGAGAGTGCCCATTCAAAAATAGACTTAACGGCGATTTTAGATACTGGTTTGTTTGATTTTGAAGAAGCCAGCCAAGGTGCAGGCTGGATCATGGAATTGAATGAGGAACATATACCGGAGACCGAGGAGTATGGGATTTCTTCTTTTGTTTACCGAAGAAAAAGACCATTTCACCCTGAACGGTGGCGAGATTGGCTGGAGGAATGGCCGGTTGAAATTGTTCGAGCAAAAGGTTTCTTTTGGCTTGCGTCCCGTAACAATATGGCAGGTTTATTATCGCAAGCTGGTCCTACCATCACTTTTCAAGGCGCAGGGGAATGGCTAGCGGCCTATCCCGCTCAAGAAAGGGAGAAAATCCTAAGCGATGAACCAGAATTACTTGAAAAGTGGGACGCTGACTTTGGTGACAGAATGACAGAACTTGTCCTTATTGGGGTGAAGATGGACCGCAATGCCATTGAGGAAGCATTAGATCAATGTCTACTAACCGATGAGGAAATGAAAAGTGATTGGTCTAGATTTTACGATAAACTACCGGCCTTTTCGGTAATGGAATAATAAAAGATTTGCCAAAAAAAGAAAATAGAAGGAGGAAGTAAAAAAAAATGAGAGTAAAAATTACATTAGCGTGCACGGAGACAGGAGATCGGAATTATATTACAACCAAAAACAAGAGAAACCATCCGGAGCGTTTGGAGTTAATGAAATACTGCCCACGTCTAAAAAAACATACTTTACACCGTGAAACAAAATAATCATAGGTCGAACAAACTTGGGGAGCTTCTTTTCTACCGTTTTAGGATCACGTTGTTATAAAAGAACGAAGCGATTGGATAGAGACCGTAAACGAGTGGGATAAGGGAAAGTTTAGTTTAGACTGAAAATAGGGTAGAATTAAGGAAAAATCAGTTGGTGGTGAATAGTGAATTGGAACCTAAATGGTTAGAATGGGCAAAACAGCTTCAAGCTATTTCACAAGCAGGATTAACGTATTCTAAAGATGTTTATGATTTGGAACGATTTGAATTGATAAGAGATATGAGTGTTGAGATTTTAGCAGAGTATACAAAAATGGACAATAAAACGATCAAGGAACTATTTGCAAATGAAACAGGGTATGCGACGCCGAAAGTGGATGTTAGGGCTGTTGTTTTTAGAGAGAATAAAATCTTAATGGTCAAAGAAAATAGTGATGGCGGTTGGTCGTTACCCGGAGGTTGGGGAGATATTGGATTCACTCCAAGTGAAGTAGCTGTCAAGGAAGTCAAGGAAGAATCAGGGTTTGACGTGAAAGCAACAAAATTAGTAGCTGTACTCGACAAGAAATGCCATCCTCATCCACCTTCTCCTTATCACATTTATAAAATATTGATTCAATGTGAAATCGTTGGTGGGAAAGCTAGTGAAGGGATTGAAACAGATGCAGTGGAATTTTTCGCTGAAAATGAACTGCCACCTTTATCAATCGATAGAAACACAGAGTCACAAATTCATCTAGCATTTAAACATTTACATAACCCGCAAGAACCTGTCGCTTTTGATTGATCTTCGAGTTGAATGTCTTAACCAACTAAAAGGTTAGTTGAATAAGCGATTGAAAGATAGATAAGAATGAACTCCTTTTGCTTCCATGGCAAAGGGAGTTTTTATTTTATAAAAAGTAGGGGAATCCTCCTTAGTGAAAGATTCCCCTTAGAAAAGTGCCTTATGAATTCATGATTGGTGAAGTTAAAAGAATCATGACGAATGATAGTAAAATTAAATAGATTAGTGAATAACGTAAATTCGCTTGTGCCCATTTCTTCAGATCTTTTGCTCGTGGTCCTTTTATCGCGAGAATAATCCAACCGATTGTTAGGGCAATCGCAAAAATAGTGAAAAACCAGCCTAACGAAACAATCAAAAAGAATGGGAGAGGCAATAATGTGACAATATAAATTAAATTTTGGCGAATTGTCACAGGAACACCGTAAACGACTGGCAGCATCGGGACACCAGCGCGTGTATAATCTTCTAACCTTTTCAACGTGATTGCCAGCGTGTGTGGAATTTGCCAAATGAATAAGATACAGAACATCACGATTGGAACGATATGATTCGCTTGTGTAATTGCTGCCCAACCGATTAAAGGGGTAAATGCCCCAGAGACACTACCAATTATGGTATTCCATGTATATCTACGTTTTGACCAAAATGTATAAAGAACCACATAGAAAAACCAGCCTAAAAATGAATACAGTGCAGCTTCAAAGGTTGTAAAGAACATCATCACCAGTCCAATGATGGAGGTGATGATCCCTGACCATAGAACGGATTTTAAAGAAAAGTTCCCGGTAACAGTCGGTCGTTTTTGGGTTCGGACCATTTTTTTGTCCAAATCCACTTCATACCAATTATTGAGAATTAGCGCTCCTGAAATAACGAGTGTACTGCCGATCATCGTGAGTAGAAAAAGGCCCCAATTATCGATAAAACTTTCGTTAGTAAAATAAAGCGCTAACCAATAGCTAGTAAATACAGGCAATACATTGGCGACTAACACTTTGCCTTTTAATAAATATTTAATATCTATTAATAAGCTGAGAAGTTTGGATGGACTACCTGTTATTGTGTCTAGTGTTGCTTCAGATTGTATATGTGTGTTTTTCATAGACATCCCCTATTTATGTCGTATTTAAAGTGAAAATGAAGAAATGCTGCAAATAACTTAATAATACCATAAAAAGTTTGTTTTATTTGTGACATATTTATGAAATTAGGGACAGAGGGACAGGTACAATGTCCCGGTCCCGCCGCGGGACGAGGTGCCTGTCCCTCTGTCCCATTATTGTTTGACTATTTGGAAAACGTTGCATATACTAATATTCAAATGAACGTTTGAATATGGGGTGGGAATACATGAAACATGAGGATGTTTGTGAAGTCACTTGTTTTGATGAACCAAAAGTGAATCGTGTGAAAGAGTCCATAACTAAACATAATACATTTTCTGTTTCGAAAATGTTTAAAGCATTGGCAGATGATACTAGATTAAAAATTGCGTTTGCATTGAGTGAAGAAGAGGAGCTTTGTGTATGTGACGTCGCCAATATTGTCGGTTGTACAACAGCAACTGCGTCCCATCATTTGCGCTTACTTCGCAACATGGGCTTAGCAAAATATCGCAAAGAGGGAAAATTAGTGTTTTATTCACTAGATGATGATCATGTCAAACAATTGCTTCACCTAGCCTTTACCCATGAAAAGGAGGGAAAGCTCCTTGGATAAAGCAGCCGAGAAATCAACTGAAAAACAAGTATACCGTGTACAAGGGTTTTCCTGATCAGGCTGTGCGACTACGTTTGAAAAAAACGTAAAACACCTGGAGGGTGTGACAGATGCTAGTGTCAATTTTGGAGCTTCTAAACTGACTTTGTATGGAAATGCTTCGATTGAAGAACTTGAAAAAGCCGGAGCATTTGAGAATTTAAAAATAGTACCTGAGAAGGAACGTTTTGAAGAAAAGAAAGAACACTTTTTGAAAAAGCATGCAACGGTGATCACGTCATTTGTTTTTTTACTAATCGGATGGATCTCAGGACAAATCAATGGAGAAGAAAATGTGTCCTCCGTCTTGGCCTACGCAACATCTATCCTGATTGGCGGTTATCGACTGTTTCATACAGGATTGAAAAACCTGTTTCGTTTAGATTTTGATATGAAAACCTTGATGACCATTGCCGTCATTGGTGCAGCCTTCATTGGTGAATGGGGGGAAGGAGCTACAGTTGTCATTTTATTTGCCATTAGTGAAGCTCTCGAAACCTACTCTATGGATAAGGCCCGTCAATCGATTCGTTCCTTAATGGATATTGCCCCAAAAGAGGCGTTAATCAGAAGAGGCAATCAGGAAATGATGATTCAGGTGGATGAAATTCAAATTGGCGACATTATGATCGTCAAACCTGGTCAAAAAATTGCCATGGATGGCATGGTTGTCAAAGGAACTTCTGCTGTAAACCAAGCAGCTATCACTGGGGAGTCGGTGCCAGTGGCGAAAACCACCGATGATGAAGTGTTTGCTGGAACCTTAAATGAAGAAGGTTTACTTGAAGTAAAAGTAACCAAACATGTCGATGACACAACGATTGCGAAAATAATTCATTTAGTAGAAGAGGCACAAGCTGAGCGAGCACCTTCCCAAGCATTTGTTGACCGTTTTGCGAAGTATTATACACCTGTGATTATGTTCATCGCACTGGGTGTTGCGGTCGTACCGCCACTTTTCGGGGCAGACTGGAACACTTGGATTTATCAAGGATTAGCGGTGTTGGTGGTTGGTTGCCCGTGTGCCCTTGTGGTCTCTACTCCAGTTTCCATTGTGACAGCGATTGGAAATGCTGCCCGTAACGGAGTCTTAATTAAGGGTGGGATTCATTTAGAAGAAATGGGATCGATTAAAGCGATTGCGTTTGATAAAACAGGAACGTTAACAAAAGGAGTTCCCGTGGTAACCGATTTCCTTCCTCAACAAGGGAAAGATCAAAAAGAATTATTAAAAATTATCGCAGCATTAGAAAATGGTTCTCAACACCCATTGGCTTCAGCCATTATGAAAAAAGCCGAACAAGAAAACCTTGATTATCAAAGCGTTGAGATCCCCGAATTCACTTCGATTACAGGAAAAGGAATTAAAGGAATCGTAAATGGAGAGTCGTATTATGTAGGCAGTCCAAATCTTTTTGAAGAGCTGCTTTCGAACGGAATATCAGTAGAATTAGAAGAACAAATTTCATCTTTACAAAATCAAGGCAAAACCGTCATGGTCGCTGGAACATCAACTAGTATCCTGGCCTTAATAGCTGTTGCAGATGAAGTAAGAGCAAACAGTCGGCATGTGATACAAAAACTTCATTCCTTAGGGATTGAAAAAACGATCATGTTGACGGGTGACAATGCAGGGACTGCAAAAGCGATTGGAACACAAGTAGGAGTTTCGAATATCAAAGCAGAGTTATTGCCACAAGATAAACTTACGCTGATAAAAGACTTGAGAAAAAAATATGATCGTGTGTCAATGGTTGGCGATGGCGTGAACGATGCACCAGCTCTTGCGGCCTCCACTGTTGGAGTCGCGATGGGTGGTGCTGGCACTGATACAGCGTTAGAAACGGCAGATATTGCCTTAATGGCAGATGATTTGGAGAAGTTACCGTATACAGTGAAATTAAGCAGAAAAGCACTGGCGATCATTAAACAAAACATCACTTTCTCCTTAGGAATCAAACTCGTCGCTTTGTTATTAGTCATACCAGGTTGGCTGACTCTTTGGATCGCCATCTTTGCGGATATGGGGGCAACGCTGCTTGTAACCTTAAATAGTTTAAGACTTCTTCGAGTTAAGGATGAGTGAAAATTGGCTTCCCAGAAATGGGAAGCTTCCTTTAAGGGGGAGAAGATGAAGAATTCCTGGAACTCTTTTGTGTATAAATGGTGGGCACCCGTTTATGAGCGTTTTTTTAATACAGGTATGTTTCTAAAAGCAAGAAACCAAGTATTTTCTGACATACGCCTTAAAGAAGGAAGCAAAATTCTCTTTGTAGGAGTAGGAACGGGGGCGGACTTGCCTTATTTTTTAAATAAAGGATACGACATTACCGCAATTGACTTCTCTAGTGAGATGTTAAGGGTAGCGAAGGAAAAAGATCAGAATGGATCCGTTCGTTTTATGCAGATGGATGCACAAAATCTGGAGTTTGAAAATGAGTCCTTTGATTTTATTGTCGCGAGTTTAATTCTTAGTGTTGTCCCACAGCCGAAACAAGCACTATCTGAGATGGTTCGCGTTTTAAAGAAAAATAGCTCATTTGTTGTATTTGATAAATTCGTGCCTAGAGATCATAAACGAAAGATCAAGCAAATCGTGCTTAGACCGGTTATTAAGTTATTGGGTACAGATATAGGACTGGATTTCTATGAATTGTATCAAGCAGTTGCTGACAAAAGCGAGATTACCAAAGATGAGGATGTCATGATGAGTGGCTTGTATCGAAAAATAATGGGGATAAAAAAGTAAGATTCCACCAAATAGGATAGGTTATCGGTATTGGTTGAAAATATAGATCATAGGAATATATATTTATTTTACAATAATGACTTATTGTTAGGAGATTGGAGGGAGAAGATGGAGTGGTTTTCAGGACTATCCCCTGTTCATCAAGCTCTTTTAGCGACTTTGTTTACTTGGGGGATGACGGCTCTAGGTGCGGCGTTAGTTTTTACAACCAAGTCAGTTAATCAGAAGTTCTTAGACAGTATGTTGGGCTTTGCAGGTGGAGTAATGATTGCAGCTAGCTATTGGTCCCTTCTTGCACCTGCACTTGAGATGGCTGAAGGGGGGAACCTCCCTTCGTGGATGCCAGCAGCGATAGGCTTCCTTTTTGGGGGACTATTTTTATTAATTGCGGATAAAATCCTTCCACACTTACACCCAGATAAACCAATAGAAAGTGCAGAAGGTATTCACCCAATGAAAAAGCGGCGAAGCACTTTACTGGTTCTTGCTATTACATTACACAACATTCCTGAAGGCTTAGCGGTTGGAGTGGCATTTGGAGCTGTTGCAGCGGGTTTTGAATCAGCAACATTAACAGGGGCTATAGCATTAGCAATGGGGATTGGGATTCAAAACTTTCCTGAAGGAGTCGCCGTTTCAATGCCACTAAGGCGAGACGGGCTGTCACGTTCAAAAAGTTTTATATATGGACAGTTTTCAGGTATGGTTGAACCCATTGCTGCTGTAATTGGTGCAATGGCCGTTATTTTCATCGAACCATTGTTGCCATATGCATTAAGTTTTGCAGCAGGTGCGATGATTTTTGTTGTAGCGGAGGAAGTAATACCCGGATCTCAAGAAAAAGGCAATACTGACTTAGCTTCTATAAGTTTGATGATTGGTTTTACAGTTATGATGATCCTTGATGTGGCATTGGGTTAGGTTGTTATACTAAAAAATAATCTATTTAGAAAGAGATAGTCTCCTCACAAAATGAGCAGGCCATCTTTTTTTATGGAATACCCTGTCCTTTTCCGGAATTTCTCTCTATATAAAGAGTGAAAGGAGGTGAGGGACATGGCACAGCAACATATTAAAAACACTCGTCTTACTTTGGTTTATGAAACAGGGTTAAACGAAAAAGGGGAATCGATTTTCAAAGGGAAATCGTATTCCACTATCAAAATGAGTGCGACAGCGGACCAGCTTCATCAAGCGGCTGTTGCTCTTAGTGGACTTTGTGTAAATCCACTTTCTTCTATCGAACGTACAGACAATTACGACGTCATGTAATCTCTAGTTTTGTAGATTGGCAGGAAGGAGGTGATAAAAAATGGCCAAAGTTCTTGAACTCCAATTTGTCACGGATCTTGGAAAAACAACGAAAGTGACCGTGGACAACCCGATTGAGCCGGTGGATCCAGCAGCTGTAAAGCTTGCGATGGAATCGATCATTGCATCGAATGCCTTCTATTCAAATGGAAGTCTAGTGGCAGTCGATAGCGCTCGTGTTGTGGAGCGAAATGTAACAGAATACGAGATTGTGTAAGCAGCAAAGGCCGGTTTCCTCTTGGGACCGGTCTTTCTTGTAAAAAGAAGAATCGTGAAAGGAGGCAAACGATATGCAAGAGTTCATCCCGTTGATCAGTGAAGTAGGCTTTCCAATTGTGGTCACATTATACTTGCTATACCGTATCGAAGTAAAGCTTGATAATGTTGTCCAGTCAATTCAAAACCTGCCGGACCGGATGAAGGAACGGGGGTGATGTGTTTGAGAAAATAGCCTAATAAAAAGAAAACTCGCCATACGTTGTCTCTGGCTTAGGACCCTTTTTGTTAAGGGAGGATATACCGAGGGGAATGGTCGAGTTATTGCTATTTGATAATTTATTGTTTTCTAAGTCTGTTTTGGTAAAGAGTGTTGTTAAAATCCTAAAGCCGATTTTAACGAGTTAGTAGCTATTTTGTATGTTTAAAATTAGTACGCAAGCTCTTTTCTCATAAAATATATCTATCTTTTATAACCTAGCATATTCAGGCGTATCTGTAGTTGTAAAGCAAAAAATTGAGAAAAGAGCCTTATCTAAAAGAAATTATCGTTTTTCCATTACCGCAAAATAATTTTCTTCATTGTCAGCAAAATTAAATACTCTGCCAGTTGGCATATTGATAATCTCTCCTACGGTGATATTTTTATTTGAGAGGTCTTGGTGTAATTGGTCGAGGTTATCTGTAAAAAACATTAAAGAAGGAGTCTCGAGATTTAATCCAGGTGACATTTTCGCAACAAATTCCTTATTATGCAGAATGATGCTCGTTTCTGCATCACGATGAGGAGCAATTTCGATCCATCTGAATCCCTGATCGCTATTTTCTTCAGAAATCACCGCAAAACCTAACTTCTCAGTCCAAAAACTCTTTGCCTCATCTTGATTCTGAACATACAACATAATTTGTCCCACTCTACTTAACACATCTTTCAACTCCCTTATAAGAAGACTGTTTACCTTCCCCATAACTATTCATCGTTTGGCGGTGAGAATCCTTCATTAACTTACGTTATATTTGCTTTACTAAATAGAAGCGAGACTCGATAATTTCGTTCAGTCAATTCAAAACCTAACCGACAGGATGAAGGAACTGTCGTGATGGATGGAAGTAGGGAAGATATACACTAATAAAGTTATTCTTCCTACTTAATTAAAAAACCATTCTATCCATTACTTATGTGAATACCTCTTTTTGATTATTCACTCACATTCTACAATTTTCCAATAATTCGAACTTTCGATTATAATAGGTATATACACCCATGATCGACCTCTTAGAAAGAGTATTCTTTTGGAGGAGATATTATGGAATTTGTAAAAGCAGACAGTTTAAAAAAGCAATTTGAGGTAAAAGGTAGTTTTTATCATTTAGAGATACATGGTCATCGTTTCGAATGTAGAAATTATGCACAGGTATATCGAAAGGATAAGGAAAATCAAAAAGAATATGATGCTGTACTTGTTTTAATGAATCCTGGATTATGCTCACCGAAGAAATCCACATATCCTATTCCGCAAATAAGTCATGGAGAATCCTCTTTAAATTACACCTTCGCGAAAACCGACAATACCCAATACCAAATCATGCGATTTATGAATTTAAAAAATTGGAATAAAGTCCTGGTCATCAATCTTTCTGATATTCGAGCAGGCAATCTAGATGAGTTCAAACGTAAATTAAACGAAGCTAAAAGAGTAGGATTTGATAGACATAGTATATTCTCTAAACAGCGGAAAGGCGAGTTAGAGCAAGTTCTTTCTAATAGTAACTGCCCCATCATTGTGGCTTGGGGTACAGATTCGAGATTTAAAAATTTAGCAGAATGTGCACTTGTCGCACTACCCCGAGATCGAATTATAGGAGTGGAACATGAGATTAAGGGAACACCTTTTTATTATCATGCGAGCCCAACACCATTGAAAGGAAAGATAGAATGGTTAAGTAATATCAATGAAATCATTTTAGGATAGAGCGAAACTAAGAACAAAATAAGGCCACATATCGAGGATGTGACCCGTTGGTGAAAATAGATATCAACCGATCATGTCATTAAAAATAAGATACCAATTAGGGATGGAACAATAGATCTTTGAACAACCACAAAGAGGATATGTACTATCCCTTTATTTGGATAGGAACAGAGTTGCTACCGGAAAGATGTACCGGTCCTACCGTTTGTACCATAATAAAAGTAACAATAGAAATATTCGAAAAATAACCCTAGAATTAGATTAAAATAGGAAATGAAATTTTACATAAAAGGGGAATTCTTATGGATCATGTAGCTTTAATAATAGTGGATGTTCAAAAAGCTTTCGATGATAAAAAGTGGGGAGAGCGAAATAACCTAAGTGCAGAAGAAAACATAAGCAAAATCCTACGTCTATGGAGGGAAAAAGGGTGGAAGGTCATCCATATTCGTCACACATCAGATCATCCAAATTCTGTATTCAATCCAAACAATAGCGGGTTTGCTTTTAAAGAAATGGTTCAGCCTATTGACGGAGAAGTTATCATCACAAAGAAAGTGAATAGTAGTTTTATTGGGACCAATTTACAAGAGTATCTAGAACAAAATGATCTAAAAACGGTTGTCATTACAGGTTTGACCACACCGCATTGTGTCTCTACGACGACAAGAATGAGCGGGAATTTAGGTTTCAACACTTACCTTATTTCCGATGCAACAGCAGCTTTTGGTTTGAAGGACCAGAATGGTACATTTTATGATGCAGAAATGATCCATAATCTATCGTTAGCTACCTTGCACGATGAATTTGCTACCATCCTTACAACAGAACAATTAATCAACGATTTTAGAAAATAAGCGTTTTAGATTGCTTAGCCGCTAGTTATCCTAATCTAGCAGGAGCGTTGGATAGAAAATTCAAGGGGTGTGCGATTGAAGGTGGTAATAGATGATCCTAGTCTAATGAGATATGAATGAATAAGATCAAGGCTGAGAGTAGGAAATCGGGGGGAATTATCGATGGCGAAAAAATCAGAGAAAACATTGAGTGGACTAAAATTAAATTTCTTTCAGTGGACAGAGAATGAGATACGTGTAACCATTCAAAACCCACATGAAGGGAAAAAGGCGTTAATCACTAGCGTTGAGCACACAAATAGACATCATGGGAAAAATAAAGCGAGAACCCACAACAATATTTTTCATTTCTTTAGAGAAGTACTGGAAGCAAACGGGAAGTGGAAAGAAATGAAGGAAACCAATCTTGGAAAGAAAAGAAAACTATCGGAAAAAGATGAAATTGACCTTGAAAATAAGTATGGGTTTATCTATATCACTACGAATCTTATAAATGGAATAAAGTATGTTGGAAAGCATTCAAGAAATGATGAGACATACCTTGGCAGTGGAGTTCGTCTGAAAGCTGCTATTGAAGAACTTGGGGAAGAAAACTTCGAAAGAGAAATCATTGCCTATGCTTATACTGCGGAACAATTAAATGAACTTGAAAAAATGTACATTGATACCTTCAATGCAGTAGAGGATCCAAAATTCTATAACTGCGCTCCAGGTGGAGATGGGTGGTATGGGAAGAAAGAGGAAGAAAAGGGGCTGTTCTCAAAAATGGGATAAAGGCTTGCTCATAAACAAACTTTCTATGTAATGAATAGAAAAAATAATGTTTATCTATACATATTATGTGTTGTTTTGAAGGGAGTAGGGGTTATGAAATTGTTCTGTGACTCGGAGAAATTAGATGACTATTTACTTGAGTTAAATGAAGTTAATTATTCTAATCCAATTATCAAAGAAAAGGCAGATGAACTTTTTCATCATTCTCAAACGGAAATTGAAAAAGCTAAAATCGCTTTTGAATTTGTTCGTGATGAAATTGCTCATTCTTGGGATATCCAATCAGAGCGGGTAACTTGTCATTCATCGGAAGTATTGGACTTTAAAGAGGGTATTTGTTATGCCAAATCACACTTATTAGCGTCTTTATTGCGTTCACAGGGAATCCCAACAGGTTTTTGTTACCAAAAATTGATGTTATTTGATACCCCAGAAAAAGGGTATTGTATCCACGCATTGAATGCGATCTTTCTGAAATCACTTAATAAATGGATTAGGGTCGATGCTCGTGGGAATAAAAAGGGAATTGATGCTCAATTTTCAACTGATGAAGAAAAATTAGCTTTTCCCATTCATGAAGAACTTGGTGAAAAGGATTATCCAGTGATTTATGCTAACCCACATCCAAAAATTGTGGCTGTTTTAGGAGAAAATACGAATGCATTAGAAATGTATAAACACCATTTGCCAAATAGTTTGTAGTTGTTACCCCTAATGGGTGCCTTTCTTTGGTATGGAGATGTGTTTTTTTATGCCTTCATTTTTTTTAAAAGGGTGCGGGGGATTAGTCTATTATACTATATGCCTCAATTTAAACTTAATCACGCTCTCCGTGTCCAAGGGTGTTGGACGATGTACCTGTGTCCTACATGGTTCTACAATATTTTTAAAATTACCTATTTTCAATTTGGTAGATTCTATGATATATTAATACCAATTTAATATAATCAACTTAAATAAGTGCTCACGTTTGTGAGGTAAAAGGGAAACTAGTGAAAGTCTAGTACAGCCCCCGCTACTGTAAGAGCTGATGAAATTACAATACCACTGAGAAATCGGGAAGGTGTAAGAGTAAAAAGAAGCTTAAGTCAGGAAACCTGCTTATTTATGCGAGACTAACTTTTCGGAGGGAGAAGTATAGGTGGGACAATGTTACGATTGTTTTTGATGTTTCAGTATGCTTTTTTTGTGCTGTCATTTCAAATGCCTGTATTCCTTTTAAAAGGAGTGCAGGCATTTTTTAGTTTGTAAGAAAAAATAAACCTTGTCT
Source organism: Mesobacillus maritimus (assembly GCF_023715205.1). Taxonomy (GTDB): domain Bacteria; phylum Bacillota; class Bacilli; order Bacillales; family Cytobacillaceae; genus Mesobacillus_B; species Mesobacillus_B maritimus_C. Next base: position 343,251 of record NZ_JAMBNR010000002.1, read on the forward strand.
AGCTTCAATGCCAACCCTTCGAGGTCACGAGCCTCGCAATAACAAAGAGCACCTTTCCAAGGGGCTCGTCTTGTGCCATGCAGGGGGCAAGGCGTTTTGAGATTTTCTAAATGGGAGGTAAGGCTATGAAAAAAGGAAAAATTTTTGTTGTGGGCTTCGGTCCAGGTGATCGGGAGCATATTACAAAACGAGCAATAGATGTCCTGAAACAGAGTGATAGTATTATTGGTTATAAAACATATGTGGAGCTCATCGAACCGTTCGTAACAGCAAAATCCATCGTCAGTACGGGGATGACAGAAGAAGTGTCTCGTGCCCAAGAAGCTGTAAAACAAGCTGAAGCAGGAAACCTAGTCTCGGTGATTTCTAGTGGTGATTCAGGGGTATATGGGATGGCTGGATTAGTGTATGAAGTCCTGATTGAAAAGGGCTGGACTGAAAAAGAAGGAATTGCAGTCGAAATTGTCCCAGGTATTTCAGCGATTCATTCATGTGCGAGTATACTAGGTGCGCCCATCATGCATGATGCCTGCACGATTAGTTTAAGTGATCATTTAACGCCTTGGACAGTGATTGAAAAGCGGATTGAAGCAGCCGCGATGGCGGATTTTGTGATCGCCTTATACAACCCGAAAAGCGGCCGGAGGACACGTCAAATTGTAGAGGCACAAACCATTCTATTAAAATATCGTTCTCCTAACACACCAGTGGGGCTTGTAAAAAGTGCCTTTCGTGAAAATCAGAATGTCGTCCTGACCACATTGGCAGACATGCTTGAACACGATATCGGAATGCTGACAACGGTCATAATCGGGAATTCTTCTACTTTCTTTTATGACAATAAAATCATTACCCCGCGAGGGTATCAGCGTAAATATACGTTAGGGGAAGAGGAACAAAGGTTAAAACCACATCAGCGTTTAAAAAAGGAAGCTGAACCATGGGCATTAAATCAAGAAACAGGGGAAGCTCAGGCAGGTTATGAGCAAATCGAACGAAAAAAACAAGAAGGGAGCTCATTAGATGTTGCCTTAAAGGCTTTATCCATGGTGACGAAAACCGACATAGAAAATTCAATGTTCGTACAACAGCCAATCGAGAATATTTTTGAATTCGCTGTTTCACCTGGTGTTGCCAACAAATTTATCAAGCCAGAGCAAATGCGCGTATTAGCAGAAATCATTGATGAAACAGGGACTCTGGAATATACACCAGATCATCGTTTTTTAGTCAAGATTCCAACAACTGATCCTGAATCCATTATTGAAAAACTTGAACAACATCATCTAATTGTCATGCCAATGGGAGATGTTTTGAATTTAAAAGCTTGTGATTTTTGCTACGGTGAAAAAGCAGAGTCGATTCCATATGCAGAAGAAATTGCATCAAATTTGGGGGGCCTAAAGCTTCCAAAAGAATTACATATTGGATTCAACGGCTGTGGGATGGCCTGTTATCGGGCCGTATTTGATGATATTGGGATTGTGTATCGAAAGAAGAAATTTGATTTATTTATTGGAGCAAAGCCGGTTGGCCGTACAGCCCATGCAGCACAGCCAGTAGCAGAAGGAATTGAACCTGATCAGCTACTGCCGTTATTAACTGAATTGATTGAAGAATATAAACAAAATGCCCATCCAAATGAACGGCTTTTTAAATATTTTAAACGTGTGAAAAAAATTCGGTCATTTATCTATCACGATATGAGCTCCAAAATTAAAGTCGAGCCGGCACCATGTGGGGATTAGGAGGAACAGATGATTTTATTTTTAGCAGGAACAAGTGATGCGAGGGCATTGGCGATTCAATTGCAAAATCAAGGCTATCCTTTATTGGCAACGGTTGTCACAGAATCGGCAGCCGAGAGTTTAACTACCCACCAGATCCCTAATCAAGTGGGGCGGTTATCTGTCGATGACATGACGGCACTGATTCAGAAGCAAAACATGACTTGTGTGATTGATGCCAGCCATCCGTATGCCGAAGAAGCGTCGAAAACGGCGATCGCAGCAGCAAGAGCATGTGAGATTCCCTATATTCGGTATGAACGTCCTAAAGAACAGTTCCTATCTCCACTCATTACGGAAGTGGAAAGTTATGAAGATGCAGCGAAATTAGCCCAATCTCACAAAGGCACGATCATGCTGACAACAGGCAGCAAAACGTTAGAAATCTTTACGAAATATTTAATGCGCGAAGAAATTCGGCTTATTTGCAGGATGCTTCCAAATGTCGGGAACATGGAAAAGTGCAATCAGTTAGGGATTAAACAAAAGGACATTATTGCGATTCAAGGTCCCTTTTCGGAGTCATTAAATAGAGCCCTATGTGAGCAATATGATGTCACTTTATTGATTACAAAAGAAAGCGGCAAAGTGGGAGCGGTTGATGAAAAAGTGACAGCGGCTTTGCAACTAGGAATTCCGGTTATTTTAATCAAACGACCAGCGATTGAATATGAGAATTTATGTGTTTCTTTTGAAGAAGTCACTCAACGATTGGGAGGAATAATTCATGGCAAATACGAACTTTAATACCAAATTTGTGCCGGTAACAGTTGATCCAGACAAAATTTATGATCATAGTTTCGCCATCATTAAAGAGGAAATGGGTGAACATTCATTCACGGATGAACAGTGGTTAGTGGTTCGAAGAGTCATCCACGCTTCAGCAGACTTTGAACTCGGTCGCAGCATGATCTTTACACCAGATGCGATTGAGGCAGGGGTTCAATCGATTCTAGCGGGCCGTCATGTCGTGGCAGATGTCCAAATGATTGAAAGTGGTTCAGGTCGAAAACGATTCCGAAAGCATGGCGGGGACCTTCATTGCTATATAGCCGATGAAGATGTGGCAAAAGAAGCGAAAGCTCAAGGAACAACACGGGCGATTATTTCGATGCAAAAGGCAACTCGTTTACATAAAGGAGGAATCTATGCGATTGGCAATGCGCCAACGGCGTTGTTGGAATTAATTCGGTTAATTAAAGAAGGCTTGGCAAAACCGGACTTAATTATTGGCATGCCAGTTGGCTTTGTGTCAGCAGCAGAATCGAAAGAGGAGTTAGCCTTACTTAAAGGAATCCCATTTATTACAAACAAAGGAAGAAAGGGTGGCAGTACAGTGACGGTTGCTGCACTGAATGCCATTTCGATCATGGCAGATGAACGGGCAAAAGAAACGAAATAAAAAGGATCCTTCCCAAATGCGTCACGGCTATACGACAGGAGCTTGTGCAACAGCGATGACCAAGGCAGCACTAAAAGCACTTATCGAGGGAAAGGTTCCAGATGAAGTCACGATTTATTTGCCGGTAGGCCAGTATGCAACATTTAAAGTATCCGCATTTGAAGTGTCAGATGACTGGGTTATGTGTGAAACAATCAAAGATGCGGGAGACGATCCAGATGCAACCCACCAAGCGCGAATTCAAAGCACTGTTCGGTATTTAAAAGGAGAAGGCATCCATTTAGATGGTGGGGTTGGTGTCGGGCGAGTGACAAAAGCAGGATTACCTGTTCCTGTGGGGGAAGCGGCGATCAACCCCGTGCCGCGCAAAATGATTTATGGTGTAGTTCAAGAAGCACTTGAAAAATTTCAGCTGGATTGTGGAGTTGAAGTGGTGATTTCGGTCCCTGATGGTGAAGAGATCGCTGAAAAAACATTAAATGCGCGTTTAGGCATTATCGGTGGAATTTCGATATTAGGGACACGAGGAACCGTGGTACCATTCTCCAGTTCTGCTTTTATGGCAAGTATCGTGCAGGCAATCAATGTCGCAAAAGAAGCTGGATGCGAGCATTTAGTCCTTACAACGGGCGGACGCAGTGAAAAATTTGCCATGATGCAGTATCGTCATTTGCCAGAAGAAGCCTTTATCGAAATGGGCGACTTTGTCGGTTTTACGCTGAAGAATATCGCACGGCAGAAGATTCCTAGAGTCTCGTTAGTTGGGATGATGGGGAAATTCTCAAAAGTGGCCCAAGGCGTGATGATGGTTCACTCAAAAAGTGCCCCGGTTAGCTTTGAGTTTTTAGCAGGGATTGCCAACAAAGTAGGGGTAGATGAAAAGACGCAGCAAGAAATTTTACAGGCGAATACAGCTTCACAGGTGGGGGAAATGCTTCAAGGAAACGGTGCCTTCTTTGCAGCCCTTTGCAAAAACTGCTGCTACTATGCGCTGAATCATATGGGTACGGACATCAAAGTATCGACAACCTTGTATGCGATGAATGGAGATTGTTTAGGAAAGGCTGAGAAGATTGACAAATTGGATGAAGATGATTGGTATCGGGGATAATGGCGCTGAAGGATTGCTCCCACAATATGTAGAGTGGATCCATGAATGTGATGTCCTTGTCGGTGGGGAGCGTCATTTACAATTTTTCCCGGAATTTAAAAAAGAGAAAAGAGTGATCAAAGGCGGTTTGGCAGCATTAACGGCTAAATTACAGCAAGAAACACGAAAGGTTGTCATTTTGGTGTCAGGTGATCCCCTGTTTTATGGGCTGGGAGGTGTGCTTGCAAAGAAGCTTCCTTTAGAGATTTATCCTTATCCCAGCTCGGTTCAGCTCGCTTTTTCGAAACTACAAGAAAGCTGGCAGGATGCGTATATTGTCAGCCTGCACGGTCGTTCGATAAAAGGGTTGGCACAAAGAATTGATGGGCGCAAGAAGATTGCGATTTTAACAGATGAAACGAATTCTCCTCAGACAATCGCAACCTATTTAAAGCGATTCGGCATGACCGAATATGAGGCCTTTGTGGCTGAAAATCTCCAGGGGGAAAACGAGCGTTGCCGTTCCTTTACCTTAGATGAAATGGAACAAACTTCTTTTTATCCATTGAATGTGGTGATTTTAAAACAGCGTAAGGTTGTCGAACGCGCTTCTCTTGGCATTCCTGATGACGCCTTTCTTCAGCGAAAGCCGGATAAAGGACTCATTACGAAAAAAGAGATTCGAGTTTTAAGTTTACAAGAATTAGAGCTTAAGGAAAATAGTATTGTTTGGGATATTGGAACCTGCACAGGGTCGGTAGCGATTGAAGCAGCGAAAATCGCTCGCGAAGGTGCCGTGTATGCAATCGAAAAAAATGAGGGTGACCTCGACAATTGTTTGAAAAACCAATGTATCCATCGGACCGATTTTACTGCAGTCCTTGGGAAGGCACCTGACCGTTTGGATGAATTTCCAGATCCGCATGCGATTTTTATTGGCGGAAACGGTGGCAATATGGAGCATTTATTGCAAATCTGTATTTCACGTTTACAGCCCAAAGGTCGGCTTGTGATGAATATTGCGACAATCGAAAATCTAGCAGAAGCGCTTCAGCATCTAAAAGCATTAGGCTGTGATGTATCGATTTTGCAGGCGCAAATGTCAAAAAGTAAACCAATTTTACATTTAACACGGTTTGAACCGTTAAATCCAATCTATATTGTGACAGCAAAGAAAGGAAAAGAAAAATGAGAATAGGAACATTATATGGTTTAGGTGTGGGCCCTGGAGATCCAGAATTAATCACGGTAAAAGCCTTTCGCAAATTACAGGAAAGCCCAGTCATTGCTTATCCAAAAAAATTAAAAGGCAGTAAATCGTATGCCCATCGAATTGTGGAAGTCTATATTAACCCGAAAGAAAAAGAGATGCTTGGTCTTGTATTTCCGATGACAAAAGATGAAGATACCCTTCGCACGGAATGGACAAAATCAGTGGAAGCGATTTACCGCTATATCGTTCAAGGAAAAGATGTTGCGTTTGTGACCGAAGGGGACCCGATGTTGTTCAGCACATTTATTCATTTAATGAATGTAATGAAATCGATTCACCCAGATGTCCCGATTGAAACGGTTGCAGGAATCTCTTCGTTTAATGGTTCAGCGAATCGCTTAGGTATTGCATTGGCGGATGGGGATGACCATGTCGCGATGGTTCCTGCTACAGAGGATATAGAAGAAATGCGCCGGGTGATTGAAAGTCACGATGCGATTGTTTTTATCAAAGTAGCGAAAGTTTTAGACAGCATGCTGGATTTATTAGCAGACATGAATTTATTAGAAAATACACATGTCGTGACAAAAGTGACATCAGATGAAGAGGTCATTTGGAAGGTCAATGAACTTAGGGGTGCAGAATTAAACTACTTGTCCTGTATGGTGGTGCGCAAATCATGAAGAAAATTTGGATTATCGGAGCAGGGCCTGGAGACCCGGATTTAATAACGGTGAAAGGTTTAAAGCTTTTAAAAGAAGCGGATGTTGTCATGTACACCGATTCCCTCGTAAGCGAGACGTTAGTAGCAGAAGCAAAGGAGTCAGCAGAAATCATCCGCACTGCAGGGATGCATCTACAAGAAATGGTGGATTGTATCGTTGAACGTGTCAACGCAGGCAAGACGGTTGTCCGTTTACATACAGGAGATCCAGCGATGTACGGGGCAACGATGGAGCAAGTAGCCTTATTGAAGCAACATGAAATTAGCTGTGAAATCGTGCCAGGGGTCAGTTCTGTTTTTGCTTCTGCTGCAGCTGTTGGGGCCGAGCTTACGATTCCCGAATTAACGCAAACGCTTATTTTAACACGGGCTGAAGGGCGTACACCTGTACCAGAGCGGGAAAAATTACAAGCACTGGCAAGCCATCACTGTACAATTGCCATGTTTTTAAGTGCGACATTAACAAAGAAAATTACGAAAGAATTGCAAGCAGCGGGGTGGGCAGACGATACGCCTGTTGCGGTTGTCCAACGTGCTTCGTGGCCAGATCAAAAAGTTGTTCGGACAACACTAGTTGAATTAGATGAAGCCATGCGGGTCAATGGCATTCGCAAGCATGCGATGATTCTCGCAGGCTGGGCGCTAGACCCAGAGATCCATGAAAAAGAGTATCGTTCGAAGCTATATGACAAGACGTTTACCCATGGCTTCCGTAAAGGTGTGAGTGCGAATGATTCGGTTAAATGAAGGGGAAATTGCTGTAATTGAAAAACGTAAACCATATGCCCTCGTAGCCATTACAAAGCACGGGGTGGCACATGCAAGAAGCTACGCGGAAAAATTCCCATATGTGGACCTCTATTATATGAAGAAATTCGAGCAAGGCGACGAAGAGTCTCGTCAAATTCAATTATTTGATGGGACGGTCCGCCTATTATTGCCCGCTTTGTTTCAGCAGTACAAAGGCATCATTTGTGTCATTTCGCTCGGTGCGGTCGTTCGAATGATTGCCCCCCTTTTGATCGATAAAAAGAAAGATCCTGCCGTATTGGTGGTGGATGATAAAGGGCAGTATGTCATTAGTGTATTATCAGGACATATTGGCGGGGCGAATGCCTTAACCGATGAATTTGCCGATGCGATTGGGGCAACGCCTGTTGTGACAACCGCATCAGATGTTCAAAAAACGATTCCAGTCGATTTATTTGGGGCCCAATTTGGATGGATGTGGGAGAGTGAAGAAAAGCTAACACCTGTTAGTGCATCGGTAGTCAATGAAGAGCATGTTGCGATTGTGCAGGAAACAGGGGAAAAAAATTGGTGGACGTATGAGCGAACCATGCCGGAACATTTGAAAATTTATCCTTCGATAGAGGAAGCAATCCTTGCCAAGCCACAGGCGACATTGCTGATTACCGATCGGTTGATGGAGGCAAAGGAAGAGGTACTCCTTGAGAACGGAGTGCTGTATCGTCCAAAATCACTCGTCCTTGGCATTGGCTGTAATCGCGGTACGACCATGGAAGAAATCGAACAAGTCATCTTGGAAACATTAGCGGAGCTGCGGTTAAGTAAAAAAAGTGTCAAAGCGGTTGCGTCCATCGATTTAAAGAAAAATGAGCTAGGCTTGCTTGAATTAACTGCTAAGTATAACTGGCAGTTTGTGACTTACACTCCTGAAGAGCTAAATGAAATCCCAATCGATAATCCGTCGGAAACCGTCTTTAAATACACAGGGGCGTATGGGGTCAGTGAGCCGGCCGCGATGCGCTATGCGAATGCGAAAGAATTATTGTTAGAGAAAAAGAAAAGCGGAAATGTGACCATTTCCATTGCCCGTGTCAACTTTGAGGAGGGAGAAGGATGAATCGATTTGTTCTTGCTGGTTCAGGAAGCGGTGTTGGAAAAACAACGTTTACCATTGGGATCATGCGGGCTCTGATGAAACGAGGTTTAACCGTCCAGGGCTTTAAATGTGGTCCCGATTATATTGATCCCACCTATCATACTGCGGTCACAAAACGGCCTTCTCGAAATATTGATAGTTTCATGATGTCCCATGATACCGTTCGGGCCATTGTCGCTAGAGCAAGCCAAGATGTCGAGGTAGCGATGATTGAAGGAGTTATGGGCTTTTATGATGGCAAATCCCCATTATCAAATGAAGGATCGGCTGCTGATCTTAGTGAAATCACAAAAAGTCCAGTCATTTTAATTTTCAATGCCGCAAGTATGGCAAGAAGTGCGGCTGCGATTGTGAAAGGATTTCAACTGTTAGAGGAACACTCGAATATCGTGGGGGTTCTTGCCAATCAATTAGGAAGTAAAAGCCATTTTGAAATTGTAAAATCGGCGATTGAACAAGAATGTGGGATTCCTGTTATTGGTTATCTGCCCAAAGGAGCAGTCCCGACGTTGCCAAGTCGCCATCTTGGATTGGTGCCAGCAATTGAACGTGGTGATTTAGATTCGTATTTTGATAGACTGGCAGAAGCAATTGAAGAAACAGTAGATTTGGAGCAACTGCTGGACATCACAAAAGCCCAATCTTTGGACGTTCCTGTCTCCATTTTTGATCCACAGCCACAAGGACAAGAAGTACATATTGCCGTTGCCAAAGATGCGGCCTTTAACTTTTACTATGAGGAAAATTTAGAATTGCTACGTGCGTATGGGGCAACCTTGCATTTCTTCTCGCCATTAAAAAATGAGGAAGTTCCCAAAATAGCGCAGGGACTGTATATTGGTGGCGGTTTTCCGGAAGAGTTTGCCGAAAGCTTAGCGAAAAATGAGGCGACGAAGCAATCCATAAGAGCGGCGCTTGAGCGGGGACTGCCAACATTAGCAGAATGCGGCGGTTTTATGTTTTTAACAGAGGAAATTGTGAATCGACAAGGACAAGTCTTCCCGATGGTGGGGGTCATTCCAGGACGTGTGCGGATGCAAGCGAAATTAGCGGCACTTGGCTACCGGGAAATGACTGGTGTTCCAGGCAATTTCTTATTGAATGAAAGGGAGCAGGCAAAAGGGCATGAGTTCCATTATTCAACGTATGAAGGAGAAGATTCATCACCTGCTTATTTTAGTAAAGGCCGTTTTCGAGCGCAACAGGAAGGTTATTTACATAAAAAACTTGTTGCTGGCTATACCCACTTTCATTTTGCTTCAAATCCACAGCTTGTGAAAAATTGGCTGACTACCTGTTTGGAGGGAGAACAATGAATTATTTCCCATTATTAATGAATATTGACTACAAAAAGGTTGTGATTGTTGGGGGCGGACATGTAGCGCGTCAAAAAGTGGAAGCCCTCCTTTCAACAAAAGCGCTGCTGACTGTGATTAGCCCAGCGGTAACCGATCAATTGCAGCACTATATCAAGGAAGGGCTTGTAACCTGGAAAGAAAAAGCATTTGAGCCGTCTGATTTAGACGATGCAGCCTTGATTTTCGCGGTTACGGATGACGAAGAGGTCAACAATGCAGTAGAAGAAGCGACACAGCATTGGCAATTACTCAGTCGGGCGGATGCAAAAGGACGTGTGGATTTTATTAACCCAGCCGTCGTTCGTCGCGGTGATTTTGTTGTAACGGTATCGACATCTGGAGCCAGTCCAGGGCTGACGCGCCAAATAAAGGCGGACTTAGCCGAGCAATACGGAGAACATTATGCGCAGTATGTTTCGTTTTTAAAAGAAGCACGTCAGAAAATTTTAAAATTGTTTACGGGCGATGCGAAAAAACAGCGATTAGCCGAGCTCCTCGATCCGCGAGTTTTAAAGTGGATTGAGCAAGGTGAAAAGCAAAAATGTGACGCCTGGCTACAGCAGTGTTTAGGAGGAAAACAGTGAGCGGGTTTGTCTATCTAGTAGGAGCTGGCCCTGGGGATCCAAAGCTATTGACCCTTCGTGGACTAGAGTGTATTCAGCAAGCAGATGTGATTTTGTATGATCGTCTCGTGAATACAGAATTATTAACCCACAGGAAAACGGGAGCTGAGCTCATTTATTGCGGAAAAGAGCCAGGAAAGCACGGACTGATACAAGATGAAATTCATCGTTTGCTGGTGGAACAAGCCAAACTTGGAAAGCAGGTCCTGCGCTTAAAAGGCGGTGACCCCTTTGTCTTTGGACGTGGGGCAGAAGAAGCAGCGATTTTACGGCAAGTTGATATTCCTTTTGAAATCGTGCCTGGAATAACAGCGGGAATTGCCGCGCCTGCTTATGCGGGTATTCCTGTGACCCACCGTGATCATGCAGCAAGCTTTACGATTGTGACAGGGCATCGCCGCATCGATCAGGAGCAGGATTTTTTAAATTGGCCGGCACTTGCCCAAATGGATACGGTTGCCTTTTATATGGGCATTGGCAATATCGCGTATATTGCGAAAAGTTTAATCACTTATGGAAAAGAAGCAATAACCCCTGTTGCCGTAATTGAATGGGGAACAACCAAAAACCAGCGTACGATTATTGGGAATCTATCAACGATTGCCCAAGAAATTCAAACCCACCGTATCACGAATCCATCGATGATTTTAGTAGGGGATGTGGTTAACGTACGGGATCAAATCGCCTGGTTTGCAGAAAAGGAGCATGAATTATGTTAGAGGCATAAAAAAACCGCCGTGCGATTCGACAATTTGAACCACGTGAGGTCGAACAGAACAAAATTGAGACATTATTAGAAGCCGCCACGTATGCACCAAATGACCGCATGCGTGAGCCCTGGCATTTCTATGTCTTAAAGGGCGACAGCTTAAAACGTTATGAGCAAGTCGCATTGGATTATTTACAAAAACGCTTCCCAACGAAACCACATTTAGTGGAGAGTTCAATGAACGCAATCACCAAAACACCGCTTGTTATTGTAGTGACATCCGCGATTGTGGATGGCGACGAAGGGGCGACAAAGGATAATGCCTTTGCAGTCAGCAGTGCGATTATGTCGATGTGGTTAATGGCCGAACAGTTAGGGCTCGGCATGGTATGGCGAACACGTGGTGTTGGCCTCGTTCATGATACAGCACTACATGATTTTATTGGTGCATCTGACCAAGAGCAATTAGTCGGAACATTGTGCATTGGGTATCCAGCGGAAGAAATGAGTTCCGTTAAAAAGCGAACACCATTTGCAGAAAAAACAACATGGCTATAAGGAGGGGTGGAATGACACGACAGGGGATGGTGTTAGTCTATACTGGCGAGGGCAAAGGAAAAACAACCGCTTCGCTTGGTGTCACCTTACGTGCAATAGGACGTGGCATGAAGGTGAAATATTTTCAATTTATTAAATCCCCTGAACGTACTTATGGGGAACAAATCGCGCTTAGGAAACTTGGGGTTGAAACCGTGCAGTTAGGGGTCGGATTTACATGGACGAAAACACCAGAAGTGCATCGCGAAGCGCTAGCAAAGGCTTGGCAGCTGGTAAAAAAAGAGTTGCAGGATGAAACAACTGATTTATTGGTGTTGGATGAGCTGAATAATGCGTTAGCGATCACCCGGTTTCCCATTGAGGATGTATTAGCTTTATCAGAAGTGGTCGAGGCGATACAAAACCGCCCCAAAACGATGCACTTGGTGATTACAGGGCGCTCTGCCCATCCTTCTATCCTCGCATTAGCGGATTTAGTCTCAACAATCGAGGCAACCAAACACTATTATGCAGAACAAGATGTTCAGGCGATGAAGGGGCTTGAGTTTTAATGAAGGCGATTATGATTCAAGGAACAGCATCGGATGTTGGCAAAAGTGTTTTATGCACGGCACTCTGCCGCATTTTGGTGAATGATGGCTATCGAGTGGCCCCATTTAAATCACAAAATATGGCACTGAATTCCTATATCACGAAGGAGGGGGGAGAAATTGGCCGCGCGCAGGGTGTCCAAGCAGAAGCGGCAAAAATTGAAGCTACAACGGATATGAATCCCATCCTCCTTAAACCAAAAGGGGATATGGTGTCAGAGGTGATTTTACATGGTAAACATTTTGCCAATATGGATGCAATGTCGTATCGCGAACAGTTTGTTGAGCAAGTCATGCCCGAGATCCGTCAATCACTAAAACGCTTAGAAAAACAGTATGAGGTGTTAGTGCTAGAAGGGGCAGGAAGCCCAGCGGAAATCAATTTGAAAAGTCGGGATATTGCCAATATGCGCATGGCCCATGAAACCGATGCATCGGTGATTTTAGTAGCGGATATTGAACGTGGTGGAGTATTTGCTTCACTCATTGGAACATTGATGTTACTGGATGATCAAGAGCGTGCGCGTGTGAAAGGAATCATCATTAATAAATTCCGAGGGATAAAGGAATTGCTCACAAACGGGATTGCATGGCTGGAGGAGGAAACAGGCATTCCAGTACTTGGTGTCATCCCCTATCTGGATGTCCAAATTGAAGCTGAGGATTCAATGGCTTTATCAAGTCTACGCTTAAAAAAGCCACAGCAACAAGAATTTGACATTGATGTGGCGGTCATTCGTTTGCCTCGTATCTCGAATTTCACCGACCTCGACCCATTATATGAAGAGCCAGGTGTCGGTGTCCGGTTTGTATCCTCTTTAAAAGATTTAAAAAATCCTGATGTCATTCTTTTACCTGGATCCAAAAATTCAGTTGATGACTTTCTCTGGTTAGAAGAAACGGGTTTAGCACAAGGAATCTTGCGGATGTCAAGACGAGGAACGCGTATCGTTGGGATTTGTGGGGGCTATCAAATGCTTGGTCAAACCATTTTGGATGAGCAGGCGATTGAAGGCAGTGGAGGTACATATCGAACGCTTGGAATATTACCGATTGAAACCACATTCAGCGAAGAAAAACAAACGGTACAAGTAACGGGGGTCACCTATACAGGTCATGCCATCACAGGTTATGAAATTCATCTAGGTCGCAGTACACCGATTCAACCCGTTCAGAGTTTCGTCCAATTAGACGACGGCAGAGAAGATGGGGTTTATACCGAGCAAGTGATCGGTACATATGTACATGGTATTTTCCAGAACCGCACGTTCACCCGTGATTATTTCAATACCATTCGGGTGGAAAAGGGTTTGGAAGAAGTCTCAAATGAAATTCTTTCAGATTATGACCGACGTGAAGAGGCCTATGAAATGCTGGATCATCATGTACGGAAACATCTAGATATGGAAAAAATATACAACCTCATCCATTCATCAGGAAAGGAATCGGATGACAGGGAGTGAAAGAGCGGGAGACCTCGCAGAAGCAATGCGAAAAGGGCGTAGGAATGTCCGCGGACAGCAAAGTGCTTGAAGTAAAAAGGTTCAGCAGCCACGTTTCCCACAGCTTTTTATTCAAGCTGCGCCAAGGAATAGAAATACTCCAACTAAAATGGTGGACCTAACAGGATCGAGGAAGGGGAAACAAACAGGATAAATACAGAAACCGGTTGTCCATATATGGAGTGGAGATTGAGGAGAAGATTCAATGATAAAAGGATCCCCATTGGAAATTGATTTTGAAAGGTTATGGAAAGAAGCTATGTTCGATTGGCTTGGGAAGATGCCCGAACGAATGGTCAATGATGAGCTAGAAGAGGCCTTTTGGGCACAGTCGATGAAGAAAAAGAAAAACAAACAAACAGATGATTATGCGAAAAAAATCTACGAAAAAATCAAACCGCATATCCCACAGGATGCAAGTTGTATTGAAATTGGACCAGGTTGGGGGAACTATACATTTCCACTTCGGGAGGATGTCAAACGTTTAACGTTGATTGATGGTTCGGAAAGCGTGCTTTCCTATTTAAAACCTTATTTTGAAAACGATGCATCTGTTCAGTTTGTTCATCGGAAGTGGGAAGAAGCAGACATTGAACCACATGATGTCGTAATCGGGGTGAACTGCTTTTACCGTATGTATGAAATGAAGGCGTCGTTGAAAAAAATGAACGCACTCGCGAAAAAGCGTGCCATCATTGGCTTAACAACAGGTCCGATTCAACCACATTACGTTGTTTTAGATGAGCAGTTTGGCTATGACATTCAATATCCGCGCCGCGATTATATTGGGATCGTTAATATGCTGTATCAGTTAGGGATTTATGCAAATTGTGAAATGATCAAGCTGGAGCGTGAGCATCGTTACGACACATTGGCGCACTTATATGAAGCACAAAGCAAAAAAATCCGCTCTCCCCAGTTTGACCGGGCGCATGTGGAAGCATCACTCGAACGTTTGATTGGATTCGAGGATGGCCAGTATGTTTACCGTTATCCATTCTATGCTGCGATCATTAGTTGGGAGCCTGTGAAGGGACATGAGTAAGGTTCGTTTTCTATTTTTAATCTGGGCTTTAATTGGGGGCTTGCTTGCTACGATGACGTTTGCGGTCATGGTCGGTTCAGTTGATCTAACACCGAGTTTGATTTGGGAAGTGCTGCTTCAGAAACTCGGGATACTGTCAGAGGCAGCGGCTTCAAAACCACAGAGCGTGATTATTTGGGAAATCCGTTTCCCGCGTATTGTACTAGCGGCGATTGTAGGAGCAGCACTGTCGATAAGCGGAGCAGCGATTCAGGCATTAGTAAAGAACTCGATTGCAGATCCATACATTTTAGGGGTCTCGTCAGGTGCATCCGTTGGGGCAACATCGGTCATTTTATTCGGTGCATTTGGTGCTCTTGGAGTCTATGCCCTATCCTTTGCTGCTTTCTTAGGGGCCATTCTCTCGGTATTGATTGTGTTTTTTTTAGCACGTGTCAATGGACGGACATCGGTGATCCGGCTCCTGTTAGCAGGGATTGCCGTATCGATGGTCCTCTCCGCCATAACTAATTTTATACTGATGATGTCTAAGCAACAAGGTGGGATTCAAGCGGTTATGCATTGGATGCTCGGTAGTCTAGCAGGAGCGAAGTGGTCAAATCTTGGGATCCCTTTTTTTACGTTGCTCCTCGTCTTTATCCTTCTCTTCAGCCATTACCGGCAACTGAATGCTCTCCTGCTTGGTGAAGAAACAGCTGCAACTCTTGGCATTAGCTTAGACGGGTTTCGGATTTTTATTATCTTGTTTGTCTCGTTACTCACAGGTGTGGTGGTTGCGGTTAGTGGAAGCATCGGCTTTGTCGGTTTAATTGTCCCGCATATTGTGCGCATGATGGTTGGCTCTAATTACAAGTTGGTCTTACCGGTTAGTGCTTTAATCGGTGCCATTTTCTTGGTATGGGCGGATTTGGTCGCACGGACGGTGATTTCACCTGAAGAAATGCCAATCGGAATTATTACGGCAATTTGCGGGAGCCCTTTCTTTATTTGGATGCTTAGACGCCGGAGATATTCTTTTGGGGATGGTGAATAAGGATGTTGCAAGTTAAAAATGTATCATTATCCATACTCGACAAGCACATTTTACATAATCTTACGTTTTCCATCGACCAAGGAAAATTTGTTGGCATCATTGGCCCGAATGGAAGCGGAAAATCGACGATGTTAAAAATCATTTATCGTCATCTTAAACAAACGAGCGGCTTGGTGACGTTAGATGAGAAAGATCTGGGTCATTTCGCACAAAAAAAATTGGCACAGGAACTAGCCGTTGTCACTCAAGAAACACCCGTCCTCTTTGATTTTACCGTAGGAGAGATGGTGATGATGGGGCGAACGCCTTATAAAAAATGGCTTGCCAACGATAACGAGGATGACTTTGCCATTGTCGAAGATAGCATGCGGCTCGCAAACGTACAGCATTTGAAAAACCGTCCTTTCAGTCTCTTATCCGGTGGGGAAAAGAAGCGTGTGATGCTTGCGCGCGCCCTCGCACAGCAGGCGAACATTCTCATTTTAGATGAACCAACCAATCATCTGGATATCGAACATCAGTATCAATTGATGGATTTGGTAAAGCGTCTTCCGATTACAATTGTGGCCGCCCTGCATGATTTAAATTTAGCAGCGGGCTATTGTGATGAATTATTGGTGATGAAGGATGGGGAGCTCTATCTGGAAGGAACACCGGAACAAGTGCTGACAGAGGAGACATTGAAGGAAGTTTTTCATATGCAGGCTGGGATTTCAAGAAACCCATTTACAAAAAAACTTCACTTGTTTTATCATACAGAACGTTAAAAAGGATTGGGGAAATATTGAAAAAGCAAATCATTGGAACATTCGTATTTATAACGGCATTGCTTTTATTATCAGCATGCAAAGGTGAGGAAGCAAAAACAGATGTGCAAGCTGAGCAAACAGCTGAAACTGAGACAGTTGTAATAGAGAATGAAGGGGTAGTTCTTGAATACGAAGAAGCGCCAAAACGGGCGATTTCTTTAAATCAGCATGTGACCGAAATCATGTTAGCACTTGGTTTAGAGAATCGGATGGTTGGGACCGCATACTTGGATCATGACATTTATGAGCCGTTACAAGAAGCATACGACAAGGTACCCGTATTGGCTGAACAATATCCTACAAAAGAGCAAGTGATCTCAGTGGAAGCAGATTTCTTATATGGCGGCTGGGAAAGTGCCTTCAACGAGAAAAATATTGCATCACGTGAAGAATTAAAAGAGTTAGAGATTAATAGTTACTTACAATCGTCATCGATTAAAATAGCGCCAACGATAGAAGATATTTATTCAGATATTCGCAATATCGCAAAAATCTTCCGAGTAGAAGATCGTGGTGAGGCGTTAATTGACCAAATGAACCAAGAGATTGATGGGATTATCTCTCAGCTACCGGAAGTGACAGAGCCATTGGATGTTTTCGTATATGATAGCGGCGAAACGGATGTGTTCACTGCCACTCAAAACTTTATGAATACTCTGATCACGATGGTTGGTGGCGAAAATGTTTTCGCTGATGTGGAAGGAAAATGGGCGACCGTATCAAAAGAGGATGCAGTCGAGCGTCAGCCGGAAGTGATTGTTGTGATTGATTATGGTTCAACAACAGCAGAACAAAAAATAGAATTCTTGAAAACAGATCCCGCCTTAAGCCAAACACCGGCTGTACAAAATGAGCATTTTGTCATTTTGCCATTATCGTCAGCATCTGAAGGGGTTCGGGTAGCAGAAGCACTCGAAATTTTAGCAAAAGGCTTCTATCTTGATGCCTTTTAGGGGCTGAACAGCTATAAAGCAATGTGGGGAAAGCAACAATGAGACAGGTTACAAAATCATTGGAAAAACATCAAAACAGATTCGTATCGGAGTGGCGGATTCATTAGAAGGGGGAGGTCACATTATGACAACTTGGAATCTAGAGCAAATGCAGCGTCATTTACTCATTTGCAATGGGGCAACTTGTATGGGAGCAGGAGCGGAAGAGGTCACAAAGCAGATTCGTGATGAAATCCGTAAAAATCGGTTGGATGAGCAGATTCATACATCGCGGACACGCTGTAATGGCCGATGTAAAGATAAATGCGTCGTTATTGAATATCCAAAAGGGACATGGTATTCGGTTCAACAAGAAGAGACAGCGCGTAGCATTGTTCATGAAGCAGTGGGAGAAGAAGCGATCATCTATTCAATGGAGCACGGTGTACGAAAACGGAGCGAAACCCGGATTAAAGGTATCGATAAATATAAGAAGGGAAACGGATTGATGAAAAAAGCTGTTTTATTTGTTGGACATGGCAGTAGGCTAGAAGCAGGGAATAGAGAGGTTCGCCAATTTATCGAGGAAACAAAAGATTCCATTGATCCAGCCCTTTTAGTCGAAACTTGTTTTCTAGAATTTGCCTCACCGAATATTGAAGAGGGAATTCAACTGTGTGTTGAAAAAGGGGCGGATGAAATCCATGTGATTCCGATCATTTTATTACATGCTGGACACTCGAAATTGCACATTCCAGCAGAAATAGAACATGCGAAAGAGCATTTCCCTGATGTTCGATTTACCTATGGGCAAACAATCGGTGTTCATGAGGAAGTATTTGAAATTTTAAAAACAAGACTGACGGAAGTGGGTTTTGATGTGAATCAGAACCATGAGGATACAGCCATCTTATTAATTGGCCGAGGTGGCAGCGATCCATATGCGAATGGTGATTTTTATAAAATAACTCGGTTATTATGGGAAAAATTAAACGTACCGATCGTTGAAAGTGCCTTTATGGGGGTCACGACGCCAACTGTCCAAGATGGGATGGAACGTTGTATGAAACTGGGGGCGAAAAAAATCATCATGCTCCCGTATTTCTTATTTACAGGAATTTTAATGAAAAGAATGAATCAAATGGCCGAACACTTTAAAGAGACGTATCCGCATGTCTCCATTGAGATTGCATCGTACTTTGGGTATCATCCAAAATTAAGCACGGTCTTATTAGAACGGATGAACCAGGCCATCGACGGTACATCCACAGGGATGCAGGATTTAGAAAACTTCCGTCAATATGCCAAAGAACATGGGTATGAGCATCATCATCATCATTGAGTGACAAGGGGACATTTACTGTCCCTATAGGTAAAACCGAACCATAATTTTTAAACACCTTTAATTTTCTGTTAGCAAACTAGAAACATCCAATTGTTTTAAAATATGCAAAACTAACGAAGCAATAGAATAGGTATTCTCAAGGGTGGTCGGCACATCCCCATTAAGAAAGGGGGTGGTGTATGACAGTTTTTGAATCACTAATGATGGCGATTGCTTTTGCAAGGTTAATCGTTGCCATCCAATCATTTAACCATAAAAAA
Organism: Mesobacillus maritimus; assembly: GCF_023715205.1. Lineage (GTDB taxonomy): Bacteria > Bacillota > Bacilli > Bacillales > Cytobacillaceae > Mesobacillus_B > Mesobacillus_B maritimus_C. The sequence continues at coordinate 362,137 of NZ_JAMBNR010000002.1, forward strand.
TAATCCACCCTTGAGTTAGAGACTCAGGTGGATTATTCTACCCATATAGCCGACCCCTTTTTGGGAACCGTTTATTGCTAGACTGGACATGTTCGCGCATGTTCGGTCCTTTTTTACTTTATGCTTTAATTAATTATAGTATAACGAAAAACTAGGTAGGGACAGGGGGACATCGTCCAACTAGGGGGTTGTGATCTTTTTCGCAATGATGGAAGTGGCTTTTTTTGGATTCAAGCGATACAAAAAGTCCATTAATTTTGCATCGTTTCTGGCTAATACTCGGTATTTGTTATTTTCCATCCCGCTTATAATAATGACAGCTGCTTCGGTTGGGCTGAGCAACTTATAAGAATGATTGTCGACTTTTCCGATTTCAATTCCAGCGTTCCGGACGAGGTTCGTATCGACGCCACCAGGAAAGACGATGGTCACGCCGACATTGGTATTTCTAAGCTCTAAGTGAAGGCCTTCCGTGAACATTTTAACGGCGGCTTTTGAAGCGCAGTAAATCGATTGAAGCGGTACAGGAAGAAAGCCACCCATGCTGGATACATTGGTAATATGAGCTTCTGGTCGCTCTATAAGGTGGGGCAAGAAGGATTTACACATATAAAGCGTACCGTAAAAATTAACATCCATCACTCTTTGAATTTGTTCATAATCTAGATCATTCACATTGTGAAAAGGTTGAATAATGCCTGCATTGTTGATCACTCCATCAATGCATCCGTGAACGGAGTTGATTTCTTCTGGAAGCTTCTCCACATCCTCTCTGTTAGCCAAATTTGCGAAGTGTGTTGAAATGTTGTCTCCATACACAGTTGCGAATGATTTGATTTCCTCTAGCCCGGATTTATGGATGATGGCTGCGACTTTCGCTCCTTTCTCTAAAAGTTGGCTAACGAGTTCTCTTCCAATCCCGCCCCCAGCACCAGTCACGACGATGACTTTACCGAATACTTTCATTGTATTCCCCCATATTTTCTGTGATGGAAAATGAAGCTAATAAATATATATATGTAGGTTTTTGGTATGACATTCTTTTTCGATTTTCGCAAAAACCTGATTCGAAGGCCCCATCTCTCATTTGATTTGGAGCACTTTTCACATTTTGGGGGGGAATTTAACGAAATCTCAATCAACAACATCCTTAATAAATTCAGCAAGAAACCTAGAAACAACATCATCTTCTTACATAAGGGAAAGTATGGTAATATCATATATAATTAAGAAAATTCTTTAAGATTGGTAATGAATACAATTGCAGAATAGTTGTAGTCTTATAGTTCTATTTAAAATATCGCTAATAATGGAACAATTGTAACGCATCTTTTTAGCGTAACATAAAGACGAATGAGGAAAGGGAGGCTTACTTTTGAATACAAAATACCTAGATTTACTAGCACAAAAATATGATAATGAAGAAAAAGTCGTAACGGAAATTATTAATCTAGAAGCCATCCTTAATCTACCAAAGGGTACAGAGCATTTTGTGAGTGATTTACATGGGGAGTATCAAGCGTTTCAGCATGTGTTAAGAAATGGCTCGGGGAAGGTTAAGGAGAAAATCGAAGACCTTTTTAAAAAGGTATTAACAGAAAAAGAGATTAAAGAATTTGCAACCTTGGTGTACTATCCTGAAGAAAAAATCAAGTTAATTAAGAATGGTTTTGATAATGAAGAAGAGCTGCATCAATGGTATACCGTGATCATTGAGCGGATGATTAAACTGGTTTCTTATGCCTCTTCGAAATATACTCGGTCGAAATTACGCAAGGCATTGCCTAGTCAGTTTGTTTATATTATCGAAGAACTTCTATACAAAGCAGATGAATTCACCAATTTTAAAGATGCTTATTATACAAAAATTGTTCAACAAATTATTTCCCTTGGTCAAGCGGATAAGCTAATTACGGGCCTAGCGTATACGACACAGAGATTGGTCGTGGATCATCTTCATGTTGTCGGGGATATTTACGACCGTGGACCTGAGCCTGATAAAATTATGGAAGCCCTCATTCATTATCATTCTGTTGATATTCAGTGGGGAAATCATGATGTCCTATGGATTGGTGCCTTTGCTGGTTCAAAGGTGTGTCTGGCCAATATTATTCGGATCTGTGCTCGTTATAATAATTTGGATATTATTGAAGATGTGTATGGAATCAATCTTAGACCACTGCTTAATCTAGCGGAAAAGTACTATCAAGATAATCCGGCCTTTCGCCCAAAAATCCAACCAGGTGAAACGATATCAGACGAAGAAAAATTACAGATTACGAAAATTCATCAAGCGATTGCGATGATTCAGTTTAAACTTGAAAGCCCTATCATCAAGAGACGACCGAATTTTGAGATGTCTGAAAGACTTTTACTTGAGAAAGTAGATTTCGATAAAAAAGAAATCAATCTTCGCGGAACTAAGTATTCACTTGAAAATACTTGTTTTGACACCGTTAATCCCTCGCAGCCTGACCAGCTTTTGGAGGAAGAAGCACAAGTGATCGACAAGCTGTTATTTTCTGTTCAACACTCAGAAAAACTCGCAAGACATATGAACTTTCTGATGAAAAAAGGCAGTCTTTATCTGAAATATAACGGAAACTTATTAATACACGGCTGTATTCCATTAGATGAAGATGGAAATATGGAAAAAATGGTGATTGAAAACAAAACCTATGCAGGTCGTGAATTACTGGACATTTTCGAACATTATTTGCGTTATGCTTTTGAACATCCTGAAGAAACAGATGACCTTGCGACAGATATGGTGTGGTATTTATGGACAGGACAATATTCATCTCTTTTTGGAAAAAGAGAAATGACAACCTTTGAACGGTATTTCATTAAGGATAAGACCACACATAAAGAAATGAAAAATCCATATTACTATTTACGTGAAAATGTGGAAACCTGCCGCAACATCCTAACAGAATTTGATCTTGACCCCGATCATGGTCATATTATCAATGGGCATACACCCGTTAAAGAAATTAATGGAGAGAATCCGATTAAAGCAAATGGAATGATGATTGTAATTGACGGGGGCTTTTCAAAGGCTTATCAATCAACAACCGGTATTTCAGGTTATACATTATTATATAATTCCTTCGGCATGCAACTTGTCGCCCATCAGCAATTCAATTCAAAAGAAGATGTCCTACGAAATGGTACAGATGTTTTGTCAGTTAAAAGAGTGGTAGATAAAGAGCTTGAAAGAAAAAAGGTTCTCGAAACGAATGTTGGCGCCGAATTATTACAGGAAATAAGTATTTTGAAAAGCTTGTTGGAATATCGGTATATGAAGCGGGAGAAAGGGCCTAAGGAAAGTGTTTCAATCCAATAGATACGAAAAGGACTAAGTGGGTGTTTTAACATTATGTGTATAAGGACGTCCAAAAAGGAGACAAAGGGGACTTTGTCCTAGCTTGTCTATAAAATCGTGTCTGATGTTGCTATAGGTAAAAAGCCGCTAACTAATTAGTTGGCGGCTTTTTACAATCTTTTTCGGGGTGCTAGGCATCGGTTCAGAACCGTTGCGTTGCTGGTTATTTTTGTTTATAAAGGTCGACAAATGCATTGAAAATCTCGATTCCTTGATAAGAAAAAAGAGAAAGTGCAGTTAGAGAAAACATCCCGATTATAACGAATCGCATCCACATCATATTAATAGCCTCCTTTGATTTTTTAATGTGCATATTTCAAAGGAGCTACTACTACATTATTAGACTGATAAAATACGGCTTGAAGAAAATGGCGTTTTTTATCCGCATGGACATGAATGAAACTGACTTTAATCAGGCTGAGAATCACGATTACTAGGTATGGAACCGTAAAAAAGTAACCGGAATGATCATCAATATCTTGACTATTTTCAAAATAGGAAGATTCAAAGCTTAAAGTATCTAAAACATAGTTGTCATGGTTGGGAATCCCACTACCCATATCAGACTGTACGCCAAATAAATGTGTAACAGTAGGCAGGGCCAATAAGATCATCATGAGTAAAAAACGATTCATAGGTTTCACCAACCTTTTAGGGATTATTACAATATATACAATGGAAATGATTATAACACAAAAAAGATTGAGTGTAATAGGAAAAAGTTTCCTCAGGAGATCGGTGCATTTGTTTGTAGAGAAGCATAGGAGAAATCCGGGTACGATTAATTAGAGCAGCTGTTTCTTGCGCCAATAGATCATTTTTAACTAAGTCTGTTCATACCAGCGGGGAAATGAAAATTGGATGAAGGAATATGTAAGAAAAAGAATTTACCACTTATTCAAGGATATACAATTCCCCTCTAGAAGGAACATTTGGTGAAGAGTGCCAGTCACTGTTCGATAAGAGTCACGCTTTTTTGTTGACTTTATTGTACAAACTGGGAAGAAAAAAATATAAAAAGCAGACCATTTAGAGTAGTCTGCTTCATAATATTAACTTATCTCAAATTAATAACCACCACCGACGTATGCAGAACCGACGATGATTAAAAGGATAAATAGAACGACGATTAGTGCGAAACCAGCACCACTTCCGTATCCTCCACCACTCATATCTAACACCTCCTTATTAGAAGCTAATGTATAATATGATGGTTAAATGTGTTCGATTGGACATGTTAATTAAAACATTCACCTATTTTTTTATATTAATAGTGCACCCTATAAGAGAATTAGTTCAAAGTGCAGGTACGAATGAAATGATTCATGTTTTAAGGATGGTGCTAAAAGAAACATATTTAAATAGAGATCTATCAGAAGGATTGGGTATTTGTGTTACAGCCAAAGACAGTGAATTTGATTTTGTTTCCAGGGTGTTTTTCCCTGAGTTAAAAATAAACGAAGACCCATTAACAGGAGGCGATGTTTTAATAATGAAGTTCGCTCTTTCTTATTGAAGTTATCTGCCAGAAGTGTACAATAAACATTTAAGCATCCTTAACAAAATTGGAAAGTAGTGGAATGAAATGAAGAATTACGATATTATCTTTTTTGATCTAGATGATACGCTGTTTGATTTTCCGAAATCAGAGCAAGAAGCCTTTACTAAAGTTTTTAATCAATATAATATCGTCGATAACTTAAATCTATACAAACAGAGTTACCGAGAGATTAGTAGAAAATTGTGGAGCGATTTAGAAAAGGGAAAAATGAGCATTGATAAACTAGGTTCTGAGCGATTTAGGAGATTATTTCTAGAACATGAACTTGAAATGGACGCAGTTGTATTCAATCAAGATTATTTAAAACTTCTTGGAGAACAATCACCCCTCATCCAAGGAACTGAAAAAGTGATGAGAGAGCTCTCGCATAAACGTCTAGCCGTTATTACTAACGGTTTCACAGAGGTACAAACATCTAGAATAAACAATTCACCGTTAAAAGATACATTTGAACACCTGATTACCTCTGAAACGACTGGATTTCAAAAACCACAAACTGAAATTTTTGATTTTGCTTTTCGTCAGTTACAGATTACAAATAAATCCAACGTACTCATGGTGGGGGACTCGTTGACTTCTGATATTCAAGGGGGAGTGAACTATGGAATTGATACGTGTTGGTACAATCCTAACGATAAGGAAAATCGCACCTCTTTAAAACCTACTTACGAAATCAATAATTTAGAGAGCTTGTTAGAGATTATAAAATAAACAAGGATATTCTATCTTTCTAGCTTAGTCCGATTGCTAAAGTCACCTGCCATTGGTATTTTATACTTCAAAACCGAACCATTCCATTTCTTTCTATGACCTAAATCACCAATCGAGTCATATTCTTCAATACCAGCAGGTAATTTGATGATTATAAAGAAGTTAACTTCCACACGAAAAAAATCGAGTGAAACAAGGGTGGGATTGAATGTGTTAATGAAGCCAAAAAAATTGCAACCGGGAGATTGTGTTGCAACCGTGAGTCCTTCTTGGGGAGGAGCAGGGGAGCCAGAACTTAGATGGCGATATGAACAAGGGGTAAAGAGACTAGAAGAAACTTTTGGACTGAAAGTGATCCCTATGCCGAATAGTTTGAAAGGGGGAGACTATCTTTATAAAAATCCGCAAGCTCGTGCGGAAGATTTGATGATGGCATTTAAGGATAAGAGGATAAAAGCGATCATTGCAAACATTGGTGGGGAAGATAGTATTCGCTTGCTTCCCTATATTGATTTTGACGTGATTCGTGATAACCCGAAAATTTTTATGGGTTACTCGGATGTGACCATTCCCCATTTGTTTTGCCATAAAGCAGGAATTTCTTCTTTTTATGGCCCAGCCATTTTAACCGATTTTGCTGAAAACGTGGAGATGGATCCATATACGATTGAAATGGTGAATCGAACACTTTTTTCAACTGAGGCGATTGGTGAAATTCAACCTGCGAATGAATGGACGAGTGAGCGTTTATTATGGTTAGAAGAGAATAAGGACCGTCGAAGGGCGATGGTGAAAAATTCAGGTTACGAGGTACTTCAAGGATCTGGTGTAGCACATGGACGTTTGATTGGTGGCTGTATCGAGGTTTTAGAGTTTGCCAAAGGAACAGAACTTTGGCCAGAAAAGAAATACTGGGAGAATAGCATCCTTTTCTTTGAAACATCGGAAGAAAAACCGGATCCCAGTTTAATTAGGTATTGGCTGCGAAATTATGCTGCCCAAGGCATTCTACAAAAAGCGAAGGGAATCATATTTGGGAAACCACAAGATGAGAAGTATTATGAGGAGTATAAAGAAGAAATTAAAACCGTCATGAAGGAATATGATTTGGAGGATTTGCCGATTCTTTATAACTTGAATTTTGGTCATACCGAACCGAAATTTATCTTGCCATATGGTGCAATGGCAGAAATCAATTGTGAAAAAAGGACTTTCGCCATTCTAGAAAGTGGAGTGGACTAATTTTTAGAAAAGAAAGCGATAAATTGATCGTATTTTCTTCTTACACAGTAGGACGCATTTCTTGAGTATTTCTATTCATCCACAAAGAAACACCGGAAACTCTTCCGGTGTTTTCTGTTTGAGCTTAAGCAATTCCCGCTTTCATCAGCATCCCATCTAAAGGGCGGTTCATGTTGCTTTCTAGCCATTGGGCGGTATCAATCAGCTTGTTCAAGTCTGTGCCTGTTTCAATTGCCATGCCTTGGAACATATTTACCATGTCTTCCGTACAGGCATTTCCGACTGCTTTTGGCGCAAATGGGCAACCGCCAAGGCCGGCAATCGAAGAATCAAAACGTTGAACGCCAGCCTGGTAGCCTGCTAGAATGTTTGCTAAACCTAGACCACGTGTATTGTGGAAATGCAGACCTAATGATAAATCATTGCCAAACTGTTTATAGAAAGCAGCAACAACGGTCTGAACTTGAATGGGATTCGCCATTCCTGTTGTATCCGCTAAGGTGATTTCTGAACATCCTGCTTCTAAAAATTTCTCAGCCACTGATAGCACTTTTGTTAATGGAACTTCTCCCTCAAATGGGCATCCAAATGCAGTTCCGAGTACTCCTGCTACACCTTTATTGGATTTTGCTCCCTCTTGAATCACTTTCGAAAGTTCTTCAACAGCTTGATCAACGGTTCTCTTCGCGTTTCTTAAATTAAAAGAATCACTCGTCGTTGTCACAACATGAAGAAAGTCAACATCGGTCGTTAGGGCACGCTCAAGACCCGAACGGCTTAAGACGAGTCCGCCATAGCGAATGTCCTCGGATTTTGGGAGAATCTTAAGTAGTTCTTCAGCATCAGCCATTTGCGGAACCACCTTAGGGTTGACAAAAGACACGGCTTCAATATTGCGGATTCCAGCGTCAATCAATTTAGAAATTAATTCCGCTTTTGTTTCAGTGCTGAGAATTTTTTTCTCATTTTGTAATCCGTCACGTGGACCTACTTCACAAATTTCAATCATTTTATTTCCTCCTTAAATAAGTGACTGATTTTAATATCATCTAAATGTTTTAACACATTGTCGCGTCCTTGGAAGATATGTTCGTGCATCGCAATTCGAGCTCGCTCAGGTTCTTTATTTTCAATCGCATTAAAAATAATTTTATGAACTTCAAGAGATTGTTGTAGGTGAAAATCGGTGTACCAATAAAACGAACGAAAGACAATTGGAATGACAACCACTTTTGAAATATGAAAATGAAGATGTTTGTTTTTTGCAGCCGAAACAATGGCTTCATGAAATCTTTGATTCACTTTCACAATTTTACGGATGCTGGTCATATCAGATTGTAAATGGTCATGGATCGCTTGTTCATATAATTCATTTGCGGTTTTTAGTTCAATAAGATCTTCTTCGGTTCGATTAACGGCAGCCTGACTAGCTGCATAGCTTTCAAGCAAACTTCTTAAATCGTAGATTTCTCTGATATCCTCTTTCGTAAAATGTCTGACCCCGACTCCTCTTTTTAAAGGAATAACCAATCCTTCCGCTTCCAATTGTTTGATGGCTTCTCTAATCGGTGTTCTGCTTAAGTTTAGTTCTTTCGCTAATGTTTCTTCACCCAACCGCATCCCTGGCTCATATTTTCCAAGAATGATGGCATCCTTTATAAATTTGTATGCATCCATACCAACACCTCAAGTTTATTGTATACAAAGAATAAATTGTTTTCAATGAATTTTCTGAAAACTACGAAAAAATGGTTGAATTATGGTGAATTCACTACCAAAGTAGCAATTTATCATAAAATTTAAAAAACAGTATTGACTTATTGTATACAAACCAATAAATTTGTATACATAAGTCAGAAAATTGATAAAATTAACAACAACCTTGGGGGGATGAACATGACGGAACATAAATTACCATTGGAAGATTTACGTGTGTTAGAATTGGGAACTTTATTGGCTGGTCCATTTACGGGTAGATTACTAGGAGACTTTGGTGCGGAAGTGATTAAGGTAGAACCACCTGGTAAATCGGATCCAATGCGGGATTGGGGAAAATCAAAAGATGGAGTCGGGCTTTGGTGGCCAATCCAATCTAGAAACAAAAAATCGATTACACTGAACTTGCGTGAAGAAGAAGGACAACAGATTTTAAGAGAATTAGTGAAAGAAGCCGATATACTCATTGAGAATTTTCGCCCTGGAACAATGGAAAAGTGGAATCTCTCCTATGAAACTCTTTCAGAAATCAATCCAAAGTTAGTCATGGTGCGGACATCTGGCTTCGGACAAACTGGACCATATAAAAATCGTGCTGGATTTGGTAGTGTTGGAGAAGCAATGGGAGGGCTTAGAAATGTAACCGGTTTCGAAGACCGTCCGCCATCGAGAATTGGCGTTTCCATTGGCGACACTTTATCGGCTTTGTTTGCAACCATCGGCTGCCTTGTCGCCGTCCATGAGCGGAAGCAATCCGGAAGAGGACAAGTAGTGGATACAGCTCTTTATGAATCTGTTTTCTCAATCATGGAGAGCATTATCCCAGATTATCTCTTAGCAGGGTATATTCGTGAACGGATGGGGAATATTCTTCCTGGTGTTGCACCATCCAATATTTATTTTACAAAAGACAAAACCTATATTGTCATCGGTGCAAATGCAGATGGCGTGTTCCGCAGACTTTGCGAAGCAATGGAACAGCCTGAGCTCGCAGATGACCCTCGTTTTGCGACCCATCATGCAAGGGGAGAAAACATGAAGCTTCTTGATTCGATGATTGAAGAGTGGACGAAAACTTTACCGGCTAAAGAGGTATTAGCGATTCTTGAAGACAAAGGAGTACCTTCAGGCCTCATCTATACGGCGAAGGACATTATTGAAGATCCGCATTATCAAGCAAGGGAAATGATTGTTCACGTCGAGCATCCGCAGCTTGGTGATTTCCCGATGCCAGGAGTGGTACCAAAACTAAGCAGGACTCCAGGTGAAATCAAGCATGTTGGCCCAGAGCTGATGGGGAAACATAACAAAGAAATCTATCAAGGATTGCTAGGGTTTGATGAGGAAAAATTAAAAGAATTAGAGAACCAGAAGATCATTTAAAGGAGGCTGTCAAATGGGCAAAACATTATATCGAAAAATTTGGGAGAAACACCTTGTTGTCGATGAGAAGGATCAGCCATCTGTGTTATATATCGATCTTCACTTGGTTCATGAAGTTACTTCTCCACAAGCATTTGAAGGACTTCGAATTCAAAACCGCAAAGTGCGTAGGCCAGATTTAACGTTAGCGACAATGGACCACAGCATTCCAACGAGAAACCGTTCTTTGCCAATTCAAGATGAAATCGCAAGGAAACAAGTGGAAACACTCGTGGATAATTGCCGTGATTTTGGAATCGAACTTTTTGATTTGAAAAGTGCCAATCAAGGAATTGTCCATGTCATTGCGCCTGAGTTGGGGATTACCCAACCAGGGCAAACCATCGTCTGTGGGGATAGCCATACTTCAACCCATGGAGCATTCGGTGCCCTAGCTTTTGGAATTGGCACAAGCGAAGTGGAACATGTGTTAGCAACTCAAACCTTAAAACAATATCAATCGAAAACACTGGCAATCAATGTAAAAGGCGAGTTGCCACTCGGGACAACAGCGAAAGATTTGATTCTTTCCATTATTGGAAAATACGGGCATGATTTTGCGACCGGTTATGTCATTGAATATCGTGGCGAAGCCATCCGAAACCTTTCAATGGAAGAGCGTATGACCGTTTGTAATATGAGCATCGAAATGGGGGCACGCGCAGGATTGATTGCTCCTGATGAAACTACCTTTGCTTATTTAAAGGGGAAGGAATGTGCACCAAAAGGGACTGAATGGGAAGCTGCATTAACGGAGTGGAAAACACTTTCTACCGATGAAGATGCCACTTTCGATTTAGAAATTGATTTTGATGCAGAGCATGTGACACCTCAAGTCACATGGGGAACAAATCCTGGACAAGTCGTTGGAATCAATGAAAAAGTTCCAAACCCAGCAGAACTTCCTGAAAATCAAAAACGTTCAATCGAAAAAGCGCTCGACTATATGGGACTTGCACCGGAAACTCCGATGACAGAGGTTCAAGTGGATAAGGTCTTTATCGGCTCTTGTACGAACAGCCGCATCGAGGATTTGAGAAAAGCAGCTGCGGTTGTGAGCGGGCATCAAGTCGCTGAAAAGGTAGAGGCACTTGTGGTCCCAGGATCTCAGCTCGTAAAACAGCAAGCGGAAGCAGAAGGACTTGATCAGATTTTCTTACAGGCAGGGTTCGAGTGGCGTGAAGCTGGCTGCAGCATGTGTCTAGGAATGAATGACGATCTTGTCGGTCCAGAGGAGAGATGTGCATCGACATCCAATCGAAACTTTGAAGGTCGTCAAGGAAGAAAGGCAAGAACACATTTAGTGAGTCCCGAAATGGCAGCAGCCGCTGCGATTGCTGGGCATTTTGTTGATGTTCGTAAATGGCCAACAAAGGAACTGAAAGGAGCGAATGTCTAATGCAATCCTTTACGACAGTGACTGGAGTGGTGGCTCCTTTAGATGCCGTGAATGTAGATACAGATGCGATTATTCCAAAGCAATTTTTAAAACGAATTGAAAGAAAAGGGTTTGGTCAGTTTCTTTTCTATGATTGGCGTTATGAAAATGGTCAGGAAAAGCCTGAGTTTGTATTAAACAAAGAGCCTTATCGGAATGCGCCGATTCTCCTTACGAGAAAGAATTTTGGCTGCGGTTCCTCAAGGGAGCATGCACCGTGGGCACTTTCAGAGTTTGGCATCCGCGTGATTCTTGCACCATCTTTCGCGGACATTTTTCATAATAATTGCTTTAAAAATGGAATCTTGCCAATTGTTCTTCCAGAGGAAGTTATTCAGTCTTTATTTCAACAAGCGGAAACTCAACCTGGATTCGAATTATCGGTGGATTTAGCTTCTCAATCTGTAAAAGGCGCGAATGGGTTTAAAGCATCTTTCGAGATCGCACCTTATCGGAAACAATTATTGCTTGAGGGACTAGATGAAGTGGGAGCTACTTTAAAAGCAGAGGATCGAATCACGGAATTCGAAGAGAAGCACAAAGTGTTTTATCAATTGTCGTTTTAAGCTTTCACCGAAACCTTGAATGAATTTACAGAATTTTTAAATAAGGGGGTTGTCATATGAACAAAGATGTGAAAGAACCGATTCGCAAGAAGTGGATTTGGATTGGGCTTGTGCTCATTACCTTAGGGAACGTCCCTTGGTATTTTTCGGACTCCATGGTTGAGCCGTATGTTTTCGGTTTTCCGTTATGGGGATTCATCATTTTAGTCTTTTCCATTATTTTAAGTGCCTATTTAAGTTGGATTTGTTTGACACAGTGGAAAATTGTTGAAGACGAAGAAGAAGCAAACAAGTAAAGGAGGGATAGCATGGGTGAATTAACGTTTGCTGGAGTAGATGGAATTATTATTTTGTCAGCATTTGCGATCATTATGCTTGTCATTGGCTATTTCTCAGGCCGTGGTGAAAAAAATATTCATGAAAGCTTATCAGGGTATTATTTAGCAGGGAAAAATTTGGGAATCATTGCTTTGTTTTTTACACTATTTGCCACACAATATAGTGGGAATACAATTGTTGGATATGCTCCGACTGCCTACCGAACAGGATTTTCCTGGTTGCAGTCGATCTCGTTTATGACGATTATTATTGGTGTTTATTTACTCTTCGCACCTAGATTATATGTGATTGCGAAAAAACGAAATTTTGTTACGCCGACAGACTGGCTTCAACACCGTTTTAACTCAAAAGGAGTCACGCTTCTTGCCATTTTCCTCATGTTATGGGGATTAGGAAACTACTTACTCGAACAATTAGTGGCAATCGGTCAGGCGGTATCAGGGATGACTGGTGGGACGATTCCTTACCAAGTGGCTGTAATAGTGTTTGTCTTCGTTATGTTAGCCTATGAGTGGATGGGTGGCATGAAGGCGGTTGCTTTTACGGATGTCATGCAGGGAATTGTCCTTTTAGTAGGGATTATCGCCTTCGTGGCCGGCGGAATTTACTTAGCAGGGGGCAATTTCGGTTCCATCACTCAATTTATCGCGGAAACGGAACCGGCTAAATTAGCGGTACCAGCGGCGGAAGTGAATATTAACTGGTTGAGTATGCTCGTTCTTGTGGGACTAGGCGCAAGTATCTATCCACATGCCGTACAAAGAATTTACGCGGCAAAAAGCGAAAAAACATTAAAAAAATCATTTGCACGGATGGCATGGATGCCACTAATCACAACGGGTCTGGTTTTTATTGTTGGAATTATTGGAATTAAACTATTCCCAGGGTTAGAAGGGGGCGATTCTGAGCAGCTTGTTGGGTTAATGGCAAATGAAATCGCTTCAATTAATTCCTTTTTCTACTGGATTATGATCATCTTCTTTGGTGGGATTGTGGCAGCAATCGTTTCAACAGCAGACTCTGTCTTACTAAGTTTTTCATCCCTCATTTCGAATGATGTGTATGGGAAATTTATTAACCCGAATGCGAGTGAACACAGAAAAGTAATGGTTGGGAAAATCATTGGGATTATTGCCATCTTTGGGTTGCTTTGGGTTGCTTGGAACCCCCCAGGAACCTTATACGAAATCTTCGTATTAAAATTTGAATTGCTCGTCCAAGTATTCCCAGCATTTGTTCTAGGTTTATATTGGAAAAGATTGGATGGGAAGGCTGTGTTCTGGGGAATGGTCATTGGCGCGATTGTTGCCGGGATCCTTACATTTACCGGAAACAAAACGATTTATGGAATTCACGGTGGAATCATCGGATTAGCACTTAACTTTGTCATCTGTGTGGCTGGTTCATACCTTTCTTCTACCTCTGTTAAGAAAGATCCTGTGCTTGAAGAGGATATGAATGCAGTGAATTTATAAGCTGATTGTTGAAGTGAAACTTCCCTCAGTAGGGTGCCCTACTGAGGGTTCATTGTTAATGCCATGTAAAAGAGGCGAAACGAAATGACAAATTTAATGGTGAAAAATAAGCCGGTATTGATCTCCGAGGCATGGCGGATGCTCTTGTTTCTGTTATTGGCTCAGCTCTTGGTGGCCTTTGTTGGGCGCAGCATCGGACCGCTCGGTGTTCTAATTGGGGAGGATCTATCGCTAAATAAATCGCAAATTGGGATGTTACCGGCTGCACTCTTTTTAGGTCAGGCGTTTGCTTCCGTTCCGGCCGGATTTTTAACGGACCGATTTGGTTCACGGAAACTACTCTTCATTTCTGCTTTTTTCCTTGGTCTAGGTTTTTTAGTGATGACGTTTCTTGGGCAATTTTGGGCCGTGCTTTTCCTTGTCATGCTTGGTGGCATTGGCTATGGGTCGATGCATCCGATTACCAATCGGGGGATTATCGTATGGTTTCCTTTAAATCAGCGAGGAACTGCAATGGGAATCAAGCAGACAGGAGTAACAGCGGGTTCAGCTCTTGCTGGCTTAATTTTACTTCCACTTGGTGCAGTTTATGGCTGGCGGATCGTCTTGTTAGGTGCCTGTATTCTTTTGCTCATAAGTGGAATGGTTTCATACATGTTATATCGCGATCCTCCTGGACAAATGAAATCGAACAATCCGACTGGACTCGTTTCCTTTTATAAATCCATGTTTAATATGTTAAAAAATAAATCGCTCATGCTCGTTAGTTTTAGTGCCATGGGGTTAAACGGTTCACAAATGTGCTTAAATACGTACCTTGTTTTGTTTGTTTATGAAAAGTTTGGGATTTCACTGGTTCTATCAGGGATTCTTTTTGTCATCTCGGAAGTGAGCGGGACATTAGGGCGGATTGCTTGGGGCATGATCAGTGATTTTCTATTTAAAGGAAACCGCATTGTGATTTTATTGATTATTACGGTCCTAACAGCGTTCTCAAGCTTAACGGTCGCATTGATGTCTAGTGCCACCTTCTGGGTGCTGGTTCCAATCTTCATTGTCTTTGGTTTTTCTGTGTCTGGCTTTAATGGCATATGGATGAACCTTGCTAGTGAAATTGTTCCCCCGCAACAGGCGGGGATCTCGAGTGGCGTAAGCATTACGTTTGGTTCGATCGGGGTTATGCTTGTTCCACCGATTTTTGGTTTGATGGTCGATCAGACAGGCAGCTTTACCTTTGGGTGGCTGTTCATTAGTGGGCTGATGGTTCTGGTATTTTTCATGCTTTCTTACTTAGCAATCATTAATAAAAGGGAAAGTAAAATGGGCTAGAAGATCAATCATAGAAGGGAGATTTCAGAAAATGGATTTTAATCCTGCAGAGTTAAGGGAAAAAGAGGTATATAAATTGTTAAGTGGCTCCGTTGTTCCTAGGCCGATTGCTTGGGTGTCAACCATTTCAGAATCCGGTGAACTGAATTTGGCGCCTTTTAGTTTTTTTACGGTTGCATCGCGTAACCCGCCCATGCTTTGTATTTCAGTCGGGCCTGGAGTCGGCGAAAGAGAAGGGACGGAAAAGGATACATTGGTCAATATCCGTTCGCAGAAAGAGTTTGTCATCAATGTTGTTCCCGTTGAGCTTGGAAATCCAATGCAAAAAAGCTCAGAAAATCTACCCACGGAAATAAATGAATTTCAAGCAGCAGGCTTGACACCCATTGACAGCCAGATCGTTTCCGCTAAGCGGGTAAAAGAAGCTCCCATCCAAATGGAGTGCAAACTGGAACAAATCATAGCTCTAGGAACCGATCACTTAATTATTGGCCGGATGGTCCATTATCATATTGAAGACGAATATTATCTAGGAAACTATAAAATAGATCTAGAAAAATTGAATCCATTAGGAAGACTTGCCGGAAGTTTTAGCGAAATGAAGGGACTGTTTCAGTTGCCACGGTAGGTGTCCCGGTAACGATTCTCTTGTTCTACTTAATGCTCTATGCAGAGAAACACCGGAACCCGGTGTTTTTTCTGTTACACAATTGGTTGCATCTACAAAGATCCTAAAATCGTATTCCAACAATAAAGGAATGAAGCATAAAAAAGAATATTTTTATAGAAAGGATGTGCATAAGAATGACAACGATGATCGAAAAGATTACAAAAGCGAAAGCAGGCACGACTGCTCGGGTACAGCCAGATTGGTTTATTCTAACAGAGAATAATGGCTTTGAGATATTGGCGGCGATGGAAAATAGGAAAATAGCATTTCCGGAAAAGGTCATCATGATTTTTGATAGAGATGTACCAGCCAGTACATTTGAATCGGCCGAACTACAAAAGCAGCTGGCTAAATTTGCAAAAAAGCATGCTATCTATTTTTCAAATTCAGCAGGAATTGCCTACAACGTTTTGATGGAAAAGTTTTTATCACCTGGGGAAATTGTTGTATCTACTGGATCTCACTGTTCAATCGTAGGAGCTGAACAAGCTTGGGGCGTGCAGCTTGATGTGCGAGCTTTTGCCGATAGCTTGGAAACAGGATATTTGGATCGTATAGTTCCCGAAACGGTTCAGATTTCCTTGGAAAATGCATTAATCAACGCCGAAATCAAAGACCTTACATTGACTCTGTTAAAAGAGGTAGGGGAAAAAGGCTTTGAAGATAAAGCAGTCGAGTTTTATGGTTTCGGATTGACAAAGGCACAACAAACGGTGCTTTGTTCAATGGCTGGTCAAACAGGTGCAGCCGGTGTTTTCTATTGCAAGCAGGAAGAAGCTGAATCACCGATCTTGTCTTATGATTTATCCAAGATAAAACCAATGGTTGCAAACTCAGGAAGTCTATTTAATATTGAACACCTGAAAAGTGTTGAAGGGAAAGAAATTCATGCTGCTTTTATTGGGAGCTGTACCGGAGGGTCGATAGAGGATTTACGTATTGCTGCTGAAATACTAAAAGACCAGCAGGTTCATTTGCATGTTCGACTCAACATTTGTCCTCAGACGGCTTCTACCTATATTCAGGCGATGAAAGAAGGATTAATCGATATTTTTATCGATTCTGGTGCTCAGATTCTAACGCCAAGCTGCGGAAGCTGTCAGCGCAGTACGGTAGGTGGTGTTGGCCGTGGAGAGGTGATGTTGACGACAGGTGCTTATAATTATAAAGGCTGTTCGGGTGTCAAAGATTCAGAGGTTTATATGGCTTCCGTTGCTGCCGTTGCAAAGAGCGCCATTACTGGAAAAATCACTGTGCAAGAAATGGGGGTAAAACATGGCTAATATACAAAGTGGAAGGATATGGTTGTTGCCAGATGATGTGGATACGGATGTAATTCTCGCGGTTCGACATCTCTTTTTGCCAACTGCTGAAGAAAGAGCAAGACATGCATTAGAAAACTTAATTCCAAACTTTGCAACAGACGTGATAGCTGGGGACGTGATTGTTGCTGGGAAGAACTTTGGTT
Source organism: Mesobacillus maritimus (assembly GCF_023715205.1). GTDB lineage: Bacteria > Bacillota > Bacilli > Bacillales > Cytobacillaceae > Mesobacillus_B > Mesobacillus_B maritimus_C. The sequence continues at coordinate 379,459 of NZ_JAMBNR010000002.1, forward strand.
GTGGGTCATCACGTGAATATGCCCCTGAAGCCCTTTATGATTGTGGGATCTCTTGTATTGTTGCTAAATCTTTTGCACGCATCTTTTATCGGAATGCAATCAATATTGGAATTTCACTTGTTGAGAATGCCGACATTCAGGACGAATGTGAAGATGGCGATTTGATTACGGTCGACCATGAAAATCGGAACATTGAAACAGGGGGAAGAAGATATGAAATGCCAAAAGTGCCCAAACATCTAGAAGAAATTTTTAAGGCAGGTGGGTTGGTCAATTACCATCGAAAACGGAATGCATTGAGTAAGGAGGGGGGCAAATAATGGGGCATACACTTGTAGAAAAATTGATGATTAAAAATACAGGGGATGATTCCATTCGACCTGGTGATATTGTGATCGTCAATCCGGATTGTTATATGATCATTGATGCTTACTCACCGTCTGTGATTAACAAGCTAGAAGAAATGGGTTTTGACAAGGTCCTATGTCCAGAAAAGGCGGTCGTTGTGTTTGACCATTTACTCCCTGTCGGCAATCCAAGCAATGATCCGCTGTTTATCTCAAAGAGTGTAGAACTTCGTGAAAAATATAAGATTCAAACCACGGAAAAAGGAACAGGAATCTCCCATACCCTGATGCATGAAAAGAGATATGCAAAGCCCGGAACGATTGTTACAGCAACAGACAGTCATACCACAACCTATGGTGGTGGAGGCTGTTTAAGTACAGGGATCGGATACAGTGACATGGCGGCTGTCCTCGGTACGGATGAGCTCTGGCTGAAAGTCCCAAATGCGATTAAGATTGTTTTAGAGGGGAAATTAAAGCCGCATGTAACCGCGAAAGACATTGTTTTGAAGGTGGTAGGGGATTTGAAGGCAGATGGCGGTCAGTATAAGTCATTGGAATTTACTGGCCCAGGGGCGCAGCAGCTGTCTATGCAAGCAAGATATACAATCTGTAATATGGCACTTGAGGCAGGAGCCAAGTGTGCCTTGTTTGAAGCCGACGATAAAACGGCTGAATACTTTGACATGGATTTAGATGAGATTCGTTGGATTCAGGTGGATGAGGATGCCGAGTATGAGTCCGTGATGACCTATGACTTAGGACAACTCGAACCTCAGATTGCAAAGCCAAAAGGTGTGGATGATGTTTATGATATTTCTAAAGCCATTGGTACAAAAATCGACGAAGTTTTTATCGGGTCTTGTACCAATGGAAGCATCGAAGATATGGCAGTGGCCGCTGATATTCTTAAAGGGAAAACCATTTCGCCTTATTTGAAACTAGTTGTCATTCCTGCGTCGAATAAAGTTTTTAAAGAATCCATCGAGCTTGGGTACATCGAAACGTTCCTGAAAGCGGGGGCAACGGTGTCGCATCCTAGTTGTGGACTGTGTGCTGGTTTTCCATTTGGTCTATTAAGCGATGGGGAAGTCGTTTTGTCGACAAGCAACCGGAACTTTATTGGGCGAATGGGAACAAAAGATTCCTTTATTTATTTAAGTTCCCCAGCAGTAGCCGCCGCCTCTGCCTTAGCTGGAGAAATTGTATCACCAGATATGTTAGAATTACTCACCCATTAAAAAAGATTGTATTCCACACGACGACTAAAGACGATGATCTTTAGTCGTTTTTTGTTTCGATATTTTAGAATGGGGGATTAAGTTTATAGAGGGAATTAAGATGGTGAAGGATACTACTTAAGCATACGGGGGCTTTAGTTGAATAGAGATCTTTACCGAACGGGCGCAATTCATGAAAAAGAATTGTGCCTTCTTTAGATATAGGAGCAGATTGTTATACTTAGGATAACAGGGCAGATTTGTACAAGAAAGAGTTTAATTAGGATGGAAATGATTATACTATTTATAAACTTCTTAAGGAGTATGAGATTAAATGGTTACTACACCTGACAATTTTGACCACCCAGGAAAATCGTCTAATGGACGAGCTCCTAGATCGCCAATTCCTAACGGACCCTACATTAATGTTTTATTTACAGCTACGATGGAGGCTAATGTGGGACCGAATAGAGATGGTACGAGAGTATTAGAACATAAGCTGACAGCCGAGTCTAAAATGTTATCATGTCAAAAAAGTCTAACTCTTAGGCACGTATGGGATAGAAGTAGATATGACCAGAGTGCTCATAGCCATTTAAAATCAACAGAGATAGATATAAGTTTGCCTATGCCCGAGGAAGTCAAAAGGATTAGGGAAAACTCTAGAAAATACTTTCCTGAGATTAACTTGGTGATATGTTTCGTAGCTGGTGATTATTTTGTTGAGAATGGAAAACAGTCAGACACAGTCGCTTATGCATATAAGAATGCAGGTGATAATCATCATAGTCCATTGTACACTGTATTAATTTGTGACCAAGCTCAGCCCATTGCCTGCGCTCATGAGTTAGGTCATATTTTAAATTATTCTAATAAAAATGGTTTAGCACACGACCCTAATCCACACCCAGATAATCCTGATCATAGTGCTAATCCAAATAATTTAATGTATCCCATTCCAGGATCAATAATCACATCTGAACAATGTAGACAATTTTTTGAAAGCACGATAATCCTTCAGAATTAGTTTTTCTGTATACCTCAGATTTATCTATTAAACTTATTATTAATTTAAATAAAGAAGTCGTTTAATGGGATAATTTAAACATAACTTTCATTAACTCGTTCCTTTTATGGGGGCAGGAAATCTAATCAAGAATAAAGTAACCACAATTCTGATATCGAACCGTTCGCAAAGGCACCTGTTATCAGGTGCCCCCAAACAATTATGAGATTTTTTTCAAAATATTTGCGCCGAATCCACTGTCTTGGTAGGTTTTGACGAGATTGCGTTGTCGTACCGAAAAGCCTAAAATACCTTTGCCCCTGGCCGTTCCACGCGGTACATCATACCAGTATCCGCTGAGTTCCACCGACCCGGTCGGACCGTAAGTTACTTCTCCTTCCAACACATTGGTCCAATTAAGACCACTGCCGTTGTCGCTTAATCCTACCCACCAGATCCGATTGTTATCAAGGTGCCGAATGTAGTATAAGCCTCCATCGTCACCTCGCCAGGTTCCTGTTAAGTCATACGCAGGTTGCCTCCAATAAGGGAGAATAGGTACCTGATTATAGTACATAGCTTGCACTCCTCTATTATCTTTATTATTCGTTACAATATGAGTCCACAAAAAGCAGCTAGCTTCACAACCGTTGCCAAGTCCTGGTAATAATTCCACCGGAAACTTTGGTCAACCTGTCTCCATCACGGGTGAGGACTAAGGTGCCGTAGTTCCTATTCCTTCCACGCGGTACATCGGCCCAATTGCCAGAGATGACCCATGCTCCAACATTGCTATCATAATTCGGCAACCCATGAAACACATGTGTCCAGGTTTGCCCACTACCATTGTCGCTAAATCCTGCCCACCAGACATGGGGGTCATCGTGTCGGATGTAGTACAGGCTTCCATCGTTGCCTCGCCAGACTCCCGTCATATCATTTTCTTGTCGCATTGCTTGTGCATCAACAAAAGGCGCCCGATCCTGCGTATGCCTCCAATGAGTTGGCATGGGTACCTGATTGTAGTACATAAATAGCACTCCTCTATTGGAATATTTTTCTATCCTTACACCATATGCCGACACAAAACAGCTGGACCTAGGCAAATGCTGATTTGAGATGATGCAACTCAATGAGAAGCGGGTCTGGAACCTAACAAAGAAGAGAGAACACTTATTCACTTTTCCACAAAATTATTTAAATCAGTATGAATCCTGTTGAACACGATGTAAGCCGCGATTGTACGAATAACAAGCAGATTCGGAGAGGTTAGCAACATCCATTCTAAGCCAATTTCTATAAAAAAAAGGATTTGTATGTTGGTAGAGTAAAAATGGTCCCGATTTCGGGATTTTTTCGCAACTAACTGAAATGCTAGTAGTGTGGTTGATAGGAAGGACTTTGAATCAAAACAACAGGATCAATACCATCTAGATCGAGCAACGAATGATGTTTTCTACAAAGAAGTGTGCGAGCGCACTCCTTCAACTAAGCATTTCAATGTAAATCATCTTTTCCTCCTGTTATCATAAAAACAAATGAGTATGTAAGACCCTTTTGGATAGGGCGGATCAATACGATACGATTCAAACACATCAAAGCGACATCCACCTAGTAAAATTAAAGAGAAAGAAGTGGTGAACCCATGCCAATAACTAGACCAACAAAATCGATTAACGAAATCCCTTTTTCCGTCCTTGACCTTGCACCCATCGTGCAAGGGGGAAATCCTAGCCAATCCTTCCAACATTCAATCGAGTTAGCACAGTTAACGGAAAAATTAGGCTATAAGCGGTACTGGTTAGCGGAGCACCATAATATGCCTGGCATAGCAAGCTCTGCAACATCTTTAGTAATCGGCCATGTAGCGGCACATACTTCTACGATTCGTGTAGGATCCGGTGGAATCATGCTTCCAAACCATTCGCCACTGGTGATCGCGGAGCAATTCGGAACTCTCGAAGCGATGTTTCCAGGACGAATTGATTTAGGATTAGGACGAGCACCGGGAACGGACCAACGAACAGCCCATGCCCTTCGTGGGGCGAACTACACAAATGGCGATGAATTCCCAGAACAATTAGAGCAACTGCAAGCCTATTTTCAAGGTTCTGGACCGGTACGAGCAATCCCTGGTGAAGGAGCAAATATCCCTATTTGGTTGTTAGGTTCTAGCGGGTTTAGTGCCAGATTATCGGCACAACTCGGGATGCCGTTTGCTTTCGCCAGTCATTTTTCACCTGATAACACACTGCCAGCCCTAAAATTGTATTATGAAAACTTCCAGCCGTCAGAGGAATATAAAGAACCTTACGCAATGGTAGCAGTAAACATCATAGCGGCAGATACGGATGAGGAAGCAGAATTCCTTTCTACTTCCATCAAACAAAACTTCCTAAACATGATGAGGAACACACCATCTCAGTTACAACCACCAGTAAACAATTTGGATGAGCTGATGAGCCCATATGAAAAGGCCGTTTTAGAAAAACAATTACGCTCCACGATCATCGGAAATCCTACCACCGTAAAGAAAAAGCTAGAATCCTTCTTAGACGAGACAAAAGCAGATGAAATCATGGTGAGCACCATGGTCTATGACCAAAACGCCCGACTCTACTCCCACCAACTCGTGGCAGAGATAATGGGGTTATAAGTTTTTATTGGCCTATCAATTAGCATGAGAATTGATAGGCCAATTGGTGTGCTAAAATAAACTTTAACTTAACGATCAGGGGATAGGGTTTATTAACAAAGTTAAAATGAATAAGGAGGAGTGAAAATGGCCGAACATCATTTTCATTTAAAAGCACATTGGCCTGGGCTACGTAATGATATAGGAAATATCGAAGCCGATCAATTAAAGACAAAAATATCGATCCCAAAGGAAATGGACGGTCCCGGTATTGGTACAAATCCTGACGAAATGCTCCTTGGGGCAGCAGCGACATGTTACATTATTACTCTTGCTGCGATGATGGAACGTAGTCAGATCGAGAAAGATGGATTAACGATGGAATCAGAAGCAATTGTCGATGTGACAAATGGTGTCTTTACATATAAAAAAATTATCCATCGGCCAGAAATAGTATTGAAACAAAATGCTTCCGACCGAGACAGACAGGTTGCACAAAAGCTTGCAGAAAAGGCGGAAAAATCTTGTATGATTAGCCGTGCCATTCAAGGCAATGTGGAAATTCAATTAGAAGTAACGATTAAAACTTCTTAATTACCATTGAATGGATTCGTGGAAAGTCCAAACTTCATTGTGATTTTATTAAGGTATTCCAGTAAATAGAGCACAATAGTAATTCAAGGATAGGGTTCTTGATTTTAAAAAATAATCTCCTACTTTCAGGCGGGATGATGGAGGAACTGTTTGTATAGGTGGGCACTACTACATTAATTTGTTTGAGATAACTGTCAAAGCTATTTGAAGCAGCTGGTAGACTGGATTAGAGAACAATCAATCATCTTGTATTTTAAACAATGTAACTGTTACCGGTGTCTTATCATGATGATTTATTTATTGCAATGAAATGAAGATCATTTGGCAATTCATTATTTTCCTATGTTTTTATTGTTTTTACTGTATACTAATAAAGGAACAAGGTTTACTTCAGCAAAATAAGGTATATATATTTGTTGAATCGATTCACTTTTAGACAAGTAAAGTAGGTGAACAAAGTGGGAAAATATCAATTGGATACTAAAGGTCAGGTAGCTGTGACAAAGTTTCATGAAAAACAGAAGCCTACCAAATTTGATAAAAAGCAGCATATTGAAAAATTACGTGCGGAGTATTTGAAAAAGAAGCAAAAACAAACAGATAAATAATCGAAATGAAAACATAAGAAGACTAAAAACTCCCTATGTTTTCTTATTCGAATTTCTTTTTTAAATTTAAAAGATCGCTTGGACATCGAAATCCAAGCGTTTTTGTTTGTTCTTTATCCTGTTGTCTATGGCTCTTTATCGTACAATACAGAAACTCGAGAATACTTGTGACGGCTTGTCACCAGTGGTAATTTCTTGGCCACTTCGGGGCGCGCTAGGCACTGTACGTAAAATTTAGCCTTAGATTACCCATTCTCCAAGCGTATTCCTCTATCCATTTTCTTACACTAATTTTCTGGATTATTCCAATTTTATAGACTCAAGTCTTTGGGATTTTGTGCTTCAGAACCTCTATAACCTCTATAACCTCTAATTACACTATGTGCTAAATTCAAATTTGAAACAGCATGCCCTCGTCCATTATATTGTGGTATTGGATCAATATTGGTGCTCGTGACGGGTTGTTAGGTGAGGGACTTTCGTGTGTACTACTGAGTTATTATTAACAGAACCAAATTTTCCTCTTGAAACGTAGGACCCTTTAGGGTTGATAAGTTCAAAAGATCTAGACATGGGAATACAGGTTATGACACATCGATCATTCTTGATTGACTATAAAAAACCCTTAACCAATAATCGGTTAAGGGTTTTTGCGAATTATTTATTTAAATTCGCAATCGTATAATCGGTTTCTTCTTGTGTGAATTTTTCACCGTAATCAGAAACCAATTGATCTCAGAAAGAATAGGTAGGTTAATGGAACAAAAATGGTCCAAAATATATAGGGGAGCCAAGTTTTGTTATAGAATATTCACATTTGGCGGAACCTTCTCTTACACCGCAAATGGTACGATGAAGGAGTAAAACAATTTGGAGGCGATTGCATGAAAGGCTGGCTATTTTCAGGCACAAATAAACCATTAGAATTAATTGAAAAAGAGGATCCAAAAGCGATTCCAGGTCACGTTGTGATAGATGTGAAAGCGGCGGGTCTGTGCCATTCGGACGTTGCAGCATTACAAGATCCGGGTTGGATGCCACTATTCCCAAATGGTCCTGTTATTATGGGACATGAGTTTGCTGGGGTTGTTATTGAAGTGGGTGAAGGTGTAGAAAATATTAAAGTTGGAGACCGCGTCGGGGCTAACCCAATGGATAGAGAAACGAAAATAACTGCTGGGTACACTTATGACGGCGGTTATGCAGAAAAAGTACGTGTTCCTGCTCAACAATGTGTCATCATTCCTGAAGGAGTGTCCTTTGTAGAAGGGGCAGCTTCAACAGATGCAGGAATTACCGCTTATCGTGCTCTTTTCAGTATTGGACAAGCAAAAGAAGGTACAAAATTAGGAATTATCGGGATCGGTGGCCTTGGTCAATTTGCTTTGCAAATGGCGTTGATTAAAGGTTGTGAAGTGTACGCTACAGATGTTTCTCCAGAAGCTCGAAAACTTGCGGAAGAACTAGGGGCTAATAAAGTTTTCGACACGATTTTAGATATGAAAGAAGCGGAATGTGACGTCATTGTTGACTTTGCTGGTTTTGGACAAACAACTGCTGATGCACTGGAAGCTGTAAGACCACAAGGAACAGTTGTGATTGTTGGTATGGGTAAATTAGAATCCAATATCAACACATATTTAATGATTACCAAAGAAATTAAGCTTTTAGGAAGTAATGGTGGGTCAGTAGAAGACTTAAAAGGTGTTTATGATTGCTTCGCTACTGGAAAAATGAGTCCAACTCTTATCACAATCCCATTTGAAGAGGTCGACAAAGGCTTAGAAAAACTCAAAAATCACGAAGTAAAAGGCCGCTTAGTAGCAGTATTTGAAGAAGTGTAAGTTTTCTTTGTAAGAGAGGTTGTGACAAAACTCTCCTTTAAAATAAAATAGCCTGTGAAATTTTACAACAAGGAAAATTTCACAGGCTTTCAATTTTTTTTTAAAAATAATTATCCTTACTTAGTTTTCTCATTACCCAAATTTGCACCATTATCATGGTTAAATGTTTGGTTTTTAGAAGGAGCAATTTCTTTCGCAATCTCTTCATGTTTCTCCGGTTGTGATTTCAAAGAAGTAAACGCATTTGACATTCTACTTGCTTGCTCGTTTTTAGGAAGGAACTCTTTCGCAATCTCTTCTTGGTTCTTCGGTTGTGATTTCAAAGAAGCAAACGCATTTGACATCCTACTTGCTTGTTCGTTCGTAGGAAGAAACTCTTTCGCAATCTCTTCTTGGTTCTCCGGTTGTGATTTCAAAGAAGCAAACGCATTTGACATTCTATTTGCTTGATCGTTCGTAGGAAGGAACTCTTTTGCAATCTCTTCCTGGCTCTTTGGTTGTGATTTCAAAGAAGCAAACGCATTTGACATTCTATTTGCTTGATCGTTTGTAGGAAGGAACTCTTTCGCAATCTCTTCCTGGCTCTTCGATTGTGCTTTCAATGAAGTAAACGCGTTTGACATCCTACTTTCTTGATCGTTTGAAGGAAGGAATTCTTTGGCAATCTCTTCCTGGGTTTTATGTTTGGCATTGGTTGAAAGCTTCGCTCTAGGGGTATTAGAAAAAATGCTCTTTTGATTAAGGGTTGGCGAAAATTCTCTAGCAAACTCGACCAAATTTGCAAACAATGAACCAAAAGTATTTCCTAGCTTCGATTGACCTTGATTTGTCCGACCGCTTTTTTTATTTTTCTTATGATCAAATATTGACAATGTCATCATCTCCTTAGTACTTAATATGAAAGAAGGAGAGTGTAATTATGTTATGAAAGGTTTGTCAAAACAGCTAGTGCTGAGAATCTTTCATAGTGCTTTCCATTCGATATTTTTCTGAGTTTATTTATAAATTTGTCGTGATTGGTACAATATAATTCCTACAAACATTTTAATTCTTCTAACGGGTACTTTAGCAAAACAATTAATAAACAAATCCGTTAGTTATGGTTTTTTGATATTCCACAATCGGGGAAGGTTATTTAAGAAATAAGCCAGAACCTATCTTGTATGACGAATAGGTTCTTACTTTTGATTTCTTCTCATTTTCGAATTTAAGTCCTGATCATCTATTCCCCAAGTGTTTTCCTCTACCATTCACTTATCCTAATTTTTGTTTGTTCCAATTAAAAAAACTCCGGTCATTGGAAATTTATACTTTAAAATTGAGCCTCCCATTCCTTTCTATTACAAAATTACACTATGTGCTAAATTCAAACCCGAAATTGGTTGCCCTCGTCCAATAGATGGGGGGCGAACTTATAGACTACTCGTAACGGGTTGCTAGGTAGGATACTTCTAGGTGTTATACCCTGTGTTCAAGAAAATGTGAAAGACCGAAATCAACTTTGAGTCCTACAAATTGGACAAACGAATCGAAACCAAGGTCGGCTAATATTAATAGAGGTAACCTATATTGAAAATCGTTTCTCGGTTTTTAAAAAAGAGGTTATTAAGGAGAATATTTGGTAAGGATTAGGTGGCCTATAACTAGGTCACCTTTTTTAGCGAAGAATAAGAGAAGGTCGTATATTATCGGAATCCATTATTGTAAAATAGAGATATCAGGATTAGGTCATTAGGAGGAAACAAAACTTGAATAGTTTCATCGTCATGCAAGGTCAGTCATACCAAGAAGATAAAGAACTTGGAATTATTTGGGTTCCTCTGCAAGATAAGGGAGGATTGGTCCCGCATTCATGGAAGCGAATGGAGGAAGTCTCGAAAGGGGACCGCGTCTTTCATTATGTAAAAGGGAATATCGTTGCGATTAGTATCGCTGAAGAAGAGTGTGGTATAGGAAAAAAACCTACCGTGATGTTAAATGAAGATCATGGGAATGAAGAAGGATATCTGGTGAAACTAGATTACCACGAATTAGATCAACCTCTTAATATACATGAGTATTTTCATGAAATTTGCCCACTACTTCCTGTAAAATATTCGCCTTTCAATCAGGATGCCAATGGGAATCAAGGATACCTTTATCCATGTAATGAAGAACTCGCTATTAAATTACTCGAGATCCTGATCGAAACCAATATTTATCAAGTGAGTGAAGAACAATTAGAATTTGGAATCGATGAAGTCAAAAGCACCGAACATAATACGCTCATTCCGGTGATTACAGAAACAGAGTCGGAAGCGAAAGCGAAGATCCGAATCGGGCAACAATTGTTTAGAAAAGAACTTTTCCCGTTGTGGAATGATAGATGTGCATTGTGTGGGATTGATTTACCGCAATTAGTTAGAGCGACCCATTCTAAGCCTTGGAAAGATAGTACCAATGAAGAACGGGTAGATCCATACAACGGCGTCCTTCTATGTTATAACCATGAAGCACTCTATGATCATGGATTCATAACTTTTGATGGACAAGGTAGGTTGCATATTTCACCTGTGATCAATGAAGAAGAGTATGAAAAGTATGAATTAAACCCAATGACAAAAATTGAACTGCATCCGGAGAATAGGGATTATTTTAAGTGGCATAAGAAGCATATCTTTAAGATGAAATAAGGGGTGTAAGTGAAGGAGATCTTCAAAATGAGTAAATGCTAATGGCCACTAAAAAAGTTCCAATTAAGGAACTTCTTCTAATGGCAACTGGATTGAAAAAGTTATGCTTTGAGGGATAAAAGGGACAGGGTACCATTGTACCGCTTGATAGCGGTCCAAGGTGCCTGTTCCTGTGTCCCAATTACTTCTTATTCGGCTTTAAGATATCAAGCACCATTGGTTTGTACTCCCAGTTAGCAAAAAGAGTTCGTTGGTCATCAAAATGTGGGGAGGTAGGATTCCCGCTTTGACCTGGTGGCAGGATATTAACACTTTTAGCATCGTTTTTCATAAATTCCACGATTTGATTATAGGTTCCACGATTCATGTTAAGAATAGGTCCGACGCCACGTCCACCCAACTGCTGGAAGTTTATTTTAGAAGTCTTCGTTAGCCAATCTTCCATTTCTTTTTCTGGATATTTCTTAATAAGTTCCTCAACAGTACTTTCTAGGCTGTTTTGGACAATTTTATTCAAGTCTAGATCCCCTAAAAAGCTATATTCAGTTGAGAGTTCTTCGTCATCCATTTGAAGGACATGGTAAAGGAGGTCATTTGAATCCCCACCGACTCCCTGCAATTCCTTAAACGCTACTGCCTTAACATGGCTAAGCCAGCTTCTAAAAATTGTTAAACCTGCCTCATCATAAAACTCATCTTCATTCTCGTCAAACTGATACATATCCCAGTTCTCAATAAGATTGGCGGCTTGTTTCGCTTCTGGTGAAAGGGTATTTTGATTCAGTTTGGAGAAAAGGAGCTCCTTAAATGAATAAGCATCCAAGTCAATATGACCGGCCTTTTTGTTCAATTCCTCCATATCCGACCAGGATACTTTTTTCATAGTGTTGAGCTGGTCAATGATAAATTTTGCTCGATGGGTTGGTCCATATGCTGTTTCTGTAAATTCCCAATCTGGACTCGGTTTATTGTTCCAGTTCGCAACATAGCCTTGTGCAGGATTAATCGCCTGAGGCATGGTCTCAAAAGAGTGAATACCTTTCCAGTCTTCCGAACCGTCCCCAATCATCGGCAATCGATGATCCGTTCCTTCCGCTCGGATTGCATTTTGTCCGGTGATCCAATAACCGATGTTTCCTTGTTTGTCAGAGTATAAGAAATTATGAGAGGTTGGTATTTTTTTCGCCGCTTTTTCAAACTGCTTGATGTTGCTAGCACGGTTAAAATCATAAAACCCAACCATGGCATTGATTTCCTGGCCCCAATGAGCGCGCTTTTGTGTATAAGCAACTTTGTCATCCTTATGGACAACCGGTCCATAGACACTTCGATACACTTGATACTCTAAAGGCGCTTGGCCTGCTACCTTGATTGTTTCCGTTCTGACCTCGAAGTCCTTCCATTTTTCTTTATAAAGATACTGATTCGGATTTTCAGGATTTATCTTTAATACAAAGGTATCGATTTGGTCTCCCATCCCTGTGGTGGTTGTCCATGCATAGTCATTCCCGCGGCCAATCAGTGGAACTGGGGCGGCTCCCGCAAATGCCATCCCGACAGAGTTATAACCTGCACCATGGATGCCGATTTCATGAGCGATTTGTGGAACAGAAAATCCCATTTGCGGACCGCCCAGCAACAGAGTTCCACCGGATTCCGAGCGTGAAGGACTGATCACCCAAGCGTTGCTTCCACCTTTAGAAGGGAAGCCATATTCCTTTTCGATTTTCAGTTTCATTTGCTGTTCTTTTTCAAGTTGCTCCGCGACAGATTCACTGTTAGGGAATTGAGTTGCCGAAGGCTTGTTCGCTTTTTTAACCGATTTATCTGTTTGCGTATATAGGGAAGCCGGAGCGGTCGGATCGTTTTTCCAGTAAACGGTTTCAAATACTTTCAGACCTTCTTGTTCTCCAAACTTTTTTTGTAAATTGTTTAATAGAGTAAGCTTGCTCAGTTCTCCACCACCGGTTTCACCAAATCGACGGACCATCAATTGCTGAACCTTAAGAGAATCAAGGACAGTCCATTTCTGTGGTTTGGCACCACGAAATTCAGGTGGTAATGAAGCAGCAGGTGTTGTTTCTATGTAGTGGTTGATGCCATCAATATAGCTAGTAAGTCCTCGTTTTACGTAATCTGGTAGAGAATTAAACTGCTGTAAAGTTTCTTCATCTGTATAGCCATCACGACGAATGACTTGGTCTTGATTTAAATTTCCAGAATTCTCTCCGGCTCCAAAAACCTCAGCCATTTTGCCGCTTGCAACCATTCTGGAAAGTTCAGCCTGCCAGAGCCTGTCTTCAGCCATGGCGTAGCCTGCTCCAAAAAACAACGCGGTATCAGTTTCAGAATAGATATGTGGAACACCAAAGGAGTCTCGGGCAATTTTGATCTGTTGCCCTTGATGGTTTAGTAGTTTTGTCGATTCTACTGCTAGATTGGCAGAGGCTACTGGATTCGCATTAGGCTTTGCATTGCCAACAGTAGGTACGGCCAGTAAACTAGCAGCTATAAAAGAAGTAGATAAAACGAACAGCCATTTCTTTTTCCTCAATTAAACTCCCCCTTAGACTAGGATATTTTTACTATAGCTTAGAACGTATGAAAAATTTGTTGAATAATCATCGAACCCTATTGAATGAGGAAAGAATATTTCGACATTAAAATAGGGTATTTGTGTACCTTGTGTTAAGTGGATCCATACTATGGGAAAAATATCAATTAACGCTAAGGCGTAAAAAATAGAATGATTCTGCAAGGAGGAACAAGAACTCATTAATTGATTTACCAAACATATCTTTACTTATGTAAAAGTAAATACAAGAATAAAAGAGTTAAAGTGTAAAGGAATTGTGCAGGAACGATAAAACTCCTCTTTGACTTAAAACCTGCAGGAGCGGATGAAGAAACGGGGTGATTGATGGTAGGAAGGGTATAAGCTTGTATATATGTAATTGCAATGTTCAAATTGTTTGCAGTATAGCAAGAAAATTAGATAATAATTGGGACTGTTCCTATTTAAAGTAAAGCTTGCAAGGGAACAGTCCCTTTTTATCCTACGATATATTATGTTTATATATATTACTTTCGGAAAGCGAACGAGAAAAGAAATTCAAGCGTTTTTGTTTAGTCTTTCTTTTTTAGGTATTCTACTATCACTTCCAGCACGTCACTTAGACTTATACCAAATTGCGCAGCGGTGGTTGCTGCAGCTTCGTTTTTCGACATTTTATGCTTCCTCATAAGTTTCAGTACGTGTAAAATAATGGTTAATACATTAATAGTATTTTTCATCCTAAAATCCCCATCCTTTTCGTTTTAAATTTGAAATATTTTATAAATTAAATATAAAACACTAACAATTTAATTTGGTGTGCTGAGAGTACACTCATGGGAAGGAAGTTAACGAAGTGGAGAAAAAGAAGCAATTAAACCTGAATAGGGTAAAAGAACAAATGAAAAATAGAAATGTGGTTCATGTTTCATCTTCAACGACTTTAGGATATTCTAGTTTAATCAATACAATTTTAGGTTCAACTGAAGTAAGAAAAGCAATTAAAAGAATTAAAAATGAGACATTTAAAGCAAGTTTGGGACAATACATCTCCCAAATTATAATTTCTAAGGGTTTATCTAATAAAGAAGTCATAGAAAAGGCGGGATTTAGCAAGGATTACTTTTATCAGGTGCTAAATGGGAGGAAAAAACAACCAGGTAGAGACAAAGTACTGCAACTTTGTTTCGGATTAGAGCTAGGAGTTGAAGATTCAAACACTCTATTAAAAAAAGCAGGTCATAACGAATTATATGCAAGAAATGAAAGAGATGTAATTATCATGTTGTGCATAAATAACTCTTATTCATTAGATGAAACAGATGAAATTCTTTTTGAATTACAGCATGATACGCTGATCCCTAATGAATAAGATTGTAATTACTAAGTTAGGCCCTGGTACCGTGCCTGAATCAGTATGATTAAGCATTAACGCTCTTATATAGTGGGAACTGACCCCGATATCCGGAAATGCGATATGGAAAAGCAGTTTAAGAGATATTTAGTTCAAGAGTCGATTTATCAAGGAAATTAATCTATCTGATAGTTGACTAATAATCTTATATTATTCTGAAAATGTAAAGAAAGGAGAACATATGCAAGGAATAAAATTCTATTCAGAAAATGATATGGCTTATGGTTGGGAAATGGAAAAAATAGTAGAAAGGGTTAATACTAATGCAATTGAGTCTAATTGGAGTATTACTGATTTATTAGATTTTTATAATATATTGAAGTACATAAACATTGAAAGATTTAGAAATTATATAGTTCAAGAGACAAGTATTGACATAGAAACTTATATACAGAAAATTAAACAAAAAATTGGTAGATTTGTAGGTCATCAAGGAATAGAATTCGTCAATTTATATGGGGAAATTGATTATGATTACACAGATGATTTCCTTGAAGTTTTTGAAAATTACAAGTTATATAAAAGGATAGATATAAATAATTTTAAACAATTTCTCGAAAGGAAAGATGTACATATTTATTCAATACTCAAGTTTAAAAGATTGACTGAGTATTACGATAAAGCAGTTAAAGATATTTTATTATCTGACCCTAGAAACGCAGAGGTCATTCTTTCAAAGTATCTAAAAGAAGACCAATTATATCTACCACCATCAATGACTGAATCAGATAAGTTAAATCTTATTGATTTATATATTGATTCAGAACTTGTTGATATCAATGAATTGAGAAAGATCATTAACTTTCCAACAAATAAGGGTTTAATCATAAGTGATAAAATCAGATTGCATGCTAAGAGGAAAGCTAAAGAAGAGGAAGAAAAAATCTTTAAAAATGGAGTAGGTATTGAATCGGGAGTTAATATTACTTACTTGAATGACCAAGATGAAGCTGTCTTATATAGTATGGATGGTAGAACAGCAGATATCAAGTTCAGTCGAAAGTGGATTGAGGAAAATGTTGATTATCCTACACTTTGGAATAATTTTATTTATCTATTTGGATTTGTTGATGAAAATATGAGATTAGAACTTGATTCTAAAAAAAGTCAAAGCTCTGCTCTAGAGTCAGTAATAAGATCACAAGCTGACCATTTGTATTTCCAATCATCTTCATTTCGCTTAAAAGAAATGCTATCTAATGCAGAGATATATAGCTACGCTAATGAATTAGATGCTATTGGTATAAGATTGGAAGAGATGATTGAATGGTTTTTTAATGTTTACTTGAAAGAAGAATTCTCCATAGATAATTTTGTAGTTAAAATGCCGTCTAGTGAAGCTACATACTTCGAAAAATGTAGAACTATTCTACCTGAGATAGATAGAATTTTTAAACAGTATAACACGCTGACTGAAGATGGAATGATAGACCAGGAATTAATTCAAATGTCATCTTCAAGTTTTAAGATTAAAGACATTAGGTCATTTAATAAGAAGAAATATGTTTACTCTTTAAGCGACTGGTATAAGAAAGCATCATATTTACTGTTTTCCGACCAGAGTGGAATATTCTATCTACCTAATAAAAAAGGAAAAAAATATAATAATTTTTTTAACTTGATAAGTACTGAAAAGTTAACAAGAGATGATTTTCATGAAAATCAATTGATAAGAATGCAATGGTTATTTGAAAATAACTTAATCTGTGAGAGTAATAAGGGAAACATTGAGTTTGTTGACCGGATGGTCATAATTGTTCTTAAGGAACTCTATTATAAAGAAGTTATGAGTTATTGGAATTATCCTAAGGATATACAAATATTGATAGATGAGTTAAGTAGGCGAGGTCTTGTTGATTTCGAAACCGGTCTTTTCTCAAGGAATGAACAAGATTATCTAGATTATTATCTCAATAAATCGAAATTTACCAATGGTCATGATATACGAAACAAGTATTTACATGGAACAAATACTAATGACGAGAAACAATACGAGATAGATTATTACTTGATTCTTAAACTGTTTGTCATAATCGTTATTAAAATAAATGATGACTTATGTATAAAAGAGAATAATGCTCAACAAGATTCAAAGTGAAAATGAGTAGATAGATATAACTTTATTATTAGTATACATAAGTCATTTCTTAGGTATAATCTTGGAAAATAAGTTCAATAACGATCTCATTCCTTAACCCTAATACTGATTCTAGAAAAAATAAAATCAATTAGTTTTAGGGATATTGGTCCGCTTTTAGAATGATATACAATTATATAATACATGGAAAAGGATAATGTGGTACAAGTACAATGTCCTGAATAATAGGGGCCTGTTCCCTAGAGTAGTTGAAGCATTACTACTCTGGGGGACAGGTCATTTTTTATTGAAGAAAAGGCTTTATTTCAACGAAAGACTAAAAATTTCAGAATTTTTTATACAGAATTGTATACAATATACAGAAAATTTGGTACACTAAAACACAAATGTTGGTATACCAAATTTCTCTGGAGATGAAATTATGAATGAGCACTCGTCTATTATTCAGAACTTACATTCTAAAATTAAACAAGGCATTATTAATCAAGATTTTAAGCCTGGTGAGAGACTACCAGAAAGAGAACTAGCTCAAAAATATAATGTTAGCCGCACACCAATTAGGCAAGTACTGCAGACTTTATCGTCTGAAGGGTTGGTAGAATTCATCCCTTATAAAGGAGCCTTTATAAAAGATTTAACCATAAAGGAATTCAAAGACATCACACAGCTTCGGATGGTATTGGAAACATTTGCTGTCGAAGTGTGTTGTGACCACATTAGTGAAAACATTTTAAAACAACTTGAAGAGATCATAAACAAACAAAAAGAAGCTATTCGAAATAATGATGTGAAAGAGTATTCCCATCTTGATCAAGAATTCCATCATGTCATCGTGAAGGGAACTGAGAATAATGAGTTGATAAATTTGGTAGAGCTATTAAACCAAAAATCTTATTTATCGAGGATTAGAACATTATTTCTACATGGTCAAATGGAGAGGTCATTAATTGATCATAAAAAAATTCTTGAGTGTATTAAATTAGGAGATAAAGAAGGGGCACGTCAAAAAGCTGCAGCACATGTAGACGATGCCTTACAAAAGTATATAAGCGTACACAACATCATCACGAGCCTTAAGTAACTATGAAACTATAAAAATTGTTGATTCCCTTCCGCAACCTGATCAAATTAAAAGGTTGTGAGAGGAATGATATATAACAAAATTATTTTCATAAGGAAGGTGTTAGAGTGAAATCTGTATCTGTTGTACAAGAATTGATGCTTATTAATGGGAAATGGTCTCCTAGTGTAAATGCAAAATTTTTTAGTGTTGAAAATCCCGCTGAGAGGGGCTCTGTGATTGCGGAAGTACCAAGAGCCACTGCAGAGGATGTTGATATTGCCGTAAAGGCAGCACATGAAGCTTTCAAAAGCTGGCGAGAAGTCCCAACAACTGAACGCGGAAAGCTTTTATGGAAAATTGCCGATGCTGTAGAAGCACAAGCAGAAGAAATAGCAAGAACAATCTCCACTGAAACAGGGAATGCCATTCGAACTCAGGCTAGGGGAGAAGTGAAAAGTGTCATCGATATCTTCCGTTATTTTGCTGGTGTAGTAAGTGAGATTAGGGGAAGCACTTGTCCAATCGATAATAATTTAATGGCATATACACAACGTGAGCCGTATGGGGTCGTTGGAGCAATCGTACCGTGGAACGCACCTGTTCAGTTATCCTCCTTAAAGATTGCCCCTGCAATCGCTGCAGGGAACACCATTGTTTTAAAAGCGGCTGAAGATGCTCCACTAGGTGTCTTAAAACTAGCAAGAATTTGTGCAGAATATTTACCACCAGGTGTTGTCAATGTACTTACTGGTTTTGGAGATGAATGTGGGGCACCTTTATCCAGCCATCCACTAATAAATAAATTAACCTTTACTGGTTCCACTGCAGTAGGAAAGACCATCATGCGTACTGCTGCTGATCGGATTATTCCAGTTTCTTTAGAACTAGGCGGTAAAAGTCCTCAAATCGTTTTTCCAGATGCCAATACAGATAAAGTAGTAGATGGAATTATTACAGCCATGCGCTTTGCCCGTCAAGGTCAATCTTGCTCTGCGGGAACACGTCTATATTTGCATACTTCCATTTTTGATAGCTTCGTAGAAAAACTCTCCGCGAAATTAAGTCAACTCAAAGTAGGGAATCCGTTAGATGAAGAATCTGATATGGGTTCAATCATAAACAAAAGACAATTCGATAAGGTAAGTGCCTTCATTGAAGAAGGAATAAAAGATGAAAATGTAGAGTTAATCATGGGCGGACTTCCACCAAAGGATGGTCCATTAGCAAAAGGATATTATCATGTACCAACCCTTTTTGCTACTAAAAATGATAAAACTAGATTGGCTAAAGAAGAAATTTTTGGTCCGGTTCTTTTAATTTTACCGTGGGAGAATGAAGAGGATGTCATCCAAGCTGCAAATAATAGTTCCTATGGTTTAGCTGCTTTTATTTGGACAAATGACACAACAAAGGCATTGAAAACAGCAGGCAAAATTGAATCAGGATGGGTTCAAATTAATCGTGGAGCTGCCCAAATGCCAGGCCTTTCCTATGGCGGTTATAAACAAAGTGGAATCGGCCGGGAGTTTTCCTTAGAGGGAATGCTAGATAGTTATACACAGGTAAAGAGTATCATGATTGATTTTAATGATTAAAACTATATAGATTTGTAAGCTCTTACTTTACCGAATTTGATGTTTTATTACTTAAGAAATGTGGGGCTGTAATAGGTATAGGAATTATTACAGTCCCTAACTTCAAATAGATCCACTGTTTCATAACCTTAAATGAATACAACCAATTTTGTAAGCGCTAACTTAAAAGACGATATACTTTATTTTTTCTATTTAATAAATGAACCTACTATAAGAGGAGTGATTTTTTTGTCAGGTAAAGTGTTAGTTGTTGGAGCAGGAAGAATGGGATTTGGTGTAATCAAAACGTTAATTAGCAAAGGGTATACAGTAATGGTGAGTGATCCGTCAAACGAAGCGGTTGCTCGAGCTGTAAACATTGGGGCCGAAGGGGTAGTGAATTTTGAAGAAGCGATAGGGGAAAGTAGTACGATTATTTTTAGCTTACCAGGACCTGTTCAGGTAAACGAAATGACAGAAAGAATATCTTTACTTGGAGTAAATCATCGTCCGTTGATTATTGACTTAAGTACAATTGATCCGCAGACAGCTATCGATGCAGGGAAAAAATGTCGCTCGAATGGATTAAGGTATATCGAAGCCCCAGTTAGTGGTGGTCCAGGTGGAGCGGAGTCGGGTACCCTTTCCATTATGGTCGGAGCTTCTGAAGAAGATTACCAACAAGTAAAACCGATTTTAAATGACATTGGGAAAAATATATTTTATTTAGGAGACATCGGCACAGCTTCTATTGCTAAAATCTGCAACAATATCGTTGTTGCGACCACGACAACGATTTTAAGTGAAGCATTTATCTTAGCTTCAGCAGGTGGAATTCAGCCAGAGAAGTTAAAAGAAATCCTGGATAATAGCGTTGGAGGGAGTAAAACACTTGAAGTTTTCGGAAAACATCTTGTAAGCGGGGATTATTCAAACCCAACATTTGCTTTAGGGTTAATGCATAAAGATGTTGGTCTATTCTCAGAAGCAATTAAACAATATGGATTAACTTCTCTAATGGGATCGTTAACTTGCCAAATTTATAACGGGGCACGTTCTCAAGGTTTTGAACATGAAGACCACACGTCGATTTGTAAGCTTTTAGAGCAAATAAATAATAAGAAAATCGACAGAAGTATTCCAGTTGTAAAATAAGTGCAAGCAAATATTTCTGAATATTCACACTAATAAACTCCAATAAAACAGTGAAAGGAGATTAAAACCTATGAAAAAGAAACTGGCCTTTGTTCTTTCGAGTACGCTCATGTTATCCATGTTTCTAATTGGCTGTGGAAATACAAATAAAGAAGCTGGAGGAGAATCTTCAGATAAACCGATTGTCATAAAGCTTGGTCACGTTGGCCCTGCTGATACGGACCACCCTTGGCAAAAGTATGTAGATGTTTTTGCTGAAAGAGTGGAGAAAGAGACTGATGGAAAAGTAAAAGTAGAATCGTATCCTGCTAGTCAGTTAGGTGCCGATCGGGAAATGTTAGAGGGAATGCAGCAAGGAGTAGTGGATGCTGGCCTAATTGGGACAATTGCAATGGGCAATTTTGTTCCAGAGTATCAAGTATGGGATTTACCGTATATTTTCCCGAATGATCAAGGGAAGAAAGACGAAATCGTAAACGGACCGATTGGAGAGGAAATTGCTGGATATGCAAGAGACAAGGGGTTTGAAGTAATCTCTTATTGGCACCATAGCAATCGTTCGATGTCAAATTCAAAACGTCCAATCAAGAGCATAGATGATCTAAAAGGCTTGAAAATGAGAGTAGTAGAGAACCCGTCTTCAATGGATTGGTTTGAACGGATTGGCGCGGTTCCAACGCCAATGGCCTTTAATGAATTATATACAGCGTTACAACAAGGGGTTGTCGATGGTCAAGACAATGGTCCTGGCTTAACTTATGGTTCTAAATTTTCGGAAGTACAACCATATTTCACTTACACAGAGCATATCTACAGTGTTCTAGCTTTTATCGTAAGTAAAAAAACGTGGGATAAAATGCCTGAGGATACTCAAAAAATAGTAAAACAACTAGCACAAGAAGTTGGAAAAGAACAAACGAAATATAGCCTGGAGATGGAAGTCAAATATGGTGAAATGATGGAGGAAGCAGGAGTAGAGATACACCGTTTATCTCCTGATGAATTGAAGCGTCTAGAGGAAAGTGCTCTACCAACATATGAAAAGGTGGGCCCGCAAATAGGTGAAGAACTTGTAAATAAAATGCTTGAATACAAGGAGTAGATGATCGATGGAACGCATGAACAAATCACTCATTTATCTAACGGGTATCTTTATGCTGGTATTAACACTATTAGCCAATCTTCAGGTATTAACGCGGTTTATCCTTGAAATGTCATTACCATGGGTAGAAGAGGTTATCCGATATATAATGGTATATTTGGTTTTGATTATGGGTTCCACTGCCATTTACTTAAACTCTCATTTAAATGTAGATATATTGGATCTGGTGATCAAGGGGAAGTTTCTACAAATCTTGCAAAAGCTTAGAGCCGTGCTGATCCTGGTTTTTACAGCTTCCTATGCCTATTTAGCTTATCAGTTGATCATTGATACCATTGAAATGGGGCAGGTTACCCCTGCCCTCCAAATCTCAATGGCTTGGCCATTATCAGCATTGCTACTAGGCGGTGTTATTATGTCAATCAATTGTATCTACTTACTTTTCCCTAAGAAACCTAGAATCAATTCCAATACCAGTGGTACTAAGGAGGGGTAGAAGATGGTTTTGTGGACACTCATTGTATTCTTTTTTCTCGTGATAATCGGGATTCCTATTGCATTTAGCTTTGGCCTCGGTGCATTATTCCATTGGGCTGTATCCGACCCTTCTAATACGATTGTCGTAGTGACCAAAAGCTTTGGTTCCTTAGATTCGTTTTCGTTAATGGCGATCCCTTTGTTTATTCTAGCTGGGGATATTATGAAAGAAGGGGCTATTTCAAGACATTTAATAAATCTAATTAATGGAGTCATAGGGAAAATCAAAGGAGCATTAGCACATGTAACGGTTATTGCCTCATTATTTTTTGGTGCGATTTCGGGCTCTGCAGCAGCAACAGTTGCTGCAATAGGCGGAATTATGATTCCTGAAATGATTAAAAAAGGGTATTCCCGTGAAAATGCCGTAGTGGTATCAGCTGCATCAGGATTTCTCGGGGTATTAATTCCTCCCAGCATCCCCCTCATTATCTATGGGTTTAATGCAGAAGTCTCAATTGCTAAATTGTTTTTAGGTGGAATTGTACCAGGAATACTAATGGCGGTTGGCTTTTTAATTGTCAATCGATTTATGTACAATAAACAATTGAAAAATATTGAGGCGAGCGCTTCATTAGAAGAAGTCATCAATGAAGTTCCAAGAGAGACAATCTCACCGGACCCAAAGGGGAAGAATAGTTTTAAGAAAAACTTAATTAATGCGATTCCTGCATTGTTAATGCCTGTAATTGTTTTAGGTGGGATTTATTCCGGTGTCTTTACACCAACTGAATCTGGTGCGGTTGCGGCGCTATATGGTATCCTCGTTTCTGTCTTTCTTTATCGAAGTATTGGATTAAAGAAACTAGTTTTCATCTCTGGGAACTCTGCACTTATGAGCGCAGTGATCCTCCTCATTATTGGTTTAGCAGGGGTGTTTGGGTGGTTAATAACGACTGAACAAGTTCCAATGAAACTTGCGGAAGCGGTCACGAATATTACGTCCAATCCATACATCATTTTATTAATGTTGAATGTTATTTATCTCATCCTTGGTACATTCTTAGAAACCATTACAGCGATTGTTATCACAACGCCAATCTTTTTGCCGTTAATTTTGGCTGTAGGAATCGATCCTATCCATTTTGGAATCATTCAAACAGTTAATTTGTCAGTCGGATTAATTACCCCACCAATGGCGTTAAATTTATTAATGGCTTCAAAAATAGGAAACATTCCAATATTGCAAACGGTACGTGCTCTAATTCCATATTTTATTGTTGCAATTATTGTTGTGTTAATCGTTACCTATGTTCCTGCTGTTGTATTATTCCTTCCTAACTTATTGTAACTTTAGTGCAAACATTTAGGAAAAAGTATAATGCAAATAAATTCCTCCAGAATGCCTTGTAATTTTAGAATAGGAAAAATGGTTTAAAGTAAATAAAGGGAAGAGAAAGGCAATTTGCTAACCAGGTGAATTGTCTTTTCAACTAGGTAATAATAGGGTCTGTCTCTCAGTGCAGGTAAGCTTTACTGTATCGGGGGACAGGCTCTTTTTTTTGTAGGTGGAAAACAAATCAGAGGAAAGTAGGCTCCATTAATAGGAATCAGCCATCCTACATAGGCAACAAAAATTAATTTATTAAATATTCATAATAAATTGACAATTAAATAAATATTATTTATTATTGTTTTCGGATAAATATTATTTATTTTGGTTGGATATGGAGGAAGGGGGAAAATAGCTGGAATCTAATTTAAATATAGATGATTAATTTTCATCATCAAAGGAATCAAATAGTCAATCAGAAACTTAATCATTCCAATTTAAAGGAGTTGTTGAAGATGGGAAAGAAGTCAGTTATCCTTGCATTTTGTTTTCTATTAGTTTTAGCGCTTTTGGCAGGTTTTGGCGGAGGTAAGCAGAAGCAGGAATCTTCTAGTTCGGCAAAAGAAAACGAAAAGAATAACGAAAGTACATCAGATTTTAAAGTCACTCTCCTTGGGACTGGCTCTCCAGTCATTTCGATGGAACGTTTCAGTAATTCAACTTTAGTGGAAGTAGGGGGAGAACGTTTCCTGTTTGATGCAGGAAGAGGCGCAGCTCAGCGTTTAAATCAATTGGATATTTCACCTGGGATGATTGATAAATTGTTTGTTACCCATCTACACCATGATCATGTCATGGACTTCGATGATATTTTAATCACTGCTGCAGTACCTGATCCTCGAGGAGGCAGGGAAAACAATATGCAGGTTTGGGGTCCTAAGGGTACAAAAGACTGGGTGAAAAACACACTTAAAGCTTATAAGGTTGATATCCAAGTGAGAAAAACGGTAGAAGGTGCGAGTGGCTTAGATGCCGATGTACATGAGTTTAAAGAAGGCGTTGTCTATAATGAAAACGGCATTGAAATCATCGCCTTTGAAGTGGACCATGGGCCAATGAAACCAGCAGTAGGGTATCGAATCAATTATGATGGACGTTCAGTTGTCATCTCAGGGGACACTACTTATAGTGAGAATTTAATAAAACACGCGAAAGGAACGGACTTGCTTATTCACGAAGTTGTTTCAGTGAAACACCCTGAGGAAGAATACAAATCAGAAGCTCTTAAAAATATTGAAGCCTATCACACAACACCAGAACAAGCCGGAGAGGTATTTAAACAAGTAAATCCAAAACTGGCTGCTTATACACATATTGCTCTACTCATTCCGGAAGAAGAAGCAAAGCTAGTAGAAAGAGCTCAAAAGACTTATGATGGTGAAGTAGTAGTTGGAGTAGACTTAATGGCATTTGAAATTGGAGAGGAAGTAAAGGTAATCGAGCCATAGGGTAGCGAGCTCCGGTCTCAGAAGGTATGCAATGCTAGCTATAAAACAGTTTGGGAAGATTGGAATTAGAATCGTAGATTAAAAATCTCTCCCAGCTTGTTTGAGGAATTGATTTTTAAATCTACGGAATGTTTTACTATAACCCTGTAATACTAACTAAATAATCTAATGAAGACAGAGTAGCCCAAGCAGAGGGCTACTCTGTTTTTTTATGGCACATCTGTGACTCAAGTTTATTGAGGCTAGCACTGTCCTGTCTACCAGATCGCCTAAAATAAACTCATGAAACAACTGCCCTTTAAATGAATACCTCCGGTGCATCAATTGCCAGCTGCATTGCTTCCAATCACAATGCTTCATGAAAATTGCACATTTCTTCCTTTGTATACAAAACCAAAGAAGAGGCTTAATAGCCTTTGAAAAATAGGTCTAATATTTATAAAAAACCGATGATTCACTATAATTTTTAGAAAATTTTAATTTTATAGATAATTAAGTTGTTCCTCTTGTATACAGTGTGCTAATATTCTAAATAAACAAACTATTTATCTAAAAGGAGGATTTCATGGAAACAGAACAGTTTAGTGGGTTTGGAGAATCCATTGGTGCAAGTGGAAAACCTGCGATCATCGTCGTGGATTTCATCAAAGGATTTACAGATACGAACTGCCCGCTTGGGTCAGATTTAGATAAAGAGATTGACTCGACTAGACAATTGCTAGCTGCTGCTAGGCAAAAGGATGTACCTATCATCTTTACAACGGTTATTTATGAACCCCATTTTAAGGATGGGGCCTACTTTGTTGAGAAAATCCCTGCTTTAAGATGTTTGACCGAAGAGAGTGAGTGGGTGGAGGTCGATCCTCGTCTTGAACGAAGAGAACAAGAGGAACCTCTCATCGTTAAGAAATTTGCAAGCAGTTTCTTTGGGACAAGTCTTCAATCCATTCTAACGTATGAAAAGGTCGAAACGGCCATTGTTGTTGGCTGTACAACGTCTGGCTGTGTACGAGCAACGGTTGTTGATGCGATGCAACACGGCTATAAAGTGTTGGTTCCCGAAGACTGTGTGGGAGATCGTTCTAAGAAAGCCCATGAGGCCAACCTGTACGACATGAAAACCAAATATGCAGATGTTGTGCGTTTAGAAAGTGTTTTGGACTATATGAATCAATTGGAAGGGGATACAAGCCATGTATAGAGTTGCCGTTGATGTGGGCGGAACGTTTACAGATATTGTTCTGCAAAATGAAGAATCAGGTGAAATTTATGTCACAAAGACACCATCGACAACGAAGGATCAATCGATTGGTTTGATGAAGGGAATCAAAAAGGTTTGTGAAGAGTGCAATGTGGATATTTCTGAAATTCGCTCGATCCTTCATGGGACAACTGTGGCAACGAATGCGGTATTAGAAGAAAAAGGAGCAAAGGTTGGCTTGATTACAACGGAAGGGTTTGAGCAAATCCTCCATGTAGCACGTTCCTGGACACCTGCCCCAATCAGCGCCTGGATGGGATTCCATAAACCAAATCCACTTGCAGACCTGATTTACACACGGGGAGCAAAAGAAAGAATGACCGCAAAGGGAGATGTATATCTCGAGCTGGATGAAACGGATATTCGTCATAAAATCATCGAACTATATGAAGCGGGTGTCGAAAGCTTAACCATCAGTCTATTAAACTCTTATGCGAATTCAAGTCATGAAGAACGGATCAAAGAGATCGCTGAATCCATCAATCCGGACATTCCTGTCACGATTTCAAACGACATCCTTCCTGAATTCAGAGAGTACGAGCGCACATTGACAACGGTCATGAATGCCTATGTACGGCCTCCAATGCAACGTTATTTAACGAACATCGAGAAGAAATTACTAGATGAAAAGATTGATAGTCGGATTAGTATTGTCCGTTCCGACGGGGGGTTAATGAGTATTCCTGCGGCTTCATCTCGACCTGTACATACGATGCTTTCCGGTCCATCCGGTGGAGTGACCGCTTCTGCGATGATCGGAATTCAAACAGGCTTTCGCAACGTGATTTCCTTTGACATGGGCGGGACTTCTACGGATGTATCCTTAACATATGATGGAAGTCCTCGTGTTTCAAGGGAAACAAAAGTTGGGGTCTTCCCGGTAAAATCTCCTTCCTTGGAAGTGGTAAGTATTGGAGCAGGTGGCGGTTCGATTGCACACGTGCCACTCACAGGGGCTTTACGCGTAGGTCCACAAAGTGCCGGCTCTGAGCCGGGTCCAGCTAGTTATGACCGAGGCGGCGAAGAACCAGCTGTTACGGATGCCAATGTTGTTTTAGGCTATTTACCTCCTAGTCTCGTAGGCGGTGAAATGAAGCTCAATGTCGATAAAGCCAAAGACGCGGTTCGGAAGGTAGCCGATAAGCTTGAGATTGACATCTACAAGGCAGCAAAAGGAATTTACGATATCGTCAATGAAAATATGTATGGAGCGACCAGAGTCGTCTCAGTTGAAAAAGGGTATGACCCTCGTGAATTTTCGTTGTTAGCTTTAGGGGGAGCAGGACCACTACATGCCAATGCGCTTGGAAAATTATCAGGAAGCTTCCCGGTGATTATTCCGCCAACGGCTGGCGTTCTCTCGGCTCTTGGATTTTTACAATCTGTAATTCGAAATGAATATTCAAAGACCTTTATTTATACATTAAGTCAGTTAGACGTTTCAACTGTCGTTTCTGAGCTTAAGGGCCTTGGCGAGGAATGCGATCACTGGCTCAACCAGGAAGCTGTTCCTGAAGAGCAGCGCACAGTTAAATATGAAGTGGATGTGCGTTACTATCGTCAAGGTCACGAAATCCCAATTGAAGTTCAGCTTTCTAAAATTGAAGAAAATGGCTTAGAGCTGATTAGCAATCAGTTTGGCGATATTCATGAACAAACTTATGGTTTTAAAATGGATGCGGAAGTCGAGATTGTCAATATTCGCGCGGTTGCGGTCGGAAAAGTGAATTCTCCAGAAATTCCAGTGAACGAAGCAGGAACAGAGGATGCCTCACATGCCATTATGGATCCAGACCATCAAGCTTATTTTGAAGAGCGGTTCGTGAAAACCCCAATCTATGATCGAGCATTATTACAGCCTGCCAACAAAGTAATAGGGCCTGCTATCATTAGTCAAAAAGATAGTACAACACTTGTGTTACCGGGGTATTTTGCTGAAGTCGATCAGCATATGAATCTGTTAATTCAAGAGGAGGTATAAGCTTATGGTGAAAATTGATTCAATCACAGTCGATATTATTGAAAACGCACTCAAGAATATAAAAGAAGAAATGGATGTGACTTTATTCCGTTCCGCCATGTCTCCGGTCATTCGGGAACAACATGACTGTTTTCCGATGATCACCGACCCAGAAGGCAAAATGGTGGTTGGAAACTTTGGCTCCCATGTACCAGAAGTTGTCAATCAATTTGAGGAAGGAATCCATGAGGGCGATGTGATTTTCGTCAGTGACCCTTATAGTACAGGTGGTTCGATTTCTCATATCAATGACTGGATGATCATTCTGCCGATTTTTCATCAGAATGAAATTGTTGGCTATTCCTCGATGTTTGGTCATGTGATGGATGTCGGCGGACCGGTGCCTTCCAGTATGCCGGTTACGGCCACAACAATCTTTGGAGAAGGAGTCCGCTTTCCACCAGTAAAGCTATACGATAAAGGGGTTTTGAATGAATCCATCATTAAAATCATGAAAGCAAACACAAGAACTCCATTAGAAAACTATAGTGATTTAATGGCTCTCGTCGCTTCCTGCCGAACAGCTGAAAAGCGTGTGAAAGAATTATGTGAACGCTTTGGAACCGAGAAATATTTGAGTGCTTTAAATGCATTACTAGAACGGACCAATGTCATGATGCGTCAGTTAATCCAGAACTTCTTGCCAACGGAACCTGTATCCTTTGAGGACTATATTGATGATGACGGTTTAGGAAATGGTCCATTTAAAATGAAGCTGACGGTTTGGCGCGAAGGAGATAATGCGTATTTTGACTGGGGTGGAACCGATAAGCAAGCGCCAGGACCCATCAACTACTATTTGAGTGAGCCGATGTTTAAGATGTTCATTGGATCGTTCTTGATTTCCGTTTTTGACCCAGCGATTAACTTTAATGATGGTTTCTATGAAGTGCTTCATATTAAAACACCAGAAGGCTCGCTAATGCGACCGAAAGCACCGGCCGCATTAGGTTGCCGTACGCATGCCTTGAGTCGACTATTTGATGTATTGAGCGGGGCGCTCTCGATCAATACACCGGAAAATAGTCCAGCAGCAGGGTATGGAACGAGCCCGTATTTTATCTATTCTGGGTATGACGATGAAGGGCGTTATTTTAACTTAATGGAAGTCATGTACGGAGGATTGCCTGGTCGACCGATTGGCGACGGGATTGACGGACATTCCTGGTGGCCAGCGTTTGTCAATATCCCGACAGAGTACTTAGAAACGTATTATCCATTATTAGTAAATTCGTATAAAACAGGGACCGATTCTGGTGGAGCTGGCTTGAATCGTGGCGGGAATTGCAATGAGAAATTATATACCATTCTGGCAGAAGGAACCGTTTCCATTCACGATGACCGCTCGATTATCCAACCATGGGGCATTAACGGTGGAGAACCAGGTTCTTCCTCATCTAAAATGTTGATTAAAAAGGATGGAACACGTATTCCGCTTCCATCAAAAGTTGATAACGTAGAGGTAGAAAAAGGAGACCAAATTCTCTTTATCACAGGAGGAAGTGGGGGATGGGGCGA
This sequence comes from Mesobacillus maritimus, assembly GCF_023715205.1. Taxonomy (GTDB): domain Bacteria; phylum Bacillota; class Bacilli; order Bacillales; family Cytobacillaceae; genus Mesobacillus_B; species Mesobacillus_B maritimus_C. The sequence goes on from NZ_JAMBNR010000002.1 coordinate 409,462, forward strand.
TCCACTTGAAAGAGAGGTAGAAAGAGTACGCTTAGATGTGGCTCGTGGACTTGTGAGCGTCGAGAAAGCCGCACAATCTTATGGCGTTCTTTTTACCGATCATCTTGAAGTAGATCAAGCCAAGACCGAAGAAACTCGAGCAAAAATGAAGCTTGAGCGAGGAAAGCTAGAGTCCTTTAACTTTGGAAACCGTGAAAAAGTAGTTCAGTAAATAAAAAGAAAAATAGGCACTCATGGTTATATGAACCATGGGTGTCTATTTTTCTGTTGATTGATTTCATACGCTGATTTGTACATTTAGCTTTTTATGTTTAGGCAGTATAGAACCAACCTCCTTCCCGCATGATGTAAAGTACAGTTTTTACTTTAAGCAATTTGCACGAGGAACACGAAGAAATAAAGTCTGCATGACGTTTTGGGTTTTTGATTTCGGCAAATAAATGATGATCCAGTAATTCGCGAAAACGAAAACGTCCATGATTACGTGTAACAAGCTGTGGAACAAGAATAAGGGGGGCGCACCGTTTCCAATTGGGGTAGCCCTGTGGACTTTTAGGTATGATGGATATTCAAATCCAATTGTCATAGATAATATAGTTGTGGTCAAAATACTACTAGTGAATTTAACCGTGAAGAAAGAATGTGGATGAGCGTTTTGCGACTATAAAGGTGTTAGAACAGGTGTACATAAGAAGGGGAATGAGCGGAAATATAGAGGGGATTTTTTGAGTAGAGATGATTGGGATGATTCCTGATGATGAGTTTGTGGACTTGCTAAATATCTGGATGAACCGGTAATAAGATTTCGCCAGATTACCAAAGATCATATCCAAACTGTCGGGTCGATTGTGACTGCAGTAGCCATCTTTCACATAGGGATGGCTTAAGGATTATGGTTTGCCAAAGCACAAACGGTACAAAAATAAATAGAAGTAAGATAGAGAATACGTTCAACGTTGAACCAAATACCGCTGCCAAACATGATTTATAAAATCGAAGCGCAATGACATGACTGTTAGAGAAATTAGTGAAGGAGTAAACAAAAGATACGTTGATTAAATAGTTTATATATTTGATTAAACTACCAGATTGGATTGGAGAAAGGAAACGACCATGCATAAGGGTGACAAAGTATTAATTACAAAAGCCGGAAAATATTATCATTACATGGATGATGATTGTCCAACAACATCAAGGATTTTATCAGGGAGAACTGCTGCAACGAAGATTCTAGAAACAGAAGCCAAAAGAAGAGGGTACACACTTTGTCGGCACTGTGCAAAAGAATATGCAGAAGATTTGGCTGAAAGGAAAGGGTGCGGTACAGCTGCAATATTATTCCTAACTGCAGGAATCAGCGCGTTTAGCGCATGGGTTTTTTATTAGGGTTGATTGGAAATGCAAATCGTATATGAAAGATCATTAGTTTATTTGGCATAATCAATTTTGTCTCTGGTTAAGCCAGCTTTCTAAATTATAAATATGATCATTTTAGTAAGAGATTAAAATAGACCTGATTGGGAATAGTGACTGTCTGTCCAACATTGGATTATTAGGTTCCTGTTCTCATTACTTAGTATAGAGTTTACAAAAAAATAATTGATAAATTTGGTCATAAGAAGTTAGGTGACACGAGAACAACAACCATGAAGTACAAGGTTCGTCCCTATGCTTCCACAGCTGATCTTGATACACCCATTTATCGTTCCAAATTATGGTATAATTGTATGGTGAAATATCGTACACATAATGAAATGGTAAAAGAAGTTTCACGCAAAAAAATAGAGTGGATTTCTTCTGGTGCTGTCATTAAACGATTAACGAATATTGAAATTGATAGGGAGTTATAAAGATGAACATATATGTGGATGCCGATGCCTGTCCTGTTAAAGATATTATTATTTCAGAAGCTGCAAATGTAGGAATTCCAGTCATTCTTGTGACCAGTTTCTCTCACTATTCCAATGCGGAACAACCATCAGGAGTAGAAACAATCTATGTGGATTCCGGAGCAGAAGCAGCTGACTATCGGATTATGGGCTTAGCAAAAACAGGCGATTTACTTGTGACGCAAGATTATGGCCTTGCTTCACTAGCGTTAGCGAGAGGTTGCATCGTACTCCATCATAAAGGCTATCGCTACACGAATGAGAACATAGATGAATTGTTACAGTCACGATATTTAAGTGCGATGGCTCGCAAAAGTGGAAAACGGACAAAAGGACCCAAGCCCTTTACAGAAGAGGATCGAGAAAAGTTTAGAGAACTCTTTAGAATGACGATTTCACATTGATACATAAGGAGTGAAAATCAAATGAAATTAGTTCTTAGTAGAAAAGGATTTGATTCTGGCAGTGGTGGATGTTTTTCTCCATATGATCACGATTCAGGGAAATACATATGGATTCCAATACCGGAAAAGGTAAGAAGTTATTCCAATCATATCAGGTATTCGGACATCAAACTTAGAAACGAATACATTAGTGGTCTAAAAGGATCCAACCTAAGTGAGGTCTATAAAAATGTAAAAGGGTCCCATTACGTAAATTTACGGAAAAAGGAGTACGCTGCCATCGATGATCATGAATTATTTGCTCACTTTGATCCAATGTTAGGGATTCCACCTTGGATGGTAGAAAGTCAAAACTGTAAAGTAGGCAAAGGTTTTGGTCAGTATAATGCTTCACCTATACTCGGAAACCACAATGTACATGAAGGATCTATCTTTTTATTTTTTGGAGGATTTCAGTCAACATCGAATAAAAAAATATCTGGGCATTATATTTACGGTTGGTTAAAAGTTAAGAAGAGAATAGAAACGTATAAGGAATGTACAGAAATACTTGAACAATATGACCTACATCATCATCCCCACATCACCGAAGCCGCATTTAATAGAAACCAGAAGAATTATATTTTCTTACCTGACGAATGGTTATTTGAGGATTTAGGGGTCCCAGGCTGTGGTTATTTTACTACATTAAATAACAATTTATTACTCTCAAATAATAAAACATCTAATAAAGCCACTTGGAAACTGCCAATCTTTTTTTATCAAAATCTTTCACAAGTTCACCAAAAGACATGGAATAACACACACGATGGCTACTGTACAGTAAAAACAGGGATTGGGCAGGAGTTCGTTACAGAGCTGTCGGAAAAAGTAGAAGAATGGTTACGGGAGCTATTCTTGAAAAACGAAAAGAATATTTACCGTCATGTAACGCCTGATAAAGATAGGCGGGTGAAAGGTTTGGACTTTCGAGAATATTTAACACAGAAGCATATTCTGAGAAAGGGGGAAAAGGAATTACAGCCTGTTTCCGTTCAGCAATATGTCAATAGACTAAAAAGCATGCGTCGCCGCGGCATATATAAAGAAGAAAATCGGATTGATCCATCATTGATGGGGAAAATCCAAGCACAGTATAAGGATTGGAAAACATATGTGAAGACCATTGAGCACTACTTAAATTATCAACGATACATCAATCGTTGAATCATACAATAAGGGAGCGTGGGGATGTACGTTGTGCTTCTTTTTATGTTAATTGTCATTTCATTTTCCGTGGTGTGAATTGCTAGGGGTTTTTCATGATTAGAGAGACAATAGAAAGTCGAGCGAATCACGAAAGGACGTTATGGCTTAAGTGCATGCCTGGTGTTTCTTTAAATTCCATGATTACCTACTGTAAAGGGACGGTGAGTACAATAATGAAATTTAAACGGAAGAAGATGGTAAGTCCCTAGACTTCGGGAAGAAGCAACATTTTTTGGAGTTAAGATGACAAAAGATACGTTTGCTAAAGGAGTCTCCAAAGTAATTCCTATTGCGAGCAGTTGTATCTGCTAGTTAAACATTTCGTCAATGAGGAGAATGGGAAACCATTTTAGAAATACATTGTATGAGGGTATTTTCTTTTAAAATTTACAACTTGTGGAATATAGAAATGTATAGACTCTCTTATCTATGATTATCGAATGTATTCAATTAAGAAATAATAGAGGTCTGTCACTCAGTCAGTCAGGTATCTTTCCTGCACCGAGGACAGGCTCTTTTTGGGCAGGTGGAACACAAATCTTAAGCCAAAAGGGCTCTAGAATCATAATCTCAATCCAAATTCCCTAATCTCTTTTTTCAAATGTTAATGACAACGCTACAAACGCCTTTATTCAACAGATTCGAAGAAGGCTATCTATTTTGGAAAGACCATTGACCACCGCCTGTGGCGATGGAAAAAGTTATATCTATTCAAAATTCAATCCAAAGTATGCTCAGATGGCGATCACTATCCTTCGAACGTATTACAATTTATGTTTCCCTTTTAAATCAAACGGAACAAGGGAGACTCCGGCGCAACGATTGGGGATAACAGATAAAATTTTTGATTTGAAAGAAATAATCTATCTAAGGTAGATCGCTAATAATTAGCGATGTTTTTTTTGAATGAATACCTTGCATTATTATGTATTACATTTTATAGTATGGTTAGGAGGCGGTTTATTTGGAAATAAACAAAGAGGTTTTAAAAGGTCATATTGATACCATCATTCTCTCCATGTTAAGGGATGAGGATATGTACGGATATGAAATTGCCAAGTTTGTTCGAGAAAAGAGCGAAGAACAATTCGAATTGAAAGAAGGAACACTTTATTTATCATTAAAGCGCCTAGAGAAAAATATGTGGATAGAGTCCTATTGGGGAGATGAGCAAGGACCAGGAGGAAGGCGGAAATATTATCGATTAACTCCATCGGGTGAAGAGGGATTTGAACAAAAGCGCAAAGAATGGGAATTTGTAAAAAATATGATTGATTCGTTTCTTGAAAGGGGAGAAAATAATTGAGACAAGTGGAAGAGTACGTAAACAAGGTTTATCGGAGTGCGAAAGGCAACAAAGATGAAATCCAAGATTTAAAAAGTGAAATGAAAAGTCATTTACTCGAATCTGTTCACGAATTAGTATCCGAGGGAAAAACTGAAGAGGAAGCTATTGAAATCGCTATTGAAAGATTTGGTAAAGAGAATGAACTCCGATCACTGATAAATCAGGTATTTCACACACAAAAAACATTTGGAAAAAGACTATTAAATGCTGGATTAGGTATTTTTGTTCTTTCTTTAATCATCTTTATTATTACAATAATCCCAATCAATGATATTCACAAAGAACAAACGGCTATTGTTAACGATATTTTTGAAATTATTCCGACAGATGGACAGTTGTCTGAAGCAAATAAAATTGAGATAGAAGGAATTTTGGAGGATGCGAAATTTTCTGTTGGGACTGTAGTAGTTAAAAACTATTCAAATGGAGATGAGATCATATATGAATACACAACGTACGATAACCCTCTTATGAGTAAATTATACAGTTCTTATTTCACAGGTTCAGGACTGCATGGTGTATTTATTGAATCTAAGGATTATTCATTTTTAGGATTATTGGTGTTGTTAGTCGGTGGAACAACCTTTGCGCTGTTTGCTATGTTATGGGCAATAATTAAAGCATACAATAGACAAAAAACTAAGCTACTTAACTAAACACGTTAAATATGGATTTAAATATTTCATCAAAAACGCTCAGATTTTTCTCTGAGCATTTTTGCTTGCTATTTAATATGCTGATTCATTGCTGAATTCCATGCTAATAAGTTTGCGAATTCTATGTTATTAGCATTTATCTCCTCACCAACCGAACCCGTTAGTATATTACCCATGTCTCTTTTTGTTTTTTCTAAATCTCATCTGGTGAAATGATTCTAAATTTTAATTCTGAATTCGAATCTAAAACACCGATTACAACTTGATTATCTTCGGTCAATGTTATGTATCTAAAATACTCACCACCAGAAAGCAAAACATCAGAGTCATTTGCCGCTTTTTCCAATTTCGCAAAGACATCTTCTGTGTACTCAAGGCGAAAACCATAGTCCAATCCTTCGAATGAACTTCCTATCCAGGATAATAATAATTTTTTCAGTGAGAGTTTTTCAATTTCTGTTAAATGTTTCTTAAAGCGTAACTTATCTACTGTAACGGTTTTCATCTTCCATCACTCCTCCATGAGTATCAATTGTATACATTGTAGTCTGGACCATCAATATTATTCCCGTGTCAATTTATTTACATTTTAGTTACTTTACTTGAGATTTGATTTTAAAAATTGGCAATTTACAAACGGGTGCGATGCTTCAATAAAGAAGGATCACTTTTCTTATTAGAGTAACTGGCAGTTTAATTTAATTCGTGTTTATCTACTTATATGATTAGTACTAAGTTATAGAAGTAAGTGACACCAGGTCGAGTTTTGAAAATAAGTGTTGCATTAGATATTATCGAACGTGAAAGTGAAGGAGCTACTTATGAAGATCTTCAGGATATGATAAGTGGTCAATCAAATTGCAGATCTATCTATGATGGAAAACTTTTGAAGCAGGTATTGCATGGGGAGGACAAGTAATGGGTCTTATCAATGATATTCCAACGGTTCAGGAGTTAATTGATAAAATGATTCATTCAGTTGAAAAAGGATTGAGTCGTGTCGATAATTTTATTGGAGAACGAATACATAGATAATTGTAAACAATAATGATTCATATTATCTAAAAGGCGAACAGTGACAGGCACTGTTCGCTATGTTGTCACTGTAAATCATACTAATAAAAAAAGTATTTTACACTGGATTATATCGTATGGTTTAATTATGTTATTCCGAATATTAAAATAAATAGGAGAGTCTCTTTATTAACATCGGAATAAATATTGAATCCTTGTTAGATGAAATCCTTAAAGTAGGATAAAAAGTGGTTGAATATAAAGAGAATCGATTTAAGAAAAAAATGCATCTTCTTTTGATTCTATATTTGAGAAGTGATATTAAATTATCACATAAGGAAAGTTACTAGATTTAGAAAAAAGTTTAAAGAATACTATCAAATTTACAATACGATGATAAAGATCCTGTTGGTTCCAGTGAATGTATTGGAGAGAACCATTTTAATTGGATGGGAGGATAAATAATGAATAAGGTAGTAAACCCTCAAAAAGTAGCACAGGGAATTTATCAGATAGAGATACCGACTCCATTTCCTGTTGGACCAGTAAACGTCTATCTTCTTGAAGGAGATTGCCTAACACTTGTTGATGTGGGACCGCTCACAGAGGAGGCATGGCAAACATTGTCTCAGGGACTTAAGGAAATCGGATATGAGATCACCGATATACAGCAAATTGTGTTGACTCATCATCACGTCGATCATTTCGGGTTGTTGGAACGTGTTCGAAAGGTTTCCGGAGCTCGAACGTATGCTCATCCGATGGCGGTTCCTTATGTAGAATTAAACGGGAAATTCTTGTCTTATCATTCTCGTTTTTTCTTTGAGCTTTATACCGAATGTGGTGTTCCAGAGGAGTCTCTAACAGTGATTGATAAATTCCATAATAGGACGATGACGAAATTTTGTGAGAAAAGCCAAATAGATGAATGCTTAAAGCATGAACAAACCCTTCCGAATATGCCTGAATGGCAAATACTCTATACACCTGGGCACGCACAAAGCCAAATTTCTTTATACAGAGAGAGTGATCGTGTGATGATTGCGGGGGACCATATCATCGAGCATATCTCATCAAATGCGTTTATTGAACCTCCTCAGAACCAGTCCGGAAGTCGTCCGCTTACCCTTATTCAGTATCGTACCGCTTTGGAAATGTGCGCGGACAAAGAGATTGAGATCATTTTTTCAGGTCACGGTGTCCCTGTAACCAACCATCGTGAGAAGATTTTGGAGAGACTCCAGAAAAATTGGCTTAGGACAGACAAGCTGCGAAGCTTTTTGAAAGATGGGGAAAAGACAGCTTACGAACTGACGACATTACTATTTCCCAACGCCTATAAAAAAGAGCTTGCGCTTACTTTGTCAGAGACATTGGGGCACATTGATTTGCTGCGAATTCTTCATCAAATTGAAGTTAAGAGAAGGAATGGAGTTTTGTATTATTCCTTGTAATTTTTAATCTAGATTGCTCGAAACGAATGAATCTCAATCGTCTGATATTAGAATAAAAATTTTCCCAAAAAGATAGCCAAACATCGCATATGGATGATTGGCTTTTTTTGTGTGGACCCAGGGAGCTAGTTAAGTAAAGGTATAGCGGAATATGTTCCAACCGTTGTAGTATTCCTTCATTCCAAATTTATGGTACTTCATTGCTATTCTTTAGTTATTTGGAACAGATAATAAAAATGGGTGAAACAATAGTGTTTCATCCTTTTTTAATGAAAAAAAAACTAAGTTAAGAGTTTTAAAACAAAAATAGTTTGAATATTCATAAAATGATGAATAAAAAACGTACAACCTCATAGTCTAAGTAAAAAGCATATCACATAATATCTCAATTTAAAGATTAATTTATGGATTGGAGAGAGTTCATTTGAATCAATTCGAAGAGAAATCAATGAATCATTATATTGATGAGCTAGTCAATCGAAAGGAAAAGGCAAAGCTAGGAGGAGGAGAAGATAAAATTTCGCGTCAGCACGAAAGCGGATATTTAACAGGTAGGGAACGGATCAATAAACTTGTTGACGCAGATTCGTTTATTGAGTTTGGTTTGCTCGCCCATTCAGATCAGCCTGGAGCTGAGGAAAAAAGTGCGGGTGATGGAATCATTACTGGTTTAGCAAAGGTCGATGGGAGACCTGTAGTTGTACAAGCTGCAGATAAGACTGTTTTTGCTGGGACGGAAGGGATGGTCTATTTTCGTAAAACTAGAGCCCTTCATGATTATGCGTTAAAACGTGGATTGCCTATGCTCAACTTAAAAGAAGGTGGAGGTCTGCGAATGCCAGATGGGATGGGTGCAGATAAATTCAGCCAAATGCTGTTTTGGGACGAGCTTCTTTTACATAATCGGCGAGTGCCTATGATCACGTCCATTCTAGGGGATAGTTTTGGAGGTCCAACATGGGTAGCGGCAACCTCGGATTTTGTGAACCAATTAAAAGGGACAACCATGGCTGTTGCCGGACCAAGGATGTTAGAAGTTGCAACCGGAGAAAGAGTGAGCAATGAAGAACTTGGTGGTTGGAAAATACATGCTAATTATACTGGGCAAGTAGACAGTTTCACAGAAAGTGAAGATGAAAGTATTAAGGAGTTAAAACAGTTCTTAGGATATATGCCTTCAAATGCAAATGAGCTCCCTCCTTATAAGGAAACGGATGACAACCCATATCGAAGATTAGATAGAATCGTAGATATTGTACCGACTAGAAGAACTCGTGCCTATAATATGAAAAAAGTCATTCAGGAAATCGTTGATGATGGTCTATTTATGGAACTAAAAGCCCTATATGGGGAAGCACTTATTACTGCATTAGCTAGGATAAATGGAAGAGTAGTGGGGATTATCGCAAATCAGCCAATGAAATTTGCTGGGGCTGCGGGAGCAAAGGAATGTGAGAAGGCAACAGATTTTATTTGTTTATGTGACTCCTACAATATCCCATTAATCTTTTTACATGATATACCAGGATTCAGAGTTTCTTCAGAAGCTGAAAAAGTAAAAATGCCCACTAAAATTATGATGTGGAATCAGGCCTTAGCCCAGTCAACTGTACCGAAAATCTCCGTTGTTATTCGAAAAAGTATTGGTGCAGCATATGCGAATATGGGAGGCCCTACAATGGGGGCAGATTTTGTTGTTGCTTGGCCAACAGCTGAAATAAACTTTACAGGGCCAGAGGTTGGAGTCAATGTGGTTTACGGTCGGCAATTACAACATTCGAAGAATCCAAAAGAGGATCGCAGAAAACTATTGGAGTTATGGGGCTTTGATAGTTCACCTTATGTAGCAGCGGGTAAACATTTAATCGACGATGTGATTGACCCACGAGATACCAGAAAGTTTCTTTCACAAACTTTAGAATTCTCTTGTGGAAACGGAGTCATTGGTGAACACAGACTTTCTAATTGGCCGACAGGGTTTTAATACCTATTTTAAAATACTAGGACTTAGCCAAAGGAGGTGATAGAATGCTATCTTTCGAGAAAAATAAATGGGAAGCCTATGTGGGCTTTTCCCAAAACGAAGCACTGAAGGTATTGGAAAAAGCCTTGGATGAAAATGGCGTTGAATATAACCTTACAAAAGGGAAACCAAATGTAATGTACGACTCAAAAAATGACCAATTCATCATAAAAACAGATGATATGTGTATTGCGCTAATTTACGTTTCCGCCGACCCGATTACGAGATTGTTTGCAAATTTAATCGGGACAGGGGATAGGTTAGGTGGTATCACATTAATCTCTATTAAATATGCAAATAAAACCCAATTAATACCAATATTGAATTCGTTTGTTAAACATTCAACCAACCATCCATGGAAAATAAATGCTCACCCGCGGTTCCAATTTGCAGTCTTATTGCAATTAATAAATAAATTCAAATGGAAAAAAGTTACTATGGATTGAGAAAAAATGATATAAGCTACTAATTATTAATGGGAGGTAAAAATGCAAGAGAATAATTGGTTTCCATTACCACGGCGGGATGGTCTATTTATCTTAGGGTTGCTTTTGTATACAGTCATTTTCTTTTCTCCTTGGACCTATAATGTCATGATTTTGAATATCTCGTTGCTAGCCTGGGGTGCTTATTTGCTTTGTATACTCGCCCCATTAACCGGAATCATGCTCGCTTTAAAAGATAAGGAAGCAAATCTAGAGACGAATATAGAGGGAGGAGAGTCTTAAATATGCGAATAACTGAAACAGTTATTATGATTATATATTTGTTGTTCTGTATCCTCCTTGGTGTTTTGTCTCAGAGACGAATTTCGTCATCAAATCAAGGAATAGATGAATATTACGCTGCCGGTAGGAATATCGGGACAGGAATGAACTCTTTAGCTATGTTGGCTGCACTAGGTAGTGGCGGGTCTTTTATGGCTATTGTTGGAACTGCATGGAATTTAGGCATTCCTTTCATTGGCTGGATGGTAGTAGGATCATGTGTTGGCTTCCCTCTAGCTAGTATTCTAGTAGCAAGGCAATTAAGAAACTCTAAAAAAATAACTGTCTCAGAATTTATTGAGGATCGTTACAAAGGTAGCAATTTCCTCAAGATTGCTGTACCCATTATTATCATTATAGGTTCCGGAATGTATCTGATGTCCCAAATGAAGGCAGGAGGTTTAATGACCTCTTATGTAACGGGGCTGAATTACGAGTGGGGTTTAGTCATTATTAGTATCGTTTTCTTCCTGTATGTTTCAATGGGTGGGATGTTAGCGGTTACATGGACAAATATTCTCCAAGGTCTATTACTATCGCTTCTTACAATTTTACTTGTAGTTGCAGGGATCATTAACTTGCCGATTGGCTGGGGTGAATTCTTAAAGAGCGCAACCGAGCAAAATGCTGCATTAGGTATTGCAGGTGGAACGGTTCCTATCGCAGGCTATATTGGTGCATTTTTAACTTGGGCAACAGCGGTATGTGTAACACCACATTTAATTATGCGAGTATTTACTGCCTCCACAATTAAATCAGCTAAATTGTCTCTTAATATTAGTATGTTGATTTTTGGGCTTCTAATGGCATCAACAATCTTTGTTATCGTTCCTTATGTACCTACTTTAGGTGAGACGGTACTTCAAAGTAATCCTTCTGATATGTGGATGTTATTGATTGCCGAAAACTTTTTCGGTCCATTACTAATGGGAATCATTGCAGCTGGCGTGCTAGCAGCAGTTATGTCCTCAACAGATGCTTTGCTTTTAGCGATAAGCAGTTCTGTGGCCTATGATTTATACAAAGGAGTTGTAAAACCAGATGCAACTCGCACCCAAATTCTGAAAGTTTCTGGAATAGCTACATGGATTATAGGTATTTTTGTCATGATCCTTACCCTTAATCCTCCTCCGTTTCTAATTGTTCTATATACAGCAGCTGTTGGCTTTATGGTTTCCTCATTCTTTAGCCCAATCGTGTTAGGGATTTGGTGGAAACGGACAAATAATATTGGGGCAATCGCTGGTTTAATCTCAGGCTCCGTTTCTTTCATGATCGCCTTTTTGTTTTTCGACTTACCATATAACTCCGAAATCCTTATCGGACTTCCAATCTCTTTACTTGTTACGATTGTTGTTTCGTCGTTGACAGAAAAGCCTTCTAAGGAAGTTATTTCTAGAATGGAATCTTATCATCGGTAAGGAATCCATCAATACAACAATGTATTATTTTGGAGAAGTTATTATCACGTTCTAATAGAAGGGAGTAGGATTATGAAAGAAAAAGATTATCTAAATCAGCTTAATAGCTTATGGAATAAAAATTGGCCAGCTAATCTACCTAAAGAAGCTAATTATCCCTTTGGAGAAAAATTGATTACCGAGTATTTAAGTGAATGGGCAGAAATTCATCCAAATAAAACCTGTTTAATATGGTATGGACATGAAATAACGTACAAACAATTAGATGATTTAAGTAGTAAATTTGCTTCGTATTTAGCTGAAAAAGGACTACAAAAGGGAGATCGAGTCGCTGTATTTCTTCCGACTAGTCCTCAATTTCATATAGTATTTTGTGGAATTTTAAAATTAGGATGTATACATGTCCCTGTAAACCCGATGTTTAAAGAGCAGGAATTATTATATGAACTAAATGATACGAGTGCCAAATTGATTGTTACAACGGTGGATTTATATCCGTTGGTTGAAAAGGTGAGGAAGAAAACTAGTTTACAAGAAGTCATTTCAACTAGGATTGAAGACTTTCTTCCAGACAATCCTACAATACCGGTTCATCCATCACTACTCACTAAAAATGAAAAAATTTTAGAAGTACCGGATTTAATGAAGATTTTGGATCAACAAAGTACAATTTATCCTAAATATGAAATAAGCCTAGATGATGTTGCTGCCTTAAATTATACAGGCGGTACCACTGGAGTACCTAAGGGGTGTGAACATACACAACGTCATATGGTTTATACCTGTGCAACAGTGTCTACTTTTACAAACCAATATCAATCAGAGGATATCGTTTTAGCCTATCTACCATCCTTTTGGATTGCTGGCCAAGGTGTATGTGTGCTAATGCCAATATTCACTGGAGTAACTCATATCATCCTTGGACGTTGGGATGCAGAGGCGGTATTACAGGCAATCGAAAAATATAAAGTCACACATACTGGCGGAATACTAGATAACTTTGTAGAGTTAATGAACCGAGAAGATATTGAAGAGTATGATTTAAGTTCAATTAGAGACATTTCTGTAGCTTCCTTTGTAAAGAAAATGAACATAGATTATCGAAAAAAATGGAAAGAACTATCAGGAAGCACAATGAGAGAAATGGCCTACGGAATGACAGAAACGTGTACATTTGATACTTTTACGACTGGTTTACAAGAAAATGATCTTGATTTAAAGGGTCAGCCAGTCTTTGTTGGAATACCAATGCCAGGGACAGAAATGAAGATTGTTGATTTTGAATCTGGGAAACTGGTTCCATTAGGTAGTGAGGGAGAGATTGTCATTCGAACCCCATCTTTGCTCACCTCCTATTGGAATAAACCAGAAGAAACAGAGAAGGCTCTCCGAAATGGTTGGCTTCACACTGGAGATGTTGGTTTAATTGATGAAGATGGATTTGTTCACTTTTTAGGACGCAGAAAAGAAATGCTCAAAGTAAAAGGAATGAGTGTATCACCACCAGAAATTGAATCGATATTAAGTCGGCACCCGGCAGTAATCGGTTGTGGAGTGATTGGGAAAGAACATGAGGAAAAAGGTGAAATTCCAGTTGCCTTTGTGCAACTGAACCCAGATTACCAAAGTGCTCCAAGTAAAGATGACCTACAAAATTGGTGTAAAGAGCAAATGGCCGTGTATAAGGTTCCAGTAGTAATCATCATTGAAGAACTTCCTTTAACGGCAACTGGGAAGGTTAAAAAAGAGGAATTGAAGAAACTGTTATATAAAATGATTTAATATTAGTACCTCAAAAAAATTTGAACGCAAAGTATGAACGGGACAGGGGTATCTTTGTCCCGTTTTCTCTGTTTATTCTTATTACACTTGAATTTATGCTTAATGAAAAAAAGGGCATGTTATATATTGAATAGTTTTTAGAATCAATTACAAAAAGGGATAATCATGGGGGACAAAATGGAAGAAGAATTGCAGGTTCTAGAGGATTTTTTAATCGATATTGAATTGCTGGATCAATTAGAATCACGTATATCTGAGTTTAATGTTTTTGAAACACTTGGAATCTTTCAGACTGAGATCCGTCATAGTAACGTACTCTCTTGGTTAATTAAACCCTTGGAAAACCACGGTTTGAGCGAAACTTTTCTTAGAAAATTGATGCAACAGATTTTTATAGGCAACCGAAATTATATGAAGCAAATTGGGGTCTCTATGTTAGAGGTAACGACTATGGATCTAACTGATGTACAGGTTATGCGTGAATGGAAAAACATAGATATAACTATCGTTTCTGAAGAGAATAACATGGTTTTGGTAATTGAAAATAAGGTTCTTAGTAAGGAGTCCAAACATCAACTTAAAAAGTATTTAAATATTATAACAACGGAATATCCAAATTACCGCAAAATATTTGTCTACCTAACACCGGAAGGGGATATCCCTTCCGATCAGGAAAACTGGTTGATTTTCAGCTACCATCAAGTACTCGATATTCTTATTAAAGCAAAGGACTTGAGAAAAGACTTTATTAATGAAAGAGTCGAACAATTTCTAGACCAGTATATCGAAATCTTGAGGAGGTATTTTATGGGGGATAACGAGTTAGAAAAAATATGTCGTGAAATCTATTTTAAACATCAGAAGGCATTGGATTTAATTTTTGAATATAAACCTGATTTAGATTTAGAAATAAGTAAGTATATCGAAGATTTGATTGAGTCGAATAGAAAATTCAGCCTGGATACTAGTTCGAAAACATATGTAAGATTTATCTCGAAAAATATAGATGAACTGATTCCAAGGCAGGGTCAAGGATGGACTAAAACAAAGAGGATATTGCTTTGGGAGTTTCAAAATCGTAATGATAAATTGTCTCTTAAGTTAATCATTGGTCCTGGTGAACAAGAAATAAGAGAGAAACTCTATAAAATAAGCGAAAAACATCCATCGTTGTTTAAATCTAGAATGTCTACCCTTTCCGGTTTATATACACAGATATATTCAACGGAAATACTCCCCAAAAATTTCCTTAATGACCAGGATGACCTTGAGGTAATTAAAAATAAAATAAATCAAAAGTTGGAAAAACTCTTCGTTGGAGATCTTAAACAAATAGAAGATGTATTAGTGCAGGAATATAATAACTGATTTAAAGTTGCTTTTGATATAAATTTGTTCAATGCCTAACTTAGTACATGTTTATTTTTGCCCTCACGTGAAGCGTTCAGAAAACCTCTGAACGTTTTTTTGGGATTTAAGTATTAAGTTGTCCCTTGAGTTAATATTGCATTTCCAGTAATTAATAGTCCGTATTTGTTGTACTGACAACTTATATATATTAATATAATGTAATAGATTGGTAATTTTATAGGGATGTTAGCATAGGAGTAAGTAGCTAACATATGACAATGATCTCCAGCTGCAACGAGGGATGAACAACTTCATTCCTTATGTGCACTAATAGGGGGATCTTCTTGAAAGCGTATTATTTATCTTATAAGAGCACGCAAACAGCAGTGTACGAATGTTGCTGTACCATAAAAAATAAAACAGAGGGTGATATCTCGGATCCAAGATATCGAAGAAGAATCTTTGGGGTTAGTCCCAACCCACTCCAAAAAGCAGTAAAAACCAAAAGTAATTTTACATTTTAGAGGAATAGATGAGGTGTATAGAATGACGGCAGTTACCACCAAAACAAGTCCATGGAAATTCTCTCCGATACCGAATATCGAAGAATCCAATTTTAATAAAATCTTAGAGCGTTTCTATGGATTAGGCGTGCAAGGTTTAACAAAGGAAAACATTCAGAACTCATTGGATGGTCGGTTACCTAATAGCACGGCACCTGTGATTGTGAAAATAGAAACCGGTACGATCAATCGTAAGGACATTCCTGGCATTGATCATGTCATTGACCGAATTAAGTGTCTCGAAGGTAGGAATAGTTACACAAAGGAAACCATTGGGCATATGCTTAAAAGGGTCAATCAAGATGAAGTACGGTATATCTCGTTTGAAGATATTAATACAAAGGGATTGACCGGTGCAAAAAATGGTCAAAGTCATTCCAAAAAGGATACATGGGGAATTTATGCCTATAACAAAGGTGTCCACTTTGAAGAAAGTGACTCAAAGATCGAAACATCGCGTGGAGGCTCGCATGGTGTTGGGAAGATCGCATCAAACGCTGCATCCGATCTTCATCTGATGTATTTTGCAAACTGTGATGAGCAGGGAGATCAGCATTTAGGTGGGACGGTTCAATTAATTGAACATTTATATGAAGATCAATGCTACCGCTCAACAGGTTATTTTGCAGATTTAAAAGAAGAAAACAATACATCCAAGTTCTATCCATATGAAAATGATTTCCACTCTGTTTTTGAAAAGAAAACTAGAGGATTGAAAATCATTATTCCTTATTTGCGTTCTGAGTTTGATAGCGAAGAAGAAATCATTAAAACAGTTTGTGATAGTTTCTTCATCTCTATTTTAGATGGTCGATTAGAAGTTCAAATCAATGATCATGTCATTAATGCAGATACGATTGAAAGCTATCTTACAAACAGCCAATACTATAATCAAGAAATTTCCGAAATGAAAAAGGTGTTTACACCACTTTATGTTAAAACGTATAAAAACCAAAAGCCACGAGAAATCATCGTGTCAAATGGTGAAAGAGATTACCAATTTAAGCTTTATTTTAAATATGATGAAGCGATCGTAAAAGGTCGTGTGGCCATTGTTCGGACGATCGGGATGAAAATTGAAGATTTTGCGGTGAAATCCAATGCGACGAAACCATTTAATGCCGTTTTAATTGGCGGGTTAGAGGAAGATGGTTATTTAAAATCATTAGAGAATGAGTCACATACGAAGATTTCTGCTGAAGATATTAAAGATCCGATCTTAAAACGCCAAGCTACTCGGTTCATCAATAACCTTTCAAAGGAAATTGCTAAAATCATTGATGAAGAAATGAAGAAAAATAACCCAACAGATGGGGTAATGGATACAAAAGATCTTCTCTATATTATCGAAACAGAATTCAAGCAAGATTTATCGAATGCTTATGGCGCAGTGAAGATTAATCAAGGCAAGAAAGTAGTAAAAACAACGGACGTGACTACTAAAAAGAATACAAAGAAAAAAGGAGACAAAAAGGGCAGTGTCGAGCCAAAAAGTACAGGAATTAAACGGACACGTCGAAATAACCCAACTGGAACGGCAGATGAGTTGCAGGAATCAGGGACGGAAATCTACAGCGTCAGCCCAAATTTAGTTAAGCGTTTAATCTTAAACAATCATGAATTAATTCAATTCAACTTTAAGGATATTCCTGAAATGAAAAAGAAGACTTCTTGTCATCTTTCCTTCAACTTAATTGATGGTATGGGTGAAGAATATAAGGATGAGTTTAAATTAAAGGAAAACTATGCACATGCCTTTGATCAGCATTCCGGTTCTAGCTGCCTCATCGACGATGAAAAAATTAAAGATGTCTCGATTCGAGATGGCATTGTTAAATTAAAACTCGACTTAAAACCGAACTATAATCGTGCTTTAAAATTTGTTTACTATGTAGAGGTGTAACATGATCTATAAAAAAGATGCCAATTTTCCTTATCCTGTGTTAACCAATACATCCACTAGCTATGAAGATCCTTCATTTTTGCTGGATGTCTCTTTAGAGGAAAATACAAATGATTATCGTTTTCTCATAAATTACGAAGTGAGCTCTCCTTTTATAAATAAACTTATTGCAACTGGAGATGCGCAAGCCATTCTTATTATCCAGTCAAAGGATAATAAGTTTTATAAGCTGGATCCGAATCAAACTGCGATTGAAGTGCCGAAGAAAAGAGTTTCTTTAAATAAACGTACGTCCATTCAATTGCATATTCAGTCAAACACAGAAATCCATTTTGGTGAAAATCAAGATTTAACGAGCTTCTATGATGAATTTAAAAACGAAATTACCGTCCCAAATCATGCATTACTAGGCTACTCAAACATTGTTGTATTTGAGGGAAGCATTCAAAATCCATTGGTATTGTTTGAAAAGAAATTAGATGAACAATTAACTTCTGATATTCGAATCGAACTTGGTGTCGAAACGATTATTATTCATTATCGTAAAGAAGATTATCAATTTACTGGGGTACGTTCTAGTCAGGCCTTCAATAATCCGTATATATATGCTGGCCTTCGTACAGCCTTGCAACGCTTTATCCACGAGTATAGTGAGCAGGGGGAGGATTATGTGGATTTAACCCAAATCACACAACCTGAAAACTTACTTGACTTTAAATTATATCAATTGATGACGAAGAAAATGGTGCAAGAAGTTTCGGTTGATAACATTGATGAGGTCATCTCTTTAATCTCGGATAAGATTATTGAAAAATATGCTGGGGCAGTTAAGGAGCTTATTAATAATGGAAATTAGATTATTAAAAAAGGGCTATAAAAACAATGAACAATTTTATCAGGATTTCTTAGAAGATAAGATTAATAGCAACGAAGAGTATTTTACGAATGATATCGTCACCATTCCAGAGGCACCGGATTTCCCGATTTATATGGGACGTGGTTCTGAAGAAGAGAAGAAGCAAGCTTTTCAACAAGCATTTGAAGTGATCGCTTCTTCTTATATCCAAACAGATCGGGATCTTCATCTAGAAGAGATCTTTTGGCACTCTTTACTGGTAACGAAAAAGCGGGAATATATCCTTGAAAATTACCCAGTCGTGAAAACAGACATGAAACAATTCGAAAACATTGTGATTAAGAAGTTTGACTGGGAAAATTATATTTATAAATGTGTTCTTGCAGCTGAATACATCGAGGATTTAATAGAAGACCCTAAAGAAAAAAAGCACTATTACCAACTTGTATTGGAAAACCTAGATATCTATAACTATATTATTAAATACGCGATTTTCCGTAACGCTGAGTTTTTGGTTAAGATATTAACAATTATTGATGAGTTAAATATATCCAGTATAATGAAGGAAAAAATCAAGGATCGACCGGATTTAGGGAAAGATGAACGTTACGGCAGACGAGTTATTTTTGAACTGAACAAAAAATATCCAGTTGTCATGTCCCCCTTGTTAGATAAAGAATCATTAAAACAGGAAGTAATACAGGCATTAGGTTATTATTATGATGTTTCAACTATAATGGAGGGGGTTACCGTTTAATTTGTTATTTATTATCATTGTAAACAAAGTCAGCTCTTTCTAAACTGTTCCCTTGTAAAGGTCAATTTTTAACAAGCTAGCAGCTAGATGATTTCTGGCATTGATAGGGGGTATCTTTGTTATACGGCAGTTGCAATTAAGCAAAAAACAACTAAATCATCTGAAGTCTTAATAACAGGTTTAATTAGGATTAACAGATTCCCAAGTAAAGGAAGGAATTTATAATGATTTATACAATTGATAGAGTACAATATTCAAGGCTACAGAATAAATACTATGTATTTGAATTTTTAGAAATCCAGGAAATAAACAATCTTCTTAATCATAATGGAAGAACTGTTAAATTCCAAGATTCAATGTGGTTTAGAGGATTTTGGATTGAATTATATAAAATGGTAAAGGAACCCGTAAAGGAAAAATTAGAATTCCTACAAAATTGGGATACGAATGCAACCAGAATTTTTGTGCTTTATCAAAAAGGTATTAATACTTTTATCAAAATTGAAATTGAGCCTGGTCGATATAATTGTGACGTTGGAACTTTTAATGACTTGCAACAATGGTTTAGAGCTTTGAATAATATCGACGGTGATAGTTATTCAAAGGGATTAGGTGTTTCTAGGGATTTGAATGTAGATAAATACGTCAATGGTTTACTTTGTCAATTATACAATGATGCCCAATTTGCTGATGATAACGGTTTGGAGCTTACAAAAGCTCTTCTAAATGGGGATTCAACAAAGGCTATAGACTTTGATTTATTTCAATACATACCATCAACAAAAGAGGTTATAATTTATGAATTTTTAAAGAGAGAAAGTCCTTATATAGATAATATAAGTGCTCATCCAATGAGGTATAGTTGGACAGGGAAAATCAAAGATAATAAGCAAAAGTATATTTCTTTTTGGAAGGCCAAACAGTATCTTAACGCAAGATTGTTTTTAATAAGTTATAGTGATAATTACAATGAGAAGGTTTCCATTATGGAAGTGATGTCACTTGATGAAAATAGTGGATTCGTTGAGGAAAATAAATATGTTATGAGTCAGAATGTTTTTTTAGGATGGTTAAAAGATATGAACAATTATCAAAAAGGTCATAATGATTATTTTTCCGACTTTAAATATATAAAATATGACAATGCATTTTTTGAAAAGTATCACTCAAATAAGTTTGATTACAATAAGCAATATGGCAAGGAGTTTAGACGTTAGGGGGAATAGGATACATGCCTGGTACATGGAGTATTAGCACAACTATTAGAAATCCTGAAAGAAATGTTCCATTTTTAAAGGCTCTTTCTAAATTTGAAGGTCAAGTGTTTGATGAAAGAGTACAAAGGAATTTCTTTAAAGAACTAATTAAATTGAAAGCATATAAACCCACTGGAATTTCAAAGTATTTCAAGGACAAATATGAAGAACCAGAAGAGTTTACTTATGAGGAAGTAGAAGAAATTTTCAGCCAAGTTCATTACTCCAACGAGCAATATGACGATGATCAAGAAGAGATTTATGCAATGAGAGGAAGAACAGCAGTTGGAAATTTAAACAAAATGGGCCTCGTAATTGCAAGGAAATCAATGGGGTCTGTTGCAATATCAAATTTAGGAAAGGAAGTAATGTCTGGTAACGCGGACCTTTCAAATGTTTTCCTACGTTATTGCCTAAAGTGGCAATTACCTAATTTGGCAGAAAAAGGTTACAAGGGATTCAATATAATCCCTTTTATTGCTACATTACACGTTATTCATAAAATAAATAGAGAGTGGAAGCGGTTGGGGAAAAAGCCAGTAGGTATTTCAAAGGTGGAATTTGCCCTTTTCTTAATTACTTTGATTGATTATCGTAATATAAATAAAAAGGTTAAAGAAATTATTAAATTTCGTCTGGTTTGCCAAGCTTTAGATAAAAATGAAAGACATAAATATGTTGATATGTGTTTTGTTGAAACTGCAATAGAGGTTTTTAATTTAAGCCCTTCTAATGAGAAGGTAATTACCAAGAAGGTAAATAATCTTTTTGATTATGCGGATTCTGCCATTAGGTATTATCGCCAAACAAAAATGCTCATTTATAGAGGAAATGGCAGGTACGTTGATTTAGCTCCTACTCGTATTGTGGAAATAAGAAGTATCTTACAAAATTTTGATGGTGGGGCTATTGAATTTGATGGTATTGAAGACTATTTAGATTATGTTGCGGATATTAACCAACCTGTATTGCCTTGGGAGAATGTGGAAGATTTGCAATCTGTCTATGAAAATCTGCTTGATCAGGCTAATAACTTACAAAAGGAAATTGAAAGTCAATTTAGAGGTCAAGAATTACATCATTTTGTTTTGATTCAACAAGAATTAAATTCCATCACCGAATACAATGTTGAAATCTCTCGTCTTAGAGAAGTAATAAGAACACTTCAAAATGACCTTTCAATACTAAAAGAAAGAAGTCTTCAAAATATAGACTCCTATATCGAAAAATTAATGGAGCTTGCTAACCGAAGAAGAAGCGTTTCTGGTCAAGATCCATTGAACTTAGAATGGTATGTAGCCATGTCATTAATGGCTTTAGACGATGCTAAAGAAATAGCACCCAATTATGCGGTAGGGGATGATAATATACCACTATTTACTGCCCCTGGTGGTACAGCAGATATAGAGTGCTACTATAATGCGTTTAATATGATCTGTGAGGTTACTTTACTAAAGGGTAGAGATCAATGGTATAATGAAGGTCAACCCGTAATGCGTCATTTAAGGGATTTTGAGGAGAAAGTTCTAGACCGTTCAAATGAAAATTATTGTTTGTTCATAGCACCAAATATCCATAGGGATACGTTAAATACATTTTGGATGAGTGTTAAATTAGGTTATGAGGGGCAAATCCAGAAAATAATTCCTCTTACCATAGAACAGTACGTAAAGGTTCTCGAAGTGGTAAAAGTGCTTAATTATCAAGGGAAAAGGGTAAATCATGTTGAAATAAAACAACTATTCGATTTAATCTTTGAGAGTCACAAACAAGCAGGTAACGTTTCAACAGTTTGGCTTGAAAATATTGATGTATTGATTCAACAATGGGGCAATTCTCTGTCAGCATAAGAATTCCTATAAATAAATGTGATAAAAAGGACTGATGGTATATGTTTTATTTACCGATTCAGTCCTTTTGTTATGGAAACGCTTAGCAATATTTAAAACGGCATTATCACAAAATGCACATATTTTTTCGTGATATAAGGGTTAATCAAGTACATTCCTAATTAAAGTGATAAGTTGATTTAAAGAAAGTAAGTAAAAGAGCCTTCTTCAATAAGAGGCTCTTGTTTATTAACCGTAGTTATTTATAAATCAAGAAATGCATCTTCAATTATATCTTGAATATGCAAATGAGGGTACTTATGACTACAAAGGTTGTTGAATCTTTAATAAATGTCATCGTTAATTTTAAAGTCTTTGTTACATAGATAGATATATATATATACTTTCAACAAGTATCAAAGTAGTAGAGTATTGCGTTTAAATAATTCTTCTTATCGATTAATGTTATTAATAATAAAACGTGATTCCCCTGATTCTACAACATCCTCACCTCATATGACTAAAGGTAAATCTGAAAATACTAAGAATAGCTTAACATCAACAACAAGAAGAAAAATAACAAGATTACTAGAAACTATAAGTCCCCAATAACACAAAATGACTGAGCAATTGATAAGCCTATTAAGACCAAAGAGAAAAACTAATGGTGCTCACCACAAGATGCTCCTTTCTTTAATTACAGTTAAATGACGGGTTATTTTTGGTGAAAGCAAGAAAGTCAAACTTTCCATAAGGATGGAATATTCAATAGATGTAAATAAATGTATGGTAAAATATTACTATATTATATCTGATAAGTGGAAATTAGTTAAGGAGGATCTCTACCTATGAATTTAATTACAAATAACCAAGAACTATTAACGAATATTCAAACCTTAGAAGAGTATAAAAATTCTAATAGATATAAAGAATACTTTACAAAGTTAATAAAAAGAGGGACTTGTTTCATAACTGGAAAAACATGAGAATAATACCAGGAAAGATGGAAGAATTACAAATGAAGTATTAAATGAAATATTAGGATTTAAACCTGAATCAAATAAAAAACTTGAAGAATCTTATAAAAATACTGTATTGATTTAGGTTTTGTTCCAAATGAAAAAGGAGCCTTTGGTGTGGAGAGAAAGTTTTGGTTAATTAAGAATTAGTTCTAGCTTGTTCAAAGTCCTTGGTGAATTTTGGTACTTAATTAATAAAGGTGGAAAAAATAAAGTCGTTTGTGTGGTGTTAATTATGCATTTAACTGTAAGAATGGCTTGGCATGATAACAATTGGAATGGAAGAATATGTAAAAATACCGAAAAAATACGTATTGTGTTGGTACTCATTCTCTTTTGGCCGACCGTATCGCCACTAACCGTGATACAGAGCTTGAGCAGCAGTATCAAAATGAGCAAGTAGCTGATTTGCCACAGGGGTATTCAGTTCCGTGTTACTGGTCAATTAACGCTTTATCAAAAAGTTCATTTGATATCGCCATGCTTTTTCATCTATAAAGCACACGATAAAGGAAAAGGTGAAACCTTACTCTGTATTTACATGGCCTTTTAAACTATCATTCGTTCATAGCTGGGATAATAAACAAAGATATGGTAATTACCCACCTGATTTAGAGCAAAGAGTAGATCATTTTCTTGATAAGTTTACACCTAAACAGTCAATTCTCTTTTTCTATCCCAATTATGATAATCCTATATCTGGTGATGATATGCAATATTTGTTGTTGGGGTGTTCTGTCATTGCAGAAAGGCCAGAAAAAACATATTTCCCATTATCAGAGGACGAATTAAATGATTGGTGGTCAAAAGGATATAACATGATAGTTTGTTTGGTTAAAACAAGAGTTATTTACCTTAATTTGGTGACTGCCTCCAGTACAATTTGGGAGGCAGACACCGTTTTTCAATATTATTTCAGGGGGAAGTAACAATGATTGTTCAGGAGAATATACGTTTTGACCAACTATCTAAACATAAAGCGCCTATAAAATTTTGACAAATAACCCAGCAATACCAAGGGGAAACTACGCTAGCTAATGGATTGTATGGGTGAATTCATTTTTAGGGAGGAATTAATAGTATTCTCTACCCTCTAGAAGTAACCCCATCCAAAGTTTTTTGAATTCATAAAAAAAACACTTAATAAACACACATGAACTCTTTGTAGAGTAAATGAATCAGGCAAGAAACCCCCTGTGGCAAAACTTTGAAATTTCCTCTCGCCATTTTTTAATTTCACATTTCAGCAATATTTAAGAGAATTTGACCTTAATTAAGCCCGAAAATACTTTGTTAGGTAAAAAGTCCCCTTTAATATAGATTTCCTGGTACGCGTAAACGTACCACATTTCGACATTTTCCGACTGTTTTTGGCAAAAATTTAAAATCCTAATATTATACAAATAAAATAAAATTTGTCAATATTTAAAGGTTTGTTTTTTCATCGGAGCACCTCTTGTACCAGCCTTCATCCCCCTTCGTTCTATAGGCAGCGGCTAAGCAAGAAGATATAATGACGAAGGAGGTAGATGAAATGCTAAAAGAAAAACAAACAGGGATTTTTGAAAAGGAATACAAATTATTCGGAAATAAGGTTTTGGTCACACAGTCGGACTTTGCCTCGCTTAAATCCGTTTTTGAAATTGATTTTAACCTTCATAGAAACATTGATTCCGAACGAATCCTCATTATTCGAGATTGGATTTTAACTTCCGTAGAACAAGGTCAACCATTACAAATTCCACCTTTCTTATTTTCAGCAAGGGGAAACTGTAGAGTGGAAAATGAAAAGTGGGAGCTCAAACCTGATAGGAAACTATTCATCCTCGACGGAGAACATACCATATTAGCCATAGCTGCAGCAATCCAGTATTTCGATCGCAGGAAACTTCAAGCTGAGAAGAAATTCAAATGGAGAGAAGCGAAAAAAGTGGAGCATATGGCCCAAGCTCTAAAGACGGTTCCAATTGGGATTCAAATTTATTTAGACCTTTCTGATGAGGAAGAAAAGAAATTGATGGTGGATATTAAAACAGATAGAAGGCAGTTACAGTCAGGGGTTGTAATGCTCAATGATCAACGCAATGAATACATCATTCTAACAAGAAAGATGGCTAAAACTCTAGGACAGCACATGGAAATTGAAAGCAAACGATCCCGGTTAACAGATGACAGTTCCTCATTGACAACGCTTTCCATTATGTATAAGTGCTCTGTAGCGATGTGGGAGGGAGATTTAAATGCGACCGAAAATGTTTCTCGAAAACTAGTAAAGGCGCCTTACGTGATGGAAGGACCAACAATTGCCTTCTATCAGACTTGGCTTCAGCTTTTTCCTTCTCATGCCTATAACCGTGAGAAGTTTGTCTCTGGGTTAGCGGTGATTCAAATCGCTTTAGCTTATACGGTTTATTTATTGAACAAAGACTACCATCTTTCCCATCAAGATGCCATCAATAAGCTAAAACTTTTAAAACCAGTATGCACCTGGGAACACAATGACGATCTTTTTGGCCACCTGTATGATCACTCAACCGGTCGGATAAAAAATATTAGTAAAAAAACCACCATAAAACAAACCGCAAATCAATTTATTAAAAGGATTGTAGAGAAAGGATAGAAAAGGATGAATACACACAATAAAAACAACATGCATTCGATGACATTCATTCCAGTTCCGGAATTAACGCATTTATTTTCAGAAGGGAAAATCAAGCTAAGAGAAGTTTGTCCAGCTCATGTAAAATCGCTGAAGCATTACATTCTCAACAATCTTGAGCAACAACAAGTCTTTCTATCACCGCTAATTGCTCATGTGGATGAAGGGAACGTTCATGAATGGAAGAAGGAAAATCTATCAATGATTGATGGCTCTCACCGGATAAAGGCGATTGTTCAGCTGAATGAAATTCTAAAATTGAAATCTCAAGGTGAGGATCTCTATCAAAAAAGAGAAAGGGAAGCATTGCTAAACATTCTAGAAGACTCTGCCATACCGATTCAACTATATAGTGGATTGCCTCTTAAGAACCAGAATCAACTTTACTTGGACATCAATGCACTAGAACAACAGATTTCTTCCATAAAGAAGTCGCTTAGCGGCAAGAAGAAAAAGGGGCAAACAGATCGTTCAAACCCCTGGACCATTAGTCTGGCGAGACAGGAACCAGGAGCTTGAACAGAAGCTGGTATACCAACTTGACGTTAGTATACTCTTTTTCTCAAAGAATACAATGTCAATGAAATGGAAAAAGGAGTGGAGCACGTGAATACAGTGGACCATTATATTATCAATCAAAAGACCATTATGCTGACTGGGGAATATGACAACTTTGGAAACTTGTTTACAAAAGTGATCGAGGGAAATCATTGCCTCCTCGTAAAGCAGTCCCCATTAAAATTGATTAGTGATACGATGCATTATTACGGACATAACTTGAAAGGCGCCATTGAAGGGGCACAGTCGATTCTTGGGAAGATTCAAATGTGCCCAATTATGGTTTCAAGTGAACAGGACATATGCTTGTTTCCACATAAATCTCCCATGCATGCGGATTGTATTTGGTTCAGCTATAAACACGTGATACAAGCTCGTACGGAAGAAGGGTATACCGTTGTCGAATTAAGCAATGGCCATTTTCTGAAAATAAAAGTAAGACTCTATTCTTTTAATCATAAAAAACAAAACGCAGGGGATTTGCGAAGGATTTTACAAGATCGTTCAAAAAGTACAGTAGCTTTATACTTTAAACCGAGAAAAGAGTACCGCTTAAGCAAAGATTCGGTCATGGCTAAGTTGGGAAGCAAATAAAAAGACTGTTAGGACCTTAAATATAAATAAACAGAACAGTCGGTAGTAGAATCACTGATTGTTCTGACCCATCTAAAACTAGTTACTTCATTAAAAGGAGCAAATCATAATGGGAATTGTCAAACGAACAAAAGTAACAGAATTTACAATCCTTAATAACAAAGCATTACAGGAGTTTAAGAATTTCCGGCCAGTAGCCGTTCTAGCACAATTGATGTCCATGCCATCTGATTGGGTGATTAGTAAAACACAGCTTTATAAAATGTATGGCAGAGGACCCGTATCGAATGGAATCGCAGAATTAGAGGAGAGAGGCTACTGGGTGGAGATAATGTACCGAAATGGAAGCCAGAATCTTTCTGAATACTATGTTTCGGATATTCCTTTTACCGATGCCGAAGTAAGTGAGATGATAAGTGGAATTGTTGAAAAGGGCTATAAAATCTTTAAAATAAGTGCCCCATTCGCTCATTTAAATATTGAATCTTCTGTTAATGAGGGCAATTTTATTGAATCCTCAACAGTGGATTGCCAACAATTAGATTCTAGTAAATCTGCTAGGTTGGCACAGTTTGATCACAATACAAAAGAATGCCCAAATAAAGACCAACAATTGGATTTGGTGTGTTCAAAATCAATTGTTGAGAAGGACCAGTTGGATATGCTCAGCAGAGAATCAACAGACGAAAATCAGCAACTATTAAAGAAAAAAGAACTAAGAAAAGATAAACAAAGTAAACAAAAACAAAGTAAACAGGAACAAAGAAAATATAACAAAGGGGTAGATCATCATCAAAATAACACAGCTAATGCTCTAGAGGATCACCACGGCCAGGTGAGGATTGATGATGAGCCCACGGTTAATAATTTCCCTACCTACACTTTACCCAAAGAAGCTAAGGCGGACACAGATATCAGGTTAGACAAAGTAAGGGAGAAGTTTCTCGAACTACGAAAGCGAGGAAATCTTCTCACTCCTAAGGATCAGCAGGCGCTTGAAAATGTTGTGGAGTTTCCTGTCTCAACCGATCAGCTGCTTTCCTGGATGGACCAAATCTTTCGGGAATACGGACCAGCTTCACCACAAAAAACGATTAGCAGTATGAGTTACTATGAAGCGGCGATTCGCACGTTGATGGACAAGCAGCAAGGCAGAGGAAGGGTTCCTAAACAGGAGACACTATCTGAACGATTGGCACGTCTTGATCGCTTAGGCTTATTGGATTAAGGAGAAGCACCAATGGAAAAGCATGAATTCCTAATCTTATTACGTAAAATTGAAGCCGCCTATCCTCACAATAAAATAGGCGATGAAACAGCATTGATGTGGCGTAGAGCCTGTTTGGATATGGATTTTCATCACGTTATGGAGAAGCTGATGACTCACATTGAGAAAAATCCATATCCTCCATCAATCGCTGAAATTGCAGTATTTACTAGATCAGAAAGTCTTTTTCTACACCAAGCAAAACGTTGGGAACAAGAAGGGAAGGAGCGAATTGAACGTGATCAACAACTTGGTAGAAGAAAACCAGTACCTTCCTGGCTATCAGAACGGGCCGCAAGATGAAACCCTTTATGCGGAGAATATGATTCTTGGAGCCATTTTATTAGAGCCAAAAATTATTTTTGAACTCATTCTTGAACCGGATCATTTTTCCATGATTCGAAATCGGTTGATTTTTGGAGCGATGGTAGAGCTACGCCAGGAGTCACGGCCGATTGATCCGATTACGATTTTGGACAAGCTCGGTAGTGAAATTGAAAATGTTGGGGGCGTTAGTTATATTACGAATCTTGCTGTTAGTTGCCCTACAACCGCCAATATTGAGGAACATCAGCGGATCGTGATGGAGAATTATAAAATTCGAGAATTGAAAAAGGGAGCAGCTGTCTTTTTAAACAATGCAAGCATGGAAGAAGCGGAAAGGTTTTATCAAACCTATATCCAAATACAGGAGTTAGGACTTATTCAAAAAGAAAAAAAACAAGATTTAATCATGGAAATTTACGATGACTTGTACGAGGATAAAGGAGAATTTCAAGGCATCGATACAGGGTATCTCTCTCTTAATAAAATGACAAGTGGCTGGAATAAAGGGGATTTAATTATTCTCGCGGCTCGGCCATCTATGGGGAAAACCGCATTTGCGTTAAGCTTAGCGAGTAAGGTATGCGAAAAAGGTGGGGTAGTGGACATCTTCTCACTTGAAATGCCTAAAAAGCAGCTTGCTCTTCGAATGCTTAGTAGCATAACGAGAATTGATGGCGCAAAATGGAAAAACCCATATCGATACTTTAACGAGCAAGATCAAGGAAACGCCAATCAAGCATTGGAAATCTTCTACAAATGGAACCTTCAAATTCAGGATCAATCGAGGCAAACCTTATCGGATCTTCGTGCACAGATTCAAAAGACAAAAAGAGAATATCCAAATGAAGATTACTTGGTCGTCATTGATTATCTTCAATTAATTACAATAACCGGAAAACATGATCGCCATGATTTGGCGGTCGGTAGTATTACATCGGGGCTAAAGCAAATCGCAAGGCAATACGAAGTTCCGATTATTTTACTATCCCAATTATCCAGAGGCGTTGAACAGAGAATGGACAAGCGCCCCCGTTTGTCTGACCTAAGGGACTCTGGGAATATCGAACAGGATGCAGATGTTGTTATGATGCTTTATAGGGACGAGTACTACAATAAAGAAAATGAAGGGAACAATCTCCTAGAAGTGGACATTGTGAAACAGCGAAATGGACCGGTTGGGGTGGTTAAGTTTTTGTTTGAGAAGGAGGTTGGGAGGTTTGTAGGGATATAGAAAATTAATTTAGTCAACAAAATAAAAAATTGCTATAGGACAATCACGATTTGAACAATATCTAAGATTAACAATATAGACACAAATATATAAAAGAAACGGGTCTTCTATGTAGAAATTATTATTGTGAAAGTGAGGAGTTACTATGATATTTTTACATATGATAAAGGAATGGATTGTCATATTTTGGGATTGGTTCTGGTATTTCAGACGGGGGAAAGTTAAATATCGTGTCTTTGATTTAGGTGGAACGTTTAATGCTACAGCATCAAATGGGAAGGTTGCAGTGTGGAATTGCTATGGAAGTAGTCCAGAGGCTGCGAAAGCAATGGCGCAATATCAATTACGAATAGCTTATAAAACTGAAAAAATATAAATTTAATTTAAAGTAACTTTATATTATATGATAGTAATTAATCTGACTTAAATATGGTAACTGCCATAATAAATAGATTATATCCTTATTAAATAGGGTGATCACTGATATCCAATATAAAATATATAATCAACAGAGTATTAGGCGTTATATACTAATATTCTGCTCATAACAACCTGAAGAGGGTGAAACAATGAAATATTATAATAAAACGTTTAAATTATGTGGATAGTGGTAGGTAGTATGGTTAATTTGAAAAGAACATACTTGTATAGTATATAAAATTCAGTATTAAAGGAGAGGATCTACCTAATTGCCCATTGCCTGAGTTATAATTGTTTAATTTTTCACGTTGAAAGGTAAGGGAAAGCTGTTATTATTGTATTTCCAAATAAGTTCATATATTAATATTGAATTAAGGCAAATTAAGAATAACTCCAAAGAGAACCCTAATCCTAAATCTATTTCTTACTCAATTTCAGGTGCTCTAAAAATACTAGAATTAAAAAAGGGAAGCTGAGAAAACTAATTGAAATAAATATTTAAGATTAAGTAGAAACAATTATAATTACTTAAATTAATTTCTCAAAATGTTTAATTGTAATTTTTGGTAGAGCCAAATAAACATACCTTATTATTAATTTAAGATTAAATTAATAGATTCAACGGTTTTTATAATGTATTTCTTTTTCACAAAAATTAGCTTTTTAAATTGACATGTATAAATAAGGTGTATATCTTCTAAATATTACTATAATATCAATGTCATTACTCAATAAAAATATTTGTAATTGTAACACCTTCTATGAGGAAAGAGTTCAGTTTATAACTGAACTCTATTCTAATTTGACCAATATGAGGGAGTTTACCTGTAAAATCTAAGGTTTACTTCACTCTAATTTATAATTCTAAATTTGACCGATTTCACGCTATTCACCATATATATTTCCAACTCTACTTCCATAAAGCTCACTGTAAATTTTATCTGCGTAATTATCTGTCATTCCGGAAATATAATCTACAATAAATCTTTCCCAATTCCATGTTTCATCTTCATCGTAGCGTTCCAACCAGCCTTTGGGTAATATTTTTTTACCGCTTTCTTGATCTTTAAAGACTTCCCATAAACCTTTTATTATAATTTCACCGCGCATTTGCAACCTTTGCACACGTATATCCTTTACTAATGTAACCCATACAAGTCTCTTTAGAACTATCATTAATCTCATTAGTGAGATATCTTCTTTACCATCTTTTGTAAACGTAACTTTATACCAGTCGTTTCCGTCCACATTTACCTTTATTATTCCTACGCTATTTGCAAATTCATTTACGTAATGAGCTTTCAATTCTTGTCTTCCAATTACTTCGTTTGAACAATTAACTTTGTCTTCCCATACATTTAAATATTCGGTTAAAAGACTTATTATATCTTCTTTCATTTCATCTTTATCTAAACCATCCCATAATTCTATGTCTTTGCTATCACATATTTCCATTATTAATTCATCTATAATATGATTATAAAAGATTGAATCCCTTCTAATTTTACCAGCCTTTATCCCATCTTCAATATCATGTGTAGAATAGGCAATATCATCTGCTAAATCCATAATTTGAGCTTCGAGCGTACGACATTTATTCGGAATATTCCATTCTTCCCTAAGAGCTGATATTTGTTCCCATTCTGAATCATACAACCCCTTCTTGCCATTATCCTTCAATCTATACGGATATTTATTAATTCCAAGTAGAACAGCAGCTGTAAGATTCAAGCCAAAATGATCAGGGTAGATATTCTCTAAGTACATAAGAATTCTAAAGTTTTGAGCATTTCCCTCATAAAATTCTCCATATTGCTGTAATAATTTGTTTAAATCATGTTCCCCTTTGTGACCAAAAGGTGGATGTCCTATATCATGAGCCAATGAGGCACTTTCAACAACTAACGGATCAATAACTAGTCCCGGGTTTTTTGGTAAATTTTCCGTCTGATTTAATAAAAATGTAGAAATAACTCTTGCAATTTGTGCTACTTCTAAAGTATGAGTTAACCTGTTTCTATAATAATCACCTGAACCTGCACCAAATACTTGAGATTTACCATGTAATCTTCTAAAAGAGGGAGAGTGGATTAATCGTCCATAATCCCTTTGAAACTCATTTCTCTTTTCATTTTTTCTGGTAGAATCAACATCATGAATACGGAAATCACGCAACTTTTGTATTTTTTCAGTACTAAATTCCTGGATCTTCATACATATTTCCCCTTTTTTATCTTTCTATAATATTCCAATGAATATAATTATACAATAATATGAAAGTTCACGAAATAAATAAAACCTCTTAATTTTGTATATTCAGATTCCTCAGAGTTTACGTTTGTTTATTTATTATTTATGTCTTGATATCATAAAATTACGTTTGTATATTGACGTAATTACGTTAGTATTGTATTATATTCACATATCAATTGCGAAGGGACTAGATATAATGGAAAACTTAAAACCAATAAGAACTATTCAAGCGGGTGCAATGGTAAATGGAATACAAATGCCGGCATTGAAGTATAGAAGTGGTGGTAGGGATTGGTTGGCAATTACTGTGCAGTACAAAGCACTTGGTAAATTTATTACTACTTCCTCAGTCAAAAAGAAGAATCAAGAAATAATCAAATCCAAACTACTCAATAGGTTCTTAGATCCCAAACATAAGAATGAAATAAAAGATTATATTAAAACAGAACAAGAATTCACTTTACCCCCAATCACGTTAGTTTCATTTGAAGAACTTATTTTTCAACCTGTTATACTAAATGACATAGATAAAGAATTAAGTGTTGATCAATTAATGGAAAAATACGGGTCTATTACTGGGATGGTTTATATGCCGTTAGATTATGAATTTTTTTGTTTGGACGGTAATCACAGAACGGTAGCAATTAGTGAATTGGCTAATGAGAATCCTGAATTCATTGAGGGATCAAGTATGCTTCTTAATATAGTATATGAAAGTAGAAGCCGTAAGATAAGGCAAGATTTTGTTGATGTAAACAAAAATGCTAAGAACACAACTCCAAGTATCAACACTTTGTTTAATACAAGGGATCCGTTATCTGGTGTAGTTGCTGACTTAATGGATGAGATTAGTTATCTTGATAAGACAACAGAATTATTAGCTACAAGTATATCGAAGAATAGTAAGAATATTTATACCATTAATAACTTAAAGAATGCTGTAGTGGAACTTTCAGGTACTAAGGCCAATTCTACAGCAGCCATAAATAAAGTTAGCAAAAAAATGGATAATGATAAAGAATTTAAAGAGTTAGTAAAATATAGATCTTTATTGTTCTTTAGAATGTTAAAGGAAAATATTCATATTAAAGAGTGTCTTCTTAATGAGGCAAAAGTACCTGAAATTAGAGCTAATTCAATATTAACAAGTGGAGCGGGGTTAACTGTAATTAGTAGGGTTGCAGGAGCAGTATTCGAGTATTATCAGGATCAAGAGGAAGTTGTTAGTAAATTAAATAACCTAATTAATTGGGATTGGTCTAGAAAAAATGAATTCTTTTTAGGAGTTCTAGTTAATATTGATGGAAACATTACTCCGGGTCAAAATGTTTTTACAGCAGCCACTAATAAATTATTGCCATATTTCGTTCCAAATAATAATTTGGTTAAAAATGACGAGGAGTAAGTAATATCCTAGGGGAGCGGGATTTAAGATTACGTTAGATTTGGAAAAAATATGCAATTGACACTATTTAATCTGATAAGGACTACCACATATGTGGTAGTCTTTATACATCTATTTTTGAGGAGAGAGATTAAATAAGAATTTAAATGTTAAAGTTTTATCCATGTATGGTTGGAAGACAGTAGTTCGGTTGGAACAATTATCATATCGCTTTGTATGGCTGACCATAGTCTAATGTGGCTGTGGATTATATTTCTATACAAAAATAGGGTATAATTCAGTTTAGAAAAGACGAGTTAAGTGGAGATATTTTGTGCTCTTGAAATCACTTAGATTATGACCTTAATAGAATATGTTTATTTACATAGGTATTACTAAATTGTAGCAGTTTTATTGTTGTTGTGGAATTTTAGTGGAAGCTATATTTGAGGTTTAAACGATTTTTAGGACAGTAATCAATGATGGTTAATTTCACAAGCTAAGATTATAATAGAATAATTATTTTGAGTTACAGTATATAAGTTGCCTATTTCTTTTTTTATGTTATACTTACCTTACCTGTAAAACGGTTAAGATGCATAGTTGCGAGGTGTTTGGAGTTGAAATCTACTAAAGAGATTGAAAAAGAATATAAAGTTACCCGACAAACACTACATAATTGGATAAATGAGGGTCTTATTTCTACACCACGTAAAGACTGGCGTGGTTGGTTTGAATGGGATAATAGGAATGAATTGGAGATTAAGGATTTGATGAAAGTAAAAGAAGACCTATATAATCCTTCTGTACAGGAAATACCTGCAGAAAAACTAAAAATATTTAACAGACGTTATTTAGGTTCTAAACAAAAAATGTTAGATTTCATCTACAATACTGTAGTTAATAACACTACTGGCATTTATACTGTTGCTGATATTTTTGGCGGTACCGGGTCAGTAGCTGAGATTTTTCGATCTAAAGGAAAAAGAATTATCATAAATGATATACTTCATTCGAATTTTATATCCTACCTAACTTGGTTTGGTAGTGATGAAGTAGACTATAGTAAAATAAAAAAATATATAAACGAACTTAATTCATTAGAATCCAAAGAAGATAATTATGTATCTCTTAATTTTGGAGATAAATATTTTTCTATGGAAAATGCGCGTAAGATTGGAGTGATACGTGAACGTATAGAAGAATACACTGATTTAAATGAGCGAGAAAAAGCATTTTTAATAACTTCTTTGATTTATGCAATGGATAAAGTTGCTAATACAGTAGGGCATTATGACGCATATCGTCATAAAATGGATAGTTTGAAACCTATACAGTTGCGTGTTCCAGAATTATATCATAATTTAGATAATGAAATTTATTGCGATGATGCCAATGAGTTGGTGAGGAGAATTAAGGCAGATCTAGTTTACATTGACACCCCTTATAATTCACGTCAATATGGTGACGCTTATCACTTATTGGAAAACATTGTTGACTGGAATAAACCTGACCTAACAGGGATTGCAATGAAAATGGTTAATCGTCAGCATATTAAAAGTGACTATAGTACAAAGAAAGCTCCAACTGTGTTTGATGATTTAATTCAGCATATTGACGCCAAATATATCCTCGTTTCATATAATAATATGGCAAAAAAAGGAGATGGTAGATCTAACGCTAAAATTTCAAATGAAGAAATAATAACTTCGTTAGAAAAACGTGGGGAAGTAACAATTTTCGAAACTCCATTTCAAACATTTACTACAGGTAAAACTAATATTGAAGATCATAAGGAATTACTTTATTTGTGCAAAATTCATTCTATAAAGAGAAAAACTGGAAATATAAAAAAAACAGTATTAAAGAACAATTATATTAAATCGGCTATTAATTATACTGGTGGGAAACATAAGTTGTTACCACAACTACATCCATTATTTCCAAAGGACTATGAAAATTTCATTGATATTTTTTCTGGTGGTGCAAACGTTGGTATAAATGCAAATCCAAAAGAAAAGATTTATTTAAATGATACTGAATCTCATATTATAGAATTATATAAATTGTTGTCAACAACAGCTTACGATGAAGTTATATATAAGGTTAATGACCTAATATATAGATATAAGCTTTCAAATACAAAGAAATTTGGGTATGAATTTTATGGCCTTAACTCGGCCGACGGATTAGGGAAATATAATAAAGAAGGATTTTTAAAACTTAGAAATGATTATAATAAAGGAGTCTATGATAATGACAAATTAAAGCCTATAGTTTTCTATGTATTAATAGTATATGCATTCAATAATCAGGTCCGATTTAATAGTAAAGGAGAATATAATTTACCAGTTGGTAAACGAGATTTTAATGTGAATATGGAGAAGAAATTACATGACTTTCATAAGGCATTACAAGAAAAGGACTTTGTATTTTCTTCTAAAGATTTCAGAGAGTTTACTCAAATTGGAGAAAATGACTTTGTTTATCTGGATCCCCCATACTTAATCTCAACAGCAAGCTATAACGAAAATGGAGGGTGGACTGAAAAAGATGAACTGGAATTGTTGGGATTTTTAGATGAATTGAATAAAAAAGGAATACGTTGGGCACTATCCAATGTTTCTCTTCACAAAGGTAAAGAGAATACTTTACTATTAAACTGGTCTGAAAAATATGATACACATACATTAGATTACCATTACAATAATTCAAATTATCAATCAACTGCCAAGAACAATATTACTCAGGAAGTTTTAATAACAAATTATAAAATTGACTAATTAACAAAACAGCTACCTGTAAGGTAGCTGTTTTGTTATACTATACCTATCAAATAATGGAAATATTAGGGTGAGGAAATGATTTATACTGTAGATAGGGTACAATTCGATGTTAATGAAGAACTACTTTTTTTTGAGTTCTATAACCGCTCCAAAGATAATAATGATTTTGTAAGACGGAAATATAATGCTCTTTCCAAAATTCCAAATACTAGAACAATAGGTGTCAATTATGATGATAATGGACATGAAATTATAGTTTGGGAAGAAGGCAAAAGTACAGCTTTTTATTGGGGAGAATATACGGAATGGTTTGTTCTAAAAAATAAAGAAGCTAAGATGAATTCTCCATTTAAATCCAAAAAGCTTGGGGCTGCTACTGAGAATGTTGGTGATCCATTTGTACATGAGATATTAAATTACATACATAATGTAAACTTTTCTAGTGATGATAATGGGTTGGGAATTACAAAGAAAGCGTTAGATAATGAAGCAACCTATGGTTTTGATTTTGATTTGTTTGATGATAAAAATAAAACAATCATAGAGTTTTTAAACAATGAAACTAAGGAGAAAGGGAAAAATCCGATTGATAATATTCATGCTCACCCAATGAGATATGCATGGATATCTAATGAAGAACAGAAGAAATTTGCAGAGAAGCAAAAAATAGAGAATCCAAATTGGGAGAACCCTCGAAAGAAAGATAACAGACAAAAATATATATCATTGTGGAGTGCAAGTCAAAAGTTAAACGGAGAATTATATCTTGTAAACTATAATAAGCTCGATAAAAAAGAGGATTTATCAGTTATTGAAGTAATAGAGCTAGATGAAGAAATGGGTATAATGTATGACATTTCATATAAGATTACTTTTAAACAATTAGTTACTTGGCTAATAAAGATGAATAGTGACCCTCTTGCGGCAAAAGCTTATTTAGCAGGATTTGAAAAAGAGGTTCGTGATACTGTTTTTTGGGAAAATTATTATCAGAATCAAGCGACGTATCCTTCACCTAAAAGAAGTCATATTGGTAAGAATTACAAATAGTTTAGGAGAAAAAAATGAAAGTCAACAATAAGGAACAGGTTTTTAATTTATTTGATACAAATGGACGTAGAAAAGACATTATCAATGCTTATAATATTTATACAAATATCTTAGAGCAAGTATATGAAGAAAGTGAATCTGGAACATGGGGACGCTATCCAAATGAATCAACTCAATTGAGATTTTATGAATTAGCAATACAAAATTCACCAGAAGTTTTTAAGCTGCATCCTAAATATGATAACTTTATCAAAGCAATGGAAGATCCAAGAATAAAATTAGCGTTTGATAAAGGTGATATCAGTTATTTGAAAAAAGATAAAACGTTGAAGCAATTATATGCTGATTTGGATAGTGCAATTGAAGGAAGAGCACGCCATTACACTAGTAATTTAGTTAAAATCGGTTTGACTGACGAGCAGAGACAAATTTCCCCCGTCGGAAAGGCATGGATACATGGTAAAAAACTTAGGAGAAGTAGATTCGAAAGACTATTGCCAATTGATGATACCAATTTGATGTTCTTACGCCAATTATTGAAGCTAAGGGTATACACAAAAGAAGAGGAAAAGTTTTATTCTCCCATGATTATGGCAGTATATATTTTACTAAAATATCCAAGAGTTAGTGAAGATTTGTTTATTACAATGATACAAATGTTAAATCCGTATTTACCTAAAGAAGAGCCCTCTGATTTTATTAATGAATTTTTAGGTGGACAAGTCCAAAAATTAGAGAGAGAGTACGTTCCCTTTATAGTAAATGAGGCATTTGATGAAATAGTTAGTGAACCAACCCCTATGTCTAATGATGTTTTTGCTCGCAACTTTTCTAGTGGGAAAAGTGAGAAAACTATTAAAGTTTACCGTGAATTTTATCATTGTTTAGTTAAGTTTAATTCGGAACAAACAGAAGATAACCTTTTGAAGATAGTCGAGTTATTTTCGAATAATCAGAAAAAGTCAATGATTAATAAGGCGTTTGGTTTTGGCCGTAATGTTTTCAGCTTCGATAAAAGTGACAAAACAAATGTCAAAAAATTTTTAGAGTTAAATGAGGATCTAGATATTCTTACAAACGAAAACTTAAATGAAAAATTGTTTTTACAGTTTCTAGCATCGAAACGTCATGATCAAATACAGGAATATGGTGATGTGACTAGACGTGTAATAAAGGTAACAGGTATTATAAGTTTTAAAAATGGTGTTGTTGAGTTAGCTCAACGAGATTTATGGACGAAATTTTTCTCGGGTATTGATCTAGAAAGTTTAATATTTGGGAATACCTCTCCTGAAGCATATACTTATTATGAAAAAAGAATGGATTCGCCTTTTTTAAATCACCTTACGTTGGAGGAAATCTTTGAGCATAATGAAGAAAGTATTAACCAGCTAATTATTGATATTCAAAACGAATTGAATTTATCTAGTGATGAAGAAGTGCGTAAGACATTATTCAACAAAACAAGTAAAGCATTTATTGAACATATTGAGACAAATTATTCAAAAGAGAAAATACTAGAAATATTGCCACTTTTCTCAGATCGTAGTAATGACTCTAAAATTCAAAAAATGGTTGCTGAGAATACAGATGTTCCTACTATTTTTGAATATATTGTTGGCATTGCATGGTATCATATGAGTTCTAAAAAGTTTGATTTATTCTCTAGTTTTAATTTATCAATGAGTGCAGATTTTGAACCTGAAACTCATGCTGGTGGAGGGACAGGAGATATAGTAATTGATTACGGTGATCAAATATTTATGCTTGAAGTTACATTAATGAATAAGAATGCACAAAAGCGTGGGGAATGGGAACCTGTATTGCGTCATGCGACTAATTTAACAATTGAATCTGCTCCTAAAAAGGTGACTACCTTGTTTATTGCGGACGAACTTGATAAAAATACCATTAATATTTGGAGAGCTGTTGCAACTGTGCCGTTACAATCATCTAAAGAAATGGATAGGTTTGCAAAAACAGTAACAATAATGCCTCTTAAAAATGAGGAATTAGCTAAAATGTTAGAGAATGAAAAAAATGAAACTGAACTATATGAACGTATAGAAAAATCTTTTAACCAGCTTTCAAAGGAATTTAATATGGAATGGCGTAATGAGATAATAGAATTTATTTAAGATATGGTTGATCTATTCAAAAATTAACTTTTCACAACATAAGAAAAGGAGCCTTAAGTCAGTTTAAAACCTGGTTTTTGTGCCCCTTTTTTTTATTTATCCATATTTGAATTAAAGTTTCACAACATTAGCAGCTTGAGGTCCACGATTTCCTTCTACTATTTCAAAAGAAACTTCTTGGCCTTCTTCTAAGGATTTGTAACCTTCTGATTGGATAGCAGTAAAATGAACAAATACATCGTCTGCTCCTTCGACTTCAATAAAACCGAATCCTTTTTCGTTATTAAACCACTTTACCTTACCATTTTGCATATTTACAAAATCCTCCTTTAATAGTAAGACATATTGTATAATATATCTGTAATTAATAATATTTTGAATATACTAAATTAAAATGATTATTTCAATAGAAATTTTCTTATTAATTTTTAATTTCTACACTTTATAGTTTCTAAGATGATATAAATACTAATAACCGTTTATACAGCCTTATAGATTATCTATTCTTCTTAAATGCAGATAAGCTTCTTTATTTACATGAATATTACCATTATTATAATAAAGGTAATTTAACTGGACTAATAGCGTGTATATTCTACTAAACTGCACCTTATTCGTACTTAGAGACCTGCTTCCATATAATTTGTTATAACATCTTTCCCATTCGAAAAAAACCTCATTAATTTTTTGGGGCTTAATGTCATTAACTAAATAAAGCATTTCTAAAAATCCAAAATAATTAATAATAAAACCCTTTGAAATAAAGCGTATGTCTTTGGTTTTAATATAGTTTATTGCCCTGTTAGTTAAATGTAATTTATTATTACTCTTTATAACTAGCTCTACTTTTTCAAGTGTTGGGATTATAAGTCTTGCTGTATTATAAGATATGTTTACTAACTCAATTAGTCTTCCACATAACTCCTTAATAGATAAATTTTTATTTTGATTAATACAAATAAGGATTTCAGTTATACATCTTATTTTAGAGTTATCCAAATTGGGAAGGGATGGTATTGACCTATGTCTATTATGTGAATATTCTAGGTCAGTTTTAATTTGTTCTTTTATATCCTCCATTAAGACCCACACCTATAATCAAAATATTTATATATATTCCTAATATTAGAATAACATATTAATGGAGTCACTGGTAGAATGTAGAATCTGATTAATAATAGCATATGGTAATTGTTTCCTATAACGTTAGATTGATTTTAAACCAATTATTTATATAGGTTTGTTTAATATTTAACATCACTTAGCTAACAATATTTTCAACTCCATAACCATTTATTAAAAAAATCAAAATGATTAAACTTTAGTTTTTCTGGGGAAAATATATTAGAGGTGAGAAAATGAATAAGATTGTATGCTTTAGTGCAGGTGGTGGGCAGGCCATTAAGAATTTTAATAATACTGTACTAAATAATATAGATATTAGTAAAATTAAGGACTTTTTAGAATTTGACAATAAAGATTATAATCAGTTTTCTATATGGGGAATGAAAGATACAAATCGAAGTAAGTGCTTATGGGAAAAATTAAATGAAGGTGATATTGTTTTGTTTTATTATAGAACTAAATTTATTTCATATGGGAGAATTATTAAAACAGATATCAATTCCTACCTAGCCCAGGATATATGGGGAAATGTTATATATAAATATCTTATAATAATGGAACCTCATAAAGAAATAAATTCACATAGGGGCAAGTTTTGGGAGGCCTTTAATTATTCAAATTATGCAACAGTAAACGGGACATTGATACCCAGAATGGATTT
Organism: Mesobacillus maritimus; assembly: GCF_023715205.1. Classification (GTDB taxonomy): domain Bacteria; phylum Bacillota; class Bacilli; order Bacillales; family Cytobacillaceae; genus Mesobacillus_B; species Mesobacillus_B maritimus_C. Next base: position 451,454 of record NZ_JAMBNR010000002.1, read on the forward strand.
ACAAGAACGAATCATCAAGAAGTATGATGGTTTAGAAAACTTCTTGAATTATGCATTATCTTAATAAGATTGACATAGAGGTTCTATAAAATCCATAGCTTAATGATAAATTTATTTAAAATAGGGCGATTCGGATTGCTTAAACTTAGCGTGAGGTTATCATAATCCAATTAGGAATAAAGTGCGTAAATAAAATACAAGATCATTCGATAATACTTTTAAAATCAATTAAATATCTAAACATTAGGAGGCTAATTGTATTTTGCAAGTAAAAAGTGCATAGTTGCGCAAGAAATTTTGCAGAGTTTTGCCACCCAATTGAATTAACCTATCTTGCTCGTGATAAAGCGTTCGATAATCTGTAACTTCCACCATTAAATGTTAATACGTGGGCATGATGAATCAAACGATCCACTAATGCAGCTGTTAGTCTAGAATCAATAAAAATCCTATTCCATTGGCTAAATTCAAGGTTAGAAGTGATTATTAGGCTTTTCTGTTCATACCAGTCGGCAATTAGCTGAAATAGTAGTTCGGAGCCTTCCTTGCTAAAAGGTAGATAACCCATTTCATCAAGAATGATTAATTCTACCTTTTCAAATTTCTTCCTAAAGGAAGGCAGTTTATCTTGTTTAAGCGCTTGTTCCAATTGCTCGATAAGTGTGGATACACGATAAAATCTAACTTCATAACCCATTTCACATGCTTTTCTTCCTAATCCGGTTGCTAAATGAGATTTACCTGTCCCGGGAGCGCCAATCAAAACTACGTTTTGCTTATGCTTGATAAAATCAAGGCCCATTATGCCATCTTTATCAATCTGTGTCGGAAATCTAATCCTTTCGGTCCATTCATAGTTACTTAAACTCTTCGAGTCTAGGAATTTAGCGTTTTTAATTAAGCGCTGTACCTTTGCTTGATCACGTAATCTAAACTCTTCCTTAAACAATGCCTCTAAAAATTGGGTAGGGGATTCAAAAGGAATCGACTCATAAATTTCAGAAACATAAGCGAGTCTTAAAGACTTGCACATAGAACGGATTTGCTCGCTCATGATTGCTCACCCCCAGTTGGTGCCAACGAATCATACTCGTCCCAATCTAGCCCGAAGGGATTTTCGTTATTTCCAGAAATTAAATCATAAAATTCCTCGTTTATTCTTTTTATATCATGTGTTACTAGTAAGTTTACTATTTCCACTAATCTTTCTTTCCTAACCACTAGATCTTCAACCATCAAGTAGTCATTAATGCGGCCAGGTAAGTATTTTTGATATCTTGAATAAGAAACTGCTCTTGGTTTTCTAATCCAATCCTTGAAAATAGATAACCATGGAATAGCTCTCTTTTTGTTCATGTAGGGTCTAAAGTCTTCAAAGAGAACTTCTCCATCAGGTGATACAGCTTTATATTTATCCCAAGTCACTACAAAGTATATAAAAGGGTAATTCGATGCTTTCGGGATATGTATTAATGTATTATCTAACTTTGCTTCATTATATTTATTAACTTTTGCCTCTATCTCTTTAAAGACTGGATAGTCCTTCTCAGGTAACTCAAGCAAATAGTTCTTCTCATCATTCCAAAGATCTTCGATCAAAACTTCTTTCTCATAGTGAAGTCTTTGGCGGTCTTTCTCCAATTGAACACGAAGTGTTTCTGTAAAATCCTCATAACTATTCATAACTGGTGATGTTGTAAAGAAGTTGTATCGTATATAACCAACTTTATTTTCAACACTGCCTTTTTCATTACCTTTACGTGGATTACATACTTGCACCTCAAACCCATAATGATTTTGAAATTGGATAAAGGCATCCGTTAGCTGCGCCTCTTCAGTTTTTGATCTGACTTTCTTAACGGCTGGAGTTAAATTATCAATCGGATTTTTCTTGGAACTCCCCCAGATTGTTTAAATAAAAGTTTCAATCCCTCAAGAAAGCATTCCTGATTTTCGGATGGCAATGGTATCGCAAACCCTGCATTACTATATGGATACGACATTACTAATGCATGAGTATCCACAAACTCACCATCTTTAACTACTTCCATAACCCCAAAATCTACTTGTGCTTCACTTGGCGGATGTTCTAATCGTTCATGACCCTTATCCAGCTCCTCATTATGGCTATTCTCCCAATCTGTTATGAAGTAACAAACTGTTCTATAGGAACCTTTAAATCCAAGATCTTGAAGATCTTTAAATATCTGCTTTTTTGTTCTTCGTAATTTTTTCTTTAATTTACTATCTTCAAAAAGCCAATCTGAAACTATTTCTCCCCATTTTTCAGAATGCATCATACCTTTAGATTTCTTAATCTTTGATTTAGGTAATTGATCTTCGTCGGCATACTTCTTAGCTGTCCTCCAATTAATCCCTAAAGTTTCCTTAATTTTTGTTATTGATAATCCTTTTTTGTTACGTAAGTGTTTGATACAATTAATATCAGACATTGCTAGCATCCTTTCTACCTCCACTACCAAATTGCTCGACACAATTAATGTAGTGGGACTTGGGGTGACTGGCAAGTCTTTTTTTATGCACTCATTTAATTAAGTGCAGGACTCTGCATTTTTCCGTTGCAAAGCTCTGCACTTTTATTTTGCAATAAACAAGGCTAATGGAATATAAAAATTAATAAAGCTGAAGACGGAGTATCTGAAGCTAAATGGGTAAGTGAGTCAATAATTAGAAATATTGAGAATAAATTATTCCTATCAGACTTAATTGTAAACAGTTTGGACGGTATACAAGAAATTATTTTAATAACAAATAGGCTCATTTGGAAACGAAGGGATGTTTGTAAATAAATGAAACCTTTTCCTACACCACAAAACCTGGAGAACACTTAGATTACAATATCTTGATTAATGATAATGGTTTATTTTTTCAGTTTGGTTATGAAGAGATAGAAACAAAATTATTTGATATTAGAGACGCCTACTATGAAACACCCTGAACTCGTGTTATTTATGAAGAGTTTCTAGAAGGCCTAGGAACTAACTTATATGAATGTGGTTCAAGTTTATTTGAGTAATATTTACATTTTTCGAGTGAGTCGAGTTAAGTAGTTTTGTCACCAACATTAGTTATGATTTTAGTACTATTCAAAGGACAGAGTTAATCCACCCAGAATCTCATATTCATATTGATCATCAAAATTAATTAAGAAAAAGTTATCAGATTTCTCATTAGACCTTCAAATTAGACCTATTTTTCCAGGTTAATGGAATTGTAATAATGTTATCCATTAACTTGAAATTGCAAAAAGTAAAACAACGTACAATTAGTTGGATTAATATTATCTAATGTGTAGGAAATCTTATTTTTCGGGCACATTAAGTTTTAACAGAACTAATAAAATATTGTACTTATGGTGGCCATACAAATGGTTGCCTTTTATTTTAGTAGAATCCAGCAACACTACCTAAAATTTTTATTATCAAATTTCAGCACTATTGCGTGACGTTACCAGTACAATAAAAATAAGGGGTGGCTATCTATCAAAAGTGTCACTCAATAGCAAGGCTGTAATAATAGTCCCCGATATAATGGGGATATGGAAGATCCTAGAGGTGGAGTCAGAGGGGTTATTCCGGAGAAACAACAATATTAATTTAGGGAACGCTCAAAAACACAAGGGACAGTTATTATAGGGGGTTTTTGGGGTAAGTGGAGATCATACTAGCGATAGATGGAATTTCACTACAAGTCATGATAATTAAAGGTATCTGATAAAATATGAAAGAGGATGAGTAGGGATAAGTTTATTGAAGGAAGTCTCTATTTCCATTGGAATCTACTAAATCAAATAGTTGAAATATTCAATCTATTAGTTCATCATAAAGAAAAAGTCCTTTATTCAATTTTTATAAACTTAACTATTGGTTTCATTTATACCAATAAGTATTCACATCATTTAAAAAAGGGGGAATCTCTATTGTTTGATAGGTTATTAGAAACTAATTTTCAATGGTTCCCAGATTTAAATGCCTTTAATGATTTTACTGAAAAAAAATTAAAATCTTCTACTACCTTGCCGGAAGTTTGTTTTATTGGATCGCCATCGATGGAACAAATCGATTATATCTCGCTTCATCAAAATGATTCTATGCCGTATAAGCTAAATAAAGGTTCCGTTGTTGATATGAATTTAATACCCGAATGGATTTCCACGGCTACATTTACAGACATTACGATTTTAACGAAAAATGACAGAATTGTGGGATGGACGAAGACAACCACGTTATTGGCGGAATTCTTTTTACAAGAGAGAAAGAAAAATATACAGTTGCAAAATGAAGTTCATAACATCGAATTAGACCTTAAGTCCATATTGGAAACAACATTTGATGTGATTTTTGTAGCAGATGGTCAAGGGGTTACTTTAAAGGCTAGTTCTGCATGCGAACAACTTTGGGGATACAAGCCAAAGGATATCATCGGGAAAAGTATTTATGAGTTAGAAAAGGAAAAAGTATTTAACCCTTCCGTAACCAGATTAGTTCTTGAGCGTAAGGAAAAGGTTTCGGTTGTCCAAAAAACGAAAACAGGTAGAATACTTCTGGCAACAGGAACACCTATAAAGGATGAAAATGGAAATATTATCCGAGTAGTAAATGGGTCAAGGGATATAACGGAAACAGAAGAGTTACATAAGAAACTCAATGAAACCCGCTCCCTTATGGAATGGTATAAAAACCAACTTGACGAAATAACGCCAAATATTAGGGGAGAAATCATTTATCAAAGCCCTCAAATGGAAAAAATAATGAATCAGGCAAAGAAGGTTTCAGAAGTGGATACTACTGTACTTATTACGGGAGAGTCCGGTGTCGGAAAAGAGGGGATAGCCGGATTTATACACCATAGCAGCGTGAGAGCGAAAAAACCATTTGTGAAAATTAATTGTGGTAGTATATCTGAAACCCTTATTGAGTCAGAGCTATTTGGATATGAGAGGGGTGCTTTTACAGGAGCCTCAAAAGAAGGAAAAGTCGGTCTTATTGAACTTGCCCATCAAGGTACACTCTTTCTGGATGAAATAGGTGAACTTCCTTTGAATCTTCAAGTGAAGTTACTTCGTGTTCTCCAGGAGCGAGAGTTGACAAGAGTGGGGGCAACCGTTCCAATTAAAGTGGATATTCGAATTATTGCTGCCACAAACAGGGACCTTCTAGAAGCGGTGGAACAGGGTACATTTAGAGAGGATCTTTATTATCGATTAAATATCATTCCAATCCATATTCCACCTTTAAGAGAACGGAAAGAGGATATTATTCCATTAATCAATCACTTCCAAAATATATTTAATAACCGTTATCACCGAAATAAGCAATTCTCGAATGAAGTAATACAGATGTTTCTAACCTACCCTTGGAAGGGCAATATAAGAGAGTTAAAGAATACAATAGAAAGATTAATTGTATTAACAGAAAATGAGGTAATTGTAAGCAATGATCTACCAGCCATTTTCAATAATAAAAAGGATCTTAAAATGCAGGATAGTATTGTAGTCCATGAAATAATTCCACTTAAAACAGCAAAGGCACTTTTGGAATGTAAGTTAATGGGGTTAGCCTCTCAAAGATATGGAACAATGAGTGAGATTGCAAAAGCACTAGAAGTTAATCAGTCTACTGTTAGCAGAATATCGAGAAAGGTTACATGCAAAAATGCATAAAGCTATGCAAAAAAGCAAGGGTGCTTTTTAAAGGTATAGTTAATTGAAAATTCTAAATATTAGTAGAGGGTTATGCTTTTTTGCATAACTATTTTTTTATTAAAAGCAAGGATGCTTATCTTCCTTGCTTTTTAATTTTGGCATGATACTTGCATTTATTAATCTAACGGAAATAAAAAAAGGAGTTGATTCTAATCATTGATCACAAAGTATAAAGTTGCGGCTGTGCAAATGACATGTGTACTTGGAGATAAAGTTTCTAATATGGAAAAGGCCATTGTTTTTATTAAACAAGCCATACAGCAGGGGGCTAAACTCATTGTTCTTCCTGAGCTATTTTCTACGGGGTATAGTGTCGAAGAACTGGACGAACAACTGGCCGAAAGTCTAGAGGATGAGACAGTTACGAATCTTATTAGACTAGCAAAAGAACATGATGTATACATCTCGGGAGCAATTATAGAAAAGGGAGACGGAGAAGGGGAACTTTTCGATACTGCATTTCTTATTGGACCAAAAGGACTTGTAGGAAAACATAGAAAGATTCAACTTTGGAATGGCGAGAAAACAAGATTTTCCAGAGGGGACACATTCTCTGTTTTCAACACGGAAATAGGAAAAATCGGAATGCAAATCTGTTATGAAATTGGGTTCCCTGAAGGAGCTAGAATCCAAGCTTTAAAAGGAGCTGATTTGGTCCTTTACCCTTCAGCATTTGGTTTGCCCCGTCTATATGCTTGGGATATTGCTACTCGTTCACGAGCTTTGGAAAACGGGATATATGTTGTTGCTGCTAATAGAATGGGAGAGGATCGGAACGTTAAGTTTGCTGCCAACTCCAAAATTATTTCACCTAAAGGTTCAGTACTCGTAACAGCAGAGGAGGAGGAAAAGGTAATCCTTGCCGAAATCGATTTAGACCAAGTGAAAGAACAAAAAGCAACAATCCCATATCTATATGATTTAGATCCGATAAAGGTGATAAATAACTTTAGTGAATGTTTAATGTCAGAGAAAAATGTTTGAAATTCCATGAAAACTGATGAAATTCTGAGGATTTATTATTAAATTCATTGAATTGGGGGGATTACAGTGACTTTTTGGATTATTGCTAGTGCACTCTTGTTCTTAATTACAATGCTTTCAGCTTTTGGGAACTATTTTGGCCTTTATGGAAAAGAAGAGGGTTTCTCACAATCTGATGAAAAATATTTAGTAGTAGAGGGGGAAAAACCTAATGAACATACCATGGGCTAATGTCCTTATCATTTTATTATTGGGTGCATTATTCATTATTTCCAGTTGGTTTATTTCCCGTAAGGTCTCTTCTGCAGACGAGTATATTGGCGGACGCGGGAAATTAGGTGTTGCCTTCGGAACTACGTCTTTATTAGCATTTTGGATAACAGGCAACACAATAATGGCCGGTCCAGAAGCGGCTTATAATAATGGTATTTTAGGAGCGCTTGGATACGCTGCGTTAGGAGGATTTGCTGTTGTAGCATTTGCTCCGCTAGCTCGCCGGATTCACCAAATCATCCCACATGGAAGAACGGTAGGAGATTTTTTCAAGAATCGCTTTGACAGAAAAAGTTATTATTTGTTTTTGGCTATGGCCTTTGTATGGGTCTTTGGGTTTTTAATGACTCAAGGGATTGGTGGTGGATTATTACTAGAACAAATCTTTGAAGTCCCTTACGCCTTGGCTGTTATTTTGACCTTTATAATTGTTATTCTCTACTCCACAATGGGTGGTTTCGCCTCCGTAACTGGGATTGCCTTTTTTCAAGTGATGCTGATATTAATCGTTGTCATTGTTGTCCCTCCATTAGTCTATCTTACAGCAGGAGTAACGCCTGTTTATGAGGGAATGAGTAGTGTAGCACCTGAATCTCTAGATTTACTAGTGCCGGCAGGTTTATTATTCCTCTTTGCCGCTCCAATTGTCGGGATTGGCGAAGTATTTATGGATAATACATTTTGGCAACGAGCCTACGCAATCCGCAAAGATAAGGTTGTAAAAATTTTCAGCCTTGCGGGTGTTGGTTGGTTTTTTGTTCCTATTGCTGTAGCAACATTGGCTTTTGTTGCAATTGGTTTTCAGCATGCACCGGATCAAGTCAATCAAGTAGCACCATTTATTGCAAAAGTATACGGTGGTCAATTCGCCAATTGGGCATTTTTAGTAGGCGTGTGGGCAGCCTTAGCATCAACAATAGCCGCTCTTATCAATGCCTTAGTTTCGTTAGTGCTAAATGATGTATACCTAAAAATAAAACCAAATACTAGTGAGAAACATCAATTGAAATTTGTACGTGTTGCTACGGTTGTTATTGGTATTGTTGCCATGCTATTTAGCTTACCGCAACTTACATCCATGCTTCAGATGCTAATGTTCTTAGGGGTCGTAAATGCTGCATTTATATTCCCGATTATGTATGGGTTGTTCTGGAAGAGGTTAAACACAAATATGAGTTTCGCTGCCGCTATCCTTGCGATTATTGTTGGTTACTCTGTGTACTACACAGTTGGTGATATGCAAGGCATTATTTCTAGTGGTTGGGTATCATTTCTCGTTTGTTGGGTCGGAAGTTTAATAAAACCTGCGAACTTTGATTGGGAAATTCTTCGTCGTGTAGGTCTAGAAGAGGGGGCAAAAACAAAATGATCCTTTCAATAGGGATATTTAAACTTTTGATATGGGGTAGTATCATCATTTCTGGGTTGTTAATGTGTTCAGTATTTGGCTATTTTGTTTATGAACTTAAACAGAAAAGCATTTGGTAAGGTTACCTGGTTAGATAGGTAACATAGGCTTTAATTTTATAGCTTTTAAAGGAGGAGAAGGTATTGGTAGAGGTAGCTTGTTGTCAATTTGAACCGATTGTAGGACAAAAAGAATTAAATATTGCTCGTTCAACGGAATTGATTTTAGAGGCTGTAAAAAAAGGCGCGCAGCTAATTGTATTACCCGAACTGTGTAACTCAGGGTATGTATTTAATAATCGTGAAGAAGCGTATGCTTTATCCGAAACTGTTCCAGAAGGTGAGTCCGTGAAGGAATGGGAAAGACTTGCAAGAGAAAAACAAGTTTATATTGTTGCTGGAATAAATGAACGTGAAGGGAGTAATCTGTACAATTCTGCAGTTTTAATTGGACCTGATGGGCATATTGGTACCTATCGGAAAGTTCACTTATGGGATAAGGAAAAATTATTCTTTGAACCTGGTAATAAAGGAATCTCTGTTTTTAATACCCCTATCGGACGTATAGGGATTTTGATTTGTTACGATGTTTGGTTCCCAGAAGCCCATAGACTATGTTCGATACAAGGTGCGGAGATCATTGCGGTACCTACCAATTGGGTACCGATGCCGGAGCAAAACGAAAATGATATCCCAATGGCCGTCTATCTTTGTATGGCTAATGCTCATTCAAATGGGGTATTTATTGCTGCAGCTAATCGAATTGGTGAAGAGCGAGGACAGCCGTTCCTTGGACACAGTGTTATTATCGGACCAAATGGTCGTCCTGTGGGAGATATTGCCCCAAAAAATAAAGAGGAAATAATCATACAGTCTTGTGATTTGACAAAGGCACCACACGCACGGTCATTAAGTCAATTGAATCATGTACTCAATGACCGTCGTGAAGACTTATACGGATCTTTAATTATTTGAGTTTAAGGGAAGGGTGTCATAGATTAGGAGAAGCCTAAACGAATTAGGCTTCTTTCTATTGCCATAAAACAGCAAACCATGTAAGGTTACTTACTATTTAAAAAGGAGGAATTAAAATGACTTTTTCTATAACAGCAAAATGCGAAAAGACAGGGCAATTCGGGGTAGCTGTAACTACAAAACTTCCAGCAGTTGGCACTCTTTGCCCGTTTGTAGAAGCAGGTATAGGTGGAGTTGCTACCCAATCGTTTGTAAATCCTTATATTGGATTCAATGGCTTAAAATATTTAAAAGAAGGTTTGTCTGCAGACGAAGTAAAACAGCGAATTTTGCGTGAAGATCCAGAACCGGATATTAGGCAATTTGTAATTGTTGATTGCAAGGGTAGAAGTGCAGCCTTTAGTGGAAAGAAATGTGATGGTTGGTACGGTCATATAGTCGGCGATCATTATGGTGTTGCAGGTAATATGTTGGTCGGTGAAGATACTATCCTACAGACAGCCCAAGCTTTTGAAAACAGTAGGGGATTACCGTTAGCGGAAAGGTTATTAAAAGCTCTGCAGGCTGGACAGGATGCTGGAGGAGATAAGCGTGGTCGACAATCAGCTGCTATAAAAGTCGTGGATAAAGAAGAGTATCCATTGGTAGACTTGAGAGTGGATGAGCATAAGGATCCTGTGATGGAACTAGGAAGAATCTATGAAGTTGCCAGAAAGGAACTATTTCCTTTCATTCAGATGCTTCCGACAAAGGCTAACCCAGCGGGGAACTTTGACTTTGAATCTTCGAGAAAAATGGGTTTACTGCAAGATTAATATGGAAGACATAAAGGATAAAATTCCTAATTTTCGGTGGATAACCGAGGTATTAGGAATTTTTTTGTGCAGGTGCTTTTATTGAAGAAAACAGAGGGGATGTTATTTATAGCGAGGTTTTGTTCTTAATTAAGGAATATTAGTGCGATCAATAGAACTATTTTGTTTTGTATTAGCAAGGAATTACTTTAATAAGATAATTTCCTTTTCTAAACTATTCCATATATAGTACAATTTTACTAATACAGAATATAGTTAAACGTCAGGGGTATAAGTGATGGATGCAATAGAAAAAAAGTTAATTGTTAACTCCGATAATGGGAACTTATTGAATGAATTAATAACATCGATTAAAGAGTGTCAAAGGTTTTACTTTAGTGTCGCTTTTATCAACTTTAGCGGGCTTCAACTGCTATTAGATCCAATTAAAGAGGCGGAAGAGAAAGGGATAAAGGGAAAGATTATTACCTCTACCTATCTTAATTTTACTGATGCAAAGGCACTAGATAAAATTACAGAATTCGAAAATGTAGACTTAAAGGTATTTGTTACTGACAAAGAGATAGGTTTTCACACTAAAGCCTATATTTTTGAATATCAAGACAGTTATAAAGTGATCATTGGTTCGTCAAATATCACCCAAAGTGCATTAAAAAGCAATATTGAGTGGAATGTTGAAATCATTTCAAAACAGAATGCTAATTTTATCAAAGAAGTGTTAAAGGAGTATGACAATCTCTGGGAGATGAGTGTTGATGCCGATGAAGAGTTTATTCGCCGCTATGAAGAGTTTTTAAAGAACTTTAAAAGTACTCAACCATCTCAACATATGATCTATGAACATAAACAATATATTGTTCCAAATCGCATGCAAAAACGAGCTATGGAAAATCTAGAGCGTCTCCGGAGCTTTGGGGAACGCAAAGCACTTGTTATCGCTGCTACTGGAACAGGGAAAACGTATATGTCGGCTTTCGATGTGAAAAACTTCAAGCCTAAGAAACTTCTTTTTGTTGTTCATCGAGAGGAAATCTTGAAAAAGGCTAAAGAAACCTTTGAAATGCTTCTTCCTAATGAGGGCATCACCTTTGGTTTATTAACGGGGAATCATAAAAACAAAGAGGCAGATTATGTTTTTGCCACAAACTTTACCATCTCAAACTGTTATCATGAATTCAAAAAAGATGAATTTGACTATATTATCATTGACGAAGCCCATCATGCTACTAGTTCAACCTATCAAACCATCTTAGATTATTTTGAACCAAAATTTACATTAGGGATGACCGCTACACCTGAGCGAAGTGATAGTCGCAGTGTATTTGATTTATTTGATAATAATGTGGCATTGGAAGTTCGTCTACATGAAGCTTTAGAAGACGAACTAGTTATTCCTTTCCATTATTTTGGTATTACGGATATTGAGGATATTGATTTAAGCGATGTGAACATTGATGATATTGCGGAAATTACGAAAAGATTAAAAGTAAATGAACGAGTCGATTTTATCATTGAAAAGATGGACTTTTATGGGCATGATGGTGAGAAACGAAAAGGTTTGGGTTTTTGCGCGAGTATTGAACATGCTCAATATATGACAAGTGAATTTAATAAAAGAGGTTATAACAGTATTTGTCTAACAGGAGGAGACTCTTCTGATAAACGGGGAATGTACATATCAAAATTAGAAAATGATCAAGATGAATTAGAGTTTATTTTTACTGTTGATATCTTTAATGAAGGCGTAGATATTCCTTCTGTCAATACTGTCTTAATGCTAAGGCCAACCAACTCCCCAATTGTGTTCATTCAACAATTAGGAAGAGGTCTACGTAAGTGGGGAAATAAAAGCTTTCTAACGGTCCTGGACTTCATTGGGAATCATAATAAAACATTTTTGATCGCGATCGCTTTAAACGGAAGTCGATATTACGATAAAGAAAGTTTAAAAGTCGCAGTGGCGACTGGTTTTGCCAATATCCCAGGTGCAACTCATATCCAAATGGACAAGATCTCCCAAGAAAGAATATTATCCCAAATTGACCGGGAAAACTTTAATTCCATGAAGTATTTAAAGGAAGAATACTATGAATTTAAAAAACTTAACCAAGGACGTATTCCTTATTTATTACTGGATTATCTAAAATATGATGGTGCACCTGATCCGGTAAAATTTATCGATCGAGAAAAATCCTATATTCAATGGGTTGCGAAAGTCGAGAAAGAAGATCGACTAAAAGAACTATTATTGAATGAAGACTTTGAAGGTACAATGAAGGAATTGTCGAGTAAGCTGCCACTAAAGCGAATTTATGAGTTTGTGGTTATCCGCTATTTGTTGGACCATGAAACGATTAGCATTCAAACGGCTAGAGAGCAAATATTAAAGATGATCGACGGTATTGATGAGGATAGTATCCTTCATTCATTTGAATATTTAAATCAAAATTATTATGATAGCGTACAACTTAAGAATAAGCCGAAGCTCTTTCAATACGAAGATGGGCAGCTTAGTAAAACACCATTGTTTTCTAATCTGTTGAGGAATGAAGAGTACCGAACGTATATCGAAGACATTATATCTTATGGTATCTTCCGTTATGAAAAGGAATTTAAGCGTGTGTATGTAGGAGTGCCGCAATTTCAATTATATGAGCAATACCAAATGGTTGACGCTGCTCTATTATCCAATTATCGAAAAATCCATAGTTCTTTTAGAGGATCCGGATTATTAGCAAATGGAAAAGAATATTTCTTATTTGTGGATTTACACAAGGAAGAGGATGTAAAAGAGAGTATCAATTACAAAGATAAATTCATTAGTCCTCAAGAATTTCAATGGCAATCGGTTAATAATACCACTCAACAGTCAGAACGTGGGAAAGATATCATATTCAACAAACAAAGAGGGGTAAATCTACATTTATTTATCCGAAAATATAAAGAGATCGATGGGAAAACAGAACCATATATTTATATAGGTAAAGGAAACGTCGTTGAATATGAAGGGAATAAACCGATAACAGTTAAAATGGAACTAGAACATGAAGTACCAGCTACTTTATATACTGAATTCACAAAAAAAGTATAGACTTCTCTTATGAGAAGTCTATTTTTCATGGATTAATTGCTCAACTGCAGGGATATCAGCGGGTGCCCATTTTAAGGATTCTAAGTTCTCTCGCTTAAGCCAGATTAGTTTTGAATGTTCACTTGCTGTTGGAGTTCCTTCGACGATTTTGCATTTAATTGATAATAGATTAATGATAAACGTCTCATATTCATGCGTGTTATCGTTAAATACTTCTTCTGTCGTTTTCACTATACACCCTAATTCCTCAGAGATTTCACGCTCTAATGCTGAATAGAGATCTTCATCTTTTTCAACTTTCCCACCGGGAAATTCCCACATGTTTGGGATGGACATCTCTGGTGATCTAAGAGCACATAGGATTTCATTTTGTTCATTTTCGATAATTGCTGCTACTACTTTTACTTGCTTTTTCATTTTTGCCTCCATACTAAACAATAATTAAACATTATGATAACATTTTTACTAAAAAGTTTCCTTGATTAGCGATAGTAATTTTTATGAACTGTTATACTTTTTGTTTATGGTAAAATAATCCTATATACATAATTTTCAGGATTAAAATATAGAAGATCTAAAAATAGTGGTAAAAATAAAAGGCGTATTAATGACTGACAATAGTGGTGCAGTTGATGCACAAAAATGACTAGGCTAGTCTATATTAAGTAATCGAGAAAAGGGGAACATATGGAGAGAAGAGCACCAAAGCGACTTAACAAAACTGAAATACCAGTGAACATTTATGAAGGAGAAAAACTGATAAAAGAAAGCCGAAGTATTCAAGAAGCGGCTAGGTTCTTTAAAGAATATACAAAGGCAGAGCGTTTTAATTGGTCAGCAATCCATAAGGGGATATGGCACGATGAAAGCTTTTCGGTAAGCGGCAATACCTATTATTTCATTACGGATCAAGAAGCTGTAAAAGAACGAAACAAGGAAGGGGTGACGATATTGAAACAAATAGAATTAGAAACAAAAATTTTAAGTGATAAATACTTAGACATTGTTTTAAGAAGATATCAGAAATTTCGTTCTCATCCTGATTATGAAGAAACGTACAAATGGGAGATTCTATCTGAACTTAATACCTATTTACAGAACACTGAGATTACGGAAGAAAATGTACTTGAGGTTATTAAATACATAAAAAGTAAAAACCCGCAATCAGGGAGCTTTACTCATTGGAGTTCATTGGATCACTTAATGAAGTTAGCAGAAGAAGCACCGGGATTAACATCGGAACTGTTTCATTCTTTATATGATGAAACCCTGCCCTTGAAGGACCGAGTTGAAAAGTTTTATTACACCGGGAAAGAATATGGGCGAAGTTTAGGTGCCCCCTTGTTTGGGTATCTATTGGCTGCCTATGATTTTCATCAATATCCACTATATAAAGAAGAAGTACTTAAAGAAACAAAAAAACAATTGGCCATTACTGAAAAGCTCGGAACGATAAGTGAGAACTATCAAATGTTTTACGACATTTGTACAATTGTGCAAATGTATGTACGAGACCAAGGTCATGATTTTTCGATGCTGGATGTTCAGGACATGCTTTTTTGCTGTACATCCTATTATGTCATGGTAACAGAAGTCGCTGTAGAATATGTACATTCTCATGCAGTAAAACTGCATGCCTTTATGGAAAATGACGAACAGTTTCTAGCGGAAATAAAAGCAATGAATGAGGAATTATTGAAGGAACGAAGAGACTTTTACCGTAATCGAGATAAAATTAATCGAATCCGGTATCTGCTGTTAGATCAATGGTTAACTAAAAAATCATTAACCATGGCGGATGTTGAACGGTTGAAGGAAGAGGTAAATGAAGAGAACGAGACGAACATTCTTCATTCCTGGAATAACTTTAAGATTCTGTTTCAGATTTATTTTGCTCCACTGAAAGAACGAATTCTACACTTCCTTCGTAATCTCCATGACGGCATTAGGGGAATTGAGGAATTCAAAGACGTTGCTTTTGAAGAAGAAGACAGTCTAAACCCGTTTGGCTGGAATCAGAGTTTTGGGAACTCAGAGTGTTGGATTGCCGTTTATCCAAAGGAAATTGAAAATCATAAACAAGCAGCGCAGTTGTTTGTGTCGATTGATGGTGACAAGGTACGCTATGGTCTTGGCTATGGGTCGGAGCATCCGAAAAGAGATGCTCCTTGGTTAATAGACATTATTACAAATATCGAAGAATTTACTTATGACAAATTACGTAAAAAAATGCTTGGTGTCTATCCGCGGTTTTTAGAGGATAACAAGAAAAGCCAATTGGAAGAGTATTTAACCCCGGAAATTGGTTCTCTTCAAAATCCAGAAAGAGAACCACAATATTTTTGGTTGACAACCAATCCAATCATTTGGACAGTGGATCTTATTAAGGATGGGGGAGAGGTTTTTTATACTGCTTTTAATGAAAAAGGAAACAAGCGAAGAATCTTTCATTCTTTTGAGATGGCAAAGCCAGGAGACAAGGTGCTCTTTTATGAGTCGACCCCTACAAAACAAATTGTAGCGGAGGGGGAAGTAACGAAAGGGCTCCATACTGAGGCTGAACCAGGATTTGCTGAACCTGTGGAAGGGGTTAGTTTCCGGTTTGAACGTGAAATTTCGCCGGTTTCATGGGACCAGCTAATACAGGTCGAAGAGCTTGAAGAAAGTGCTCCTATTAAAAATGGCGCGCAAGGCAGCTTATTTCCATTAACAAAAGAACAGTACGAAACCATCCTTTCCCTAGAAGATGCGGAGGTTACAGACCACACCATTCCAATCCCATCTGTTGATTTTAACAGGGAAGTAAAGTTAGAGAGTTTGTTTTTTGAAGATAGAGATCTTATCGTCAAACAAGTTAAAACAGCACTAGCAAAAGGGAAGAATGTTATTTTAACGGGACCACCCGGAACAGGTAAATCCAAGCTAGCAAAAGAAATTTGCCGTAGCTTTGGGGTGGACTTCGTTATGACGACGGCGACATCGGATTGGTCAACGTATGAAACGATTGGTGGTAGTCGCCCTAATGCGGATGGAACCCTTTCCTTTAAGCAGGGATTATTTCTAAACTGTTTTAAAGATGAAAAAACGTTAAAGCCAGAGAACAAATGGTTAATCATTGATGAAATGAATCGAGCTGATATTGATAAAGCATTTGGAGCTTTGTTCTCGGCGCTAACAGGAGATCCAATTGTATTAAGTTTTCAAGGTGAGAGTGGAAATCAAATTAGGGTACGTCCGCAGAATGATTTGGAAAGTGTACTGCCCAACGATTATGATTTTATCATTCCTAATGACTGGCGCTTAATTGGAACGATGAATACGATTGATAAAGCTTTTTTATATGAAATGAGCTATGCGTTTATGCGTCGATTTGCCTTTATCCCAGTGGGTGTGCCTAAGCGGATAACGGAAGAGCTTGTGAACTCCTATCTTCCTTTATGGGGGATGGAGGAGTATGCTTATTCCTCCATTCTAGCAACTGTTTGGGAACTGATTAATCAATATCGGCAGATCGGGCCCGCTATTGTTGAAGACATTGCGCAATTTACAGAAGTCGAAGGTGATTTCACTTCCGCGGTAATACTTTATGTCCTGCCACAATTTGAGGGACTACCAGACAATGAAATCTTAGAATTCATTAATAAGCTAGGTCAATTGGATCAAATGGAAACAGAGCGGTTGAAAGACTTTGCGGCTGATTTTTTTCACATTAGGGTGTAGTTTATGAAACGGCATACGGATGAACTGATTAAAGAAATAAGTGATTTTTTAGTTGTTTATTTAAAGTCAGGTAACATCGGGGTTAATTCCTTCATTGTGAAAGCCAATTTAAACATAACTCAACTAGAACAATTGATTACGGTTCATTTTCTACTTAAGGATGAATTGAAGGAGTATGTACGGCGTTTACCCATTTTGATACGTAGGTTTAAAACTTCGACTACTAGGACCAATGAAACTTATTATGGTGAGGTTCGCGGGAGTGTTAATTGGCCCAATACGGTGAAAAAACGACTTGAGATGGGGAATAGGGACAGAACAGTCTTTTCATGCACGGAACAATCACGAAATTATTACATCAAGGAAAACTTAGTATTAAAGGCGTTTATTGAGCTTTTAAATACAATCTTGAGTCAAGAAACAGAGAAATTCATGAAATATGAGTGGTTTGCTGATTGGAAGGAATTAAAGACCATAGTTCACCAGATTCATCATAAAAATGTGTACCTTAACCGTGTATCTCTGGAAAAGGTTGAAATTACTGACCGGATGCTCCAAGACACCGCTAAGCACCGCAATCCTTTATACCATGAAGCGGCCATATTATTTATTCTATATCGTCGATTGCAATCAAGAAATTTAAATGTAGAGGAAGTCCAAACACTTTTAAAAGAAACATTTGTCTTTCCGGACAAGCCTGAGGTACTATTTGAACTTTATTGGGCAATCCAACTGGTAAAGCATAATACTGAAAACGCCCAGCTAGAGCTTCTTGACGGGGGACAAAATTTATTTGCCAGTTGGAAGGATGAAGATTATATCTATCGACTCTATCATGATTCTGTTGGTTCTGGTCAGCTATCCTTTCATATCAAAAGTCAAGAGGCCAGGAATCCACAGCACCCTTTGATTGAAAGAAAGATCTCCTCCTTGGAGAAGGCTTCAAAAATGGCTGAACATTTCTTTGGTGAAAACATCGAGGCTGATACTCTATGGAGTGGACGTCCTGATCTTCTTCTAGAAGTTTATAGAAGAGGTAACTGCAACCTTGAACAAGTGTTCATTGGGGAGGTTAAACATACGGCAAGTACAGGTTATGCCATTTCAGGATTACGGGAATTAGTTGATTATATGGAATTTGTAAAAGTGAAAAATGGTGAATTTTTATCGAAAAGTTCTATTAATCTTAAAGGGATATTGTTTGTGGACCATGTTAAAGTTAATGAATCATTAGTAGATAATGTCTTGGTTATTAATCATGACTTTAATGAGAGGTTACGTCATTTGAGTAGTTTATGATGAGAAAGACATACTTCAAAAATAGTCATGACTTCTATAATCGTTATCCGAAAAATCCACTTCTTTAATTTAATAGTAAGAGGCGAGTTTGAATGGGGTAGGTACTCCTTTGGGACCTACCCTTTTTTATATTGCAAACCATTGTTAATGTAATAAGGATAATGTAAAAAAATACTATTGATTTGCAAGTAGGTATAATGGTATTCTTATTTAGCTGCTCCGGTAGCACATCATTTTAAATCACTTCACAATTATTTTTCTAAAAAAACAATTGACGAAATGATTTTGATGTTGTATATTAAGTATCTGCCGTTGAAACAGCGGTATGAAAGAGAATGAATGGTAAAAATTACTGTTGATTCTCACAAGTTATTATGTTAGGATAATATTCCTGTCGCTGATACGGCAGTGAACATTGCTCTTTGAAAACTAAACAAACAAGCGTCAACAAACAATATTTATCATGTTTCTTCTATTAATATAGGAAAACATGAGCCAACGTTTTTATTATGAGCTTAACTCATACTCTTATTTGGAGAGTTTGATCCTGGCTCAGGACGAACGCTGGCGGCGTGCCTAATACATGCAAGTCGAGCGGACTGATGGGAGCTTGCTCCCTGAGGTTAGCGGCGGACGGGTGAGTAACACGTGGGCAACCTGCCTGTAAGACTGGGATAACTCCGGGAAACCGGGGCTAATACCGGATAATTCATTTCCTCTCATGAGGAAATGCTGAAAGACGGTTTCGGCTGTCACTTACAGATGGGCCCGCGGCGCATTAGCTAGTTGGTGAGGTAACGGCTCACCAAGGCCACGATGCGTAGCCGACCTGAG
>NZ_JAMBNR010000030.1 GCF_023715205.1 Mesobacillus maritimus
TGGGCTCTAACGCACCATAGTTAAGCGACCTTCCTCTCCCAGCCGTAGAATCAGTATTGACGGTTCTTAACCATTTTCATTCTCTGTGGTGAAGCGCTGATTTTTGCGCTTCATGGATGGCTAACGGTTATGATCCGAAGACCTGTATTAGGATAAGCTTAATTGCCCCTTGAAAAAAAGGTAAGCACATTAATGTGTTTACCTTTTTATTGAACGGTGTTCTTTTTTACACAAATTTCTTCAGAATGTAAATAAATAAAATCGTAGCCATTTTTTAAAGGAGTGTTGTTATTGAATACTCAGCGAGCACAAGAAATTGCCACTTCCCCTAATATGGTCAATGTGACATGCAATGGTGTCCAGGTTTATATTCAAAATGTGGATAGTCGGAAAGAAACAGCTCGGATTTTCCCTATCAACGAACCTCAAAAGGAAACCGAAGTGTCTTTATCAGAGTTGTCTGAGAACTAATTTAAGCAGCTTGGTTAAAAAGCCTGCCCAACCCACTTATAGAAAGACGGTTTTGGGGAGGCTTAAATTTAACCAGAGTATTTAAATGAAGTTATTAAAAGCTAATTTAAGTGTGTTTAATGAAAGTAGCTTCACTAATTCTACTATTCCACCTGTGCGATTCCTTTAAAAAGCTCGACTGCTGTTTCTATCAATTCATCGCGAAAATCATATTCAACCGTATGAATATGTGGATACTGTTCTCCATTGCCGATAAAAACCATTGCTCCTTTAGTTAACTTCGTATAGTGACCAAAATCTTCAGAAGCGCGATAGGCTTCCGTTAACTCCCCTAATGGTATACCTAGAGTACGACAAATTTTACGAACACGATTATTGGACTCTTTGTGATTCAACGTTTCAGGGAAAACATCTGTATATGAGAAACTGACCTTAATTCCATATTTATCTGCTTGTTCATAGGCTATCTTTTCAAGATTTTTCTGCAACTGATTTAATTCATTTTCGTATAGAGCTCGAATCGTCAACAGCAAGTCACCCTTACTAGCCGCAATCCCAAAAGCACGTTCACCAATATCGACTTTCACCACGGTACAAAGAACAAGTCCCTCATGTTTTTCTGGTAGTGTAAGACTTGGAATTTCTTCAATAATCCTTGCAATTGCAAACGCAGGATTAACACCTGTTTCCGGCTGACTCGCATGAGCAGGGGTTCCTTCCATACGGATTGTCATTCCCCTTGATGCACAGTGAGCGACCCCATCAATAACATTCACAGATTGAAAGGGTAAACCGCTCATATTATGGAAAGCATAGATTTCATCGATTTGCTGTTCTTTTATTAGTGAAGCACACTCAATTGCACCATCACCTGTCTCTTCTGCATGTTGAAATAGAAAGAAGATATTGTTTTCGCTCCCTTTTTGATCGACTTCAAGTGCAAATCCTGCAAGGCTTGCAGAATGTCCGTCATGACCACACTTATGAGAAACACCAGCAACTTTTGAAGCATATGGTAAGGAAATGGTTTCATCAATTGGTAACGCATCAAAATCTGCACGAAAAGCAAGATTTTTCTTCCCTTTTCCTGCTTGATAAACCGCATAAAACCAGGCACCCTTATCAACAACTTCAAGATTAGTATGTACTTGAAGAAAATCAATTAAATGCTGCTTCGTCCAAACTTCATGATTCGAAAGCTCAGGGTATCGATGCAATTCGTGACGCAGCTGTTTTGCTAATTCTAAGTTTTTAAGTTCCAAAATTTACCAATCCCCTTACAAATAGATAAATCATTTCTATGATTCTAGATAAATTTAAATTATATAAAATATAATAACCTTTATTGTATATTTATACAATCTAAGTGTTTTAAATACAAAACACATGCCCATATGGTTGGACATGCGTTTAATTAATAGAGTGTTGGCTGCCATTTAAACTTTTCCTATTCTAATGTTTGTCCCAACGCAATCAGCGCCACACTGCCGTAAACAAAAAATACTCCCACCCTATACATAAAAACTTGATCCTCTTTCACTAGTTTAATTCTTTCCAAAACAAAAATAACAGCCCTAATAACGACTAATGAAGTCCAAACTAGAAAAAAAGCAACTCCTGCCACCAACGGAATTTCTGTCCATAACCTAATGGCATCAGACTGATGATTTGTGAGAACACCGATAGCCATACCAAGATAATTCCAAATAAAAGCCCTAAAAAATAGAGTAAAGAAAAAAGTAGAATAGCGGTGAACGTAAGGAGAATATGCATGATCTAGTCGCATAATCCAATTAAAAATATATTTGATACATAGCTGACACGAAATAATTGGATGTTGCCAGGCAAATATAACATTGGTTATCTCCTCTTGAACATAAGCGGTCTTTCCAAACTTCATCTTTATTGTATCCTTATCCAGTTTTTTTCTGCTCATATCGTAACCCACCTAGTCGATATCTTTATTTATATAATACAAATGCGCTACGCACCGACAATCCGAGGAACAAACCGTTGAATGGGGATTGAACCGTTCCGTTCATTTATCAACCTTTGAAACAATTGGCACTCCCCCTCTTTGCTTTGACTGGGAAAGTTTGAACTTCATCTACCTCTATGAATGGTCGCAAGTAATCGAAATGCCAATGAGGTTTTTTCACCACTTTTAAATGCCGCTCAATTTCAATCTTCCCTTTGTAATGGTTTTAGGAAATATAACGTGTTTGCCTATGTATCAAACATTATACCAAAACAAAAAGGATACAAACCGTTTCCGATTTGTACCTTTTTTTAGTTTGATTTTATTTTTACTACTATCTCGACATGACAAATCTCGTTGTACTATAGCCTAAATCCTACCTTTTGCACTTAAGAAATTCATCGCATTTAAGCCGAATTCTAATATTTCACGTGATTGATAGACATTATTTTTCAATCCAATTGCTTTAGAGAATGAGTCATAATAGTCATATAGATTCCCTTCTTTCCCGTAGGGGAACGACAAATAATGAAATCCGTATTTTCCATTCTCATTAAAAACGGAATAAACCATTAAGGCATTTTGGGAAGCTACTTTCGTACTTAACAAATAAAGTCCTTCAATTTCTAGTAAATTTCCATGCTGGTCGGTAGCCGTTAATAGACCATCGTCAATTTTAATAAATACACAGCGGTTATGGGTTGAAATATCCATTACATCTACATAGGGTTCATTCATGGTAAGAATTGATTTACTCTCAGCTTTACTTAAGCGAATAGTTTTCCGTCCTGTTTTATAATAAAAAGCTGTCACGAGAATTGCTGGTAACAAATGATCTTTTACTTTCTCTTCATTTTCCTTCCCAACCACTTCAAGAACCTTCTCTCTTAAGTACGTTAAATCCGTCGCTCTTGTGAAATCCATTTCTACTGCAAGGGTCTTATAAAAATCCCCCATCGACAATCTGTCCCAGTTGCTTTTCATTGCTTCAAACTGATGATTCTTTGTCATAGGAAACCCTCCTATACTATATTCATCTTTCTCATAAGCTTTGAATCGCAACACCTAATGCAGACGGAACCTACAACCAGTACCGCAAAAAGCAAATCCAACACCCCAAAAAACCCCTATAATTTTTAAATATATGGTTGGACAGCCAACAATATGTCTAATCTCTAGATAAAGAGAGAGACGTGTGAAACAATTTGTTTTTGTGAAACAAGATTATTTGGAGCGTCTCTGTGACATTTAGGCAACGCCCTATAATCGCCTTCTTAGTCGTAAAACCTAAATCAGTACAGAAAGCATATATCCATTTTTTTATATTCTGGAGTATAGGTGAAACGCTATCCTTATTATTCTTATGATAAAAAAGAGCCCCCACTGGGACTCTAATACTCATTCCCCTTATGAAAGCCTTACCTTTCCAATTCTTATTCGCTTCTTCTTTTGGTTTGCATCTTTTTCCGAAGCATTCTTCTCATGATAAGAAATAAGACCAGCTTTATACAAAGCAATTCCGATGAACGTGGCTACAACAGTACTTCCAACTAGCATCCAGAATAATCTCCTGCTAACATTGTGAATCATTTCTCCACCTCATTCACCTTAGTTGTGGATGTATATGATCATACTTGGTAAATTATGAAAATGAATTTATTGTTACTGATCATGCAATTTTCATCACCCTCCTTTTTTTAAAAAAATTTCCAACAATCTAACTGGACTATTTCATATAAACAAAGGCTGTTTCGTAAAAATTGTTGTTGAAATCCTCGTGCCGATTTTAACGCAGTAATTGTCATTTTGGATGCTTAAAATTGTGTTAGCAAGCTCTTTTCTCTTGAATGAAGGTATTTTTTATTTATAAAACCTAGCTCATTCAGCCGTATTTTTAGTCAAAAGCAACAAAGTTTGAGTAAAGAGACTAACACAAAAACGCTTCCTCCTTTGAGGAGAAAGCGCAAGCAATATCTTATGAACAAAAAAACAAATCCAGTATATTGGATGCCTTTGATGCTTCTTTATTATAGAATTCAGAATAACCGCATTTATTGCAATACACCACGATAAACTGATTGTGTTGAACATCAAAAATTTTGGATAAACCTGTACCGGTCATCGCAACTTCCTTCTTGGAAGCATCTTTACTTCCACATTTTATACAGCCTTATTCCTCCATGTAATATCCTCTCCTTTAGTTTAATACGAAGTTATTCATAAAAAAGTTCCATGTTTTTCCTGTTCTATTTTTAGGAAACTAATGGGTAATATAGCTTTCGCATATAAGTTAACCTTTTATAGTGAATTCCTCATCTCATTTAGTATCTTCTAAGAAATCCATAAAATTTGGACCATTAATAAATCTAAGAAATCAAATGATTTGCTATACAACTGCCAAATAAAGAATTCCTAAATCTAAATAAACAGCTAAAAGTGCGTTGGCTCTTCCCACGCACCTTTTTTATTTTTGATACCAATCCGCTGGTTCCATATGGACAAACGGAATATCTGTATCGACCATTCCCTCTATTCGTTTCATTGCTAAGTTCTCCCCATTCAACCACTGGGAAAAATCAATTTTTGTTGGTTCTTGATCTCCACCAAGTGCAATCCATGCTTCTCTTTCTTTTGGAAAGTAAGCAGAAGTATGGATTGTACCTGCCCAGCTTCCATACAGTTTGGAGAATACGCCCTGATTAGTGTCATTTAAAAGTTTGAAAGCTTGTTTGCCGTTTAATCCTTGTTTTTCCTTTTGCTCAATAATCATCATTCGTTTAGTCGAGTCATCTAGAACACGACGATTTTCTTCGGTCATAATTTTAAAATGATTGGTGCACACTGATCCCTCACGCACTTCGATTCGTCGCGGTGATGTTTCCACAATAGAAGGCATTTCACTGTTTTCATCATATAGCACATAGCTAAATGATCCGCGGTGTGGAATTCCTTTTAACAAATACACCGCCTCTTCAACGCTGGAGCAACGTTCGAGTATCAGTCTGCCAATCATATGACAAATAAAGCCGTCACCCGGCCGTTTCCGATTCATAAACGTATAACCCATTGTTAATCCTTTTTCGTTCATCCCATCACAACGACCAGTGATTTTCTGGGTCAAACCAATGGTCGCATAACCACCATCATTGGGCTGGTAAATCACGCAGCGACTATCATATGTTTTCGGATGATAATCATAATTTCGGATCATGTAATTCTCGCCCACATAAATAGAACAACCAGAAGGATTGATGTTCACGCGATACCCACCAAATTCTAGCAAGACACGTTCCATAGGCCATTCTAAAGCAGCTTGTAATCCTAAAAGCTCTTCCCAAATCTGAGGGGCGTAAGTTTGAAACATTGCTTTTGTCTCCTCAGGATTAATCTTAAACTTAGGAATCCGAACTTTCCATTGCCGTTCACGATTTCTAACTAAAATTGAATCTTTTATGATTTTCCCTTGTTTTACCCCAAAATCATAATGGCTGCCACGAAATTGTATGACATCTGCAAATATCTTCTTCATGTTAGATTCCTCCATTTCTACCATTTCTAGGATATATTGAAAAAACGCAAAAATAAAGGATAGGTCCCGTGAAGTTTAAATTTGAAGTCTTACTTATATTAATTCTGCTAGATGTAGCTAAATAGAAGGATAATACAAGTTAATCTAACTAAAACCTACCTAATTTGATTTAGTGTAAAATTTCTATGAACATAATCTTGATCTCACAGAATGAATATTTGCAGGATATAAAATTGCTAGTGAATGTCACTACAAAACCCACTTCCTTCTCCTTGCATATTCATAAACCTCTATTAATTAAGTTAAAAATAAACTGCAAATTTTACTTTTATAATAGGAAAGTAACATTTTAGTTAAAAGTCATATTTTCGTTTTGAATCGACAAATTTTTATAAATGTCCTTTCTATAATAACAACAGTAAAGGAAAGGGTTAAGATTTTTAATATTTAAATAGTGCGTTAAAATAGAGGGTTAAATATGCTTCAATAGTTCTTTTTTTTAAGCCTATTTTAACCACCATCATAACTCTCCTTCCTACTAATTTGAATAGAGGTGCTTAATTATGGAAAACTCACTTCGATACGCAGTTCAGCTAAAAAAGGAAAAATTAATTCATAAGATGATCAAATTGGGAGTTTATAAAAAGGACAACAAACATTTATACGAATTAACTTTAAGCGATTTAGAAGAAGAATACCAATCTATTGAAAACAATTATTTGAAGCGATAACTATTAAAAGGGATTATTAAAAAGGTGCATTGAAACGTAGTATAACTTATAAGAGCAAACGATTAGGTTTAACTAAAAACTATGTTAGACTAAAAAACATACACCAATCTGAGAGAAAAGAGGTAAACTATGTTTAAAAAAATTCTAAAGCAAATTAAGAATCTTTCTCAAGACAGTAGCGCGCGAAGACATCGTCATTATCACCGGGGAAGTAGCAGCGAACGGAGAGGGAAATACTATGGTCGAGGCAGTAGCAGTAGTAACTTCCGTCATAAACGATCACCATTGAGTGGAAGTAACTATTACAAACGAAAACGCCGTAGCAGTAGTTAATCTTCCACCACATTAAGTTCCAGTCACGCCCGTTTGTTTTGATAACGCAGCATGAAGATCAGTAAAAATTTCACTAGTATTTGAGTAAGGTTCATCAATTTGAAGGAGTCTTTTTAGCAAATAAACAGTTTCGTTTTCTAAAGAAAGTTCTTCTGTCCAAGGAAGGGCTTTTTTGTTTTTAGAAGAGTAGGTTGTATAAAGCAAATACAAAAGGATATCTCCTAAATCATAGTAGTCCTGTTGTCTCATCTCTACGGTTTCTTTACCTTCGTCATTATGTATCGATAACCCAAAATCAATAAGGAAAAGTTCCCTGTTTTTTAGTAATATGTTAGGTATGCGTAAGTCTTGATGGTAAATGTGTTTTTTATGCAAATAATCCACTAAATCGAGCAACTGATATAGTATGAGTAAAGACTCTTTTTCATTGAAAGTTAGATTACTAAAAAAAATCTGGTCTTCTAGATTGTCACCGTCAATGAAGCTCATTACATAAAATAATTGTTTTTTATGTAAAAAAGATCCATAAAATGTGGGGATTTTATCGTGAGAAAGTTTACGCAATACAGAAATTTCACTCTCAAACATCTTAACCTCTTTTCTGTTACTGCTCTTACTCGGACGAAGCTGTTTGACCACCACCTTCTCCCTTGTTTCCAATTCTTCACAAAGATAAACAATGCCATAACTTCCGGTTCCAATAAGTTTTAATACCTCATAGTGATTGTTTAAAAGTTCTCCTTTTTTTATAGGTTTGTCTACAAAAAATTGATAAAGCTTTCGAATCGTACGCAATTTTGAAACCTCCTTTCACCTCACTTCATTTAGATAAAACACTGTATAAAAAATTTTAGTTACATAAACAGATTTCTAAAGTTTTTAAAGACCGCCAAAGGATTTTCAGTATATTTTCCTTCAGAAAACACGTCAACAATGGAATAATCCATTTTCACCATATGCTCCCACTAATCTCCTTTTCCTTGACTATACATTATTCCATTAAAAATGAAAGAGATAAAGTAGGTATTATTTATAGGCTCTTTTCTTAAACTTTGTTGTTTTTTGAAGAAAAAATACGTCTGAGTATCTAGATTATTCAATAATAATTTATATTTTATGAGAAATTAGGATTTAAACAACAATCGTTACAAAACAGCCTATTTAAATAACCCCAGAAGACGGTCGTGTTTCATAAAATCATCTACACTAACCGTTTCGATTATTCACTATGCTTTCAAGACGGGGCTCGAGGTACTATCTGTTCGTCTGGTAAGAATATTGAACTTTTACCAATATATAGTATACATAGATTCAAGCTTGTTCATAATGGTTATGAAGATACTACATTTTTAGAGGTGAATCGTATGACTTTACAACGCACATTTATCATGGTTAAGCCCGACGGAGTTAAACGTGGGTTAACCGGAGAAATCATCAAGCGTTTTGAACAAAAAGGTTTTACGTTATTAAATGCAGAGCTTATGACAATGGACCGCTCAAAAGCGGAATTTCACTATATGGAACATCAATCAAAGCCATTCTTTGGTGAATTGGTCGACTTCATTACTTCTGGGCCTGTTTTTGCCATGGTTTGGGAAGGAGAAAACATTATTGAGGTCTCTCGACTCATGATTGGAAAAACAAGTCCTGCAGAAGCTTTGCCAGGTACCATTCGTGGTGACTTTGCGTTTTGCAAAGAAGAAAATGTCATCCACGGTTCTGATTCCGTTGCTAGCGCAGAGCGCGAAATTGAAAACTTTTTCGGTCTTTTGAAAAGACGCAACTTAGAAGATGATTTCCCATTTGAAGATCGCAAGTCCGTTTAAAAACAAACGAAAGGGACAAATGATGAACCTCCCTTTCGTTTGTTTTTTATGTTTTAATTCCTTACTCAACATTTGGTCTCTTTCACCAATTATTACCCTAAACATACATTATAAACAATTCATTCATTGATTACGATGGATGAATTGTTTATAATCCAAAGTATATTTATAGGAATAAAAGGGAATTGGAGGACCGTAATGAAAATGTTAAAGAACCTTTTTAATGAAAAATGTCCCATTTGCAGAGAAGTTTTAATTAGTAAAAAAACAAGTGCTTTCGATGCCATAGTTATAAAATCTTGTCCCCAGAATCATTATCAAAAAGAATTCCATCCAGCTATCGAAACATCGATTGAAAGTTATCGATGATTGAATGCTGTAACGTCGAGGAAGTATTTTAACATATGATAATTTAGAAATAAAAGGCTAGGATTATAGCCTATCCTAGCTTTTTTGCTGGAATTGGACCAAAAAGGAACGTGTTGCTAACTATCAACATTCGTCATGAAGAAAAATGTAACTTCTATTGATAGGATGGTGCTACTTTATATTTGTATAAAATTTCAGGGAGGAAGTTGCCTTGATTTTCAATTTAAATCCTTTCTTTCCCTGTGCTTCTTGATAATTCGAAGTTTTTCATGATTTATCAGTGCAGGTAAAGTGTCCCCAGCTAAAATTCTTACCTCTTCATTACATGCATTTTCATTTAGAAAACTCTAGTCGGAAGTTCCATAGTTCCATTGCTGTTCCCCATACCTTTTCAATTTTATATTATGATGCAAAATTTCACCTCGTCGTATAGAGGTTAATGAAAACTCTACAATTCCACTTAGATTTCCCACTATCTATTTCTTCCATTCAAGTTAAACATAATCAGAGAAATGGAAGTAGTTCTCTTTTTATATAAAACTCTACATCTGTCTATCCGTACATATTACAGAAAAGAATGTAATTTTCGGATTACTTTGTTAAGATTAACATTATACAAAGTTTTTTGAATATACCATTTTTAACATCTGTTTAGGTTTAACCGCTTCCTTTAAATCATTGAGGATCCATCTTATACCTTTCGTAAATACAATTATATTTTTCTAGGAGATGTTTGTTATGAAGATAAACCTTAGTGAAAAAATGAATGAGTTCCCAACTTTAATTTTTAGCGAACTAGCAAAATATAAAAAACAAAAACTGCAAGAAGGAAAAGATTTAATTGACTTAAGTATCGGGAGTCCTGATTTACCTCCTCCAGATTTTGTAATCGATGAATTACAAGAAAATGTTCAAGATCCTTTACAATATGGGTACTCACTAACCGGTACAGAAGCGTTTCAGCAAGCTGTTTTGGACTATTATAATCGGGAGTATAATGTAAATTTACAGTCATCCGAAGAAGTCATAATGGTTATGGGATCCCAAGAAGGGCTTGTTCATTTGCCGATGGTTTTAACAAATCCTGGGGACATCATCCTTGTCTCAGACCCTGGCTACACCGCTTATGATGCAGGAATTTCTCTGGCTGGTGCTACCCCTTATCGAATGCCATTAAAAGAAGCAAATCAATTTTTACCAGATTTAGAAGATATTCCTCAAGAAATTAGAGAAAGAGCGAAGATCATGATTTTAAACTTCCCCGGAAACCCTGTACCAGCATTAGCTACAAAAGAGTTTTTTGAGAAAGTTGTTCAGTTCGCCAATGAACATCAAATTGTGGTCATTCATGATTTTGCCTATTCAGAGCTTTATTATGAGGAAAAGCCGCTCAGCTTTTTAGCCGTTGAAGGCGCAAAGGATGTCGGGGTCGAATTTAATTCTCTCTCAAAAAGTTTTAATATGGCAGGTTGTAGGATTGGTTACATGGTGGGCAATAAACAAATTATAAACGCATTAAAACGATTAAAATCAAACCTTGACTATGGAGTTTTTCTGCCGATCCAAAAAGCCGCGACTGTTGCTCTAAACCATTCTTCATTATTTAGCACACAGCTACGAAGTATTTACAAGAGCCGACGTGATCTGTTCGTGACAGGTTTAAATGAATTAGGCTGGAAAGTCGAACCTCCAAAAGCCTCGATGTTTATCTGGGCAAAAGTGCCAAATGCCTACTCTTCCCTCGAGTTTGTTTACCAACTAATCGATGAGGCTGGCATTGTCGTCACTCCTGGACACGCTTTTGGCAGAGAAGGCGAAGGGTATGTGCGTATTGCCCTAACGCAGAATGAAGAGAGATTATCAGAAGCGCTAGGAAGACTAAAGATGCTTACTTGGTTGACCATGAATGAAAGTGTCTAGTATTTTTCAAATGTTCATGCACGCATTGGATACAAAATTAAAGCCAAGACACATGCATTCATACTCAAAGATTCCATGTTCAAGTAATTAAAATAGTATGTTGCTATGAAGAATAGGCTTGGATAAAACGGCCAAGCCTATTTGAAATGGTTAAATAAGAAACCATATACTTAATGATTAAACATTCTTCGATAAATTTCATTCATTTGATTTTCAAATTCATTCGCCAGCTCTTCATGCTGCGTTTGTTGTTCCGTACCGTGAATCCTCACAATTTCATAGGCCGTTTGCTGCCAATCTGCAAAGTCTTCGGCTAGAGCTGTTTCAGCAATACTCTTTTCAAAATAATTAAGATAATGTAGAGCTGAATTTGCTAATGTAATCTCAGCTGTCTCATCTGTTTGAAAACTGCGATAGAACCATCCGCCCAGTTTGAATATGTATTTTGCATAAACTCATCTAAACTGGAAAATTCCGTCTTATCAACGATATAGGACTTTATATATCTATTGGCTTTGTATTGATGTCATCTATATTTATTTCGGGTTCGACTGTTTCAATAATCGGTTTTGTGTCATCTACTTTTGTGCCTTCTTCATAAGTATGTATAGTCGAATTCAATTCTTATTGGTTGTCTCCTAGTTCATCAACAAATATGAATAGCGGAGCTACAATTATGCCACCCCCTATTATGCCCGATGATATGATAAGTTTCGTCTTCATCTGTATTTCCCCATCATATAGAACTGTAACATAGCGTCTCAAAGAAAATAAAGGGGAAGCAGCCTTTTCCTACCGACCAATTTTATAGATGCAAGCATTGTAAAAACGTATCTAATATAAGGCTATCTCAACACAGACATTGACCGATATTCATACAAAACGAACAGAGTTTTTGCAGCAATGTAGCTGCCAATCTTGAATGGATTCTAGAATAAAAACAGCTTCTAAATTGCAGAGCAAGGGCACTTTCTTATGGAATCACAACAACTTGAAAGGCTCATCTTTTTCAGTCTAGTAATCCTAACTTATCAAGTCGTTCAAGTCTTTCCTGTAGAGTTTCCTTCCGCTTAATTGATAGTCCCTTATGTTTAGAGACATCTGTTTGCGATCGAATGGCAGCTTCATAGTAACTCATACTGTTGATTGTCTGTTGAGGTGAAGATTTCCCGTATTTATCAAAGATTTGATCCATCCAGATTAGAAGTGTTTCCAGTGGTACGTGAAGATTAGCGATGTTTTCAATCGAATGAATATCCTTAACAGACAGCAAATCTCCTCGATTTCGGAGATAGAGAAACTTCTCACTAATCTTTCTCACTCTATCGTTAAGAGAGAGATGATTATTCCGGTTGAAATCATCATCGGTTATCTTTAATGCTTGTTCCGTAAATTCATCACTCTCTTTATTTATTTGATGATGATTTTCAACCCTTGTTTTATTTTTATTTATTTTAATATTATTTATTTCTTTTTTGTTTATTTTTTCTTGTTTATTTAATAGATGTTCTTTTTCAACAGTTAAACTTGAAGTATTAGTTTTTAAATGTTGAATTTCAGCAATTAAGGTTGAAGTACTGGTCTCCAACTGTTGTTTTTCAATAACTGAGGATGAACAGGAGCGATTCCCCTGTAGAGCCTCTTCATTTTTACAATCAAAAACATCCTCAACTTCCGCAAGAAGATGTGAAAACGGTTCACTAATGCTTTTAATTTTAAATCCTTCATCAGCTAATTCCCAGATCATTTCGTTAATCTCTAAGTCGGAAAAAGGTAAATCGGAGACAGAATAAGAATGTAAGTTTTTGCTTCCACTCCGGTAGGTAATTTGAACCCAGTACCCTTTTTGTTCAAGCACTCTGATTCCCGCTGCAACTAAACCTTTTCCTAACTCAGCATACAGGTGTGTTTTACTAATTTGCCAATTGGTAGGCAGTGTCATCAAATAAGAAAGAAGCCCCAT
Organism: Mesobacillus maritimus; assembly: GCF_023715205.1. Taxonomy (GTDB): domain Bacteria; phylum Bacillota; class Bacilli; order Bacillales; family Cytobacillaceae; genus Mesobacillus_B; species Mesobacillus_B maritimus_C. The sequence goes on from NZ_JAMBNR010000030.1 coordinate 13,121, forward strand.
TGCGCGGATGTCTTTTAAATCTTCTTGGTAAGTCTTATTATCAATTTGAGCAAATCCTTTTGTCTTCGGGCGCTTGATAATTCCAATCATGAATTTCTCCACCTTTTTTCAATAGTTTACTGCTTTATGTATAATGCTCCGTCATCATTATAACTTTTGACTAGTAAACCACTCTATGGTTATGGAGGAAAAACTACTATGATGAAATCTCATACTTTAAAGAATCCCACCCCTTAAATATTGACAAAACTTCATTAGTTTGTTTTAATATTACTCTTTTAAATTATTCTTGCTAAACCATGAAAATGATCCAACGGTGAACCGTTATCTGAGGATAGAAATTTTACTTTTTCCTCGTTTAGTGCCATTTACATGTATGTTTAGGCATCATTTTCCACTAAAAAGTCTTAAACTTGACGAAAAAATGAATTTTTTTTCAAGGGTAATAAATTTCAAAGTGTAGTCACAATTCAAGAAGCTTACAAAAAAAATCATCAACCCCTTTGCTTTTAAGCCTTGAGGTTTGATGATTTTTATTACTTCTTTTAATGAGCCCAATATCTACTGGTTAATCTGTTTGATAAATTCTTTCATAAAACCTGGCAAATCTGGCCAAGCATGCCCAGAAATAAGGTTCCCTTGAACATGAAGAGGTTCTTCAATATAAGTGGCACCAGCTGCCTCTACATCCGGCTTACATGCTATGTAGGCGGTCATTTCTCTGCCTTCCAAATATTGACGAACTGTTGTTAAAATTAACGCTGCATGGCAAATAGCAGCGACTGGTTTATTTGCTTCAAAGAAGTGAGCAACGATTTTAGGTACATTTTGATTTAAGCGAATATATTCTGGCGCTCTTCCTCCTGGAATAATCAATCCATCGTATTCCTCTGGATTTACATCTTCAAAACAAAGATGTGCTTCGATCAAATATCCTTTGCTTTCAGTATACGTATCCCAACCAATAAAATCGTGTACTACCGTTTGAACTTTTTTCTTAGACGGCGCAGCAATTGTTACATTATAGCCTTCTTCTAAACAACGAAAATAAGGATAATAAATCTCCAATTCCTCAACCGCGTCGCCCGCTAGCAATAGAATTTTTTTGGTCATTACGTTCTCCTCCTTTCATTATCAGGGAAGTCTGGAAGTCCCCTTTACTATATATTCAATAGATTTGGTTTCTTCCCTTTCATTTTTAAAAATTGTACCGGAATGTTCATTTTTCAATGGCAACCTGAGTACATCACCTTTAAAAAAACATATAAATCCTCTTGCTGCTATCCATTTTAAATTGATATAAAAATATCCGTCTTTGATTTTTTCACCTTAAGATTCTAGGCAGAACAAAAAGCACAGTAGAAGAATACTGTGCTCAGTTTTCATTTCTTTTGATAAGGCCCTTTACTGAAACTTTGTTGCTTTTGAAGGTATACGACTGAATGAACGATATTATACCTAAAAATAGCTGCATTCACGAGATAAGAGCTTGTAAACTTAAATTGCGCCTGCGAAAAGACGATTATTGCGTTAAATTCGTAATAACAATCTTCACAGTCATTGATAACCAAATTAATTTTTATTCTGAACGCTTTGCTAATCCTTTGCGATCAATGGATTCTGGAATTTTTTCTAACCAACCATGTTTCACCATAATATGGTAAACACTCACACCAGCTTTCATCGCATTAGTAAAGACTTGTCGGTAATTCAGTATAATATCGGAGCGCAAACTTGATCCTAAGCTTGCACCATAATAGGAAAGGGCGGTATTTACTAAAAAAGCCGCATGAAACATCATCAATTTGTCCGAGAATGGACTGATTGTGGAATCAGTGATTTCTGCATCCCATTTCTCAGGTATAGGAAGATTGTCTTCCTGCAAAATCTTATCACAACTATCGGCATCTTTACTTGCCAATTTCACATTCTTCCGCATAAATTTCCGAACTTCTTCAGACTTTGCCACCTGACTGAACCCCAAACTGAGTGAACGAATAAAACCCGTTTTCCGAGAGTTGAAAAATAAATTACTAATTTCGGAACTGTTTAATGGTCTTTTGTCGCCAATCAAATTATCAATTATGCCAGTTGATTTCGAAAATTCAACTTCTAAAGGGGAAGGTACCCCAGGAACTCCTGAAAAGAATGGTTTTGTTTTAGAGATACTAACAATCTTTTGAAATAGGTCCTTTGAACTTACGGTACATTCAAAAAAATAATCTTGTATGTCTCTGCGCTCTGAGTTTGTGATTGCTAAGCTATATGCAGTTAATCCATGGATGGTCATAATATAAGAATAAAAGAGCATAAAATTATCTGAAAAAAGTCGTGGTGCCTTTAAGTTAACATCCTTTTCAGTAAATCCTTTTGGTACTTGAAAATTGGCATTTTCTAAAAAGGCAGTAATCTTCTTAATATGTGTTTCAGCTAAATGAAGGGATATTTCTAGAATCGTTTTGATTTTTTTATCCTCCACAATCTTAAGAAAATGTTTGTACACACAAATCGCCATACTATCGCCTTGATACTGAAACCAAAGCCCTGATAGTTCTGCAGAGGTTAAGGTGTTTTCCTTTGTTTTCCCAAACATCCTTTAACATCCCCCTAATTAATAACATTTCATTCGCAGTTATAACCCATCTTATTTTGCAGCATTTATGGAAAAATATGTAGAACTATTTCTATTGTGTTTTTTCTTTAAAAAATCTTCAAATGCATCGCCCAAAGTCATTTGAACGCGCCAAAAAGGCAAACTACCAATAATAGTTTGCCTTTTGTATTAAATACTTCCTTATAAATCCTCTTTGTATTCCCTTTAAGGTAATCTTAAGGTTAAATTTGTCTAAGTGAATACATGAAATATTTATTTTTCAACAACTCACTTTTGTTCATTCTCTCATCATTATTCTCCTCTAAAGAGTTACAAATGATTGTTTTGGGTCTTCATGCACATGTGCGATTTTAATTTTGACAAGTTAACAAACCAATAAGAGAAGTTAATACATATTGTTTTACCACTTCCGCAAACAGACTGACATCTTTTTGCTTTAATCCCAACATTTTAGATATTAATAGAGTTATAAAAGGAAGTTAAGTTTATTTTTTCAAAATTTTGATAGCTTACATTCCGTTTACTACTTTTTCTTATGAACTTATTAGTCCGTAAACTACCAATCAATCTAACTTCACTACGAGTTACTCATAAAAATCACATTAAACTCTTAACCTGTATAATTTTCTAGCATTCCTGCCAAAGAAATCATGCGTAGTTAGAGAAAAAATTGATAAATTGAAAACATTTTCTATAGCTTATAAAACAGTTTAATGCTAAACTATTCCTAAGTAGTTTAGCATTAAACTATTTTTAGAAAGGATGATTTAGATGGGGAAACTCCAAGACAAAATCGTCATTATTACCGGCGGTGCCGCTGGAATCGGAAGCGGGATTGCAAAGGCGATGGTGAAAGAAGGAGCCATTGTAGTAATTGTTGATTTAAATGAAGATACCGGAAAAAACATGGAAAAAGAACTACAAGCTATTTCACCAAAATCAATGTTCAAAAAAGCAAATTTAATGGACCGAGATAACCTTGAAACCATCATTTATACGGTGGTTGAAAAATACGGCAGAATTGATGTATTAGTTAATAACGCCCATGCATCAAAACAAAAAACTATTTCGGAAACAACACAAGAAGATTTAGATTTATCATTCGGAACTGGATTTTATCCAACTTTTTATCTTATGCAGGCTGCTCTTCCATACTTGAAAGAGTCAAAAGGACACGTCATAAATTTCGCTTCTGGTGCAGGCTTGAACGGACACGAAACTCAAGCAGCTTATGCAGCTGCGAAAGAAGCAATTCGTGGACTTTCACGGGTGGCCGCGAATGAGTGGGGGCGCTTTGGAATCAATGTCAACTTGATAAGTCCCATTGCTAATTCTCCAGGAGTGGAAGCGTGGGCAAAAGCTCAACCAAAATATTATGAAGAAGTAAAGAGCAGAATACCTATGGGATACTTTGGAGATATCGAGAACGACATCGGTCGTGTCGCTGTTTTTCTTGCGTCTGAGGATTCTAAATATATTACCGGACAAACAATAATGGTTGATGGCGGTAGCATTATGCTTCGCTAAGAAGAGAACACTGGAGTGGATTTTTTGCGTGAAACCAACCTTTTTAAGCTCATTCATATGATTGATAAAATCAATAACGATAACATAATTAAATTCACTAGAGCATTCCCCTATCCGCTTGGCATTTCTCCAATTCTAGTCTTAGCGGAATTGAAAACAAATGGTACACAAAGGCAAGTGGATTTAGCTAATAAACTAGGCTATACAAAAGGGGCAATGACGAATATTGCTACCAAACTTTTTGATTTAGGGCTTGCTGAAAAAGTGTTTGACGAAACCGACCGTCGGGTGATTCAGTTGAGAATTACCTCTGTTGGTGAAAAAGCATTGTCAGAAGCACAGGCAATTGGTAAAACCTTATTTATGGAACACTTCGAAGCATTGAGTGAAGAAGAAATACATCAATATATAAACATTCAAGAAAAACTTTTAAAACATATTGAAGACAATAAATAATTCCATTTGGAGGTATTTTACATGAAACGATTAGCTGATAAAGTTGCCATTATTACAGGTGGAGCCCGTGGAATGGGAGCAAGTCATGCTCGTTTGTTTGTCAAAGAAGGTGCGAAGGTCTTAATTGCGGATATCTTGGAACAAGAAGGACAAGCTCTCGCGGCTGAATTAGGAGAAAATGCTAAGTTTGTAAAACTAGATGTTACTAATAAAGAAAATTGGGAACAAGCTGTTGCTCTCACAGAAAAAACATTTGGTCCGGTAAACATACTAGTCAACAATGCTGGTATTACCATGAATAAATCCATCGAGGATTTGACACTAGAAGAGTACAAACGTATTGTCGATATTAATCAAGTATCGGTATTTTTAGGAATGAAAGCAGTTATCCCATCTATGAAAAAAGCGGAAGGCGGTTCAATAGTAAACATCTCTTCAATGAACGGCATAGTCGGGGGTGCGATTGGCTATACCGATACTAAGTTTGCTGTCAGAGGAATGACCAAAGCTGCTGCGCTCGGATTGGCTCACTATGGCATTCGCGTAAATTCTGTTCACCCTGGCGTCATTGAAACCCCAATGATTGTTCAAGAAGAAACAAAAGATGCCGTAAAAGAATTTGCCAAATACATTCCAAATGGTCGCGTTGCAAAGCCCGAAGAAGTATCTAACCTAGTCTTATACCTCGCTTCAGACGAATCGAGTTATAGCACAGGATCAGAGTTCGTTGTCGATGGTGGCATGACCGCTAGATAAATTAACGAAATCCCCTTCTCGGACAAATCCAAGGCTTGAAACCCAATTGTCGGTTTCAAGCCTTTTTCATAAAGGCAAAATTCACAGTTACGTCCCAAATTATCTATATGTCGTTTTCCAAACTATCCCCCTTATTGCTTTTACGGGGACAGGAATATTGGATAAAGTTATCATATTTAGCGAGCCACAGTGGTGATAGACAATGTGAATTTAGCACATTGTGCAGAGAAATAATTTTTAAAACTACACTTTACAAAAAAAGACAATCTACCACTTATGGTAAATTGTCTTCAAAGCATCCCGATATTTTATTGAACCGATGCCACTGCTTCTTGCACTGGTGTTGAGCCGCCAATTACTTGAAATTCCTTTCCGATCGTAGATTCATTTTCCACAGTCGAAAGAATCACCTGAGCAACATCCTGCCTTGAGACTTCCCCCACTTCGAGTTTGGAACCAATTTTCACATGGCCTGTTCCTTTGTCATTCGTGAGGATGCCTGGATGGATAATCGTATAATCAAGATCCGTAGCTCTTAACCATTCATCAGCATAATGCTTTGCTGCTACGTATGGTGCAAACGACTCTGGAGCTGACTGAATCGCTTCACGTGTCGTGTCAAAGGAACTAATCATGATAAACCGTTTGACACCAGTCAATTTAGCAGCTTCAATGGTTTTGACCGCACCATCTAAATCAACCATTATCGTCTTGTCTTTTCCGGTGTGTGCCCCAGAACCTGCTGTGAACACAATTGCATCTACGCCTTCTGCAGCTTTCGCGATTCCGTCAATGGTACCTTCTAAATCAACGATATCTGTTTCCGCACCCAGATTTTCAAAAAAGTTGGCTTGTTCCTGATTACGGATCATCGCCTTCGCTACGAAATTTTCACGATTCTGAATCAAGTAAACCAGATGTTTTCCAATTTGGCCATTGGCCCCTACCACTAGAATTTTCATGGTTTTTCGTCCTTTCTATATTTGTTCTAAGCAATCCTTTCTCGTAAATTGCTTCCCATTAATTAGCATAAATGGTTAATTAGGATGCGTCGAATAATCCGCCCACTCGTATAGCATATACCTTTTACTAAATTTCATTTGGTTCCTTAAGGATATACTCCATTTGTTCTCCTTATTCAAATAGAAAAAAAATAGTTCTGATAGGAATTCTGCAATTAAACCAACGTTTAAATAGCCAAGTTAAACAAAAAATATTCTCTATTCTTCTTATCTTCCCAACTTTCAAATTTACACTGGTTAGCTCATTATTTCCGATATTTATTTCTGTTTCACCAATTTTCCAAGTTTGTCCAGTCTAACAAAGGAATAATATACTAATTTACTCCAAACACAAAATCAAAAGTTCACCATTAAAATGCATTGGTTTTCAACCGTAAATCCTTATAAAAAATGGCAGTTAATATTATTCTTTATATGTACTTGATTTCTATCATTTTATTTAAGAATTTGCGTAAATTTGTTTACATAATATTATTATTTTTTCTTTAGGGAAGTCTTTATCAGAAAACTAGTATAACCGATTCCTGTAATTGCTTATAATAAAGTAGGGAAACCACTATCATGGCTTCCCCCTTATCAAACCGTACGTGCCCTATTAAGGCATACGGCTTACCCATATGTTACAAGTGTTATCAAGAGGATGCGTTCCAGGCATTTTGCATC
>NZ_JAMBNR010000031.1 GCF_023715205.1 Mesobacillus maritimus
ATCCTGAAAGTAGCAGGCATCCGCCAGCTACTTTCAGGAAAAAACCAAAAAAATACAAAAGCACGTTGGGAAAAACATCTCGTTTTTCTCCACGTGCTTTAATTTAGGGACTTATCAGACAGCCCCTTTTTGCTTGCACGTACGTTCACTAATGCCTTCATATTATGCTCCCTATCCACTAAAAAAAAGAGCGGACTCTCACGGACTCAAGTAAGGGAGTCAGCACGGTTTGATAAATAAGCGGAGAAATTTCTCTTAATTAGGTAAAAACACTAGAAATAACTTAAATAGACGGAAGGATTCCAACTATTAACTTGAAAAACGTGAAAATGGCTAATTTTACTTTGCTTAATCGGAAAATCTCCGCTAATATGGGCAGAAGCGAGCTCTATTCTGCAGTTTAACAGAAATATTTCCGACTATTTTTAATTTTTTTAGGATATAAATTGTATATCAAATTTTGGGTGCATACCCTGTACAAATTTTTGTGAGTGCCAATGTCATATGCAAATTGGCACTTATTTTACTTACATAATTAAATGTTGTAAAACTAAACCCGTTACCATAATAGGGCGTTTTTTCTTTTCGAGGCATGTAAAAAAATGTACACAAGGATTATCTTTAACCAGTGGAATTTTATGTTTAGCGCCCTCACTTTTTAGTAAATGATCGCTTGTGTTTTATTTTATTAGCATAATAGTATAAAAATAATTTTGAAAATTAGGCGAAAAATATGTTTACAAACACATAAGCGGTGGATATAATTACCATGAAAGTAAAATCTACTTAAGGAGGTCGAATGAAATGATGAAGCATACAACTTGGATTGCAGAATTAGCAGCAAGAGTTCTATATGGAAAATACACGCATTCGACCAGATCGGAATGGATCGCTTAAGTTTTCGTTCGTTTTATTGACTAAGCATATCCGTGCCGCAGGGAGAGGCGTGCCCTGCGGCATTTTTGTGCCCATTTTTAGCCGCAGGGGAGCTGTCCCCTGCGGTTTTTCCATTTTTTACAAGAAATTGAAAGGAGGTGGTATGGAATGACATTAAATATTTTGTTCTTAACAATTACCCTCAAGAAACGCATTACGACGTTAGAAGAAGTCATGCACGATCAACAAGTTGAAATGTTCTATGAGGAAACTAAACAAAAAATTAATTCTTATCTAAATCAGTATTAATTTCAAGACGATAAAATGGAGAGGTGGAATGAAAATGATTTATTTAGAACAGGTCCTGAAAAGTGGAAAGTGGGGAGAAGTCCATTAGTCATAGTTGTAGACAGGAGGTGAGACGTAATGACCTTAAACCTTTTATTTTTCACCATTACATTAAAAAGACGGGAAGCTACGCTTGAACAAGAACTACACAATGTAGAAGTTGCTAAACGTTATGAAGAAACAAGCAGAAAAGTAAATTCTTATCTGCATTATTAAAAGTAGACTTTGGCAATACGATCCTAAACGAAAGGCGGGGAAGAAAATGTTCATTTCATGTAAAAGTATTCAACAGATTGTTTGGGGTAAAGAAATTAATAGGTGACGGCAAGGGAGGTGAAAACCTATGACTTTAAATTTTTTATTTTTCACCATTACATTAAAAAGACGGGAAGCTACGCTTGAACAAGAACTACACAATGGAGAAGTTGCTAAACGTTATGAAGAAACAAGCAGAAAAGTAAATTCTTATCTGCACTATTAACAGTAAACTTTGGCAATACGATACTTAACGAAAGGCGGGGAAGAATATGTTCATTTCATGTAAAAGTATTCAACAGATTGTTTGGGGTGAAGAGAATTAATAGTTGACGGCAAGGGAGGTGAAAACCTATGACTTTAAATCTTTTATTTTTCACCATTACCATTAGCAAACGAGAGACTACTATTGAAGAAGAAATCCATGACCAAATGGTTGAAAAACGATATGAGGAAAGCAAGGAAAAAGCTGCACAATTTATTAGGTACTAAAAATCTGCAAGTAAAAATAAATGAAAGGTGGAGATGAAGATGTTTTACGTGATTCAACAGCGTCAGGAAGTGTTATGGGTGGAGAAAGATTCCACCTAATGATAAGACGGGGAGGATGAGCAATTGTCGCTACATGTATTGTTATTGACTTTAGGTTTTAAGAAGGAACCTTTTCGGAAACTTTATGCATTCTTTAAGGCTTCCTCTATTCTTTCCAAATGAATTCGAGTCTGTCTACTGATCAAACAAGTATGAAGATCATTTAAATAGAGGAATTAAATGTACTAAAACGTTCACATCCACTCCATTTTATCATTATGGAAATATGGTAAATTGGTAGCGAAAATAAAGGATAAAAGGGGTGTGAGCGATGTTTTCAATGGTTATGGGAATGATTATTTGTGGTGCGATTGGTTGTATTATCGCAGCGGAGGTTAGTGTGGATTAAGGAAGATCAAAAAGTACATTGGCGGCTAGGAGCAGCAATGTGCTTTTTGTTTTTGAAACTTAATTTAAACATACGAAAGGGCTGCTACTGTGTTAATATCGGCTTTAGGATTTCAATAACAATCTTTACAAAGATCAGTCTTTTAAAAATGATATTGGGAATAATTTCAACCGAAAAGATTTTCGTGGGACATACACAATCTACCCCGTTCCTACATAGGAATCTATTATAGGCAAAAGCCTAATTACGCGGGGGGTGGAAAAGTGTCGGGAATATTAGCAGCACTTGGTTATTTAGTGAAGGAAATTGTTTTCCTTGTTTCTTATGTTAAGAATAATGCATTTCCCCAACCGTTATCTTCAGCAGATGAAAAAAAGTACTTAAGATTAATGGCAGAAGGAGATGCACATGCACGAAATATGTTAATTGAGCATAATTTAAGACTCGTTGCTCACATTGTTAAAAAATTCGAAAACACTGGTGAAGATTCTGAAGACTTGATATCCATTGGAACGATTGGGTTGATTAAAGCAATAGAGAGTTATTCTGAAGGGAAAGGCACAAAGCTTGCTACGTATGCAGCTCGTTGTATAGAGAACGAGATTTTGATGCATTTACGGGCACTTAAAAAAACGAAAAAAGACGTCTCCCTTCATGACCCTATTGGGCAAGATAAAGAAGGTAACGAAATTTCACTCATCGATGTCCTGAAATCTGAGTCTGAGGATGTATTTGATACGATACAGTTAAATATGGAACTAGAAAAAGTGAAAAAATATATCGACGTATTAGATGAGCGCGAAAAAGAAGTCATCATTGGTAGGTTCGGTTTAGATCTAAAAAAGGAAAAAACACAGCGGGAGATCGCCAAAGAGCTTGGCATCTCAAGAAGTTATGTTTCTAGGATTGAAAAGCGTGCATTAATGAAAATGTTCCATGAGTTTTATCGAGCAGAAAAAGAAAAAAAGAAAAATATGAAGTAAGTTTACATGCTGACTCTTAATTGGGTCAGCATGTTTTTGGGAATGGGCAACGGTAGCATCCTTTTTTAACTGTTATTGTAGAGGTCTTTCCTTAGCGACTACACCTCTAAGGTAGTGCCAAGGCTCACCTAGCGAGTTTATACTGATGGATTTAGACGATTTAAACAAACGGTTCAAACTCAACCGAGCAACTACCTTGTGTGTAATCCCCGACCAATTTAACACTGTGGTATTTAGCTTCAGTCAAAAACTGAAATTCTCCTGCTTCGTCATCAGAAAAGGTTTTGGAGAATACTTTATCCTCCGATTCTCCTTTTTTGTTGAGAACTATTAATGTTAGCGTCCCTTTTGTTACTTTAACTGAGTATTTCATCTTGATGGACGAATTCTTGTTAAAACGAAAATAAAAATAATCGAATCCATCGAATAATTGATAAGAAGCTCGACATGAGTTTTGGTTATAAAAATGGGTGTATTTCCGATACGAAGCAATTTTAATGCGTATAATCCCTTTCTTCCAAAGAATATATCCAATGATAAGAATCAAAGCGACTCCTAATAATTCTTTCATATTTTCAACATCCTCCGGAACTCCCCCATAGTAAAACCAATCTGTACTGATTGTTTTTTTTTATCTAAGTTATTAGAATCGTTTTCATTTTTGTGCGGCCAGCCTGATGAAAAGTTTTAAATAAACCGTTGAAAGTTTGTTCGTTATTCTTAATAAATGGTATAATGTCACTCACAGCACAACTGATTGGACAAATGATTTTACTTGCCAAGGAAAATGGATATTCATATTGGTAGTTTCGGAGGTTATTGGTTTGATTCAAAGCTTCTATCGTTTATTTATTGAATTAACGAATCGGAGATGGTCTTCAGTTCTCTTAAAAAGGTTCGCGCAGTCGAAATCAAGTAAAAAAATTGTTCCATCTTTTGCAAGAATCTATGAGATCAATCAAGACGAGATGGAAAAAGAATTAAAGGATTATGAAAGTTTACATGAGTTTTTCATTAGAAAACTGAAACCAGGGATGAGAAAAATTGCAGAGCAACAGGATGCAATTGTGAGCCCAGTTGATGCAGTCATAGAAGATATCGGAGAAATTGAGCCAAATCAACAAATTACTGTTAAAGGAAAAGTCTACTCCATTGTAGAGATGTTAGGAAGTACCGAGGCCGCTGAGTACTACAACGATGGAACGTATATGGTACTTTATTTAAGTCCTAGTCATTATCATCGTATTCATAGTCCGATTTCCGGTAAAGTATTTAAGCGCTGGAAGCTTGGGACACGTTCCTATCCAGTGAATTCTTTAGGTCTTAAATATGGAAAGGACACTCTTGCAAAAAATTACCGAAGTATTACAGAAATCAATTATGGGGAGGATCGTCTAGCTGTTGTGAAAGTTGGGGCCATGTTTGTCAATTCGATTGAACCCATTCATACCGGTGACAGCATTCGTAAAGGAGAAGAAATGGCATACTTTACTTTTGGATCAACTGTTGTACTCCTCTTCAAACAGAATGCGATTTCTTTTACTGAACAACCACAATTACCTAAACCGGTTAAAGTAGGAGAAACGATAGGTACATTAGAACGTTAAAAAGCAGGCTAAGGCACAGCAATAAGCCGTGCCGTTTTTTCTGTTTACTAGACAAAACAAAAACGTCCAGTGGACGCTTTTAAGAAGAAACTCGAATTTTGTGAGTTAAAGATCGACGTTGTATTTCAGTTTCTATTAATTGGATAAATTCTTTGTTTAGGTTTAGTTCTCTAGCTTTAAAATAAGATTCAATCAACAATTCATCCGAAAGCTTTCGCATAAATCATTCACCCCCGAAAATGAATGTATAATAAGGGAATTAATTACATAAACTAGTTAGTTACTGATAATGTACCCTTACTCTATCAGATTTAATTACGTAGAACAACCGTTCTAATTATCCACAAATTGCAGTGGATAACCTGTGGTTAAGTTGTTTATAAAATTAAGAATAATACGATTTCCAAGCGGTATAATGTTAGTAAAGTTATCCACAACGTTGAGAGAAGTAGAAAATTGTCGAAAAATTTCTGTGCTATTTTAATCCGATTTTAATAAAAAGGATTTGCTTTTCTCTAATTTAGATAGAAAACACTAATAGATTTACATAATTCTTTTTTATATTTTTTGAAACAAGGGAAAAAATTAGTTATGATGTTAACGTTATAGACGCAATTATAAATAATGAGGTGTAAATTAGTGCTAAAGCATTTTCTGCCAGATCAGCATGTGAAAAGTATATTTGAAATCACGCCGGAGAGTTTAAAAGAAAAAGGTGTAAAAGGAATTATCACCGATTTGGATAACACATTAGTAGAGTGGGATCGCCCCTCTGCGACCCCAAAGCTAATTGAGTGGTTTGAAAATATGAAAAAAAATGATATTCTCGTCACGATTGTTTCAAATAATAAGGAAGATCGAGTTAAATTTTTCGCGGACCCGCTTGTAACACCTTATATTTATCGAGCTAAAAAGCCAATGACAAAAGCTTTTAACCGAGCGGTCAAGGATATGGGATTAAATAAGGATGAGACGGTTGTCATTGGTGATCAATTATTAACAGATGTGTTTGGTGGTAACAGAGGTGGTTTTCATACCATTTTGGTAGTACCAGTTGCACAGACAGATGGACTAGCAACTAGGTTTAATCGGGCAATCGAACGAAGACTTTTGAATTTGTTTAGGAAACAAGGAAAATTGAACTGGGAGGATTAATCATTGAATGAACAGCTAATAGTGTGTACAGGGTGTGGTGTGAAAATACAAACCGAGGAACCTGAACACTTAGGATACGCACCACCATCCTCATTAGAAAAAGAGATGGTGGTTTGCCAACGTTGTTTCCGTTTGAAGCATTATAATGAGGTACAAGATGTAAGCTTAACGGATGACGACTTTTTGAAGATATTAAATGGTATTGGCCAAAAAGAGGCTTTAATTGTTAAGATTGTTGATATTTTTGATTTTAACGGAAGCTGGCTTCCAGGGATTCAAAGGTTTGCTGGAAAAAACCCTGTCATCCTAATTGGGAATAAGGCTGACCTTTTACCGAAATCAGTTAAACCGAACCGATTAATCGATTGGATGAAAAAAACATCGAAAGATTTAGGATTGCTACCGAAAGATGTTTTTCTTGTTAGTGCTGCGAGAGGCAAAAACATCGCTGAAACAGCTGCAGCGATTGATCAATACCGAAATGGCAAGGATGTTTACGTTGTTGGTTGTACCAATGTGGGCAAGTCGACTTTTATTAATCGCATCATTAAAGAAGTAACAGGTGAAGGGGATATTATTACTACTTCCCATTTTCCTGGAACAACTCTTGATACGATTCAAATTCCACTAGAGGACGGAAAATCTTTAGTGGATACACCAGGAATTATCAACCATCACCAAATGGCGCATTATGTTGATAAGCGTGACTTAAAAGTAATTACGCCTAAAAAAGAAATAAAACCAAAAATTTATCAATTAAATGAAGGACAAACTTTATTCTTTGGCGGGTTAGCACGATTTGATTATCTTGCCGGCGGAAGAAGATCTTTTACCTGCTATTTATCAAATGAATTGAATATACATCGAACAAAACTCGAGAATGCTGATGAATTGTATCAAAAACACGCAGGGGAAATGCTGACGCCACCGCGTAGAGAACAGATGGATGAATTCCCGGAATTGGTTCGTTACGAGTTTACAATTAAAGAGCCAAAAACAGATATCGTCTTTTCTGGACTAGGATGGATAACGGTGAATGATGCAGGTGCTAAAGTAGCAGGTCATGTCCCGAAAGGCGTTCAAGTTTTCTTGCGAAATTCATTAATATAAAATGTATAAAGACCTTTTATAGAAAGGGAGTAAAAAGTATCACTATATAAAAGTGAGATTGCTTGGGGGGAAAAGCAATGAAAAAGGTATATGGAGTAATCGGGGATCCAATAGGGCATTCGATGTCGCCGGTCATGCATAATGACTTATTTGAACATAATGAGATTGATGCAACGTATCTTGCCTTTCATGTGAAAAAGGGAAATTTGGAGGCTGCAGTAACGGGATTAAAAGCACTAGGCGTTTCGGGCTTTAATGTCACAGTACCTCATAAAACCGATATTATCCCTCTGCTAGATGACATTGACCCACTTGCAAAGGCGATCGGAGCGGTGAATACCGTTGTAAATACTAATGGTAAATTAATCGGTTTTAATACAGATGGCCGCGGCTTTGTCCGAGCTCTCCTTAATAAAGGATTGTCATTAACTGAACAAAAGGTATTGGTGATTGGTGCTGGTGGAGCTGCAAGAGCCATTTACTTTTCATTGGCGGAAGCTGGCGTAAAAGAAATAGACGTTTGTAATCGAACGGTTGAAAAAGCACTGTCTCTAAAGGAAGCATGCCCTTTCTCAGTTGAAACAAAGGTTTCATCTATTAGCGAAGCGGAAAAGACAATAGTCGATTATGATTTGCTAATCCAAACGACTTCGATTGGAATGTCGCCACAAGTTGATGATACCCCCATTCGTTTTAAGGCTTTAAAGACAAATTGTTTCGCGAGTGATATCATTTATAATCCTCTTGAAACAAAGTTTTTAAAAGAGGCAAAATTTATAGGAGCAAGCATTCAAAATGGAGTAGATATGTTCGTCAATCAAGGAGCGTTGGCTTTTGAAATATGGACAAGTATATTCCCTGACACAAACAGGATGACAGAAAACGTTCTGAAACAACTAGGAGGATCTTCATGCTAAAAGGAAAACAAAAAAGATTTTTAAGGTCAAAAGCACATCATCTAAATCCAATCTTTCAAGTTGGAAAAGGTGGAGTAAATGATAATATGATTCAACAAATTGCAGATGTACTAGAGGCACGTGAGTTAATCAAGGTCAGTGTCCTACAAAACTGTGATGAAGATCGGGATACCGTAGCCGAGAAGTTATCTAACGGTGCTAGGGCTGAACTTGTACAGGTTATCGGGAATACGATTGTTCTGTACAAAGAGTCTCGAGAAAATAAACAGATCGAACTTCCACGTTAATTGGAAGGATGAAAACTATGAAGAAAATTGGGATTCTGGGAGGCACGTTTAATCCACCTCATGTAGGTCACCTTTTAATTGCCAATGAGGTACATCATGCTCTAGGATTAGAAGAAGTATGGTTTATGCCGAACCATGAACCACCACATAAGAAAAAAGAAGGAAAGGTTACTGATAAACAAAGGTTGGAGATGCTTGAATTGGCGATATCAGGGAATCCTCATTTTTCCATTGAACCAATCGAGCTTAAAAGACAAGGACCTTCTTATACTTATGAAACAATGAAGATTCTAACGGAACAATATAAAGACTATAAATTTCACTTTATTATCGGCGGCGATATGATTGAATATTTACCGAAGTGGTATAAAATTGATGAATTGCATCAAATGATTCAGTTCGTTGGTGTGAATCGACCGCGGTATAGCAGTCAGTCGGATTATTCAATTCTTTTGGTGAAAACGCCGGCGATTGATTTATCGTCAAGTTTCATTAGAGAGAGAAGAATACAAGGCGGAACCATCCGCTACTTAGTTCCAGAAAACGTGAGGAACTATATAGAGGAGAATGGATTATATGGACCGTGAATTAGCTTTAGTGAAGGTAAAAGAACAATTAACAGAGCATCGCTACCAGCATACAATCGGGGTTATGAATACCGCAATTGAACTTGCAAGGAAATATGGAGCTGATGAAAAAAAAGCCGAGTTGGCAGCTATTTTCCATGATTATGCCAAATTTCGTCCTAAAGAAGAAATGAGACAAATCATTCTTGACCAAGGAATGGAAAAAGAATTGCTAAATTATAATAGTGAGCTATGGCATGCCCCTGTTGGAGCTTACCTTGTTGAAAAAGAAGTTGGGATTACAGATGAAGCCATCCTTGATGCGATTCGATACCATACCTCTGGGCGTGTTGGAATGACATTGCTTGAGAAAATCATTTATTTAGCTGACTACATTGAGCCAGGTAGACATTTCCCGGGGGTAGATGAAGTTAGGGAGCTTGCGAAGGGTGACCTTAATCAAGCGCTAATCCAGTCAGTGAGAAATTCGATTCAATTTCTCATGAAAAAGAATCAGCTTGTATATCCTGATACATTTTATACCTATAATGATTTAGTAAGAAATAGAGAGGACTGATTGAATGACAGAACGCCAGTTACTTAAAACAGCCGTTAAAGCAGCGGACGATAAACGAGCAGAAGAGATTCTTGTTTTAAATATGAAAGGGATTTCGTTGGTCTCTGATTATTTTTTGATTTGTCATGGGAATTCCGATAAACAAGTCCAGGCGATTGCGAGAGAAATTAAAGAAAAAGCCGAAGAGAATGGTTTTGATATTAGACGCATGGAAGGTTTCGATGAAGCGAGATGGGTTCTAATTGATTTAGGAGATGTCATTGCTCATGTCTTCCACCGTGATGAACGGAGTTATTATAATTTAGAACGTTTATGGGGCGATGCACCAATTGAAAATATCGAGAGTGAATTAACTCCATGACCTATCAAAAGTTTGCCTATCTATATGATAGCCTAATGGAAGATGTTCCATATGATAGGTGGGTAGACTGGGTGTTGGCTTTGTCGCGAAAATATCAAGTGGATGGAAACGAGGTATTGGATTTAGCTTGTGGTACAGGGGAACTTTCCGTACGTTTAGCAAAAGCTGGACTAAGTGTTGCCGGTGTTGATCTATCTGAAGACATGCTTGCAGTTGCTCAAGTGAAAGCAGAAACTAATGCCTTAAAGATTCCTTTTTATCACCAAGACATGACAGAGCTAACGAGCCTTGGTACCTTTGATATGGTTGGGATCTTTTGTGATTCGCTCAATTACCTTCCAGAAGAAGAGGATGTTGTCAAAACGTTTGCTGGTGTATTTCAACATTTAAAACCAGGAGGGTTATTTTTATTTGATGTCCATTCTCTCTTTAAAATGGACGTGATTTTTCACGATAGTCCATTTACGTATAATGATGAGGATATTTCCTATATTTGGGAGTGTTTTCCTAGCGAACATCCGCACAGTGTTGAACATGAATTAACCTTTTTTGTGCGGGATGAAATGACAGGACAATATGATCGAATCGATGAGTATCATTACCAACGTACATATGAAATTGAACAATATAAAAGCTTCCTTCTCGATGCGGGATTTGAATTGCTGGAAATAAGCGGTGATTTCTCCGCTGAATGGCCGAAACCCGAGGCAGAGCGAATTCTGTTTGCAGCAGGAAAACCGAAATAATGAAAAAGAAAGGAAGTCCTCGAAATAAATTGAGGGCTTTCTTTCTCTTCTTTGTTCCTATAATAAATGTAAAAGCAAACGACATTAAAATTTTTTCAAAAAAAGAAGGAACCTGGAAAGATACGTCGAAACCTTAATCTATACCAAACTGGTCTCTTGTTTTATTTAAATCATCTTCAAACTTCCCATGTGTTGCCTCGAATAAATGCTCGAATATTGCACCCAGTTCACTTTCTAAAATTTTTATTCCTTCCCCAGTAATTCCACCTTTAACACATACCTTTTCCTGTAAGGTAGGCAAAGTATAAAACTCTCTATTTAAAAGCTCTCCAAGTCCAATTAACATTTCACTCGTTAACTTTGTTGCTGTTTCATAGTCAATTTCAGTTTTTTTGACAGCAGCAAGAATAAATTGCTGAGTTAAGTAACTAAAGAATGCCGGCCCGCAACTGACAATATCAGAAGCTACCCTCGTGATGTTCGGATTTATTTCAACAGGTTTGGAGATGGAGTGTAATAAGCTATTCAATTGTTCTTTCCATTCGTCGCTGCACCTTTTACCATAGGTGATTAAAGATACACCTGCAAGTGCTCGGTTGGTAATGCTCGGAATCGCTCTTGCAACAGAACATGTCACAGTACTTTCTAGCTGGTCAACGCTGATTGGACTTGTTATCGAAATGATGCACTTATCATTAGTTAATGATTGCTTTAACTCTTGAAGCAATGGATAAACATCATGTGGCTTTACACAAACAAAAATAGCATCCGCTTGCTCCGCGACAGCTACAGCACTTGATTCAACAGTTATCCCCGGGTACGCCTTTTTTAATTCAGCCGCTTTCATCAATGTTCTATTGGTAACGATCATCGAAGAAGGGGAAACGGCATTCCCATCAATCAGGGCTTCAGCCAAGATTCTCCCCATATTTCCGGTGCCTATCATCCCTATTTTCAAATCCCTTCCCTCCTTCTTACAATTCGTTGACTTCTCCTAAGAACTTATGTGTCCTATATAAAAATTATTCCCTTAAGAAAGAAAGGTGTTATGAATGATTAATTGGCTAAAAGAAAAAAAGCTTTATGTTTTAGGTGCTGGTATGCTTTTTGTATTCTTTATGTATACATTTTATTTCACTTCAGACGAACATGAAGGGGCTATCGTGAAAGAAGACTTGGTAGCGGAAGAACAGTCCTTAGAAAATCCCATTGAGAAGCAAAAGGGAAATACAGAGAGTGATGAAGAAGAGAAAATGGTTATGATGGCTGACATTAAAGGTGAAGTTGTAAATCCAGGCGTTTATGAAGTCTTTAATGAAGAGAGAGTGATCCATTTAATTGAAAAAGCTGGTGGGTTAACGAAAGATGCCGACGCTTCAAGTGTTAATTTTGCGATGAAAGTAAGTGATGAAATGGTTGTGTATATACCGAAACAAGGCGAAGATGCACAAGGATTGGTGAATCCAATTCAAGGGATTGGGGGAGGGAACTCGTCTGAAACGGGAGCAAAGGTTAACCTCAATACAGCGACTACTAGCGACCTCGAAACCTTACCTGGAATTGGACCTGCTAAATCAAGTGCGATTGTAGAATACCGGGAAACAAATGGTCCGTTTAAGGAAATTGAGGATTTAAAATCAATTTCAGGAATTGGTGAAAAGACGTTTGAAAAATTAAAAGATCAAATTTCAGTAAAATAACAAATTGCGGACGAGCTGTTAAACCTTTAAACTAAAAACTAGATAAAGTGATAAAGGAGCGTTAATGATGGAACGTATATCATGGAATGAATATTTTATGGCTCAAAGTCAATTGCTGGCTTTGAGAAGTACTTGTACAAGATTAACAGTTGGAGCAACAATTGTAAGAGATAAACGCATCATTGCGGGTGGATATAATGGGTCAATCGCCGGAGGAGATCATTGTATCGATGAAGGGTGTTATGTGATTGAAAATCATTGTGTTCGCACGATACATGCTGAAATGAATGCATTATTGCAATGTGCTAAATTTGGTGTACCGGCTGATGGTGCCGATATTTATGTTACTCATTTTCCATGTTTGCAATGTTGTAAAGCTATCATTCAAGCGGGAATTAAAACGGTGTATTATGCCGAGGATTATAAAAATCATCCTTACGCGATTAAGTTATTTGAAAAAGCGGGTGTTCAAACCGTGCAGGTAGACTGCCGAGAAGTTATTCTTAAAGAAAAATGTTAACAACGAAGCTAGCTTATCTAGCCTTTGGTGCTTTGCTAGCTTTATTAACCGTTTTTGAACAAAACTATCTTTTTTTATGTCTCTTTTTTGTTTTTCTATTTTATTTATATAAGTGGAAGAAATTCAAAAGACCTTTGTTGTTAATTGTAGTTCTCCTCTATGGAGTTTACTTGGCTGTTGGTCATAATGCAATAATTCGGAATGTGACAGGTTTTCGGGGCGATGAAAATCAGGTGCCGTTAACTTTTGTCGATCAAATTAAAATTGATGGAAATCAGTTAACCGCGATAGCGTCAGCTTCTCCTCGAGCTGAACGGGTTGTGCTAAAATACAGAATCCGTTCGGCTGAGGAAAAAGCGAAGCTAAAAGAATGGATCGGTCCAGGGATTGCTTGTAGAGTTGCCGGTGAGCTTACTCAGCCTCCCAGAGCAACAAATCCTAATGCATTTGACTATCGAATGTACCTACAACGTCAAGGTATCTTTTGGATTTATACTGTTGATGCAATAAACCAAACCGATTGTTGGCAGACGAAACTAACATGGATAGAAAAGATAAAACGATTTCGCCAAGCAGAGATTGGTCGATTAGAAGCGACGCTGTCGAAAGACTCAGCTGGAATATTTGCGGCATTATTGTTTGGGGATCGAAGTTTAATGGATCCGTTAGTGGAGGATGCCTATGCAAAAACAGGAACTGTCCATTTACTTGCCATCTCAGGCCTTCATATCGCGATGCTTACCGGGATTGTCTATTTCGTTTTACTTTGTATTGGTTGGACTAAAGAAAAGGTAGAGTATATTTTGTTGACTGCTCTCCCTATCTACGCCATCCTAACGGGATTGTCACCCTCAGTAAATAGAGCGGTACTAATGCTACTATTTTTTTTGATTAGCCGTAAGCTGAATTTGAAAATTTCTCCGCTTGATATCTTGTCCAGTGCTTTTTTACTCCTAATCTTGATTACTCCCTTTATTATCTATCAACCAGGCTTTCAACTATCATTTGGTGTTAGTTTTGCGCTCATTCTCTCATCAAAGGGAATTATTAATCGGTTCCATACGTATTTTTCTAAGTTAGCTGCCGTTTCTTTTATTGCTCAATTAGCAAGTTTACCTACCTTATTATCCTACTTTTATGAAGTGTCGCCACTCTCTATTTTTGCCAATCTATTATTTGTTCCGCTGTTTTCTTTCGTCCTACTCCCGCTTGTTATTATGACCTACCTTAGTGGAATGATTCTTCCTTTTATGTATAAACCCTTGTTATTAGTAGCTGAAAGGTTGATTCAGGTTGCTAGCAGAATGTCTAGTAGCCTTGCTGATTTGCCAGGAGCAACATTTATATTGGGAAAACCAAATCTAGTTATTCTCAGTTTCTATTTAGTAGTATTTCTTGTGTTTTTTGTGTTGTGGGAAAATGAAAGATTGAAGTCTGAAGTCCTTTTATGGCTCCCGCTTATTCCGATTGCCATTCAAATCGTTTTGCCTACGTTTTCGCCATATGGAAAAATTGTTTTTATTGATGTTGGTCAAGGGGATAGTATATTGATTCGCCTACCCTTTAATAAGGGAAATTACTTAATTGATACTGGGGGAACGCTTGCTTTTGAGAAAAATCCTTGGGAACTAAGGAAGGATTCTTTTGAAGTTGGTAAAGATGTTTTAGTCCCATATTTAAAAAGTGAAGGCATTCGGTCGTTAGATAAACTAATCTTGACCCATGGTGATTTTGACCATATAGGGGGAAGTCTAAGTCTGCTTGAAGAACTGAAAATAACAGAGATATTGATGCCTGTCTCTTTAGGTTCATCAGCTATCGAACAAGAAGTTGTCGATCTTGCTAAGAGGGAGAAGACTAAAGTGACTTATGTTGACGCAGGTGCGAAATGGAAACAGGGAAAGAGTAAGTTCTTTGTGGTGAGTCCAATAGAAAAACTGGAAGATAAAAATGAAGGTTCAATTGTCATTTGGACAATGCTTGGTGGAAAATCGTGGCTGTTTACCGGTGACTTAGGTGAATTAGGAGAAGAAGACATCTTGAACCAATATCCTGGTTTGAAAGTGGATGTTTTAAAAGTAGGACACCATGGAAGTAAAACGTCTAGTGCTGTGTCTTTTCTAAATCATTTGCAAATCGAAACCGCGATTATTTCGGTGGGGGAGAAGAATCGATATGGCCACCCGCATGAGGAGGTATTGACCCGTTTGAACGATTTGCAAGCGGAGATATACCGTACAGATCAGGATGGGGCAATCATCTTCACTTTTCGTGGGGAAGTTGGAACCTTTCACCGCTTCGTTCCATAGGATATATAAAAGAATGAGGTGAAGTGGGGAAAGTAGAAATAAAAGGCTGTATTCGTAAAGATTGTTGTTAAGATCCTAAAGCTGATTTTAACGCGAAATAAGCTTTTTGCTGCAGTTTTACTTAGTCTGTAATCTCTTTTCTCCTCTTCTAAACTTGCTTTGAAATGAGATCATAGCTAAATCAATTATATTTCTCTAAAAAGCAACAATGTTTTAGAAAAGAGCCAAATAAAAAGAGACTGCAATCTTGCAGCCCCACCGTCGTGCTATGTAAGTTTCTTATCTACCGATTACTTGCACGACTGTTGCAATGATGAACATCGTTGCAAAGAAACCGAACGAAACAACAAATCCAACACCAGCATCAGCGATATCGCTGCGCTTATTAACTACATTTTTTTCGAATTGATTCACAGTTCATCCCCCCTTAGTACTTAATTCAGTATAGTCGATTTCCCATTAAAAAGCCAGCCTAGTCGAAATCTTTCCTACTTATATTATGATACACCGTTGGTCGATTAGATACCCGGGGCTTATTGATCAACGTTTACCATATATCAGAATCGCTAGGTTTCTTAGCGATTCTTTTTTGCTTGCTAAAACAAGGAAGCTTCTTTAGGATAAAAAGGAAGTAGTAAGTTAGGAACGGAGCGAAGAACTTTGGTATTAGATCTATGGAAGCAAATCAAAAAAGGGAAAATTGAACCCATCTACTTACTATATGGGACAGAGTCTTTTTTAATTAATGAAACAAAACAACTGCTTGTTCAACAGGTATTAGACGAGGAGGAAATGGATTTTAATCTTTCTACGTATGACTTGGAAGAAACCTCCATTGAAGCAGCAATCGAAGATGCTGAAACCCTCCCGTTTATGGGAGAGAAAAGACTGATTGTCTTACAAAACCCAGTTTTTTTAACCTCAGAAAAGCAAAAAGGGAAAGTTGAGCATAATCTTAACAGATTAGAAGCTTATATAAAGGAGCCAGCTCCGTACTCTGTTGTTATGTTTTCTGCTCCGTATGAAAAACTAGACGAGCGAAAGAAAATCACGAAAGAGTTAAAGCGGAACGCTGCAGTAGGAGAGGCTAAGCGCTTAAATGAAGCTGAATTAAAAGTCTGGATTCATGATCGAGCAACTAGTCATGGAGTGCAAATTGCTGAGGATGCAGCCGAATTAATGTTAACCCTTGCTGGAACCAATTTGTTTATGCTTTCGAGTGAAGTTGATAAATTATCTTTGTATGCTGGAGAAGCACGTAGAATTGATGCTGAAATGGTAGACAAGCTCGTAGCGAGATCGTTAGAACAGAATATTTTTGCACTGATTGAAAAGGTTGTTCAACGAAAAATAGAGGAAGCACTAAGGATTTATTATGATTTGCTTAAGCAAAATGAGGAACCAATAAAAATTCTAGCTTTATTGGCGGGTCAATTCCGGCTCTTGTATCAAGTTAAAGAACTTGCTCGTAAAGGGTATGGTCAGCAACAAATCGCGGGGGCGCTTAAAGTTCATCCATATAGGGTAAAACTTGCTGCCGGACAAGCAAGGTATTTCTCGGACGAAGAATTGGCGCGCATCATGAAAATGATTGCTGATGCGGATTACCAAATGAAAACAGGTGGTATGAAAAAGGAACTTTTGATTGAAATGATATTGTTTAATCTTAATCGAACATAAATTAATTTTAGAGAACAGATTGAATGGTGGATTTTTGGGTGAAGAGGATGTCATCGCGCAAATTTGGTTTAAGGGGAAGTTTAAAGAATAAGTACATCATGTTTTGGGAGAGGATGTACCTGAGAATTTCCCTCCTAATAGCTATAAAAAAAACGACCTTTTTCAGGGTCGTTTTTTTGCG
Source organism: Mesobacillus maritimus (assembly GCF_023715205.1). GTDB lineage: Bacteria > Bacillota > Bacilli > Bacillales > Cytobacillaceae > Mesobacillus_B > Mesobacillus_B maritimus_C. Next base: position 17,119 of record NZ_JAMBNR010000031.1, read on the forward strand.
AAGAAAAAATTAGCCGTTAGCGTTTAATTTTTTCATCAAGCGAGATTTCTTACGAGAAGCTGCGTTTTTGTGGATAAGACCTTTTGCAGCAGCTTTGTCAAGCTTGCTCGCTGCAGCAGCGTATGCTGCTTTTGCTTCGCTATCGTTTGTTGTGATCGCTGCTTCAGCTTTTTTAACAGCTGTACGCATTGAAGACTTAACAGTAATGTTATGTGCTCTATTTGCTTCACTAACTTTTACGCGTTTAATTGCAGATTTAATGTTTGGCATTCCGTTCACCTCCTAAAAAAGCGTCGAGAATTAATGGAACTCGACTTTCCAGCACGTTTTCTTATTTATTAAGAACAAATGATATTCTATCAAACGGTTGAAAATATTGCAATACTCTCGTTGAATTTTTAAAGCGTTAAGATTTGAATGTTTTTTGAAACCAGAGGTAAAGATAGGAAGAAGTATGTTGAAGGAGGAGACCAATGCATGAAAGAGCAAATTGATTTAAGCCAGTATTCTGTACGGACGGATTTGGCGGTAGAAGCACGAGAGATGGCGCTCGCTGAACGAATCAAAACGGTCCATGATGAAAGAGATGTCTCGCAACTTGAAGGCGTCATTATAAAGGAAAAAGAAGAAAAAGGTATAAAAGTATCTTTAGTGGAAGTCACTGCTGAAGGTGAAAAAGCAATCGGGAAAAAACAAGGACAATATTTAACAATTGAAGTTCAAGGGATTCGTCAACAAGACAGTGAACTTCAGCATAAAGTTCAAGGTGTGTTTGCGAATGAATTTTCCCGATTCTTAAAACAAAAGGGACTGGGAGAGGATGCTTCCTGTTTGGTTGTTGGTTTAGGAAATTGGAATGTAACCCCAGACGCTTTAGGTCCGCTTGTTAGTGAAAACTTGTTAGTGACAAGGCATTTGTTTGAACTTCAACCAGAACATGTTGAGGAAGGGTATCGTCCGGTTAGTGCACTGTCTCCCGGGGTCATGGGACTAACAGGGATTGAAACAAGCGATATTATTTTTGGGGTCGTTGAAAAGACAAAGCCTGACTTTGTCATCGCGATTGATGCTTTAGCTTCAAGGTCAATCGAACGTGTGAATAGTACGATTCAAATCTCTGATACTGGGATTCATCCTGGTTCAGGTGTAGGCAATAAACGAAAAGAGCTAAGTGAAGAAACACTAGGAATTCCAGTGATTGCGATTGGAGTACCGACAGTCGTTGACGCTGTTTCGATTACGAGTGATGCGATTGATTTTATCCTCAAGCACTTTGGAAAAGAACTGCGCGAAGGAAATCGTCCATCGCGATCTTTAGTTCCGGCAGGGATGACGTTTGGTGAGAAGAAAAAGTTAACGGATGAGGATTTACCTGAAGAAGAGCACCGTCAAACCTTCCTTGGTATGATTGGTACATTAGAAGAAGAAGAAAAACGGAAACTGATTTATGAGGTTTTAGCACCACTTGGACATAATTTAATGGTTACGCCTAAGGAAGTGGACGTATTTATTGAGGACATGGCAAATTTAATTGCCGGAGGCTTGAACCAAGCACTCCATTCGAAGGTAGATAAAGAAAACAGTGGAACATATACACATTAAACTTCTTAAAAAGGCTGATTTCGTAATCGATTGTTGATAAAATTTAAAACCGATTTTAACGCAGGATAAGCCATTTTGTGCATTCATACTTAGCTTACTGGCTCTTTTCCTGAATTTAAAGTCGCTGTCCAGTTAAAACACAGCTTATTCTTTTCTCTTATACTTAAAAGCATCAAAGTAAGAGAAAACAATCATGATCTCTCGCTCTCACCCCAGGAATGAAAATAAGTTTCCTTCCCCATAATGTAGAGACTACAAACAGTGAGTATATTACGTGGCTCTTAATGGTGGGTTAGACCCTGTTGAGA
>NZ_JAMBNR010000032.1 GCF_023715205.1 Mesobacillus maritimus
TATTAGGCACGCCGCCAGCGTTCGTCCTGAGCCAGGATCAAACTCTCCAATAAAGAGTATGAGTAAGCTCATAAAATAAAACGTTGGCTCATGTTCTTCATAAGAAGACATGATAATATTGTTTGTTAACGCTTGTTTGTTTAGTTTTCAAAGAACATTTTGCTCAGACAAGATTTAATATTAAATGATTAAATCTTGAAAGTCAACTATTTTTTAAAATAATTTATATCGCGTTAGCGACAAAATCTATAATATCATTTCGATATTTAACTGTCAACCATTATTTTTATCTAATTAGAAAAGAATGTTTTTGTCTTTTCAAAGATATTTTTTGGCGACAAGAAGTATCTTAATATATTTTCCAACCAGTGTCAACAGCCTTTTGAAAAAAATGAAGATTGTTTGCTAAAGCAGCCGAAGTCACTAGAACAAATGGTCATTGCACGCTGAATAGGTAGTAAATCCCCCGGCTCTTTTTAACCTGCTAATAAAAGTCCTTAATAGGTGAGAGTTTTGCAAAACAAGCTCCCTCTTTAACCAAGTTTCAACCTATTTGAGGTTTTTCATTCATCATTTCCGTATTTCATTACGACTGAGTGTAAGAGACATAGGTTAATGATCCTTAAAGATTGAAATCCTCTAAAGTGGTTCTAGTTAGCTTTTTTAAAAAATACAATAGGTCCCAGTTGTGTCATATGAAAAAGCCTACTCCCTTCTTGAAAGTCCTCCGGAGCACAGTTGAGGTTGAAGCCGATGATCCTGTTTTATTTTAAATCTGTCCAATCAACAAGAGTAAGAACTTTACATAGGTGTTCCATCCACACGAATGGTCAAGGAAGAGAAACGGAAATGATGGAACCTTAGCGATGAATTCGAAATCCTAATGAAGGAAAAAGGATGGTCACCAATTCAAGTTACTAGAGCTAAATAACTGGTGGCAGGAAGTAAAAATAAAAAATAAGACTTCATATCCAAGAAACTAAGCTTAACTTCTCGTATATGAAGCCTTATTCGTCTGTGGAACACTTATGTGAAACAAGAAAATTCGGGGCGTCACTGTGACTTCGAAGTCGAAGGAAACGTAGACGTTGGTGACAACCGCCGTGTCCCGATACTCACAATGACAAATGCGAGAAGGGAGACAACAACAGGGATTGTGACACTATTCATTCCAAACAGGTTGCCATGGAAGTGATAGATATATATATAAGAAAGTAGTCCTACAATCATGGAGGCAAGAGCTCCGTATTTGTTGGCCCCTTTCCAATAAAGACCTAGTACAACACTCCATAGGAAGGCAGATTCAAGCCCACCGAAGGCAAATAAGTTCAACCAAATTAATAGATCTGGTGGATTTAAGGCAACGAACACCACCGCAACTCCAACTACCGTTGTGACCATAAAGCTCATCTTTTTAATTTCAGCATCTTTTGCACTTGGTTTAATAAAGTTTAAATAAACATCTTTTACAAGCGTGGAACTGACTAAAATTAATAAGGCATTGACCGTGGACATAATTGCGGCCATCGGTGCCGCTAAGACAATACCAGCAAGAACAGGGTGTAATATTTCTAGTGTTAAGATCGGCATCACTTTATCGCCGATTTCAATCCCTGGCATCACGGCGCGTCCGAATACACCAATTAAGTGCATCCCAAACATAATGGTCCCAATCCCAATCGTTCCAATTAGGATGGCACGATGCATTCCTTTTGAATCTTTGTAGCTCATCGCCCGAACCGCGATTTGCGGCAAACCGATGACACCAATTCCGATTAAAATCCAGAATGTGGAGACATAAAGAGGAGAAAGACTTCCATCTGCACCGTTTGGTGAAACAAGATTTGGATTCTCCGCAACCAATTCGGCCATAATGGCAGAAACCCCACCACCTTCCATCACCACTGCCACAAGGAGAATGACCGTTCCAATCATCATCACAGTCCCTTGCAGTGCATCTGTTAAAGCGACAGCCGCAAAGCCACCAATGATAACATAAACAAGCACCGCCACAGCAAAGATGAGCAATGCCCCGCGGTAAGATAAGCCTGTTAATGACTCGATTAAGCGTGCTCCCCCAACCCATTGCGCGGTCATCGACGCGAATAAAAAGATGAAAATGGCAATAGCAGACAGCAGTACGATGGCATTGGATTGATAACGAGCTTTTAAAAAGTCGATTAACGTAATTGCTTCATATTTACGAGCAATAATCGCGAACTTTTTCCCTAAAATCATCAAGACAAAATAACCAGCTGGCAATTGGGCCATTGCAAGGAGAACCCAACCTAAACCTGTTTGGTACGCCACACCCGGTCCACCAATAAAGCTCGACGCACTTCCATATGTCGCCATCATCGTCATGGCAAGTAGGAAGCCACCCATTTCCCGTCCACCAAGGAAGTAGTCCGATAGGAAAGAATCAGATTGTCGAACTCGTGCATTGGCCCAGAGACCAATCATAAAAATAATGACCAAGAATAATGCCAGTGGAATAATTACTTGCCATTGCATGACTCATCCTCCTCCTCTAACGAAACTTCAGTAAAGAAGAATTTTATGACGACAGCAATCAGCACAATCATAAAAATCGTTCCGGCAATGCAGCTATAGAAAAACCAAGCGGGAAAACCCAGGATATAGGTATAGGTTGTCGGGTCTTGTCCACCGAGACCATACGCAAACCCATACCATATAGCAAAATTGACCAGAACAAGAATGACACCAATCATTGCTTCTCGGTGTGCAATTTTAAAGCGTTTATCTTCCATAAGCTCACACCTTTCCATTCCATTTTAAGCGTAAATTTCGGATTGACAAGTATGAAAATTAAATCCAAATGCTGGGGATTTAGGATTAATCAATTTGTCGCTACGAAAACCTAAAATGGTGTTCGGCAGAAAAAGGCCTTCTTTATTCATCATAAAGAAGGCCTTTGATTTGTGGAACATTCCTGTGAAACAAGAAAAACCGGGGCGTCCCTGTGACTTTTTCGGGGTCTTTCGACAAATTCCAGGGCGTCACCGTGAATTTTGCACCCATTTTGGGACAAGGAACCTGTCCCTCTGTCCTATCCCTCTGTCCCTATCTAAAGTCTTCTGGGAAAACGGTGATATCAATATCGAAGACGACTGGGAGTGCGTAGTAAGCAAATAGGACGATCAGGATGGTTGAGAATATGTTTAAGGCAAAACCAGTCCGGACCATTTCGATGATCTTGATTTTTCCTGTCCCGAATATAATTGCATTCGGTGGGGTTCCGACAGGTAGCATGAATGCACAGTTTGCGGCAATGGCACATGAAGCCATGATCGCAAACGGGTGAATATTAAGAGCAATTGCAAGTGAAGCCAAGATTGGCATAATCATTGTTGCGGTTGCTGTATTAGAAGTTATTTCTGTTAACATCATGATTAAGATTGTGGCACCAGCAATAATGAAGAAAATATGAAGTCCATCTAGAACCGTCAACTGCTGCCCTAACCATGCAGACAGACCACTTGATTGGAAACCGGCCGCAATCGCAAGCCCGCCACCAAATAACAATAAAACTCCCCAAGGAATATCTTTAGAGTCTGCCCAATCTAAAATACGCGCACTTACTTTTCCAGGTATTAAGAATAAGAAGATCGTCGCAACCATGGCAATCATTCCGTCAGAGATTCCGGTTAATTCTAGAATCAGCGCGCCTTCCCCACTCCAGAAAAAGTCTTTTGTAATCCACATAAATGCGGCAAAAACAAAGACAACTGCGACAATTCCTTCTTCATAGGAGATCTTCCCAAGCTTTTGGCGCTCTTTTTGAATGAGTTCCTTTCCACCAGGAAGCTGCTTCAAATTTATTTTAAAGGCAATTTTCACTAAATAAAACCAAGTCGAAAAAAGAACGACCAACATAAGTGGAGCAGCGAACATCATCCAGCTTGCAAACGAAACTTCCACACCAAACAACTCTCGAACTTGCCCTGCAAAAATAATCGTCGGCGGCGTTCCAATGAGTGTCGCAAATCCACCAATGGTTCCTGCATAGCCAACCCCAAATAACATCGATTTTTCAAACTTCGTTAAATCCGATTGATGCTCATGTCCTTTTAAAGTGGCTGCCACTTGAGCGGTAATCGCTAACGCCATTGGCACCATCATCATAACAGCTGCCGTATTCGACACCCACATGGACAAAAATCCGGTCGCTAACATAAACCCAAGCATGATTCGTTGTGTACTTGAACCAATCACCGCAATGATGAACAGCGCGATTCTGCGGTGTAAATTCCATTTTTCCATCGCGGTAGCAATAAAAAAGCCACCTAAAAATAAAAAAATAATATCATTTCCGTAAGAAGAGACGACCGCCGAACCTTCCATTGTCCCTGTTAACGGAAATAAGATAATCGGCAAAAGCGATGTGACTGGAATCGGAACCGCCTCGGTAATCCACCACGTAGCAATCCATAACGTAATTGCTAGAACATATTTCCCTTCTAATGATAGATTTTCTGGATGAAAGAATAGAAGAGTGGAAATAAACAATAATGGACCCAATAACAATCCAATTAATTGCGCTCTTGTATAAGAAGGTTTCTCCTTGTTAGGCTTTGTATTTAGTCCTTTTTGAACTTTTTGATCGTACCCCGTCGCCTCTTCTTTTAATGCGGAGCTGCCTTTTTTCGCATAAGCAAAGACATTGAGTGTATCTTTCGTCTTCTTATGCTGTTGCCACATTTTCCCCCAAGCAAGAGAAAGACCTTGTTTCATCGTAACCACCCCTTATAAAAAATTTGTGAATATTTTGTGAAAACGTTTACCTGTAATTTTTCAATATTTGGGCAATTACGTCTAGCTTTTTTAATTAAATGAAACTAGCTTTTAAAAACTGGTTGGATTCTGGCAGAGCTTTATATTTTTGAAAAGGCCTCCCAGAGTTTTGATAAATAAGCTCCGTTTCAATTATCTTTTCCGCTTCAAAAAAACGAATATATTTCCGCAAAGACACATGGGAAATGCAGCATCTTTCCGCCAATTCATTTGCCGTCAGCCAATCATTCGCCTCCATTAAACAACGGATGACCCGAAAAGCCGTTGCTTTCGTGATCCCCTTCGGAAGTGTGTACACTTGGTTTTGACCACCTTTATGTAACAATCGATCCACCTCTTGCTGCGAAAACGTTTGATTGCTATCAATCCTGTTCGCGCGGTACCGGTTTAAAGCCTCCTGAAAGCGTGCAAAAGAAAAAGGTTTAATCAAATAGTCGATGACTCCATAGCGGTGGCCAGTTTGAACGGTATGAGCATCATTGGCAGAAGTTATTAAAATCACATCAATGTTTTTCCCTTCTGCCCGGATTTGTTTTAGCAACTCAAGCCCATTCCTGTTCCCTATATAAACATCAAGCAAAAGCAAATCAGGCTGATTCTGATAAATTTGTTTTAACCCTTCCTCAACGGTATGAGCCTCACAGATGAGTTCGAAACCCTCCACTTTACTCAAAAACAACCGGTGAAACTTGCTCACAACCAAGTCATCCTCCACCATCGCAACCTTAATCATGACCTTCCTCCTTTCTTTGGGACGGAGGGACAGGTCCCTTGTCCCACCGCTCTGTAGCAACCTTATTCAGCAGTACCGGAAACCGTCTCCCCTTATCCACCGATAGCAGCCTCCACTGAACAGGTCCCTCTCCCGCCAGTAGGCAACCTTATCCCTGTTGTTTACTTCCTTCACTATAAGGAATGTGCACCGTAATAACCGTCCCTTTCTCTTGTTCTGATAAGATATCTAAAGTACCGTTAAAAGGAGCAAGTTTCCTTTTTATATTGGCTAAACCATAGCCGCGATCCCCCTCTTTTGTACTCTTCAACGTTTCCGCTTGTTCTGCTAACGAAAATCCAATGCCGTTATCTTCTATTACATAGCGAAGCACACCCCCGACTTGTTTTAAGGTGAGGGTTAGCTTTTTATCTTCCTTATCCTGCATGGCTTCCCACGCATTTTCAAACGTGTTCCCAATCACGGTGACCCAGACGTCGATCAACTCGCCCTTCATACTAGGCCAAGGAATTCCGCTTTGCAGATGGACGCTAACTCCCATCTGTTCCATCCAACGAATTTTTTTCGTTAAATAGTGAGCGATACTCACATCTTCCACAAGATTTTCGACTTCACTTGTCGCGCTCGCTGTTTTTACGTGGTAACGATCGGAAAGGTCTTCAATGTATTCTTTTAATTCTTGATACGAATCTGTTTCCACCATCGCTTGAATGATATGGAGCTTATTCATAAATTCATGCGTTTCGCTTCTTAAGCTACGGGCATAAACTTCTGCCCCTACGAGATGCCGCATCATATCATCTAAATGACTGCGTTCTTTAAAAGTCGCCAACGCTCCGACGCACTGATTCTGGACATACATCGGAACACAAGTGACGACCGTTTCGACATCCCCTTTTTTTATTAATTCATTATAATAAGCAGATGTTTCCGACAAAGCTTGATCTAGTTTTAATTCTGGCCAAATCAAATGAATCGGTGTGCGTTCGAAATCGCCTTGGTACCCGGTTCGTCTTAGAAACTGTTTCGCTGTTTCATTGACTAAAAGAACCTCACCGGCTTGATTGATGGCTAAAATTCCGTCATCCACCGCTTCAAGCATCGAATCCCGTTCTTGCATCGCCAAAGCAATTTCTTTCGGCTCCATTCCATTTAAGGTTTTCTTTAATCGATTGGCTAACAACCACGCACCGAACAGGCCAATCATTAAACTGATCGCCGTGACTAAAATCAAAATCCCTTGATTGGTGAAAACCGCGTTCGCAATCGCGTCTGTTGAAATTCCAACCGAAACAGCCCCAATTTGTTTGCCCTGATCATCATAAACCGGATGAAATGCACGCATCGAACGACCTAATGTGCCGACATTTTCCGAGACATAGCTTTCCCCGGTAAAAACCCGTTCAGCATCTGTCCCAACAAAAGTTTGACCAATTTGCTTACGAACAGGGTGAGTATACCGGATTTTCTGATTGTCCATCACCACAATATAGAGAAGATCATTCTCCGTCCGAATCCGCTCTACCACATGAATTAACGTTTGATTCGACTCTCCAGCCATCAGCGAATCCCGAACCAGCTCGTTATAAGCCATATGACTCGCACTGGTCCGAACCTTTTCAGTCAAATAATCTTTTGTTTGATCCGACTGGTGATAAGCCATAAACAAACTCAAAATCATCAGCGACACCAAGACAACCAAACTCGAAAAGACCATCACTTGACCTTTTAAAGAAAACTTCTCCCATAAACGCTTCATTTGAATGTACCCCTTTTTTGGTGGGACGTGGGACAGAGGGACAGGTCCCTTGTCCCACTCAGATGTCCCTCGTCCCACTCAAATCTCTAAGACACAAACAAGCCTACTCAATGGAATAGGACAAAGTAGGTGCCTATTTGTATCAGAATAAAACAAAAAGGCCCCTTATCTAAATGAGGTTGACCTTCACTCAGTACTATATAGAACATTGCCTTGCCTTGTAGGTCAAAACGGAGAGAGTGACAAGTTCAATTACAACTCCCCACTCTGAAGATCAATAACAACCAAACCTATCAAGGCTAAACATTAAATTCCTTAAATCTTTTAAAATATAATTCGACATAAAATCACAAAATCCTTCAAAAACCAAAAATCCGTTTAGGAAAAGGCCGCTATTAAAAAGAAGAAGGCGTGGAACATCCCCTGTGAAACAAGAAAAACCGGAAGATTTCGGGGTGTCCCTGTGACTTTTTTGTAACAAACCATAAGCGGCCACAAGCGCCACGACGACTATCGCTTCCGAAGAATTCAACTCCTTTAGCGAAACGTCCATTTCGTTTCTCCCTAATCATCCAGTATGTATACGAGAATGAACTATCAAAAAGGGAAGCACCAAGCTCCCCTTTTTAATTCGAGCGTCATCATTGATCGCAAGTAATCAAGTAATCAAGAAATCCCAAAAGAACTTTACGAGTAAAAGTCACTCGGCAAACACCTGTCCCCGGCAATTTCAATTCCACTTTCTCGGCCGCGGCGACAACTATTCCCAGCTCTACTTGAAAAATGAGCAACCACTGCTAAACCGCAGGTCCGATAGAAATCTACCTTTCCACACTCACAATAACTTCCCCAACACCTTCATTCCTCTGTTAATCAAACGTACGGTTAAACTAGTCTTGATTTCACAACGGTTTCAGACGGTTTACACAGAACCAAAGTGAAAGGATGCATAGCACCTACCCAAATTCCCAATTTTTACGATAACAACCTCAATCTTCTTTACAGGAAAATCCCCTAGTAGCTCCAGATCCCAAATAACATCTAAAGCAAACAAACCATTCCTTCAGGCCGGGACACGGTGCCTGTCCCTCTGTCCCTTCAACGAGCCCGGTCAATGACACTTTTTGATATTCCTGTGATTCTTGAGATTTGTCTGACTGAAGTCCCTCTTAGTTTTTTAAGACGAACTAAAATCAAATCCCTTTCCACTTTCGTCATTTGCTGTAGATCACTACTGTTGTGAACGCCAAGCGAATGAAGGTATTCATTAACTTGACTATCCTGCAATCGAATTTGTGTCTGATTGTCTAGGCATTGGTCTTCATTGGCTTGCTGCATGTAAGCAATGAACATTTGAATCGCTTTCCTTCTGTCGGCTGAAAATAAATCAAGTGCCTTGTCTATATCTACTAAGTCCGCTTTGTTATTGACATAGTCGTAGATACTTGTCCACTTGCTTTCAAAGACGTTGCTCACAAGGCCAGCCTTCAATGGATTTTGATGGATGTATCTTAGTACCGTTAAAAAATACCGGATGGTCTCGACATTTTCACTTTTAAACCGATCCTGAAACAAATGACCACACCGTTCATATTTCAAGTTATACCAATAAACATAACTAGAGCTTATCCTCTTTATCACTTCTGAAATTCGTTCCTCTGATTCTTCTAATAAAAGATGGACATGATTATCCATCAAACAGTAGGCATACAGTTTAAAATGACTAATCTGCTTGTATTTTTCAATGGTCTCTAAAAACCTCCTTTTATCCATATCATCCTCAAAGATGATTTGCTTATTGATTCCACGTAACATGATATGATAGATACCACTATCACTCTTTCTCCTCGATTCTCTCGGCAAATGAAATCACCTCAACGTGCTTAATTATTTCTTTTGGATTGTTGTTATACGTGGGGTACTGCTTGGTAAGAAATTGATGAAGATTCTTGTACTTACACTAGGGATGAATCTCTTGGGGCAACTAAAAAAAGAGGCAGATTGAAAAGCTAAAAAGGGAAAAGGTAGATTCACTATTCCATTTCCCTAAAAACCAGAAAACTCCTGCAAGGAGATTGATTATTTTTTTGGGACAAGGGGTCAGGTCCCTTGTCCCACTTGAACTTGTCCGATATATGGCTGGGACACGGTGCCTGTCCCTCCGTCCCTACTTCCACTTCCGCTGAAACCGGAATGTTTCCTGAATATAGCCATAAACAGATACGGGCGACATGATCATTTGATAGCCGAGAATAAAAAAGATTAAACCGAGTTTGTTTCTACGAATGCGGAGATTTAGCGGTTTAAAAACGTATTTTCGCTGATAAATATAAAGGATGCTATAGCTCAAGATGGTTAGTGGCAACACTAATAATGTCATCGGACCGACAATCCAGAAATAGCCGAAGAATGCTAAAATCAGTCCTGGAATCCAAAAGAAGGTATACGCAAAGTCTAAGTACGGCATCGCCATATTCACGCCGGTTAAGTATTTCACGTAAATTTGCGGTTGCTTCCATGGCTTAATCTCGTTTAAGCCTTCGATCATCCCCCTTGCCCATCTTGCTCTTTGCCGAACAAAATGCCGCAACGAGGTCGGCACTTCTGTAAAGGACACAGCAAGTGGTTCGAAGTAGACTTTCCAATTCTTCTGAAGCAAGCGCCAAGTTAACACAATATCCTCGCCAATCGCATCCGGCCAGCCACCCACTGCTTTTAAACGATCGGTTTTATACAGACTGTACGCACCTTGGGCCACTAACGTTCCTTGGTACAAACCTTGCAGCCGTTTGATTGAAGCAATTCCGAGAAAGTAATCCCATTCTTGAAGCTTCGTCCAAAGATTCTCCCGGCCATTTTTCACTAAAACAGATCCCGCTACAGCAGCCACTTCTTCCGGACTCGACTTCATGCGGGCAACAAGATATCGAACGGATGAAGGATGAAGCAAAGTATCAGCATCTAACGTGATCACATATGGAGTTGTTACGGTTGTTAACCCTAAGTTTAACGCGTTGAATTTCCCCGGATTTTCCTCATGCAACAACTCAATGGTTATAGAGAAATCTTTCATCGCTCTCTCCACTTCAGCTGCTGTCTGATCCACTGAGCCATTATTTATCACAATCGCTTTGATTTTACCGTAATAATCTTGTCTATCCAGATATCTCAACGTCTGATAAATTTTATCCTCCTCATTGTATGCGGCAATGAGTACCGTCACCTCATCAGTAGGATGCTCATTTTTAAAAGCAGGCTGTTTATCTAAAAGTAAACTTAATAGTAGAAAAGCATTCAGATACCCTGGTACATAAGCAAGTCCTCCGATAATTAAGAAAGCCAACGGGAATGAAACAATCTCTGCTAAACTCGTTAACCAAGGAAGGGAAATATAGAAAGAAAAGCACAACCATAAAAACGCAAACAAATGACTCAACCAAAACTTTGCAAGAACTGGGACATACCGTTTTTTCTTTTCAATCGGAAGTGGTGCATTAGGTGGGGGGATTACTGGTCTCATCGTGCATCCTGCTCTCTGTAATAATGCTTGTAATACAAATAAAGTACTATATGTTCACCTATTTGAATAGAAGCATATTTTCCCAAAAAACCTTCCATGAAAGGCTTTTCCTGTATAAAAATGAGACAAGGCTCTGCACCTTGTCCCATCTATTCACCAACTTCTTTATTCTCTTCAGCAGCTGTGTCTTCCAATAGCTGTCTTGCGTCCTCTAGAGTGTTGAGTTCATTTAACTGAACACCAATCCGCAAGTCCCCATTGCGATGCTTTTCTTTCTCATTAAACCGTACTTCCACATAAGCAATGTTCAGGTCCGTTGATTTTAACAACTCAATCGCTTTGTAAAAATTGCTGACTTCTGTTTCCCTTACACCATCCGTTAGAGCCGCTTTGTAGATTAAGGCGTACATGTATTCATGACAAGTGTTTAAATCGATTGCCTCTAAATCGAGAATGTTCTCCCCGTTCGCATCTAAATAGTTCTGGCATCTTAGTTTTACATAACTTAATTCACGCTCGGTATCAAAGCCTAATGCCGCTAATTCCGGTTCAATGTTCTCAATAATGGGTTGATCCTTTTGATAAAAGTGACGAACGACCGCTTCCTCCCCGCCACTAACCATAAATGACTCTTCAAACTGTTCATATTCCACTTTTCCACTGATTCCTAAGGGCACTCGATCCTGCTGCAAATCAATTCGGTCATAATAATCGACAGTATTCATAATACTGAAATCATCTGTGTCAGCGATTTCTACCCCTGAAACCACAAAGGAATCCGAATACGCATCCACGATACCCGAATAGACATCATATAAATCCGTTAAGTTTTCCTCACTCAATCCCAATGCACCATCTTTTAATAAAACAACAGAGATCACCGGTTTTTCGTTGTTTTCATTATTTAAACTAGGGGAAAGAAAAGAATGAATCCCTTTCTCAATCCCCTTTTGATAGATATCGGAATCAGGATAGTCTTTTAGTTGATGATGTATTTGTAGCAAATCTTCGTAATTATCCCCCGTAATTTTATTAAAAAAGAGCCCCTCTGTGTAAACCTTAAAAATCATACTAGGATCATTGAGGTCTCGAACTTCATAAGCACTTTTCCCCATATTCCCGGTATCAATAACAGGTTCAGCGATGATTTCTGCTTGTATTCCATACTCATCCGCAAGATACCGCTGAACAGACGCTGGGTTATCGGAACAAGCGGACAATACAAAACCTAACCCGATTAAAATGCTCACTAAAAATTTTCTCTTCACCAATTGTTCCCCTTTCTTGTTAAAAGGATGAACTGCCATCCAAATGATTGCAGCGATGCCCATCCCTCTACTCTACCAATCTTTTCTGATATGAGTCAGTTCACTCCATAACGCCTGAAGTCCATGTTGCTTCATAAAACCATCAAAGCGCAGACAAGTTTCTTCTTTAAGTTCCTTCTGATCCAACCAAACTGTATCGCATTCATCACATATATAGATGGTACGATTGAGCTTTTTCACCTCTGCTTGGCAAACCAGCCCTTGCCCATCACAAAAAGGACATTCAGTCACGATTCTAAACCTCCTCTTGCTTCTTCCAGCAGCTACCTATTCAAAATCTCTTCCAACCCCCAACCCATTTTTCAATCCGATTCATTCATCAAATTTCCAACCATAAATGATGCCTGGTCATTCACATTCTTGCATCTTATCCGAATTTTTCAAAGTATACTTTTTTAATGTTGACAAACCAATAGTATTTGACAGTGGTCACCTAAAATAGTCCAGAGAACAAGTGGGTCCAAAAACAAGTAAGTAACTTTACATCAGTTGCACAGTTATTAGCCTACCAAACCTTGCAAAAGTTTTCCTACTAAATAATTTTACTTTGATTTTAATAGGTTTATAGCAGTTTCACAGTAAATGACAGTACCGCTAAGTTCCTAACCCCTTTTCTACTATTACATCCTTCATTGGTTATTCTGATTTTAATAAACGGACGTAGGGTACGCAGTAGATGTATGGTTGTTAGGTAATAGTACCAATACTACTCACCTAAATATACGGTGGAGGCCTTCATGCTTCACTGTGAAAATGTGATTTTTACCTGTTCTGTTGTATCCTCTTTTTATAAAAACTCAAAAAAAAAAACACAAGAGAGCAAATTCTCCTGTGGAAATAGAAAAATCGGGGCGTGACTAGCACGCTCCCGATTCAAAAATGTAAATTACTTTGATACTGTCTCAGTTCCAGTAAATTGATCTTCAGTATTTAATTGAGCATTTATTGCATCAATCGCTGCATCCTCAACAGAACTTTGAATTGAAGTGACTTTTGCATCTACAGCGTTTGTAATCTTAGTCTCCCCAGATTCTACTGCACTTTGTGCAACCTCTTCAATATCACTTTTTAAGTTATTATAGTGTGTTTCTACATCCCCATTACCTCGTCTCATTTCGGAAGTAGCATGTCCAACTAATTCATTTTTAACAGTCAGCGCAGCATTATCAACATCATTTTTAATTTTCTCCTCATAAGTACTTCCATCTTTTTTATTAGTAACATATTTTGCAGTTTCAGTAGCAGCCTTATCCGTTGTCCCGCTTAATATATTCTCAAGTTGTTGAATAAACCCAAAACTACTAGCCCCAACTAATCCGCCACTTACCAATCCAATGGACAATGCTCCGATAACTACCTTCTTCTTAGTTCCTTTAAGCATGTTTTTCATCCTTCTTCTCCTCCTTGGCTTCTTAGCCTGTGTAATTTTTTATAGGAAGCATAATGAATTATGCTTACACACAAAGTCATTGTTTCTCTGCCAAGATCCGATTCACTTCTTCGTCGATTGCCTGTTTTCCACTTTCAATCGCTGTATTGGCAGTGCTTTGGATACGATTCTTCCCCGAATGGTTGCCGATGTCTGCTCTTACTTGTTCAACTTTCATCTCTTTGTATTCATTCAATTCGCGATCAATTCGTTCTTTTTCGCTTTCCCCAAAAGACTGAAGTCCATCTCTAGCTTCGGATAGTAATTTCTCTGTGGAAACACGGATCGCATTTTTCATTTCCTCTGTTTTCTCCGTTGCATATTTTTCTATATCAGGAATAAGACCATTTACGATACTAGTCATAAACTCATTCATTTTTTCTGAGACTGTTGAAGTTTCACTTGCAGCAGAAACTCCAGTACCAATGGTTAAGGATAAGACCATTAAAGAAACAACAGTGATTCTTTTAATTTTTGTGCGTCGTATTTTCTTACCTTTTGCTTTTAAACTTTTCATCCCACCCACCCTTTTCTCGTTTCATGAATAGATAAGCTATACTGATATGATTAATCCAGCCTTTCAGTAAACCAGGAAGATGATGTTCACTATTAAGAACACCTTGCATTTCTTATTATAGAACATCGTCTAGACTATATAAAGAACGTTTTGTTTTATAAAATGAACAAATTGTGACATTTTATCATTTTAACAAGATAACTTTTACCCCTTACAAAAGCGAACCTGCGATCATTACTCTGTAATCCAAGGCGTGACAGGTTCGGAGCTCAATAGTAAAATGAAACCAAACCTACAACTTAGAAGGAGCTAATCTCATGACCTTTAAAATGATTGTACTAGATTTAGATGATACATTATTACGCGATGACCAAACCATCTCCGATCGCACGAAAGAAGCCTTGATGAAGGCACAAGAACAAGGGGTAAAAGTTGTCCTTGCCTCTGGTCGACCGACATATGGAATGTTGCCAATTGCAGATGAACTATCTTTAGCTAAATACGGAAGCTTCATTCTCTCTTTTAACGGTGGGAAAATCATAAACTATGAAAATAAAGAAGAATTGTTTAGCAGCACCTTGCCTTTAACAGCCGTCAAAAAGCTGTATGAGTTAAGCCAGCGTGAAGGTGTGGACATCCATACGTACGTGGGGGACGAAATTATTACCGAATCCGATAACCCGTATACAAAAATCGAGTCCGAGTTAACTAGATTGCCAATTAACCTAGCAACTAGTTTTGTAGACGCGGTTCAAGAAGAAGTCGTGAAAGTGTTAATGGTTGGGGACCCTGATCAACTCAAAGTCGTCGAGGAAAAGCTCCAAAACGAATTAGGCGAAGAGTTTAGCATCATGCGCTCCAAACCTTTCTTCCTAGAATTCACGGAAAAAGGCGTCACAAAAGGCACAAGTTTAAACCAATTGATCCAGCAATGCGGAATTAAACGGGAAGAAGTCATTGCCATGGGCGATAGCTACAACGACCAAGAAATGATAGAGTTCGCAGGACTTGGCGTCGCAATGGGGAACGCACCAGACGATATTAAAGCGATCGCGAACCATGTCACCGATACAAACATGAATGACGGTGTCGCCAAGGTTGTCGAGGAATTTGTGTTGAGAGAGTTAGTGAAAGCTTAAAAGCTAGCACGCCCAGTTAGCTTCCTACTGAAAAGGAAAGCCAGGGACACCCTAATGAATTGATTTAGTTGATTAAAAAGACCTGAATTCTAACGCAAAGAATTCAGGTCTTTTTTTACGCGGAGGGATCCACTTAAAGAATATTCACGACGCTCCCAAAATGCTACTCCTACTTTCTTGATCCTAATCAAGAACGATCCATTTAACAAACAGCACAACAGAAAAAGGCCTCCCTTATAAAAAAGGAGACCTTCATAATATCGGATAAAATAGATGAAATAAGTAGATTAAGAAAGGATCAGGTCCTAAACTTGTACCTCACTAATCTCTTCTTCTTCGTTTGTTTGTGTTTTCACATAATCGACCATGACAATCGCTTCTTCATCCTCATGGTTGAACGTACAGTTCTGATACTCTTTTTTAATATCGGCTACTCGAACGGATTGGCCAATTTCAAAATTCGTGATGTCAATTTCAAAGACATCAGGGATTTCACTTGCTTTTGCGGTGATATCCAATTCATGAAGAAATTGTTTCACCGTTCCTCCAGCTTTCTCGCCATTTGAGACTCCCTTTAAAATCACACTCACTTTTGTATCAAGTTCAGTGTGCTTGTCCACTTGAAGAAAGTCGACATGAAGGATCTGTTTATAGATCGGCTCCCTTTGGAAATCTCTTACAATCACGTTTTTAGATTGACCATCCAGAGTAAGAGAGAAAATTCCATTTCTACCTACGTCCTTGATCACTTTTTGCAAATCAGAATTTTTGACTGAAATGGATTTCGTCTTCAATCCTCTTCCATAGACAATGGCAGGGATTCCTCCACCATTTCTCAATTCCTTCAATGCAGCTTTGGTCAATCCTTTTCTTTCTTCAGCTTTTAACATAGCCACTTTCCTCCACCTTCCTGTTGATAAAATCCAAGACCTTATTCTCTAGAAAAAGTTTTAGAAATAATTAAATTACTCTAAAATTCAATTATAGCAACCTTTTATTTTATTACAACTTTTCCGATCGGGTGGGACAGAGGGACAGGCACCATGTCCCACAACTCCTACAGTTAAGCAATCCTTATCAAAGGTTATCCTTCTGAACACATCCTTAGAAGAGGATCTTCGTTTAGCTGAGAATAAGGCATATAGAAGTATTAGCAGTTCAAATTAAAGTGGATAAAGTTGACCAGAACGACCAATGCCCATGCATTAGCAAAAAAGGATACAAAAAAGGTAAAGTCCTTTTTATCCCAATTCAGGAAGTAGACAAAGTAAATCTAGTATCTCGATGACCACTTTAGATATAACAACTCAAACAATGGGAGTGGGACAAGGGACCTGTCCCTCCGTCCCATGACTATTCCTGCTTCAAGTTACGATTAATCTGCTCCAAATCAAACTCCTGATACCCCTGTGACCTTCCCCAACGGAGCATATGCTCAAAATCAGGATGATCGGGATTACTTAGAATGCTCAGAAACTTCTCATATCCATAACTTCCACCGACATCTTCCGGCGGCGTATTCCCCTCTCCTGCTAGACAAACGGGACATGGAGCAACATATTCTTCAACGATTTTCTCGACCTCTATCTGATGTTCCCAGTCATCCCCAAGGTCATACGTATAGGTCAGCTTCTGATGTGCAGGCAGATACTCTGATAACAGTACCCCTGTTTCAAGTTTCATTTCATATCCTCTTGGATAATCGAACGCCTCGTTTGTACAAACAAGCGTCAACATAGGGCTTGGTCTTAAACCGAAATCAGAACCTGGATCAGTGCTTTGTTTTTCATCCTCATAAAAACGAAATTCATGAAGATGAGAATCACTCCAACCAAAGCTTGTTTGAAGAATCTCATGCAGTTGAGGAAATGTCCGGTTCAACGGAACAACAAGACGGCGCCAAACGGACTGATTCTCAAGCTTTAGTGTAACCTTCAGTTGCACCGCTTTTGAGCCAAAGATTGGCTGTCCTGCAAACTCCTCAAGATACTTGTACATTTCTTCATATGGGTGAACATAACTTTTCCCCTCGCCCACCAATAATCTACTAACCTTATTGCTGAGCTTATTATTAAAAATAGTCTCTGGTTCGATATACTCTGAAAAGAAATGCACAGATTCACATACCCTATTCATTCGAGCAACGTGTTTACGGTCCTTTGTTTTCGTAAAAGTAAACCCTCCAGAATGCATCAGGTACTTCTCAATCACTTCCTCTTTGATTCCTTCTAGCAGAAGAGACTCCCGAATCCCTTGAACGATCAGTTCGTCGATTTTGTTAAAATCCTTTCCCTTCAGGCCATATAAAACAACCACATACCGCGTTGCATCGTTCACCAACACAAGCGTCTTCCGCCGGTTAATCACCAACAAATTCGCATGCCAAGAAAACAGAGGATCCCCCTCTACTCCAGAACCTGGTTTCACTCCTAGTTGATCCAGTAACTTTTTCGTACATTGAATAAGCATGATTCATATCTCCTCATATAAACTCAGGTTTTAGCTAGTAAGATTATAGCCAAACCTAGCAAAGCACAAAACCTTTCTAGTAATCTCAAAAGCATAATGCTAAAAACGCACCAGCACTCACCCAAGAATCGATTTGTCTTAAGAGTGTAACACACTTTCATCAACCTACCATTCAACAGGTAAAAAAGCACCATTCCTATAACCAAAATCTTAGCTCAACAAATCCAGTTCAGAACACCTTGTAAACAACCGGGCGTATCGAGCTTATTCGACAAAAACCGGGGCGTCCCTAGTGTAGGAAATAGAGGAGGAAAATAAAAAAGCCACCGTTTTCATAGTAAAATAGAAGTACCTATCACAGAACTTCCAATTACATTCTCAAACCAGGAGATGAAAACGATGGAT
>NZ_JAMBNR010000033.1 GCF_023715205.1 Mesobacillus maritimus
CGCTCGACTTGCATGTATTAGGCACGCCGCCAGCGTTCGTCCTGAGCCAGGATCAAACTCTCCAAATAAGAGTATGAGTTAAGCTCATAATAAAAACGTTGGCTCATGTTTTTCTATATTAATAGAAAGAACATGATAAATATTGTTTGTTGACGCTTGTTTGTTTAGTTTTCAAAGAACAATCATTCACTGCCGTATCAGCAACAGGAATATTATCTTAACATAACGATTATTAAAAATCAATACCAAATTTTTAACGAATCATTCATGTTAATGCCGTTGTTTTAACAGCAGGATATTAATATATAACATCTAAATCATTTCGTCAACTACTTTTTTAAAATAATAATAGCGAAGCGATTTAAAATGTTGTGCTACCGAAGCAGCTAAATTAGAATACCATTTTACCTACTTGTGAATCAATGGGAATATTTCACATCACCGTTGTTTGTGAAAATGTATCGACTGGTAGAGTTTTGTTAAATGAATGATAGAACAAAAGAAACAAGTTAATAGAAGAAAGCTTTTTTTAGAACTTTGTAAACCAAAAGCTAAATTACGGATTCGGCACCTCATTCCTTTAGTTCCGATAATTGTGTACGTAAAAACATATTGTGTGCTAATGGAAGTAAGCTTTGTTCCTCACAAGTAATAAGTAAGAATCTAATATAAGGAAACCGAATTAAGATACTCCTCCTTTTATTGAATAAACTTGCTCTCATCCTTCTATTAAACTAGAAATTTTTGTTGTTAACAGATTTACGAATAAGTAAAAATACCTACCTTATAACAATCTAAAAGTCCTGTTTATAAATTAGTCATTTACGCTACATCCATATAAGCTATAATTTTATCAAAAAGGAGGTTTTGACCATTTGGTTAAGTCTTTATTGATCTATATTCTCTTATCCGCCATCATCCTAATTGGATATATCGGATCTTATGCGATATCAGTTGTATTGTTTTTCTTTGCCATCGGTGCCCTCTTGCTTCCTATAGTCGTTATTGGGTTTCCAATCCTCTTTTTTTTAGTATGGAAAAAGGTTTTGAAACCTATAAAAAGCAAAACTGCTAAGGCCTTATTATTGATTCCCAATTTGCTCTTATATGCCTATAGTACATATCGGATGGACAGCTATATAAGTTGGTCTGAGGACGGAAATTTAGATATTTATCTTTCTTGGATGGGGTTTTAAGTTTTAGGACAAAGGGGCAGGTTTGTCCCTTCCTCTCAATTAGAAACTCATTTTCCAATCAGCTATGCTGTTGTCCTCAAATACGTGAAGTTATACCTTCAATGGAATACATATTATTAGTAGAAATGCCCCATCTATGTAAACCCCAATCTCTTCATCTTCTGATATAAAGTAGTTCGGTGAATCCCAAGAAGCTCCGCTGCTTTTGTTTTATTTCCATTCGCTTTCATTAACGCTTCAACAAGATCGGACTTCTCTTTTGCCAACCCTTTTTTCTTTCCTAATTCGACTAGAGACTCTTGAGAAACAAAAGGTTGCGTAAACTTTGTAGAGGGTAAGCACTCGTAAACATCTTTTGGTGAAATTTCAATGCCATCTACTAACGTCACCATTCGTTCAACAACATTCACTAATTCCCTGATATTTCCCGGCCACTCATACTCAACCAAAAGCGAAACGGCCTCAGAAGTTAGCTGCTTTACAGGTAATTCATACCGCTGACTAATTTCTTTTATATAATGAGACAATAAAATTGCGATATCACCTGTACGTTCTCTCAGTGGAGGAATCGAGAGCCGGATAATATTTAAACGGTAAAATAAGTCTTCGCGGAACTCTCCATGAGCAACCATTTCCTCTAAATTTCGATTGGTTGCAGCGATAATCCTCACGTTGACTTTGTATTTTTTTACCCCACCAACTCGTTCAACCTCTCGTTCCTGTAGCATGCGCAGAAGCTTCGCTTGCATCATTAAAGGTATTTCGCCGACTTCATCCAAAAACAAAGTACCATTTTGGGCAAGCTCGACCTTTCCAGGTTTGCCCCCCTTCTTAGCACCAGAAAAGGCTCCCTCTTCATAGCCGAACATCTCAGATTCGAAGAGGTTTTCTGGGATTGCACTGCAGTTCACCGTTAAAAACGGTCCTGCGGAAAAAGGACTCAAACGATGTATACTTCTGGCAAACAATTCTTTTCCGGTTCCACTTTCGCCTGTAATCAGCACAGTAGCGGAAGTTCTGGCAGCCCGCCTTGCGATTCTTTTCACATTTGAGATTTTCTCACTTTCACCGATAATCTGACTAAAAGGAATGTTCGAATCATCGTGCGTCTTCCCCTCCTCGCTTCGCACCACCCTTTCCTTCGTTCCATTTTCTTTTATTTTCTCAAAGATGCGATACACTTCGGATACTCCCTCAAAAATAAGCATCCCAATGGCGCCAATCACTTGATTTTCTTTCCAAATCGGGATTCGATGAACAATCATCGACTGTCCTTGGATCATTTGCAGGTCCCCTCGTTCAGGTATACCTGTTTTTACCGTCAAGTGAAGTTGAGTGTTTTCAATCACTTCCGTTACATGACGACCAATCGCATCTCTCCGATCAATTCCGGTAAATCGACTATACGCTTCATTAAACTCCTGAATGATTCCATTTTGATTCACAACTGCAATTCCTTCATAGGCACTTTCAAGAACAACATTCAAGATTTCAGATGCATCTTGTCTTCGCTGAAGAAAATGGATCGTTTTCATGAGTCCATCTATAATATCTTGCCTGGTTAACATTCCAATTAACCGTGACTGGTGGTCCACCACAGGAAAATGTTTGTGCGGAAGACGCACGAGTTTAGTTAGCGAGTCGGTCTCCTTGATACAAGCCAATTCTTCACTTAACGCCAGCGGAATCTTTTGATTTGGAGAATGTCCATTCAACAAATTTCCCAATAAATCTTTTGCCTTCACGATGGCAATTGGCTGTTTCTCTTGATTCACCACTGGTAGTGCGCTAATTTCATGCTGAAACATCCTATCCGCTATTTCTCGAATTGTCTGTTCTGTAGTTGCGACGAAAGGATTTTGTGTCATCCAATTTTTCACCTCAAGAATTCCTTCCGTATCCAATGGCTGGTCAGTGGCATCCTGAATCCAATCATACTTTGTGAACAACTACCTTTTCCTCCCTACTCCTACCTTCATCATGGTAAAGATTCGGCTTAGGTACTTAAAATCCTTTAGGAACCACTGAAAACCGTTCCAGATTCTTGTGAATTTTATAAGTCAGATGATTATGGTTACTTTCCTCATCTTTTGGTATCTTACTTGTTCTTTTTCATTTTTGGTATCAACAGTACTGTATGATGCATAGTATAAATTAAATACTGTATAACATCCAGTAAAGAAAAATGAGGTGGGTGAATGAGTCATTTATTGAATTCATTAACGACAGAGCTTAGGAGAGGAACGCTGACATTAGCGGTTTTAAGTCAATTGCGAACCCCCCAGTACGGTTATTCACTTGTTCAGTTATTGGAGGGATCAGGGATTTCAATTGATCAAAGTACCTTATATCCATTACTCCGTCGATTAGAAAAACAGGAGTTGGTGTCAAGTAGTTGGGATACATCTGAAAGCAGACCACGTAAGTACTATGTTTTAAGTGAATATGGCTTAGAGGTATTTTTGCAGTTAAGAGAGGATTGGATTAAGAATTCAAAGGAACTTTATAACTTATTAAAGGGAGAGGAAGATCATGAATTTAATTGATATCTATATTCAGGAGGTTATTAGAAGACTGCCGGAAAAGAATCGTGAGGATATTGCACTTGAATTACGGTCAACGATCGAAGATATGCTGCCTAATGATTACCGTGAGGAGGATGTAAAGACAGTACTTGAAAAACTAGGGAGTCCGGTGACATTGGCTAGCGGTTATCGGGATCGACCAATGCATCTTATTGGACCGCGCTATTTCGATGTATATGTGACGTTATTAAAAATGATCTTGCCCATAGCCGCTGTTATTTCTTTCATCTCGGTGATTGCAGCCTATTTTATTGATTACAATGGACAGGAAGCAGTTATAAATGTGGCTTTGGATGTGATGGGGGTTGGCATATGGCGAATGATTGAAGTAGGAATTCAAACATTTTTTTGGTTCACCCTTGTTTTTGCTGTGATCGAACGAACAGATAAAGAAAATGGTAACCAGCCGTTAACAGCCAGTTTTAAAAAATGGACTCCTGATGATTTGAAAAATATCGCTTATATTCCAAAGAAAAAAGCCATCTCCAAAATAGAGGTATTCGGAGATTTGATGTGGACGGCAATCTGGGCAACCCTTTATTTTTATGCGTATCAGCTTGTAGGTGTATATAAAGGTGGTGGCGGTCGACTTGAATTTGTGATTCCGGCTATCAACCAAGACGTTTTATTTGGGTATTGGCCAATCGTTGTTATTGTGATCGGTTTTGAAATAGCATTGGCTCTATATAAATTGATTAAGGGACAATGGACAAAAAGAATGGCAATCTATAATACTGCCCTCCAGATGTTTGGAACGATTGTATTCATTGTCATCATAATAAATCCAAATTTAATGAGCCAGGAATTTATTACGTTTATGGCTGATTTATTTACATTGAACACAAATCAATTCAAAGTATGGATCGTTAGTGGTGGAATTTTCTTCTTTATGGCAGGTGCTGCCTTCAACGTATATGATGGATTCCGCAAGGCTCGAATTCATTAATTCGTATTTCTTTCATTAAAATAAAGGGCATCTTAATTGAATAAGCATCAGGCTGCATAAGCGGCTTTTTTTTATGGATTCAGATAAAAAAATGAAAATAACCTAATAGAGATTTTTGTTAGATTGGGTGAATTTCACGCTCTTTTCCTTTAGTGTTCAATCAAGTTTTATTGAGTCAAATAGCAAGGAAAATGACAATTTATGTTAATATGTAAGTTATATTCTTTAACACTACTGTGCAAATTTCAAAAGATAGTATTTATAAAGGGGGGAAAACAAGGTGCTCAAGAGAAAAAAGTTGTCTTTACTATCTGGAACAGCTTTAGCATTTCTACTATTTTCAGTACTTTTAAATTATCATTCATTTAATTATGCAAAAAACGCTTGTACTGAGAACAATAAGGTCCCCATTGTGGATAAGACATTTTTAGCCGTAAATTGGAGTGTTTCTTGCGAATAACGCTTCTAGTTCGATTAAACAAACTTTTTACAGAAAACTTAAAATGACTATGTAAACTGGACTTAATTTCCATGATAAAAAAGAACGGCACACGGGAATTAAGTCCTATTTTTATTATAAAAAAACGCAAGTATTTGGACCTACTCATGGTAAAATATAGTAAAAGATATAAACACTTCGTTTATCAAATTAACGAGGCAGGTGTTTCAAATATGTCTAAATCCACGAAATTGACCATTTGGTTTTTCGTTGG
The DNA here is from genome assembly GCF_023715205.1 of Mesobacillus maritimus. Classification (GTDB taxonomy): domain Bacteria; phylum Bacillota; class Bacilli; order Bacillales; family Cytobacillaceae; genus Mesobacillus_B; species Mesobacillus_B maritimus_C. The sequence continues at coordinate 5,441 of NZ_JAMBNR010000033.1, forward strand.
CTATGTTTTATTGATAGGATCCTTGATTAGTACAGTAGCACTTGTAGATTTCGATAAGAACACATCCCCCATTAAAATCACTGAATCGAATACGACATTTAAACAAGAGTTAACAGCGCATGAACGCAAAGTCGAAGAAAAAAAGAGCACAGAACAAAAAAAGCCTTTACCGTTTACCGTATCGGATGAATTTGTAATGACGGCCGTTACCCTTGGAGCAATTCTAGACATCGTGATCGTTGTTCTATGGGCTCGAAAGGAAAATAAGAGGTTAGCAGAAAAAGAACTTCCTAGTAAAAAACGATGGCGTGATACAAAAATATTTTGGAATATAGTGGCTTTGGGTATGATTCAACCGAAAAACAATCAATACTCCATCAATTGGTTTAATTTGATTGGTGTAACCATATTTCTACACCTTTTGTTTTATCTATAATTTCTAAAATTTTAACCTCTGGCCTTAAGAGGTTTTGCATGTTCACTGTTTCTCTTATTCTTCTTTGGGAATAGTTCAGAAATCAAAACAACAGCCTGGGAATCCCCCAAGCTGTTTTTGTGCATTCATTAGATTCATTAGGCTAGAAAATCCTGTGTTTGATTCGCTGAGATTTCGGTTTTTCCCACAAGATCAGAACAAACATTAGAACGTATCAATTTGATAGCAATTTAATAGCGATTTCTATCAACTAACTAGTTCTCCTAAATAGAGGATTAGTAAGCGGATTCAAAAATTTTAAAGATATCTTCTTCTTTGCCTTGAATTGGATTACTAATCGCATTTCCGTCTTGCAAAGCCATTTTGGACATGTATTCAAAGTCTTCCTTCTTTACCCCTAATTCTCTTAAACTACTTGGGATATTCACATCTTCCGATAGTTTGACAATCGCACCGATGGCTTTGTCAGCAGCTTCTCTTACAGAAAGTCCGTCAATATTTTCACCCATAAATTCGCCGATCTGCGCAAATTTTTCAGGATTGGAAATCAGATTGTATCTTTCTACATGCGGGAGTAAAATCGCATTTGCAACGCCATGCGGCATATCATATAAGCCACCAAGTTGATGGGCCATCGCATGTACATAACCAAGACCAGCATTGTTAAAAGCCATTCCAGCAAGTAAGGAGGCGTACGCCATATTTTCTCTTGCTTCCATATTCCCTCCATATGCAACTGCCTGTCTTAAGTTCTGAGAAACCAACTTAATCGCTTGAATAGCAGCGGCATCTGTTACAGGATTCGCCCCGAGGGAAACATAAGATTCAACCGCATGAGTGAGAGCGTCCATTCCCGTTGCAGCCGTTAATGCTGCTGGCTTGCCTACCATCAATTCAGGGTCGTTAATCGATACCAAAGGAGTATTTCTCCAACTTACAATCACATATTTGATTTTCTTCTCGGTGTGGGTAATAACACAGTGGCGGGTCACTTCACTGGCCGTTCCTGCTGTGGTGTTGACGCAAACCAGTGGCGGAAGTGGATCTGTTAACTTTTCAATTCCAGCATAATCTTCATACAAATCGCCTTCATGTGTGACAGCAACTCCTATTCCTTTCCCACAATCATGCGCGCTTCCCCCACCAACCGTCACAATTAAATCACAATTCTCGGATTCATAGACTGTTTGACCTTCATAAACATTGCGATCCTTTGGATTCGGTTCCACGCCATCATAGATCGCAACCTCTATCCCTTTTTCTCTTAGTGATGAAACAACGCGTTCAACAGGACCATTCGGAAGATTTCTTAAGAAGGAATCTGTCACAATCAGCGCTTTCTTCCCTCCTAAAATTTCACAACGCTCCCCTACAACATTGACACACCCACGACCAAAGAAGTTCACATTTGGCATAAAATAATCAAACATTGGCAATTCCCCCTAATTAGAATAGTGAAGACCCTACGATGTTTGATGCAAGTATTGTGCCAAGAGAGCGAATTTTGGTTGATTTGTAAAAATACTGCACGGCACGTCCATCTAATGGGGTTTATAAAATTTTCCTAGCATTAAAAATGGATTTACGTGTAGATAACTGTTGATGCTTTGTAGTTCGTTTGTAGAGGAACCCTACACTTAATCTACAAAGTTTCTATATAGAGAGCGACACCTGTTTATTTCTTGATGTAGGAAGTCTAAAAATTTTAATAGTAGTTGAAGCATATGCAGCATTTTTTTATTGAACGAAAGAATAAAAAGAAATTTTTTAAAAACCTTCAGAAAAAGTCTTGAACCTGACGCAACGTTAGGTTCTATACTGAACTTGTCGACAAAAACAGTTCGTACGAATTGGAGGAGATGAGGATGGATAAAAACGCTTGGAAAATTGGGGAGTTAGCAAAATTGACTGGACTTACCGTTCGAACATTGCACCATTATGACCAAATTGGCTTATTTTCGGCATCACAGGTTTCAGATTCAGGACACAGGATCTATTCCGATAGTGATATTCGGAAGTTACAGCAAATTTTATCATTCAAACAATTGGGACTATCGTTAGAAGAAATAAAAGAAATGATGGAAAAACAAAGCCTAGATCGTGTGCAAGTCATAAAAATGCAAATGCAAAGAGTGAAGAAAGAAATACAACTACAGGAAGAACTTTATACAAGATTAGAAAATATTTATACGTTATTGGATTCCGAAAAGGATGTAAGCTCAAATCAACTTATTCAATTAATTGAGGTGATGAATATGGTAGAACACTATTTCTCCAAAGAACAGTTAGCTAAAATGAAAAATCAGACAGAACAGTTTAGTGCCGAAGAAATGAAACAAATGGAAAGTCAATGGTCGACATTGATCGCAGCTATTCGGGCAGAAATGGAAAAGAATACTCCGCCTGATCACCCAAAAGTAACGGAGTTAGCGAAAACGTGGAAGTCATTAATCAATCAGTTTAGTGCTGGTGACCAAGAAATTGTCAAATCGGCGGAACGTTTCCACTCCGATAATCCAAACAACCCTCTACAATATGGGATGGATGAAGCTCTTTATCAGTATATCAATGAAGCAATAGCTAAGATTTAATGTAATCTTTTAGAAGGCCGTTTGCACGAGTTCGTGCAGCGGTTTTTTCTTTTATTTACCTTTATTGAATCATGCGCAAAAATAATAATTTCTGCTTTCGACTTAATCCTACGGACACATCTAATTCTGTCTGTCTCCTTCTCCTATATCAACTCCCTCTCAAACGCTAACCGGAATCACATCTGCACGTTTGTTAAGAATCATCTTTGGAGAGGATTGTGAATAGATATAAGCGAGCAAAACTTGAGGAGTGAGTTTATTGGGGGAAATGGTTTATTTGCGCAAGAAACCGAGACCACTTCATTTAGGTGACAGGAAAGAGAATTTGAATAAAAGATTCGAATCGATTCAACAAAAGAAACGAGAGATTGAACAAATGAAAGAGAACATAAAAAAGAGGTAAATAGTGAATGCTATCTACCTCTTTTTTATGCTTTTACTTTTTCAGGCCGGTGTTTCTGATTCGTTTTCAGCGCATCCACTCGACGACGAATTTCCGCTTTCTTCAGATCTAGTTTTTCCTGGCGATCTTTATTGATATCTTTTTGCGATTTAAATTCAATAATTTTAGGCATGTTTATTCGCCTCCTTTAAGGTACTACTTTGCAACCGTTCAGCGATTAAGCATAACGCATGCATTAATCGATATACTTCTCTTGAATCTATTATATCATTTTTTACCAATAAATGATTGGCCTTTTTGTTATCCATATCAAAATGAAAATTGTAGACCCACTGCTTGTCTCGATCGATATTCATTTTTACCGAAACAACGGTATGGTTCTCGTATGGTTCATTAATGACGGGTTGTTTTAAGTTCTTTTTTATAACTTCAACGACTCCCCAGTCCTTATAAAGAGGATCGTTAATGTTTATTACCTTAGGTGTTCGTCCCGATGTACCAACATCCTCAATTTTATGTAATTCTTTACCCTTTTGTTCATAAAGGGTAAACCCACAAACTAGGTTTAGATCCTTACTCGTAAACTCTTCATTTCTCATTCGAAACAGAACGTTGTTGATATCTTTAATTAACTCAATGACATACTCCGCTCCATCAGATGCATCTTTCAAGATTTCATCATAGTCCAATATCAATGACTCATACATTTCTGTAATTTTGTTTATTTTCTCATCACTTTTAGCCTGAAGACGGTTATATTGATTCTGAATCAAGGTGAACTTCGTCTCGAGTTGCTTTTTATCCTTCTCGAAGTAATCCGTTACCTTATCGGATAAAGCGGTAAACTCATCCCTTCCAGCTTGCATTTTCCCAAAATAGTCATATACACCTTGGAAATAGAAATCTCCTTCCTTGTCAAAAAGAGCAATTTTAAACATATCATATTCTTGCTTTCTAAACACCTTATAGGCTCCAGTATGAAAGTGATCACTATAAAAGTCTAGCAAGGATCTCCAATAGATAATTAAGGACAATAAATACCCAACGGAAAGCCCAAGTGTTACGATCCCCACAAAATCAACAAGATTGTTTATGTTTCCAATTACCCATTGTATAAGTGTTGTTAGAATCGCAGACGACGGAATGACCAAAGCGGTTAAACTTTCTGCCGAGAGTTTCTTTAACCCTTCATGCACTTTAATAAACCTAGTATATTCTCTTAAAGGAGCAAGCAACAACCAGATCATCCAATTTGAATATTTCGCGTCAACATGGCCACCTTTTAGCCGTTCTATTGGTTTATCAAAGGCCTTACTCATATGCAATAAGCGACTATGATAATTTTTCCCTATCTCATCTAACATTGATCCTATCCCCCTTATCCACAATAACGAGATGTGATACTCTGCTTTAACTATACTAAGAGTGCGTCATTTTGAGAGAATTGAACAGTAGTCACAGGCAATTTGTAATCAATAAGCCCCTCCTAGTTTAATAAATGCTAAAATAATAGCTTCGGACTGATTCATTAAAACAACTCCGATCTCTCTATATAAACCCCAGTTTCTAATTTATCCCTCCTAATCATTTCAAGAAAAAATGCGTGAATCCTCCCTGGATTTACGCATCTTTTTTGATTCATATGAAGTAGAACTGGTCAACTTCAACAATCCCCTCAAATTGCTGGAAGCTTTTTTGAGGCGTAACTCAACTGTCAAACGTTGACCTGTCCTAGCTTTTCTTACTAAGCTATAAGGTGTTTGCAAAACGTAGTGGCCCCTCATCGGCAAAGAAATCTAATAAATCGAACTTTAGTAAATTGTTCATGTTAAAGACAAATGGTCCAGATAAAAAGCTGCGTTCTTTCGATAGGAATATGCAGCTTTGACGAACCAGCTAGGCTTGTTTTATTCATTAATGCTCCAACTTGGGCAGATTATTGACCAATCGACTCGGTGAGAGATGGCCAATTGGAAAACTCGTTTTTCCCTCTAGCAGTAAATCGCTCGCTATTTTCCCCATCACTGGAGCCATTTTAAAGCCGTGCCCGGAGAAACCACACATAAATACTGTGTTATCAATTTCAGGTACTCCTCCTACAATTGCATGCCCATCATGTGTACATGCATCCATATAAGCAGCTGCTCTGACTGGATGTGGCACCAATCCTGGTATTTTTTCCTGGATAAAATGACTGGCCTAAACCACCAATCCCAATAATTCCCACTTTCATTCCTGCTTTTGCTCCACCTGTACGCATCAAAGCATGATAAGAAGTCATCCCAGCATCTGTAGCCGCTGCAGCTTGTGCAAACGATACATTGTCTGGAATACGTACTACATCTTCAGCTGGACAGCATACTTTATTCGAAAAAGGGCCATCGTAAGCAAAACCAGGTCCAAAGCCAGAACCATCTTTTGCAACTGGACAAAGTGCTACACGATCCCCTACCTTAAATTGTGTAACCCCTTCACCAACTTCTGAAACAATACCAGCTACTTCATGCCCCATAATAATTGGACGATTGGTAATGATATCTAACCAACTTTCATTAGTTAAACCGCTTACATCAGAGTGACATAAACCAGCAGTTTTTTGTCAATTACAATACGACCTGCTGTTGCTTTTGGATTTTCTTTTTCCACTAATCTTAATGGCGCATTTGTTGTTGTAAATTCCCAACCTTTCATATCTATAACCTCTCCTTAAAAAATTTGAATTGTGAGCGAAAACAAAATAGAATATCATATGATGACACAAAAATAAAGTGTCTAATTTATGAATTGTTTTCTTACTATAGTTTATTGTTTATGATAGATAAGGAGCACTTAAAGGAAATACTGATTCTTGATGAATTAGATAGATTAGAAAATGCATTTCGTTCCCCATTTGAGCCAACAGGGTATGTTAATTTCGAAAATATGAGTGTATCCTCTGTAAAAGTTTTCAGTTATATAAAGGAACATGCCAACTTTTTTGATTTATTAATTGAATATGAAAACATACCTGGGCTAGAGGAAGCGCTAGTTTATATGATTCACCAATCCTTTTTAAATAGTATTGAATTTATTAGTCCATCAATTGCAGAAGTAAATGAGCAACAGTTTCAGATCTATCGTGCTTATGGGATATTTGGCGTAATTAAGGAGTGGGTGAAGAGTGGTTATGCTGTTTCTGTAGAGGAGATATCGCAGCAATTGATATTTATCATGAAATCTTCTCCTATTGGAGCAATAGCAAAAAAGGAAGCATAGGATACGTCCCCATGCTTCCCAACAAAACAAATTAACTCCTTTTCTATGTAACGGGATGAACCTCATAACCACAACGAGTAGCTATAATTCCTTTGCTATGACTCATAGTTTTAGAATATCACCTGATATTCTCCCCGGTTTTGATTCCTCAGAAGTTGTACAACAAACTGTATCTACAATTGTGTGAACATCGCTATCTCCCCTCGTATAAAAGAATTCCCACTCATTTCCATCCGGATCAGTTAGCCAAAATTTATCCTGAACTGCATAACAACATGTTGTATCCATTTCATCACGGGCAAAGAATCCTTCCTTATCTAAACGTTCTTTATGGAATGTTATCTCTTCTGCCGTTTCAACTTGGAATCCAAAATGATTGATCTGATTCCCACTCACGTTAGGTTTTACATTCAACGTAAAGTTAAGCCCTGGTACCTCTAACAAGAATTTTGCATAATCAGTTTTTACTTTAGCAGGTGAGACCCCAAACATTTTTTCGTAAAACCCAATAGATTTTTCTAAATTGGTCACATTGACTCCAACATGGACATATTTCATTGAATATCCCTCCAAAAGTTTTATTAAATCAAAAAAATTTGATGTAGACTACAAAAAAATTAGCAACAGCTTTCTTTCCCTGTTTTTCTAAAAGTACAGCATAATTCTTCTGACAGTAGATTATTTACTTCTGAATCATTTAAATCGTAATAACTCCATGTACCCTTTGTTTCCCTTGTGATTAGATTAGCATCCAATAAAATCTTTAAATGATAAGAAAGTTTAGATTGTGGCATATCAAATACCTCTGTTAAATCACACACACAGGTTTCGCCTCTTTGGCAAAGCTCATACATAATTTCCAAACGCCTCTGATCCGCCAAAGCTTTAAATTTTTTTTCATATTGTTCAAATGATAGTAGCATTTCAGTCAAGGTCAGATTTCCTTTCATCAACTTTTTTTGATATATAAAGCATAAACTTTATCACCCTATCTACGCAACTAATAAATCAAATTATTTCGATTTATTAAAAAGCAAGGGGATATGATTGCTATTTCAAGTATAAAAAAAGACCTACCCCTTGGGTAAGTCAAGCGCTTGATAAGCTGACTGATATTTGCCACCATCAGCCACTTCAGAATGATACAATGCCTTAAGGGCTAAGTTTTTTTCAAGTTCATGTTCATTTATTAACTCGTTTAGCCGCTTCTGCAATTCGTGATTCTCTTTGACCAGCTGTTTCATTTGAGATTTGAAATACTTCATCGAAAAATTTACCTCTTTTCCTATACATCGTCCAAAAAGATCTTACTTCATCGCTTTGCTGACTTTTAATTTCTTCCCTTTAATGTTTGTGTTTTCCATTGCCTCTAATACTAAGGATCCTTTTCCGTTCAAGATATCTACATAGGTTAAGTGGTCCAGGATGGTAATAATCCCGATATCATCTGCTTCCACTCCAGGAATGTTCGCAATCGTACCAACAATATCGACAGCTCGAATTTTCTTCTTCTTCCCGCCGCTTATATGAAGCTTCATAATATCTTTGTTGATTCGCGCCGATTTGTTATTCCTCACTACGCGGCGTCGACCCATTTTCTCTTCAAAGTCTGCTCTTTTGCTCGCAATCTCTTGTTTGGTAGGAGGTTCCATAGTCGGAATTTCGAAACCGATATATCTTTCAATCGCATTCAAGAACTTCGTCTCATAAGGAGTGACAAAAGTAATCGCTCTTCCTTTATTCCCCGCTCTGCCTGATCGTCCCGTCCGATGAACATAGCTTTCCTTTTCCATCGGAACATCATAATTCAGAATCAGGGTGACGTTATCAATATCGATTCCCCTTGCCGCCACATCGGTTGCAACCAGGTAGCGGAAATTCCCCATTTTGAACCCATTCATTACGGCAAATCGATCTTCTTGATCCAATCCTCCGTGGATTCTCTCACACGTATAATGGGATTCCTCTAATTCCTCATATACTTTATCGACCTGATCTTTCGTTCTACAAAAAATAATACAACTGTCAGGGTTTTCAATCACCGTCACATCTTTAAGCAGGGACATTTTTTCTTCTTCTTTCACTTGGAGCACATGATGTTCAATCGCACTGGTTGTTATCCCTGTCGAAGCAATTTCGATGTTTAGAGGATCCTTCATATATTTATGACAGAGATTCTCCACATCCTTTGGCAAGGTTGCCGAAAAGACCATCGTGACTCTTTTGGAGGGAATGGCCTGAATAATATTTTCTACGTCCTCGATAAAACCCATATTCAGCATTTCATCTGCTTCATCGATGATCAGGTATTGAATTTTATCTAGGACCAATGTCTCTCTGTCGATATGGTCCATCACCCGACCAGGAGTACCAACCACAACATGGGTTTTCTGTGTCAATTCATCCTTTTGTTTGGCAAACGGTTCTTTCCCATAAACCGCCACCGCTTTTATTCGTTTAAACCTTCCGATATTCGTAAAATCCTCCCTAACTTGAGCAGCCAGCTCCCGGGTAGGTGTTAAAATTAACGCTTGAGGCAATTTTTCCTCCCAACTAAGCTGCTCGCAAATCGGAATCGCAAATGCGGCGGTCTTTCCGCTGCCTGTTTGAGATTTCACAACAAGATCCTGATTTTCTAAAGCTTTAGGAATAACCTCTTTCTGTACCTCTGTGGGCTGATTATACTTTAGTAAATCAAGAGCCCTTTTGATTTCATCGCTTAAATGATAATCCTCAAAATTTCGTTCATTCATGCAGCTACCTCATTTATTATTATTCGATATGTATATAGAATTCCTTTTTGAGAAAAATCATATGCAATATCAGTAGGTTTCATTATAACCTAATCATGAGGAAATAGGGACAACATTGTAAAGAACAAGCCAAGTTCCATCCATTCGCTATTTCATTACAGTTTGATTGATTTCACACCTGTATAAGAGCTATAAATCTTTTTGCCATTGACCACACGATAAACTCTGACTTTATAATCATACATTTTCCCCCGCGTTAAGCTTTTGTTTGGATAACTGACCGATAAGGCACCGTTGATTGTGGCCACCTTTGTGTAAGTACTTCAATCCTCTTTGAGCATTCCAAAAGCTGTCACATTTTGTTCAAAAAACCCCTTTCCACTCTCCTAAAAAGTTGGTAAAATGAGCTTTATGTTTGTATTTTTTACAAGGAGAGGAGCTTTATGGAAACTGCAGTTCAATTCGTATTAGAACCCCGTGAGCTTTTAAACTATATTGAATTATTGAGAAAACAACTAATCAACATGGGATTAACCCACGGTTTTCAAGATCATCGAACCATACAAGCTAGTCAGGAACTAGATTATTTTATATATGAGTATCAAAGGATTACTGCTTAGAAATCGAACCTTAAACGTAAATGGTCAAATTCGAAAATAAAAAGGATTACATTACAAAGTTCGTTTATTCCACGATCCTGACCGTTCGTGCAATTGGTACTTTAATAATTTTGATATGATTACTCGAAGAAAGTATAAAAGCAGTGCTATTTCTGGTGAGAAATACACTGCTTTTATTCTTGTTTTTATATCTATTATTGCCATGGTCTCCTTCGTTTTAGCAGTTTCAATGTTCATTTCGGTTATTTTAAAGTCAGGCTGGAAAGGTGGCCTTAAAACTAGAACTTTAAAGATTGCAAGTATATTTTTCTTTGCGAACAGTGCCAGGCACTGTTCGCAAGTGTTGTTCATAGTCTGTGATTTACCAATGTCTGAAGGCCCTTCAGTAATTCAAAAACTAATTGTTGCACTTTTACTTGTTAACTATTCTGCGCTAAATGTTTTAGTACAATCCTTCACAATCAGAAAATCGAGCTTTTCTTAAACATGGCAACAATGATCTGACTAAAATCTGTGTTGTTCATTTTTACAAGAAAGTGCTCATGATAGAAATTCACTTTGAAAGGATTGTCCCTTACAAATTAAGAATTATTATTCGTAAAAAATGGTGCAGCCTAACTTAAGAAAAAAGTTACCATAAATAATTGCAGCAATGTTCCCTATCCTATAAAGGTAAAATATATTTGGAGGTAATTTCATGGCACAATTAAGAGACATCATGACATCAGATATTGTTACAGTTAACGAAACACAGACTGTACAGGAAGCTGCAGCGTTAATGAGCGAATATAATATTGGGGCTATCCCAGTAGTAAATAGCAGCAGACAAATGGTTGGAATCGTTACGGATCGTGACATTACCCTGCGTACGACAGCACAAGGAGAAAATGCACAAACACCAGTATCTCAAGTCATGACTGCACAGCAAATCGTACAAGGCACACCTGAAATGGATGTTCATCAAGCAGCGAATTTAATGGCACAACAACAAATTCGCCGATTACCGGTAACCGAAAATGGACAAGTAGTAGGAATGGTTGCTTTAGGTGATCTAGCAGTACAAAATCAATATGCAAACGAGGCAGAACAGGCACTACAAAGTATTTCAACGCCTTCAGCACCTCAACAATAGTTAGAGGTTACTTTTATTGCCATAAAATAGTTAGTAGGACACGCTTAAAACTTGGGCTGTGCTAACATTTTTTATAATAGAGGTGATCACAAGTTTTCTATCAAGAAATGTGTGTCATGTGGTCACCTTACTATTTAGTAGTTGGTACGTGATTCAAATTTTTAAAACTGTTTGTATGTTAGCGATGATTATTAATAGTAAGATGATACCTGTTCCTTTAGCATCTGGCGTGTCTATAATCATGAAATTATAAACGGTTAAGAGCAACGCAAACGCTAGACATATTTTGCTTATCAAGTTTTTACTCATCTTTCACATCACCCCGAATTTTTGACTTTCCAACTGAGACCTGAATGCATACCGTACATTGAGTTGGTTTTTCAACTCTATGGTTAGGATAAGAAATCTATTTCGTCTCTTTTTTTGGCATACTGCTACAATACAAAGGTAACCCAAGAAATCCCCGTCAGACATCTTACTTGCTCGCTAATCATGAAGTTAGGATATCAGGCTATATTTTATTTTTTATCTGTTCTAGAGAACTTAATAAAAACCCCCAAACCTGCTAAGAAAAAACCTAAACAAAATAGACTAGCAGGACTCCCCCAAACGATCTCACTCATTCAGCACCCCTCCATCAATTAAAATATAGTAATATTTTACCATATATTCATCTTACCTAGTACTTTTTATGTATGAAGGGGCAGAATTTTTAGAATTGTTATGAGCAATCAATTGTTACATCAACAAAAAATGCAGTCCATTTTGTGAGTTAAATGGGCTGCTAGTAGATTCGTTATTTTAAACTTAAAAATAGTGCTCGCTACCTGATACAACCACACGTAAACTATTGATAGTCTAGTTCAATTTCACTTCAATTTTAGTAATAGAATTTAAAAAAACACAGATTACTAATCTGTGTTTTTACTTTGCCCGGCGACGTCCTACTCTCACAGGGGGAAACCCCCAACTACCATCGGCGCTGAGAAGCTTAACTTCCGTGTTCGGCATGGGAACGGGTGTGACCTTCTCGCCATCGTCACCAGACATATTTAATTGAGAGATTATTCCCTCAAAACTAGATAATGTTTGTAAGAAGTAAAGTAAAATGAGTATCTTAGTTTTTTCGTGTTAGCGAAAATAACTTTCAATTTGTCTAGCTACGGCTCCTAACTTCTCGGCCGTTTCAATCCGTCCAAACAAATCCAAAATCGGGATTTGCATGGCCGGCTCTCCAACGTCTGTCGAAGTTGAACAGTCGCCTTCGCTTTTCAAATTTGGTTAAGTCCTCAATCGATTAGTATCAGTCAGCTCCACACGTCACCGTGCTTCCACCTCTGACCTATCAACCTGATCATCTTTCAGGGATCTTACTTAGCTAATGCTAAAAGGAAATCTCATCTTGAGGGGGGCTTCATGCTTAGATGCTTTCAGCACTTATCCCGTCCGCACA
>NZ_JAMBNR010000034.1 GCF_023715205.1 Mesobacillus maritimus
GATCAAACTCTCCAATAAAGAGTATGAGTTAAGCTCATAAAATAAAACGTTGGCTCATGTTCTTCATAAGAAGACATGATAATATTGTTTGTTGACGCTTGTTTGTTTAGTTTTCAAAGAGCAATGTCGTTCGAGACGACTTTATTAATTTATCACGTTATTGAAACATTGTCAATAACTTTTTTTAATTAACTAATCGCTTGTTATCATTGTTATCGGCGACTTGTATTATATTATCACCGTTTGTTCCCACCGTCAACCCTAAGTATAAAAAAAACTACTGAAAGTCCAGTAGTTTAAATAATCCAATTCTCGATGGCTACTAATGCAACCACTCCTGGAATTCCCAAAAGCCCAGAGATTGTTGCCGTTACAAGATTAATTGGTACGTATAAACCTAATCCCGTTCCAAACTCATTTAAGAAAAATAAAAAAAGAGCTCCAATAAGGATTTTAACGATTCCTTGTCCAATAAACCGCAAAGGTTTCATTGGAGCTCCAATAAAAAACATAATGAGAATAAGACCAACGAAGATGGAAATGATCAAAATTGGATCCATTTCTGCTCCTCCTTCTTTAAACTTGTACTATATTTTATGAACAAGCTTTTGAAAAAAGAACGAAAGGAATCCAATCCATTTTATTTTCCTCTAAGTGAGACTTTTCTTTCTTTTGCTTCCTTAAACAAGTAAAAGTATTTAGCTTCCGCTAATTTGGCTTCGGTAACAAATTCCCTTGGTGCATCAAAACTTCTCTCAACCAAGGACCTCTTATTTTCCCATTCATGTTTAAGTTTTTCGAGCTGCGAGACTAATTTCTTGTCTTGCTCTTTCCTCAGCTGTCCTGTTCGACGAAATAACATGACCGCTCCTCCTAGGTGATTTTAGACTTCTCTTCGACCTTCTAATGCTTTTGAAAGCGTGACTTCATCGGCATATTCTAAATCACCACCGACAGGTAAACCGTGAGCAATTCTTGTTATCTTGATTCCAGATGGTTTTAACAAACGGGAGATATACATCGCTGTAGCCTCCCCCTCAATATTAGGGTTCGTTGCTAAAATGACTTCTTCCACGGTTTCATCTTGAAGACGTTTTAACAAGTCCGGGATGTTAATGTCCTCTGGTCCAATTCCATCCATCGGAGAAATGGAACCATGGAGCACATGATATAAACCAGAAAACTCCTTCATTTTTTCCATCGCAATCACATCTTTTGGATCTTGTACTACACAAATCACGCTTCGATCACGACGTTGATCTTCACAGATATAACACGGATCCTGATCTGTAATATGACCACATACAGAGCAATACGTTAAATTTCGTTTTGCATTGACTAGAGCCTTTGCAAAGTCAAGAACGGTGTCTTCTTTCATACTTAGAACAAAAAAAGCCAGACGAGCAGCCGTTTTAGGGCCGATACCTGGCAATTTCATAAAGCTGTCAATTAGCTTTGATATTGGTTCAGGATAATGCATGCTATTTTCCCCCTAGAACATTCCCGGAAGGTTCATACCTTTTGTAAATTGTCCCATTGTTGAATTCGTCAGCTCATCAGCCTGCTTCAAAGCATCATTTGTTGCTGCTAGAACTAAGTCTTGAAGCATTTCTACGTCATCGGGATCTACAACTTCTTGTTTAATTTGCACATCTACAATTTCCTTATGCCCAGTAACAACGACCGTCACCATTCCGCCTCCCGCTGTACCTTCTAGTCTTTTTTCACCTAGTTCTTCCTGTGCTTGTGCCATTTTCTTTTGCATTTTCTGCATTTGTTTCATCATATTTTGCATATTTCCCATTCCACGCATATTCTACATCCTCCATTAATCTTGTATTTGAATAATTTCTTCTCCAAACAATTTTTTTGCTTCTGATATGAGCGGATCTTCTTCAGACCCACCGTTACCATCGGCTTCCCCATGTTGTTGACTACTTAAAAATTTCTCGCGGAGATTTAACCACTGATCTTCAGGGACTCCTAACACTTGCAATTGCTTGCCTGTTAAGTCACGAAGAACTGTACTAATTGTTTGAATGAATTTTGCATTCTCCATTGCCATCTGACAATGAATTTCATATTTAAATTTTATCACTAATGCATCACCTGATGAAGCTACAGGCTCCGCATCATTTAATAGTGCATCTTGTGAACGCATTTGACGTCCTACAAGTAACTCACGCATTTCGCCCCAACGACTTTTTACCTCGCTTAAATCCTGCTTGGTTGCACTTTTTAACACCTCGTTAATTTTACCTGCTGGGGCTTGGAATCCTTTGCGATTAACACGTTGTGGTTTTTTTTGTGCACCTTGTTCATTTTGTACTGCAGCTACTGGAGGATTCTGTTCATATTGCGCTAATCTCTCTTCCAATTGCTCTAATCGTTTTAACAAAGGTTCCGCATTCAGGTTTTGAGTCGCATGAATTTCTAACTGGCAAAGCTTCACAATGGCCACTTCTAAAAACACACGTGGATGATTCGTCCACCGCATTTCTTGTTGAGCCTTATTCAAATGATCGATAATCTCGTATATTTCCCTAGCATCGACTTCACTAGCAAGTTTCTGAAACTCATCATCTAATAAAACTCTTTCAAGAGATTCTTCTAAATTAGGAGCTGCTTTGTATAACAACATATCTCGATAGAAGTAGATAAAATCCTCAATAAATCGTGCTGGATCTTTCCCTTGAAAAAGCAATTCTTCCAATGCTTCAAGTCCCATTGCCGCATTCTTTTCATGAACGGCTCTCGCTAACCGATTTAAAAAGCCTTGAGAAACAGAACCTGTTACAGTTAGTGCATCTTCAACCGTTACTTGATCTTGACTAAAGGAAATTGCCTGATCAAGGAGACTAAGGGCATCACGCATTCCACCTTCTGCAGCTCTAGCAATTACCTGCAGTGCTTTTTCATCACATTCCAATCCTGTTTCCTCAATGATCCACTTCATTCTTCCGACAATTGCCTGTGCGGTTATGCGTTTAAAATCAAACCGTTGAGTTCTTGAAATAATGGTTAGTGGAATTTTATGAGGTTCAGTCGTAGCGAGGATAAAGATGACATGACGCGGAGGCTCTTCGAGTGTTTTTAACAATGCGTTAAAGGCCCCGATTGAAAGCATGTGGACCTCATCGACGATGTACACCTTGTATTTCACGGCATTCGGTGCATATTTAACCTTATCTCGAATGTCTCTTATCTCCTCTACGCCGTTATTAGAGGCGGCGTCGATTTCAATAACATCGGGAATCGACCCGTCGGTAATCCCCCGGCAGGATGGACACTCGTTACAAGGTTCACTGATTGGTGCCTTTTCACAGTTCACTGCTTTTGCGAGAATTTTTGCAGCACTCGTTTTCCCTGTACCACGCGGTCCTGAAAAGAGATAAGCATGTGAAATTTTTTCCTGAAGCAGAGCATTTTGTAGTGTCGTTGTGACATGTTCTTGGCCCACGACATCAAAAAACTGCTGCGGACGCCAAACACGATATAACGCTTGATAAGCCAAAGACACCGCTCCCTTCCATGTATATTATCTCCCTTATTATAACGTATCTATAAATACAAAACTATCTTGGAGAAAAATTAAATTTCTACTATGTTTGACAAAAGTGAGGGTGCTAAATCTGTTTTCTCACCTTTCACTTCCAATACAACAAAAAACCTACCTCAAGGGAGATAGGTTTTAATACTAGTATGTATAGCCGTGCACCTTCCGTCGACTGACGACCATAAGCGTTACTTAAGCAGTTAGCTCGACCCAGGCAACCCTGCGGCACATGGGAGCGTCCACTTAATGCTGCTTCCTTCCGGACCTGACATGGTTCATGGATTCCCATTGCGCAGGACCCGGGTGTCATCACCACTTACTTAAGGCAGACCCTACAGTCAATCAGCCTCAGGAAGGGATTCATCCCCGCTAGAGCGGATTGCGGGTACAGGGCACCGCTACCTCCCCGACTAGCACGGCAAAGAGTTACGTCTTAATGACGCATACTTAGTATACTAACTCCGAACAGAAAAAGCAATGTTTACAACCTGTAAATTATTTACTGATTCTCCAATTCCGTTTCTAGCCTGGTTTTCTTTTCTGCTTTTTTTCGTTTTCGTAAATTTCGAAAAAACTCCGAGAGCATACCTCCACACTCTTGCTCTAGAATTCCTGTCTTCACTTCACTTTGATGATTAAATCGTTCATCCTGAAGGATGTTCATAAATGTCCCTGCACAGCCACCCTTAGGATCTGTTGCACCGTATATGACGCGTTTAACCCTCGATAACATAATTGCTCCTGCACACATAGGACATGGCTCAAGTGTTACAAAGAGTTCTGCTTCCTCAAGCCTCCAGCTTCCTAACTTTTTACAAGCTTGGTCTATCGCCAGTACCTCTGCATGAGCAATGGAACTTTGTTCAGTTTCGCGCAAATTATGTGCTCTAGCAATTATTTCATCACCTACGACAATTACAGCTCCAATTGGTACTTCTCCTTTTCTTTCTGCTTTTTTTGCTTCTGAAATTGCTTCTCTCATATAGAATTCTTCTCGATTGAACTCCATTGAACGTCCCCATTTCTACCTACGTTTAAGAATACCCTTTCCTTCAAAAGATAATAGGAAAGGAGTGGATTTACGTGAACAGCCAGAAACCCGCTTTACTAGTAATCGACATGATCAATGATTTCCAGTTTAATCACGGCAAGATCTTATCCCAAAAAGCAGAGATGTTAACTCATCCCATACTTGAACTGAAATCCTACTTTTACAAAAAAAATTGGCCAGTTATTTATATTAATGATCATTATAAAGTATGGAAGGCAGATTTAGAAACCATCATCCATGTTTGTACAAATGAACGGAGCCAAGAAATTATCCATAAACTGACCCCAACGAGTAAAGATTACTTTTTAATAAAACCTAAGCATTCAGCTTTTTATGGCACAGCGCTTGATAGTTTACTGCAGGAATTAAAGGTGGATACACTCGTGATAACTGGAATTGCCGGGAACATTTGTGTTTTGTTTACCGCCAACGATGCATATATGCGTGAATACTCCTTATTCATTCCTAACGATTGCATTGCTTCCAACCACGATCAAGACAACACCTACGCGTTACAAATGATGAAAGAAGTCTTAAAAGCAAACATATCACCATCTGAAACAATTTTTTCTTGGTAATTCATAGGTCAACCTCTCTACTCATATGATGGTTGTAGCGTTTTACCGCTATCTAGGGAGGGAAAACCATGCAAATCCATGTGATACAACCTGGTGATACGTTAGCAGGCATTGCCCGTGCCTATGGATCAACTGTGAATGATATTGTCGAAGCAAATGATATACCTAATCCAAATAGGCTCGTTGTTGGTCAAACTGTGGTCATCCCAATCATCGGGAGCTTTTACTGGGTTCAACAAGGAGATAGTTTATATTCAATTGCTAGAAAGTTTGGTACCTCTTATCAAGAATTGGCAAGAATCAATCGAATCCCTGTAGATCAACCACTACGAATTGGATTGAGACTTTATATTCCCCAACGCCCGAAGGTCCGATCGGAAACAAATGCATATGTTGAGCCAAGAGGGAACACAGTTGCTCCCGCACTAGAGAATGCCGCAAGAGAGGCCGCCCCTTATTTAACCTATTTAGCGCCGTTTAGTTACCAAGCGCTACGAGATGGTTCATTAAAAGAACCTCTATTAAATAACTTCCCACAGATTGCTCGGGCCAATAATAATACGTTAATGATGGTAATTACAAATCAGGAGAATGACCAATTTAGCGATGAACTCGGCAGGATTATTCTAAACGATATGACCGTCCAAGAACGGTTCTTAAATAATATTGTCGATACCGCGCGCCGCGTTGGATTCCGTGATATTCACTTTGACTTCGAGTTTTTAAGGCCTGCAGACCGCGAAGCATATAATAATTTTTTAAGGAAAGCGCGAGATCGTTTTCGCCAACAAGGCTGGTTAATTTCAACTGCTCTAGCACCTAAAACAAGTGCTGAACAAAAAGGAGCATGGTACGAAGCCCATGATTACCGGGCACATGGGGAAATTGTCGATTTCGTTGTCATCATGACTTATGAATGGGGATATAGCGGTGGCCCAGCGATGGCAGTATCACCAATTGGACCAGTTCGTGAAGTGCTCGAATATGCGCTTACCGAAATGCCTGGGAATAAAATTATGATGGGACAAAACTTATATGGGTATGATTGGACTCTACCATTCGTCCAAGGAAGCACCGCTCGAGCAGTAAGTCCCCAGCAAGCGATTCAACTTGCAGCAGACAACGGTGTAGCCATTCAGTATGACCAAAAAGCCCAGGCCCCTTTCTTTAACTACACCGATAGAGAAGGGAAACGACATGAAGTATGGTTTGAAGATGCACGCTCCATCCAAGCAAAGTTTGACTTGATAAAAGAATTGAATTTACGAGGTATTAGTTATTGGAAGCTCGGGTTAAGTTTCCCGCAAAACTGGTTACTCATTACGGAAAACTTTAATGTCGTGAATCAAACATAGGTAGAAACAAGCTCAGATTTCTCTGAGCTTGTTTTTTATGGAGCTTTTTAAATCAGTCGTCATTTTAGTTGAGAAGTAACAAAATTTGAGGAAAGAAAGTCTAAAAAACGCACTTACCCGAAGGGATTTTTTTCCGTTCCCTTCCTGAGAGTAATGCAACATTTCAGTATCCATACTATTCACATATACAATTTGAACACTATTCCCGTTACCACCTTTATCTCCCCCAAATATTCCATCTCCTCTCTTGGTGATTATATGATAAAATGGATTTTGTGTTTTTTAATAACCCAAAAATAATTTTTTAAATGGCTGTTTTGTAAAGATTATTGTTAAAATCCTAAAACGGATTTTAACGCAGAATAGCTATTTTATACGACATATCTAAGTTTACAGCTCTTTTTCTTAATGAAAAACATGGCATTGGAGTTCTAGTTGAGCTCTGAAAGTAGCAAAGTTTGAGAATAGAGCCTTTTAAATAGATAACCGGATAGAGAAGGAGGACAAACTGTGGGGGAAACACCTTTTATCACGGTTGAGGGGCCAATTGGTGTTGGCAAAACTTCATTAGCAAAGGCTATTTCCGAACAATTTCAATATCCTTTATTAAAGGAGATTGTGGATGAGAACCCGTTTCTCGGTAAGTTTTATGACAATATTGAGGAGTGGAGTTTTCAAACGGAAATGTTCTTCCTTTGCAACCGATATAAACAATTAGGCGATATTAATAAGAACTATATCAGTCAAAACCAGCCTGTTGTGGCTGACTATCACATTTTTAAAAATTTGATTTTTGCACAGCGGACACTTAATCAGCAGGAATACGAAAAGTACTATAAAATTTATGATATTTTAACAAAAGATACACCCACTCCGAATATCATCATTTATTTACACGCGAGTCTAGACACGCTGTTGAAACGAATTGAAATGCGCGGACGTGAGGTAGAAAAGAACATCAGTGCAGCATACTTACAACAATTATCTTTGGATTATGAGGAAGCCATGAACATATTTGAACAACAACATCCTGAGATTCCTGTGCTTCGTTTCAATGGGGATGACCTAGACTTTGTGAAAAATAAACAAGATTTAAACATGATGCTCCAACAGGTTTCAGCATCATTAGCAAAAAGGAGCGTACAACAATGAATTTACGAACGAAATATAATATCCCAAATAATGCTGTTATTACCGTGGCTGGTACCGTTGGGGTCGGGAAATCTACGATGACAAACGCTCTAGCTGAGGCTTTACAATTTCGTACTTCTTTTGAAAAAGTTGATACGAATCCTTATCTCGATAAATTTTATGCTGATTTTGATCGCTGGAGCTTTCATCTTCAAGTTTATTTCCTAGCAGAACGTTTCAAGGAACAAAAGCGGATTTTTGAATACGGTGGTGGATTCATCCAAGACCGTTCGATCTACGAAGATACTGGGATTTTTGCCAAGATGCATTATGAAAAAGGGACGATGTCGCCAGTAGATTATGAAACATACAAAAGCCTATTTGACGCAATGGTGATGACCCCATACTTCCCACATCCAGACTTGCTAATTTACTTAGAAGGAAGTATTGATGATATACTCGAGCGAATCCGCCTTCGCGGCCGCCCAATGGAACAACAAACTCCAATTGAGTATTGGCAAGAAATGCACGGACGTTATGAGAATTGGATCAACAGTTTCAACTCTTGCCCTGTTCTCCGATTAAACATCAATGATTATGATATTATGAGCGACAAATCCTCTATTGAACCAATCGTTGAGCGAATTGGCTCGTTTATCCAACAAACGCAATTGTTAAAAAGTAAAGCATAAGCACCCTGGGCAGCGGCGTATGGCCTGGAGCTCTTCGACTGAGATAAAGGAAACACGAAGAGCCGGAGGCGATTCGATGTTGACTTATCGTAGGGCGGAGAGTGAAGGACACTAGCCGCTAGGGTGCTGGAGCTGGAACATTTACTAAGTAAAAAACATATTCTATATATATCCTAAAGCATAAGCACCCTGGGCAGCGGCGTATGGCCTGTGTTCAGAACTTATTCTTTTTCACTTGTTCATAGAAAGGCCAGTTCTCTTGAGCTGGTCTTTTATTATATTTTATTTTCCCTAAACAGAAAAAACCTGCTACACAAAGGTAACAGGTTTTTTTGAATCTCCAATATTTATGCGCAAATATGAAATCTCAGGTGTTATGGCGGAGGAAGAGGGATTCGAACCCCCGCGCGGTTTAACCCGCCTGTCGGTTTTCAAGACCGATCCCTTCAGCCAGACTTGGGTATTCCTCCGTACTGACAAAGAATATTTTATTATATTTAAAATGCAAAGTCAAGAAAACATTTTAAAAAACTAGGCGGTGTTTCCGCCTAGTTCTTCTTTAATTTTGCGGGCCAATAACTTCACAGTTCCGCATATATGGACGTAATACCTCGGGGATCACTACACTGCCGTCTTCTTGCTGGTAATTTTCCAGAATTGCGGCGACCGTGCGGCCGACCGCAAGGCCAGATCCATTCAGTGTATGAACATGTTCTGGCTTTCCTTTTGCATCACGGCGGAAACGAATGTTTGCTCTACGTGCTTGGAAAGCTTCAAAATTACTACAAGATGAAATCTCACGGTAGGTTTCATAGCTTGGAATCCAAACCTCAATATCGTACTTCTTTGCAGCCGTAAAGCCAAGATCAGCTGTACACATGCTAAGAACGCGGTAAGGCAAATTCAATAACTGAAGCACTTTTTCAGCATTGTTCGTTAAGCTCTCTAGTTCTGCATAAGAATCTTCAGGTTTAACAAATTTCACAAGCTCTACTTTGTTAAACTGATGTTGACGGATTAAGCCACGCGTATCGCGACCTGCGGATCCAGCCTCAGAACGGAAGTTGGCACTGTAAGCAACATACTTAACTGGTAACTGCTCGCTAGTTAAAATTTCATCGCGGTGTAGGTTTGTTACCGGTACTTCAGACGTTGGAATAAGGAAGTAATCCGTATCAGCGACTTTGAAGGCATCTTCTTCAAATTTAGGCAACTGGCCTGTACCCGTCATACTAGCACGGTTAACCATATAAGGCGGGAGCACCTCTTGGTAGCCATGTTCATCCGCATGAAGGTCCATCATAAAACTGATAAGTGCGCGCTCTAGGCGGGCACCAAGCCCCTTATAAAAAGCAAAACGACTTCCCGTTACTTTTCCGGCGCGTTCAAAATCAATAATTTTTAGTTCATCTGCCAAATCCCAATGTGGCTTCGGTTCAAAAGAAAACTGTGGGATTTCTCCCCATTTGCGGATTTCTACATTATCGTCTTCTGATTCTCCTACTGGCACACTCTCATGTGGGATATTCGGAATGCTCATTAATAGGTTGTCTAATGATTCTTCGACGCCCCTTAATTCCTCATCTAATGTTTTAATTTGATCGCCAACCTCACGCATTTCAGTAATCAGTTGATCAGCATCTTGTTTTTCTTTTTTTAGTTTCGCAATTTGTTGAGAAACTTCATTGCGCTTGCTTTTTAATGCTTCAGTTTCAACAAGTAACTCGCGGCGTCTTTTATCCAACTCTTCAAATTTCCCGAAGTCCGTTAAATCCTCTCCTCGATGCTGGAGCTTTTGTTTCACTTCGTCAAAATTCGTACGTAGATATTTTACATCTAGCATCTTTCTTCCTCCTTCAATAATCCTTGGCAAAACACAAAAAACTCCCGTCCCCTAATAAGGGACGAGAGTTAACCCGCGTTGCCACCCTGATTGAAAGCATATGACACTTTCCTCTTTAGCAAGATAACGGTCTTTTGCCGAAAGCAATTACTAACCAACTGGTTTTCCATGCTTTGCTCGAGGATGGATTCACACGTCTCACCCACCGGTTTACACCAACCACCGGCTCTCTATAGGTATGAAAACAAGTTACTAGTTCCTGTCATCGCTTTTATATATCAGGTTTTATTATTTCAAATTTACTATATTTATTTCCTGCTTGCAACTGGATTATACTATAGTTTTTTGTTTTGATTCTTCCACCATACGGACAAAGTAGGAGGTTAACCGGTTGTCTTCTGTTAACTCAGGATGAAAGGAACATCCCAAAAACTGACCTTCCCTTGCTGCGACAATTCGACCGTTATGCTTGGCCAAGACCTCCACATTTTCCCCAGCTTCAACAATATGTGGAGCACGGATAAACACAGCGGAAAAGTCTTCAGCAACGTCTTTAATATCAAGTTCAGTTTCAAAACTTTCACGTTGGCGACCAAATGAATTTCGTTCGACAGTTACATCCATGACCCCAATATGTGGCTCTGTATACCCCACTACTCGCTTGGCAAGTAAAATTAAACCTGCACATGTCCCGAACATTGGTTTGCCTTCAGCTGCAAATCGCTTTAACTCTGGCATGAAGCCGTACTTATCAATCAGTTTTCTCATTGTTGTGCTCTCTCCGCCAGGAAGAATAAGCCCGTCCACTTCCTGAAGCTGCTCTACTCTTTTGATAACAACCGCTTCTGCACCGCTAGCTTCAATGGCATTTACATGTTCTCTTACGGCCCCTTGCAAACCTAATACAGCTACCTTAACCATTTCAGTTTACCACCCGCGTTCCTGCATGCGTGTTTCAGAAGTGAGTGAAGAGATTTCAATACCTTTCATCGCTGCCCCAAGTCCTTTAGACAACTTTGCAATCAATTCATAATCTTGATAATGTGTTGTTGCCTCAACAATAGCACGTGCAGTCTTCTCTGGGTTTTCAGATTTGAAAATTCCAGATCCTACGAATACACCATCAGCACCTAGTTGCATCATTAACGCAGCATCAGCAGGTGTCGCTACACCACCAGCAGCAAAGTTTACAACCGGTAAACGACCAAGACGTTTAATTTCTAATAGTGTTTCGTAAGGGGCTCCGAGAAGTTTTGCTTCTGTCATAAGCTCAGTCTCATCCATTGCGACAACCTTGCGAACTTGTGCATTTACTTTACGAATGTGACGTACAGCTTCAACAATATTTCCTGTACCAGGCTCACCTTTTGTACGAAGCATTGCTGCTCCTTCACCAATACGTCTTGCTGCTTCTCCAAGATCACGGCAGCCGCAAACAAATGGTACAGTATATTCACTCTTTAATAAGTGGAACTCTTCATCTGCTGGTGTTAATACCTCACTTTCGTCAATATAATCAACACCCATTGATTCAAGCACTCTTGCTTCAACAATATGTCCAATTCTCACTTTAGCCATTACAGGAATGGATACAGCTCCCATTACTTCTTCGACAATGGTAGGGTCAGCCATTCTTGCTACTCCACCAGCCGCACGAATGTCAGAAGGTACTCGTTCTAATGCCATAACGGCAACTGCCCCTGCTTCTTCCGCTATTTTAGCTTGTTCTGCATTGACAACGTCCATAATGACGCCACCCTTTTGCATCTCAGCCATTCCACGTTTTACACGATCTGTTCCTGTTCTCATTCTTTTTCCCCCACTTTAAGTAATTATATTATTCGACTATTTTTATTTTAGAGGATTATTCCAAGAAAATAAATCGGAATTTTTTCCAATTCCCTTATTGAAAATAAACACCAAAAAAGGGTCCCTGTCAACAGGAACCCTAAATTTTACTACTATAATTTTTAAAAAATTATATTTTTTTAGAACCAACCCTTAACAGTAGAGGCAATCGTACTAAATAAGTCACCGAAGAAACCGCCAATTCCACGCATTGAAAGCACGAACCAGTTTGCCTTTTCTACTTCTTCTGCAGCAACAACGGGGACTTGAATGGCCTTTTCATTTTTTGAAGTAATGAACTGGATATCTCCACCGTTTTTTGATTCGACTGTCATATATCCAATTGTTTGACCTTTTTCAATAGGGGCAGTTAACTCGCCATCCTCATTTAAAAGGTCTTTATCAATGACCAATTTTGGTTGGTATTGCTCTTTTTCACCGTTTTTAACTGGAAGAGCAAGTTCACCATCTGTTTGAACAGCGACGCTATTTTCTTTTCCTTTAGTTACTGGTACTGTTTCTTGGCCTTTCAATTGGAAGCCTTTATCAAAAATTTGTTCTTTTGAAAAACTATTGAATGCATAATTCATGACTTTTGCTGTCTCTGTAAAACGAATATCCCTTGAATCTGTTTTCATTACCACGGAAATATATCGTTGGTCACCTCGTTTAGCTGTAGCTGTAAATGCATAACCAGCAAAGTCCGTTGACCCTGTCTTTAAGCCATCAATTCCTTCATACGCATGTACTAGCGTTGGCAACATAAAGTTAAAGTTATCATATGTTTTACCGTCTCTAAACTCGAGTCTTGGTTTACTAGCCGTATCAAGTACTTCAGGATAGTCCTTTAATAAATGATAAGCCAACTTAGCTGTAGCTCTCGCAGACATCACATTTTCATCATCTGCACCGCCAGCAGGATGATTTCCTAACAACGAACTGTTGTTCAAACCAGAAGAGTTAACAAATTTGTAATCCTCTAGATTTAATTCCTTTGCTTTGGCGTTCATCATTTCAACAA
The DNA here is from genome assembly GCF_023715205.1 of Mesobacillus maritimus. Taxonomy (GTDB): domain Bacteria; phylum Bacillota; class Bacilli; order Bacillales; family Cytobacillaceae; genus Mesobacillus_B; species Mesobacillus_B maritimus_C. The sequence goes on from NZ_JAMBNR010000034.1 coordinate 13,076, forward strand.
AATTCTTTTCAGAACCAGCAATTAACTGAGCAAGTGCAACAGTTGCAGCATTCCCTGAATGAATGGCCATAGCTTCGTAAAGTTCCTTAACGGTATAATCTTCTCCTTGTGTTAAGCCAATATTAGACAACCCAGGTGCTGATGATAATCGATGGATATACTCATCAATTTTTACCGTTTGATCCCAAGTAATCGTACCTTTATGGATTGCTTCAAGCACAAGGTACTCTGTCATCATCTTTGACATTGAAGCTACACCTAGTACCACATCTGCATTCTTTTCATATAAAACTTTCCCAGTCTCACCATCTAAAAGAATGGCTGCTTCTGCACTAAGGCCTAACTCATCTTCTGCTGCTTGTACATTTCCGGGTAAGCCCGAAAGCAAAGTTGTCAAAGCTAACAGAAATACAGCAAACGTCATTGTAAATTGTCTGTAACGTTTCAAAGCAATTTCCCTCCAGCTCATTTAGTTAATCACATGTCTAGCTACAGCGCCCTAGCGGTTATTGTCCTTCGCTCTCCACCATACAATTGATATTTATCTCAGTTAAAGAGCACCAGGCAATACGCCGCTGAACAGGGGGCTTCCGCTTTTCTATTTGGTATGTTGCTAGATTGACCCCATTCAAAAAACACACCCGTATAGTTTAACATAAACAAAATCAAAAAAACAGACAGAGAAAACCTCCCTGTCTGAAAAACAACTTACATATAGAAAATTTAGGCTTTTAGACTCAGCTTGTTGAGTAATTCGGAGCCTCTTTTGTAATTTGAACATCATGTGGATGACTTTCACGTAACCCGGCTCCAGTCATTTTAATGAATTGACTGTTCTCTCTTAACTCCTGTAGGTTTGCCGCACCACAATAGCCCATACCTGAACGAATTCCACCAATTAACTGATAAACCGTATCTGACAAAGGTCCTTTGTAAGCGACACGTCCTTCAATTCCTTCTGGAACAAACTTCTTATTATCCTCTTGGAAATAGCGATCCTTTGACCCTTTTTCCATGGATGTTACAGAGCCCATGCCCCGGTAAACTTTAAAGCGTCGTCCTTGATAAATTTCTGTTTCTCCTGGACTTTCAGTTGTACCTGCTAGCATACTTCCAAGCATGACAGCATGCCCGCCAGCTGCTAAAGCTTTTACAATATCTCCTGAATACTTAATGCCTCCATCGGCAATAATGGCTTTCCCATATTTTCTTGCTTCACTTGCACAGTCATAAACAGCTGTAATTTGAGGGACACCGACGCCGGCTACGACTCGTGTTGTACAAATAGATCCAGGTCCAATTCCAACCTTTACAACATCGGCACCAGCCTCGATAAGGTCCCGAGTACCTTCTGCAGTAGCAACATTTCCAGCAATAATTGCAAGGTCAGGGTATGTCTCTCGAATTTGTCTGACTGTTTCTAAAACGCCTTTTGAATGGCCATGTGCTGTGTCAATGACAATGACATCCACTTGAGCTCGTACCAATCCTTCAACCCTTTTTAAGGTATCAGCTGCAACGCCAACGGCAGCACCAGCAATTAGGCGACCTTGTTCATCCTTTGAAGAGTTGGGGAACTCAATCACTTTCTCAATATCCTTAATAGTTATAAGCCCTTTTAAGATTCCATCTTCATTTACGAGTGGGAGTTTCTCAATTTTATATCGTTGCAAAATCTTTTCAGCTTCCTGTAATGTTGTTCCAACAGGAGCAGTAACCAAATTCTCCTTTGTCATGACATCAGAGATGAGAATGGAATAATCCTGAATAAACCTTAAATCACGATTCGTAAGAATGCCGACAAGCTTTTGTTCCTGTTCATTGTTAACAATTGGGACACCAGAGATCCGATACTTGCTCATTAGATGTTCTGCGTCAAAAACCTGGTGTTCAGGGGTTAAAAAGAATGGATCAGTGATAACTCCACTTTCAGAACGTTTTACTTTGTCCACTTGTTCAGCTTGTTGCTCAATGGACATGTTTTTGTGGATGATCCCTAAGCCACCCTGTCTAGCCATACTAATGGCCATTTCTGCTTCTGTCACAGTATCCATACCCGCGCTAATAACTGGGATATTTAACTTAATCTTTTCTGTTAACTTTACTTGAAGTTTTACATCCTTGGGTAAAACCTCAGACTTTGCAGGCACAAGCAACACATCATCAAAAGTTAATCCTTCTTTTGCAAATTTATTTTCCCACATCGTAAATAACCCCCTCTAGAACAAAATATTATTAGTAAGGTTATCAATTGGACAAAATACTGTCAAGAAAGATTCGCCAAGTTAGATTTTTCTGATAATATCGGAGGGTTTATGGATGTTATTGCAGACTAATGGTTGGGACCGTTTTTCAGTTTATTTTTCAGCTGATTATTCAAGAAATTACTTATTAAACTGCTACCAGCAATTACAAATAGAAAATGCTGACCAAAAGAGCTTTGAGAACTGTTATCCGTTTATGTACTATTTGGAGCATGGAAAAATATACTACCAACAAGCTCAAACCTCCCCAATACATATCCAGCCCATATTGCTTTTTTATGGATTAGTACACCTCTCAAAAGCATGCATACTAACAGCAAATCCAAACTATCCAGAAACAACTGCTGTACTAGCCCATGGACTATCGACTAGGAAAAGAAAGAAACAACAATATTCATTTTTAGACGATGAGGTAAAGCTCCAGCGACACGGATTGTTTCCTCTGTTGGCAGAAAAATTGTTTCACATGAAACAACTGGAAGGAGAAAAAGTCAAAATGGGAGATCTTCTGAAGTTCATTCCAGAACTCACTCCCCTTTTTATTAAACTAATGGGGCAGCAAACCTTTCTCCCCATCCACACAATTGATGGCTCTTTTGCTTTACCTAAAACCTTACTGGACACCTATCATATGACAGAGAGCCGGTTTATGACCTATATTCAACAGAAAGTAGGGGGGCAAGTAACGTTTCGCGGAACAGATGACAGGCGCATATTATTTGATTGCGATTCCCCCCTCCATTTAGAACCAAGTATCATTAAACTTAATTCCATGGACCAACAGTATGCCTTTCCATTGATAAGAGAGGATTTAGCTATGATGCCTGAACTACTGCTTCATTATCTTCTCCTATATAACCTTGGAATGATAGCTCGTTACGAAATTGATTGGTGGAGTGAACTGATTAAAATGATGTCAAACGAAGATTATCCATTTATTGAGTCCTTTCTTGAAATCACCCTAAAAAAGGGACCATCATTGATTATTCGATATTTGGAAGGGAAATAAAAAGCGAGGATTACGGAATAGTCAATGACGGGTTCAGGAGGAGAGTGTATAAATTAGGCATGTAAAATATCAGTTTAATGCGGGTGCTAAGTTAATTTCCACTTTTGAGACTAGTACTCGCAATTTCCATCTTGGTTAATACGAGCACTAAAAAAAGATTATATTGTAGAAAGGAACAAATAAAGCTTGTACTCGGTTTATTAACCATGCTTTCCCTATAGTTTAATAGAATCGGAGGAGAACAAACTCTTTTTATACATTTTATTAAAAATAAAAAAGGAAACGATCCTTTTTATTAAACAATGAAGGGGATTCACTCTTAAATTAATTTGCCTTTTACAAAAACGCTCTTTTGGGTTTCTTACACAAATAAAAACGCTGTTTTTTTGTAAAAATTGTTATTGAAATTCTGAAGCCAATTTTGACGATAAAGTAGCAATTGCGATCGTTTGAAATTATTGTAAGTACTTTTTTCTATAAAATGTAATTATTTATTGAATGACTTGAGTTACTCAGATGTATTTTTTGTCCAAGAAGCAACAAAGTTAAAGAAAAGAGCCAAAAAAAAGACAACCAAACAAGGTTGCCTTTTTTTTGGCCTGGCGACGTCCTACTCTCACAGGGAGAATCCCCCAACTACCATCGGCGCTGAGAAGCTTAACTTCCGTGTTCGGCATGGGAACGGGTGTGACCTTCTCGCCATCGTCACCAGACAATTATTATAATATCTTTTTGATATTTTTCAAGAGATTTTTTTGTTCCCTCAAAACTAGATAATGTTTGTAAGAAGTTAAGTGAAACGAGTATCGTTGTCCAGCTCTGGCTCCTAGCCTCTCGAGTCGCTTCGGTCCATCCGCTGAAGTCAAAGAACGACTTCAACTGCTGGCCCTCCAGCGCTTGTCGAGGCTGTACAGTCGCCTCCGCTTTTCGTTTTGGTTAAGTCCTCGATCGATTAGTATCAGTCAGCTCCACACGTCACCGCGCTTCCACCTCTGACCTATCAACCTGATCATCTTTCAGGGATCTTACTTAGCTAATGCTAAAAGGAA
>NZ_JAMBNR010000035.1 GCF_023715205.1 Mesobacillus maritimus
CCAAAAATAAAAAGCGGAAGAAGCCCGTTTAAACCGCTAGGATGTTGGAGCTCTCGAGAAGAAGTCGCTTTTTGACTTCGCAGGAGAGAGCGAAACAGCCGTACGGTTTGGCTTCTGGAGCTAGATTACGAAAAGCGAAGGCGACTGTTCAACTTCGACAGACGTTGGAAAGCCGTCCATGCAAATCCCGATTTTGGATTTGTTTGGACGGATTGAAACGGCCGAGAAGTTAGGAGCCGTAGCTAGACAAATTGAAAGTTATTTTCGCTAACGCGAAAAAACTTAGATACTCCGTTTTACTTTTCTTCTTACAAACATTATCTAGTTTTGAGGGAACAAAGATTTTTGCGAAAGTAAAATGACTTTCCTTAACTAAATAGTCTGGTGACGATAGCGAGAAGGTCACACCCGTTCCCATGCCGAACACGGAAGTTAAGCTTCTCAGCGCCGATGGTAGTTGGGGGATTCCCCCTGTGAGAGTAGGACGTCGCCGGGCAAATTAAAAGCACAGATTTTTTATCTGTGCTTTTTTCTGTGTTTAATATCAAATAGACATTAATGCAAGGTAGATCTATTCTCTTGAAAGATTGGAAGTTTTTTAGTAAACCAACACTATCAATCGCAACCTGAACGCTATGACCAGCAAGTGCCTGGCCCTTGTTCATCAAAGTATAGGTGCTGCTAGCCATTCTGAGGACGGAAACAACTTGTAGATACTAAAGGGGCAGAGGACATTGACCCGGCTATTATTGTAAGGACAATGTCCTATTGTCAATCAACGGGTTGTATAATTGAGGAAGTGAATACTGTACGATATGGACATAAAATAATTTCTTGTAAACTCAAAGGCGGGATATAAACGAATGCGATTTATTGATAAAGTTAAGAATTGTATTGATAAACAGTATGGTAGACCAAAAGGTCTTATTGGAACATACATTGGTGAAAAGATGGTTCAACAACATAAACCAGAAACTTTGTGGACTATTGAGTTACTAAATGTTAACAAAAATGATCATATATTGGAACTTGGATGTGGTTCAGGCTATGCAATGAAACTTATTTTGGAACAAAAACAAGTAGATCAAGTAGTTGGATTCGACATTTCACCGACTGTAATCAGGACTGCCAAAATTCGAAACAAAAAGGCACTAAATGAAGGGAAAGTGAAAATTGTTCAAGGAACCGTTAAGAAATTACCCTTCGAAGATGAAGTATTTAACAAAGTCTTTAGCATACATTCTATTTATTTTTGGGAAGACTTGTCTGATACCATTTCAGAAATAGATCGAGTTCTTAGTCGAAGTGGAAAGTTAATTCTTACTCTTAGCGACGGGAAAAATGGAGAGACATGGGAAGGAATACGAGATTTAATAGAAGGAAAAGTGATTCCTTTATTAAAAGGAAAAGGGTTTATTGATGTTGAGCTAATAAAAGGTCCTAATTCAAGAGAATATCATACGGTTGCCGTTATAGGTAAGAAATCATCATACAACTGATTCATTTAAGGAAGTGTTTTATTTTGAATAAATGGTTATTAAACTCATAAAAAGAGCTTGGATGAAGCTCTTATTTTTTATGAGTTTATTTCGATGTTAAATTGGGACAATTGAAATATTATATTGAAGCTAATGAGTTTCTAATTTTCTAGCATATGGAACATTAGCTCTCTAAAGTCTCTTTCAAAAATTGAATCCATGTCCTTGTGGCAAAGGAGAGATAGCTTTCTTTTCTCCAGGCGATTCCTAGATTCCACTCTTTCTCTGGGGAAACGAGAGGCAATACTTTTAGCTTATGATGATGACTGTCAATTTCATTAAATTTGCTTTGGGGTAGAATGGTGATGCCTTGATGATTGGAAACCATTTCAATCATAAAATTCCATTGTGATGTTTCACAAATAATTTTGGGCTCAAAACCAAGTCTTCCGCATTCCGCGATAATGGTATCATGGATGGTGAATCCTTCTCGAAAGATAATAAAGTTCTCATCCACTAGTTCGTCCCATTTGACGCTCGCCTTGTTTGCGAAAGGATGCTGTTGGTGGACTAAAATCCGTAATTCTCCACTCAAGAAAGGAAAGAAATCATATGCCTCTTCATCAATTGGGTAAGGCATGACCACTAAATCAAGCTCTCCCTGTAGTAACGATTCTCTTAACTTCCTTGCGCCATCTTCCACAAACCGCACGCGGATTTCAGGATATTGAAGATGAAAGTTTGCAATCATATTCGTGAAAAATTCCGTACCAAGCATGGGGAATATGCCCATTTTAACGCTGCCTTTTTTGCTATTTTTCGTATCATCTAATTCTTGATAAAACTGTTGTAAAGTTTGAGAAACCTGCTGTCCATATTGATAGAGGAGTCTCCCTGTATCGGTTAGTTCAAGCTTCCTAGTTGTGCGAATTAACAACTTTACCTCTAATTCTTCTTCTAAATCTTTGATAACATTGCTGATATTCGGTTGGGAGATATACAGCGATTCTGCTGCTTTTGAAAAGCTCCCGTGCTTAACGACCTCTGTGAAGTATTGTAAATGTTTTAGTTCCATTCTTTCTCCTTAACTTATTAGGATTTCAAATAAATAATATAACATATATGTATTTAAATTATAAGTTAAACACAGGTAAACTATACAAGGAGAACATAATAACAATAGACCTATTAGGAGGAGTAAAAACACCATGGCGAACACGTTAAAAGAGAAGGTACTAGGGATTTGGAGTTTAGTTTCTTATGAAGTGACAGATGATCATGGAAATAAAACTTATCCAATGGGAGAAGATGCAACAGGCTTTATCATGTATCATCCAGAAGGCTATATGTCTGCGCAAATGATGAGTCCTAACCGTCCAAAATATGCATCTGGTGCTTTACATATTGGCACGCAAGAAGAAATGGCAGCCGCTGCTGGCGGGTATCTTGCTTATGCTGGTCCATATGAAGTGGATGAAGAGAATAACGTTGTCACCCATCATATGTCTGTTAGTATGAATCCAACCTGGTTAGGAGATTCGCAACCGCGGTATGTGAGCCTTGATGGAGATCTTCTTGAAATTACAAGCCCACCAGTTATTGTAGACGGGAAGAAGCAAAACACGAAGTTGGTTTGGAGACGTGTCCAGAATTAGGAATTAGGTTTAACAGGAATTAGTTTTAATACGATTGAAACAGGAGGATTAGGATGGGAACGCAGAAAGAACGTACAGTTATTGTGACCGGTGCGGCTCAAGGAATTGGGTATGCGATTGCCCAATCATTTATTGAGAATGGCGACTTTGTGGCCATCTTAGATTTGGATCTAGAAGCGGCGGAAAGCGCGGCTGAAAAGTTAGGTAATGCAAAAGGCTATAAAGTTGATGTTGCCAATGAAGAGATGGTGAAAAGTGCGGTCGACCAAATTATTGCCGATCGCGGAACCGTGGATATATTGGTGAACAATGCCGGATTGCAGCATATTGCAAAAGTAGAGGACTTCCCGATTGAAAAATGGAATCTACTACTAGGCGTTATTTTAACGGGAACCTTCTTAATGTCCAAGCATGTTATTCCAACAATGAAGAAACAACAAAAAGGTCGGATTATTAATATTTCTTCTGCACATGGTAGAATTCCGGATGCCTATAAATCTGCCTATGTTGCTGCAAAATTTGGTGTGGTTGGTTTCACACAAACGGCAGCGTTGGAAACTGCACAGGATGGGATCACGGTAAACGCGATCATGCCTGGGCCGGTACGGACAGAATTAATTGAAAAACAGTTACCCAAACTAGCCGCTGAGGACGGAACCACTGAACAAGAAGCTCTCAACCATCACATCTTAGGAAAACAATGGATGAAACGTTTGCTTGAACCATCCGAAATTGGGGCAACCGCTGTTTTCTTGGCCTCAGATGGTGCAGCAGCAATAACCGGTGAAGGTATTGGGGTAACAGGTGGAATGTAGGTAAGGTGAGGGGCGCGTTTCTAAAAAGGAATGCGCTCTTTATTTTTATTTCTATATCCCTTGGGACAGGTAAAGCTACTTTGTCTTAGGAATTTACGATTTTTTATGCCCAAAAGTCTAGTGTGTTTGGCTACTTTAATTGGGGCACCGAATTTCTACTGTTACAAAAGCAAAAAAACTATCACCCTGATGGTTACAAGGCTAACGGCAATCTCATTTGTATAGACAGTAGCGATTGCTGTAAAAAGATAACGAATGCTAAATATTTATCAGTGATTCGAAAAGAAGCACTTGCAAGATGAAAACATTGCGATACTTACATAATCTTATCCTAAAAATATGACACTTCTCCAAAAGTAGGAGAAGTGTCATATTGAATCCGATATCCTCTGAAATGATCCCGAATTTCCGCTCCTGTTGAGTCTCACTTGACATCTTTTATCCTGCAGAAGGTTTTATCCATTACAGGTTAAAACGTAGTTAAAACACCCGACAGGATTCATTCATCTAGGAAGTACCTATTTTTTTCTTTTCACACTTTTGGTTATCTTTTTCCATTTGTTTTTTTCTTCGATTTGAGCTTTTTTATCGGTTTTTCTCTCTAAGTAGGCTAGCTCTTTTTGAAGCTTGGCATAGCTCTGATATCGATTTTCATCTAGTGTTCCTAAAGCAATAGCAGACTGAATGGCACAACCCGGCTCTGATTTGTGGCTACAATCACGAAAACGACAATTCTCTGCTAGTTCTTCAATATCTTGAAAGCTGTGACTTAAAGCATTGTCACTTTCCCATAATTGAAGCTCGCGCATTCCAGGTGTATCAATGATGATTCCTCCTGATTTCAAAAGGAGTAGCTCACGATGCGTTGTTGTATGTCTTCCACGGTCGTCACCATCACGAACATCCTGAACAAGTTGTTTCTCCTCGCCAAGTAAAGCATTTGTTAAAGTAGATTTTCCTGCTCCTGAAGAGCCGAGCAATGCTACCGTTTTATTATCGTCAAAATATACTTTTAATTGATCAAGACCGGTATTCTCTTTCACACTGCAAGCATGAATCGGAACACCAAATGCAACAGTTTCAACTTCAGTAATTTTCTCTTCAATGTCCTGACAAAGGTCTGCCTTCGTCAGAACAATAACTGGATTTGCACCACTTTCCCAAGCCATTAGTAAATATCGTTCAATTCGACGCACATTGAAATCATTGTTCAATGCATTCACAAGAAAGACGGTATTTACATTCGAAGCAACAATTTGCTCCTCTGTTACATTCCCAGCTACCTTCCTTGAGAACTTACTATATCTAGGGAGAACCGCATGAATCGTTGCTTTACCTTCATTTTCTCTGATGGACAAAACGACCCAATCACCAACTGCAGGATAACTCTCGCGACTGAGAGACTCAAATCGAAACTTTCCTGATACTTCTGCTAAAACTTCACCATTTGTTGTAAAAACGCGATACATATGTTTATGCTCTAATGCAATCCTTCCTACTGAAAATCCATCCGCTTCATAGGTCTTGAAGCTTTCTTGTAAGGTTTCATTCCAACCTAATTGTTTTATATTCATCTATAAATTCCTCCAATTGAATCCTACTTTTAAATAGAAAAAGGACCGTACATAAAATACGGTCCATTCGCTAATATTGGGTACTACCCAACATGAGCATATAAAAAACCGTGAGCAAATACACAGCCCACGGTAACATTTAGGATTCAAAAAAAGGAAATTTTTAAATCAGTTTTTGTTCACAAGAGGGCTGTGTTTTTATATTCAGATCAGCTGCAAGTACCAATACAATGCTTTTCATAATACATCCCTCTCTTTCACGTTCTTTATTTACTATTGATAATTATAACAAGTAAAGAAAATTTTGTAAATAACTTATATGTAGGCTTTTTTTCTAAAAAAGTTCGTAAGTTTGAAAACAGTAGGGACAATGTGTGCCTGTCCCTATGGTTTATCCCGTTCGAACGCTAGTACGTACCTTTTGGATGGTTTTTCCTTCGTCGCTTTAGCTGTTTCCGTTTGTTTGCTTCCAATTAGATACAAGACCAAAATTACAACCATTAGTGCTGCGGAATAACTAAACGTCATGCCGTATCCAACACTTTTTGCTAAGAATCCGAGAGCTACTGAGCCGATGGCCATACCAGAATCGATAAAAATAAGCAGCATTGAATTGGCTGTTGCTTTTTTCTCGGGTGGAACAAGTGTTAAGGCCCAAGCTTGGGTGATTGGTTGAAGGACAGCAAAAGCGATTCCAAATAATGCCCCTGAAATCCAGACCATCATCATACTAGTCGAGAATCCTAATAGGAGCAAACCTCCAGCACCTGAGATAGCGGCTGGAATAATCAGGACTCTATGACCGAATTTATCAAAAATTTTCCCAGAGAAAGACCGAACGATCACCATTGCAATTCCTTGTGTGATAAAGAACTGTGAAATCCTTCCACCAACACCAATCTCTTTCCCGCATAAAGTTAACAGTTCCTGCAATGGTCATATAATTTAACGAAACCAAAATACTGGGAAGCAGGACACGCTTATCGAACATGTACTTATAGAAAGGTTCATTATTGGTTGCTTGTGGATGATCCTGTTCTTTTTTACCTGTATTTTTTGTGAAAAAGCTGCACACAAATGAAAAGGACATTAAGCCTAGAGTTAACATCATCATTGACTGGAATGAATAATTTGCAAGATAAGAAATGGCGATGAGGGGTCCAAGAGTCGTCCCAACGCTTGTAGACATAGCGAAAAAAACAATGCCTTCCCCTAATCGTGATTTAGGGACAATATTACTTGAAATTGTAAAGACTAGATTCGTTAGCATACAAAATCCAATCCCTTGTAAGGCTCGGATGAAGATCAAAAATCCAATCGAGTCATTTACAAACGTAAGGGCAATGGTGCCCAAAAAGTAAAGAAGCGAAACAATTAGGAGCAATTTCATATTCACTTTCTGGATAATGACACTGGCAAAAAAGCGCGTAATTAACGATGCTACCATTAAGGTCGTCGTCATGGTGCCGGCAATTGTAGGGTTATCACTAATGGTTGATACGTAAACTGGAAAACCTGCTGTGATCATGTAGAAAGCAGAGAACATGACTAAAGTCAATGATATAATGATGATATATTGATTTGTCCAAAGTTTCCCTTTTCTTCCCATCGTATATAAGACCTCCTTGCAAGGCTATTTCTAAAAATTTAAACGAGAGCAAATTTATTCTTTCCTTATTTTTAAAAAATATTTAATGGTCTAACAGGGACAGAGGTGAATCTTTTTCTTTTATAAGTTCACCGGCAATTTTGGATTTATAAGAAATACAATAAGGTTTGCTAAATGATAGTATTTTTAAAAAAGGGCGGGATAGCATGATTTTGGAAGCAGTAATGTTGCAAGTTAAGCAAGGGATGGAGAAGGAATATGAGGAAGCATTTCGAGAAGCATCGAAAATTATCTCTTCAATGAAAGGTTACATATCTCACGAATTGCAACGATGTATGGAAGTAAAGGGAAAATATTTATTGTTAGTGAAGTGGGAATCACTAGAAGACCATACAGTAGGGTTTAGACATTCAAAAGAATATCAAGACTGGAAAACACAGCTCCATCATTTTTATGACCCATTTCCAACCGTTGAACACTTTGAGAATGCTCATCTATAGAGTACGGACAGGTACATTGTCCTGAGATGATTGTAGGGACCAGGTGACCTTGTCGCTACGAAAAGGATGGTGTGGGGATGAAACAATTTTTCGTGTATGTGGTGGCTATTTTAGGGAGTAGTCTCCTCTTGGGATTTTCAGAGCGATGGGATGGGTATGAATGGCAGTTTGCCTTGCTGGGTGTAGGGTTATTTGCAGGTTCCGTAAAAGGGTGGAAGCGATTTCGTTTAAGTGGGTTTGGACTAGTGTTCATAACCGCTTATGGGCTATTTATGGTGAACTCGATTTTGTATTTACTGGCGCCGCGCATTCTTATCATTCTATTTAGTTGCTTGTTTGGTTTTATTCTTATCCGAATTTATCGGAATCACCGAGGTGCTGTCCTTGCCTCATGGTGGGTGGTTGTATTTAATATCATCATTTATATCGAAGCAGCCTCCAATGAAATCGTGTTTTGGTTCACAATTGTTACAACTGGGATTGGCGCCATCCTCGGTTTTCACCAACAGTCTTTGTTGCTTAAGCACTTTTTTACTGTACTATTCCTCCTGAGCGCTGGGGGAGTGCTAGCCGGCAGTCTCATCTTAAAATCATATACATATAGTTTTATTGTAATGCTAGTAGTTGTAATCTTTGGTGTAGGTGTCTATTTTGCTAAACGCAAGTGAATTAAATATAAATAACTCATTTAACGAAAGCTGTGAAATTCAGTCAGCCTTCAACTATAGGAGGGGAGAGATTCGATGGAGACAAAGATAAGCTTTAGGAATGCTACTGAAAAGGATTTAGATCGTATTGTTCGAATGCTTGGGGATGATGTTTTGGGAAGCAAACGAGAGCGTTACGAACAGCCGCTTCCTAGTAGCTATCTAAAGGCATTTGAGGCGATTGCATCTGATATGAACAACGAGTTAGTCGTGGCTTGTGAAGGTGAGGAGGTCATTGGGGTTTTGCAAATAACTTTTACACCTTATTTAACTCACCAAGGTGGATGGAGAGCTACAATCGAAGGAGTAAGAACGTCCGCTTCTGTAAGAGGAAAAGGTGTAGGGACGAATCTGATTCAATGGGCTATACAACGTGCAGAAGAACGCGGTTGTCATTTAGTGCAACTGACGACGGATAAACAAAGACCTGATGCGTTAAGGTTTTATGAAAAGTTAGGTTTTAAAGCAACACATGAAGGCTTAAAGCTGAAGCTTTGAGCCTTTTCCTCTTAGCCGCGTAAAATGAAATAGACAGGAATAAGCCTCGTCCCAGGTTTCAAAGGATGTAGAGGAGCAAAAAAAAATCCCCTTAGAAAGGGGGTTACCAAATTTAAAATAAACGTGCTTTCTTAGCAGCTTCAAAACTATCTCTAGCAAAATCAAAAGGGTTGCTCACTTTTTCCCAGTGAATATACATTAACCGTGGTTCATCGAATAGCCAGTGATTGTGAAGGGCAGTAACGAGGATTCCTCGCTTTCTGAGTTCGGTGATAAAAGGGTTGATTTCTTTTTGGAGGATAACTGTTTCACCTAAATTTAGCGTTTTACCATCTTTCGGGTTTTCGAAGGATAGTGCAAATGGTAGGGACAAGGGGGAGACTGTTCTTCTATTTAAGATTTTTGCATTTATGTCTCTAAGGCGTGAAACGACGCATACTCCATTTGAAACTTGAGCATTGCCACCTATTATTCTAGCTAATCTTTCACATGTTGATGCCATGTTTTTCACCTCCTTCCATCGTTCTTCATACATTATGTAAGAGGGTACAAGCATGCTTGGATTTGCACACAATTCGAACAAATTGTGCGTAAATACATTTTGAGAGATTCACTATCCTGTCTTTTGGATAAAAAGAAAGAAGTATGCTTATTGATGATCTGACTCTAGTTTGCTTTACAAATAACCTTAGGTTGTCTCCAGGTTTCGTGTAAGTCCTATTATTGACATATCGGAAATATTCGATATAAAATAATAGGATGGAACTAATCGATCTATTTAAGGCTTTATCAAACGAAACTCGGCTAAATATTTTACGGTGGTTGAAGGAACCCGAGAAGCATTTTCCTAAACAAGGCGCTCACCTGCCGAAGGAGGTAAGTTTTAAAGGGGGGGTCTGTGTAGGGGATATCCAAGAAAAAGCTAAAGCTTCTCAATCTACGGTTTCACACTACTTAAATATGATGCAGAAAGCGGGTCTGCTTGAATCTGTTCGTTATGGTCAGTGGACTTATTATAGAAGAAATGAAGAAGTCATTCATCAGTTAGCTGAATATATTAAAACAGAAATCTAATCGCTAGATTTCTGTATTTTTTGACTAACATATCGATTATTCTAGATATATAAATATGAAGATGGGGGAGAAAATTTAATGCGATACTTCGCATATATACTAGCATTATTAGCAGGGGCAGCACTTAGTTTTGAAGGAGCAATCTACGGGGAACTAGGGAAATCCATAGGACAGCTTGAAACTAGTTTTTATAACTTCTTTATGGGTTCGATCATCATTGGATTATTATGGCTATTCTTTGGAAAAGGGAAAATCTCTTATGTCGTTGAGGCACCTAAATGGACATTACTCGGCGGTGTTTTGGGGGTTGTTTATTTAACTTCAATTGTAATCAGTGTTCCTTTTGTCGGTGTTGGTATTACGATGGTTGCAGTCATTATTGGTCAACTGGTAATGAGCATGGTTATTGAACATTATGGCTGGCTTGGCAGTAAAAATTCTCGAATCAATAAAGAAAAAATGTTTGCCGTGCTTTCAATGATTATAGCACTTGTGTTAGTTAACTAGGAGGTAAAAATATGGGTATTTTCATGATTTTATTCACTTTATTAGGTGGGATCACATTAAGCGCACAATCGTCTATCAATGGTACACTAAGTCGTAAAGCAGGAACACTTGAAACAACACTGTTAACTTTTCTAACAGGAACATTGTTTCTAGCTATTTTTATTGTTTTCTTTAGTGAAGGAAATTTGCTCGCAATTCTTGAGGTACCTAAATGGCAATTAAGTGCCGCGTTTCTGGGCACTTTGTATTTACTTCTTACCGTCATAGCTGTTCCCAAAATTGGGGTCATTGCAACCAGTATTTTAGGGATCATCGGGCAGCTTGTCATTGGGTTGTTTATTGATCATTTTGGCTGGTTCAATAGCTTGGTGATTCCTTTAGACTTGAAACGTTCTTTCGCATTACTCTTTATGATGATTGCTCTTTATTTTGTTTATAAAGGAAATAAACGCTCAAGTGAAGCAAGTCCTGCCAAATCACATAATTAAATAATAGAACGCTGCAAAAAGTGTTCGCTAAAGAAGTTTTAAGTAATAGACATATCAATGTTCTTTAATAACAGGGTATTTCTAGAAGTAGAAATGCTCTTTTTTAGATGAACGGAAGGATGGTTCAATCATTCATACTGTATTAGCCTGTTACCGACAGGTGCGAATGTTGAAATAAGAATATGTAAAAAAATTCGGAGCAGTTCATCACAGTGAACTGCTCCTTGTCAAGAAGACAGTGGCAATAATAAAAAAACTAAGCGGCCTTAGCCCTGTATTTTATAGGGCTAAGGCCGTTTAGTCGTTGTTGGTATCGATCATGATTATAGAGGTTTATGTAGATTTCCATCAATCGATATTAAGAAAGGAACAAGTTCCTTTTAATTAGGTTCAACATGAACATGAACGTCATAAACACCATGTTCTTTCATTAAAGTTCGTTCTACATTTGTTGAAATATCATGAGCACTCGTAATATCCAATGTTGAATTCACAAGGATCACAACGTCAA
The DNA here is from genome assembly GCF_023715205.1 of Mesobacillus maritimus. GTDB lineage: Bacteria > Bacillota > Bacilli > Bacillales > Cytobacillaceae > Mesobacillus_B > Mesobacillus_B maritimus_C. Next base: position 11,417 of record NZ_JAMBNR010000035.1, read on the forward strand.
CAACCGTATTATTGCCATAACTTCTCGCCTTAAGGTCTTTGATTCCTTTTACACCATAAGTATTTAGAATCGTTTCTTTATAAGATTGAATCGTTTCTTCATCAAAACCATCCGTTAATTGATGGGAAGCTTCCTGGAAAATCCCCCATGCTGTTTTACAAATCAAAAAGCCCACCACGACGGCGGCTAATGGATCAAGCCATGCTAATTGAAATTGCGCCCCGATAATTCCGACGGCTGTTCCGATACTCACCCAAGCATCAGAAAGGTTATCCTTTGCTGCCGCCATAACCGATTGACTATTAATCTTCCTAGCTAGACTCTTATTATAACGATACACACCATACATGACGAGAGCGGAGAAAATACCGGTCCAAGCAGCAATCAAATCAGGGGAGGTATGTCCACCTTTAAATATAGAAGAAATTGCAGTATAAAGTACTTGAATCCCTACGACCATCATAATAAAAGAAGCTATCATAGAAGCAACGGTTTCGGCTTTCCAATGACCATAGGGATGATCTAAATCAGCCGGTTTCTGAGAAAGCTTTAATCCAATTAAAACAGCAATAGAGGCGATAATATCCGTTGTATTATTTAATCCATCGGCTCTCAGGGCCTCTGAATCCGCCGTATAGCCGATCACTAATTTTAAAATCGATAAGCAAATATAAGCAATAATGCTAAGAATAGCGCCACGTTCTCCAAGTTTTAGATCGCTATACTTTTGTTGATCTTCCATTTCATCACCTCTATTAAACACTCTCACTATCTTATCAAGCAGAATAGAAGTGGGTCTATAGAAACCTTTTTTCATCCCTAAACAAAAGTAATGTTTATACAAAAAAGTTGCCCGTGGGAAAGAAACACCTGCTGAACTGGTCACAAATCGCTTTACTGAAGTCAGATTATTCAAACCTAGTTAAATTCGAAGTGTCAGAAATCCTCTTTTAGCAGACCATGATTTAGGAAAGGCAGGTGATTTCTTTTTAAGATCAAAATGTAAGAAGAACGACTGGAATTTAAGATGAAAGAGGAACAACGATAACAGATTTGTTTATTAAGTAGGGGAGACGTGGAATGAATTGGAATGGGTTTATGGATATAGGGAGTTGTATCATTCATGAGATGGATTGTTGATTATACTGGTGTAAACAGATAGCCATCATGTTCATATAGAGTTCAAAGAAAAAGATAAATAGTGTAGGAAAAACTAGTCTCTAATCTAGATCATGATTAAAAAAATGAAAGTGGGATACCCCTCATCTTTTTATTTGATTTTTTAAGTTTAAAATATTCAAAGTTATTTCTTTTTGAATCTGGTCAATATTGAATTTAAATGTGGCTTTATTTCCTTTACTAAAGGTTTCATTGTATTCATGAAAGTAGCAGCGGTATCGATTGTTTCAAAAAGTAATTGTTGATCCACACCGTTAAGCAATTTCTCAATTTGATTTTCGGTTTGTTTTGTAGGTTCTTTTCTGCGATGTCCTAGGATCCAATCATGTCTTTGGTGTTTGTTTACGGGTGACGTTTGAAAATCCTCTGTTTTTTCTATTTCTTTTATTTCTTCTATTTCTTCCGGTTCTTGGCTATGATTCCTATGCCCGAACATTAATTTAGAAAACCGATCCATTTTATGCTCCGAAACTGAGTTCTTTTCATTCTCCATACGATTATTTCCCCCTTTCTTTGATAAACTATGCTCAACATCATTTAAAGGATTGGACAAAATATCCATATTTATGGTTGAAGGGGGGGGTTATAACTATTAGTGGGACGAATTATCTTGTGAGTTTTCATGTCATCGATCGCAAAGCGAATCTGCAGCAGATTATTTCGGTAATACATGTAAATGTAGAGAATAGAAGTTTAGTTGTAATCTTTAATGGAATAAAGAACGGTACGGAATTTGGCATTCTACAAAAAATTACCATTGAACCTGCGGAAGAGTTAGTGGTATTCTAATTTAGCTGCTTCGGTAGCACATCATTTTATATCACTTCACTTTTACTTTTCTAAAAAAGTATTTGACGAAATGACTTAGATGTTATATATTAATACTCTGCTGTTAAAACAACGGCATTAACATAAATGATTCGTTAAAATTTTTTATTGATTTTTAATAATAGTTATGTTAAAATAATATTCCTGTCGCTGATACGGCAGTGAGTGATTGTTCTTTGAAAACTAAACAAACAAGCGTCAACAAACAATATTTATCATGTTTCTTCTATTAATATAGGAAAACATGAGCCAACGTTTTTATTATGAGCTTAACTCATACTCTTATTTGGAGAGTTTGAT
>NZ_JAMBNR010000036.1 GCF_023715205.1 Mesobacillus maritimus
ATGCAAATCCCGATTTTGGATTTGTTTGGACGGATTGAAACGGCCGAGAAGTTAGGAGCCGTAGCTAGACAACGATACTCAATTTACTTTACTTCTTACAAACATTATCTAGTTTTGAGGGAACAAAAAAAATTCCTCTTGAAAAATATTAAAAAGATATTATAATAATAATTGTCTTTTAAATTTGTCTGGTAACGATGGCGAGAAGGTCACACCCGTTCCCATGCCGAACACGGAAGTTAAGCTTCTCAGCGCCGATGGTAGTTGGGGGATTCCCCCTGTGAGAGTAGGACGTTGCCAGGCAGAAAAATATTTTTCTATCTATTCCGCAGTAGCTCAGTGGTAGAGCATTCGGCTGTTAACCGAACGGTCGTAGGTTCGAATCCTACCTGCGGAGCCATTATGGAGAGCTGTCCGAGTGGCCGAAGGAGCACGATTGGAAATCGTGTATACGCTAACCGCGTATCAAGGGTTCAAATCCCTTGCTCTCCGCCATTATCGATGGCCCGTTGGTCAAGCGGTTAAGACACCGCCCTTTCACGGCGGTAACACGGGTTCGAATCCCGTACGGGTCACCAAAGTTTTTTCGCGATAGCGAAAATAACTATCCTTAATATTAATTTATTAAGAGAAAGTTACTTTTAATGTGGAGGATTAGCTCAGCTGGGAGAGCATCTGCCTTACAAGCAGAGGGTCGGCGGTTCGAGCCCGTCATCCTCCACCATAAAACATAGAAGACAAACAATTCTATGTAAATAAGATTATCGCGGGGTGGAGCAACGAGCGTTTCTTCACTGAAATAACTGCGAGTTGTACCGGTCGAGCTGCTGCTTGATTAAGCTTTCTGAGACCGGGACAGTTAATGCTAACATAAAGCATAATACAAACTATGTAAATAATATTGTCGCGGGGTGGAGCAGTCCGGTAGCTCGTCGGGCTCATAACCCGAAGGTCGCAGGTTCAAATCCTGCCCCCGCAACCAAATATTAAAAAGCAAAATGTTTTTGGTCCGGTAGTTCAGTTGGTTAGAATGCCTGCCTGTCACGCAGGAGGTCGCGGGTTCGAGTCCCGTCCGGACCGCCATATTGTTTTTAAATTTTAATAATTTATGTCTTGGCTCAGTAGCTCAGTCGGTAGAGCAATGGACTGAAAATCCATGTGTCGGCGGTTCGATTCCGTCCTGAGCCACCATTCACTTTTTACTGATAGTTTTTTGTGATATAATGGAGGGGTAGCGAAGTGGCTAAACGCGGCGGACTGTAAATCCGCTCCCTCAGGGTTCGGCGGTTCGAATCCGTCCCCCTCCACCATTCACTTATTAATATAGCTTTCATTTATAGGGGTATAGTTTAAAGGTAGAACAGAGGTCTCCAAAACCTCCAGTGTGGGTTCGATTCCTACTACCCCTGCCAAATTTTATGGCGGTCGTGGCGAAGTGGTTAACGCATCGGATTGTGGCTCCGACACTCGTGGGTTCGATTCCCATCGATCGCCCCATTTATATTCACAATTTAATTCGTTATTGAATATTATAATAGTGGGCTATAGCCAAGCGGTAAGGCACCGGACTTTGACTCCGTCATGCGCAGGTTCGAATCCTGCTAGCCCAGCCATATATGCGGAAGTAGTTCAGTGGTAGAATACAACCTTGCCAAGGTTGGGGTCGCGGGTTCGAATCCCGTCTTCCGCTCCAAATAATAAGGCGGCATAGCCAAGTGGTAAGGCCAAGGTCTGCAAAACCTTTATTCACCGGTTCGAATCCGGTTGCCGCCTCCATATTATGCCGGTGTGGCGGAATTGGCAGACGCGCACGACTCAAAATCGTGTTCCGTGAGGAGTGTCGGTTCGACCCCGACCACCGGTATCTTCAAAAAAGACTTTCCAATAGGAAGGTCTTTTTTTTTCATAGCGTTAGGGAGTCTAGAGTGTTGTTCTAGCTCGAGTCTAAATATGATCTAACAAAACAGTTTTTAACTGTAACCATTTTGTCAAATTTATATAGGTCATTAATATACCCCTCGTGGTATATTAATGACAGAAATTAAGTTTCCAATTAATTTTAAACAAAATTACTCATTTAGGAGGACTATATAAATGAAACAAAAAGTGATTATCGTTGGTGGAGTTGCAGGCGGAGCAACAGCAGCAGCTAGATTAAGAAGAATTAGTGAAGATGCAGAGGTGATTATGGTTGAACGAGGGGAGCATATTTCATTTGCAAACTGTGGATTGCCTTATTATATCGGCGAGACGATTAAAGATCGTAGCAAGCTTTTAGTTCAAACGGTTGAAGGGATGTCTGAGCGGTTTAAGCTTGATATTCGAAATTTAAGTGAGGTAATGAGCATTAACCCTGTGGCCAAAACAGTTAGCATTAAAAATCTTCAAACTGGTGAGGTTTATGACGAAACATATGACAAGTTATTGTTATCACCAGGTGCGAAGCCAATTGTTCCACCAATTCCTGGATTAAATGAAAATGAAACGTTATTTACTTTGAGAAATATTCCTGATACAGATAAAATTAAAAATTACGTTGATCAGCAAAATCCGCAAAAAGCAGTTGTTGTGGGCGGGGGCTTTATTGGGATTGAAATGGCAGAAAACCTAGTTGATCGAGGAATGGAAGTCACTCTCGTTGAAATGGCGAATCAAATCATGGCACCAATTGACTTTGAAATGGCAAGTATTTTGCATAACCATTTAAAGGATAAAGGTGTAAACCTTATTTTGGAAAAAGCAGTTCAGTCTTTTGCTGATAAAGGAAAGAAAGTAATTTTATCTGATGGAACAGAATTTACTACAGATATGACAATCTTTTCAATTGGGGTTAGACCAGAAAATGAGCTTGCGAAAAATGCTGGATTAGAACTTGGTGAACGTGGTGGTATCGTTGTAAACGAATATCTGCAAACTTCAAATCATGATATCTATGCTGTGGGGGATGCAATTGAAGTGGTGGATTATATTAATGGGCAAAAAGCTATGATTCCGCTAGCTGGCCCTGCTAACCGACAAGGTCGTATTGCAGCCAATAATATGATGGGCAAACAGGAAAAATATCAAGGAACATTAGGTACTTCAATTGCAAAAGTATTTGACTTTACTGTTGCTGCTACAGGAAATAATGAAAAAACACTAAAACGCTTAGGGGTACCTTATGAAGTCGTTCATATTCATCCAAATTCCCATGCAGGCTATTATCCTGGAGCAGCACCAATCGCATTGAAATTAGTGTTTGATCAGGTAACTGGAAAAATATTTGGTGCTCAAGCTGTAGGGATGGATGGTGCTGACAAGCGGATTGACGTTATTGCCACGGCTATTAAGGGTGGATTGACAGTGGAAGACCTTACGAATCTAGAATTATCTTACGCGCCACCATTCTCATCGGCTAAAGATCCTGTTAATATGGCTGGTTATGTTGCAACAAATCTATTAGATGGAGAATTAGCTCATGTTCAATGGCATGAAATCGATCAAATTGTTTCAGAAGGTGGAGTATTAATTGATGTACGTGAGCCGGTTGAACGGGAATTCGGTTATATCGATGGCTCTATTAATATACCGTTAAATGAATTAAGAGACAGATTAGAGGAACTGCCAAAGGATAAGACGATCCATGTGAGCTGTCAAGTGGGTTTGCGTGGATATCTAGCAACACGTATCCTCAAAAACCACGGATTTAACGTGAAAAATGTGGATGGTGGTTGGAAAACGTATTCTGGAGTATTTGGAAGTAATATTAAGCAAGCATTTGATACGAATGATCGTGGAGAAGTCGAGAGTGAGCCGAAGGTTGAAGAAAACATGACTGAGATAAAAGTAGCTAAAGTCGTGGATGTAGCTGGTTTAACTTGTCCAATGCCAATTATTAAACTTAAAAAAGGAATTGATTCGGTTGAAAGTGGTCAAGTGATTGAACTTCAAGCTACCGATAAAGGTGCTTTAAATGACCTTCCTGCTTGGGCTAATAATGCAGGGCATACCATCTTAAATACTGAGAATGAAGGTTCATTAATTAAGTTTTGGGTTCAAAAGAACTAAAATAAAATCACATGCGGTTATACTAAACTTTCATTATAGACTTCTAAAAACCTCCTTTGCTATGCTTGTGTAGCAAGGGGGTTTTTTATTTAAAACATATACAGCATGTTGCCACCACCGTTTATTACGATATGTGATTGTGTTGATTGAATTATTAAGTTGTTAAGCTTTTAACATTTTCACTCTCTGCATTGATTATTTTGTTTCTTACTGTCAAAAAACTAATGAAGTGAAAGAACCTGTTCGTAAATAATCGGGTTTGTTTCTCCACAACTAAAAAGTTTTTCGACAAAAATATACAAATTTAGCTTGACTTAAATAAGGAAAAGATGTATTATATTAATTGTTCAAGGGAACAACATATAAAGTATTTTAACTATGCGGGTGTAGTTTACTGGTAAAACCTCAGCCTTCCAAGCTGATGTAGTGGGTTCGATTCCCATCACCCGCTCCATACATAATTGATAATAACGCAGTATTTCGTTCAATATGGAACGAAGTGTTGCGTTTTTTTATGTTTATATGGGGAGTAGGCATATGTTTAGCTTAATCATTGGGTAGCTTTACGTTGAAATATAAGAGCATCTCTCATTTAACGCCGTTAGTTATCGTAAAAATGACTATTAGGATAAGGTAATTTTGCTTACCTGTTTCTCTTAGACGCTACCCGAGACAAAGACTTTGTTATCATCTATAAGGGTGAATTGTCTTACAAGAGAGCTGAACAAAAAAAGGATGCTATTCGCATCCAATCATTGTGAAGTGACCTTCACCACCGTGAATTTGTAAAAACATATTCATTAGCGACTCTGTTAGTTTTTGGCTTTCATTGCTGTCAAGGGAGGGACGGAGATAGATAATCTGCAAAGCATTTTTTGTTTCTGTGCTGACGGCTGTTCGCTCAGAGTCAACAAAAGGGCTGCCAAATGGTCCAAGTTCATCTTTTGAAACAATTAAATTTGCTAATGAATTTACTCTACCATTTAAACCAATATACTCTTCTGATTCATTCCCAATCTTGATTTCAATATCTCCGTTAACTTTATCCATGTCGTAGATCCCAATTGGTACTTCATACTTTAATGAGAAAAAGTTATTGGTATCAATTGCGCTATGTACGGATTGAAGATAGTTTTGTTTTTTGATTCGCCGATAAAGTGCTTCTGCTGAATGACGATACCGATTAGGATCTTTCCCAACTTGCTTAAAGATTTGACGCCATTCTTTTATTCCATCGAATTCGGTAAGGTTTTTATCTTCTAAATCAAAATAGATTGATTCTTGAAATAACTGAAGTCGACCTTTTAACATCTGTGGGGATGGCCCAACTTCAATGTTTCGATAACGAATGATTCCGGCAGTAAAGCCTGGAACCAATCGGCATAACTCACTGGAAATCATAATTTCCAACGATTCCACCTCCAAAAGTCCTTTAAAATAGTTTATCATAATACTTATGCACTTATTAAATACATGCCTGACATAGAGTTCGATGTTGAAAGGAGGCGTACCTATGAACATAAAACAGTTAAAGCAAGATATCATAGACTATAGCAAAAAAATTGGAATTGACAAAATTGGGTTTGCGTCCCCGTCTCCTTTTACTGAGATGAAGAATCGATTAATTAGACAGCAAGAGCTAAACTACCAGTCCGGTTTTGAGGAACCAGATATTGAAAAAAGGGTTCGCCCAGATTTAATCTTTGAAAATCCGCAGTCTATTATCGCTATTGCTGTTGCTTATCCTTCAAAGATGAAGGTTAGGGTGGTCAGTAAAAAAGGAGAAAGGCGAGGGATTTTCTGTCGAGCTTCTTGGGGAGAAGATTACCACCATATCTTAAGAAGAAAGTTAAAGCTTCTCGAAGAATATATTGCTGAAAGAGTTCCTGAAGCAAAGTTTAAGTCTATGGTCGATACTGGAGAGTTAGTTGATCGTGCTGTGGCAGAACGTGCTGGAATAGGCTGGAGTGGAAAGAATTGTTCCATTATCACTCCAGAGTTCGGTTCGTATGTTTATTTAGGTGAGATGATTACAAACCTTCCGTTTGAACCAGACTCTCCTATGGAGGATCAGTGCGGCAGTTGCACGAAATGTATCGAAGCGTGTCCAACTGGTGCTCTCGTTCAAGGGGGGCAATTAAACAGCCAACGATGTATTGCGTTTTTAACGCAAACGAAAGGTTTTTTGCCGGAAGAATTTAGAGATAAATTAGGTAATCGCCTCTATGGTTGTGATTCTTGTCAAACAGCTTGCCCCATTAATAAAGGAAAGGATTTTCATTTTCATGATGAGACAGAGCCAGACCCCGAGATTGCAAAGCCTTTATTAAAACCAATCCTTCATATAAGTAATCGTGAATTTAAAGAAAAGTATGGTCCTGTATCAGGTTCGTGGCGTGGCAGGAAACCTATTCAACGAAATGCCCTAATTGCACTCGCTCACTTTAAAGATAAAACAGCGGTTCCTGATTTGATTAAAGTATTAAAGGAAGATCCGCGCCCCGTTTTACGAGGGACAGCTGCCTGGTCACTCGGTAAAATTGGTGGTCAAGAAGCGGAAACTGCATTGGCTCAAGCTATTGAAAATGAAAAAGACGAGCAAGTTTTAATTGAAGTCCGAAATGGATTGCAATATTTAGAAGTAAAGCGATGAAAAAACACAGCTTGCAGCTGTGTTTTTTTGTTCCAAAAAAATCAGTGCACTTGCTTAATTTTCTAACGCTAAAACCTATGTTCTTACTAAGCGTCTGTCAATTACCTGAGTTTTCTTTTTGGTATTCCAGCCTTTTCTATATCTGAAAACCATACTGGCTTCATACATATGTGATGAAAGGAGTGGTTGGATGAGAGAACAGCTTCAAAATCTATTGGAACAACGTGTCCGGCAATATGTTTCACAAGCTAGAAACAATCTTCATGATTGCCCTTTTATAGAAAAGGCAAAGGAAAGTTGTTCAAATAGAGGTGCAGAAATCGTCAAGACAAAGGCAGAAGGAAAGATTACGAATGAAGGAAAGAACGAGGAGGGTGAGGAAGTATTTTACCAAGTTCACTATAACTTTTTAATCAAACAACAGAACAGTTTTTTTATTGAGGAAAGGGTTGAAAATCGAAAAGCGGAGTTTTATAAAGGAGTGCTTGTTACTGATGAAGAGCTAAGCTTTGATTCTTTAGGAGTGTCTAAAGAAAAGGAAATGCTCGTCGAGAACACGAATGTAATTGATCGGATAGAGAATAGCGATGGGGAAGAAGAGCGCAAAGTGTTTCGTTATGATCGTTTACGGGCTGTTCAATATGCTGAGCGCTGGTGGAATGATTACAACCCAGCTTATAAAAGTTTTGAGGTTGATTGTACCAATTATATTTCACAGTGTGTGCATGCTGGTGGTGCTCCAATGCATGGGTACGCCAATCGGTCAAAGGGGTGGTGGATGCGGAGTAACAATTGGAGCTATAGTTGGTCGGTGGCCAATTCAATGAGGTTGTATTTGCCTAGTTCTAAGACCGGTTTAAGAGCAAAAGAGGTTAAAGAGCCTAGTCAACTATCGCTCGGAGACGTTATTTGTTACGATTTTCAGGGAGATGGACGCTTTGACCATACAACAATTGTTACAGCGAAAGATGCGCAAGGCATGCCTCTGGTTAACGCACACACAACGAATAGTCGCATGCGGTATTGGGCATATGAGGATTCCACAGCGTATACCTCCAATATAAAGTATAAGTTTTTCACGATTCTCGATGATCAATAAAGGCTTGGAAATCAGGTTAGTGGTATAATAACAACTAGAATTATATTGAGGTGAAATAAGTGGCAATTCATGTTGTTTTATACCAACCAGAGATTCCAGCTAATACTGGCAATATAGCGCGGACCTGCGCAGCAACCGGGGCGATTTTACATCTTATCCGCCCACTTGGCTTTTCAATGGATGATAAAAAATTGAAACGTGCTGGTTTAGACTATTGGGAGTTTGTTCATATTGTCTATCATGACTCAATAGATGATTTTTTTGCTGCATATGAAGGTGGAGAGTTTTTCTATCTCACGAAACATGGCCATATGCCACATACAACATTTGACTATAGTCAAACAGATAAAGACTATTTCTTTATTTTTGGAAGAGAGACGACCGGACTGCCGAAAGATTTAGTTGAGGCGAACAAGGAACAATGTCTTCGAATTCCAATGAATGACAATGTACCATCGTTAAACTTATCCAATACAGCGGCCGTTTTAATTTATGAAGCATTACGCCAACAAGATTACCCTAAATTATTTTAATGGCTGGAGGACTAAACTGGTCCTCCCCTGTCTATCGATAGGTAGATACATACATATAAATAATCAATACATAAGTAGGAAAGGAAGGATTAACATGAACCAGGTAATTGAAACAATACTCGATCATCGGTCTGTTCGCAGTTTTCAAGACAGAAAGCTCTCGAGAGAACAGGTGGAGACAATTGTACGAAGTGCTCAGTCTGCTTCTACTTCTAGCTTTATCCAGGCTTATACTATTATAGGTGTCACCGATCAAGAAAAGAAGGATAAGCTCGCAGAAGTAGTCGGAAATCAACCTTATGTTGCCAATAACGGGCATTTCTTTGTCTTTTGTGCTGATTTAAATCGGATAGCAGTTAGTGCTGCAATGGAAAATAAAGATGTGACTCCCGCTCTACAAAGTACCGAGAAGTTTATGGTAAGTTTGATTGATGCCGCGCTTGCAGCACAAAATGCAGCAATTGCAGCTGAATCAATGGATTTAGGGATTTGTTATATTGGTGGAATCCGTAACCAATTGGAAGATGTTCAGCAAATCCTCAAAACTCCAGAATATGTGATTCCATTATTTGGACTAGCTGTAGGTTATCCTGCAAAAATCAATGATCAAAAACCGCGTCTTCCTCTAGAACATGTATATATGGAAAATGAATATCAACAAGATGAAGATGTTTTTAAAAGGCAATTAGAAGACTATAATCAAATTATTTCTACGTATTATAAAGAACGGACAGCAGGTAAGCGTGAAGATACTTGGACAGGACAAATGGTTGATATGTTAGGTCAAAAAGCGCGCATGTACATGAAGGACTTTGTTCAAAAACAAAAAATGGATTTAAGGTAAGGTAAAGGCGGATACGACAGAACGGATAGATTGCTTAATTCATACGGTAGCCACTTAGGGAAAAAGCAAAACAAAAAAGAAGCTGCAATGAATGCGGCTTCTTTTTTGTATGTGGATTTTATTTTTTTGTTACTCCTGGCTTATCTTCATAACCTGCTGTGAAGATGGCCGCAAGAAAAGCGACTGAAACTCCAATAATCAATATAAGTTTCATTTATGTAAGCCCCCTTTGTCCAATTTCCAATACTTATATTTTATTATAGCCTAAAGCCAGCTACCTGTGAAGAAATGGGAAGATTTTTTCATCTATCTTTCTAGAGAATTGATGTTGTTGGCATGTTCAATTTCCTTCCTGCATAAGGTATATTAATCGTCTCTCGATAATCGCTAGACAGGGAGGTCCTTATGGAGATATTAAAAAAAATTGAGAAGTATCGTGAGGAAGAAGAGAACCTTAGGTGGGAAGGGACATTCAGGGAGTATCTGGAGATTGTCAAAGAACAGCCATGGGTAGCACAGTCGGCGCATTCACGGGTTTATAATATGATTAAAGACGCTGGGATTGAAGAAGAAAAAGGCAAGAAAAAGTATACATTTTTTAATTCTCAATTATTTGGTTTAGAAGAGGCCCTAGAACGACTAGTCGAGGAATATTTTCACCCAGCAGCGAAGAGATTAGATGTTCGAAAGCGGATTTTGCTTTTAATGGGTCCGGTCAGTGGGGGGAAATCAACACTCGTTACAATGCTTAAAAGGGGACTTGAAGCCTATTCACTTACAGATCGCGGTGCAATTTATGCAATCAAAGGGTGTCCAATGCATGAAGATCCTCTTCATTTAATTCCACATCATCTTCGTAAAGACTTTTTCGATGAATATGGGATACGTATCGAAGGGAATCTGTCTCCGCTCAATATGATGAGATTGGAACAAGAATACGGAGGAAGAATTGAAGACGTCCGTGTAGAGCGTATTTTCTTCTCTGAAGATAAGCGAACTGGAATTGGAACTTTTAGTCCGTCTGATCCGAAATCACAGGATATCGCGGATCTAACAGGTAGTATTGATTTCTCAACCATTGCTGAATATGGTTCAGAATCGGACCCAAGAGCTTACCGTTTTGATGGTGAGTTAAACAAAGCGAACCGAGGGATGATGGAATTTCAGGAAATGCTTAAATGTGATGAGAAGTTTTTATGGCATCTACTCTCACTTACACAGGAAGGTAACTTTAAAGCTGGTAGATTTGCTTTAATTTCTGCGGATGAACTAATTGTGGCTCATACGAATGAGACTGAGTACCGCTCATTTATCTCGAATAAGAAGAATGAGGCGCTTCATTCACGGATCATTGTTATGCCGATTCCGTATAACTTAAAAGTTTCAGAAGAAGAGAAAATCTATGAAAAAATGATACGTGAAAGTGATGTTGGAAATGTCCATATTGCGCCACATACATTAAAGGTAGCGTCGATGTTTACGATTCTTACTCGTTTGAAGGAGCCTAAAAAAGGGGACATCGATCTTGTTAAAAAGATGCGTTTATACGATGGAGAAAGTGTCGAGGGATACAACTCTGCCGATGTAGCGGAGCTAAAGAAAGAATACCAGGATGAAGGAATGAGTGGTATTGATCCACGTTATGTCATTAACCGGATTTCTTCAACTATTATTCGTAAAAACATGCAATCGATTAATGCACTAGATGTATTAAGGTCTCTAAAGGAAGGTTTAGACCAGCATCCTTCGATTTCGCAGGAACAACGTGAAAGGTATTTAAACTTCATTTCAGTTGCTAGAAAAGAATATGATGACATCGCTAAAAAAGAAGTTCAAAAGGCCTTTGTTTACTCTTATGAAGAATCGGCAAAAACACTTATGGATAACTATCTAGATAATGTTGAAGCCTATTGTAATAAGGCGAAGTTGAGTGATCCACTGACTGGAGAAGAAATTAATCCTGATGAAAAATTGATGCGTTCCATTGAAGAACAAATCGGAATCTCTGAAAATGCGAAAAAGGCATTCCGTGAAGAAATTCTTATTCGCATTTCGGCTTATGCCCGTAAAGGAAAGAGATTTGATTATAATTCACATGATCGTTTAAGAGAAGCGATTCAAAAGAAGCTATTTGCTGATTTAAAAGATGTTGTCAAGATTACAACATCAACGAAGACACCTGATGAAACGCAACTGAAGAAAGTTAATGAAGTGGTTGCTAGACTTATTGACGAGCATGGATATAACTCCACATCAGCAAATGAATTGCTTCGCTATGTAGGTAGCCTGCTGAACCGTTAAAAGTCTTTTTAGGAATCTGCAACTCAATTGCAGGTTCCTTTCTTTATCTTTGGCTCTTTTCTCAAACTTTAAAGATAAAATGAAAAAAATCAGCTTTATTTTCACTGGAAGGTAACTTCTAAGACAGAAGAAAAGAGCCAGCAAACTTAGTATGAACGAACAAAATGGCTTATTCTGCGTTAAAATCGGCTTTAGGATTTTAACAACCATCTTTACGAATAGAGCCTTATCTTCAGACTTCAACATATGTAATACTACTAGTGAGAAGGTACGATACTTAGTTTATTAGAAACGAACGATTCCCAATATGCTTTATAACATGAGAACTTCGTTTTTTAAATGAAGTCAAACAGAAAACAGGCTTGTCCAGGAGACAAAATAGAGGATGAATTGTCTAAATAATTTGTAAATTATTTTTGTCCTTTGCATAAGATAGAGTAATCACAGTTTTATGTGCTTTTTAGCATCCGAGTTATTGTATGATAGCTTAAGCCAAAATGTGATAATAAAAGTATAGGAGGGGTTCGAAAATGACCGAAGAAAACAACGGCCAGTTTGTAATTTCCCAGGAAGATTGGTCCCTCCACCGAAAAGGCTATGACGATCAGCAACGTCATCAGGAAAAGGTTCAGGAGGCAATCAAAAGTAATCTTCCTGATCTGATTACTGAAGAGAGCATCGTGATGTCAAACGGCAGGGAGGTAGTCAAGATTCCAATCCGTTCCCTAGATGAATACAAAATTCGCTATAATTATGATAAGAATAAACATGTCGGTCAGGGAAATGGGGATAGCCAAGTTGGTGATGTCGTTGCACGTGATGGATCTGGGCAACAAGCCCCTGGTAAAGGTCAAGGTGCGGGAGATCAGGCAGGGGAAGACTACTATGAAGCAGAAGTATCAATTATGGAATTGGAAGCAGCTTTATTTAAACAATTGGAACTGCCTAACTTACAACGTAAGCAAAATCAAGAGGATGTGATTGAAGACATTGAATTCAATGATATCCGGAAAACTGGTTTAATGGGGAACATTGATAAAAAACGGACGATGATGTCAGCTTACAAACGTAATGCTATGAGAGGGAAACCATCTTTCCATCCGATTTACCGGGAAGATTTAAAATTTAAGACCTGGAATGAGGTTATTAAACCAGATTCGAAAGCGGTTGTTCTAGCTATGATGGATACAAGTGGTTCTATGGGACTCTGGGAAAAGTACATGGCCAGAAGTTTCTTTTTCTGGATGACAAGGTTCTTACGCTCAAAATATGAGACGGTTGAAATTGAATTTATTGCACATCATACCGAGGCCAAAGTCGTTTCAGAGGAAGACTTCTTCTCAAAAGGTGAAAGCGGGGGGACGATTTGTTCATCAGCATATCGCAAATCCCTAGAGTTAATTGACACCAAATACGATCCGCAGAAGTTTAATATTTACCCGTTCCACTTTTCTGATGGAGACAATCTAACATCAGACAACGCACGTTGTGTTAAACTAGTTGAACAATTAATGGAAGTATCCAATATGTTTGGTTACGGGGAAGTAAATCAATATAACCGCCACTCGACGTTAATGTCCGCTTATAAAAACATCAAAGATGAGAAATTCCGCCATTTTATCCTCAAGCAGAAAGCCGATGTATTCCATGCGATGAAAAGTTTCTTTCGACAAGAAGAAGATAAGATGTATGCTTAATATAAACAATCGCCAAGTAAAAAGCTTGGCGGTTGTTTTTTTATTTACATATGTTCTATGTTTGAAGCGCACTGTTTACTTTGGCTGCAGCATATTCTTTTTAAAAGCACTTATCAAAAACTAGAGTGATATATCGGTAAAGTATGAGATTTAACTAGCGCTTAAAAAAAGTTTTGAAAATGGGGTTGACGTTATCTAATAGATAGATTATTATATAGAAGTCGCTTCAATAAACGTTAACTACTTTTGAAATGTGGTTGACAAACGGGTGGCATCATGGTAATATTGAAAAGTCGCTTTTGTTAAGGCGATAAGAAAATTGCTCTTTGAAAACTAAACAAACAAGCGTCAACAATCAATAATAATCATGTTTCTTCTATTAATATAGAAAAACATGAGCCAACGTTTTATTTTATGAGCTTACTCATACTCTTTATTGGAGAGTTTGAT
>NZ_JAMBNR010000037.1 GCF_023715205.1 Mesobacillus maritimus
GGTGAGCCGTTACCTCACCAACTAGCTAATGCGCCGCGGGCCCATCTGTAAGTGACAGCCGAAACCGTCTTTCAGCATTTCCTCATGAGAGGAAATGAATTATCCGGTATTAGCCCCGGTTTCCCGGGGTTATCCCAATCTTACAGGCAGGTTGCCCACGTGTTACTCACCCGTCCGCCGCTAATCTTTTAAAAGATCCGCTCGACTTGCATGTATTAGGCACGCCGCCAGCGTTCGTCCTGAGCCAGGATCAAACTCTCCAATAAGATGAGACTTCCATCGTAGGGCGTTTTTCCCCGTGATGGTTAGTCGAATCAATCGCGTATTAACGGTCAGTTCATCCGTTAGGATGTTACTGACTGTTAATACGTGGAAAAGAGTATGAGTTAAGCTCATAAAATAAAACGTTGGCTCATGTTTTACTATACTAATAGAAGAAACATGATAAATATTGTTTGTTGACGCTTGTTTGTTTAGTTTTCAAAAGACAATCAAATCTCAAATCGACAAATGATATTTTTCTATATCGCAATCAACATGTCAATAGTATTTTGTGATAGTGATTTCCGCCGTTATCATCAGCGGATTTATAATATATAATAAACAAAACCATTCGTCAATACTATTCTAAAAAAATATTGGCAAACTACTACAGAAAAATAGGCGGCAACACATTTTCTATATAAACTGCTTACCGCCCTACACTTTTTTACTTTCTATTAAATTGAATGTCTTTATCTATGTTCATCTGTTGTAACTCTAGTTTCATTTTCTCTGTTTCTATTAAATAATTTTCGTGTTTTAGTCTTTCCAGCTCTAGTTGGTCCTTCATGATTTCTTGTTTCATTCTTGTTTGCTTTCGAAAATGACTTGTTAGAATTGCAATAATCGGGATAGAAAACACCATTACTACTGTTATTGTCCCTGTCATCTAATCACCTCTTTACCATTTCTAGTCTAATTATACGATAATTTCGAAAATACAAATAGTCACACTCTTGATTTCATATTAAAAAAGTCTAAATCCAAAAATCAGGACTTAGACTTTTTCCATTATACGAATACAGTTGTTTCCATTAGAAAACGATCCACTTCACTAGCGACTTCGCGTCCTTCATTTATCGCCCAAACAATTAAACTTTGCCCTCTCCTTGCATCCCCTGCCACAAAAACACCGTCAACATTCGTTTTATATTCATTGCTCTCTTTGCCCTTATTTTGCACCCCAAATTGATTCAATAATGATTGCTGTGGTTGTTCAAAACCAATAGCTATAAAGACATATTGGGCTGGCCAAACCTTTTCTGTTCCTGGTATCTCGTTAAAAGTAACACGCCCGTCTTCGCCTTTCGTTTTCTCCATTTGAATGGTATGCAACTCTTTTACATAACCATTTTCATCATAAACAAATTTCTTTGTTTGAATCGAATATTCTCGAGGGTCCTTGCCGAATTTTTCTTGAGCTTCTGCGTACGCATAGTCCAAAGTAAACACATTTGGATAAGCCGGCCACATATTTTCTTCCGTTCTACTCGTTGGAAGTTTTGGATGTTTCCCGAATTGAATGACACTTTTACAGTTTTGGCGAAGAGCGGTCGCCACACAATCAGCCCCTGTATCTCCACCTCCAATTACAATAATATCCTTTCCTTTCGTATCAAGAAATTGATCATTTTTTTTATAATCAGGGTCTAATAGACCTTTCGTTGCTCCGGTTAAATAATCCATCGCGAAATGAATACCTTTTGCATGACGTCCTTCTAATAATAAGTCTCGGTGATTTTGAGCTCCTGTACACAAAATCACTGCGTCATACTCTTCATTTAACTGGTTAGCAGAAATATCTTTGCCTACTTCAGTGTTCGTAACAAATACAATTCCTTCCTCGACTAAAAGACGAATCCGGCGTTCTACAATATCCTTTTCTAATTTCATATTCGGGATTCCATACATCAAAAGTCCACCCGGCCGGTCAGCACGCTCGTATACCGTTACAGAATGACCCGCTTGGTTAAGCTGGTCTGCACTAGCCAATCCTGCTGGGCCAGAACCTACGATCGCTACTTTTTTTCCAGTTCGAACGGTTGGAATACGCGGAGTAATCCAACCGTTTTCAAACCCTTTATCAATAATCGTCCTTTCAATACTTTTAATCGCAACTGCAGGATCAGAAATCGCTAATGTACACGCCCCTTCACACGGTGCAGGACAAACACGACCAGTGAATTCTGGAAAATTATTTGTTTTTAACAAACGTTCTAGAGCCTCTTTCCAGCGCCCCCGATAAACCAAATCATTCCATTCAGGAATTAAATTATTTATTGGACAGCCGGTAGTTGCACCTTGAATCTCCATCCCCATGTGACAAAAGGGCGTTCCACAGTCCATACATCTAGCACCTTGCCTTATTAACGCTTGATTAGATAGCGGCTTTGAGTATTCTTCCCAGTCATTTATACGTTCAAGAGGGTTCCTTTCTTTCAACTTTTCTCGACTGTATATCATAAATCCTGTAGTTTCTCCCATCTTTCTCTCCCCTTCCTAAAGTACAGGTGATTCTGGTTTTCCATTCATATTTTTACTCTTCATATTTATCTCAAACGCCCGCATCACTGCTTCCTCATCCGTTAAGCCAGCCGCTTTTTGGTAGGCGATTTGAGTCTTCATTTTTTTATAATCTTTCGGTATCACTTTGACAAATTTCTTCACGACTTGGTCCCAATTTTCAAGTACATAGTTGGCTTTTGCACTATCTGTATAGTTTAAATGATTTTGGACCATTACTTTTACTTCACTTATTTCCTCAAGGTCCGTTAGTTTTTCTAATTGAATCATTTCTTTATTGCATAACCCTTCAAACTCATCATGGTTATCCGCAAGAACATATGAAATGCCCCCAGACATACCGGCTGCAAAGTTCTTACCAACATCTCCAAGAATAACCACACGACCTCCTGTCATATATTCACAACCATGATCACCAATACCTTCAACGACTATATGAGCTCCACTATTCCGTACAGCAAATCGCTCACCAGCACGACCACTAATATAAGCTTCCCCGCTTGTCGCTCCGTAAAAAGCAACGTTTCCAGCAATAACATTCCCTGCAGAATAAAGCTTCGTAGGCTCATGGTCCTTTACAGCAATCTTCCCCCCTGATAACCCTTTTCCAATGTAGTCATTCACATCACCTGTTAACCGTAATGTCATGCCTTTTGGTAAAAACGCTCCAAAACTTTGTCCTGCGGATCCTGTAAACCGTAGTGTGATTGTATCTTCAGGTAGTCCGTCTTCGCCGTAACGCTTAGAAATTTCACTCCCAACAATCGTGCCAACAACTCGGTTAGTATTCTTAATAGGAAAAGTAATATCGACTGGTTTTTGTTGTTCGATTGCTTCCTGGACAACTGGTAAAATTTCTCGAACATCAAGGGATTCTTTGATTTTATGATTCTGGGGAACACGGTAAGTTCGTGCACCATTTAATTGGTAAAGCAATTTTGTCAAATCTAGCTGCTTTGCCTTCCAATGGGATTTTGTCTGTTCAGTCACGGTTAATACCTCTGTTCGACCTACCATTTCATCCATTGTTCTAAAACCAAGTTGAGCCATATATTCGCGAACTTCTTGTGCGATAAATCGCATGAAATTGACAATATAATCCGCTTCACCAGTAAATTTTTTGCGTAATTCAGGACTTTGAGTAGCCACTCCTACAGGACAAGTGTCTAAATGACAAGCTCTCATCATCACACATCCTAGAACAACAAGAGGAGCAGTAGCAAATGCAAATTCTTCTGCACCAAATAACGCTGCCATCACAACATCCTTACCAGTCATTAACTTTCCGTCTGTTTCCAAGACAACTCGATCACGCAATCCATTCAGCATTAAGGTTTGGTGAGTCTCAGCCAGACCCAGTTCCCATGGAAGACCTGTATGTTTAATACTCGTTTTCGGAGAAGCGCCAGTTCCTCCATCGTATCCACTGATGACAATTACATCAGCTGCACCTTTTGCAACACCAGCAGCAATTGTTCCAACACCAGATTTAGAAACTAGCTTTACGCTAATTCGGGCGTCTCGATTGGCGTTTTTTAAATCATGGATTAATTGAGCTAAATCCTCTATAGAATATATATCATGATGCGGTGGTGGTGATATCAACCCAACTCCAGGTGTTGATCCCCGAACATCAGCCACCCACGGATAAACCTTATTTCCTGGAAGTTGGCCACCTTCACCTGGTTTTGCTCCCTGAGCCATTTTTATTTGCAATTCATCTGCGTGCACTAAGTAATGACTTTTAACACCAAAACGACCAGAAGCGATTTGCTTTATAGCACTACGACGTAAGTCTCCGTGCTGATCAGGAGTAAAGCGGCTCGGATCTTCTCCACCTTCACCACTATTGCTTTTTCCTCCTAGACGGTTCATTGCAATAGCTAAAGTTTCATGCGCTTCTTTACTTAATGAACCAAAAGACATTGCTCCTGTTTTAAAACGCTGCACAATTGTATCAACCGACTCCACATCGTCAATTGGTATGGATTTTTGCCTTGAATTAAACTGAAATAAATTACGAAGGAAACCGATTCGTTCGTCATCTGCTGCTTTCGAGTACTGTTTAAACAATTGATAATCATTCTTCCGTGTTGCCCATTGTAAAGTATGGATGGTCTTTGGGTTGAAAGCATGATGTTCCCCTGTTTTCCGCCATTGAAAATCACTACCGGCATCAAGGGTTCGATCAACATCAGTAAAGGCCTTTTCATGAATCTTCTTAGTCTCTTCAGCAATAGTCTCGATGTCAATTCCATCAAGTTGTGAAACAGTGCCCGTAAAATATTGATCAATCACTCTCTTACTTACTCCTACAGCCTCAAAAATTTGAGCCCCGCGGTAACTTTGGACGGTAGATATCCCGATTTTAGACATAACCTTCACAACACCTTCAGTTATCCCTTTTATATATTTTTGAGTAGCTGTCGTGTAGTCAAATGGGATTTCCCCTTCGTTCACAGCTTGTTTATAGGTAGCTAGAGCAAGGTATGGATGAATCGCATCAATACCATAACCAATCAGTGCCGCAAAGTGATGAACTTCCCTTACTTCTCCTGATTCGACGATAATACTGACCTTTGCACGTAAACCCTTACGGACTAGATGATGATGAAGTGCGCTTGCAACAAGCAGGACAGGCATCGCAGCATTTTGTTTATCCATTTCTCGATCAGATAAAATCAAAAGACTTACATCATCTAAAATTGCTTTATCGGCCTCCTGACACACCTCATTTATTGATTTTTCCAAATCTTCGGAAAATAACGTGTGAATAACCTGACTCTTAAACCCTTTTAAAAGATTGGATTTTAACAAATTCATTTGCTGATTCGATAAGATTGGAGTTTCGATTTGAATTCGCTGACAGTTTGTTGCATTCGGGTGAAGTAAGTTCCCTTCTTTCCCTAAATAAGAGATTGTAGAGGTTACGATGTCCTCACGTATCGCATCAATCGGTGGGTTCGTTACTTGTGCGAAATGTTGTTTAAAATAATTAAATAAAGACTGTGGTCTTTCAGATAACACTGCAAGTGGACTGTCATTCCCCATTGAACCTAACGGGTCTTTCCCCTCAGATACCAACGGAATTAAGTATTTATGAATATCTTCATATGTGTATCCAAATGCTTTTTGGCGAACAGCTAAATCCGTGAACTCTTGTTCATCATGTACCTCAACATTAAGGTCTTTTAAGCGGACTAATTGTTCAAAAACCCATTGTTCATAAGGATATTCACTTGCCAAATCCGCTTTTATCTCCTCGTCAGAAATGATTCGCCCTTCCTCTAAATCGATTAATAGCATTTTTCCAGGACTCAAACGGTCTTTAAAAACAACATTTTCAGGTTCAACATCAATCACTCCTACTTCGGAGGAAAAGATAATATAATCATCCTGTGTTACATAATAGCGAGCCGGACGTAATCCATTTCTATCCAGTATCGCCCCTATTTGTTTTCCATCCGTAAAGGAAATCGCTGTTGGTCCATCCCAAGGTTCCATCATCGTGCTATGGTACTCATAAAAAGCACGGTCTTCTTTCGACATCTGAGGGTTTTTTGCCCAAGGCTCAGGAATAAGCATTCTTGCGGCATGAGCAGGTTTTCGCCCAGCTAAGACTAAAAATTCTAATGCATTATCAAGGATGGACGAATCACTGCCTTCTGAATCTAAAATCGGCACCAGTTTATCAAGGTCATTTCCGAAAACTTCGGAAACAAACTGCTTTTCACGGGCATTCATCCAATTAACATTTCCTCGTAGTGTATTGATTTCACCGTTATGAATTAAGTAGCGATTGGGGTGGGCTCGCTCCCAGCTTGGGAAAGTATTCGTGCTAAAACGCGAATGTACTAACGCAAATGCGGAAACAAAACTTTGATCCTTTAAATCCAAATAAAAGGCATCTACTTGTTCTGGAGTTAATAAACCTTTGTAAACAATGGTTCTACTAGAAAAACTCGCAAAATAAAAAATTTTATTCTGATTACGCCCCCAATGTTCAGCACGTTTTCTTATGATATATAAATGACGTTCAAATGATAAATCATCACGAATGCCTTCACCTGCTCCGACGAACAATTGTCTAATAATCGGAGCCGTTTTTTGAGCGTTATTTCCGACTCTATCCATATTTACAGGAACCGTTCTCCATCCTAATACCTTTTGGTCTTGTTGTTCAACCATTGATTCTATTTTGCCTTCCACTTCAACTCTTTCAAGCTCAGTTTCTTTCGAAAAGAAGATCATTGCTACTCCGTACCTTCCCCGCTCAGGCAATGATAATTCCGGGCATTCTTTACGGAAAAATTCATCTGGAATCTGAACCATGATCCCTGCACCATCACCTGTAAGTGGATCACTCCCCTGCCCACCACGATGGTCAAGTTGACAAAGCATATTCAAACCTTTTTTTACAATTTCATGTGTCGCTTTCCCCTTGATATGAGCATACAACCCAATTCCACACGCATCATGCTCAAATTCTGGTTGATAAAGCCCTTGTGCTTTTGGTAATTGATTAAAAGTCATATTAATCTCCCCCGTAGTTTTCCGAACTTTGACTCGATTTATATTTTAAGTTTTCAGATTGATATAAAACAATATATAATTAAAATGAAATCAATCGTTTTTTAATATTAATATAGGAGGGAAATAAAATGGAATTAAGACAACTACTCTATTTTGTCGAGGTTGCAAAACGCGAGCATGTAACTGAAGCAGCTGAACATTTACATGTGGCACAATCAGCGGTCAGCCTCCAAATCTCAAAATTGGAGGATGAATTAGGAGTATCTCTATTTGAACGTGTAGGCCGAAATGTTAAATTAACGCAAATCGGAAAAACCTTTCTTACGCATGTTACTCAGGCTCTAAAAGAGCTAGATTATGCAAAACAAAATATCAAAGAATATCTTGATCCAGAGCAAGGTACGATTAAAATCGGGTATCCATCAAGTTTAGCAAGGCATTTGCTTCCGACCATCATCTCTGCATTCAAAGAAAAAAATCCACGAATTACATTTCATTTAAGACAAGGTTCTTATGCTTCCTTAATTGATTCAGTCAAAACTGGTGATCTTGATTTGGCTTTTTTAGGTCCAGTCCCCACCAATGAACCAGGGATACAAGGGACAACTTTGTTTACAGAAAAATTATCGGCATTATTACCCACAAATCATCCGTTAGCAAATAAGAAAAAGATTTCTTTAACTGACTTGCGCACAGACGTTTTTGTTTTATTCCCAAATGGATATATTCTAAAAGAAATTGTCGTAGATGCATGTAAACTTGCAGGATTCAACCCTAAACTCGCGTCTGAAGGCGAAGACATGGATGCCTTAAAGGGGCTAGTTTCAGCCGGCATCGGAATTACACTCTTACCAGATAGCACAATTTCAGAATCAATCCCTCGCTTTACAGTTAAAGTAGCAATCGATGAACCAACTGTAACTCGAACTGTTGGAGTCATCATCCCATCAAACAGGGAAATTGCTCCATCTGAAAAATTATTCTATCAATTTGTGAATGACTTTTTCTCTGTCATCGAGCAATATCGATAAACTCTATGGTAATTTCCCCTAACATCATGGATTATGTTATGGAGCTAGGGACTGAAGATTTCGATCATTAGCTCCATAACATTTTATTTTCTAAGCTGAAATTGCCAGGTTAAGCTGTCCTATAGAATAAAGTAGGGAAACCACTATCATGGCTTCCCCCTTATCAA
The DNA here is from genome assembly GCF_023715205.1 of Mesobacillus maritimus. Lineage (GTDB taxonomy): Bacteria > Bacillota > Bacilli > Bacillales > Cytobacillaceae > Mesobacillus_B > Mesobacillus_B maritimus_C. The sequence goes on from NZ_JAMBNR010000037.1 coordinate 8,297, forward strand.
ACCGTACGTGCCCTATTAAGGCATACGGCTTACCCATATGTTACAAGTGTTATCAAGAGGATGCGTTCCAGGCATTTTGCATCT
>NZ_JAMBNR010000038.1 GCF_023715205.1 Mesobacillus maritimus
ACCATCTGGGATTCTATTACATTTTCTTCTTTCAGTCGTTTCATCGAAATGACGTCTCTGTCCGAAAATGCAAGAAGAGTGTTGACTTCAGTCAACACTCAATGCGACTGCCCGTCGCACAAAAAACAGACCTTTATAGGTCTGCTTAGAATCATGACTTAGCCGCAATTTTTACCGTAATGTTTTTTTCATCTAACTGCCTTCTCAATTGATCATCCAAATAGCTATCGGTGATAACCGTATCAATGCTTGCTAAGGGTGCGATTTGAGAAAACGATCTTGTCCCAAACTTACTAGAATCAACCATTAATACGGTTTCATCAGAAATTTCCATCATTTGTTTCTTTAGTAATGCTTGTAGTTCATTAAAGTCACTTAACCCTTTATCAAGATGAACCCCTTTACAGGAAAGGAACGCTTTGTTTACGTGGTACATGCTTAGCGATCTCTCCGCTAAAGGACCAACATAGGAAAGGGATTGTGACAATAATGTTCCGCCGGTCGAAATAACCCTAATTTGTTCCTTCCTACTGAGCTCAATGGCTACCTTGATTGAGTTTGTGAGCACGGTTAATGGCATGTCTGGCAATTCCTTTGCCATATACCAAGCCGTCGTACTGGCATCTAAAACAATTTGGTCACCAGGCTCAATGAGCGAAATCGCTTCTAGAGCAATCGCTTTCTTTTCTGAGGCATCGGTGATTTCTCTTTCTAAATAGGATGTTTCTGACTGATCCTTTTCTAAGCTAACCGCTCCTCCATGGCTTCTCATTAAAAGATTTTCTTTTTCAAGCTTTTCTAAGTCACGACGGATCGTTTCCTCCGTAACAGAAAATATTTTGCTTAGCTCAGAAACTCTAATGCTTAGCTTTTCATTGACTAATTCCACAATCTTTCGTTGTCTTTCCGCAACAAGCACTTTGCTACACCCTTCCCCACTCAACGTTTTTGGTTTTATGTTGTTTTATTTATTTTTATTTTTAATTTTACAGATTAAATATAACATATTTTTTGAATAACAAAAAGGCGGGCCGCTTTAAAAGTTGGCCCACCTTCTTTTTTCTTTATTAACGCTTTGATAAAACCTCTTCTTCATAGGCTTTTACTTCTTCTAACCAAGATTCTCTTACAGGAACGTCCATCTTCTCACAATAGTAATCCCAAACCGCACTGAACGGATACGTTTTGAATTCTTCTAAAAGAGCTAATCGCTCGGTGAAATTTCCTTCTTCTTGGAGCTGTTTTAAATAATCATTTGGCGTCAACATCGCAAACAACAATGCTTTGATCATGTTTCTAGTTCCAATCGTCCAGGCAGCAATCCGATTGATACTTGCGTCAAAGAAATCTAGTCCAATTTTAACCTTATCTAGTGCATCATTACGGACAAGCTCAAGAGCAATCTCTTTTAATTCGTCATCAAATGTAACAACATGGTCGCTGTCCCAACGAACCGGGCGGGATACATGCAAGGCAAGTTGGTCACTGTATAATAACATCGAAGAAATTTTATTTGATACTGTCTCAGTTGGGTGGAAGTGCCCTGTATCCAATAGACATAACTTATTATTCTTTAAAGCATAACCAAGATAAAATTCATGTGAACCAACAACGTAAGACTCTGAACCAATTCCAAATAATTTACTCTCAATCGCATCAACATTGTATCTTTCGTCCACTTTATCGGCAAATATCTGATCCAAAGACTCTTTTAAGCGGACTCTTGGTGTTAAACGGTCACTTGGGACATCTTTGTATCCATCCGGGATCCAGATATTGGTCAAACAAGGCGTGCCAAGTTCTTTTCCAAAATATTCACCAATTCGGCGTGCAGCAATACAGTGATTAATCCAGAACTGTCTAATTTCTGGGTCTGGGTGAGAAAGCGTTAGACCATCAGCAGCTTTTGGATGAGAGAAGAGCGTTGGGTTAAAATCCAGCCCCAATCCTTGTTCTTTCGCCCAGTTGACCCAGTTTTCAAAATGCTCTGGTTTCACCTGGTCACGCTCAACCACTTCGCCATTTGTTTCCGCATAAATTGTATGCAGATTGACCCTGTGCTTCCCAGGAATTAACGACATCGCCTTTTCTAAGTCCTGCCGTAATTCTTCAGGGGTTCTAGCTTTCCCTGGATAATTTCCAGTAACATCGATTCCACCTGACAATTCACTTTTGTTTACTTCAAACCCACCAATATCATCGCCTAGCCAGCAATGAATCGAAACCGGTACAGATTGTAATTTTTCTAATACGGAATCAACATCAATTCCCCATTTTTCATAAAGACTTTTCGCATATTGATAATTCGCTTCTACAGTCATTTTGTTTATCTCCTTTTTGATCACGATTGGTTTTTAGTAGGTAAATAGGTTTTCATTTCAAAAGAATGTTTTATGATGGTTCTAGCTTTTGAGATATCCTCAATGATTCCTAGAGCCATAAGTTGCGCACTAAGATTTCCGATTGCGGTGGCTTCTACTGGTCCAGCATGGACCTCTTTATTCGTCACATTCGCAATCAATTCGTTTAACAATTCATTTTGGCAACCACCGCCAATGACATTAACCTGCTTGTATGTCCTTCCTACGAGCCCTTCAATTTGGCTAATCGCATCTTGATAACTTGCAGCCAAACTATCATACACACACTTCGCCACTTCTCCAGGTGTTTCTGGGACTGGCTGGCCTGTCGCCAAACAACTTGCAATTATTTCTTGAATCATATTCTCTGGTTTCATAAACCGGTCATCGTTTACATTGATAATTGCTGTATACTCTTTCGCTTGTTTGGCTAATTCAACAAGGTCTCCAAACGAATATCGACTATTGTAGTTTCGCTTCACTTCCTGAATCATCCAAAGCCCCATAATATTTTTCAGGAAACGGAAGCGATAATCGATGCCACCTTCATTGGTAAAATTGTAGTTCAATGCCTCTGGGGTACAAATAGGTTGATCATTCTCTACCCCAATTAACGACCATGTTCCCGAACTGATGTAGATAGTGTCCTCTTGTTCTGGAACCGAAACAACGGCTGAACCAGTATCATGTGTTGCTGGAAGGATCACCTTCATGTCAAAGCCAAATTCTGAAACAAGCTCTTCCCTCAATGTACCGAGCACCGTTTTCGGCATTTGAATTTCTTGGAACATTTCGTTATTCAAACCCAGGTCCTTGATTAGTACTTCGTCCCATTCTTTCGTATGGGCATTCACGAGTTGAGTAGAAGTAGCATTTGTATATTCGTTTACTTTCTTCCCAGTTAATAAAAAGTTGAGATAGTCAGGTATCATCAAAAATGTTTTCGCTTGAGCTAAAATCTCAGGATTATTTTGTTTGATGGAATAAAGTTGATAAATGGTATTAAACTTCTGGAATTGAATGCCGGTTTTTGAATAAAGACGTTCCTTCGAAATAAGCTTCGACACTTCTTCGATCATTCCATCCGTTCTTGGGTCTCGGTAGGATACAGCGTCTGTTAAAGGTTGATCCTCTTCATCTAGCAGCAAGAAATCCACCGCCCATGTATCAATACCAATGCTTTCCGGTTCTAATCCTAAACGGCTACATTGATGAATTCCTTTTTTGATTTCATCAAAGAGTGTATCAATCTCCCAACAAAAGTTAGACCCTCTTCGAACAAGCTTGTTCTCAAATCGATGGATTTCTTGTAGCTTTAACACTTCGTTTTCGAGGTAGCCTGCGATTAATCGACCGCTAGAAGCACCAATATCAACAGCAATACTGCATTTTATCATTCAAATCACCCTTCTGTTGTAAGCGGTTACTCATACTTCTATCATACTTGAAAGTTAGCAGATGCCAATAACGTAATTAGACAAATTCATTGTCGTTATTTGCACACTAAGCAACATCCCCGTATTTAGTTCGAGGATTAAACGAGCACACAGAAGTTGCATTGGTACCGACCCCCAAAAGTTAGAGTATAAAACTAACTTTTGGGGGTGTTTTTATGGTCAAATATAGTGAGGAATTTAAAATAAAGCTTGTTACTGAGTATTTACATGGAAATCTTGGATATAACT
>NZ_JAMBNR010000039.1 GCF_023715205.1 Mesobacillus maritimus
TTACTCACCCGTCCGCCGCTAACCTCAGGGAGCAAGCTCCCATTGGTTCGCTCGACTTGCATGTATTAGGCACGCCGCCAGCGTTCGTCCTGAGCCAGGATCAAACTCTCCAATAAAGAGTATGAGTAAGCTCATAAAATAAAACGTTGGCTCATGTTCTTCATAAGAAGACATGATAATATTGTTTGTTGACGCTTGTTTGTTTAGTTTTCAAAGAGCAATCCGTCGCCGTGAAGCAACTCTTATATATTACCAAGACATTTTTCTTTTGTCAACAAGTTTTTTTATTTTGTTTAACTTGTTAACAACTTGTCTCGTAACAACGAATATTAATATACCACCGTTAGAATCGATGCGCAAGTGTTTTTCTCTACTTTTTTCTCAGGAAATTAAAGTTCAACTATTCTTTAAATTCCATTGCCACTCCCTTACTTCACAAACACTATACTAATGAAAACTCTACATAAAAAAGACAAAGCGAAAATTCGCTTTGTCTTTCATTTTAACGATGACGCATTAACGGGAATAATAGTACATCACGAATGGATGCAGAGTCTGTTAATAGCATAACAAGACGATCAATTCCAATTCCTAGTCCACCAGTTGGAGGCATACCATACTCTAATGCTTCTATGAAGTCATCATCCATTTCATGCGCTTCGTCATTTCCTTGTTCTTTTTCCTTTAGCTGCGCTTCAAAACGTTCACGTTGGTCAATCGGGTCATTTAATTCAGTGAAAGCATTCGCATGTTCACGAGCAACAATGAATAACTCGAAACGATCGGTGAAACGAGGATCTTCATCGTTCTTTTTAGCAAGTGGAGAAATTTCCACTGGATGTCCGTAAATGAATGTTGGTTGAATGAGCTTTTCTTCAACTCTTTGTTCAAAAAACTCATTTACGATATGGCCATATTGCATATGTTCAGTGATCTCAATTCCATGCTCTTTCGCTAATAGACGTGCCTCTTCTGTTGTCATCTGCTTCCAAAAGTCTACACCTGTATATTCCTTAACGGCATCGACCATATGAAGTCTCTTCCATTCAGGTTTTAAATCAATCTCATATTCTCCATACTTAATAGTCGTTTTCCCAAGGACATCTTCAGCAATATGAGCAATCAAATTCTCCGTTAGGGACATGATGTCACGATAATCAGCGTATGCCTCATATAACTCAATCATCGTAAACTCTGGGTTATGTCTAGTCGAAACTCCTTCATTACGGAATACACGACCAATTTCATAAACTTTTTCTAGTCCGCCAACAATTAATCTCTTCAGATGTAATTCAATAGCGATTCGCATATAAAGTGTCATATCAAGTGCATTATGGTGTGTGATAAATGGACGTGCTGAAGCTCCACCTGCGATTGAATGCATCATTGGAGTTTCAACTTCTAAATATCCATGAGAATCAAGGTAACGTCTCATCGATTGGATAATACGGCTACGGTTGATAAATGTCTGTTTGCTCTCATCACTTACAATTAAATCTAGATAACGCTGACGGTAACGTTGTTCTACATCTTTTAAGCCATGGAACTTATCTGGAAGTGGACGTAAAGCCTTTGTTAAAAAGACAAAGTTTTGTACCTTAATGGAGAGTTCTCCTACTTTTGTCTTAAAAAGCGTCCCTTCTATCCCTACAAGGTCCCCAAGGTCAGCATCATTGAAAATTTCATAAGCTTCTTCTCCAACCGCATCTTGACGAACATAGATTTGAATTTGTCCGGTTAAGTCCTTTACATGAGCGAAACCAGCTTTTCCTTTTCCACGCTTGGTCATAATTCTACCAGCAATTTTAACAGCAACGTTTCGGCCTTCTATTTCTTCTTTTTCAAGTTCTCCATATTGACTCAAAATGCTTCCTGAATCATGTGTGCGCACAAAGCGTTTACCAAAAGGGTCTAATCCTTTTTCTCTAAGTGCGTTCATTTTGTCTCTTCGGACAATAAACTGGTCGTTTAATTCTTCCTGACTCATTTATTTATTCACTCCAATAATTTATTTATTATCATTATGTAACTTGAACATGAATACTCCTATTATTTTACACAATTTATCAACAATAGACATACAAAATACTAGATAAGCGCGAGTGTCCCTCTAGCAATGTTATTAATCCATAGGTTTATAATCTAGCCAATGATGTCTATTCAAACTTATCTACCGATTGATATGACAGTTGTGAACTACTGTTGTTGACGCTCACTCGTTATTTCTTATACAGAACCTATTTTTCAAAAAAGGGGCTGTCCAAAAAGTCAGTGAAAGCTGGTTTTTTTGGAGCCCCTTTTTGTATTTTTTCGAAAAAAAATACAAAAAAAAATCGTCCTTTTTAGTAAAATGAAGTTACCACACCACACTTACA
>NZ_JAMBNR010000003.1 GCF_023715205.1 Mesobacillus maritimus
TAAGGAAGTTATACAGGAGACCGTAAAATACGGTAGCCCTAGTTTCCTATTGACTAAATTCAATTATTAACATTGTTATCAAAAAAGATAGGGTTTAAACCCTTAATTTATTTTCACAGAAAAGAGCCAGATTTAAACACGAAAGTACAAAAAAGAACCCCACCGATAACGGTAGGATTCTTCTCGTATTATGAAATTGGTTCAAACCTTTCAATAAGAAGAGCAAGGGTTCGAGCCATTACACCCGTAGCTCCTGATGGTCCTAAATCATGATTTTGTTTTGTCACGGATGTACCTGCAATATCCAAGTGTACCCATGGAGTGCTTTCAGCAAATTCGCCAACAAAAGCCGCTCCCATAATCGCATGCCCTTCACTTCCTGGTGAATTATTCAAGTCGGCAATCTTACTGCTTCGGACACGTTCCCAATCTTTTTCAAAAATTGGAAGCCTCCACATTGGTTCGCCTGCTTCATAAGATGCTTCTAGTACCTGTTCAAACCAGGATTCATTGTTCGTAAAAGCACCAGTTGTGTTTAACCCTAGTGCGGTGATTACGCCTCCTGTTAAGGTAGCAACATCCACTAAATAATTCGCTCCGTGAAATTTTGCATAGGTGATCGCGTCAGCTAACACTAGACGGCCTTCTGCATCCGTATTTAAAACCTCAATTGTTTTCCCACTCATTGAAGTAATCACGTCATCTGGTTTGAAAGCATTCCCGCTAATCATGTTGTCGGTTGAAGGAATCACCGCAACAACATTTTGTTCTGGTTTAAGTTCGCCAATGATTTGCATTGCCCCAAGAACAGCAGCTGCTCCACCCATATCCGTCTTCATTCCAACAATGCCCATCTTTGTCTTTAAGGAATAGCCCCCTGTATCAAAGGTAATTCCTTTTCCAACAAGACCAATGACGTTTTCCCAAGTTTCTTTTCCTTGATATTTCAAAACAATCATTCTTGGAGGTTCTTCTGATCCCTGGTTAACCGCCAATAAAGCACCCATTCCTAAATTTTCAATTTGCTCTTTTTCAAGGATCTCGACTTCAAATCCGTACTTTCCCCCAAGCTCCTGAGCATAGGTAGCCATATCTTTCGCGGTCAGCATATTTCCAGGTGTATTAACAAGTGTACGAGCCGAATTTACTCCCATTCCATATACATAACCTACCGATAGAGCCGCTTCGACTTCATCAGTTTCGGGTCCTGTCACATACAATGTTAGGCTTTCAATATTCTTTTCTGGTAAGTTAGGCTTTTGCTTATACCCCTCAAACTGATAAGTTCCCATTGCAAATGCCTCACCTAATGCATGAGCAGCATCTAAAGAATCTACATTTTCATTCGTAAACGTATCCAGAACAAACGTAGCCTCTGTCCATCTTTCTGAGCTGGCCGACTTAAACAAGCGGCCAAGCGCTTCACGAAGCAACTCAAACGAAAATTCCTTCTCAGTTCCTAGACCCACGAAGTATAATCGTTTCGCACCGATTTTATTAAATGTATGTACTTTGGAGATCCCTTTTTTCTTAGCAGAAATATCTCCACTTTTTAACAATTCCATTATGTATCCATCTAACCGTGAGTCCAACTCTGCAAGTGTGCCTTTTAAATTTGTTGTTTTCTGAAAGACACCTATAACCAGACACTCATGCTGACTCGCAAAATCTAATTCTTTTTTTACATTAAACAAAAGCTCCACCTCCAAAAAGATACCTCTATTATACCCAAATTCAGCTTTTATTTCGACTCCCTAATTTTCTTCTAAGTATAAGAATAGCTGTGGCAGCACAGGCAATTCATTAATCGCAGAAAAAGGAACTTTATCAAGATCTTTTGGTATAATAGAAAGGCATCGTTCAATATAGCCAATAATGTTTTCCAAATCTAGACCCCAATGCTTAGGACGATAATCGTTTAAATACTCAAGGGCAACTGTCATCATTAACCGTGTTCCCTTGACATTTCCATAACTATAATGATAAAGAGCAACACTCATTTGCAATAATCCTTTCAAAAAGAGATTGCTTTTATCCTCCATCCACATTTCTTCAAGTAAATCGTGACATGTATAATAATCAGCTTCATTGAATTTAACAAAAAAATCATAATATTCAAGTGGGTAATTTGGTAGCATTTTTTTACCTCCTGTTGATATGTTATTCTTTTTATTAACCATACCAAGCTACTTTTTCTACTTGAAAAAAATAATTCATTATCATTGACATTCTAGGGGGAATTCTATCATGGAATTGCTGCAAAACTTTCCATTATGGGCATCGATCGCTGCTATCTTTTTTGCTCAGTTTGTAAAGGTACCTATCCAATATATTGCTACCAAAAGGGTTGACTGGTCGCTGCTAACTAGTACGGGCGGTATGCCAAGTTCCCATTCAGCTGCTGTTACAGCCCTTTCAACAGGTGTTGCGCTTGAAACTGGAATGGATTCTCCAATTTTTGCGGTATCTGCGCTTTTTGCGATTATAACCATGTTTGATGCAACTGGTGTACGAAGACAAGCTGGTGAGCAAGCTGTTGTATTAAATCAATTAGTCTCTGACTTCTATCGCATTATCGAAGATGCGAAAGATTGGCCTAAAAAGCCTGGAAATGAAAAACGAAAAGAATTAAAAGAATTACTTGGTCATAAGCCAATCGAAGTTTTTTTTGGTGGATTAACGGGAGTGCTCCTTACTCTATTCTTACATTCTATTCTATAAAACAAAAAAGAAAGCTCGCTAGTCAGCGAGCACTAAATATCCTCATTTGTATAGTGGTTAAATGAAAAAGAAACTTTTCCCCTTTTAGAAAAAATGGGTTGTGTTAATCAAATAAAATAAAAAAGTGCCGAGAAATTTACTCTTTCTCGGCAATCTAAGCAAGCAATAGCTTGCTTTTTTGCATTCTTACTAGTCATTAAGATTTTTTCTCATCTACATATTGTTGACGAAAAACTTGCATCGTTTCATCTTCATTCATCGCCTGCAACTCTTCTTCCGTAAGCTTTCCATTGCCCATTTTAATAATGGACACTTCGACCGTTTTCTTTCCCCACTCTTCATAAACATCTTCAACCGTATCATAATACAAATCTAATTTATTCCCTTTGATGGCACCACCTTTATCTGCAACAACACCATAACCATAGCCAGGAATAAATAGAACCGTCCCAATCGGAAAGACATCTAAATCTGCTGCAATCGTGGAAAAAAGGTCCCGTTTCACCTTAACTCCTGAGTAGGTTATCCCATATTCAGGGTGATTTGGAAACTTACCTGTTGATTCTACACCGGCCGTATACCCTGTTGCTTCAAGAGTCTTCTTAGGATACTGTGACCAATCTAGGTCTTCTAAAGCAGGTGGGTTTTTACTTGAAACATTTCCACTAGCTGAAACAGTTCTTTCTTCTCCTAAAAGCAAATAAATAAATTCGTTTGCAAAACCGACGATATTATTTGTAAAAAGATGCTTCTCTTCCTTTTCTTGCGTTTGTTTCATTTGATTAAAATAGTCAGTTACATTCGATAATCCTAAACCAGTGATGGAATAGAGCGTTGTTAATAAAGCAAATACAAATAGCAATGTCATCAATGAACGTCTTGCCCATTTGTTCATTTTATTCATGTAAATCTTTCACTCCTTCCATGAATATTCATTTCCTACCAAGAAAGGAATTATTCATTTCAGAGTCAAAGAGTTGCTTACACGCGCTTTATCACAGATATAACCGTTGAAAGTCCAAGGAATGATGAGTCTCAAGTAGTTCTGTTGAGAACAAAAGGGGTCTTTTAGTTGCGCTAATGTTAACTAGCAATCAAAAAAGTCCCCCAAAATTTCTTTGAAGGACCATTTCTTTAAAACATTTGATAACCTTTTTTCCGTAACAGTTTAATCACAATTCCAGCAACAATTGCTCCTGCTAATCCCGAAATCAGAATCATTAAATCTGCTGGCGCAAGATTCGCAAAGTTTGTCCCAAGTTTCTGGAACGACTGTCCACTGTTAGTAAAATATTCAATAAATCGAACGTCATCAACAATAAAAATAACAACAATTGGATAAATAATAGCCATTACCCATGACATTCTTAGTAACATATTTAGCAGAAACCCTATACCAAAAAATAATACAAAGAATAGTAAAATGGATATGATGAACATTACAATCGTCACGAATGATTCCCCCTAATCCCTATCATTAACAGTTTACTGATAACCCTTTTTTGAGTCAATAAACTTAACTGTCAAAATAAGAATACCTCCCATTAAAAGAAAAGCTTGTAAGCTGTGTATTCAAAATGATCTCCTGGATTCACATTATTGATTGGCGGTTTGGAAAACCCATTCGTCTGTTTCATTAAATATTGAAGCATAACAGAAACATTAGACTTGTCCATTAATTCTGCAGGTGCCATGTAGCAAGCCTCGAATAATTCTGAATGCTGGATTTGAATGACTTGATCTTTTTGCGGTTCTAATAAAAATAAAATCATATTGTCACTTATCTCATTCCGAATTACCCCTGTTCTTAGCCCAATCATCCCTTTCAATGAACATTGAATTCCGGTCTCCTCTGCTACCTCTCTGAGGACAGCTTCATCTGCAGTTTCCCCTTCGTTCACAAATCCTGCTGGTAATGACCACTGATTTTTTAAGCCACTGTATCTTTTTTTAACAACCAACCAATCCCCATTAGCGTCAACTACAAGGCCTGCCACAGCAAGCCAAACTTTTCCTCGCTTAGACAAATTATCCCCGTCCCTTTTTACTCTATTTTATCAGAAGATGAGGCGATCTGGTGAACCAAGCGTTTAAATGAAACTTTTCTCGCTCTTTCGACAACCCTAGATTGTTGTTGAGATTCTATAAACTGTAGGGGAATTTGTAAAGTAGAGAGATTAAATAACATTAGAAATAGCAAGGGGGATTTATCCCTTGCTATTTTGCGTTTAATTGCTCTCTTCAGATTGCGAACAAACCATTTCCTCTTCCTCCTATGAGAAGCGGAGAATTTCCTTCTATTGTATTTAGGGGAAGCTTATGAAGAGGGAAATATGGGTATTTCCCAATTTAATCGGAATTCTTCCGTTTATTTTTCATATGCAGTGGAATCAACAGTCTATAAATCAAAATGCAGGTAAATAAGTAGTGTATTTTGCTATGCACTTGCTATTGTCCACCACCTTTTATAAACAAATTGCACTACATATTCTCTCAAAAAAATGATCAAAACCCCTTTATATCAACAACAAAAATAGACCTCCAAATTACCATGTAATTTGGAGGTCTATTTGATTACATTTTTATGTTAATTTACGGAACCCGTTACCAGAAAGAACTGCTTTTTTTTAGGTTCATGCGGTAATAGCACTTTATAAGTTGTTCTTAGAAAATGTTGAATTTCCCTTTCTTGAATACCAAGGATGGACCACCGATCATATAAAGTGCGCGGTTATCAATCATTTTCTTTAAGAAAGAAGCTTTTGCACCAACAAATTTCTTACCGAATGCCGTTCCAATTGCTTCATCTTCTCCTAATGAACATACTGTTCCTTTATTATCAAATTCAAATGTTTCAAGTTCATTCTTACCACGGATAAGTGCAACAATGTTGCGTGCACAAACCTCACCTTGTTGCATCGCAATCTGTGCAGTTGGTGGATATGGACGATTAATCTCTTCGTTAATAATTAAAGAGCAATCTCCAACAATAAAGAGATTTTCTTTACCAGGTACTCTCAAATCAAGATTTACTTTTACACGGCCGCGCATTGCTTCGATACCAGACTTTTCAATCACAGAGTTACCACGTACACCTGCTGCCCAAACCACTGTACCAGCCTTGATTTCTTCTACTTCGTCTTCGCCCTTAGCAACAATAATACCCTCTGGAGTTGCTTCTTTAATCGCTGTGCCGATTCGGAACTCGACACCTTTCTTTTCAAGGTAAGATGTAGCATAATTGACAAGCTCTGGGTCAAACCCTGGAAGAACCATTGGAGCAGCTTCCACACAGATTACTTTCACTTTATGGAAATCAACATCATATTCTTTGCAAAGCTCTGGAATACGGTTTGATAATTCACCTAGGAATTCAATTCCTGTAAATCCTGCTCCACCAACAACAATTGTTAGACGCTCATCTTTCTTCTCTGCTTCTGTGTTGTAAGTTGCAAATTGATATTCAATATGTTCACGAATTTGACGTGCAGCATTCACATTTACAATCGAGAATGCATACTCTTTCAAGCCTTTGATACCAAAGGTTTCTGATTCAGCGCCGAGAGAAATCACAAGATAATCATAGCTAATTTCGCCACTATCAAGAATAACACGATTCTCTTCATGTTTTATTTCTTCAACTGTCGCTTGAACAAATTCAACTTTTTGTGTATCAATTACTTCACGTACATCGTAACGGACACGATCATGGTGTAAAGTACCTGCAGATGCTTCATGTAGCCAAGTTGTTTCATAATGATAATCATTTTTGTTCACAAGAACGATATCAGCCTCGTTTACTCCAACTTGTTTTTGTAATCTTGTCGCAGTCATTAAGCCACCATAACCTGCTCCAAGAACGACGATTTTTGGCTTTCTCAAGTTAATCACTTCCACCTTTTTTTATAATTTATTTTATTTTTTTCTTTTTACTCAATAATTACTAATAACAAATTATGACTTTACACACTTAACAAGATTGTGATTTTCTTCACTTATCACGAGAAAAAAATAAAATGAAAATGTCACAAAAAATTAACATTCTGTTCGCACATCTTAAATCATATTCTTTTTCCTTTTGTTTTTCAAGTCATATTAAGTAAAATAAATAATTTTGATTACTCTGTAAAATACTTAACTAGAGACCTTTTCCATCACGAGTAGCTAACCTCTGAAGGAGGTTTTTATTAGATATTTTATGGTATGATAAACATGGAATAAAATTGTACGTAGCGAGGGGGATTTGTGTGAAAGAAGATCAAAAGTTATATGATATTACCGTTATTGGTGGCGGACCTGTCGGGTTATTTACAGCTTTTTATGGTGGGATGCGGCAAGCTACTGTTAAAATAATTGAAAGCCTCCCACAACTTGGAGGGCAATTGTCTGCTTTATACCCTGAAAAATACATATACGATGTCGCTGGATTTCCAAAGGTTCGAGCCCAAGAATTAGTCGATAACCTTAAAGAACAAATGGCAAAATTTGAACCCACAATTGTCCTTGAGCAAGCAGTACAACAACTAGAAAAATTAGATAACGGAAATATTAAATTAGTAACCGATAAAGAGACACATTATACAAAAGCGGTCGTTATCACAGCAGGAAATGGAGCTTTCCAACCACGCCGTTTGGAATTAGAAAATGCTGCTAAATACGAAGGAAAGAACCTTCACTACTTTATTGATGACCTCAATCAATTCTCAGGTCAAAAAGTAGCCGTATTAGGTGGAGGCGATTCTGCTGTGGACTGGGCGTTAATGCTTGAACCAATAGCTGAAAAGGTCAGTATTGTCCACCGCCGGGATAAGTTTCGTGCTCACGAACATAGCGTAGAAAACTTGGAAAAATCAAAAGTAGATATACAAACTCCATATGTTCCCCTCGAACTTGTTGGCGACGGATCTACAATAAAGCAACTTGTTTTAAAAGAAGCAAATGGGGATGCTCAACTAACTTTAGATGTAGACGCTATCATTTGTAATTTTGGCTTTGTGTCATCTCTTGGCCCAATTAAAGACTGGGGTCTTAATATAGAAAAGAATTCCATAGTCGTTAATTCAAAAATGGAAACCAATATCCCTGGTGTTTATGCTGCAGGAGATATTTGCACCTATGAAGGGAAAGTAAAACTCATCGCATCTGGATTTGGTGAAGCACCGACCGCTGTCAATAATGCTAAATCCTATATGGATCCCAAAGCGAAAGTACAACCTTTACACAGTTCCTCTATGTTTAAATAAGAAAAGCGGAAGTGGCTCGGTCAGCCCCGACAAGCAATGGAGCGTAACTAAACCTACTACTTTAAAAAATAAAAAAAAGCAAGGTGGAAAACACCTTGCTTTTTTTAGCACTCCTCAGGTGTACCTGTTACAGCGGCCGTGCGGAATGAAGAGCCACAACCACATGAAGCAATCGCATTTGGATTATCAATTGTGAAACCTCCACCCATCAATGACTGCTTATAGCTAATGACCGTACCTTTTAAAATCGGGATGCTATCAGTATCAATTAACACTTTAATGCCATGCTGTTCCAATTGCTGATCGCCTTCTTCAACTTCGTGAGCAAAACCCATTCCGTATGAAAGCCCACTACATCCCCCACCTTTTACAGCTACACGAAGGAATGCACTTTCTTCTTCATTTTCTTTCATCATATCCTTTATCTGCAAAGCAGCTTCTTCAGTAAGTGTAATAACTTGTTCCATTCTAAAACCTCCAGCTATGAAGTTTCGTACTTATCTTTATTATATACAGTCTAAGCTTTCTCCTCAACCAATCTGAATTCAATTAGGTCTGTCCATTTCTATCCAATTAAGTTTTGAGTCCCTTTTTTTAAAAAATTTAAGCGTACTTCCAAATACTACTTGCTCGTTATATTAGAAAATTCAAAAACAACCTTCATTTAAAACATTGGATTATTTTCCAAAAATTGATAGACTTTCTCAACGAGTTCGTCAGGTGTATCTGCAGTAACTGGTTCCCCATTGACTAGAGCATATAATCCTCTTGCGCATTTTCCACAATAACTTAGACACCCATATTCAATAATATCTAAATTAGGATCTCGCTTTAATTCCTCTAAGGTTTTCTGAGCACCATTCGCTAGGTTACTAATACAGAATTCGACTAGTGGCCTCATATCTAACTGTTCACCTCTTTATTAATGGTTAATCCTACCTGTTTTCCTATAGGACGTCAATATTAATAACTTGAGCTTCCAAATTAAAATTGTTGTTATTTTGACACAATTTCGTTATAATTCTGTTGGAGCTTATTGTACTTACTATTCTAAGATATTTTTCTATTAAAAAATGAAAACGTTTCAGCAAAAAACAAATGTGCAAACAAAGGGATAGTATCAAGAGGACGAAAAAGGGGATATTTATATGAAAAATCTCGTGATTCTCGGAGGCGGTTATGGTGGAATGAGAGTTCTCCAACGCCTTTTGCCAAACGATTTACCCGAAGATGTAACCATTACGTTAATTGACCGTGTACCATACCACTGTTTAAAAACAGAGTACTATGCTCTAGCCGCGGGAACCATTTCTGATCAGCATGTTCGTGTCAGCTTCCCAGAACATCCTAGACTAAATATTATTTACGCAGAAGTAACAGGCATTGAACTTAACGAACAACATGTGAACCTTCAAACGGGGAAAAGTATTCAATATGACGAATTAATTATCGGACTTGGATGCGAAGACAAATATCACAATGTTCCAGGCGCTGAAGAATTCACCTACAGTATTCAATCCATCGAGAAAGCTCGTGATACGTATCAACGACTAAATAACCTACCAGCTGGATCAACGGTAGGAATCGTAGGCGCTGGCCTTAGTGGGGTTGAATTAGCAAGTGAGCTCAACGAAAGTAGAAGTGATTTGAAAATCAAGCTTTTCGACCGTGGGAATTTCATTCTATCTTCCTTTCCTGAAAGACTAAGTATCTATGTTCAAAATTGGTTTGACACAAATTCAGTTGACATAATCAATAATGCTAACATTACTAGAGTCGAACAAAGTATGTTGTATAACCACGATGAAGCGATTCCAGTTGATGCTGTTGTTTGGACAGCTGGAATCCAAGCAAATCGAATCGTTCGTGAACTACCAACTGAAAAAGACACTATGGGGCGTGCCGTCATTACTCCTAGGCATCATCTACCAAACAACGAGAATGTCTTTATACTTGGTGACTGTGCAAGTCTCCCTCATGCGCCTAGTGCTCAACTGGCTGAAGGGCAGGCAGAACAAATCGCCGAAGTCCTAACCAAACGTTGGAAGGGCGAAGAACCACCTGAGTCTTTCCCACCAATCAAACTAAAAGGAATTCTCGGCTCTTTAGGAAAAAAACACGGTTTCGGTCTTATAAACGAAAGACCAATCACTGGCAGAGTTGCAAGATTACTAAAATCCGGAATCCTATGGGTCTATAAATATCATAATGGATAGAAAAGCGGAAGCGGCTTGTTCAGCCCCTCGAGTCGCTGTAGCTGGACAATAGAAAAGCGGAGGCGACTGCTCAGCGACGTACGGACTGGAGCTCTCCGACTGAGATAAGACTTTTCTTTGGGCTTTTGCCCTTAGAAAAGTCAATCGGGTTCTTACTGGCTGTTATGCAATTACTGGCAGTTGAACGGGATAAAGGAAACACGAAGAGCGTTAGCGATTCGATGTTGACGCAATTCGTTGCAGAGAACTGCGAAGTCCACTAGACGAATACTAGGGTGGAAAGAAATAAGGGTGCCTTTAAGGCACCCTTATTTACTGCAATTTTCATAAATGTAATGTTTAAAACTTTATAAAAGTGTATCTGTAAACTCTTCCCTCAAAATGCATAAAAAAATATGCCTAGCTTAAAAGAGTTTCTCTATTAAAAACACGGCTTTGCTTTTGAGCAAAGCCGCTTCTAGTGTGTAAATTAATTAGAATACTTGTTCAACTTCAACAACGCCAGGAACCTCTTCTAAAAGAGCACGTTCAATTCCAGCTTTCAACGTAATAGTTGAGCTTGGGCAGCTACCGCAAGCACCAAGTAAACGCAATTTTACGATTCCTTCGTCAACGTCAACAAGTTCACAGTCACCGCCGTCACGAAGTAGGAATGGACGCAATTTATCTAGTACTTCCTGGACTTGTTCAAACATTTGCTGTTCAGACATGTAAAATCGACTCCTTTCATATCACTATTATAATCACATCCCCTTAAAAAATCTATTGTTTAAACCGAAATCCAATATTCAACAGTTATTTTTAGGTGTAAAGTTTAAAATATTGTAAAATAAAAGTGGAGGGGATGCCGATGCCACAAAAAGAAATTGAAATCATTGTCTATGGTGCCACACAAATCTGTCCTAGCTGCGTAAATCTACCGTCTTCAAAGGAGACATATGAATGGCTTGAAGCTGCGATTAGTCGAAAATACAAAGACCAGCCATTTACAATTACCTACGTCGATATTTTTAATCCACCGGAAGATGAGGAAAAAAAGGCATTTGCTGAAGAAGTCATCGAAGAAGACCTCTTTTATCCAGTGGTCCTACTAGAAGGAAAGATCGTGGGTGAAGGAAACCCACGGCTAAAAACCATCTTTGCAGAAATGGAAAAGTACGGATACACCAGTGAATGATTTATGCTTTTAAATAGAAATTGCCCCTCCATTTTAGACAAAAATGGAGGGGCAATTTTCATATCGTACTCTTTTTCTTGTTAGCCATTTCAACCGTAACTTGGCTCCCAACCAAATCAATCTCCAATTCCACCACTCTCATTGAAGGTAAAGAAGCTTCTAGTGAAGCAGCCAAAGCTTTCCCTTTTTCTGGTTCTAGCAAACAAAGAATGGTTGGTCCGGCTCCACTTAACGCCGTACCAAAAGCTCCTGCCTCGGCAGCCAAAGCCTCAACTTCTTCCCACCAAGGAATTAACTTACGACGATAGGGCTCATGAAACCGATCTCGATTCATCATTTTGCCTGCCAAAGCCCAATTACGTGTCAAGAACGCTGCAATTAATTGGTTTGAAACTGCGCTAGCTTCAACAGCCTGAGCAAATGGCAGATAACCGGGCAGGACTTCCCGAGCAGATTCCGTAAGAAGTTCTTCTTCAGGAATAATCGCCACTACATCCATTTCGACAGAGGATAATACCGTCAAATCAATTTCATCGCCTAATTGACTTCCAACCACAAATCCCCCGTAAATAGAGGCTCCTACATTATCGGGATGTCCTTCAATTTCTGCAGAAATCTCGAGCTTTTCCTGCTTAGATAGTTGAAGATTACAAAAATAGTCAGCTAATTCAATTCCAGCAATAATAGCTGCAGCACTTGATCCGAGACCACGGGTCAGTGGTATTTCACTGCTTACCGTTAACCGACAAGGCGGCATTTCTTTTCCATATTGTTTTGCCGTCCTCATTGCCATCTTGACAATGAAATGCTGTTCATCCTTCGGAAAGACCGCTAATTCTTGTGTCATTGGAATGACTTCCCAAGTTTCAGATTTTTCAGCTTCCACTGTTAAATATAAACTAAGAGCCATACCGATGGAATCAAAACCAGGACCAAGATTTGCTGTACTAGCAGGTACTCTTACAGTTACCATCCCATCCTTACTCATTGGTGGACAACTCCACGAATATGTTCACTGACTTTCTGTTCATCATTTGGTAACACAACCGGTTTGATTTCGCTACACTCAATCGCAGTTGCAGGGTCTTTTAAACCATTTCCTGTTAGAACAGCAACAATCCTAGAGCCCTTAGGAATTTCTCCTTTCTTTAAAAGCTTAAAGATTCCTGCAAGAGATGCACAAGAACCAGGCTCCGCAAAAACGCCTTCTTTTCTTGTAATCAATTGATAAGCTTCGAGAATTTCTTCATCGGTTACTTCGTCAATTAGTCCTCCAGATTCATCTCTTGCATTCACAGCTAGCTTCCAGCTTGCTGGATTTCCAATTCGAATAGCTGTGGCAATGGTTTCTGGATTTTCGAAGACTCGGTCATGAACAATTGCTGCAGCCCCAGCTGCTTCAAATCCATACATTTTCGGAAGTCCCTTTCCATATTCCTTAAAGCCTTTCCAATAAGCACTAATGTTCCCAGCATTTCCAACCGGAATAGCTAAAATATCTGGTGCTCCTCCAAGCTGATCACAGACTTCAAATGCTGCTGTTTTTTGTCCTTCAAGTCGATGTGGATTAACAGAATTGACTAATGCTACTGGTTCTGTTTCACTAATATTTCGAACCATTTTAAGGGCTTCATCAAAGTTTCCTTCAATCGAAATAATCTCAGCTCCATACATAACGGCTTGAGCTAGTTTCCCCATTGCAATTTTCCCTTCAGGGATGACCACAATACAACGCATACCCGCCCGTGCCGCATATGCTGCTGCCGCCGCAGAAGTGTTCCCAGTTGAGGCACAGATGACAGTATCACTGCCTTCCTCTTTTGCTTTAGCAACCGCCATAACCATTCCTCTATCCTTAAAGGATCCCGTAGGATTAGTTCCTTCCGTCTTAACGTATAAATCAATCCCATATTCTTCAGATAAATGGTCCAGTCGAACAAGAGGTGTATTCCCTTCGTTCAACGTTAGCATTGGTGTTTTATCTGTAACTGGTAAGTATTCTTTATATTCTTCTATTAGTCCTCTCCATCTCATGCGTTCGCACTTCCTTCCACTCTATAGGAACTCTTAATATCCTTAATTGCATCAAGGTCCCTTAGCTGCATAAATATTTCTTCGAAGCTTTTAAGTGACGCCTTATGGGTCACAACAACTATTTCTGCAAGTCCTTTTTCCTTAACAGGTAGTTGGAGAATTTTTTCAAAGCTCACTCCGTGTTGCGTAAAGACAGACGTAATTTCGGCAAACACACCAACCTCATCTTTCGCATGGATTCGAAGGAAATATTTTGAATAAATCTCCTCTGAATCTTTTAAGTTCTTAGCGAATTGTGGTGCAACTGCATAGCTACCATTGATTCCTAGTCTCATATTTTTCACAACCGCAACTAAATCAGAGACAATTGACGTAGCGGTTGGCAAGCTTCCTGCACCAGGGCCGTAGAACATCGTTTCGCCCACTGCCTCACCATATACATATACAGCATTATATTCATTTTGAACAGAAGATAACGGATGTGTTTTAGGTAACAAGGTTGGTTGGACACTCACTTCCACTTTATCACCATCACGATCAGCAATTCCCAATAATTTCATTGTATAACCAAGTCGGTTTGCATAATGAAGATCCTCTTCCGTGACCATAGTGATACCCGTAGTTTTCACATCATCAAGATCTACCTTCATCGAAAAACCAAGTGTGGCAAGGATTACCATCTTTCTTGCTGCATCAAGGCCATCGACATCAGATGCAGGATTCGCTTCAGCAAACCCAAGCGCTTGTGCCTCTTTTAATACATCCTCATAAGCCAGTCCTTCCTCCGTCATTTTTGTAAGGATATAATTAGTTGTTCCATTAACTATCCCCATTAACTTATTAATTCGATCAGAAGAAAGGCCATCCACAAGGCTTCGAATAATCGGAATTCCTCCGGCAACACTCGCCTCGTAGAATAAATCACAGCCGTTTTCAGATGCTGCTGTTAACAGTTCTCCACCATGTACGGCCATTAAATCTTTATTCGCGGTCACAATATGCTTTTTGTTCTGAATGGCTTGTAACATATAATCCTTTGTGTTTTCAACGCCACCCATCACTTCAATAATGACATCAATTTCCGGGTCATTGATGATTTCATTCACCTGATCCGTTAATATAGCTGGATTAATCTCTACATCTCTTTCTTTATTAACATCCTTTACGAGAACCTTTTTTACTTGGATTGGACAACCAACTTGATGCATGAGTTTATCTTGATGGTTTTCAATAATCTTGATAACACCACTACCAACCGTTCCAAGTCCAAGTAATCCAATTGAAATAGCCTTCATCGATGCTCCCTCGCTCTCTGTTCTCCCTAAACGAACAATTGTCTTTGTATAGTAGACATTATATAGACTGTTTGTCGTCTTTACAAGGACTATTTTGAATAAATCAAAAATGTAAACGTTTCATCTCAAAATTTTTTGAAAAAACACAATAAGAGTAAAGAATTTAAACACTTGCCCTGTATTTTAACGTTCAAGCAACTGT
Organism: Mesobacillus maritimus; assembly: GCF_023715205.1. GTDB lineage: Bacteria > Bacillota > Bacilli > Bacillales > Cytobacillaceae > Mesobacillus_B > Mesobacillus_B maritimus_C. Next base: position 14,889 of record NZ_JAMBNR010000003.1, read on the forward strand.
GTATTAACGAGTGTTTTCGGTTCTTGACCTGTTAAAATTCGCTGGATATTTTCCACACAAATATGTATCATTGCCCTTCTTGTATCAATACTTGCGCTTCCAATATGTGGGAGAGCCGTCACGTTCGCTAGTTTTAATAACGGATGATCAGCTGAAATTGGCTCTTGTTCAAAAACATCTAAGCCAGCCCCTGCAATTTGTTTGTCAACTAATGCATCATATAGGCTCGCCTCATCGGCTACAGCCCCTCTTGAAGCGTTAATAAATAGAGCAGAGTGCTTCATTTTTTTAAACACATCGGCATTAAACATATGCTTTGTTTCAGCCGTTAATGGCGCCAAGGCAACAACAAAATCGGATTTTTCAATCAACTCATCGAATGAACAATATTTTGCTCCTATTACCTGTTCAGCTTGAGGCTTTCGTGAGCGATTGTGATATAGAATTTCCATTCCGAATCCTTTCGCACGGCGTGCTACTGCCTCACCAATTTTCCCCATCCCACAGATGCCAATGGTTTTTTGATAAACATCATGACCCGCCAGTAGAAACGGACTCCAACTCTGCCACTTTCCTTCTTTAATAAACTCTGCCGCTTCTACAACGCGACGGGCTGCAGCAAGTAACAATGCAAACGTAAGATCTGCTGTTGTTTCTGTTAGGACATCTGGAGTATTGCAAACATAAATTCCTCTTTTCGTCGCGGCTTCGATATCGATATTATCGTAACCCACTGCCATATTCGCAACGACCCTTAAATTCTTGGCCTTAGCCAACAATTCTTCTGTTACAGGATCTGATACCACTGTAAACAAAGCATCTACCTCTTCAATTTCAGAAAACAAGACTTCCCTCGGGACAGAAATTTCTTCATGATCCCACATCTTTACATCGAATTTTTCTTGTAATTCCAAAACGCACTCATCAGGAAGTTTTCTCGTAATATAAATAGATGGCTTCATTGTTTTTCCCCTTTTAATAAGTTTTCATAATTATTTTAACATACTGATCATTGCTAGATATAGACTATTTAATCAACCATTTTACAGTTGGCAATTTATACGTCCGAACTGGGGCTTCAACTAGTTGATAAAATCTCCCGAGAAATTGTTCTTGTTCACTCGATTGTTTTAAATACTTGTAAAGCTTTTCTTCTAGTTCTCGTTTTTCAGTTTCAGAAGTAGAAATATAATAAGCTTCAATGCACTCGAAATAATGCAGCGGGAACATGAGCCTTGCAAATAGTAACCTCCACGAAAAAGGAGAAAGCCGGTTTACTTGCTGATACTCTGCCATAAACTTTCTAATCTCAGGCTGGTACGTTTGGGAGTTATAAAAATATCGTTCGCGAATATACTCGGCAAGATCTCTTGAAGCATGGTCAAACACCCAATCATATGGGTTTTTAATTAATTGTTCTCTTCCCCAGATTTGCCGGTTACAACGTTCATGACAAACGGTCCCAGTGTCTACTGCTTCAGGTTTTATATCAAGTTCAGTATCAATTAAATATTGGACCGCATTTTCAGTAAGCCCCATATAATAAGGAAAAGAATCAAAGAACATTTTTTCAAATTCATTTTCTGGCCCTTGATTTAACTTACCGTTCCAGAAGCCTTCCATTTGATCTAAACGCTTTTCCCATAGTTCTTTCCACTGTCCAATTCTTTTAATGGATTCTACTGGAAAAGGCATGTGTCTTCCACGAAAATGAAAACGAGCTAATTTTTTTCCCATTTTGCGTGCATGAAGTGGTTTTATATTTTCATATTGTAATAGACAGTAATTGTTTCCCTGCCACTCACTTATTGTTTTACCATCATTCGTTGCAAGAAGAACCGGAACTTCTTTATCTCCAAACGTGCGCAATTGCTCTGATATGTTTTTAAGCTCGCTAAGTTCTTGCTCTTTTCTCCCATTTACATTCATAATTAAGTAAAGTGAAGTTTCCTGTTTATATGCGCGATAGTTTTCAATCTCTAACTCATAACCACCTTTAACGCCATATCGTTCTCTAAGCATTTTTTCAAACATTATATTTCTCCCCCTCAGAAAGTTTCACTTTGTAGTACTATATGTGTCTTCGGCGGGAAACTTGTTAATTATGAAGAATGCATCATCCCTAATTTGGGATATCCTGTAAGGTAAGAGAAACATTTAGAAAGGAAATTAACTTTTACATTTCAAATTAATCTGGAAATAAAGAAAGAAGGGTGACATTATATGTTAGAAAAGAATAAAGCAATCCAACTTACGGAGGAAACAGCACGGGAATGGCTAAAAAAACGTGGTGTCGAAGTGAAAGATATTGCGGAATTGGTCTATTACCTACAAGAAAAGTACCACCCATCTTTATCAATAGAGGATTGTCTCGAAAACGTTGAACGTGTCCTGTCAAAGCGTGAGGTTCAAAATGCAATTTTAACAGGGATTCAACTCGACATCCTCGCTGAACAGAAAAAGCTAGAAGAGCCCCTCCAATCCATAATCGAAGTTGATGAAGGTTTATATGGGGTAGACGAAATTCTAGCCTTTTCCATTGTAAATATTTATGGTTCCATCGGGTTTACAAATTACGGATATATCGATAAACAGAAACCTGGAATCCTTGCTAAACTAAATGACAAGTCTAGTGGTCAATGTCATACGTTTCTTGATGACATTGTCGGTGCAATCGCAGCCGCTGCTTCAAGCCGACTCGCCCACCGAGCAGCCGATATAGAGTAAAAAGAAAAGCGCAAGCGGCTTGGTCAACTCCGATTGGGCATAAGACGAACATGAATAGAAGGCGTTCTTTGCCTTCAATTCAGGGGTGGCTTATGACCCGAGGAGTTAGCCGCTGGAGCTGGACAAAAGAAAAGCGCAAGCGGCTCGTTCAGCCCCGACAAGCGCTGGAGGTCCGGCTGCTGAAGTCGCTTTTTGACTTCAACTGACGGACCGAAGCGACTCGAGGGGCTAGCCGCTGGAGCTGGACATTAAGAAAAGCGCAAGCGTCTTGCTCAGGGGATTCGGACATTTCTCTGAGGCGACTATTATTCTTCTTTGAACATTTTCATCTTTGTAAACAAAACTACCCGTTTCACGAAAGTCTTCGCGAAACGGGTAGTTTTTTAGATGTCCCACTGGTCAAGTGTATCTATTGTATAAGTTGGTTGAACTTTATATTGTTTTAAATGTTCTTTCGTTGTTACACCAGTGTGAACAAGCAAGGTGTCCATTCCTGCCTTTATCCCAGCAAGAATATCAGTATCATAGTTATCCCCGACCATTAAAGTTTCATCTTTGCTAGTCCCAAGCACTTTCAAAGCTTGGTTCATAATAATCGATTCCGGCTTCCCGATAAAAATCGGCTTTGTCTGTGTCGAAACGGCTACAACAGAGGTTAGAGATCCGTTTCCAGGTAATAGCCCCCTTTCGGTCGGAATCGCAATATCACCATTAGTAGAAATAAATGTCGCACCATTTCGAACGGCGAGACAAGCTACCGACAATTTTTCATAAGAGATTTCACGATCAATTCCCATTACGACAAAATCAGCTGCTTCTCCATTTTCCACAAAGTTCTTTTCAGCTAGGGCTACTCTTAAACCTTCTTCTCCAATTATGTATACAGTTGCATCCTGCTTCTTTTCATAAATATAATTGGCTGTTGCTTGGCTTGTGGTGAATACTTGTTTTTCGTCAGCCTGAATGTTGAAGGCGGTTAATTTTTCAGCTACCTGAGCAGGAGTCCTTGAAGAATTATTTGTCACAAACAAGTAGGGGATCCCCTTTTTGTTTAAGCGATTAATAAAATCCGCTGCCTCTTCAATTTGCTCTGTTCCTTTGTACATCGTGCCATCAAGGTCAATTAAATAGCCTTTATATGTTTTCGTCATTGCTTTTTCCTCCTTATCCAATTATTATCCCTCTTTTTTTATTATCAAAAAATCATACCTGTTTGGGATCTACTTTTGTCCATGCTGGCTCAATTGCTAACTAAATAAGTGGTCATCTTTTCATCATTTGAAAATGCTATCATAGTTGTTTTTCCGTGCGTGGGAAAATACTATCCAGCCTATTATATCCTGACTCCTCTAACTGTTGGAATCAGAAAATAAATGAAAAACACACGAGACCACTAGTCGTGTGTTTGTCAGTTCAGGGTTCTTATTGTGATAAAAATACTCAGTTTTTAAAAGCAGAAACAGGTCCTAATTCATTTGTTAAATATTCACGAACCTTCTCAGAGAATTGTTCAAGAACTGGTAGCGCTTTTAAAAATGCCTCACTAAGATTTTCATGATCCACTCTCGTATATTGTTGGACAGTAACTTTCCGGAATGGAATGATATTCACTAGTCCTGCGTGCATCTCTTTCGTTAATACATTTTCATCACTAAGAATATCGATGATGTCTTCATAGCTACCGGGGTCACGCATGATAAAACCATCAATCATCATATTCCCAACATCTAGAATTGCTTCAAGGATTGTATGAGTCAATCGTTCCAAAGCCGCTTTTTCGATTTGCGATGTCCATTGTCCATGATTCTTAAACAATTCAATCTGCCGATCTAAATAGACAAGCGTTTCCTCAATTGCCTCTCTGTCAACAAAATACATGCCGATTCCTCCATCACGCCTTATTTCCTGATATCCTATACTATTGTAACATAATGAAAACGATTCCCGTCGCTTTTTGGCGAAAGATTCTAACTTAATTGAAGAAATTATGCAGAGGATATCGCTTTTTGATAAGATGATAAAGTAGATATATGGCAAGGATGGAATGTGAACCAGGGGAGGAATTTTTTATGACAGACCGCTTTTTCTTATACGATGATTTAGTTAATACTAAAACACGATTTGTCAGTTTTATGGGAGAAAATCAGCGTTTTGATTTGGCTCTTATCCAATCAGATCGCTACTATGGAAAAGTTCTTGTACTCGATATTCAAGGAAATCGGTTTGCCATCATCGGTCATGATGACCTTGATGAGGAGGGCTATTTAGAACACGCATTTAATCTGCAAGAAGAAGATGCAGAAGAGCTCAGATCCTTTTTAAGGGAAGCTGTTTAATTTTTCTCCTATTTCGTTTTGTTATTCTTAGGGTTTACCACAAATACTAAGAATACAATGCGATAGGAAGGTGATAACAGTGGGCAACAAAGATTCAGAAGTATTTTCTGATTTATCCAATGTGGAAAAACAAAAGAATTACTTAACGGCTGAGGAATTTCCAGATGGACCATATGGTTCGCCAATCCATGCCGATAAACCAGTGGAGAAAAAAGCACTGAGTGGAAAGAAGGACAAAGATTTTATAGCAACTTTAACTATGAGAATAAATCTTTGCATCAGGAGCTTCCTAGGCAGATGGAAGGAGCTCATCCTCCACATGATGATCCTGAAAAGGATGTCCAAGAGCCATATACACCTTAAGAAGCAACAGGGCGAGCTGCACAACCTATGCACTCACCAAGAAAAGGGCCTACATGGCCCTTTCTTATTTTTTCACTTTTTTCACGATAAAATAAGCACAACCAAAATTACAGAATTCATAGAGATACTCGCTCACTGTACTAATTTTTGTATCAAAGGTTGCTTTTTGACTTTGATCTTCAAAGAATCCTTTCAGCCGTAATTGACCATACCCCCAATCGCCGACAATATAATCATAACGTGTCAAGATATCACTATATCGTGAACGGAAAGCTTCCTCATTAAAGGCATCTTTATACTCATCTACCAGCTCATAGCAGATATTATTGATGCAATACATTCTTTTCACCTCTTTTGTTTCCTTCAAAATTTATCTATGTTTCCAGCTAAATGATATTTCTTAACCTATCCACCTATAAATTATAACTGATTCTCCAGCAATTACTAAGTGAAAAAAGAAAATAATGGGTCATTCTAGCTAATAGGGGGTGTTTTTGTTGATAAAAAAAGGCGTTGCCATTTTAGGTATTTGCACATTGGCATTAACAGCTTGTGCTGGGAACGATACAGACCAAGCGGGCCAAGGACAGAAAGTAAATACTTTCAACGAAACTGACAATCATTTGCATACAAATAGCCATGAACCTGGTTTTAAAAACTCAGATATGAAAAAAAATGACACTGGTTTTGGTTATGTCCGTTATAAAAGAACTGGCGTTATGACAGCAGAAGATCAACCCAAATTTGAAATTGACCGCGAGCAATTAGCCGATATGATCTCAAAACTTAGTGCACAGGTTCCAAATGTAGATGATGTTTCAACATTGGTGACAGATGAGGAAGTTCTCGTTGTTTACGCAACGGATACCGAGGATCGGCATGACACAGCTAACCAAGTGAAAAAAATGGCCATGTCCGTTGTACCGGGTTGGTACCATATTTATGTTACTGACGACACAGGTTTACGTCAAAACATCGAGAATTTTGCTACCCTTAATACAAATAGTCGTGAAATCCACGACTTAATTGATGGAGTAGTTAAACAAATGAAATCAACTCCTCAAGGCACGGTGAATGAAAAAGGGTATGAGAACAGCGAGGCACAAAATGAGGAATATGAGGATAATACCCAATCTAATTAATCTTTAAAAACAAAGCCAGTACCTAGCGCAAGCAAACGGTACTGGCTTTCTACTATCATTATGCTTCTTTTTTCGCTTGTTCTTGTTCACTTAAAGCTTGTTTACGTTTAGTAGCTTCATTTACTTGTTCATCCGCGTGATAAGAAGACCGCACTAAAGGACCTGCCTCGCAATGGCTGAAGCCTTTACCTAAGGCAATTTCTTTTAGCTCATTAAATTCATCTGGATGATAGTATTTAACTACTTTCAAATGCTTCTTCGACGGTTGTAAATATTGGCCAAGGGTTAGAATGTCAACATTATTTGCACGCAAATCATCCATAGCCTCGATAATTTCTTCCTTGGTCTCCCCTAGCCCAATCATGATACTGGATTTCGTAGGAATTGATGGCTGCATTTCTTTTGCACGACGCAGGAATTCCAATGAACGTTCATATGTGGCTCTAGCCCGAACTCTTGGAGTAAGTCGTTTAACTGTCTCGATATTGTGATTTAAGATATCAGGCTTGGCATCCATCAAGACTTTAAGGTTGTCATATACACCGCCCATATCAGATGGAAGAACTTCAATGGATGTAAACGGATTCTTACGACGGATTGCTCTGACTGTTTCAGCAAAAACTTCAGCTCCCCCGTCTTTTAAATCGTCCCTTGCCACTGCCGTAACAACAACATGTTTTAAATTCATTGTTACAACTGAATCTGCTACCCTTTCAGGCTCTTTTAAATCAAGCTCTGTTGGCAAACCTGTTTTAACAGCACAAAAACGACATGCACGAGTACAAATATCCCCAAGGATCATAAATGTAGCCGTACGTCTTACCGCCCAACACTCATGAATATTTGGACATCTTGCTTCCTCGCACACGGTATGTAGGCTCTGCTCACGCATCATTTTCTTTAAGCCAGTGTAACTTTCGTTCGTATTTAACTTTATTTTGAGCCAATCGGGCTTTCTAAGAACTTCCTCTTTGCTACTCATTTTGTCACTCCATTCCTATAAAAAACGCCCTTTATCTAGGGATTACCCCTACCTAGTCACTTTACCATACATCCAAAATAGAGTACAGTCTGCTGTTTCCATAATTTTCTCATTATGATATTGTCTGTTTCTCATAAACTAAAGACATCAAACATGTAAGTTCGTATCGAACTCTATACCAGAAAGGCTTTGCCCTTCTGGATAGGTGCCTTCATAAATACGATTAGGTAAAAAAGTGGAAGGGGGATTCCTATGAGGTATCTTCTTGCATTTATCATGTTATCTCTTCTTTTTTCTTTTCCAATTATGGCTAGTGCCAAAGAAGAGCTGGACATTGATGCAAAACGGATGGAACTTTATAAAAGAGTAGAAGCAATAACACATATCCCGTGGTATTATATGGCTGCAATAGATCAATACGAGCGTAGTGTTCGTAACGCCCGAAAAGATCTTCCTGATGCAGAAGGGCTCTCTGGGATTTACTTTAAACCCGAGGAATGGACAGGTATTCTCAATCCAAATCATGAAGATAGCAACCCCCTAAGCATCCAATTTTTCGATGGCTTGGGCTTTGATGGAAATGGGGATGGGAAAGCAGACATCCACGATGATGAGGATGTACTTCATGCTTTTGCACAAATTCTTCTAGCCTATGGTACAGACCAAGAAAACATAAAGATTGGTCTATGGGATTATTATCAACGTGACAAAACAGTAGGAATTATTATGGATAAGGCGAAGATTTATCAGAAGTTTGGACGTTTAGACCTAAACGAACATGCTTTTCCAGTTCCTCTAAGAAGCAATCACAGCTATAAGAATACATGGGGCGATGCCCGTGGGTGGGGCGGTCGACGAATTCATGAGGGAACCGACATTTTTGCGGACTATGGAGTTCCCGTTCGTGCTACAGGTTACGGGGTCATAGAAATGAAAGGTTGGAATCGTTACGGCGGTTGGCGAGTCGGAATTCGTGATATAAATAATACGTATCATTATTTTGCACATTTAAGCGGTTTTGCGAAGGATTTAAAAGTTGGTCAAATTGTTGAACCTGGACAAGTTATTGGTGGAGTCGGAAGTTCAGGTTATGGACCACCAGGCACCTCGGGAAAATTCCCTCCACATTTACATTATGGAATGTATAAAGATAATGGGTACACGGAGTGGTCTTTTGACCCTTATCCACACTTAAGACTTTGGGCTAAAGAAGAAAGAGTTAGACTCAAAAAACAAAAATAACGATAAAAGACGGCCATCCTTTGGTAAAAGGTTGGCCGTCCTTATTTTAACACCTATTGCCTCGGTGAACGCTATCAACAGATTCTACTTATCTTATTGCTCCCGAGACTTTTTAACAGCATGCCTGATGCTTGCGGCAAGACCTCCCCAAATAATGATAATCCCAACCACCATCATAACTACCGCGCTTCCATCCATTATTTAGAAACCCCCTTGTCTTTTGGAACATCATAAAGGCTTGAGTCCCACTTTTTGACGAAGCTAAATAGGATTCCAAAGATTATTGCTCCTATTGCAACAAGCCAACCGAAATAGAAGTTGAAGCTTACAGGATATCCTCCATAACTTGTTTCTAAATCAGTCATGACATTCATGACCAACATGACTCCAAGGACAACTGGTGTAATGTATTTTAAGCAGATGTTCCACCAACTACCTAGCCGGATATCTGAAATCTCATTTGCATGGTCTCGTAAATTGTTAAGTTCTTTAGCAATCCATACAACAATGATAATTTCAACTAAACCAGCGAATGCTACTCCATAGTTATTGATAAAGGCATCAACTGTATCCAAGAAGTTCAATCCACCTTGGGTTGCATAAAGAATTGAGATCAATGCTGAAATACCACCGCCGATAGCAACTGCCTTTGTACGTGAAATTTTAAATTTTTCCTGTAATCCTGCAACGTAGGTTTCAACAATTGAGATTAATGATGTTAGACCTGCTAGGGTTAAACATACGAAGAACAATACCCCAAAAGCGGCACTAAACGCTGGGAGTTCATTAATAATTTGTGGAAAAACTGCAAAGGCCAAGATAACACCTTTACTTACAACTTCGTCAACAGGAACACCTTGTTGCATAGCCATAAACCCAAGCGCGCCAAAGACTCCAATCCCTGCGAGTAATTCGAATGAGGAGTTTGCAAAACCTGTAATGAATGCATTATTCGTAATGTCCGACTTTTTAGGCAGGTAACTCGAGTAAGTAATCATAATTGCAAAAGCAATAGATAAACTAAAGAAAATTTGCCCGTATGCAGCAACCCATACCTTTCCATTTAAAATTTGGTCCCAGTCAGGTTTAAAAAATGCATTTAGTCCATCAATAGCCCCATCAAGTGTCAAAGCTCGCACCACAATAATCAAAAATAAAAGAACAAGTGCAGGAATAAATATTTTGTTTGCGGCTTCAATTCCTTTTTTAACACCTTTAAATAGAATCCCTAGAGTAATAATCCAAACAATTATTAACGGAAAGAATACTCCTGGAACTAAATTTCCTAATTGACCAGGATCCGTAACTTTTAAATAATCTCCAACTAAGAATGTAAGCGGGTCTTCCCCCCATTGTTGCTTTATTGAGAAGTATGAATAAGACATCGCCCATGCAATGATGACTGCGTAATAAGTTGAAATAATAAAGGATATGGCTAACTGCCACCACCCTAACCATTCTGTACCTTTTTTAATTTTGAAGAAGCTAAATGGAGCTGACCCCCGATATTTATGTCCAATTGTAAACTCCATTATGAGCAATGGAATCCCTGCTGTTAATAAAGCAAATAGATACGGTAGGAAAAACGCACCCCCGCCATTTTCATAGGCAACACCTGGAAAGCGCCAAATATTACCTAATCCAATTGCCGACCCCACGGCAGCAAGGATAAAACCAGCCCTTGTTCCCCATTGCGGACGATTCTCCATCTTTATATTCCCCCCAATTTTTTAATTGCACTTAAAATGTAAGAACAATTAAAACTTTTTATATTTTCAGATTATTTTGTTTGTAAACAGTATAGCTTGGAATATTTCTTTTGTCAAAATAATTTTTACAATTTCATTACAAAAATTAATCGGCATTTTACTAGGACAACATACCCTCTTTTTTTCATTTAAAAAATGTTTAATTTAAAGCTGTCCATATGATGGACAGCTTATATTCTAGTTAATAAAACATGCATGTATGCCCTTCAAGCCTTTAAGATTGCATATTTGCGAGACCATAATTAAGGGTTTGTCGGCAATTCAATTGCTGGTGTACCGGAACCACCATTATTAAAAAATTGTGGTACTTCTCCTTCATGAAGGAATGTCCCGATTGGAATATCTTCTTGGATTGTGGCAACCTTGGTTGCAAAAGGAATAATAATTTGTACGTTCACAACAACGCGTATTGACGCTTCGATCCAAGTATTATTGATTCCAAGTGGCTTTTGATTCCACACAACATCTGTAACAACATCTCCGATTGCAGTGAACTCTACTGGAATATCAGGTCCATAATTAGCTAAAAGAACATTGTTAGTTGCTTGACCAAGTGGTATATTATAGACCAATCCATTTTTGGACTTAGAAGAGTCAAACTTTAGATCTGATAAAGACTCTAATCCTTCAATATTCCCCTTCTCCGCTTCATTGATATTCGCTTGTACAAGGCTCACTGTTTCCGCTTTAATTTTATTTAATACTTCAGCATTGTATTGAATAACTGTCCTAGATCCACCACTTATTGGAACATATTCAATTAAATCCGTGGTTTCCATTCCATTCACCACTTGGTCATTAACCGCTTTATTAATGACCAGTGTCGCAATCTTTACCGTCTGTGACTCAGCGTAGCGCATTAACGTTGGTTCAATCTTTTTATCTACAATCCACAGACCACCTACTGTTGATAGGATAAAAAAGAGAATCGTTAATAAAAATACATATTTAAACGGTAAGGGTCCTTTTTTTCGTCGCAGCCAGAGGCCTGTTTTCGCCAAAATAAAATCCCCCCTTTACAAGCATGATATGCTGCAAAGGAGGGACATAGCATAAAAAGAATGGAATTGTCTTGATTTTTCTCAAATCAAAGCCATCCTGACCTAGACCATTTTTAAAAGTGCTTCTTTCCCAGACATGCCGGCAGAAATCCCTAAATTTTCAGCCTCAATCGTTACAGACTCTAAAGGAGCTTCCAGCAGTTGATCGATGGTTTTCACTCCGACTGCTCTTCCTGCTATTACTTTCCGATCCTTTAATTTTTCATTTAAAAGTGCGACATCTAAAGCACCGCACATAATATATCCTTTATCGCTTGTGACAACAAGCAAATTGGTTTTAGGCAGTCTGACAGAAATACTTAAAAAGGTATGGCCGCTTATTTCGATTGGTGTCATTTCAATCATTATTCAGCTCTCCCCTTTCCTACTATCCAAGTTATGCATATGGAAGGAAAGTGTGAGCCTAGCTATCATTGTAATTCTGACAGTTTCTTCCTTAATAAATCACGGAGGAACTCAGGCAAGAAATATTTTTTCGTTTCCGAGCGAAATATCTCTGGGAAAAATCGTCCAAATGTAAACATATCAGGAATCGCAACGGTGTAGAGTTTTTTATTGTCGAGCGGCTTATCAGAAATATAGATATCTCTATTTGAGTCAGAATTGAAGGTAACACCTTCATAAACAAAGTTCCCCATTACCGTGCCTCTAAAACCCAATCCTTTAACCTGAAGATGTGGCCATTTCTCATCTTTTGTTTGCAGTAAGACTTCTTTTAATTCCGCCCCTGTTAATTGAACTGTACAAGGATTTATGGGATGCGGACAAATCGAGAGCAAATCATAATTTGTTACAATCCCCTTATCTAAACCGTTCAGGAGCAAGCCTGCATTAAGAAATGCACAATCGGCTTCACACCACTCCTTTAACGTTTTGCATAAAAGACTTGCGAGCGGTGATTCTTCAAAATGCTTTGATTCAATTGGTTTGGGTAAATTGGCTACCGGCTCTTCGAGTAAACTTTTTCCTGATGCATACAGTCTCTCGATCATTTCGTCTTCTTTATCAACTGGATCCCAATCATTCATGTCATATAAGACTGCTTTTTTTGAAATCACTTGTTTCTTATTTTCGTCCACTTCAATCACAACATGACCAGTAAACTGACCAAACTTTCCTGCTGCACCTAAGAGTGTTTCTCCCACAATCTTCCCTTCATGAAGGATATGATGTGTATGTGCACCAAGGACTAAATCAATCTCGGGAAACCTTTCGCCAATTCTTTCATCATCGTGGATTCCTAGATGGGAGAGAAGAATATTTACATCGGTTTTCCCGTCTAAATCATTTAGGCAATATTGCAATTCTTCGAATGGGTCAGTAACTTTCCAACCTAATAGGTCATAGAAATGAGCAAAATTTACGGTAAGTCCAATTACGCCTATTCTTAATCCTTTATTCGTTGTATAAATTTCTGTAGGCTGTGCCCATTTGGGCCTAGTTCCATCTTTTCGATATAAATTAGCCACAAGGACTTTAAATTTTCTATTTTCGTACATCTGGTCCAAATCATCATAAGAGAGAGTTATTCCCTCATTATTTCCAAAGGTTACTGCATCATAGCCTGCCGCATTTAATAGATCACAATTCCCTTTGCCTCGAGTAGCATCTGATAATGGATGCCATCGATCCATATGATCACCTATATCAAAAAGAAGGACTTGGTCTCCCTCTTTTTCATGCCATTTTCTCCGTTCGGTAACCAATTGGTGGATTCTTGGCCAATGTTCAAAATGACTATGTAAATCGTTTGTGTGGTAAATATGGAGTACTTCCATTCTCACTCATTCCTTTTCTAAAGCTCTTTCTCAACCTTTCATGCTATTTTAATGCAGTTAACTGAATACATACAGTCAATATTTGCATCAAAGAGCCTGCAAATTTACTTTAATATGACAAATGGCAGTTAAGTCAGTAATAATAGCACTCTTTTAAAACAAGTCCAATTGTCGCGGGTTTAAGTCATTATATTCAATCCCCAATAATTCAATCATTTCCTGTGCATTATCTGCAGCGTCTCCACCTGAGTTATTATTAAAAAGAACAAATACATTATTTACTTTTTGTTCGAGTTGCTTTACCCGAACTGCCCATTCTTTTAATTCTTTTTCATTATAACGGTAAAGATAACGAACCTCACGCCAATTATCACCTGTTTTCTTATTCCAGCCTGCAACATTCCGCCCATGGAATCGAACCAAAACTTGGTCTTTCGTCGTTGTCTCTAATACAGTCGGGATTGACCCACTACCTGCTTGGGGTTCATCACAAATACTGTGAACCCACTTTTCCTTTTCCATAAACTGTAGCGTTTTTTCTTTCATTCCAGCCTGAAACCAGGATTGATGACGAAATTCAAGTGCACAAGGAATCTCCCCCATTTCCTTACGACACCACCGCAAATAATGAACATTTTCGCGTTTACAATCAAACCATGGGGGAAATTGAAATAGAACCATCGCTAATTTCCCGGCCTCTTGATAGGGTTTTAGGGATTCGCGATAGGCATTAAACATCTCATGTTTGTCCTGAAATGGAATCTCTCCACGTTGGTGCCCTGTCATTCCTTGGTATGCCTTTACGATAAATTGAAACGTCGAAGGTGTATCAGCGACCCAACGCTCCGCATTTTTAACAGGTTGGATTGCGTAAAAGGAAGCATCTACTTCAACCACTGGAAAATAACTTGAATACTCTTTTAATTTATCTCGAGCCGGGGTATTCCCATATAGGCTGTCATGGTCTCCCCAGCCTGTTAAACCAATCGTAATCATCATAACCTCCAATATGTATATGATAGCATAATCCTACTTTTCCATCATAATGACTGAACTCCTGTAAGTTAATATGAAAAAGCCACTTACATCAACGTAAGCGGCCTTTTCAATAAGCATATTAACATTAACCGATTGAACCTTCCATTTCGAACTTGATCAAACGGTTCATTTCAACTGCGTATTCCATTGGTAATTCCTTCGTAAATGGCTCAATGAAGCCCATAACAATCATCTCAGTTGCTTCTTCTTCTGAAATACCACGACTCATCAAGTAGAAGAGTTGTTCTTCAGAAACCTTAGAAACCTTCGCTTCATGCTCAAGTGAAATATTGTCATTTAAGATTTCATTGTAAGGAATTGTATCAGATGTTGAGCTATTATCCATAATCAAAGTATCACACTCAATGTTAGAGCGCGCACCATGCGCCTTACGTCCAAAATGAACGATACCACGATAAGTTACCTTACCACCCTGTTTAGAGATGGATTTAGAAACAATTGTGGAAGAAGTGTTTGGTGCAAGGTGAATCATTTTCGCCCCTGCATCCTGATGCTGTCCTTTTCCTGCAAGAGCAATTGAAAGAGTCATTCCTCTTGCTCCTTCGCCTTTAAGGATAACAGCTGGATACTTCATCGTTAGTTTCGAACCGATATTTCCGTCGATCCATTCCATTGTCGCATTTGCTTCACAAACTGCACGTTTTGTAACTAAGTTATATACATTGTTCGCCCAGTTTTGGATAGTTGTATAACGGCAATACGCATCTTTCTTGATGATGATTTCAACAACCGCACTGTGTAGTGAGTTTGTTGTATAAACTGGTGCCGTACAACCTTCAACATAATGCACATGCGCACCTTCATCAACGATAATGAGCGTACGTTCGAACTGTCCCATGTTTTCAGAGTTAATACGGAAATAAGCTTGTAAAGGTGTTTCAACCTTAATTCCCTTTGGAACATAAATAAATGATCCACCAGACCAAACTGCAGAGTTTAACGCAGCAAATTTATTATCAGTTGGCGGAATAACCTTTGCCCAATGCTCACGGAAAATATCTTCATTTTCTTTTAAAGCAGAGTCTGTATCCTTGAAGACAATTCCTTGTGCTTCTAAATCTTCCTTCATGTTATGGTAAACAACTTCAGATTCGTACTGCGCAGAAACACCAGCTAAATACTTTTGTTCTGCTTCTGGAATCCCAAGTTTATCAAATGTACGTTTGATTTCTTCTGGGACTTCATCCCATGATTTCTCTGACTTCTCTGAAGGCTTTACATAATATGTGATTTCATCAAAGTTTAAAGAATTTAAATCTCCGCCCCATTGTGGCATTGGCATTTTGTAGAAATGCTCTAAAGACTTTAAACGGAAATCAAGCATCCATTGAGGCTCTTCTTTCATTTTGGAAATCTCTTCAACGATTTCACGAGTCAACCCTCGTTTTGATCGGAAGATGGAAACGTCTTTATCGGCAAAGCCATATTTATAATCACCGATCTCAGGCATTTTTTTAGCCATCGTCGAATTCCTCCATTTCATTGGAGCAGTTAAAGCTAACACTGCTCCTGTTTATTATCCACAAGACTCCTGACATTTATCTCTGTCTCTATTCTTGCTCGTTAATCCCCTTTTCCATCGCTTTCCAAGCGAGTGTTGCACACTTGATTCGCGCTGGAAACTTAGCTACTCCTTGTAGGGCTTCAATATCCCCTAAATCAATACTATCATCATAATCCTTTCCTTGCATCATATCGGAAAAGATCTTCGATAATTTTAAAGCGTCTTCGATGTTTCTCCCCTTAATAGCTTGAGTCATCATCGAAGCAGATGACATAGAGATTGAGCAACCTTCCCCTTCGAATTTAGCATCTGTTACTGTGCCATCTTCAACTTTCATCGTTAATTGAATACGGTCACCACAAGTAGGGTTGTTCATATTAATAGTCAGACTGCCATCCTCAAGGACACCTTTATTACGGGGATTTTTATAATGATCCATAATGACTTGACGATATAGGGTATCTAGATTATTAAAAGACATCGCTAAAATACTCCTTCGTTTTGACAAGTCCCTCAACAAGCTTATCGATATCTTCTTCTGTATTGTAAAGGTAGAAACTTGCCCGTGCTGTGGCTGAAACATTAAGCCATTTCATCAATGGTTGTGCACAATGGTGTCCAGCTCTTACGGCAATCCCATCTGCATCTAGAACAGTTGCAACATCATGTGGATGCACATCATTAAGATTAAAAGTCACGACTCCGGCACGTTGCGTTGAATCTTTCGGGCCGTAAATTGTTAAACCATCAATCGCAGACATTTTTTCCATCGCATAAGCCGCAAGCTTATGTTCATGTTGTTCAATATGTTCCAAACCGATTTCCTGTAAGAAATCAATTGCTGCACCTAAGCCAATAGCTCCAGCAATAATTGGGGTTCCACCTTCAAACTTCCATGGCAATTCTTTCCAAGTCGATTCGTATAAGCCGACGAAATCAATCATCTCGCCACCAAATTCAACTGGTTCCATGTTTTCTAGTAGGTGTTTTTTTCCGTAAAGAACACCGATTCCAGTCGGTCCACACATTTTATGACCCGAGAAAGCTAAAAAGTCACAATCTAGATCTTGAACATCTATTTTTATATGCGGAGCGCTTTGAGCACCATCGACTACCATAATTGCCCCATTTTCATGTGCAATCTTGGTAATTTCTTTGATAGGATTAATAACTCCCAATACATTGGAAACATGCATGATCGATACAATTTTTGTATTGGTTGTTACAGTTTCCTTCACGTCTTCAAGAGAAATGGTTCCATCCTCTTGAAGTGGCAAATATTTAAGCGTGGCACCAGTTGCTTTTGCAACCTGTTGCCACGGAATGATGTTGCTATGGTGTTCCATATAAGAGATGACAATTTCATCTCCTTCTCTTAAATTCGCTCGGCCATAACTAGCCGCAACCGTGTTAAGAGAAGTCGTTGTCCCTCTTGTAAAAATCACTTCTTCGATTGATTTTGCGTTGATGAACTTCCTAACCTTTTCACGAGCACCTTCGTAGCCGTCTGTCGCTCTTGTTCCTAATGTGTGAACTCCGCGATGGACATTTGAATTGTACTCACGATAGTAACGATCCAAAGCTTCGATTACTTGAACAGGTTTCTGGGAGGTAGCTGCACTATCAAGGTAGACTAATGGACGTCCATTAACCTCTTGATGCAAAATTGGAAACCTCTCCCGGATTTCTTGGATGTTCATTATCTTACTTTCCTTTCAATGACTTCAACCAATTGATTTTTTACGCCTTCGATTGGCAATTGGTTCACTACTGGTGCAAGGAAGCCATGAATAACTAAGCGCTCTGCTTCGACCTGTGGAATTCCCCGGCTCATCAAGTAATAAAGCTGAAGTGGATCAACACGACCAACAGATGCAGCATGACCTGCAGTTACATCGTCCTCGTCAATTAAAAGAATCGGGTTTGCATCACCACGGGCTTTTTCGCTAAGCATTAGAACGCGAGATTCTTGCTCTGCATTTGCTTTTGTTGCTCCATGTTCAATCTTCCCAATACCATTAAAAATAGAGCTTGCACTATCTTTCATTACTCCATGTTTAAGGATGAAACCTTCAGAATTTTTCCCGAAATGTACAACCTTTGTTGTAAAGTTTTGAATTTGCTCTCCGCGACCAACAACAACTGTTTTCGTATCACCGAAAGAGCCGTCTCCTACAAGGTTCGTAGTATTTTCAGAAATGGTATTTCCGTCATTCATTAAACCTAGAGACCATTCGATTTTGGCATCTCTGTCCGCTACACCACGACGGTTCACATAAGTAGTTGTATCTTTCGCTAGCGTATCAACTGCACCGTATTGAACAGTTGCATTTGCGTTCGCAACCACTTCAGAGACAATGTTAAACTTGCTATCTGAAGAATCAACTGTGGAAATATAGTTTTCCACATAAACCACACTACTGTTGTCTTCTGCAACAACAAGAACGTGGTTGAATAAATTCGCATCTTTATCATCATGAATGAACACAGCTTGAATTGGCTCTGTTAGCTCAACATTTTTGGGAACATACATGAACGCTCCACCATTGACATAAGCTGCATGGAAAGCTGTAAGGCGGTGCTCATCTGTTTTAACAGCAGTCATGTAATACTTCTTCAATAAATCTCCATGCTCACGTGCAGCAGTAAAAATGTCAGTAAAAATAACACCTTTTTCTTGAAGTTCCTTTGAAACAGATAAATAAGCAGGCTTATTGTTCCGTTGAACATAAAGACTATTATTTTTTGCATCTTCTCCTACAAGTTGCTTGACTTCCAATGGTAGTTCATCAAGATTTTTATAAGCTTCACTTTTAACAAGAAGCTTTTCAAATTGGGTGAAATTCCAATTTCTAATATTTGTTTTATCCGGTCTTGGCATTGGCAATGTATCAGCTAACTTTAAAGCTTGAACACGCTGCTCAGTCAACCATTCCGGCTCGTTCATTTCTTTTGAAAAGGAAGTAATATATTCCTGATCAAACGGCAGTTTTGTTTCAGTAGTCATATTGATCCTCCCCTAGTGCTTACGCTTCTTGCCCAACGGTTTCGTCTTCAATACCAAGTTCTTGTTTAATCCAGTCATATCCCTCTGCCTCTAAGCGCTGAGCCAATTCTGGTCCTCCAGATTTCACAACACGACCTTGCATCATAACATGCACGTGATCAGGCGTGATGTAGTTAAGCAAACGCTGATAGTGTGTAATGATTAGGCAACCAAAGTCTTCTCCGCGCATTTCGTTGATTCCTTTTGAAACAACTTTCAACGCATCGATATCAAGACCAGAGTCGATCTCATCAAGAATCGCAATTTTTGGCTCGATCATCATCATTTGAAGGATTTCATTACGTTTCTTTTCTCCACCAGAGAAACCTTCGTTCAAGTAACGCTGCGCCATGTTTGGATCCATTTCTAGGAATTCCATTTGCTTATCCATTGTACGGATAAACTTCATTAAAGAAATTTCCTGTCCTTCTTCACGACGGCTGTTGATAGCTGAACGTAAGAAATCGGCATTTGTTACCCCACTGATTTCACTTGGATATTGCATTGCTAGGAATAAACCTGCACGCGCTCTTTCGTCAACTTCCATCTCCAACACATTTTCACCATCTAATGTAACGCTTCCGCTTGTTACCTCGTATTTTGGATGTCCCATAATCGCAGATGATAATGTTGATTTACCTGTACCGTTAGGTCCCATGATGGCATGAATTTCGCCACCTTTGATTTCTAGGTTGACACCTTTTAGAATTTCTTTTCCTTCAATCTCAACATGAAGGTCTTTAATTGATAATACAGATCCACCCATAATCGCTACCTCCGTTAGTAAAAAAAGATATTAACCAATATATAATCGGATAATCCTATATTCTCATTTTATTCTCATTACAATCTTATAACAAATTAAAACTGTGTGCAACTGTTTAACCAGCTAGATATTATACTAAAAAAGAAACAAAGAATCCTCTCTTATATTTAGCAAAGAGAGAGGCTTTCATGTATTAGTATAACACGTATTCAACCGTTTTCCCTAAAGCAAACACGGCATCCTAAAAGCCCTATTCCTAGCCTAATCAAAAGGTAGAGTGGGCCTACAATAATAAAACAGACCAGTGCTCTGATCACACTGGTCTAAACGATTAGCTATTAGCCTAGGAGTTTCCTGTCTTTATCAGCTACAATCCGTTGACTTTTCAGATAATCCAGTTCACGTCTTTTTTCAACCTTCATTCTTAGTTTGTGCTTTAAACAATAGACTTCATAGCCTATTCCATGGGCTTTATACATAGCTTTTTCCATTTCACTCGTGTAGTTCATATGAAGATGATTAATAAATAACCCTTCCCTTCATTTTTACGCGTATCGCGTTTTTATGACATCTTTATCGTAACACTCTTTCTGTTCGACGCACAATGTCATCAAAGTTCGGGATTTCGCCGTGAGATTATCTATAAAGCCTTCTCGTTCATGTAGCCCCTTCATTCGCAATATTTTTTCGATTTCCCCGCTTAATGCTGTGATTGACCTGAAGATGAAAGGTCATTAATCGTGTCTTGCACTAGAGTAACAGCTTGACTCATCGCCGCTCCACCACCAAACGCTGCGGTAACACCTACTGCTTCTAGGATTTCTTCTTCTGTTGCTCCCTGATCTAAACATCCTTTTGTGTGATAAATGATGCAATATTCATCTTGTGCAAAAAGCGCTACACCTAAAGCAATCAGTTGTTTCTCTTTTTGCGAGAGTTTCCCTTCTTTGAAACATGCCTCTGTAAACGCATTATAATGTTTTGCGATTTCAGGCATTTTTTTGGTAAATACCCCTAAACCTTCTTTATATTCGAGCAACGCTGCTTCAGACATGTTATTCGCATCATTTTGATTTTGGTTTTCCATTCTAAACACTCCTCAAAGTTTAATCATAATCAGAGTTATTATGTTTGAAAGTCGAACCCGTTATGCGTAAATTCCCATAAATGGGAAAAAGCTGATCATAAAATTGATCAGCTCTTAATCCACTCTATTCAGCTAGTAAAACCGCACCTGAATATTCATCTTCAATAAATTGTTTAATCTCATCTGATTTCAAGACCTCAACAAGTGCTTTTATTTCTTCACGATCTTTATCTTCAGAGCGTACAACAATTAGGTTTGGAGGAACAACTTCGCTTTCCTCAAATGCAATGCCATCCTCAGCGGCATCCACGCCACCTTCTAGTGCATAGTTTCCATTAATAACAACCGCATCCCCTTCTCCACTTTCAAACGAAGACGCCAATAATCTTGCTTCAATTAAAGTTGAGAAGTCGAGGTTTTTAGGGTTTTCAACAATATCGTCAACACGAGCGTTTTCGCCAACGCCTTCTTTTAATTTAATTAAGCCGGCTTTTTCAAAAATTGGTAAAATACGACCATGGTCACTCAATGAGTCACTCATAATAATCTTTGCCCCATCAGGTAGGTCTTCTAGACTGTCAAATTCTTTTGAGTAAATACCAATTGGCTCTTTATGGATTTCACCTACACTTACAAAATCAAAATCCTCATTTTCTTCCATTTGTAATTCAAGATAACCAGGTGTTTGGAAATAGTTTGCATCTACTTCTTTGTCTCTTAGAGCAATATTAGGAATGATATAATCTGTGGCAACTTCGATTTTAAGGTCAATCCCTTTTTCCTCTAGTAACGGAGCAGCTGCTTCTAACACTTCCGCATGAGGTACAGCCGAAGCACTAACAACCAACTTCTTGTTTCCATCTTCATTTCCTTCTTCTCCTCCGCCGCAAGCAGCAAGAGCTAAAACCAATACAGATAAAAATAATGTACTTAATAATTTTTTCATTTTTTTATTCCTCCTGTCATTAACGTTTGTCTGTCTTCTTTGTAAAATAATCACCAATAAATTGGATAATAAAGACCAAAATTAAGATTGCAATGGTTGCCACTAAAGTAATTAATGGCCGATTTCGCTGGAACCCTTCGAGATACGCAAAATGGCCTAACCCGCCAGCTCCTATCACACCAGCCATCGCCGTAAAGCTAACAAGCGAAATGGTTGTAACCGTTAAGCCTGAGATTAATGCAGGCAAGGATTCCGGAATCAACACTTTAAAAATAATTTGAAAATGATTTGCCCCCATCGATTGCGCTGCCTCAATTACGCCTTTATCAATTTCGCGAAGGGCAATTTCAACCATCCTTGCATAAAATGGTGCTGCCCCGATAATAAGTGCCGGCAATGCGGCATTCGCCCCTAACATGGAACCAACAAGTGCTCGCGTAAATGGAATTAAAAGCACAATTAATATGATAAACGGAATGGAGCGGAACACATTGACAAAAGCAGCGATCACAAAATTAATCAACCGGTTTTGCCATAGTCCCCCCTTACCTGTCAAGAATAAAAGCAAACCAAGAAGAAGACCAATAATAAAAGTTGCTACAACTGATATGGATGTCATATAAATGGTTTCATTCGTAGCCTCAATTAGCTTATCCCATTTTATATCATTCAAAAACTCATCCATTCTCAATCACCTCCATACCTACTCCCTGGGAAGAGATATAGGAGATCGCCTTCTCGACTTCCCTTTCATCTCCATCAAGATGTATAAACAATGTTCCATAGGAACCATGTTGAGTTTGCGAAATTTTACCTTGGAGAATATTCACAGTTAGTTCGTATTGACGAATCAGCTCTGTAATGAGCGGTTGTTCAGCCGCCTCTCCAACAAAAGTTAATTGAACAACTTGTCCATGTGGAAAGCGGTCCAGAAGATGGTCAATTGTGTCTCTTGTCTCTTCAGGTTCGGTAACTTGCTGTACAAACCTTTTAGTAATTGGTTGTTTAGGGTTTTTGAAAACCTCAAGAACCGGCCCTGATTCAACGATTTTCCCCGCCTCCATCACAGCAACACGATGACAAATTTTACGAATCACATGCATTTCATGTGTAATCAGTACAATGGTAAGACCTAATCGCTTATTTATATCCACAAGCAGTTCAAGAATGGAGTCCGTCGTCTGAGGATCCAATGCAGAAGTAGCTTCATCACATAAAAGTACTTGTGGGTTATTCGCTAATGCTCTAGCAATCCCAACCCTTTGCTTCTGTCCTCCACTTAGTTGTGAAGGAAAAGCCTTTTCACGACCATCTAAGCCAACCAGTTGGATTAACTCCTTCACACGTTGATCACGCTTTGGTTTTGGTACACCTGCAATTTCTAATGGGAAAGCAATATTGTCAGCTACCGTTCTCGACCAAAGCAAATTAAAATGCTGAAAGATCATCGAAATTTCCTGACGCGCCTTACGAAGTTTAGCTCCTTTAATTTTAGAAACTTCCCTTCCTGCAACATTGATTGAACCAGTTGTTGGAATTTCAAGTCCATTCAACATCCGGATCAACGTACTCTTGCCAGCCCCACTATAACCAATTACACCAAATATTTCTCCTTCATTTATTTCGAGATTGACATGATCAACCGCTTTTACTGCTCCACCTTTTGAATGATAGGTTTTAATAACATCTTTTATAGAAATCAATCGATGCTCACCCTCTTTATCCCAAATTTCCAAACCCACCTACTGTATCTTTTTAACTTTCAAGAAAGGTACAATTTTGAATAACCATAGCTTTTGTTTCCAACTAGGAAAACATTCAGTTCAAGGTTATCGAGGACACAATAAAAGCCCTTCTGCATATGAGCAGAAAGGCGTAATAATGTTTATTTTTA
The DNA here is from genome assembly GCF_023715205.1 of Mesobacillus maritimus. Lineage (GTDB taxonomy): Bacteria > Bacillota > Bacilli > Bacillales > Cytobacillaceae > Mesobacillus_B > Mesobacillus_B maritimus_C. The sequence continues at coordinate 38,591 of NZ_JAMBNR010000003.1, forward strand.
ACCTTCCCCTCATCTTTCAAAGCATATGCTTTGTGTGAATTGGCACCATTTCACTAGCAAAACTAACGACGGTTGCCGGGCTTCATCGGGCACTTCCCTCCACCTCTCTTGATAAGAGCAATTGTATTAAATTTTGATAGTATTGTGAGTCTCTATTAATGAAAGTGATTTTACCATGGATAGATTAGAGTGTCAATTGATTCTAAATTATTATTAATCTTTGTTAGGCTTGCGCCGGAGCTGGAATACCAGTAGCCTTTAAAATCGCCTGTTCTAAATCTTCTAGTAGATCATTTACATTTTCAATTCCAATTGACAATCTGATTAAATCTTCTGAAACTCCTGAAGCTTTTAATCCTTCGGCATCTAATTGTTGATGGGTTGTACTCGCAGGATGAATAATTAAACTTTTAGCATCTCCGACATTTGCGAGATGTGACCAAAGTTCAATGGAATTAATTAATTTGGCCCCCGCTTCCCTACCTCCTTCGATTCCAAAAACTACAACAGAACCTGCTCCTTGCGGTAAGTATTTATCTGCAAGAGCTTTATCAGGATGCGCATCATGTCCTGGATACGATACCCAATTAACTGCAGGGTGTGCTTCTAGATATTCTACTACCTTCTTTGTATTGGCAACATGTTCTTTCATTCTTACATGAAGCGTTTCTAAACCGAGAGCAAATTGGTATGCATTTTGTGGACTTAATGCTGGTCCCATGTCACGCAGTAGCTGTACACGTGCTTTTGCGATATATGCAGCCGCACCTAATGCTTCACTATAAACTAAATCATGGTAACTAGCGTCTGGAGTGGTAAACCCAGGGAATTTTGGTGAACTCCAATCAAATTTTCCACCATCAACAATAATTCCTCCTAATGTCGTTCCATTACCAAGAAGCCATTTAGTTGCTGAGTGTATCACAATATCAGCACCATGCTCAATCGGACGACATAAATATGGAGTTGCAAATGTATTATCAATAATTAGTGGAATCCCGGCATCATGGGCTATTTTTGCGGTTGCTTCGATATCAAGTACTCTTAAGCTCGGATTTCCAATTGTTTCAGCAAATATTGCTTTTGTTTTATCCGTAATAGCTGAACGGAAGTTTTCAAGATTTGTTGAGTCCACAAGCTTTACATTGATTCCGTACTTTGGCAGGGTGACAGCGAAGAGGTTATATGTTCCGCCATATAACTGGGAAGAAGCGACAATTTCATCACCAGCATGGGCAATGTTTAAAATCGCTAGAGTAATCGCTGCCATTCCACTTGAAACAGCAAGTGCACCAATTCCGCCCTCAAGGAGAGCTACTCTTTCTTCAAACACAGTAACCGTTGGGTTGTGAATTCGACTATAAATGTAACCGTCTTCTTTTAATCCAAATAAATTCGCTGCGTGTTCCGTATCTTTAAATTGATACGCATTGCTCATATAAATCGGTAATGCCCTTGCTCCAGTTACAGGGTCTGCCTTTAACCCTCCGTGGACACTTAATGTTTCCAAGCGGTAATTTTTCTTCTCTGTCAAATCGATCTCCCCCTAATATCCTTTTTATGGTCTCTTTTTCAATCTTTGTAGGCTAATAACGCGAACATCTATAAAGAGCTTATATTCGATTTTTATGCCGAGTATAACCTACAGTTCGTTATACTCGGCATAAAAACTAAAAAACACCTTTACAAGCCTTGCCTTTCATGAAAAAAACCGCTTCGTAAAGAAGAGGTTCACACTTGTTCTCTCCTTATCTTTCAGAGTCATTTACTCTGGTGGATTTAGCACCGTGATCTACCGGTTGCTGGGCTTCATCGGGCCATTCCCTCCGCCTCTCTTGATAAGTACTGTTTATTAAATTAAATAGATAATAGCATTATGAAATATACCCGTCAACAATAATTCTGTTATTTCAAAAAGTTTACACATTTTTATGCAGTACCACTTATTTTGCTTTCTTCCCGGTTAAAAAAAACAAACTTTCTACCAATAGTTGATCTCTAAAACTCCCTGTTACTTGTATTCCATGATAAGAAATGCCATCCCTTAATTTTAGTTTCCCTTCTAGTAGTGAAGCAATAATTGGCGTTCTTCCATTAACCTCTATATCAGCTTGTACTGGTTCATTCATAATTACCTCTCCGTCTTGTAAAGAAAGGTGATACTTGTCTAACTCATTTCCAATCGCTAACGAAAACGTAGAATGATGAAACAATTCAAAGACATGACTTTTTGTTTGTAAACGATTCACAAACCCCTCAACGAGTTCGTCCAATTGAATTCCCCCTTTTCACAGGGTATTTCTCGATTCATTGGGAGGAATCCTGTTTATTTCCTTCGACAATTTCCTATTCTATTCACTGTTTTCGCCCACAAAAAAAGACAATCCCGATTAAATTGGAGGGCATTGTCTATCATTTCCCAAGAAATATGTCAAAATAAACTTAATCATAGGAGATATTGTTTAATTTTTTCATGTAAATATGGGACTGAATGAAATGCGAAGATTTTATCAACAACTTGGCCATCTTTAATGATTAATAAACACGGCACACTTTGCACCTCAAACTTCAGGGCCCACTCTGGATAATAATTTAAGTCAGCCTTCCCAAAGGTTAGGTTTGGAAAGAGTTGCGTCACCACCTCTAACATTCTCCCTGCCATTTGGCATGTCCCACATATTGGGGTATATAGATAGACAAACCCTACCTCTCCGTTTTGCATCAAGTGGTCCATATCTTTTTGCGACCATTCCTTCATTTTTAAATCATCCTTTTTCTAAAAACTCAGCATGTACATCAATATTCGCTCCTAATAGAACTGTAGCAAGGTGTTTTTCCGGAGCTGTGGCAACTTCTCTGTACGTCTTATCAATATATAAATGACTTGCTTCTGGAAACTCACGTTTAAACTGCTTCCTTAGCTTTTCCCCTGAGTCATCCGCATCCACGAGTATATAGACATCTTTGTAAAACAGATCCTCAATTAATTCATCTAATTTGGAAACTCCAATGGTTCCATTCGTACAAATAATATCGACCGGTTCATTTAATATGCTTTGAATCTTTTTCTTATCTGATGAACCTTCCACAATGATTACTTTACTCCATTCATCCATCATCATTACCACCGCCAAACCGACATTTCTTTATCGTATTTTTGCGGATTAGGGGATCCCCTGGTATGCGTACAAACCAGAACCACCTGTCCATAAAAATCCGATAAGTCCGACTAACCTGCTGTGGGAGTGAAAGAACCCCCATTGCTGGGTGTCTTCATATATTATATTTTCATCATTGTAAAAGAGATTGTGCATTTAAACTAAACTTATACTTATTTTCACTCTTTTAGAACAAGATTGCAAAACATTTGTCCGAAAACATACTTTTTTGCAAATAATGGTAGTCACCGGCATGGATAGAAAAACAGCGGATAAAAAATCCGCTGTTTAATTAGCACCAGCCACCGTCATCGCAATCTGTATAGCGAGGCTCTTCATTGCCAGGTACATAGACATGCTGGTAAATTTTATTCTGATCTGTTTCAAAATGTTTCTCTAATTGTACTGAGCTACCTTCAGGCAAAGAGATGCTCCCAACTTTTTCAGTTTCTAAATATAATTCAATCTTCCCGTTATTTAATTTCCCAGTAATTCGATCTGTTACATCTAACTTTTTAGGTTCTAAAGACATGGTACATCACCTCACCTTAAACTGGTACTGTTATTTTGCCCGATATTGTCGAGAATGGAGATGGTAATTAACGGTGATTCCCATATAGGAAAAACAGCATCCAGAGCGGATGCTGTTTCTTTTTATTATTCGTTAATCATTTGCTCATATTGTTCTGCAGTCATTAGCTTATCTGCTTCTGTAACATCACTTGGCTCAACAACAATCATCCAAGCTTTTTCATATGGTGATTCGTTCACAAACTCTGGGCTATCACTCAAATCTTCGTTCACTTCAACCACCTTACCGCTAATTGGCGCATAAAGTTCAGAAACTGTTTTTACAGATTCTACACTTCCAAACGGCTCATTTGAACTAATTTCATCGCCCACCTCTGGAAGTTCAACGAAGACAATATCTCCTAATTCGGATTGTGCGAATTCCGTAATTCCAATCCGTACTTTCTCTCCTTCTGTTTTTACCCATTCATGTTCTTTTGAATAACGAAGTTCTGTTGGTACAGCCATTTGAAAAACCCCTCCATTTAATTATGTATCTTAATCATTACATGAGTGGTCATCGTGCAGTGACCACTCATGAATAATACCAAAGTAAGAAATTCACTATTGAAGCCAAGTTGCTTCATATTCAGGTTCCTTAAACCCTACTGTTACCTTGCTTCCATCCGTTAACAAAGGACGCTTGATCAACATTCCATCTGAGGCTAGAAGGTCTAATAACTCGGTCTCACTAGCTGTTTTTACTTTGTCCTTTAAACCTAGTTCACGGTATTTCTGACCGCTCGTGTTAAAGAACTTTTTCAATTCTAACCCACTTTGTTTATAAAGCTGTTCTAGCTCATCTCTAGATGGAGGGTTGTCCACTATGTGTACTTCTTTGTACTCAATACCCTTTGCATCGAGCCACTTCTTTGCATTGCGACATGTGCCACATTTAGGATACCAGTAAAACGTTAATCCCATTTTTACACACCACCTATATTATGTATCCATTTATACCCTCTACACGGATATTACCATATACAGACGTAAAATTACTAATCATCTGAGTAATATTTTTAAACATCAAACAAAAGACAGGCCTCGCTTATTAGTCGAGACCTGTTCTTCTTTTAAATAGGTAATAAATATTGTTAAATTTGGAAAGTTTTCAATTTCTAGGCCGTACGCCGCTGATCAGGGAGCTTCCGCTTTTCTATACAATAAAGCGTTCGGCTTCGATTAACTTATCTGCTGCTTCACGTTTCATCGGAATTACATTGATTGGAGTATAACGTGTAAGCTTCTTGAATGCAGATAGCATCATGCGGAGAGCATCGCCTTCTTCTGATGCCACAAGTGTTTCTTTTGCATCTTGTTCGATTTTAATAAATGCTTCTTGGCAGAAAATTTGTGTATATAGAAGCTTTTGCTTGCTCTTCTCAAGTCCTTCTTTTTGGATTGCTTTTTCGGTACGTAAAACAACTGATTCCATCGCATATGTTTGAGAAACCATATCTGCAATGTTAACAAGAATTTCTTGTTCTTTATCAAGTGCTTTGCCGAACTTCTGAGCTGCCAATCCAATTGCCAATAAGGTAATCTTCTTCGCGTTTGCTACTAAATACTTCTCTTGTGCTAATGGCTCCGTTCCTGGCTCTTCAGGCATCATCATCATTAACTCTTCTTGGAGCTTTTGAGCTTGTTGGAATAATGGTAACTCACCTTTAAGTGCTTTACGCATATAAGTTCCAGGCACCAATAGACGGTTAATTTCATTTGTACCTTCAAAAATACGGTTGATACGAGCATCACGGTATGCACGTTCAATTTCGTATTCCTGCATAAAACCATATCCACCGTGGATCTGAACACCTTCATCGACAACATGATCAAGCGTTTCTGAAGCAAATACTTTATTTAAGGAGCACTCTATTGCATATTCAGCGACTGCAGCTGCAACTTTATGGCCATCATTTAAATCTTCTTTAGACATTTTGCCCATGCTATCTTCGTATAAACCAACCGTACGATACACAGAGCTTTCTGTTGCATAAATTTCAGATGCAAGTGTTGCAAGCTTTTCTTTTGTTAAGTTAAATTGAGAAATTGGTGTCTTAAACTGCTGGCGCCCGTTCGCATATTTTACTGTTAAGTTGAAGGCTTTCTTAGACCCACCAATGCCGCCTACACCTAATTTGTAACGACCGATGTTCAGGATGTTGAACGCAATCATATGACCTTTTCCTGGTTCAAATAGAAGGTTTTCAACTGGTACTGGAACATCTTCAAGAATTAATGTACGCGTTGAAGAACTCTTAATTCCCATTTTCTTTTCCTCAGCACCCGTAGAAACTCCAGGGAATTCACGTTCAACGATAAACGCTGTAAAATGTTCGCCATCAATTTTAGCGTATACAACAAATACGTCAGCAAATCCAGCGTTTGTAATCCATTGTTTCTCACCATTTAAAATATAATGTGTTCCTTCTGCATTAAGCTTCGCAGTTGTTCTTGCACCAAGTGCATCAGAACCGGAACCTGGCTCAGTTAAAGCATAGGCAGCAATTTTTTCACCAGTAGCTAATGCTGGCAGGTATTTGGCTTTTTGTTCTTTATTACCGAACAAGACGATTGGTAACGATCCAATCCCTACATGTGCACCATGTGATAGTGAGAAACCACCAGAACCAGACATTTTTTCAGTAATTAAGGAAGAACTAATTTTATCCAACTCTAAACCGCCATATTCTTCTGGAACATCTGCACCAAGAAGTCCAAGGTCCCCGGCTTGCTTTAACAATTTTACCGTGCGATCAAATTCATGGTTCTCAAGATATTCAATTTGTGGACGAACTTCGCCTTCCACAAAATCTTCTGTTGTTTTTGCAATCATAATTTGTTCATCAGTAAAATCCTCTGGAGTATAAATTTGCTCAGGAGTTACATCCTCAATTAAGAAACTTCCACCTTTTAGCACTTTATCTGTTTGGTTTGCCATCCTTGTATTCCTCCATTCTAATATTTATAAGTTTTATAGAAGTTCAAACACACCAGCAGCTCCCATTCCGCCGCCAATACACATTGTTACAACACCAAATTGAACATTTCTACGCTTCATTTCATGAATAAGAGACAATGTTAGTTTCGCACCTGAACAACCTAGTGGATGCCCTAATGCAATCGCACCACCGTTAACATTCACGATGTCCTCATCTAAACCTAATTGGCGAATAACTTGAATCGATTGAGAAGCAAACGCTTCATTTAATTCAAATAAGCCAACATCTGATAGCTCTAGACCCGCTAATTTAAGCGCTTTTGGAATTGCCACAACCGGACCGATTCCCATCACTTCTGGTGGAACTCCACCAAGAGCGAATGAACGGAACTTTGCCATCGGAGCTAAACCTAAAGAATTTGCTTTTTCACGATCCATCACCATAACAGCAGCTGCACCATCACTTGTTTGTGAAGAGTTACCTGCTGTCACCGTTCCAGTAACTGAGAAGGCTGGACGTAATTTAGAGAGTACATCTATGGTTGTACCTGGACGAACTCCTTCATCCTGGGTAAATTGGAAGCTTTTTTCTACTGATTTATTGTCTTTACCTACTGTTTGAATCGTGACATCAACTGGAACCGTTTCATCAACGAACTTTCCTTCTTGGAGAGCTTTGGCTGCGCGTTGATGACTTCTTACAGCAAAGGCATCCTGTTCTTCACGGGAAATGCCATATTTTTTTGCAACCTCTTCAGCTGTATGCCCCATGCCCATATAATATTCCGGAGCTGTTTCAGCAAGTTTTGCATTTGGTCGCATAACATGACCGCTCATCGGTACCATGCTCATTGATTCGGCACCGCCAGCAATAATCGTATCCGCATGACCAAGCATAATCTTTTCCGCACCGGTAGCGATTGTTTGCAATCCAGAAGAGCAAAAACGATTGACCGTCATTGCAGGAACTTCATAAGATAAACCTGCTAAAGCTCCGATATTTCGTGCCATATTTAAGCCTTGCTCAGCCTCTGGCATTGCACATCCGATTATTAAATCATCAATATTTCCTTCATAGTTACCAGCACGCTTTAATGTTTCTTTGACAACAAGTGCTCCGAGATCATCTGGACGTACAGTAGCTAGTGAACCTTTCTTCGCTCTCCCAACTGGGGTTCGAGCTCCGGCAACAATTACTGCTTCTCTCATTCCATTCCCTCCAATTCAATTGATCGACCCGTCACTATCTATCCCTAACAGGGGAATATCGCTTTTCTCCAAAGTGAAGAATTAACCTACCCCCTGTTAGATTCAGGATTTCTGTTAAACTAGTTACTTATTAAACTAGTGTTATTAATTACGAAGGGGCTTTCCTTTTACAAGCATATGTTGCATGCGTTGCTGTGTTTTCGGTTGAGCCACTAATTTTAGGAACGCTTCTCTTTCAAGATTTAATAGGTACTCTTCATCTACTTCTGTACCATATGGAACTTTACCACCTGATAAGACATAGGCAACTTGCTTAGCGATTTCAACGTCGTGTTCGGAAATAAAACCTGACAAACGCATTTGTTCTGCTCCAAGCAATAATGTTGCATATCCTGGTTCTCCAACAACTGGTACTTTCTTTCGAGCTGGTGCTGAATAACCACTGTTATATAGATGAAGAACTGCTTGCTTGGCATCATATAGTAAGTGGTCACCGTTTACACTAACTCCATCAGTTTTCCCCAAGAAGTTATTGTCACGTGCTTCTTCTCCAGAAGTAGAGGTTTTCGCCATCGCAATGTTTTCAAATACTTTATTCACCACTTGTTGCAAATCAAACTGTACTCCATTCGGGAGTCCTTCAAGATGCTTGATGTACAATTCTTTGTTTCCACCACCACCAGGTAGCAGACCAACACCTACTTCGACAAGTCCCATATACGTTTCCATTGAAGCCTGGATATGTGCCGCTGGGAGACAAACCTCCGCTCCTCCACCAAGTGTCATGCCATGAGGAGCCGCCACAACTGGTTTTGGACTATATTTAATATTCATCATTGCTTGTTGGAATTGACGTACTGTCATATCCAATTCAAAATAATTATCATCTTGGGCCTCCATTAACATCATTGCTAAGTTGGCACCAACACAGAAGTTCTTGCCTTGATTTCCTATCACAAGCCCTTTATAGTTTTTCGCTACTTCTTCAACGGAGTAATTGATCATTTGTATAACATCAAGACCAATTGAATTGTTTGGTGAATGGAATTCAAGCAGCGCTACTCCATCACCAATATCGATTAAGCTTGCGCCAGCGTTCTTTTTGATGACACCTTTTTCCGCTTTCACTTGCTTTAAGTTAATAATCTTTGGATTCACTTCGATCGCACGATATTCACCTTGGTGATAGAAGGACTTCACTCCATTATCATTTTTATAGAAAGAAGTGTGACCGTTTGCTACCATTTCTTTCACCCACGCTGGTACGACAGTGCCCTCAGACTCCATCTTTTGCACGGACTGTTCAAGCCCAATTGCATCCCATGACTCAAACGGTCCCATTTCCCAGCCGAATCCCCATTTCATCGCATTATCAATTGAAACGATATCATCGGCAATGGTTCCTAATAATTCAGCAGAATAGATAAAGACTGGGCTGAATACATTCCATAATAGCTGCCCGGCACGGTCTTCCGCATATACAAGCGCTTTCATTTTGTTGGCTGTGCCTTTTTGCTGCTTACTTGCTTCAACAGCTGGAGTTTTCAATTTTTTACGTGGACCATATTCCAGTGTATTTGGATCAAGTTCAACAATCTCTTTGCCTTCCTTTTTAAAGAAACCTTGACCTGATTTGCTACCAAGCCAACCGCGTTCAATCATTTCTTTTATAAAACTTGGGACTTCGAATACCTCTTTCTCAGCTCCATCAACTTGTTCGTAAACATTATTGGCAACATGATAGAACGTATCTAAACCTACAACATCTAATGTGCGGAACGTTGCGCTTTTAGCACGACCAATGAGAGGGCCTGTAACCGAATCAACTTCACCAACACTGTATCCGCCTTTCATCATTTCACGAACCGTCACAAGCAATCCGTATGTTCCAATTCGGTTTCCAATGAAGTTCGGTGTATCTTTTGCTTCAACAACTCCCTTACCAAGGCGGTCTTCTCCAAACGTCTTCATAAAAGAAAGGACTTCTGGGTCTGTATCCTTAGTAGGAATAATTTCTAGTAATTTCAAGTAACGAGGTGGGTTGAAAAAGTGAGTTCCCAGGAAATGTCTGCGGAAATCTTCAGACCTACCTTCAGACATCGCTTCAACCGAGATACCTGACGTATTTGAACTAACAATGCTACCTGGTTTTCTATATTGATCAACTTGTGTAAATACTTTTTTCTTAATGTCAAGATTCTCGACAACAACTTCAATAATCCAATCAACTTCATTCAGTCTCTGCATATCATCTTCAAAGTTACCAGCTTCGATTAGGGCTAAATTTTTTCTAGATGCGAGTGGAGCTGGCTTTTGTTTCAAAAGTTTTTTAATCGCTCCCTCACTAATGCGATTTCGGACTTGTTTATCCTCTAGTGTTAATCCTTTTACTTTTTCTGCCTCAGTTAATTCACGAGGCACAATATCAAGCAAAATAGTTGGAATTCCGATATTAGCCAAGTGTGCTGCAATCCCAGACCCCATTACTCCTGAGCCTAAAACAGCTGCTTTTTGGATTTGTCGCATCAAATCTGTCTCCCCCTTTTACATGGTTTGAATGAATACTCATTCATTTTTGTTCCAAAAAAAAATGACCTGAATGAGTTCTGCTACTAATACTATAAAATATTAAAAAAATTTACGCAATAAGTACATCACTAAAAAAGGAAAATTTTTTGATTTTTATTTCAAAATTATAATTTTTACTTGAATTTCATCACAATGGATATGCTAATTAACGGGGGTGAAACAATGGCTCGTTTAAAAAAGGATCCGTCAAAACGTGGTGTTAGCGCGGCAAGCGTCAAAGGAAATGCAGGTCCTACTGTTGAAAATGACGGTGGCGGTAAAGTAAATAGTCAAAACAACCAGTATAAAAAGTAAGTATAATTAGTTGAGTAGCATAATAAATAAACAGGTGGATATGTATCCACCCTGTTTATTTATTTTTTTATAAGCCCTTTTATCACAAACCACACATTCGCAGGTCGTTCCGCCAAGCGTCTCATAAAATAACCATACCAATCTGTGCCATAAGGGAGATAAACGCGCATCAAGTAGCCTTTATCCGCTAATTCTTGTTGCCGCTCAGGACGAATTCCATAAAGCATTTGAAATTCAAATTGGCTCAAAGGAATGTTTTTTTCTTTCACAAACTTTATCGTTTCCTCGATCATGCGGTCATCATGACTCGCAACAGCGGTATAGTTCCCATTCAACATGTGCATTTTTATTAGTTTTATTAGATTTTCATCCACATCCTTTTTAACAGGAAATGCGACCTCTGGAGATTCCTTATAAGCGCCTTTTACTAAGCGGAGATGTGGCTTTAACTTTTTCAAATCTTGGATATCTTGTTGTGCCCGGTAGAGATATGCTTGGATAACTGTGCCTAGGTAATCGTACTGTTGACGCAATTCTTTAAATATATCAATCGTCATCTGGCAGCGGGAGTAGTCTTCCATATCGATTGTCACAAATACCTGACATTCTTCTGCTTTTGAAAGAATTTTTTTCATATTTTCCAATGCGAGTTCTCTCGATAAGTCGAGTCCCATTGAAGTCAATTTAACACTTAACTGTGCATCTAGTTTTTCCTTTCTAATGACTTCAATCATCTTTATGCATTGGTTCACTCTCTCGACTGTATCCGCTTTGTTATCAATAAATTCTCCCAAATAATCAACAGTTACTGCCAGCCCCTTCTCGTTTAGAGCCTTAATTGCTTCAACAGCTTCCTCCAAACTGCTTCCCGCAACAAAACGAGCAGCACCCAGTCGCAACCCGTACTTCTTCGCCAGCCTTGTCATCATCCGATTTTGGGACAGATAAAGAAAAAAATTTCTTAACCATTTTTCCATTTTTCCACACTCCCCCTAGCTAGAATGACTTTTAAAGCGCTTTCACCCTAAGAATAAAAGAAACGACCTCCCTTGTTTTCAAGTGGCAATCAAAGGCCTTGTATTGAATGAACTAAATTTTTACCGTTTCTATATAAGTATAAAAACAGCTTGTTTACTGTTCTTTTTTTATAAATGCTCTTTTCTTATATAATGTTGTTTTTTGAGATAAAAAGAAAAGAATTAGCTATATCTTCACTGCAAATGACTTTAGACTATGAAAAAAGAGCGGCAAACTAAGTATGAAGGCACAATAGTTTATTCAAGGTAAAAAATCGGCCTATAGATTTTAACAACACGGCACGGAAACAGCCGCGTAATGCTTGCGGATCCGCTCAATGGACTAGAGCTGGATTTTCTCGGTTACCGCTTAATTCTTTTAATATTGGCTCGGGCATCGAGACGACCGCTCGCTTACCGGTAACCTCTTTTTTTCACCCCGGCGGGCACCGAGACGGCTTCTCACTTACCGTTCACTCCTTTTTTTCACTCCGGCGGGCACCGAGACGGCTTCTCGCTTACCGGTCACTCCTTCTTTTCACCCCGGCGGGCATCGAGACGACCGCTCGCTTACCGGTAACCTCTTTTTTTCACCCCGGCGGGCACCGAGACGGCTTCTCACTTACCGTTCACTCCTTTTTTTCACCCCGGCAGGCACCGAGACGGCTTCTCGCTTACCGGTCACTCCTTTTTTTCACCCCGGCGGGCACCGAGATGGCTTCTCGCTTACCGGTCACTCCTTTTTTCACCCCGCCGGGCACCGAGACGACCGCTCGATTACCGGTATCCTCTTTTTTTCACCCACATGGGTACCGAGACGGCCCCTCGTTTACACTGCATCAGGATCTTCAACCAATGAAAATATAAATAAAAAAACCACCCGCGTAGTGGATGGTTCAATGTTCTATTCCTTTTTTCGGTTTTGTTCATTCAGTTCTTTTATTTCTTTAATGACTTGCATGATATTCTCTTTCGCATCAGGATAGGTCTTATTCCAATGTTGCGCAAGAGGTGGCATTGTTTTTGCAATGTGATTATAAATGATCCATGCCTTTACTTTTTCTTTGTATTCATTTGATGAATGGCCAACTAATAACTCTGCATACTTCTCTAGCAATCCATCAAGCTGTTCTGTTAACTTTTCATTCAATTTTTATTCCTCTTCCCTGTACTAAATTTCTTGCAATATAATGGGCACGTCTTACAATAGGTCCTTTTTGCTCCTAGCCGGTAAGTAAAACAACAAGTCTTACGAATTCGAATCGACTCATTTAATTCCTCCAGAAACACTGGTTCATCCGTATAGAGCTGAAGGGGATTTCGTTTATAAGTTCCAAACAGTTCACCGGGCGCCTGCTCAACAATATACTGATAATCTTGTTTCCCTAAAGTTTGTTGAGGGTCAAGGACCTTTTCATATAGCCAAAATAGATATACAGCAATATTTTCCCATAGGATAAACCTTGATATTTTTGATTCTTGTGCAAGAGACTCCAATATAGGCGAAAGAATCTCCTTAAATAAATGCTCTAGAGCCTGGTCTCTCCATTTTACTCTATCTCCATTTGGACAACTTTCTGCCAGCAAATGATTAAAATAGTATTCTGGAAGCCAATTGCCTTCCCGCTTTGAGCTTTGTAGGTAAAGAGAATCTAAATTAAAGTGGAGCCGTTTATTCCACGAAGACAGAGCATAGAGGTAAATAACCGCAACAAATGCAAATCGTTTCATAAAAACAGACGCTGCAACATTCAGATCCGGTGCCTGAATTTCAGCCTGTACATCCTCAAGAAAGGTCTTCATATTGTCACTATGTATAAGAGTACCAATAGAGACAGATGTGCTTTCCTGATCTAACACATCAACATACCTAAACCGCGATAGCTCGACTGATTCTTGTTCCGTTAATGGATCATACATTAGTCACTTCACCTTTCCGCCTAAGAACTCGTCCCTTTCCGTACGGAATGCACAGAGGCGTTCCAAACAACGGGTCAATAGTGACGTCACATTTCAAGTCAAAAACAGCTCGAACGAGATCTTGATCGATAATTCTTTCTGGTGCACCTTGATCAAAAATTCGTTGGTCTTTAATCGCGACAATATTATGGGCATAACGACAAGCAAGATTTAAGTCATGCAGAACCATTAAAATGGTTCTCCCTTCTTTTTCATTCAAGTCAAATAAAAGGTCAAGTATTTCAATTTGATGTGTCATATCAAGGTATGTAGTTGGTTCATCTAATAAAATAATATCTGTATCCTGTGCAAGTGTCATCGCGATCCATGCTCTCTGCCGTTGTCCTCCCGATAGAGAATCGACAGGACGATCTTTTAATTCTTCTATTCCAGTAGCCCTTAATGCATCTGTTACTTTTTTTTCGTCTTCCTCCGACCATTGTTTTAGCCAATTTTGATAAGGGTATCGGCCCTGTTTTACAAGCTGAAGAACAGTCAAACCTTCCGGTGCTAATGGTGATTGAGGTAGGATTGCCAGTCGCTGTGCTACATCTTTTGTAGAAAGTTTTGAAATCGCTTTGCCTTCAAGCAGAACAGAGCCGGAATGGGGTTTTAATAACCTTGCAATGGAGCGAAGCAAGGTGGACTTCCCACAACCATTTCCGCCGATAAAAACGGTAATTTCTCCTTTAGGAATAACCAAATCCAACTCATTGATAATAATTGTATTCCCATAAGAAAGTGTTAACTTTTCTGTTTTAATTGATGATTTCATCCCTTTCCCCTCGCTTCAATTTTTGTGAATTCTTCTCTTAATCTTTGTTGCTTTTTATGATGAAAACGAAGTGTTTTGACTACCTTGCCCTTAGAACAGCCTTACAACAATAAAAGTCCATACGTTCCCTTTAAGTCAATTAATAGCGTTCCTCACGTTTAAAAGTGATATAAGGTTTTAAAAATAATCTTTTCTAAGGCAGATTTATGAATTAATGATTTCTTGTTTTAAATAACAAGTAAATAAAATATGGTGCCCCAATTGCGGCTGTAAACACACCAGCTGGAATTTCGAGTGGTGAGAAAAAAGTCCGTCCGATTAAATCGGCGATCATCACCAGAATCCCGCCAATGAGCGCTGAGACTGGTAACAAAGCACCAAAAGCAGAACCAACAAGCCTCCTTGCCATATGAGGAGCCATTAAACCTACAAACCCTATCCCTCCTGCAAACGCAACGGAACTTCCAATTAAAGCAGTACTTATCATCAGCAGAATGAATCTTTGCCTCTGTACATGACCACCGACCCCAGTAGCGATTTCGTCCCCTAGTTCTTGAACATTCACCGTCCTTGACATAGCAAAAGCCAATGCGACAAAAATGAGAATAACAGGGACAAGAATCCGAACTTCATTCCATGTTGAACCATGAACGGTACCTGTAATCCATATATTGGCTTGACTAGCACGAAAGATTGGACCAAGAATTAAAAACAAGGTTGTTAAGGCCTGCATCAACGTCGAGATTCCGATCCCAATTAAAACTAACCGAATCGGCGAGACACCATTTTTCCATGCGAGCACATAAACAATGAATGCCACAACGGCTGCTCCAATGAAAGCTGCAACGGGCATCCACTGTATGCTGACTGTTAGTGCATTATTTTTATCACTAAAAATGGCTAGGAAACTAACAACGGCTACAGCTGCTCCTCCAGTAATCCCTAAAATATCTGGTGAAGCTAGTGGATTCCGGATCATTCCTTGTAGCAAACCACCAGCAACCGCAAGACCAATTCCTACCATTAATGCGACAATGATACGTGGCATTCGAAACGATTGGACCACTAAACGCTCCATATCTGAACCACCACCAAAAAAGACTTGAAGAACCGTTAGTGGACCTATTTTCATTTCTCCTAACCCTGCACTCAGAATGAAAGTAACTGCTGTGATGATGAGCAGCACCAAGCTAACTCTGGTTGCCTTTTTATCAATTAAAAACGATACTTGTCCATTTAGTGCCCTAAAGCTACGATATTTCCTCATCTAGCGCCCGAACCCCCTTCTTGCGATATAAACAAAAAACGGGGTTCCAATGATCGCTGTCATGACTCCAACCGG
Organism: Mesobacillus maritimus; assembly: GCF_023715205.1. Taxonomy (GTDB): domain Bacteria; phylum Bacillota; class Bacilli; order Bacillales; family Cytobacillaceae; genus Mesobacillus_B; species Mesobacillus_B maritimus_C. The sequence goes on from NZ_JAMBNR010000003.1 coordinate 54,444, forward strand.
AACTTCTTGAGGAATGATGACATACCGAGCAGCAATATCCGCTCCTAAAAGCAACATTCCCCCGAATAATCCTGCAAACGGGATTAGCCAGCGATGATCTGTTCCAACTACGGCTCTGGCAACATGTGGAACAACAATCCCGATAAAACCAATCGGACCAGCTACTGCAACCGCTCCACCAGATAAGAGAATAATGATGACTCCGGCACCTAGCTTAACCAAACCTGTATGTAAACCGAGGCCCTTGGCCACATCTTCCCCCATTGATAGAACATTCATTTTTGTGGCAATAAGTAGTGAAGCAAGCCAACCAATTAAAAAGTATGGTAGAACACTCATTAAAATCTCAAGTTTTCTTCCTTGAACAGAACCAGCTAACCAGAAAAGGACTTGCTCTAAAGCCGCTTCATTGAGAACAAGCAATCCTTGAGTAAAAGAAGAAAACATTGCGGCAATCGCTGCTCCGGCAAGAGTCAGCTTCATCGGAGTTAATCCTTCCCTGCCAGCGGACCCAATCCCATATACACTAATAGCGGCAATCGCTGCTCCTAAAAAAGAAATCCAAGTATAAGACTGAAGACTCCCCACTGAGAACATCGTTACCGCAACTACAACAGCAAACCCAGCTCCAGCATTCACTCCAAAAATCCCAGGTGAAGCAAGAGGATTTTTCGTAAGCGTCTGCATTAAAACCCCTGCCATCGCCAAACTAGCACCAACAACCGCGGCAATTAAAGCTCGAGGGAGCCTTACGGACTGAATGACGATATGTTCATTTGTTCCATTAAAGTCAGTAAAAGATTGATAAGCAATTTTCCAGCTTGTGTCTGTATATCCATAAACAATGCTTGCACATCCTAAGATTATAAGAAGCACCACAGATAGGAACAAGCCTGACCATCGCTGTTTTGAAGTTCTCAAAAGCATGATGACTTCCCTTTCGAATAAAGTAAATTCCCTATTATAGACACTCTTTAGTCTATTGCAGCTGTTAAACAGTGTCAATGATTGTGAGAATCATTTTCAATTAATACATTCAAACAATATTGACAATTGACGTGATCTCTATTACCCTAAAAATACCCTAATTGAAAATGATTATCATTATTAATTTTATCTGGAGGTTTTTTTATGACAAAAGCGAAACTTACCCTACCCTTTCTCACGCTATTCATCATCATGATGTTGGCTGCGTGTGGTGGAAATACGGATGAAGCAAACGAACAACCAGATTCCAACAACGCTACTGAAGATACAAGCTACACAGTGGAAAATGCAATGGAAACCGTCACACTTGATAAAACTCCCGAAAGAGTAGTGATTTTAACAAATGAAGGCACGGAGGCCCTTCTCGCGCTTGGAGTGAAACCTGTCGGTGCGGTTCAATCTTGGACTGGAGATCCTTGGTACGACCATATTGCCTCTGAAATGGAAGGCGTTGAAGTGGTTGGCGTGGAGAGTCAAGTTAACGTTGAAGCAGTCGCAGCACTAAAGCCGGACTTAATCATTGGAAATAAGTTACGCCAAGAAGATATTTATGAACAACTAAGCGCTATTGCTCCTACTGTATTTGCTGAAACGATAAAAGGCAACTGGAAAGAGAACTTTGAGCTATACGCTAAGGCTGTCAATAAAGAAGAAGAAGGCAATCAAATTCTAAGTGATTATGATAACAGGATAACTGAACTAAAGACAGCGCTTGGTGAAGAGCTCAAAAAAGAAATTTCGATGGTTCGTTTTGTCGCAGGCGATGTACGAATTTATCATAAAGATAGCTTTTCAGGTGTGATCTTAGATCAAATTGGTTTTGCTCGCCCAGAAGAACAGGATAAAGATGACTTCGCTGAAAAAAACGTAACAAAAGAACGAATTCCAGCAATGGATGGAGATGTGCTTTTTTACTTCACCTATGAAGTTGGCGATGGCGAAGCAACGGAACTAGAAAAAGAATGGATTGAAGACCTATTGTTCCAAAACCTCGAGGTTGTAAAAAATGGAGAAGTACACAAAGTTGATGATGCGATTTGGAATACAGCTGGCGGAGTGATAGCAGCCAATTTAATGCTTGATGATATTGAAAAGTTCTTTTTAGAAAAGTAACTTTTTCTATGGCCCTGCAGTGATTTGTAAACTGCAGGGCTTTTTTGCGTTTGCTCTTTTCTCACTAACCGACTTTGACTTTGTTCTCTTTCACGTATGACTGAACATTGATGGCTTGGTTACATATAAACACCATATTTGGAAACAATAAATGCCAAACTGCCAAAGTGGTGAGGAAAATGAATAATTTCTTTAAAAAGAAAAAGCGCTGGTTACAGAAAAGCGAACGTTCAGTTGAAAAACAAGAGCAAGAAATAAAGAAGTCTTTAGATTATTCAAAGACTCATTTTATTAATCAAAAAAACAACAAGACTTTTACCCTTACTTTTATACAAACTTTAGTGGATGACAAAATTGTTAACAATAATATGCTTCCACCTTTAATAGAAGAAGAGATTGCTTCTGTTAAAGAAGTTGAAAAACGATTGCCCATGAGTGACATATTCGTCTCAAAAGATAAAAACGAGATTGAAAACAAGCTATTTCATGGATATGTCATGGTGACATTTGATGATTCCCCGGAAGAATTTGCTTTTATTGGAGCTGCCAAAAATATTGGTCGTTCCGTGACATCGCCAGAAATTGAGTTCAGTGTTGTTGGGCCAAAAGAAGCCTTTATTGAGTCGCTTGATCAAAATATCAATATGATTCGAAAACGGCTACCGATTAAGGAGTTAATTGCTGAGGAATTTAAAATTGGGGAACTGACAAAAACAAAAGTATGTCTTCTCTATATCGATGGAGTGACAAACAAACAAATTATTAATACGGTACAACAGCGTTTAAGCGAAATTGATAAAGATGAAATTTCGGATAGCTCATATTTAACACAAATTATTTCCGATAACGGAAATTCTCCTTTTCCACAACTACTTGATTCGGAAAGACCTGACAGAATTGTTGCGAGCCTTGCTGAAGGGAAAATTGCGATCGTTGTTGACGGTTCTCCACATGTGTTGATTGGACCAACGCAGTTAACAGAGTTTTTCAACTCATTCGAAGACTATTTACTGAATTGGATACTCGCTTCGTTTATCCGATTGATTCGTTTATTTGCCGTAACTTTTTCCATTATGATTACACCCATTTATGTTGCCGTCGTTACATACCATTATGAACTAATTCCAAAAGACTTACTGAGTACGTTAATTATTTCAAGGAGAGTGATTCCGTTCCCTCCCATTCTTGAGGCTCTGTTTCTCGAAGTAACCATTGAATTGTTACGTGAAGCCGGGGCACGATTGCCAACTAAGGTTGGTCAGACAATCGGTATCGTGGGTGGTATTGTGTTAGGAACGGCATCCGTTGAGGCTGGCTTAACGAGTAATGTTCTTTTGATTTTCATTGCACTTTCAGCCCTCGCCTCGTTCACGACACCTGTTTATCAGATGAGTAATACGATTCGTATCTTACGTTTTCCGTTTTTGTTCATGGCTGAATTATGGGGGTTACTAGGCATAACCATTGCCTTTGGGTTTTTACTTACCCATTTGTTGCGATTAACCTCACTAGGGCAACCCTTTATGGAACCCATCTTTCCATTTAGAGTAAAAGATTATAAAGATGCCTTATTTCGATTTCCATTTAATATGCAAGCGAAACGGCCGATCTTTCTTCGTACCGAAAAGCCGCAACGTTTTAGCGAAGAAAAGGCAAAGAAAAAGAAAGATATTGATGAATAATTTCTAGGAACCATTGGAGGAATTGACCATGCAGGAACCCGTCCATGAGAGATTACAAATATCGCCTTTTATGGCTGCTTTTATTGTGATGGCCATGCAATTCGGAATCGGTGTTCTCGGTTTTCAACGAATCGTTGCAAAAGAAGCGGGATATGATGCATGGATATCAATTATTGGGATCGGTTTACTCGTCCATTTTATTGTTTGGATTATGTATCGAATTTGTGAAGCCGTCGATGGAGATATTTTAACTGCTAATGTTTATGTGTTTGGCAAAGCAATCGGAAATACCATTAATAGTTTTTTTATTATTTACTTTATCTCAGCATGTGTTGCTGTTCTTGGCGGCCTAGTAGAGGTCATTCGGACATGGATGTTTCCTAATTTAAGTCCGTTATTATTTGGAAGCATGTATTTAATATTAGGAATCTATATCGTATATGGCGGGTTTCGAACAGTAACGGGGATTTCGTTTTTTGGTCTTGTCATACCGTCTTATTTACTATTTTCATTTGCCTATGCAATTCGATATGGTGACTTCACCAATTTACTTCCAATTTTGGATCATAGTCCACTCGAACTGCTAAAAAGCGCCTACAGTATGTCATTTACCGTGCTTGGTTTTGGGGTTCTGTTATTTTTCCATCCGTTTATAAAAAACCCAGAAAAATCAAAGAAATGGGTTCATGGTGGCATATTTTTGATAACGTTGATTTATGCCATTTTAGCAATTATTAGCTTTGCTTATTTTCCCCCTGCCCTTCTTAACAAATCGATTTGGGCCACTTTGGAAATGTGGAAAATTGTAAGACTTCCGATTATTGAACGATTTGAATATTTGGGGATTGCCAATTGGTCATTAATCATACTTCCGAATGTTGCGATTTGCTTATGGACCGCAAGCAGGGTCATCAAACACGTCTTTCATCTAAGACAACGGAAAGGAGTATGGTTTGTTGCAGCTATATGCTTACTTCTTATTTTGATAGTAGATAGCCGTGAGAGAATGGATATGTTTACAAGTTTTCACGGGAAAATTGGTTTTGGGCTAGCTTTTGTCTATACCCCGTTGCTTTACCTTGCAATAATAATAGCGAAGAAGGTGAAAAAAAAGTGAAAAAATACTTTTTCATTCCACTTCTCCTATTTACCGTACTTTTAGCCGGATGTATAAATAAAAAAATTATTGATGATGTAAATATCACTACGGGAATTGGGATTGATAAAGAGGGCGAGCAATACTTAGGAAGTGCCATGATTCCGGTGTATAACCCTGATAAATCGATTGAAAACTTTATCTTCACGGCTAAAGGAACAGTGGTTCGCGACCTCATGTTTCAAATGCAACAAACGTCATCACAGCCTATCGTTGGTGGAAGTCTAGATGTTACCTTATTTGACGAAACCGTAGCCCGTGAAGGCATTCCACATGTTCTTGATGTATTCCTACGCGACCCTAGTGTTGGGGCAAGAGTACACTTGGCGGTGGTCGATGGAAAAGCGAAAGATATTTTTGAAGGCAAATATGGGGATCGCGGCAACGGTCGATACCTTGCGGAACTGATTGAATCCAATTATAAAACTGGAAATCTCCCTTTAACCAATTTACATCAATTTCTCCACGATTATTACCAAAAAGGAAAAGACCCTGTTTTACCTTACTTAAGGCAAACACGGCCAGATTTAGTCAATATTGCCGGTTTGGCCCTCTTTAAAGGGGAAAAAGTCGTTGATGTCCTTGACGAGAATAAATTGTTTTATTTCAAGCTCATGGTTGACTATTATAGCGAAGGCGCATTAAAAATAAAAGATGAACATGGAGAATCTTTTATTAAAAGCATTCATTCTACGTACAATTTTAAGGTAAAGAACAGAAACCCTTATAAATTCTCCGTTACCCTTGAAGTCGATGGGATGCTAACAGAACATACGGGGAAATCGTTAGAAAAAGGAGAAATTAAAAGAATTGAAAAACAAATGGAAAAGCAGATTAAAAAAGAATGTTTAGCACTCCTAGAACGATTTCAGGAAAATAAAATTGACCCGGTTGGAATCGGGCATTTTATCAAAACACAAACCCGCAATTTTGATTTTAAAAAATGGGAAGAGAGCTACCAAAATGCCAGCTTTGATGTGGATGCAAAAGTAAAAATAGTCGAAGTCGGTGTCATTGAATAAGAAAAGCGGAGGCGACTGTTTAGCCCCGAAAAGCGCTGGAGAGCTGGCAGATGAAGTCGTTCTTTGACTTCAACTGACAGATTGAAGCGACTCGAGGGGCTAGGAGCCGCAGCTGGACAATGAAAAGCGGAAACGGCTTGTTCAACTCCGACAGGCATAAGACGCACCGGAATTAAAGGCGCTTTTTGCCTTAATTTCCGGGGTGGCTTATGACCCGAGGAGTTAGCCGTTGGAGCTGGACAATGAAAAGCGGAGGCGACTGTTCAGCGACGTATGGACTGGAGCCCTTTGGGTTGAGATAAGAGCATTTAAAAAGAGCAAAGGGAACCTCCCTTTGCTCTTTCCTTTTAACAATCTAATCAGATGTAGAAAACATATACTTCTTGTAGTGATAACGGATGGAGAAAATCAAACTCAACGCCAGCATATTGCCCATTAACGAACTTCCACCATAACTAATGAACGGAAGTGGGATTCCTGTAATCGGCAATAATCCGATGGTCATTCCGATGTTTTGAAATACATGGAATGTAATCATACTGATGACCCCAACACAAATGTATGTGTAATAATTATTTTTTGTATCCATTCCTACTTTTGTAATTTGATAGATGAGTAAGAAGAATAAACTGATTAATATACTTGCACCAACGAATCCGAACTCTTCGCCTACAACACTAAAAATAAAGTCTGTATGGCTTTCTGGCAAATACACTTCACGTACCCCGTATCCTTTTCCTGTTGTTTCCCCAGAACCAATTGCCAACAAAGAACGTGTTAATTGGAATCCTGTAGTACTTTGATAGTTATAGGGATCAAGCCATGAGTAGATTCGGGCAAATTGATATTCGCGCACTCCCAAGTATTTTTCTAATACCTCGGGATGCAATAACACGAAATAAAAGATGACTCCAATTAAGGTGATGCCCGTCGAAAAAATTGGAACAAGGATCTTCCAAGTGATGCCTGAAATAAAGATCATTCCTATCATAATCGCAATGAACACTAAGGAAGTTCCCAAATCTTCTTTAATGACTAGCATTAATGGAGCTCCTGTGACTAGTCCAATTTTTATCATTAGCCAAAAATCAGTTCCAACCGATTTCACTTGATTCTTTTGATGATGGTCAAAAATGACTCTAGATAAAGCTAAAATAATAAAGACTTTCACAAATTCCGACGGCTGAATCGATCCTACCCCCGGAAAAACGAACCAGTTTTTTGCCCCATTAATCACAGGTGCAATACTTGATGGAGCAACAATTAAGAAAGCTAAACTTGCAATTCCAAGTCCATAGGCATACCATGTTAATTTTTTTAATTGATCTGAATCCAAGCGAATGACTACGGTGATAATAATCATTCCTACTATATACCAGACAATCTGTTTCGCTAGAAAATTTTCCCCATACTGCCCTGTCGATTGTGCACTATAGATTGCCACACAACTAGCTAAAAATAATAAGAATAGTATAAGTACCAAACCATAATCGATTCTGGAATTGTTTCTTTGATTAGAGGTCATTCTAATTTCTCCTTTAGTGAAGAACTGTACAATACTTCATTATATTTTTTTCACAAAAAAATAACAACTTCTATATGAAGATTGGATAGATTTCTCTTTTATTATTAGTAAACTATAGTCATTATGAACTATATTTGTGACCGAATTGTGAACTAAACTTCACAAAACTTGTCAAAACTTGACGATTTGTAAAAATTGTCACACAATTCCTGTTCATTTTCGTTTATTTTAGTATTATATCGTTAAAAGGTGGTGAACTCGATGAAAGAGAGTACATATACAGTGGAAGAAATCGCTCAATTATTTAAAATCTCAAAACATACCGTATATGAGCTCATCAAGCGTGGTGAGTTAAATGCCTTTAAAGTTGGAAACAAAATGAGGATTGAGCATTCTGAAGTCGAACATTACAAACAAATGAAGGCATCTAAAATAGCTCCTGCTGCACAGCAAGCAACAACAATTAAACCCGCATACACGCTTAATCTCGCTGGGAGTCATGATTTTCTCGTCGAGCATCTCGTAAAATACGCGGCAATTGAATCAGCTGGCCTTGCCCTTCAACCTAGTTATATTGGGAGTCTCGAAGGCTTGATGATGCTTTATCGCGGGAACGTAGATATAGCCGCTATTCATTTATTGGACCCAACATCACAGCAATATAATCTGCCATTTATACGACAATTGTTTGTTCATGAGCCAATTACAGTCGTTCGACTAGCTTCACGTGAACAAGGGTTAATTGTGGCAAAAGGAAATCCTAAAAACATTTCTAGTGTGAGAGATTTTTCCCGTTCAGATGTGACGATTGTCAATCGCCAAAAAGGTGCAGGGACCAGGTTTTTACTAGATTCCTTTCTTGCTGCAGAAAACATAAACCCCCAATTGATCAATGGTTATGAGAATGAAGAATGGAGTCATCTCGGTGCAGCATCCTTTATTAGCCATGGATCCGCGGATGCAGCTTTTGGTGTTAAATACGCGGCCAGTCAACTTGGGCTTGATTTCATTCCATTAACAAATGAAAAATTTGATCTAGTCTTTCATTGGACAAGCGAAAACAAAGAAGCTCTTGAACACCTGCTTGATCTACTTCATTTTACCACTTTTAAAGATAGTATTTTAAAACTTGACGGGTATGATGCTAGCCAGCTAGGGAAAATCATTTATGAACACAGATAATGGAGGTACAGAATCATGAAAAAGAACTTATTTTCAATCGTTTTAATCCTTTTTTTCGCAATCATGACAGCATGTTCAAACTCAGATGCAAACAATGAAGATACAAATAAAGCAGCTGATCCAGAATCTAATGAAGTAGAAAGAACTGATTTAATTCTCGCAACAACTACTAGTACACAAGATAGTGGATTACTTGATGAATTGATTCCAATATTTGAAGAAGAAAACCCATTCAACGTCAAGACAGTTGCGGTTGGCACCGGTCAAGCACTTGAAATGGGCGTTAAAGGGGAAGCGGATACTTTATTAACCCACGCACCTGCTTCTGAACAGGAACTTGTCGACAATGGTGATGTCGAGAACTACCAACAAGTGATGTACAACGATTTTGTTGTCGCTGGTCCTAAAGCAGACCCTGCTGAAGTCAAAGGATTGTCCACAAACGAAGCGTTCTCGAAAATTTTCGAATCACAATCTGTATTTGTCTCACGTGGTGATGACTCAGGTACTCATAAAAAAGAATTGCAATTATGGGAAGGGGCAGACCTAACTCCTTCTGAAAATGAAAACTACCTTGAAACAGGACAAGGAATGGGTAACAGCCTTCAAGTTGCAGCTGAAAAAGAGGGCTATATTTTAACCGACCGCGCCACTTATTTAGCTCAAAAAGATACACTAGGCGAATTTGAAATCTTAGTTGAAGGCGACGAAAGTCTACTAAATATCTACCATGTCATGGAAGTTAATGCTGAGAAAAATGATATGATTAATACAGAGGGGGCTAAAGCTTTTGTTGAGTTCATGGTTGCCGAAGATACCAAAAAAATTATTTCTGAATTTGGTGTAGAAGAATATGGCGAACCGCTTTTCTTCCTCTTTGATTAAGAATCTATCTTAATGATCCTAACAAAGAAAGTTTGATTATGAATGGACTTATTAATTGAAGGCTTAAAAAAAGCGATAGAATTAATTCTTGCTGGGGATCCAATTATTGCCGAAATAACGTTTCGGACCTTAAAGGTCTCGATGACAGCTATTCTCGTCAGCATGATTGTCGGAATTCCCGCTGGAATGGTATTAGGGTTGATTCAGTTTCCTGGTCGAAGAATCATCTTGACCTTTATCAATATTGGCATGGGACTACCCCCTGTCGTTGCTGGACTGTGGATTACGATGCTATTATGGCGCTCTGGCCCTCTAGGTGACTATTCTTTACTTTATACGGAAACAGCCATTGTGCTTGCACAAATATTGGTTTCCTTGCCAATCATTACGGCTCTAACAGCTACTGCGTTTCAACAGATTAGTGAAAAAATGATTTTGCAAGTAAAGGGCCTAGGAGCAACTCGGTTACAACTAGTCTGGATTCTAATGAAAGAAAGCCGTCTTGCCATTTTAGCAGCGATTATTGCTGGATTTGGTCGAGTTATTGCCGAAGTGGGGGCAGCCATGATGGTCGGTGGTAATATAAGTGGTGAAACAAGAATCCTCACTACTTCGATTGTAATGGAAGTGTCGAAAGGGAACTTTGATATCGCATTAGCCTTGAGCTTTATATTAATGACCCTTGCTTTTCTGATTACCTTTTGTCTTACCTACTTACAACAAAGGAGGCGAACTCAATGAAGAACCCAATCCTTGCATTGGAAGAGATCAACATAGAAGTTCGCAACCGGAGTATTCTTAAGATTGCCAATTTTGAGCTTCAAGCAGGTGAACTTCTCGGTGTCATGGGACCAAATGGAGCAGGCAAGAGTACCCTTTTAAAAACCTTGGCTCTCCTTGAACTCCCTACAAAAGGGATAATTAAGTTTCAAAACAAACCCATTAACGCAAATTCTGCCCTTGAGGTGCGGAGAAAGTTTGCTGTAGCTCTTCAGCAGTCGTTACTACTAGATATGAGCGTGTACCAAAATGTTGCACTTGGTCTTAAAATCCGAAATCGGTCACGGAGAGAAATTAAGGAAAAGGTGTCGTATTGGCTCGAGGTATTTAAAATCAGCCACCTTGCAAAAAAACATGCTTATCACCTTTCCGGTGGTGAAGCGCAGCGAGTAAATTTGGCACGAGCTATGATTCTACAACCCGAGATACTTTTTCTTGATGAACCTTTTTCTGCACTAGACTTTCCAACAAAAGTGCAGCTTTTAAAGGACATTAAAAATGTTGTTGAACAGACGTCAACCACAACTGTTTTTATCAGTCATGATTTGATGGAAATCAAATATTTCACCAACACACTCGCCATTTTAATCGATGGGGAAATTAAGCAATACGGTCCAACAGACGAGGTTTTATCTTTCCCGAATCGTTCTTCTGCCACCTTTATAGGAGAATGGAACCAACTCTTATCTTAGAAAGTTATGGAGTGTCCGTTTGTATGGACACTCTTTTTCATTCCAAGGAAAAAAATGTGACTCATACTGATCCTTAATTTTCATTTTTGGTGAGTCCTATGTTTCAATATAAATAGAATGGACGTTTAACCGAGGAGGAATCATGATGAAATACGCTGTTGTCACTGGTGGATCAAAAGGGCTTGGGGCTAAAATTGTAAGAAATCTGCTAGAGAATAACGTTTATGTCATCTCTGTTTCAAGAGGTGAAAATGAAGAGATAGCTCAATTAAAGCAAGTTAACAATTATCAATTTTTCCGTTGCAATTTGGCTTCACCAACTGAAATCTCAAACGTCTTTGAAGAGATTACAAAGCTTGTATTTTCCCCAGAAACGGAAGGAATCTATTTGGTCAATAATGCCGGAGTGATTGACCCAATTGAAACAGCTGGAAATTTAAATGATGAAGCTGTCCTAAGGAATGTTCAAATTAATTTAACAGCACCTATCCAAATTAGTAATCTTTTTTTACAAAAAGCAAAAGAAACAAATATCCCGCTTATGATTGCAAACGTTACTTCGGGAGCTGGAGAGCGCCCTGTACATGGCTGGAGCCTATATTGCAGCACAAAGGCTGGAATAAACATGTTCACTAAAACCGTTAGTTTAGAGCTCGAAAATCACCAAAGCCCAATCAAAATTTTCGCTTACAGTCCCGGGATTATGGATACGGAGATGCAGCAAAAAATTCGGTCATCTTCAGAAGCAGCCTTTGCAGAGATCGAGAAATTTCAAGGTTACAAGGAAAAAGGCATGCTCCGCTCTCCTCAGGTCGTAGCAAATGCCCTAGTTACCCTAATGATGGAAAAAGAAATCGAAAATGGAAAAGTATACCACGTGAATGAGTTACTCTAAGTCCTTTTCTAATTTGGCTTTATGTAAATGGCACGTCAAAACAAACTATTAGTTAGGCTGGAATCATTCCGGCCTTTTTTTTTGGATATAATCTTGAGGTTTAGAAAAACTATGAAAGAAATTGTTGTAAAGGGGATTTTAAAATGACTAAGAAAGTGAACAAAGGTAGTAAAAACCAAAATTCACCAAAGGTACAACATCAAATGGCTGAAATGGCATCTGAATTCACAACAAGTGGAGACAACAGTAAAGGCAATAAGCACAACAAAGATCAACGTGATAAGACGGATTAAGTTAGGGAAAAGAATTGGCTAGAGGCGGCAGGTTTTACTTATTCAACCTTTTGAATGGGTTAGCTTTTGTCTCAAGCCCCTAGCACTGGAGCTAGTTGTGGATATTGGTTACCTTTTCAAGTAAGATATCCACAATCTGTTATATTCCAAACTGTCAAATCCGGTAAAAGACCGACAATTTCGTTGTCGGTCTTTTTATAGCGCTAAGATGCATCCGTTTTTCTGTGAATAGTGTGAATAATTTGTGAATAACTTTCTTGAAAGGTAGTTTTACTGTGGATAGGTTACTAACTCCCTACATATTGAGAATAGTACTTTCGGGCTTCCACAATGTCCTCTACTCCATGAACAAGCACTCGCCCATCTTTAAAAAAGACCATGGAGACAGAATCGTTAGGCGTGAACCGTAATAAGAATGAATTCTTTTTTACCGTACCTGCGTCTTTTAGTTGCTTGGCTAACTGTGCTAAATCAAACTGTGCTAAATGTTTGGGGTTAATTTGTACTGTATCTCGTCCACAAAGTATGGCATATGAGGTTTGCACTTCTGAACTACGGTCTAAAAACTCAAATTGCTGATGTACACATGTTGGGCATTCAGGGTTATGGCCATCGGAGATATCCATCTGTAAGGAAGAAGCAAACCAAATATCTACCTGTTCCAAATTAGGGTTATGGTCCGCTCCAACCAATAGTTTTAATGTCTCAACAGACTCAAACGAGCCAATGATATCGGTAAGTGGAGAAAGAACTCCAACGGTATCACAAGTTTCCCCTAGACCACTCGGAACTTGTGGGAACAAACATCGGTAACACGGCGTCTTACCGGGGATAAAAACCGCATACATTCCTCTTGAAGAAACAGCACCACCATGAACCCAGGGAATTCCCAGTTTAAACGCAACATCATTAATTAAATACCGTGTAGAAAAATTATCTGTCCCATCGACGATTACATCAAATCCTGATAGAAGCTCTTCTGCATTCCCTAAGTGGAGATCGGCAATCACAGCCTCTACTTTTACAGTGGAATTCACTTTCTTCAGTTTACGCTCTGCAGCAATAACCTTTGGGAGGTTTTCCGCTGCATCTTCTTCATCGTACAGAGACTGCCTTTGTAAATTAGACAATTCAACCAAATCTCGATCAATCATGCGGACATAACCTACCCCGGAACGGACAAGGTGATTGGCTATTACCGTTCCAAGTGCTCCCATTCCAACAATCACTACTTTACTATTTAATAATTTCCTTTGCCCCTCTTCTCCTATCGGTTTAAATAATAGTTGACGGGAATATCGATTCAAACTCTCCATTTCATCCCTCTTTTAAAAGTTGTTATCTTTATTATACCCCTTAATGAAGCTGCAGTTTTTGTCGATTCTGTACAGTATTGTTTACTATCGTGAAGTTTTGTCATGAATATTTCGAATTTTATAAAATGAGCAAGAATTTTCCTATTAGACCATATATAATTAAGTATAGTTGCATTACTAAATAAATTGAAAGAGGTGGCAAAACACGATGAATCTTGGCGGTTTTATGAACAAAGAAGTCGTTGTCGATTTAACCAATAGGAACGTTAGCTACAGAGAATTAAACGAAGATGATGCCAAAAAGTACATCGGCGCACGTGGTTTGGGAGTTAAATATCTTTTAGATAACGGTCCCGAGGTAGAACCACTGTCCGAAGAAAATCTTCTGTGTTTTATGACTGGACCTGTAACTGGATCACGTTCTTCGATGAGTGGCCGTATGGCGGTGGTAACAAAATCTCCACTCACGAATACAGCCACAGACTCTCATATCGGCGGTTGGACCGCAGCTCGTTTAAAATGGGCTGGAGTTGATAATGTTATCGTTAAAGGGAAAAGTGATAAGCCTGTCTATTTGTACATAGAAAATGGTCAGGCAGAACTTCGTGATGCCTCTCAGTTATGGGGAAAAGGGACAAGAGAAACAGTTCAATTAATGAAAGATGAACACGGCGAAAAGGATCTGAGCGTATTAACCATCGGTCAAGCTGGTGAGAACAAAGTTCGTTTCGCTGCTTTTATTAATGAACATGACCGTGCTGCAGGCCGTGGCGGTACAGCAGCTGTAGCTGGTTATAAAATGCTTAAAGCCATCGTCATTAAAGCTGCACAAAAGGGCAATATGCCTGAACCGAAACAAAAGGATGAAAACAACAAAGCAAATCGCAAAGCAGTTAAAGCTCTCCTTGAAGGTGGCTTAACAGCACCAAGAAAAGGTGGTCTCTCAGTTTACGGTACAAACGTACTGACAAACTTGATCAATGAAGTAGGCGCACTTCCAACTAAGAACTCTCAATTCACGCATTGGGATGAAGCTGAAAAGCATAGTGGCGAGTATGTAAACCAGCATTTACTTGTCGCCAATAATGCCTGTCATGCCTGTCCTGTTGCTTGTAAAATTGAGGTTGAAGTAAAGGAAGGTAAATATAAAACTAGAGTAGAAAGCTTTGAGTTCGAATCATCCTGGTCGCTTGGATCCAACTGTCTTTTAAGTGATGCAGAAGCAATCGCTTACTTAATTGATCGTTGTAATGAGTATGGACTTGATACAATCGAACTTGGTCATGCCTTCTCCGTATCAATGGAAGCTTACGAAAAAGGTATTATTTCTGAGCCACTTAAATGGGGCGACAAGGATGCAATGATTGAAATGACAAGAAAGATTGCTTACCGTGAAGGTTTCGGTGGCATTCTTGCAGAAGGACCAGCACGTGCGACCGCAGAGTGGGGTGCTCCAGAACTATCGATGTCTGTTAAAGGTCAGTCCATCCCTGCTTACGATCCGCGTGGAATTCAAGGTATCGGTCTTGGTTATGCGACAAGTAACCGTGGAGCCTGTCATTTACGCGGGTACACAGTTGCCAGTGAAATCGCTGGGATTCCAGAGCCAACAGACCGTTTAAAACCTGAAGGCAAAGGCGAGTTGTTGAAGACGTTCCAAGATATGCTTGCCTTCGGTGATTCCATGGATATCTGTAAATTCTCGTCTTTCTCTGAAAATGCCGAGCACTATGCTGAGCAGTACAGCACAATGACAGGTATTGAATTAACAGCTGATGACGTCATGCTTGCTGGTGAGAGAATTTACAATCTTGAACGCTATTATAACAATCTTGCTGGTTTCGATAAGCGTGATGATGACTTCTTACCAAAACGCTTTACAGAAGAACCTGCAAGTGGAAACAGTGCTGGGTCTGTCAGCCGTATGGATGTAATGCTTGATGAATACTATCAAGTTCGAGGTTGGAAAGATGGCATCGTGCCTGAGGAAAAACTTCGTGAATTGGGCATTCTTGCAGAAGACAGCTCAACGCCGACAGAACAGCAGTAATTAAAAAAGAATGGCTCGAAGACATTTGGTCTTTTAGCCATTCTTTTTTGCGTTTTATTCTCCCTACGGCGAATATATCCTTGTTGACGGCGAATATATCCTCGCTGACGGCGAATATATCGGAGGTTTATGCCTCATCCGCCAACACGCGTCGTTTTATAGCGATAATTTTTAATCAAATCCTCAAGTTGCTCTTCACTTTCGGCACTAAAACGGATGATTACAGCATTCACTTTAAACACTTTGGTAAATTCAAGTTCATTTTCACTTAGAATTTCTGCGGCCCAACCCGTTCCCTGATAGATAAACGGAAAAGAACTCGTTAACAGTTTCCCACCTAATTCTTCAAAGTACATTGCTAGATGCTCTCGATTGATTCCACGGAACTCTAATTCCCGACTTATCATATTAACCACCTGCTACTGGTGGGAAAAGCGCAAACTGGTCGGATTCTTTGACTTGTGTTTCTAAATCATCTAAATGAATAATGTTTTTCCCATTGATATAGACATGTACAAAAGGCTTTAATTTTTTCTCTCCATCAAAAATCTCATCTTCTATTTCAGGAAACATTTCGACCATTTTATTTAATATATCGATGACTCGATTCCCGTTCGCTAGTACTTCTACTTCTACTCCGCCGCAAATTTCGCGTAGATTGGCGAAAACCCTTACCATCATAACCTTGTCCCCTCCCTGTTCGTCTCTTTAATTCAATCTTAAGATGATTTACATGCTTTGTCACTAAGCAAGAATGAAAAACCATAAAGAATCACACTCTAAATAAAAATACAAAGGAGGAATCACATGAAGGCCGTTACTTTTCAAGGTGCGAGGGATATTAAGGTAAAAAAAGTAGCCTACCCTAAAATCGAAAAAAACGATGATATTATCGTTCGAATTACATCCACAGCCATTTGTGGTTCTGACCTTCATATTTATCTTGGTGGGATTCCAACACGTCCAGGATATATCATCGGCCATGAACCAATGGGAATCGTCGAAGAAGTTGGACCAGAGGTTAAAAAAGTCAAAAAAGGTGACCGTGTTATTCTACCTTTTACAGTTGCTTGCGGCCATTGTTATTATTGCCAGCATGAGATGGAAAGCCAATGCGATAACTCCAATCCCAATCCAGACATTGATTCGGGTGCTTACTTCGGTTATACCGAACGCTATGGGAATTATCCTGGAGGTCAAGCAGAGTTTCTACGCGTCCCATATGGGAACTTCATGCCATTTAAGGTTCCAGATTCATGTGAACTCGAAGACGAGTCCTTACTTTTTATATCCGATGTACTCCCAACTGCATACTGGAGCGTTGAACACGCAGGTGTGAAGCCAAATGATACCGTCGTTGTTCTAGGTTGTGGCCC
Organism: Mesobacillus maritimus; assembly: GCF_023715205.1. Classification (GTDB taxonomy): domain Bacteria; phylum Bacillota; class Bacilli; order Bacillales; family Cytobacillaceae; genus Mesobacillus_B; species Mesobacillus_B maritimus_C. Next base: position 71,398 of record NZ_JAMBNR010000003.1, read on the forward strand.
CGTAGGATTAATGGCCCAAAAATTTGCTTGGATGAAAGGTGCTAAACGGGTGATTGCAATTGACAATCTCCACTACCGCCTCCGCCATGCAAAGCTAAAAAACAACGTTGAAGTATTTAATTTTGAAGACTTTGAGGATACCGGTGCCCATATAAGAGAAATCACTCAGGGCGGTGCAGATGTTGTTATAGATTGCGTTGGAATGGATGGAAAAAAGTCGGTCGTTGAAAAGGTCGAACAAAAGCTAAAGCTTCAAGGCGGAACACTAAGTGCGATCCAGATTGCAAAAAACTCAGTTCGAAAATTTGGTACCATCCAGCTTACCGGCGTATATGGATCTATGTACAATATGTTTCCTCTCGGCAATATTTTCGAACGAAATGTCACGTTAAAAACAGGTCAAGCCCCTGTCATCCATTATATGCCTAAGCTTTATGAAATGATTGTTAACGGGGATTTTGATCCTACGGAAATCATTACCCACAAACTTCCACTAGACCAAGCTAGTGACGCGTATCATATGTTTAGTGAACATGAAGATGATGTGATAAAAGTCGTCTTAAAACCATAGAGCAAACCAGTGGGAAATGAACAAAAAAACCTCTCATAAAAAGAGAGGTTTTCCCACTAAATTTGATCAGCCGGATATATAATTCCCAGTTGCCGTCGACATTCATCCATAATCTCCAAGACCATGAGTGAGTTCTCAATCGAATTAATTGTCGATTCTTGCTGACCTGACTGTATGATGTTGATAAACTCTTCCACTTCATAAAACATCGCTTGCCTTTCTTGTGTTTGCGTAAGTTCTTCTTTTGAACCATTACGATAACGGATTTCTACTTTTTCTGGGACATTCATTTGATCAAAAATCAGATTCCCTTCTTCACCTTGTATTTCACATGGAAGTTCTGAGTTCGTAATCTTTGAATACATAATCACCGCATCCATATCCTTGTATGTCAACAGAATGCTTCCTTCCCCATCTACGCCGGAATCTAGCATCACTCCAGTCGCTTGAACCTTATCTGGTTTCCCAAATAAGACGATAAGTGGATAAAGACAATAAATGCCGATATCCATTAAAGCCCCGTTAGAAAATTCCGGTTTAAAAGCGTTTAAGATATTCCCTTGTTTATAAGCATCATAACGCGATGAATACTGACAATAACTAGCAAAATAGCGCCGTACCTTCCCAATCTTAGGCAGATTGTCTTTCGCTACTTTAAAATTAGGAACCAGGGTTGGTTTCATCGCTTCCATCAATACCACGTTATGTTTTCTAGCAGCGTCTCTCATCCTTTTTAATTCCGTTGCATTTGAAGCAATCGGCTTTTCGCATAAAACATGCTTTCCTTGTTCAAGAAACACAATTGCCTGGCTGGCATGAAATGAATTCGGACTAGCGATATAAACGGCATCGATTTCATCACTTTCAGCCATGTTATGTATATCTGTAAAAATCGTTTTCACATCGTATTTATCAGCAAACTCTTGAGCTCTTTCTTCTGTACGCGAATAGACCGCCGCAAACTGAAAACGGGGCTCAAGTTTTGCTCCATCTAGAAATCTTTCTGTTATCCAATTCGTTCCAACTACACCAAATCGTATCATTGTTTGCCTCCTCAAGTTACCTAATATACTTTATTGTTACTTTATACTGAAATTGTAAATCCTACAAATCCCATAAAAAAAAAGCCTGCCGCAGCAAGCTATACTCGATAACCTCTTATTTTAATCATCATCACGGTCGTCATCAAATTGGTCCATATCTTTTTCTAGTATTTTTCCTGTTCTAGCATCGATTTCGTAGTCTACTTCATGCTTACCGGTATGGATTTCAATTTCATATTCTCCATCATCGTATTCAACTTCGACAACTTTCCCTGGGGTTGCTTTTGTTGCAATCGCAACTGCCTCTTCTTTCGTTAATTTCGTCTTTTGGTTATTATCATCACTTTTCTTGTTAGGAGCATTTGCGACTTTCGTTTCCTGCTGAGCATTCTTATTAATCAAATCAGCTGGGACGCTCTCATAGTCAGCGTCATCTTCTCGGTCAACTTCCATTACATTCCCAGACTTTGCATCGATTTCTATTTCATGATCGTCGTTACCATTTTGATCCCGAACTTCGACTTCATACTTTAATTGACCATCATCCTCTTCTAACTCAACCTGATGAATGGTACCGTCTATCTCATTTAAAGCCTTTTCTTCTGCCTTTTCTATTGTTAGCAAATTCTCATCTTGCGGTTTGACTGGTTCCGTAAATGCTCCTACACCAAACGCTCCCCCTAATAAAACCAATCCCGCTACCCCAGCAATCACTACATTACGTTTTTTCATTTTTCATTCCTCCTTGTTTGGTATATCTCTACTTTATCCAAACAAAATGAGGATTTCAGAATAGGAAAATGAGAATTTCATGAGAATACAGGAAGACTATTTTCATTTATTTCTACTTATTCTTCCCAGAAGATCGACTTTACTTCTCCTGTCACTGCATTGATTTTAATGGTAGCCTCTTCGTCTTCATCATTCACTTCACGTTCAACTTCTATTAAATAATAGGTAATTCCATCGGATGTTTGTAACTCAACTTCTTCTACTTCTCCATTAATCTCTTTTAAGGCAATGGCAATGGCTTCTTTTTCTGACAACAGCTTCGGTGCCTCAGGTTTCTTCCCTGAAGATTCCGGTTTAGGCTCAGATTGTTTTCCACCATTCGCTTGATCATCAGAACCTTGAGGGTTCTCTGATGAAGGTGTTTCTTGAGAGTCTTCCTGGTTTGAATTTTTACCATTCGACTGTTCTTTATCCGCCAAGTCTGTGGTTGTTCGTGTCATACTCCCAATATCTCCAGTTAGACGGTCAATCTCAATTTCATAAGTCCCTGTTTCTAACTCAATCGTAATCAGGTATAACTCTTTTCCTTCTTTCACTTCGACTATTTCTCCACTATAAAGATCCTTCACCTTGTTCGTGGCTTCTTCAGCCGTAAGAGGTTCAGCCGATGTCATGATGTTCGAGATTTGCCATACTGCAATCATGATGACCAAGAGAATCACAGCACCTATGCCGAGCTTCTTTTTCTTAGCTCCATCCACTTTTTCTCACTCCAATTTCGTTTTTTTTTCATTGTATACCAAGAAAATGAGAAATTAATGAGAATTAGAAGGTGGAAAAGTGATTTTGGCCGTTGTCCCAAGTCCTTCTACGCTTTCTAATCGAATTTGCACACCTAGGACATCTGCGATTTCTTTTGCTAACGATAAACCTAAACCAAAGCCTCCCGTTTTTCGTGAGCGAGCTTTGTCTACCCGATAAAATCGATCAAATACTTTCTCTAAATCCTCTCTCGGAATGCCAATGCCACGGTCAACGACCTCTACAATGGCTCCTTGATCACTTTTAGCAACTCTAACAGTAATCTTTTCTTCACTTTCACTATACTTCCGCGCATTGTCCATGAATATAAAAAACAACTGCTTGAATTTTTGCAAATCTGCTATCACAACAATTTCATCTTCTTGTACAAAATCAATTTCACGATTATAGGCTTTTTGGAAAGAGCGAACAGATTCTTCTACAATTCGGTTTAATTGCAACTCTTTTACCTCTAGTAGCCATTTATCTTCATTACGAGCTAATAACAGCAATTGCTGAGTTAAATCCTTCATCCGAATCGCCTCTGAATGAATCGCTTGTACAGACTCATCAAAAAGCTCTGGTTGGTCTTTCCCTCTTCTTTTTAACAAAGAAGCATAAGACTCAATTACTGTAAGCGGTGTTTTTAGTTCGTGCGAGGCGTTCGAGATAAACTGTCCTTGTTTCTCATAATTAACCTCTAAAAGCTCAATCATGTTGTTAAACGTATCACCCATTTGATATAATTCATCTTTTGACTTTTTTGGTAACGGAATTTGTTTGAATTTGCCGCTCTCTTTTATGTCTTTCATCGTCGCAATCATCGAGGTGATTGGTCTGGTGATAAAATTACTGAGAAACCATGATGAGACGAACACTGGTATCATGGCCAAGATTGTAACAATCATAAGAACCGAACGCAAAGTGTTTAACATGTTATCCGTCGATTTTAGACTTTCTGTCACTTGTAACCCGACTACATCCCCTTCACGGGAGATCATCGGAATTGACACAAAAGCGTATGGAATCCCGTTATGTTCGATAATGCTTTGAATCTCTTTTTGATGATAATTTACTGGTAAATCGTCTTTGAGACTTTTTTGACCTGGTGATACCGAAGTTCCTGCTGGATTTCCATCATCACGAACAATTTGCAACATTCCATTTAGCGGAACATACGCCAATAGAAGATCCTCCATTGGTACGGAAGGATCGACCTTTTGAATACCATTTACAGCCTGCTTTGCTTCAGCAACCGTCCGTTCCAGGTCGCTATTTAGCATCAATTTGCTAAACGAGAAGTAAATCGAAATATTAATGATAATCAATAAACAAATAAACAAAACCGACGTGTATAGATTGATTTTATTTCGAAGTTTCATTTTGACTCTTTCAGCACATAGCCGACTCCTCTTACAGTATGAATCAATGGAGAACCACCGAAAGGCTTGTCAATTTTATTGCGCAAATAACGGATGTATACATCGACCACGTTTGTATCGCCATAATAATCGTAGCCCCATACATGATTAAGTAATTGTTCCCGCTTTAACACTTGTCGAGAATGGCTCATTAAAAAGGCCAATAGATCAAATTCACGTGGAGTTAATTCAATGCTCGTTTCTTCACGTAAAACTTCGCGAGTCACTTCATTCAGCTTTAAATCACCCACGACCAACCAGTCCTGATGAACCTCTTCTACAGCTGGCTTTTTGTGAAAGCGAAGGCTAGCCCGAATTCTCGCAAGCAACTCTTCAATTTGGAACGGTTTCGTCACATAATCATTGGCACCAAGATCTAGGCCAGAAACTTTATCTTCAACAGAATCTTTCGCTGTAAGCATAATCACTGCTGTGTGCGGATCATTGGCCCGAATTCTCCGCAACAATTCAATTCCACTAATTCCAGGTAACATCACATCAAGTAAAATGAGGTCCCATGACTCTTTCTGAACCATTTGAAATCCTTCTAATCCATCTAGGGCCTTTTGAACCTCATAACCTTCATACGTCAATTCCAGCTCTAAAACACGAGCAATTTTTTCCTCATCTTCAACAACTAAAATTTTCGGCTTGTCCATGATACCCTCACGATCTTAAAGTTTTTTACTTTAATCTTATCACAAGTTGTCTTTTTACACTGATTATATGCTGAGTAATGGAACATACATTTGAAATTTAAAAATCCAATTGAGGTTAGAAACTCATATTACGAAAATTAAAATGCTAATGTGAAAATAAAAAGGGGATTGGTGTACTCGTAAGAGATGGAAATAGAAATGTGGAGTATAAATAGAGACCTTATTTATGTTAATAGAAGGTTCTAAAGTGAAAATAGAATCAGGTTTTATGATAATAGAACACCTAATTACATTAATAGAAACCTGAACTGTAAATAGAACACCTATTTAGGTTAATTGAATGTCCAAAAGTGATAATAGATTCAGGTTTTATGATAATAGAACACCTAATTACATTAATAGAAACCTGAACTGTAAATAGAAAACCTATTTAGGTTAATTGAATGTCCAAAAGTGATAATAGATTCAGGTTTTATGATAATAGAACACCTAATTACATTAATAGAAACCTGAACTGTAAATAGAACACCTATTTAGGTTAAATGAATGTCCAAAAGTGATAATAGATTCAGGTTTTATGATAATAGAACACCTAATTACGTTAATAGAAACCTGAACTGTAAATAGAAAACCTATTTAGGTTAATTGAATGTCCAAAAGTGATAATAGAATCAGGTTTTATGATAATAGAACACCTAATTACGTTAATAGAAACCTGAACTGTAAATAGAAAACCTATTTAGGTTAATTGAATGTCCAAAAGTGATAATAGATTGTGCGTTTAGAATAATAGAAGGGGTAAATATGAAAATTGAAGCGCCTAGAAATGAAAAAAACTCCTCGTTACATACATAAAGGACTATCGTTAAACGATAGTCCTAAAGAAAAGGCTGATTTTCACAACGAAAATCAGCCACCTCTTCTAGTACTTTTTTAACAAATCGAATCTTTAGGATTTGGATTTTTCAAACCGAATAACGGACGAATGAACAAGGCAACAAATGTTCCGAGCATCGCCATTACTCCCCAGATCCAACCGTGAATGCTGAAAGAAGCAATTCCGCTGAAGTATGCACCAATATTACATCCAAATGCTAAACGGGCACCATACCCCATCATTAAACCACCGATAATCGCCGCTCCAGCAACACCTGGCTTAATTTTACCTGGTTTAAATGTTCCTTGTGCAGCAGCAGAAAGGAACGCACCTAGAATAATTCCAAAGTTCATTACACTTGTTCCGTCCATTAACACTGAATTTGTCAACTTATCAGCAGAACCAGCAAAGTATCCCCAACTTGAAACATCGACACCCATTGCCATCATCGCTTTTCCGCCCCAAAGGGTGAAGCCAGAAGTAATTCCCCATGGACTTCCTTTAACAGCTAGCGTTAATGCATTTAACAGCGCAAGAACAATCGCTGCACCAAACAATGGCCATGAACCACGTAAGATCTTTTTCCATCCTTTTGTTGTAGCCAATGGCTTCATCATTGGAGGATTTTTCTTTTTAGCAATGATTACACAAACCCAATAGATAATAGCAAAGACGAGCAACTGAACAACCCATGCCCCAAAATAACCTAAACCTGTTGACTCAGCAAGTGAAACAGCGGGTAACGAAGGCATATCTTCCATCCAGAAAGTAAAGTGGTAAGCACCCAAAACAGATCCTGCAATAAAAGCAATCAAGGTTAAGATCATCGACGACGATCCACCGCCTACATTATAAAGCGTTCCAGACGCACAACCATTTCCTAGCTGCATCCCAATTCCGAAAATGAAAGCACCGACAAAGACACTTACTCCAATCGGATTTACGTTTCCTGATGGAGTAGCACCAGTAAAGCTAAAGCCGGTACTTAAAATGATAGCAAACAAGGTTGAAGCAACCGCAAGCATCAGCATATGAGCTTGCAATCCTTGAACATTCCCGACCGACACAAGACGTCTAAATGCAGAAGTAAAACCGAAGCGTGCATATAGTAATGTTGCGCCAAGGGCGATTCCAATTAGATATAAAGTTCCTTGTGTCCATCCGGCAACATTGACAATGCTAATATATAAAATAATGGCAATAATCGTCCCAATAGCTACGTGTGGCTTTTGCATCGGGCTCAATTCGGTAACTACCGTTGTAGATCTTCCATTCCAATTTGTTGCTAATGATGTTTGTGCCAATTTCTTCACCTCAATATTCTCATAAGTATAGTTGGAATTAACTTTTATTATATTATCCTAATAAAACCAACTTGTAAACTATGAAAAATAGGACTTTGTTGGAAATAACTGAGTACTCAGTACCCTTTGTAAGGAAAGTTAATTATTGGCACTTGTGATTCACAACTTATGGTGGTATATTTATAGAGCGATGAGCTGAGTTGGATAAGTCGACAGACACTCCTTTATGGAAATGCACGATGTGGCGTGCAGTCTGTCGCCCCAATACGCAAAGCCGCCTGCTATGCAGGCGGCTTTTTTATTTTACTTACTTTCGTTTTCGCATTGTCGGAACTTGTAGAATAATACATCTATTCGAGTTTTATCCTTTTCGTTATAATAGAGTGACTAATCTGAAGGCAGGTTCTACTCTTATGAGAATTAGAGATTTGCATCCGAATATTAAAATTAGGCTTGTAACTGATTTCTTTATTACCCTTACACAGATGGCGATTTTTCCTTTTATGGCAATTTATTTCAGTAGCCATTTAGGGGCTGCTTTAGCAGGGATTTTATTAATGGCCAATGTGATTGTTTCGATTCTTGCCGGGCTGCTATCAGGTTATCTCTCTGATCATCTAGGCAGAAAGAAAATTATTGTGATCGCTGAAGTCATTCAAGTTGCCTCATTATTAGTCATGACCTTGGCCAATTCACCACTATTAACCTCCGTTTGGTTAACTTATATCATGTTCTTATTTAGCAACGTCAGCTCTAGTATTATTGGTCCTGTTGTCAATGCAATGATCGTTGATGTGAGCACGGAAAAAGAACGTACCTTTATTTACGGAATTGGATATTGGCTTGGGAATATTTCGATTGCTGCCGGGGCCGCATTAGGAGGTCTCCTATTCGAGGAACACCGTTTTATTTTATTTGGCTTATTTTTACTCGTAAGCGTTGCATCCCTTATCATCATGATCTTTTTCATTGAGGAGTCACTTCATATTCCTAGTTCAGGGAAATCAAGCCCAAAACTAAATTTTTCCCAAAACTATGGGAAGGTGTTGCAAGACCGACGATTCATGTTATTTACGCTTGCCACTATCCTTGTCATGTCACTTGAGTTTCAGCTAGATAAATACATAGCAGTTCGATTAAAAGACGAATTTCATGCAAGTTTGTTTAACTTTGAAATAACAGGAATACGGATGTTTAGTATCATTATGTTAATCAACACGATTGTTATTGTCTTACTCACGCTTCAAGTTTCAAAATGGTTAAGCCAATTTGATAAAAAGAAGGTCCTAACTATTGGAATTGTTGTTTATACGCTTAGCTTTAGTATTCTTAGCATGAGCAATTCCTTTTTAATCATTGTCATCATGGCTTTTTTATTTACATTAGGTGAGTTGATCTATTCTCCTGTAAAACAAACCGTTCTTGCAGGCATAATCGATGATCAATCTCGTGCCTCCTATATGGCGGTTGATAGTCTTTCTTATAATGTTGCTATGCTTCTAGGAAGTCTCGGTTTAACTTTAGGAGCCATTGTCCCTCCAAATGGAATGGCTGTCCTCTACTTATGCTTAGGATTAGCTGGAATGCTTTGCTACCGAGCGGCAATCAAACAAACAGGTACAACCAATAAGCAAGCTGATGTGTCAATCTAGACCCAAAACAAAAGCTCTCTTCCTCCTATAAATCGAGGAAAAGAGCTTTTTAAATAGTTATTTACGCTTGAGCAATGGTGGCACTTCCAGATAAGTGAACATCCTCCAGACCCACTCTAACGGCCCAAAGTGAAAAAACCGCAGCCATATAATGCTGTAGAGTAATTGGATTAGGTAAATAACCAAACAAATAAAGAGCGACTGCAAATAATGGATTTGTCCGGAAAGATTCAACCCATAACCAACAATCATGATAAACACTGTTTGCATTAAATAATTCGTCAAAGCCATACGTCCGTAGGCTTTTAATGGTGAAAAGAGTCTTTGGAAAAAGGAAGACTGTACTAGTAGGACATATGCCCCCACATAAAAACTGGATACAATCGGACCAACCATGAGTCCTATATAGTAAAACCAATACAAACTGTTTGATTCTTGGAAACCTTGTGTTGGAAGCAGCTGATTTTGATAAACCAAAGCTAGTACGCTTAAAATGAAGGCAATCATAGTAAACCAAATGATTTTTTTCTTTTTAGCAGAGATTTGTTCAAAAACACGGTACTGTCCAGCCGTTAGCCCCAGCAAAATCATTGGTAGTGGAAGCAGAACCTTCATCCCCACCAAACTAAACACAAAGAGCAAACCTAAACTAATAACGAGATTTAACTCTTTTTTCAATTTATAAAGTGGGAGAACCAATAATCCAAAGACAGCATAAATACTTAAGGCTTCTCCTGGGTGATACATTGAATGAATAAGTCCAAATAAAAACATTGCAAGCAGACGGCGTAAAAATAGGATATACCCATTATTTCCTTTAGCAATCGCTCGTGAAATAAACAGATAAAAACCGATGCCAAATAAAAAGGAGAAGATGGTAAAAAAGCGTCCCTCAATAAATAAGTAAAGGAATTTCCAATAATGCTCATCCATTGTCCCGGGGATAGGGGTGCGGGCAGAAAGAAGAAATACACTATTAATTAGGAGAATACCAAGAAGAGCGAACCCTCTTAAATAATCAAGCGTTTGAATTCGGTTGCTTCCTTCAATCGGGTTCATTTCTCAATTCCTTTCTTCCTTCTATTTACACACAGGTTCTATTTCCTATGATGCTATCTTTAGTAGGCTCTTTTCGTAAAAGGTTGTTGTTAAAATCCTAAAGCTGATTTTAACGCAGAATAAGCGATTTTGTTCGTTCATACTAAGTTTGCTGGTTCTTTTCTCCTGATTTAAAGTTACTTTCCAATGAAAACACAGCTGATTTTTATCATTTTATCTCTAAAAACAAAAAGGTTTGAGAAAAGAGCCTTAGTAAAAAACAGCCTTACTACAATAAGCATTCAAGGGGCTGTTTCGTTTCAATCTCAATTCCATTGTTTTAACTTGTCCAGCAATTGATTCATGTCATCGGCGGTAACAAAATCACCGTTCACAATCGCATATGGTGATTGATTGCATTTTTTACAATGACTTTGACATTCATATTCTTTATAGTTCACTTTTTTTTGGTTTAGAAAGTTTTGATAGTCAGCAAAATGTTCTTCCTTTAAAAAGCGATCAAGGTTTTTTTCACAAAATTCAACTTGAAGCTTCTTTTCTTTTGCAAAAAGCTTTGTTAAAAAGCCCACGATGTGTCCCCCTTCTACGAGGTTATAAATAAAAATCCAGACACTTTATCTGGGGTAATCTATCAATTTATTACCTATTACTATCATAATATGTCTCCAACATAACGCAAGGAAAAGAGCCTAAAAAGACATATGAAAAAAAGGACCTTAACTGAAATGTAAGGTCCTATCACTTGTTATTCTTTTTTAAAATCAATCGTACTTCTTACCGTATCAATTGGGCGAACCATACTCTCGATTTGTTCACGCTTTGATTCAAGGAACGGAGGTAAGGATAACTTCTCTCCTAGAGTTTCATAAGGCTCATCGCCCATGAATCCTGGACCATCTGTCGCAAATTCAAATAAAATTTGTGGAGCCACACGGCAATATAAAGAACCAAAGAAGAAGCGATCGACAAACCCAGACGTTTGAAAACCAAATCCTCTCATATGTTGATCCCAATCATTTAGAACCTCACGATCATCCACACGGAAGGCTGCATGATGAACAGTTCCATAACCTTGCTGCGCTGGTGGAAGCATCGTATTGTATTCCACAACCACTTGAGCACCATTTCCACCTTCGCCAACTTCAAATAAATGCAATGAACCTTCATGAGCAATTTCTTTAAACAAAAGAACTCTTTCCATCATTTCTTTAAAATATTCAAATTGAGCAATCCGTACATGAATCGGTCCTAATCCGGTGATCGCGAATTCAAGTGGAATCGGACCTTTTTGCCAAGGAGTTCCGGCCGCAACGCCTTTATTGTTTTCATCTGAAATTAATTGATATTGCTGGTCATCAAAGTCAACGAAGTTAAGAACCTTTTTACCAAACTGATCCTTAATCCCAGTATGCTTTACTTCTAAACGGTCAAACCGTTTTTCCCAATAATCTAATGCAGCATCACTCGGCACGCGAAACGCTGTTTTAAAAATTTCGTTCGTTCCATGGTGACCTTTAGGAATTCCAGGGAAATCAAAGAACGTCATATCTGTTCCAGCATTTCCTTCATCATCGGCGAAGAATAAATGATAAGTTCTGATATCATCTTGATTGACTGTCTTTTTTACTAAACGCATTCCAAGCACAAAGGTGAAGAATTCATAATTCTTTTCCGCACTGCTGGTTATCGCTGTTACATGGTGGATTCCTTTTAATCCCTTCATTAAAAAACCTCCATTTGTTTATCCGCTCTATTTTATATTTTAATATCTTCAAATTGAATATCTTTAATTCGAGATAAATATATCATGATTGGTTAGGAGATGTCAATAAAGTGATTTAGAAGGCGGATCAATCGATCCCTTTTAGTTCACAATACTGCTCAACCAATTGTTCAATCTGATCTAGTTCAGGGAACTTCCCTTGAAAATCAAACTTGATTTCCTCAACAAATTCGCCACGGTTGTATACATGAATAGCACCATTCTGTTCGATGACACTGTATTCCGGTTCAAAACGATAGCCGCTGCGTTCAATTGCACCCAAAGTTTTCGTCCTCCTTCACATTTATTATTTTTATTATTTGTGCGGTTCATATTCCTATACAAATAAAATCAATGGGAATTTGTATCAAAAACAAACATACGTTCCCTTTTGTGAATAATAATTATGAAAAGGTAACACCTAGAAACGGAAAATATAGCTCCGAGATGCTAAATAAAAAGCTAGAATTTGAGAAAGAATTTTTCCTTTTATAAATAACTGCTGTTTCAAAAAAACAGAATTCTGTTGAGAATTAACTCTTAACTCGACATGAATAATCCCTTCAATCTCAAAAAAAAGACCAGCTATTCGCTGGTCTTGTTATCCACCTTATGTATGGTGGAGACGGTGGGACGTGCACTTCCATGCTTTCGTCATGGCACTGACTATATCTTGAACCTGCGTTGGCAGGCCCTCTGGCGTCTTATGCGAATCATATATTTACCATAAAGGCAGGATGTCGCATCCTAGTACTACCATGTAGGCAGCCTATAAGTCGATACACGGCTGTTGGATTGCTCCACATACCGCTCGGCATTGCCTTATCGCCACATTATGCGACTTAGGTTTCACCGATAAAGCCAGATTTTCACTTGTATGTTGCCATACAAGGCGACTAATAACTAATCGAACCCACGTCCAGAAGCATCGCCACTTAAGCTTCTACGAGTGTAGTCGACATATTCGCGTTTCGCTGAGCCTTTTGCCTGCCGACAGGCGGCTGGTCAGCTAGTCTGGTTGTTCTCTTCCTTCTTCCTCAGACGGTGGAATCCGGCGTAGCCCACTAAGAGTGAGTCCGCTACCCTACCACATGGGCGATGGAGGGGCGAACCGCTAAAGTGCTATTAGGCAGCTAAAGCGAAGTTGTTGTTAGTTTTGCCAGTTATAGGCTTTGACGTTTTAACGAGGCCGATCCCCTCGACTCGCAACCTAAGCTCGAACTACCCCTGTCGAATCCGTAGCGTCCCCATATAATAAAAACAGACGTTAGGATGACTCGGTTTATGTTCCGAGCAAAAGCTGTTTGTCACTCGTGGTGACAAGACCTATTATAGCAATAACAGCCAAACGTTTCAACTGGTAATGATTATCCAGTTCTAGAAAAGCCTGCTATAAACTCGGATTACATCTTCTGGCGTTCACGGAATGCCCGTTCAATCTCACGTTTCGCTTCTTTCTTCTTCAGGTCTTCACGCTTATCGTATTTCTTTTTCCCACGTGCAAGTCCGAGCAAAACCTTAGCGTACCCATTTTTCAGATATACTTTCAATGGTACCAATGCATAACCTGTTTCTTTGGTTTCCCCAATCAACTGGTTAATCTCACGGCGATGGAGCAAAAGCTTGCGTTCACGTAGTGGATCATGATTATAACGGTTCCCTTGCTCATAGGGACTAACATGCATTCCATAGAGGAACACCTCGCCATTATGCACACGTGCATAAGAGTCTTTTAAATTCACACGACCAGCACGAATTGACTTGATTTCTGTACCCTGGAGAACAATTCCTGTCTCAAAGGTTTCTTCAACAAAATAATCATGGTAGGCTTTTTTATTCTGTGCTACCGTTTTGCCAGCACCTTTAGGCATAGCGTCTCCCCCTTTCTCCTCTTATTTTACCATAAAATGAAACAGTTGACTTTTAAGAGGGAAAGTCGTGTCCGACCTTAAATTAGGCCGGACACGGATAGATTGTTCCTCTATTAGCGTCGTTTAGGTTTGCGCTTAGCTTTTGGTGCATTCTCAAAGAATTTTCGCTTCTTCCGTTTTTTCTTTGCTCCTTCGCCCTGCTGCGCTTTGCCTTTATCTGTACTGCCTTCTGTTTTACCTTTACGAGGTTTGCGTTCACTACTTCCAGTTTTAAACACTCTTGGTGTCTCACTGCGCTCACGACGTGTCCCTTTCATGCCAACGATTTCAAAATCGATGGAACGCTCATCTTTATTTACATTCACGACACGTACGGTAATTTCGTCTCCGATTCGGAAGACATTCCCTGTTCGTTCACCAATCATCGCATAATGACGTTCATCGAAGCGGTAATAGTCGTCGGTCATATAGCTCACATGAACAAGACCTTCAATCGTATTTGGCAACTCGACAAACATTCCAAAATTCGTGACAGAGCTGATGATTCCATCATACTCAACACCGATTTTATCTTCCATATACTCAGCTTTTTTCAGCTCGTCAGTTTCCCGTTCGGCTTCAACTGCCCGACGCTCCATATCGGAGGAGTGTTTCGCGATTTCTGGAAGGTCTGCTCCCCATTTGTCTCGCGTAGCTTGGTCCATCTTTCCTTCAATCAGGTAAGTTCGAATCAAACGGTGAACAATCGTATCTGGATAACGACGAATTGGCGAAGTAAAATGCGTATAGAACTCTGTTGATAGGCCATAGTGTCCTAAGCTTTCTTCATAATACTTAGCTTTCTGCATCGAGCGAAGCATCACAGTTGAAACAACCATTTCTTCCGGTTTCCCTTGAACGGCTTCAATGATTTCCTGTAAAGCACGCGGGTGAACCGCATTAGCTGTCCCCTTCACGATATATCCAAAGTTAGTAATAAACTCAAAAAACTTACGGAGCTTATCTTCTTTCGGATCTTCGTGGATACGATAAATAAACGGAACCTCTAACCAATGGAAATGTTCAGCAACCGTTTCGTTAGCTGCCAACATAAACTCTTCGATTAAACGCTCTGCAACGGAACGTTCTCGTAAAACAACATCTGAAGGATGTCCGTTTTCATCCACAAGTACTTTGGATTCTTTAAAATCAAAATCAATTGCACCACGCGTCATCCGCTTATTACGGAGAATCGCGGCCAACTCTTCCATCATTTCAAACATTGGCACAAGAGATTCGTATCGTTTCCGTGTATCCTCATCCTTGTCTACTAAAATCAGATTGACATCATGATAAGTCATACGTTCCGTTGTTTTAATCACACTTTGGAAAATCTCATGATCAACCACTTCACCATCCGGTGAGATTTCCATTGTACAACTTAACGTCAATCGATTTACCTTTGGATTTAATGAACAGATTCCATTGGATAGGCGGTGAGGAATCATTGGAATCACTCGATCAACTAAATACACACTAGTTGCGCGTTCAGATGCTTCACGGTCGATTGGTGATCCTTCTTCAACATAATAACTTACATCCGCAATATGAACACCTAGCTTATAATTTCCATTTCCGAGCTTCGTGACAGTTACCGCATCATCCAAGTCTTTCGCATCTGCTCCATCGATCGTGACAATCACTTCGTCACGAAGATCGCGTCGGTTTGCAAGTTCACTTTCATCAATTTCATCCGGTGTCTCATTGGCTTGTTGCAAAACTTCCTCTGGAAACTCCATCGGCAAGCCGTGTTTATGGATAATCGATAAAATATCGACACCCGGGTCATTTTTATGCCCTAAAATCGAGACAACTTCGCCTTCAGCTGATTTACGGCCTTCTGGATAACTAGTGAGATTCACAACAACCTTGTGACCTTCGACCGCTCCACCAGATGATTCTTTTGGGATAAAAATATCACTAGCAAACTTCTTATCATCCGGGATGACGAAACCAAAATGTCTACTTTCCGTATATGTACCAACAATCTGCTGAACACCACGTTCAACTATCCGAACAATCGTCCCCTCCCGACGCTGCCCAGAACTCTCCGCTGAAACTCGTGCTAAGACGATATCTCCATGCATCGCATTATTGGTTTCATTTGGTGGAATAAAAATATCATCCATTCCAGGCTCTTCGGGGATGACAAAGGCAAATCCTTTAGAATGCCCTGTTAACTTTCCACGAACAAGATTCATTTTTTCTGGTAACCCGTAACGATTGCTTCGGGTCCGTACAACTAGTCCTCTTTCCTCCATGACGACTAATGCTTTTACAAAGTCTTTAAATGTCGCCGAATCTTCAATCCCAAAAGCTTGCTCGAGCTCTTGGACTGTCAGAGGTTTATAGGCTTCATCCTTCATATAATGAAGGAGACGGTCAATATGACCTTGAATAGTCTCTTCCATATGTAAAATCCCTCCTTTTATTCTCGTCTTTCATTAGGCTCTTTTCTCAAACCTTGTTGCTTTTCACAACAAGTACACTGAATATGCTTGGTTATTCAAGTAAATCGACATCTTTTATGAGAAAAGAGCTTGCAGACTAATCTTAAACATACAAATGGCTGGCTACTATTTCGTTAAAATCGTCTTTAGGATTTCAACAACAATCTTTCAGCCTTCATATATGTTTAGTTGTCTCATTTATACCTATATTTATTCTTTCCAACTTAGGCTCTCAAGAAACGCATAAACGTCCTCATGTAGCTGGTCCTTCTCCTTATCAAATGTGATTACATGTCCTGATTCTTCGTACCACTTTATTTCTTTACGCACGGACTCTACTTCATTATAAATGATATTGGCACTATCCGGGTTAATCATATGATCATGACGACCTTGGACAACAAATGTTGGTGCATAAACCATGTCCACATTATTTCGAACTTCGGAAATGACCTCTTGGACCCCTTTTAAGGTTTTCATTGGTGTTTTTTCAAACTCTCCCATTTCGGCAGCAATTTGCTCATCTGTTTTTCCTTCAAGCTTCTTGTATTCGCGGGCATAATGTAAAACGCCCTTATACATGACCTCTTCACTCTTGATGTACATTGGCGCACACATTGGGACAACCCCCATCACAGGTACTGTATACCCTAATTTTAAGGAAAATACACCACCAATGGATAAACCAACTACCGCGATTTCGTCATATCCCTCATTTTTTAAATAATCATATGCATTGGTCACATCTTGCCACCAATCCTCAGGCCCGGTATGAACAAGTTCTTCTGGTGGTACCCCATGACCTTTGTAAATCGGCGCATGGCATGTATACCCCTTATCATGGAGGAATCGTCCCATCATGCGTACATCCGCCGAATTCCCTGTAAAACCATGCAGCATAAGCACAGCTCTTTTCCCAGCTTTAAATGTAAATGGTTTTGGCACTAGCTTTTTCATAAAAATTACTCCCTCTACTAAAAGATGATCATCAATGATGCATTTCGTATTTAATCAAACGTTTGATTAACAACTATATAATTAGTAAAAAATTTTGCAATCCCTATTAGTTTTAACAAACCTGCTAACAACATTCCAGAGAAAAGCCCTGCGATGAAGAAAAGCGGATGCAGCTTTTTTGCAATTAGAATCAACTAAAGAGTGGCCTACAACCCGAGTAGAAGTTTGCTGCTGGAGCTGGACCATTCACTAAGTAGTACTTTTGTATGCCTAAAAAAACCCAGCCTCTTGATGAGACTGGGTTTACTAGTTCGTTTTTAAATATCAAAGTAAGTAACTAAAATGGAAAGAACGAAGAACAAGACAGCCAAAACAATCGTAATTCGATGTAGGACTAAATCAATACCTCGTGCTTTTTGCTTACCAAACAATGTTTCAGCACCGCCGGAAATTGCACCAGAAAGACCTGCACTTTTACTAGATTGAAGAAGAACCACCGCAATTAACGCTAGACAATCAATAACCAATAAAACAATTAAAAATGTATGCATGAAGCAACCTCCTGAGAAACCTACGTATAACAATAGTATAAATTTATCATATTTTCGAGCTTGAAACAATACTTGTCTAATCGATATTCTGAACTTTCAATCCAAATTCGCTTTTCGGGAATGATTGATTTTTTCTATTGTTACCTACTTCGCTTCACTTTTGTTTTTTGGGAACGATAGATTTTCCATCGTTACCATTTTGTCCTCAGCCTTAGCTCTTTGGGCACGATAGAATTCTTATCGTTACCATTTTGTCCTCACCCTTGGCTCTTTGGGCACGATAGAGCTTCTATCGTTACCATTTTGTCCTCAGCCTTAGCTCTTTGGGCACGATAGAATTCTTATCGTTACCATTTCGTCCTCAACCTTGACGCTTCGGGCACGATAGAATTCTTATCGTTACTCTTTGTCCTCAACCTTGACGCTTCGGACACGATAGAAATTTCTTGCATTCCCTTTTTCCTACTCAAAACCTTTTCCGGGAACGCTAGGACCCTCTGCTCTGTCATCCTCCCAAGCATGAGACTATAAACTTGACACCACCATACAAAAAACGCCGGCAGTAAAAAACCGCCAGCGTCCATCAAACAAGATTACTTCTTAAGGTTGTAGAAAGATTTGATTCCGTTGAACTGTGCTGTTTCACCAAGTTGATCTTCGATGCGAAGAAGTTGGTTGTATTTTGCAACACGGTCTGTACGAGAAGGTGCACCAGTCTTAATTTGACCAGCATTTGTAGCAACAGCGATATCAGCGATTGTTGAATCTTCTGTTTCACCAGAACGGTGAGAGATAACCGCAGTGTAACCTGCACGCTTCGCCATTTCGATTGCATCAAATGTCTCAGTTAAAGTACCGATTTGGTTTACTTTAATTAGGATTGAGTTTCCAACACCTTGCTCAATACCTTGAGACAATTTCTTTGTATTTGTAACGAATAGGTCGTCACCAACTAACTGAACTTTTCCGCCAAGGCGCTCTGTTAATAACTTATGGCCTTCCCAGTCGTTTTCATCAAGTCCATCTTCGATTGAGATGATTGGGTACTTGTTGCACATTTCCTCGTACCAATCTACCATTTCTGCAGATGTTTTCACAACACCTTCTCCAGCTAAATGGTATTTGCCGTCTTCTTTGTTGAAGAACTCAGAAGATGCAGCATCCATTGCAAGACGTACTTGTTCACCTGGCTTGTAACCAGCTTTTTCGATTGCTGTAACAATTGTTTGAAGTGCTTCTTCATTTGAACCAAGGTTTGGAGCGAAACCACCTTCGTCACCTACAGCTGTATTTAAGCCTTTTTCTTTTAATACAGATTTTAGGCTGTGGAAGATTTCTGCTCCCATGCGAAGTGCTTCACGGAAGTTTTCTGCACCAACAGGCATAACCATGAATTCTTGAATATCAACGTTGTTATCCGCATGCTCCCCACCGTTAACGATGTTCATCATTGGAACTGGAAGTTGCTTAGAGTTGAATCCACCAAGGTATTGGTATAATGGCATATCTAGGTAATCTGCTGCTGCACGAGCAACTGCCATAGAAACACCAAGGATTGCGTTCGCACCTAATTTTCCTTTGTTTTCCGTTCCATCAAGCTCGATCAAAGCTTGGTCAACTGCTACTTGATCAAGAACGTTGAACTCCTCGCCAACTAAAGCTGGAGCGATGATTTCATTTACGTTTTCTACTGCTTTTAAAACACCTTTTCCAAGGTAACGGCTTTTGTCGCCATCACGAAGTTCTACTGCTTCGTATTCACCAGTAGAAGCACCACTTGGAACTAGCGCGCGTCCGAACGCACCAGACTCAGTGTAAACTTCAACCTCAACTGTAGGGTTCCCGCGGGAATCAAGGACTTCACGTGCATATACATCAGTAATAAATGGCATGTTATTCTCTCCTTATTGTCTATTTACCGAAGATCGGTCTAAATGATTTTTATAAAACTACTTACTTTTTAATTAATGATTTTCCAGTCATTTCTTCCGGTTGTTCTACTTGAAGTAAATCAAGCATTGTTGGCGCTAAATCACCAAGAATTCCGCCTTCACGAAGCTCGACACCTGATTTTGTGACAATCACTGGCACTGGGTTTGTCGTATGTGCAGTCATAGGGTTTCCTTCCAAAGTTACTACTTCATCAGCATTCCCATGATCAGCAGTAATGATTGCCGTACCACCCTTAGAGACGATTAAATCAACGATTTTACCAAGACATTCATCGACGGTTTCAATCGCTTTAATCGTTGGCTCTAGCATACCAGAGTGACCAACCATGTCAGGGTTAGCGAAGTTTAAGAGAATCGCATCGTGTTTGTCGGCTTCAATTTCTTTAATCAACGCATCGGTTAATTCGTAAGCACTCATCTCAGGTTTTAAATCGTAAGTTGCAACTTTTGGTGAGTTAATCAAAAGTCTTGTTTCACCAGGAAACTCTTTTTCACGACCGCCGCTCATAAAGAACGTTACGTGAGGATATTTCTCTGTTTCTGCAATACGAAGTTGTGTCATGTTATTTTGCGAAAGAACTTCCCCTAGAGTATTATCTAGGTTTGTTGGTTTAAAAGCAACATAACCATCAACTGTTTCACTAAAATGCGTTAAACATACAAAATTTAAGTTCTCTGGATGCTTCGGTCCGCGATCAAATGAACGGAAATCCTTGTTTGTAAAAGTGTTCGAGATCTGGATTGCACGGTCAGGACGGAAATTATAGAAAATTACTGCATCGTCATTTTGAACGGTAGCAACTGGAGTTCCATCTTCTTTTGTAATGACAGATGGCAACACGAATTCATCATAAATTCCATTCTTGTAGCTATCCTCAATGACTTCTAAAGGATCTGTGTACGAAGGGCCTTCACCATAAACCATTGAACGGTAAGATTTCTCCACACGCTCCCAGCGCTTGTCACGGTCCATAGAATAGTATCGCCCAGAAATCGTTGCAAATTCACCGACACCAATTTCTTTCATTTTCTCAAGGGTTTGCTTTACATAACCTGTAGCTGTTTGCGGACCAACGTCACGTCCATCTAGGAAAGCATGAACATACACTTTTTCTACACCTTGATCTGCTGCCAATTTTAAAAGGGCAAACATATGCTCAATATGGCTATGTACTCCACCATCTGATAGTAAACCAAAGAGGTGAAGACTTGTCCCTTTTTCTTTTACATGCTTAATTGCATTTAGGAAAGTTTCGTTCTGTTCGAACTCCCCTTCACGAATCGAGATATTCACTCTTGTCAAGCTTTGGTACACAATACGTCCAGCACCAATGTTTAAATGACCTACTTCAGAGTTTCCCATTTGCCCTTCAGGAAGACCTACTGCCTCTCCACTCGCCGTTAATTGCGCATGTGGATAGGTATTCCAAAATCGATCAAAGTTTGGTTTATTGGCTTGAGCAACCGCATTTCCCTTTTCTTCGCCTCTGCAGGCAAAACCATCAAGAATGATTAACGCTGTTGGAGATGTCTTACTCATTGCCCTGCCTCCAATAATTGTAAGAAGGAATCTGTCTCAAGACTTGCTCCACCAACTAATGCTCCATCGATATCCGGCTGAGACATGTACTCTTTGATGTTCGCTGGCTTAACGCTTCCACCATATTGGATACGCACAGCTTCTGCCACTTCAGGTGAAAATTGTTCTGCAACAACTTTACGAATATAAGCACATACTTCATTGGCATCTTCTGCAGTTGAAGATTTGCCTGTTCCAATTGCCCAAATTGGCTCATAAGCAATAACCGTTTGTTTAGCTTGCTCTTCTGTTAGCCCTTCAAGTGCTTTTTTCACTTGTGTACCGACGAGCTCATTCGTTTCACCGTTTTCACGTTGTTCAAGTGTTTCACCACAGCAAACGATTGGTACTAAGTTGTATTTAAAAGCAGCAAGAGTCTTTTTATTCACACTTTCATCTGTTTCATTAAACATTTCACGGCGCTCAGAATGTCCAATGATCACATAGTTTACACCAATATCTTCTAATGCTTTCGGGCTAACTTCACCAGTAAAAGCACCACTTTCTTCGAAATGCATATTTTGCGCACCTATTTTTAAATCATGGTTATTTGCTGCTTCAACAAGTTGACCTAAAAATAATGCCGGTGCGCACACTACAGATTCTACTTTATCTGCGGATGGAACAAGTCCGTTTACATCCTCAATAAATTTTTTCGCTTCAGACAGTGTTTTATGCATTTTCCAGTTTCCTGCAATAATTGGTTTTCGCAAGACCGGCACTTCCTTTCAAAACATTTTTATTTAGAGGATTCCTATCAATCTGTGGATCCTAGCTTAGTTTCAAATGAACCTAGTTGCACTCTTCAGAACCATGTTCCGAACTGTTCGCAGGGTTCTGAATGGTTCAGAACCCCCTTACGAACCGTTTTCCTAGAAGGTTTATTTGTCGTTTAAAGCGACAACACCAGGGAGAGCCTTACCTTCCATAAACTCAAGAGAAGCACCACCGCCAGTTGAAATATGGCTCATCTTGTCAGCAAGATTGAACTTTTCAACAGCCGCCGCAGAATCTCCCCCACCAATGACTGAATATGTATCAGAAGAATCAGCAAGTGCTTGAGCAACAGCCTTTGTACCGTTAGCAAATACATTTAATTCGAATACACCCATTGGTCCGTTCCAGATCACTAGCTTTGAATTCTTAATCACATCACTATATAGTTCTCTCGTTTTAGGACCTATATCAAGTGCTTCCCAGTCAGCTGGAATTTCTTCAATTGCAACAGCCTTTGTATTTGCTTCCTCAGAGAAGTCATCTGCAACAATGACATCTACAGGCATATAGAAGTTAACTCCTTTTTCTTTCGCTTTCGCAACAAAAGAGTTAGCAAGATCCATTTTATCTTCTTCTAATAGAGACTTTCCAATTTCATGTCCTTGAGCCTTAACAAATGTATAAGCAAGACCGCCACCAATAATGAGGTTATCTACTTTATCTAGGAGATTCTCAATGACGCCGATTTTGTCTTTTACTTTCGCACCACCGACAATCGCTGTGAACGGACGCTCTGGATTTGAAAGTGCTTTTCCTAATACATCAAGCTCTTTCTCCATAAGAAGGCCAGAAACAGCCGGTATATGATGGGCAATTCCTTCAGTTGAAGCATGCGCACGGTGAGCTGCACCGAAAGCATCATTTACATAAACATCCGCTAGCTCAGCAAATGCTTTAGCTAATTCAGCATCATTTTTTTCTTCTCCAGGATAAAAACGAACGTTTTCAAGTAGAAGGACGTCGCCATCATTCATTGTAGAGATTTCTGCTTTAACAGAATCTCCATAAGCTTCATCTGTTTTCTTCACTTCTTTACCTAGTAGCTCAGATAAGCGTGTAGCCACTGGAGTTAAGCGCAATTCTTCAACGACCTGTCCTTTTGGACGACCAAGGTGACTAGCCAAAATGACTTTAGCTCCCTGTTCGCTTAAGTATTGAATCGTTGGCAATGCAGCACGAATTCTTGTTTCATCCGTTACCTGTCCATCTTTCATTGGAACATTGAAATCCACACGGCAAAAAACTCGTTTCCCTTTTACATCAATATCTTTAACAGATTTTTTGTTCAAGGCAGAAACCTCCTAATTGGTTTTAAGAAAAGCGCAAGCCCTGTTAGCAAGCGATCATAATATTCGCCAAACTCTCGAGCTATCGGTTCTCAAATTTTCCTATCTAAAAATGAAGGGAGAGGGGACTGGTCCCCACTCCCTACACCCCACTAAATTATAGACAATCTGGATGGTTCCATCCAAGTGTCCTGTGGCTATTATCTAAAAATTAAAGACCTTTTTGTGCAAGGTAGTCAACTAGGTCTACAACGCGGTGAGAGTAACCTGATTCGTTATCGTACCAAGAAATTACTTTTACCATGTTGCCTTCCATTACCATTGTAGAAAGAGCATCAATAGTAGAAGAATTTGGGTTACCGTTGTAGTCACCAGATACTAGTGGCTCTTCACTGTAACCAAGAATTCCTTTTAGTTCGCCTTCAGCTGCTTCTTTAAGAGCTGCATTGATATCTTCAGCAGTTACTTCTTTATCAAGTTCAGCAACAAGGTCTACTAGAGAAACGTTTGGAGTTGGAACACGAACCGCTCCACCGTTCAGTTTACCTTTTAGTTCAGGCAATACAAGCGCTACCGCTTTTGCTGCACCAGTTGTTGTTGGAATCATGTTTTCTGCTGCTGCACGTGCACGACGATAGTCTTTATGTGGCAAGTCAAGGATTTGTTGGTCATTTGTGTAAGAGTGGATTGTTGTCATCATACCACGCTTAATGCCAAACTTATCATTTAAAACTTTTGCAAACGGCGCTAAGCAGTTTGTTGTACAAGAAGCGTTAGAAATTACATGATGGTTAGCTGGGTCATATTGCTCATGGTTAACACCCATAACAATTGTAATATCTTCTTCGTTTGCAGGTGCAGAGATGATAACTTTCTTCGCGCCACCTTCTAAGTGTTTCGCAGCGTCTGCACGCTTTGTGAAACGACCAGTAGATTCAACAACAACCTCTGCTCCTAGTTCGCCCCAAGCGATTTGTGCTGGATCTCTTTCAGCTGTAACTTTTACGCGTTGTCCAGCTACTACTAAGTATTCACCGTCAACAGATACTTCTTCTTGAAGTGTTCCATGAACGGAATCATATTTTAAAAGATGCGCAAGCATATTTGCATCTGTTAAGTCGTTTACTGCTACTACTTCAACGTTAGGGTTTTTTAGCGCTGCACGGAATACGTTACGTCCAATGCGTCCAAATCCGTTAATACCAATTTTTACTGCCATGAGTATTTCCTCCTTTAAGTTCGTAAAGCTAATATTTTCCCCCGCTTAAAGCGAGAATTATATATATTAAAGGCCTTTCCTGGAAACTCAGATAAATTGACCTGAATCCAGTCAAGCTTTTAGCCTTTAACTAATGATTTTGCAGCCCCTTCATCCGTTATCAAAATGGTTGACGGTGGAGCTTGCCTCATATAGGCTTTGATGGCTTTGGCTTTCGATGCCCCACCCGCAACAGCAATCACATGCTCAGCGGTTCGTAAGTCATCAAGTTGTAAGCCGATTGTTTGAACTTTATAAACAATCTCACCGGCCTCGTTAAAATAATAGCCAAATGCTTCACCAACAGCTTTCCCCTCCGTGATTTGTTTCATTACCTCGGGAGAAGTGTTGCGGCGTTTCGCCATTGTGATAGCATCTCCAATACCATGCAAAACTATGTTGGCAGATTTAATAAGATTGAGCATTTCAGAAATCAGCGGTTCTCTGATGAATGACTCGTAGATCTCGTTGCTTACCTGGTCGGGTACATAGAACATCCGATGATGAGAATTTGTTCTAGCTGCCATAATGGCACTCACCGTGTTGGCTTGGCTATTGGCATCTTGTCCAATCCCACCTCTTGCCGGAACAAATAGTAGATTCTTTTCACCTAATTCAGAAGGAAGCATTTCCGCAACAGCAGCCATTGTTGTACCGCCCGTTACTGCAATGATATTGTCTGCTTTAAGCCGATTTTTCATGCAGGTAGCACAAGCTTTCCCAAGTTCTCTTTTTACCCAAGGGGACTGATCACTATCTCCTGGGACAATATAGACTTGAGAAACCCCTAGTTTTGCGCGGAGCTCTTTTTGTAAAGAGCTAATCCCTGAAACCTCATGCATGATGTTATCAAGACTTTCCAGTATATCTTTTCCTTCTTTCGTTAAGCTCATTCCCTGAGTGGACATCTGAATTAAATTTTGTTCTTTTAAAAATTCCACTTCACTCCGCAGCACTCTTTCTGTAAAGCCTAGGCTGCCAGCTAAGTTTCTCCGACCAACAGGTTGCATTGTAAATATGTATTTCAAAATCGAATACCGTTTATGCATAATATCAACGAGATCAGGTAATATTCTCTTTTGAATATCTAGCAATGATTGCATGTGGTTTTTTTCTCCTTCAAACTAGAGTGGGCGTTTTACGTCCCGCAGTGACATATTATGTCCCACTTGTTCCAAAAAAAATCACCCCTGATTTCTATTTCATTTTAACAGGAGTGTGAGGGTAGTTCAACTAATAAAACCTACGTTTTTTCTTGAAAACGCTTCAACTATGGAGTTTTTATGAATTATCCCTGCCGCGACTTCTTCGCCCTTGATTTCAATAACTGGGATCGTAATACCGTATTTTTCAATTAAAACATCATCTTGATCAATATCTACTTCAATAATTTCAAAATCCCATTGATGTTGAAGTTCCTCTAGTAAACTCTTTGCCTCTTCACATAAATGGCATCGTTGCCTCATATAAAGTTTGACAGTTGTTTGCACCTTTATCTTCACTTCTTTCTATGTCGGCTTTTATTCAAAGCGTCTTCGTTTTGAAGATGCTTGAATTCCAAGTTGTTCACGATACTTTGCAACAGTCCTTCTAGAAATTCGAATGCCTGAACGATCTTCCAGCATTTTGACAATATCTTGATCCGATAATGGCTTCTGTTTATTTTCATTTTTAATTAACCGCTCAATTGCCTGTTTCGCATGCGTAGAAGAAGTCTGGTCTTGCTCAGTTGTTTGAATTGAACTTGAAAATAAATTTCTCATTTCATAAGTACCGGTTGGTGTTTGAATATATTTTTCTCTTACAGCTCGACTCACCGTCGATTCATGAATTTCAAGCTCCTCGGCAATTTCCTTCATTGTCATCGGTTTTAAAAAAGACGGTCCTTGCAGGAAAAACTCCGATTGCTTTTCGACAATTTTAAGCGCGACCTTCATTAATGTTTCTCGACGTTGTTCTAAGCTTTTATAAATCCACTGATAGTCCGCTTGTTTTTCCTGAAGAAAACGACTTACCTCTCGGTCTTTATAAGCGGACAACTCACGGTAATAAGACTCATTAAACGTAACTTTTGGTATTGTATCATCAAACAGACTTACTGTTAATTGACCATTCTCTGTTTTTATAATCACATCTGGAACCACATAGGCAGCTTTTTCATTCTGATAAGCCGCTCCTGGACGTGGATTCAGCGTTTGAACAAAATCATATGCTTGTTGAATTTCTTTTAAATCGAGCTTTAAAAGCTTCGCAATTGTTTTCCACTTTTTCTCTGCAAATAGAATAAAATGTTCGCTTAAAATCGTTTTCAGCAATTGCTCTGGCGAACGACTGCTATCTTCTTCGGTAGCATCTTTTTTTAAAGTAAGTGCTATCTCTACCTGTAAAAGCAAACATTCTTGAAGGTTACGCGCAGCAACCCCAGCTGGTTCAAATCCTTGGAGAATCTTTAAGCAATTTTCCGCCTCTGCAATCGCTATTCCAAACTTTTCGCTAACAACATCCAGGTCTACCCCTAAGTAACCGTTTACATCAATAGCCTCAATAAAATAGTGAACTACTCTCAATTCGTTATTCGTCAACGGCGTATCTGTGAGCTGAAGCAACAAATAATCTTGAATGGATCCAGTTGTTTCAGGAATATGTTCAATCCAGTTTTTATCATCATGATCACCAGATGACATCTTAGGACTTTTCCGACCACGACTAACTTCACTTAGCGATCTAGTATGTTTCGGTTCCACTTGTAAAAGAGGGTTCTCGATTGCTTTTTCCTCCAAGAACGTAGCAAGCTCCTGAGCCGAGTATTGTAACAATGCAATGGCTTGTGTTAATTCCTGTGTCATCGCCAATTTCATTGTTTGTTTTTGCCACAAACCAGGCTTTAAGTCCATTCCAATCCCTCCCTTTCCTCATTTTACATGATTCTATGAGTTTAAGGAATGGAGGAATTTCTTAAAAAAACAGAAAACTCCTGATTGAATGTTCAATCAGGAGTAGTTTTAGCGCCCTCGTCAGGATTCGAACCCGAATTTCAAGAACCGGAATCTTGCGTGCTATCCATTGCACCACGAGGGCAAATATGAAAATGTGTAAATCTGCATTAGCAGTACGAATTCCTATTATAGAGGAAGATCCTAAAAAAAGCAAGATTATTTGTTTTAAATTTATCAAGACAGGGTATGATGGGAGTGTGAGAACGCATGTAGTGGCCAAGGATATTGTCGAATAATTCCTTAAGAAGTAGTAAGTGATTCGTTTGACCTTAATTGACCATTCGTGTATCATTAAAATACATAGAAATACAGGTTCAGCATGATTGTTGGTTCGTCACTTAATAGTCTTGCGTCCTGAGAAAGAATATGTACAAAGGAGGAACAAAGAATGAATTTAATTCCTACAGTTATCGAGCAAACAAACCGCGGGGAACGTGCTTATGATATTTATTCCCGCCTTCTAAAAGATCGCATTATTATGTTGGGAAGTGCCATTGATGACAATGTGGCAAACTCTATTGTAGCACAGCTTTTATTCTTAGAAGCAGAGAATCCAGAAAAAGATATCTCCATCTATATTAATAGCCCTGGCGGTAGCATCACAGCTGGAATGGCCATTTACGATACAATGCAATTTATTAAGCCAGAAGTTCAAACAATTTGTATTGGAATGGCTGCATCGATGGGTGCTTTCTTACTAGCAGCTGGTACAAAAGGAAAGCGTTATGCCCTTCCAAATGCGGAAGTCATGATTCACCAACCACTTGGTGGCGCGCAAGGTCAAGCAACAGAAATTGAGATTGCAGCAAAACGCATTCTTTTCCTTCGCGAAAAGCTAAATGGAATTCTTTCTGAGCGCACTGGTCAATCACTTGATGTGATCGAGCGTGACACTGAGCGTGATAACTTCATGACAGCAGAACGTGCAAAAGAATACGGACTTGTTGATCATATTGTTACCCGCAATCCAAACGAAAAGAAATAAGATGACTAACCCCAGCGAAATTCGTTGGGGTTTTATTTATTTTTACTAAAAGTCTTTTTCTAATAAGACAAGTTGCAAATTCTTTATTTTAGGAGATTGAAATTGACAACACCCCCTCGGTTACCATTGGTCCCTTTTTCATCCGAGCCGGGCAGCGAGACTGGCCCTCACTTCCCTTGTGACCTCTTTTTTCACCCGGACGGGCAGCGAGACTAGCCCTCAGTTCCCTTGTGACCTCTTTTTTCATCCGGACGGGCAGCGAGACTGGCCCTCACTTCCCTTGTGAACTCTTTTTTCATTCGGACGGGCAGCGAGACTGGCCCTCACTTCCCTTGTGACCTCTTTTTTCATTCGGACGGGCAACGAGACTGGCCCTCACTTCCCTTGTGAACTCTTTTTTCATCCGAACGGGCAGCGAGACTGGCCCTCACTTCCCTTGTGAACTCTTTTTTCATTCAGACGGGCAGCGAGACTGGCCCTACTTCCCTTGTGAACTCTTTTTTCATCCGAACGGGCAGCGAGACTGGCCCTCACTTCCCTTGTGAACTCTTTTTTCATCCGAACGGGCAACGAGACTGGCCCTCACTTCCCTTGTGAACTCTTTTTTCATCCGAACGGGCAACGAGACTCACTCTCGGTTACCATACAATCCATTTTTTGAACCGGACGGACAACGAGACTTGCTCTCGGTTAACCTACAATCCTTTTTTGAACCGAACGGGCAACAACAAACTCACTCTCGCCACAAACTTCATGGATTGATAAGTAGAGTCCTACTATCCATATCGCAATTCCATAACTCCATAAAAAAACTCGCTCCTTCATCAGGAGCGAGTTTTTAAGCTTCTTTCTCGATATAATTGCTTAGTTTTGTTATTGCTTCTTCTTCATCGTTTCCTTCAACAATAAGATTGATTGTGGAGCCAACGCCCACAGCCAAACTCATTAGTCCCATGATGCTCTTGGCATTTACTTTTTTGCCATCTTTCTCAAGAAAAATATCTGAAGAAAAACGGTTTGCCTCTTGAACAAACATAGCAGCAGGACGTGCTTGCAAGCCTGTTTTCAATTTTACAGTTACTTGTTTCTCAACCATTATGCCCTCTCCCTTAAGTATTATTTTTTCTGTATTGTTCCTCCAGCCCGAAGCTTGTCAGCAATCTCATCAATTTTTCTAAGTCGATGATTAATTCCAGATTTACTGATGGCTCCACCAGAAACCATTTCTCCTAATTCCTTCAAAGTCACATCCTGATAAGCAACACGTAATTCTGCTATTTCTCGTAGTTTTCCAGGAAGAACCTCTAATCCTACTGTGTTTTGTATATAGCGGATATTTTCAACCTGACGTAAAGCTGCGCCAATTGTTTTATTTAAGTTTGCTGTTTCACAATTAACCAAACGATTAACGGAATTCCGCATATCTCTAACAATTCGGATATCCTCAAAACGAAGGAGTGCATTATGTGCTCCAACAACATTTAGGAATTCAGTAATTTTTTCTGCTTCTTTTAGATAAGCAATAAATCCCTTTTTTCGCTCAATCGTTTTACTATTCAGCCCGTAGGTATTCATTAACTCACATAAAGATTCGCTATGCTCTTGGTACATTGAAGCAATTTCTAAATGGTATGAAGAAGTTTCAGGGTTATTGACGGAACCACCTGCGAGGAAAGCTCCTCGTAAGTAAGAACGCTTACAACATTTCTTTTTCACTAAATCCTCAGATATATGATGGATAAAAGAAAAGCCATCTCCAAGGATTTTCAAATCTTCTAGAATCTCTTTAGCAGACTCTTTTAAGCGAACGATATAAACATTATTTTTCTTAAGCCGCATCTTTTTTCGGACAAGAAGTTCTACCTGTATTTGATAATTCATTTTTACTAAGGTATAAATCCGCCGTGCAATAGCTGCGTTTTCTGTTTGAATGTCTACAATCAGCTCGCGGTTTGAAAAGGAAAGAGAACCATTCATGCGGATAAGAGCTGAAAGTTCTGCAATGCTGCAGCATCCCTTAACCTCAAGATTGGTTAACTCCTTCTTCGTAACCGAAGCGAAAGACATCCCCCTCACCTCCTACATTTAAAGCAGAAGCGTCCGGTAAGACGCTGCAGCTAAGCAGCCACTTTCGCGGAATAGACGATTCTACTTCTATTACGCGTTATATCCCTTATTGGTTTCATTTTTTTAAATAAGTGAATATAAAATTTCTGCTACTTTTCTAGTATCATGACGTATGACGTTTCCTTCTAAGTTTGCTATTTTTTCCCGAACGACATGAATCCCAAGCTTCTTAAGGCGTTCATAGTCAAATTCTACAGGTTTTGCTAACTCTTCTTTGTATCTTAATTCAATCTCAGGCGGAATCTCTTCATTGTTCAATAGAACCATATCAAGAAATGGTGATTCCATATGGTCGTAAATCGCTTTAATATGATCGCTAGCTGTAAAATTAAGCGTTTCTCCAGCTTGTGTCATTAGGTTGCAGATATAAACTTTTTTTGCTTTTGCTTGGCAAACGGCTTTTCCAAGATCTTTTACTAGGAGATTTGGCAAGATACTTGTGTAAAGACTACCTGGACCGATGACAATCAAATCTGCCTGTCTAATCTCTTGTAATGTTTCCGGTAGAGGTTGTACGTTTACTGGGTCGAGAAAAACACGTTTAATCTTTTTCCCTGAATATGGAATTTTCGATTCCCCACTCACGATCGAACCATCTTCCATTTCCGCATTCAAAATGACACTTCGATTGGCCGCCGGCAAGACTTTTCCTCGAACGTTCAAGACTCGGCTCATCTCTTGTACAGCGTGAGAAAAGTTTCCCGTAATCGAAGTCATAGCAGCTAAGATTAGATTTCCAAGTGAATGACCTGAAAGCTCATTAGCGGTATTAAATCGGTGTTGAAACATTTCTTCGACTAGGGGCTCGACATCCGATAATGCTGCAAGAACATTTCGAACATCGCCCGGTGGAGGGATTTGCATTTCATTTCGCAATCTCCCTGAGCTTCCTCCATCATCAGCAACCGTTACGATCGCCGTAATATCCACGTCATATTTTTTCAACCCTCGAAGTAACACAGGGAGACCGGTCCCACCTCCGATGATGACGATTCTCGGTTGAGCATCGATTCTCATGTCGACTTTTCCTTCCTCTTTTCAATATCACGATGAGTAATACGTGTTAAATAGTCTTGTTCAAAATGCTTTGCAATCTGTTCAGCCAAGGCGACAGAACGATGCTGACCACCTGTACAGCCAATCGCAATGATTAATTGTGCTTTCCCCTCACGTTTATAATGAGGCAGCATAAAGCTTAATAAATCAAGGACCTTTTCAAGGAATTTGTGGGTCTCGTTCCATTTCAGTACATATGTTGAAACTTCCTCATCCAATCCAGTTTTCGGACGCATGTGGTCGATATAATGAGGGTTCGGTAAAAAACGAACATCGAAAACTAAATCCGCATCAATAGGAATACCATGTTTAAAGCCAAAAGACATCACATTGACTGTGAATGTTGATTTCTTATTATTTGAAAACTCTTCGTGGATTTTCTCGCGAAGCTCTTTTGGTTTAAACATCGAGGTATTATAAATCACTTGTGCTCTGCCTTTTAATTCCTCGAGTAGTTCTCGCTCCAACTTGATTCCTTCAAGCGGTCTTCCTTTTTGAGCCAAAGGATGAAAACGCCTTGTTTCCTTATATCGTCTAACTAGCGTTTCATCTTCTGCATCGAGGAACAGGATTTTGGGCGCTACCCAAGAAGTCTCAGCCAAATCATCAAGCGCTTTAAAAAGAGAATCGAAGAATTCTCTTCCCCGCAAATCCATAACCAAAGCTACTTTATTCATTTTATTTCCAGATTCTCTCATTAATTCGAGAAACTTCGGAAGCAAGGTTGGTGGGAGGTTATCTACACAAAAGAAGCCCAAATCTTCAAAGCTTTGAATTGCGACTGTTTTCCCTGCACCCGACATTCCTGTAATAATTACCATCTGGGTATCATTTGTCGATCCGGTACTCATAATAATTCCTCCCGAAAAGAAAGTAAGATTCATGTATAGTAAGTATTGTGAAGAATATATGTTTAGACGACCTAATTAGGGTCTAGTCGATAGTTAATCAATTCCATATCCGGAGTGTACGTAAAAGTCCCATAAATAATCCCTTGACCATGTACCATGTAATCAAGAATATGGTAATCACCTGCAGCCATCGGTAGGTTTTTTATCTCTTCTGTATCATGCCAAGCAAGTTCCCCTTCTTCAGACCTTTCAAGATGAACACCTGTAGACTCAGTTGCATTAAAAGTAAACATCATCCATTCGTTTACCACTTGATCCCCATCTTTTATAACAAAGGTAAAAATTCCTTTGATCTTTGGGTTTAGGAGATAGATGCCTGTTTCTTCGCGAAATTCACGAATACAAGATTCTTTGGCAGTCTCCCCTGGTTCCATTTTCCCACCAGGAGCAACCCACCACCCTCGGCGAGGTTTTTGAAGCAATAAGACTTTTTTATCTTTAACGAGAAGACAATTTGCTACCCGTTGCATGGGGTCCACCTTCTTTTAAATATATTATGATTTAAGTTATCCTGCCATTTCATCTGATAACAAGACTTCCGAACTCTTCATTGTTTTCATTATACTATTTTTAGATACCTCTCACAATGAATCGAAATCCGATAATTTTGTCAAAAGTTCCCTTAATTGGAAATAGTTCCTCATACCTAGTGTTATATTCCTAAAAGACAGTCTGTACTATATGAAGGCAAAAAAAATTGCACAGGCTGTGCCTGTGCATTAAACAAATATATTTTTTAAAAGGGGGTCAATTTGTAATTTCATTGTACCTGATTAATGTTTCACTACTGTTACAGTTGAGTTAATTAAAAATTACGTTATTGTTTATGTTTAGTTAAGGCGAACTTTGACGACCCTTTTACTATTTTAAGCTTGTGCTTTTAACTTTTCCTTCAATTCTTCAACATAATGCTGCGCTTGCTGAGCTGCGATACTTCCGTCTCCAGTTGCTGTTACAATTTGGCGCAATGATTTTTCACGGATATCGCCAGCAGCAAAGATGCCCTCTACCTTTGTTTCCATATTTTCATTTGTTTCGATATAACCGTTGCTATTTGTAATTCCAAGGCCTTCAAATGGCTTTGTTAATGGCACCATCCCAATATAAACGAAGACACCATCTGCTTTGAATTCTTGTTCTTTTCCGTCTTGTGTCGATACAAGGGTCAAGCTGCCAACTTTTCCGTCTTTATCATGGATTTCTTTGACTGTATGGTTCCAGATAAAATCAATTTTATCATTGGCAAACGCGCGATCTTGTAGGATCTTTTGAGCACGTAGCTCATCGCGACGGTGAACGATGGTTACTTTTGAAGCAAAACGTGTTAAATACACGCCTTCTTCAACCGCTGAGTCTCCACCACCGACAACGACCAACTCTTTTTCTTTAAAGAATGCACCATCACAAACAGCACAGTAAGAAACACCGCGACCGCCAAGCTCTTGCTCACCTGGGATACCTAATTTTTTATATTCTGCTCCAGCTGAAATAATAATCGCATGTGCTTTGAACTCTTTTGAGCCTGTGACAACTGTTTTATATTCTTCACCATCGATGATTTCTTTTACATCTCCGTATGCATATTCAGCACCAAACTTTTTGGCGTGGTCAAACATTTTCGTAGAAAGCTCTGGCCCCAAAATACTGTCAAAGCCTGGATAGTTTTCGACATCTTCCGTATTCGCCATTTGACCGCCTGGCACTCCACGTTCAAGCATAAGCGTTGAAAGATTCGCACGTGATGTATAAACCGCAGCCGTCATTCCCGCTGGACCCGCTCCAATAATAATGACGTCATATACTTTTTCCTCTGACATCTTATTCAACTCCTTGTCTCTCCATCAGATTATCGTAAAATGATAAGCCTCACTTTAATATTTAGTATCTACTACCTATCCTTATCCTATAAAACAAATAGCGAAGAGTCCAAATTTTTGCTTACAAAAGCGCGCAGACGATTACTATCCCTCGACTAGCGTCTAAATAATGACAAATGATGTCGCTCCTTGCCATCAACTGTATAAAAAAGGTGCCAGTCCCATCCAAAAAATGGATGGTGCCTGGCACCTTACATTTTATTTCCATTAATTTAAGCATTCACTCACAAGTTCGATATACTTGTTTAGGGTTGAGACGGAGAGTCCATATTTCTGAGCAACAGCGTTTTTGGTGATTTTGCCTTCACGTAGTTTCTCCCAAACATATTCAACAGCGGCTGCCCAGGCTTTTTTATTTTTCAAATTCAAGCCTTCTTTGACAGCTTCCTCAAAAACAGCAAACCAGACTAAATAAATGCCTGCCTCTGTATGATTAATCGGTTGATGGAAATCATATAGAACAAGTGCTGTTTCATGACCACCAATGACAGACTCCATTTCTGGATTGAGCACACCTGATTGAACATAGGATAAATACGTCTTCTCTAGACTAGTCAATTTTTCAGTTATTTTATTTGTTGCTAAGATCTTTTCTTTTTCATCTGAAACAGAAGTTAAAAATAACGCAAACAATCTCTCTTCCGGATGGTCACTCTGGAACCGATTAATGATGGTTGTCACTTGGGAATTTAGGGTAACTTCTTCCGTTCCCCACGGTTCATTCCCTTGCTTTTCAGGATTGAACTCGAGTACCTTTTTCCAGTAAGCCTTAGCCGCTTGTTCACGTCCAGTATGATAGGAAGATATGGCCAACCAATAATAAAAGGCTCCATCCCCTTCATGCCCATGCTTCCGTAGGCGATTTAACCACTTGTACCCTAGTTCAAATTCGCCAACCAAAGAGAAAGTCGCACCCAGTTTAAACTGCTGCTCCATCAATAGCGGTTGAATTTTCGCAAGGGATTTTGTTAGCTCTTGGACTTCAGTCGGCTGGTTTTGGTAATAAGCAAACACCAACTTATTGCAAAGTGCATGCAAATTGCCAGGGCTTTTTTCTAGCACCTGTTGCAAAATTTCATTTGCCTTTACCGGATTCCCTAAATAGAAATAAGCTAACGCCAAGTTATTGTAAGCTGACCAGTATTCAGGATAGTCCTTAACCAACTCTTCGAAAATCTCAATCGCCTTCGTAAACTCACCTGCTTCAAGCAGAGACCTTGCTTCTTCTTGCTTGACAATTAAGCTATCCTCTTCAAAGAGAGCATCCTCAATGTCATCTGCTTCCATCATAATCAACTCAAGCAGTTCTTCCGCATCATCTATGAATTCCCCATCGCGGTTTAATTCCAAGTATAAGTTTGCATGATGATATGCATCTTTAAACAAGCCCATATGAGCGTAATTATTTGCTAAAAAATAATGGCATTCTACCATTTCTTCATCCAATTCTTCAAGGATCGTTTTCAGTAAGCCGATCGATTGCTGGTAGTCGCCTAGCTCGGTTGCTACAATCGCAAGCTGACAGACAATCATCGGTTCACCTGGTTCAAGCTGCATCGCACGGCTGAAATATTTATGAGCCCGTTGCAAATCACGCCGGTGATACGCTTTGACCCCTTTGGTGAAATAGTACTCACCTGTCGGGACAAATGACAGTAGTTGCCCTTTTTGTTTGATTGCTTTAGAGTCTTCTCCCATTTTGTCCTCCACAAAAGGTTTTTTAACCAAGTAAGTATAACATAGCAGAACGGGTTGGGTGAAGGGGTTGTTTGGAATTGTCTTGTTGGTTCGCTGATTGAATTGTCTTCTTTGGAGACCTGGACGTTTGCCTTGTGGGGATATTTGGAAATCGAGAGGGAGTATTTAACAAGACCATACCAAATTACACTGTTGTGTGGTTTCCAGATTATCCCGTTTGTAGAGTAAATTACTGTTTTCGTAGAGTATTCACTTGATATTGTAGAGCAAATCGATTTTTTTGTAGAGTAAACGCAATATGGGGCTCACAGCGATAAAGAGGTAAAAAAATAGGTAAACTTCTGCTTAAAAATAATATTCCGCATACACCGACCTACCCTGCCTATATCATCCCCATGACCGAAATCCTAACCAGCATTCAATGTCCTGTTTGCTCTACCTACAGGATGTACCGTTTGAATCGTGGCTGGATGTGTCCCACCTGTAGCAATCTATCAAAAAAGGTACATGTCCAAGCATTGAATGATTATTTTCTATTAATTCACCCAAGTATCTCCAATTGACAATGTCAGGAATTTTTCCATTTTCCTAACCAAAAAATGATTTCAAAATTGCTTTCAACGATGGAACTCGCACGTACTGGTTCTCATAAAAACCGACTTTATTTTCCACCTCTCACTTAATAAGAGTCACTTCTATAATGAAAAAAATAACCGACCAAGACAACATCCTGGTCGGTCACCATAATTCTATTTCTTTTCCATATGCCGTTTATCTAACACACCTAAAACCTCTTTAAACGGTAGTTCCTGTTCACGAAGTAATACAAGTAAATGGTAAAGCAAATCTGCTGATTCCCATTTTAATTCTTCCTGATCGCGGTTTTTGGCAGCGATAATCACTTCGGAAGCTTCTTCGCCGACTTTTTTCAAAATTTTATCGACGCCTTTTTCAAACAAGTAAGTCGTATATGCACCTTCTGGACGCTCACGCTCACGGTCTGCGATCACTTGCTCTAGTGCTTTTAAGATTCGATAATCCGACAAATCCGCTGCCTCATCAACTGAGGCTTCGCCTGTTAACAAGCTTTCTGAAAAACAACTAACACTACCAGTATGACAAGCTGGGCCAGCAGGCTCTACTAGCACGACGAGGGCATCGCCATCACAATCATACTTGATTTCTACGATTCTTTGCGTATTGCCACTAGTCTCACCTTTATGCCAAAGTTCTTGACGCGAACGGCTGTAAAACCAAGTTTCTCTCGTTTCAAGTGACTTTTCTAACGACTCCTGATTCATATAAGCCACCGTTAATACTTCACGCGTCAGCGCATCTTGAACAACGGCTGTGATTAACCCTTTTTCATCAAACTTTAAATTCTCGATGTTCATCGAACTTCCACTCCTTTATCACGGAGGTAGGCTTTTACTTCTGCCACCGATGTCTCTTTATAATGAAAAATAGAAGCAGCCAACGCGGCATCTGCTTTTCCTTCGATAAAAGCATCTACAAAATGGTCCGCGTTCCCAGCCCCACCTGAAGCAATAACAGGTACCGTCACTGCTTCACTTACTGCCTTCGTTAACTTCAAATCAAAGCCTTTCTTTTCACCATCACTATCCATGCTCGTAAGTAAGA
Source organism: Mesobacillus maritimus (assembly GCF_023715205.1). GTDB lineage: Bacteria > Bacillota > Bacilli > Bacillales > Cytobacillaceae > Mesobacillus_B > Mesobacillus_B maritimus_C. The sequence goes on from NZ_JAMBNR010000003.1 coordinate 109,290, forward strand.
TCTCTCCTGCACCAAGACGAACAGCCTCACGTGCCCACTCAATCACTTCACGGTCTGTTGCCGTTCTTCCTCCATGGGTGTAAACACGCCACGAACCAAGTTCTGGGTCATATCTGGCGTCAATTGCAACGACGATACATTGGCTCCCAAAGAAATCGGCTCCTTCTGTGATTAAACTTGGGTTCAGAACCGCTGCTGTGTTTAAACTTACCTTGTCTGCTCCAGAGCGCAAAATTCGCTTCATATCTTCAAGCGAGTTGATGCCGCCCCCAACTGTAAAGGGAATCGCTAACTCAGAAGCCACAGCTTTTACGACTTCAACCATTGTTTTACGTCCTTCATTCGAGGCGGAGATATCAAGAAAGACAAGCTCATCTGCTCCTTGTTCGTCATAAAAACGCGCCAGTTCCACTGGGTCTCCTGCATCACGAAGTTGAACGAACTGTACCCCTTTTACCACACGTCCATCTTTTACATCCAAACATGGAATGATTCGTTTCGTTAACATTTTATTGATTCACCGCTTTCAATGCTTCTTGGACGGTAAATCGCCCTTCATAGATGGCCTTGCCGACAATCGCCCCAGCTACACCCTTGTCCTCAAGCTTTTGCAGAGCTAATAAGTCTTCTAATTGGCTGACGCCTCCTGAAGCGATCACGTCTTTTCCTGTCTCTTCAGCCATTAGTTGAATGGCCTCTAAATTGGGACCTGACAACATCCCATCTGTCGCAATATCGGTAAAAATAAAAGTCTCTGCTCCCGCATCCGCAAATCGCTTTCCTAAATCGACCGCTTTTACTTCAGATGTAGAAATCCATCCATGTGTGGCTACATAGCGATCTTTAGCGTCAATTCCGATTGCAATTTTACCAGGATATTTACGAACCATTTCTTCTGCGAACTCCGGATTTGAAACAGCAATACTCCCAATAATGACTCTCGAAACACCATTCTCTAAATAGTGAGCGATATCGGCTTCACTACGAATCCCGCCGCCAATTTGAACCTTCGCGTTTAACTCTTGAGCCGCCTTTATCACATATGTATCATTTACCCGTTTACCATCACGGGCGCCATCAAGGTCGACCATATGAATCCATTCCGCTCCTGCCTCGACAAAGGATTTCGCCATATCAAATGGAGAATCACCATATACCGTTTCTTTTCCGTAATCTCCTTGAAGCAATCGTACACACTTTCCGCCCCGCATGTCGATTGCCGGATAAATAATAAAACTCATTGTACGCCCTCCTCTCTTTTTACTGTGCTAACTTTGTAAAATTACTGAGTAATTCCATTCCAAAAGCACCGCTTTTTTCCGGATGGAACTGCATCCCAAAAACGTTATTACGCCCAACAACAGCTGGTACCTCTACGTCATAATCACTGACTGCAATCAGCACGTCTCTGTCGGTTGTCTTTACATAATAAGAATGAACAAAATAAACATGTCCTGGTTGAACACCCTCGGTTAGCTTTGATTCATTAACAAACGTTAATTGATTCCAGCCCATATGTGGTACTTTATACGCTTCTCCTGATGGTGTCTGACCTGGAAAACGTTCGACTGTTCCGGGTAACAAGCCTAACCCTTGAGTGACTCTATTCTCTTTGCTTTCTCCAAATAAAAGCTGCATCCCTAAGCAAATGCCAAGCACAGGTTTTCCTGTTGCCGCGAACTCACGAATCATGTTAGCCAACCCAAATTCGTTTAGGCGCTGCATAGCATCAGGAAAAGCACCAACCCCTGGCACCAATAAAGCATCAGCAGTTTTTAACTCATCCTTATCTTCTGAGAGAAAGTAATCAGCATTCAATCGTTCAAGTGCCTTACTGACACTGAACAAATTGCCCATGCCATAATCAACGATTCCGATCATTTACAGCATTCCTTTCGAAGACGGAATCCCTTTAACTCGTGGGTCAATCGTTGTTGCTTCATCTAATGCACGCGCTAACGCTTTGAAAACCGCCTCAATCATATGGTGGGTATTGTGACCATAGTGAACAATCACATGTAAATTCATTCGCGCTTCCAGAGCCAGTTTCCATAAAAATTCATGAACCAATTCCGTATCAAAAGTTCCTACTTTTTTGGATGGAAATTCTCCCCGAAGCTCAAAATGAGGACGATTGCTTAAATCAACAACAACTTGAGCCAAAGCTTCATCCATTGGCACAAAAGCATTTCCGTAACGCTTGATTCCTTTTTTATCCCCTAATGCCTCTCGAAGAGCCTGACCAAGGCAAATCCCAATATCTTCTGTTGTATGATGATCGTCTATTTCGATATCCCCTTTGGCATCGACTTTTAAATCGAACTGTCCATGCTTTGCAAATAAATCAAGCATATGAGTTAAAAAAGGGACACCTGTTTCAAGTTCAGAAAAACCTTCTCCATCTACTCCTAAACTTAACTGAATATCTGTCTCATTTGTTTTGCGATTGACCGTGGCCACTCTCTCCATTGTACTTACCTCCATCACAGACTCTATTATTTATTTTTTCTTTTTTTATCCAATAGCCTAAATCTATTTTTCACATATTTTAGCTATAAAATTGATAATTAGACTTGAAAAGCCAAGTTAACTGTAAGGATTAAAATTTCTTTAATCTGGTCTCCACGGCACGTGCATGTGCTTCTAACCCTTCAAGGCGGGCAAATGCGGCGATCTTGGCACCGTTGTCTTGCATCGCTTTTTTACTATAAGAAATAATGCTCGACTTTTTCTGAAAATCATCGACACTTAATGGGCTTGAAAACCGAGCTGTTCCATTTGTGGGCAACACATGATTCGGGCCAGCAAAGTAATCACCAACTGGTTCGGAACTATAACGTCCAATAAAAATCGCGCCTGCATGGCGAATTTGACCAACTAACTCCATTGCATTCTCCACGATAACTTCTAAGTGTTCAGGCGCCAATTGATTCACCACGTCGATCGCTTCATTTAGATCTTTTGCTAAGTAAATCGCGCCAAAATCTTCGACCGATTTTCCAGCGATTTCTTTTCGAGGTAAAGTTTCTAACTGTGCCTTTACTTCAGCTTGTACCGCTTCTGCCAAACTTGCTGACGGAGTCACCAAAACACTGCTTGCTCTTGTATCGTGCTCTGCTTGCGATAAAAGATCGGCGGCAATTTCATCTGCATTAGCAGTATCATCCGCAAGTACCGCTATCTCACTTGGACCAGCAATCATATCAATATCCACATCGCCGAATACTTCCCGCTTTGCTAACGCGACGAAAATATTGCCTGGTCCAGTAATTTTATCGACTGCTTGAATGGTTTCCGTCCCATACGCTAATGCAGCGATTGCTTGAGCTCCACCTATTTTATAGATTTCTGTTACGCCAGCAATATCGGCTGCAACTAGCACGCCAGCTGGAAGCTTGCCATCTTCTCCCGGAGGAGAAACCATAACAATTCTTTCAACACCTGCTACCTTAGCTGGAAGAACATTCATGAGGACGGAAGATGGGTACGCTGCCGTTCCACCTGGCACATAAACACCAGCCGAATCCAGAGCTGTCACTTTTTGACCCAAAATCGTTCCATTTTCTTCTGTCGTGATCCAAGAGTTGCGCTGTTGCTTTGCATGATAGTTTTGGATATTTCGAGCTGCTTCGCGAATAATTTCCACTAACTCACTAGAAACTTGCTTATATGCTTCTGTTCGTTCTTCTGGCTCAACTTTAAACGTTTCTAATTGTACTTTATCGAACTTTTCCGTATACGCACGCACTGCAGCGTCCCCAGTGGTACGGACATCTGCAATGATTTTTTGTACGGCTGCTCTTTGCTCTTCTGTCCCACTATCAACCGACCTTTTAATTGAAACATCTCCACTGACTTTTACAATCTTCACCTTGATCATCCTTTCGATAGAGCACCGCTGGACTCTACCAATCTTTCAACTCTTTTCACCGGCCAAACGGCCGCTTAGATCACTTCGCTTAACGATGCAACCATTTCAGAAATTCGTTGGTCCTTAATTCGATAGCTTACGGGGTTTACAATTAACCGCGAAGTAATTGGCGTAATGGTCTCATATTCCACCAAGCCGTTTTCCTTTAACGTTCTTCCCGTCGAAACAATATCAACAATTCGATCTGCAAGACCGATGATTGGAGCCAGTTCAATGGAACCATTCAATTTAATAATTTCTACTTGCTCCCCTTGTTCTCTAAAGAAAGTTGCCGCAACTTTTGGATACTTAGTCGCTATCTTCGGGGCGACATCATTCATTTTCGTATTTGGCAGTCCCGCAACGGCTAAATAACAACCGCTTATTTTTAAATCAAGGACTTCATAAACGTCCCGATCTTCTTCCAGTAATACATCTTTTCCGGCAATTCCAAGATCCGCCACTCCGTGTTCAACATATGTGGCCACATCTGTAGGTTTTGATAAAATAAAACGAAAATTTTCTTCTTCTACATCAATAATTAACTTCCGCGAGTCATCGAATTCCGGCGGCAGTTGATACCCTGCCTTACGCAGTAAATCGACGGCTTCTTCAAAAATCCGTCCTTTCGGCATGGCAATCGTTAATGGTTCTATCATTTCGCAGGCTCCTTCCCTACGTTTCCAACTAAAAACGTCACATTTGAGTATTTATTTGAGCAGGCATCAAGATCTTTAACCCCGCTTATATCCTGAAGCACGACATGCCTCCCAGCTTGCCTCCGCTCTTTCGCTTGTGCGCAAGCCTCTTTTCTACGCTCAGGGCTAAATAAAATACATTCAATTGGCACTGTTTCATCCAGTTCTCCTATTGCTTCTAGCAAACGGTCTAAGCGAATCGCAAAGCCTGTTGCACCAGTAGACTTTCCAAATTTCTCTAATAGACTGTCGTATCGTCCACCATTTCCAATTGGAAAACCAACATTGCCCGCGTACACTTCGAACAAGATTCCCGTGTAATAGCTCATATGGCTAACAAGTGATAAATCAAACTTTATATATTTGGTAACATCATAATCATTTAAAATATTCCATAACTCTTGAAGCTCCAGAATGGCTTCCTTTCCATTGCCGTTTTCAATTAAATCGAGTGATTTCCCGATAACTTCACTTCCACCTCGTAAATCAAGAAAAGAGATCAGTCGTTTGCTATCAATAGAGGAAAGTGGTAATGACTTGACATGCTCGCGGTATCCAACATAATTTTTTTCATATAAAAATTGGATTAATTCACGTGCTCGGTCTTCGTTCCCAAGTATTTGGACGAACAGTTCTTCAACGAACCCAGCATGACTAACAGATAACTGAAAGTTTTCAAGACCCGCTTCTTTTAATGCTGAGACAGCTAAGGCAATCATTTCCCCGTCTGCGCTTACGGTTCCGTCTCCTATGCACTCAACCCCTACTTGTTCAAACTCTGCTGGACGGCCACCCTCCCGCTGTTGCGCTCGAAAAACATTGTCAGAATAAGCTAAACGAAGGGGGAATTCTTCTTTTAAGAGCTTAGAAGCCGCAACCCTCGCAATTGGACTAGTCATATCAGGACGAAGCACAAGCGTGTGACCTTGCTGGTCGAGGAGCTTAAACAATTGCTGATCAAGAATCGCCGAAGCTGTACCAACTGTTTCATAATATTCAAGTGCTGGAGTAGCAATAAATTGATAACCCCAACGCTTCATTTCCATTTCAAGTGCAGTGCGCACATGCTGTTTTGTTTCATAAAGTTTAGGAAGCGTGTCCCGCATACCTAATGGTTTTTCAAACATGAATAACTGACTCATTAATTTTCACCCTTTATTAATTGGCTATTGTTCTTTTCGTTCCGTTCAATAGATACATTTCAATTATCCAGTATTGTATCAAAAGTTAAAATACTTTAGTTCGCTAATATGGTAATGAAATAAAGTTATATGTAGTTTACCGTTTTCTTACTTTTCCGTCAAGAAAAAAACGCTGCTCACCTAGATAAAGTCTTACCTCGGTGATATTAATCCATTCGCTATCATTGTAGGACAAACTATTTCATTAACTAGAATTGGCTATTTTCCGGGAAATTCCTTTATATTTCGTGTTTATTTACATCATCGACTCGAATTCTCCCGATTTAATGAAAATTCAGGATGTCCCTGAACTTGTGCGAACATTTAAAAGTTTGTTAACATAAACTAAGAAAGGAGGAATGACTCCAAAAGTAAGAATTCAGGTCATAGGCTAAAAAAAGGAATTCTTTTTCCTACTTTCACAATGTGTCTTCTTTGCTAAAAAGAAGGGGAACTTTCTTAAGCAAAGAACGATTGGGTCCTTCTCGGATTTCGCAGCCGAGCTAGGCTCCAAAGTGAAGGAGACTGTTAAATTGTGAAGATAGGAAAACGTATTCTCGCCGAATTTTTACCACTATCTCTAACCTCATGAGCGCCTCTTGCTCTATGTTTATCGTGGTGACCCCCTTCGTTCTTACTTTTCAACATTTTATTTGCGGAAAAAAAGATCCGGAAAGGGAGAGTTGATGTTTAACAACAAATTAAATAGTGTCTTTTGGGTTTCAGCCATTACTTTAGGTATCTTTGTATTAGTTGGAGCTTTATTTCCTACTACCTTTGCTAAAGGTGCGAATGCTGCATTAAATTTCACTACTACATCCTTTGGCTGGCTCTATCTACTAGCTATCTTTATCTTCACGGCTTTTCTGATTTTCCTTATTTTTAGTAAGTATGGGAATATCCGCCTTGGTGGCCAAGATGAGAAACCTGCCTATTCCGTCTTCACGTGGATTGGAATGTTATTTTCTGCTGGTTTTGGAATCGCTCTCGTTTTTTATGGAGTAGGAGAACCAATGACGCATTTTAATGATGTTCCAGTCACCGGTGTGGAACCACTTTCCGAACAAGCTGCGCGAATCGCGATGGGTTACTCCTTTTTCCATTACGGAGTTAGTCAGTGGACAGTCTTTGCCATTGTTGGCCTAATCATGGCCTATTTCCAGTTTAAAAAGAAGAAAAATGGCTTAGTCTCTACGTCGTTAACACCGCTAATTGGAAATCGGAAAAAGCTAAAAAATGGAATTGATATTCTTGCAGTTGTGGCAACCGTTATGGGGGTAGCGACCTCTTTAGGAATGGGTATTATGCAAATCAATGGAGGGTTAAACTCTGTATTTGGAATTCCTACTGGTATTTGGCCACAACTAGCAATTGTTGCTGTGATGACGGGTTTATTCTTAATTTCGTCCTCGACCGGTTTGGATAAAGGAATTAAGTGGTTAAGCAACCTCAATCTTGGTGCAGCCTTAGTATTGATGTTATTTGTTTTCATCACAGGACCGACAGTGTTTATTCTTGATACCTTCATCGTCGGAATCGGTGATTATTTGTCCAACTTTATCAACTATAGTTTCCGTCTAAATCCTTATACCGAGGATAATTGGTCACGTGAATGGACGGTCTTCTATTGGGCTTGGGCAATTGCATGGTCCCCATTCGTCGGTGCTTTCGTCGCTAGGGTCTCAAGAGGACGTACGGTGCGTGAATTTATCCTTGGTGTCATGTTCGCCCCACCTGCAGTCGCATTAATGTGGATTGCCGTATTTGGTGGCACAGCTTTACACATGGATTTATTCGGTGGTACCAATATCGCTGCAGCCGTAAATACCGATATTACCAATGCATTATTTAGCTTGTTCGACCAGCTGCCATTGTCTTTTATGGTGTCTGTGTTAACTATGTTGTTAATTTTAACCTTCTTGGTCACATCAGCCGACTCAGCGGTCTATATCTTAAGTAGTATGACAACGGGTGGTAGCTTGAATCCACCGATTCGAGTTCGTGTAATTTGGGGAGTATTAATGAGTTCCATTGCAACCGTTCTCCTAATAACAAGCGGTTTAGCTGGACTTCAGACGGCATCAATTGTAGCCGCTTTACCATTCACGATCATCCTCTTGATGATGACCTTTACGCTTTATAAAGTGCTAAAACAAGATGTAGCTTCAACGGATGCGAACCAAGTAAAGGCCAAAAAGAAAAAGAATACAGCTTAATAAAAAAACAGCGAATTCCCTTCGCTGTTTTTTTGCGTGTTTTTTGACGGGCAGTGTTGCATTTCCAACAAGTTCGCCTGCCTCGATGACCGTTCTCTTCTTTTTTTACCTTGTGCGGGCACTGATGACGACTCTCGGTTACCGTTCTCTTCTTTTTTTACCTTTCACGGGCATTGACGACGGCTCTCGCTGACGGCTCTCGGTTACCGTTCTCTTCTTACTTTACCTCGCACGGGCACCGATAACAGCTCTCGGTTACCGTCCTCTCCTTTTTTTACCTTCTTCGGGCACCGATAACGGCTCTTGGTTACCGTCCTCTCCTTTTTTTACCTTCTTCGGGCACCGACGACGGCTCTCGATGACCGTTCACTCTTTTTTTCTCCGCGCACGGGCACCGATAACGGCTCTCGGTTACCGTCCTCTCCTTTTTTTACCTTCTTCGGGCACCGACGACGGCTCTCGATGACCGTTCCCTCTTTTTTTCTCCGCGCACGGGCACCGATAACAGCTCTCGGTTACCGTCCTCTCTTTTTTTACCTTCTTCGGGCACCGACGACAGCTCTCGATGACCGTTCCCTCTCTTTTTCTCCACGCACGGGCACCGACGACAGCTCTCGATGACCGTTCCCTCTTTTTTTCTCCGCGCACGGGCACCGATAACGGCTCTCGATGACCGTTCCCTCTCTTTTTCTCCACGCACGGGCATTGACGACAGCTCTCGATGACCGTTCCCTCTTTTTTTCTCCGCGCACGGGCACCGATAACGGCTCTCGGTTACCGTTCTCTCCTTTCTTCTCCGCTCTTGGCACAAAAATAACCTACCTTTCAACACCTACACAAATGCACGTTCTCCTACTTCTCTCCCCTTAAACTCAAACGAGCACAGTAAAAAACCTGTAGCGTCCCTAGCTACAGGTTTGTTTTCTTCCCATATATCGGATCATCGGCCCAGCGCTCTGCCAATTGCTCCTTCGTATAAATGACTCGCATCGGATTGCCACCAACAAAGGCGCCAGCTGGCACATCTTTATGGACAATGGTTCCAGCCGAGACAAACGCACCATCCCCAATTGTTACTCCTGGCAAAATAGTCGAGTTTGCCCCAATCATCACTTCATCGCCAATGAGGACATCCCCGAGTCGGTATTCTTTGATTAAATATTCATGAGCTAGAATGGTTGTGTTGTAACCGATGACTGTATTGCGGCCAACACTAATTTTCTCCGGAAACATCACATCTAGCATGACCATCAACGCAAAACTCGTTTGGTCACCAACTTTGACTTTTAAAAACGTCCGATACATCCAATTTTTCACCGCTAAAAAAGGTGTGTAACGTCCAAGTTGGATCACAATAAAATTTTTAACAACCTTCAAGAAAGGAACGGTTTTGTAAATATGCCAAAGCGAATTTGCGCCTTCAACGGGATAGCGAACCGTTTTTCTCATGTCACTTCACCCCAAGGATGGGTAGCAAATCTGGCATACGATCCAACATATAATCTGGATTGTATGTCGCAAGATGGTCTTTTCCTTTCAATGTCCAAGCGACTCCTGCCGTTGTAGTCCCAGCATTTTTTCCAGCTAGAACATCATGATGGTTATCACCAACCATTATCGCAGTCTCAGGCTTTGAGTCTAAAATATCCAATGCTTTATAGATTGGCTCAGGATCTGGCTTCGCTTTCGTCACATCATCAAGGGCAACAAGCACTTTGATATACTTATCCAAACCTGTCAACGCCAAGCCCATTTTTGCTACATCCGCAAGCTTTGTTGTCACAACTGCAAGTTTATAACCATTTTCGCTTAGAGTTCGAATTGTATCATTTACCCCTTCGAACTCAGTCACGAGACGATCATGATTCGCAATATTGTACTTCCGGTAAGTACGAATCATATCTTCAGCTTTTGTTACATCCATCCCCTCGAAAACCTCTTTTAATGGAGGCCCCATGAATGGAAGGACATCGTTCCGTTTATACTGACCAGGGTAGTATTGCTCCAATGTATGAAGATACGAAGAAACAATAAGTTCATTTGTGTCAATTAAAGTACCATCTAAATCAAATAATAGTGTATCAATTTGATTGTTCATAGATTGCTGCCTCTCCTTTCGCAACGTCGACTCTATTCCAGATAAACGCCACCGTCATGGTTAATAAAATGGCTACTACTACGCGAATGAGCAGCAAGGGAAGCACTGGAATCCCAAGCGGAATAAAAATCAATGTATCCTCAATCACCGCATGACATGCTACTAAAAAGATAAAGGCAATCGTTGCGTCTTTTTTCGTTACTCCATCCTCTTTTACTGCTTGAATCATCACACCTGCACCCATCGCCAATCCAATCAGTAAACCGGAAGCAAGGGTCATCGAGGTATTCTCCTTCATTCCCAACATTCTTGTGAATGGGGAAATCCATTTAGAAAACAGATCAAGCCATTTCAAATCTTTTAAAATCTGAATCATTATCATCAATGGAATGACAATAATCGCAATTTGTAAGATTCCTAAACCTGCTTTTTCTACTCCTTCGATTGCAATTGCACCCCAACCAGTTGGCTGTGCCTCTTGAGCAGGTATCATACCGTATTTGGCGATTTCAGAACCACCGTTCCACACCAAATTAATTACTATTGCCGACAAAAACGCTAACCCGAGCCGCACAACAAGAACAATCCATAGTTTAACGCCAACCTTTAACGCAACCCCTGATTCGATGAATAAATTATGCGAAAATGAAAGCATAACGGCAATGATGAAAACTTCTTTCACCGTTAATTCTAGCGAGAGGATTGCGCCAATCCCCGCGTAAAGATTTAAAAAGTTCCCTAGTACAAGCGGAATGGCTGCATCCCCTGATAAACCAATCAATGCCATTAAGGGTGTAATTGCCTCAATGACCCAAGGCAAGACTGGAGTATATTGTAAAATAGTCACAATCAGTGTCACTGGAAAAATAATCTTTCCAAGTGTCCACACAGTTTGCAAACCAACTAGACTCCCTTTTTTTAATGAAGACACCATTGAAGCATTTCCCCCTAAATTGATTCTCTTTTATTTCTTCGCTTTTTTTGTTTGCTTGGTCTGTTGCTTCGATTCAACATCTAAATATCTTTCCGTCGCATAACCACTCATTCTACGGTAAATCCATAAAGCGACAGCCGCGGCGACCAATACAATTGAAATCACTTGTGCAATTCTTAAAAAGTCTGTCAGCATTAAACTGTCTGTTCTTAGCCCCTCGACAAAGAAACGACCGATTGAATACCAAATTACGTAGCTAAGGAAAAGTTCTCCCCGTCGTAAATTCACTCTTCGAAGTCCAATTAACAAAACAAAACCAATTATATTCCAAATGGATTCATATAAAAAAGTCGGATGGTAATAGGTACCATTAATATACATTTGGTTAATGATAAACTCAGGCAACATTAAATTTTCTAGGAAAGCGCGACTAACTTCGCCTCCATGCGCTTCTTGGTTAATGAAGTTTCCCCAACGACCAATGGCTTGGCCAAGTATAATACTTGGTGCGGCAATATCTGCTACCTTCCAGAAAGAAACATCTCTTTTTTTACAAAAAACATACGCCGTTACGACCGCTCCAATTAACGCTCCATGAATAGCGATTCCACCATTCCAAATCGCAATGATTTCGGCCGGATGCTGAGAATAGTAATCCCATTGGAAAATAACATAGTAAATCCTCGCACTAATAATCGCAATTGGAATCGCAAATAACATTAAGTCTGCAAATAAATCCTTATCTAAACCGCGCTTTTCCCCTTCGCGCATCGCAATCCATAAGGCCAGAGCAATCCCTAACCCGATAATGACACCATACCAATGGACTTGAATCGGGCCTAAAGAAAAGGCGACTGGATCAATCAGTTGAAAGTTTTCTTCCATGTACAAATTCTCCTTTGCATTCTATCTCTTTTTCTTGGATATAAGAAGCGTGCCTCCTATGTACACTTGGTTACTCTCTTGCTCTAAATATCCTCATGGTCCCCGTCTTCAATAACATCAGCTAAACGATTCGAGAATTGTTCCGCCGCATTCATTCCCATGCGCTTTAGACGGAAGTTCATCGCTGCAACCTCAATAATGACCGCAAGATTTCGACCCGGACGTACTGGCAAAGTCAACTTGGTAATTTCCGAATCAATAATTTTCAACTTATCTTCATCTAACCCAAGTCGATCATAAGTTTTGTTTTTATCCCATAATTCTAAATCAATGTTTAAAGAAATTCGCTTATGCGTGCGAACGGCACCCGCTCCAAACAAGGTCATTACATTGATAATTCCAAGACCACGAATTTCGAGGAGATGTTCAATTAACTCTGGTGAGGTTCCGACTAGCGTATCTTGGTCTTCTTGTCGAATCTCAACGCAGTCATCTGCTACTAAACGATGGCCTCGTTTAACAAGCTCCAAAGCAGTTTCACTTTTACCAACACCACTTTTTCCGGTAATAAGTACACCAATCCCATAAATATCCACCAAGACACCATGAACCGCTGTTGTCGGCGCAAGTTTACTTTCAAGATAATTTGTTAAATGACTCGATAATCTAGTCGTTTTGTGATTCGATCTCATCAATGGTACTGATTCACGCTCAGCCGCTTCCTTAAGTTCCTCAGGTACTTCTAATTCTCTAGTAACAATAATCCCAGGGGTCAGGTCTGTACATAGCTGACTTAACCGGTATTCTCTTTCACTACTGCTTAATTTTTCAATAAAAGTAAGTTCAGTTTTCCCAAGTAATTGAACACGCTCAGCAGGGTAATATTCAAAAAAGCCTGCCATTTCTAGCGCAGGTCGAGACAAGTCACTAGTTGTAATTGGGCGGTTAATTCCTTCTTCACCACTGATCAATTCAAGTTTAAATTTTTTGATAATATCTTTTGTTCGTACTTTCGGCAATGAGGAATCCTCCTTCATTTTATTCAAAATTCAATACTACTTATTTTAGCATTATTTCTAACAGAACAAAACGCAGGAGATTGAAAATGGACATAAGAAAAGTAATAAACTTCCTTTAGAATCTAATTGAAATAGATGCGAAAAGTCCGACCACATTTGTGATCGGACTTCTCTACTCTTTTTTAAAAATTGTACTCTGGATAATAATGTTAAAGACAGACATGATGACTGCAGTAAGTAGCGCCATACCAAACCCACCTATTTGAAAAGCCTCACCCATTAAGCTGTCTGTTAACATCAATGTAATGGCATTAATGACGAATAAAAAGAATCCCAGAGTTAGCAGTGTAACCGGCAAAGTAAAGAGAATTAAAATGGGACGTACTAAAATGTTTAGAATGGACAGCAAAAAGCTTGCACCAAGTGCTGCTCCAAAACTCGAAACATAAAAGGATTCAAAGTAGCCTGCAATTGCAATAAAAAGTACGGCGTTGATGCCGATTCCTAGCAACCACTTCATATTGTTTTACTTAGTGAAATTGTTCCTGACTTGGACTCGGCAAAAATTCTCGTTGGATTGGCTTCCAATTCTCTCGTTGTAAACCGAAGCATCTTCTGAACCATCTCACTTTTTTCCTCTAGTATTTCTATTCCTTCAAGTTCGAGTTTAAATTGACCTAAATTAGTTTTCAGTTCGCCCCGTACCGGTGTTCCTACTGGAACTTGAACATTCACGGAGGCTGTAGCGGATGTAGCCTCAATACTTTCGCAATTCTGGTTTCGAACCGTACATGTGATACTGCCGCTGAACGATTGTAAATCGAGGGTATTGAAGTCACCTTCTACATTTATTGCGCCATTTAATGTTTCAGCTTCTAGGTCATAAATATGACTCGCCAATACATTGATTGCTCCATTCGCTGTCTCACTTTCAACCTTTTTACTACTCACGTTTTGAAGGCTTACCTTCCCATTTGCTGTTTTCGCTTTAAGGTCTGTTACTTTGAGGTTCTCTCCTGAAATCGCTCCATTAAAGAGGCGAATGCGAACTTTCTCATATTCTAGCCTTGGGATATAAAGAGTAACATCAAGTTTCATCCACTTTTGTTGGTTTGAGAAAATTAGTTTTTGCCCATCAATCGTAAATAATACTTCATCTAAAAGCTTCCTTCGCGCTTCTTCTTGATCATTCACTCGATAAACTTTAGCGGCACATTCTGCCCGAACATCCTCCTGGTCCCATGGAATTACTTGTAAGGACCCATTTGCAAGATCTACATCAATTTGAGTTAAATTCATTTGTGGCTGTTGAAATATATGGGTGATATCAACAGATTGACCAAAGTTCAAATCTAAGTCGACATCTTTGATTTTCTTAAACGCTGAATCAACAAAATCTACAATCTTATCAACAGCGGATTGCAGTTTCGGACCTGTTGCTTCCTCTTTCTTAAATGAACCTTGATAGGTGTGATCTTGCTTTACCGTTGTTGAAAGCTCGGTAATTAATTCAGCCTTCTTGTCTTCCATTGATTTTTCCTTTTTCTCTAATTCTTCAATTAAGAATAAGGCCTCTTCAACAGTTAACCTACCTTCCTCAACCATCTTTAATATTTTCTTTCGTTCTTCCTTCATTCACATTACCTCCCCGCATACTCAGTGTATTCAAGTTTTTTCATCTTAAGCCCTCTTTCCATACCCCGTTGCAATCTTAACTATTATTACGAAAAAGAGGGATGTAAAGTTTCACCTCTTATTCTTTCGAAGGCTGTTTTGTTATAGATTGTTGTTAAAATCCTAAAGGCGATTTTAACGATCTAGCAGCCATTTCGTATGTTTATATTTAGTTTGCAAGCTCTTTTCTCATAAAATGTAGCAATTTTTTTGAATAACCTAGCTTACACAGACGTATTTCTAGGTCAAAAGCAGCAAAGTTTGAGAAAAGAGCCTTCAAGAAAGACAACAGCTTATCATCCCTAGAACAACCATTAAGTAAGAAATTTTTATGAACTTCCATTAAGAAAGAAGACCCGCCAATAGGCGAGTCTTAAGGTGAAAAACAGAGACGTAATAGCCTTGAAATTCAGAGGATCGTTTCCGATTCACTTTGAGATCTATTCTTCAAGATGGTTCATGTACTGCTAATGCTCTCTTTTTCTTCCACTTGTTGCTTCATCCTGAGTCGGTCTCGCTCAAGAATTGGTTTTAAATATTTTCCTGTATAGGATTCTTTTACTTCCGCGACTTGCTCTGGAGTCCCTGTGGCGACAATCGTACCACCTTTGTCTCCGCCTTCTGGGCCAAGGTCGGTAAGGTAATCCGCTGTTTTGATAACATCAAGATTATGTTCGATCACAAGTACGGTATCACCATTTTCCACTAGGCGTTGCAACACGACTAGCAACCTTGAGATATCATCTACATGTAAACCTGTCGTTGGTTCGTCCAGAATATATAAAGACCGACCTGTTGAACGACGATGAAGCTCAGAAGCTAGTTTAACACGCTGGGCTTCTCCACCCGAGAGAGTAGTAGCAGGCTGTCCAAGCTTAACATAACCTAATCCAACATCTGCAATGGTTTGTAGCTTTCGCTTGATTTTAGGGATATTGCTAAAAAACTCCACTGCATCCTCTACAGTCATATCGAGGATATCTGAAATGTTTTTTCCTTTGTATTGAACCTCAAGCGTTTCACGATTATACCGTTTACCATGGCATACTTCACAAGGAACATAAACGTCAGGCAGGAAATGCATTTCAATTTTAATAATCCCGTCGCCACGGCAGGCTTCACAGCGCCCACCCTTCACATTAAAACTAAAGCGCCCCTTTTTATAACCCCGAACCTTTGCCTCATTCGTTGAAGCAAACACATCACGGATATCATCAAACACACCCGTATAAGTTGCAGGGTTTGAGCGAGGGGTCCTACCAATTGGAGATTGGTCAATATCGACAACTTTATCTAGATGCTCGACACCTTTGATTTCACGAAACGCACCTGGTTTGCTTTTCGCACGATGAAGCTGCATCGCTAATGACTTATGCAGGATTTCATTGACTAACGTACTTTTCCCAGAACCCGAAACCCCTGTCACAGCAATAAATGTCCCTAACGGAAACTTCACATTCACATTTTTCAAGTTGTTTTCTTTCGCACCTTTTATCTCAATATATTTTCCGTTCGGCTTACGTCTTTCGAGCGGTAAAGGAATAAATTTCTTGCCAGAGAGATATTGTCCTGTTAGCGATCTTGGGTCATTCATCACTTCTTCCGGTGATCCAGCAGAAATGATTTCCCCCCCGTGTACACCGGCGCCTGGACCGATATCGATTAAATAATCAGCTGCGAGCATCGTGTCTTCATCATGTTCAACAACAATTAAGGTATTCCCGATATTGCGCATATTTCTCAACGTATCAATCAAGCGATCATTATCACGCTGATGAAGCCCAATAGACGGCTCATCGAGGATATAAAGAACCCCTGTTAACCTCGAGCCAATTTGTGTCGCAAGTCGAATCCGTTGGGCTTCTCCACCTGAAAGTGTGCCTGCCGCTCGGTTGAGCGTTAAATAATCAAGTCCTACATTAAGAAGGAAGCCAAGTCGTTCTTTTATTTCTCTAAAAATAAGATTCCCAATCTGCATTTCCTTCTCAGAAAGTTGAAGGTTATTGAAAAAGTCTAAAGCCTCTTCAATCGATAGAGCAGTAATATGCCCTATATGGTGATTGTCGATCAAAACGGCAAGGGTCTCTGGTTTTAACCGGTATCCTCCACATGAAGCACAAGAATATTCACCCATATACTTTACCATTTGTTCCCGAATAAAATCAGAACCAGTTTCTTTATAACGTCGTTCTACATTGCGGAGTACCCCTTCAAATTGAATATAATTCTCTCGGATTTGGCCAAAATCACTTTCATAGCGGAAATAAATTCGGTCACTACCTGATCCATAAAGAATTTTATCCAGTTGATCTTTTGGTAAGTCCTTAACCGGAATGTCTAAGTCGATGCCATAATGATTGCAAATGGCTTCAAGAAGTTGCGGGTAGTATTGCGAACTTGTTGGTTCCCACGGAGCAATTGCATGCTGTCTTAAGGTTAATTCTTTATTAGGAATGACAAGGTCAGGATCCACCTTTATTTTAACGCCAAGTCCGTCACATTCAGGGCAGGCTCCAAAAGGGCTGTTAAAAGAAAACATTCTTGGTTCGAGTTCACCGATTGAAAATCCGCAAAATGGACACGCATGATTTTCACTAAACAACAGCTCTTCATCCCCGATGACATCAACAAGAACCTTTCCTTCTCCAAGCCTTAAGGCCGTTTCAAGGGAATCCGCTACCCGAGCTGAAATCCCTTCTTTAACGACAATCCGGTCAACGACAACTTCAATCGAGTGCTTTTTATTTTTCTCAAGTTCGATTTCATCATTGACATCATATAACTCGCCATCGATTCGGACACGAACATACCCTTGTTTCTTAATATCTTCTAGCACTTTCACATGTGCTCCTTTGCGTCCAGAAACAATCGGCGCTAAAATTTGCATCTTTGTACGTTCAGGGTATTCTAAAATCCGATCAACCATTTGCTCAATGGTTTGTGAAGAAATTTCAATTTTATGTATGGGACATACCGGGTGCCCCACTCTAGCAAACAACAAACGAAAATAATCGTAAATCTCTGTTACAGTTGCCACCGTTGACCGAGGGTTTCGGCTTGTAGTTTTTTGATCAATTGAAATCGCAGGGGAAAGCCCATCGATTGAGTCAATATCTGGCTTGTCCATTTGACCAAGAAATTGTCGGGCATATGCCGATAGGGACTCAACGTAACGACGTTGCCCCTCTGCATAGATGGTATCAAAAGCCAAGGAGGACTTTCCTGAACCGGAAAGCCCTGTTACAACAACAAGCTTATCTCTCGGAATGGTGACATCAATATTTTTTAAATTATGGGCTCTGGCGCCTTTCACCACTATTTTATCCATCGCCATGATTCTGTCATCCTTCCGCTTTTAACTCTAGAATTAAATCACGCAGCTCAGCCGCACGTTCGAAATTAAGCGCCTTGGCTGCTTCCTTCATTTCTTTTTCCATATTGACGATTAGCTCGTCACGTTCTTTCTTAGTTAGCTTCTTTAAACCTTCTGTAGGGTTGTATTCCTCTTGTTCCTCCGCTGCCACTGTCGCTCGAATGACATCACGAATTTCTTTTTGAATCGTTTGTGGCGTAATACCATGCTTTTCATTATATTCTTCCTGAATGGAACGACGACGCTTTGTCTCGCTAATCGCCATTTCCATTGAATGAGTCATTTTATCTGCATACATAATGACATGGCCGTTCGCATTACGAGCCGCACGTCCTATAGTCTGAATCAATGAACGCTCTGAGCGAAGGAATCCTTCTTTATCCGCATCTAGAATGGTTACAAGGGAAACTTCAGGAATATCCAACCCTTCTCTCAAAAGGTTAATTCCGACAAGAACATCGTATTTTCCAAGTCGAAGTTCGCGGATAATTTCTATACGTTCTAGTGTTTTTATTTCGGAATGGAGGTACTGCACCTTAATCCCAATCTCTTTTAAATAATCCGTTAAGTCCTCGGACATTTTTTTCGTTAGGGTTGTTACAAGGACACGCTCATTTCGTTTAACACGTTCTTGAATTTCCCCAATAAGGTCATCAATCTGACCTTCGATTGGCCGGACATCAATAGTTGGATCTAAAAGACCTGTTGGACGAATGATTTGTTCAACCATCTCTCGTGTATGTTCAATTTCATATGGTCCTGGTGTCGCCGAGACATAGACCGCATTATGAATGTGCTTCTCAAACTCGTCAAACGTGAGCGGGCGGTTATCAAGTGCTGATGGCAACCGGAATCCATGTTCAACAAGAACATTCTTTCTTGCTTGGTCCCCGTTGTACATGCCTCGAATTTGTGGCAGTGTCACGTGAGACTCATCGATGATCAGTAAAAAATCATCTGGAAAATAATCGAGCAACGTATAAGGGGTAGAACCCGGTGGTCGTAAAGTAAGATGACGAGAGTAGTTTTCAATTCCTGAACAAAAACCCATTTCGCGCATCATTTCTAAGTCATAACGAGTTCGCTGCTCCAAGCGTTGTGCTTCTAGTAGTTTATCGTTATCACGTAGCTCTTTAAGACGCTCTTCTAATTCTTTTTCAATATTTTCAATCGCCACTTTCATCTTCTCTTCTCGTGTGACGAAGTGGGACGCTGGGAAGATCGCTACATGTTCACGCTCGCCAAGAATTTCACCTGTCAGTGCGTCAACCTCACGAATCCGGTCGATTTCATCACCAAAGAATTCAATGCGAAGACAATGTTCATCCCGTGAGGCAGGGAAAATTTCAACAACATCGCCACGCACTCGGAAAGTTCCCCGTTTAAAATCGATATCATTCCGTTCATATTGGACATCAACGAGTTTACGTAAAAGTTGGTTGCGTTCAATTTCCATACCTGTTCTTAATGAAACAACCATTTCCCGGTATTCCTCAGGAGAACCGAGACCGTAAATACAACTCACACTAGCTATGATAATGACATCGTCACGTTCAAACAACGAAGATGTCGCCGAGTGACGAAGTTTGTCAATTTCATCATTGATACTAGCGTCCTTTTCAATGAAGGTATCTGTTTGTGGTACATATGCTTCTGGTTGATAATAATCATAATAGCTGACGAAATACTCTACCGCATTGTTTGGAAAAAACTCCTTGAACTCACTATAAAGCTGTCCTGCTAATGTTTTATTATGGGCAATGACCAAAGTCGGTTTGTTTATTTCCTTAATGACATTGGAAACGGTAAAAGTTTTTCCCGTACCAGTTGCCCCGAGAAGCGTCTGGTGCCGCTTGTCTTCCTTAATCCCCTGAACCAGTTGTCTAATTGCCTCAGGCTGATCACCTTGTGGGGAGTATTTTGATACTAATTCAAACTGGTCCACAACAAAGCCTCCTGTATAGTTAAATTCTAATTTTCAGTATGTATCCTGCTGTTTCATTCTCTATATCAACATTCTACCACAAAGCATGATAAACTAACCACTTTAAAGCAAACAAGTGTTCTAAAATAGGTGATAATGGGTCGTTTTTTGCGACGTCACCCATATCGGATACAAGATTAGGTGTTTTCTTTAGGTTTTTTTTCTGGTTGAGGTCGTATTAGATCATGTGAATGGAGGGGGTTTTTTAATTGGGTGATTGTTATAAAATGGTGCTTTGAAACAGCTTTAATGAATTCCTCCTTAAAGTTTGTCTTTTAAGTAGGGGGCGATTGGGACACTTTGATAAGGCATTGCTGTATTCCGTCTTATGAACCAGCTTTGTTAGACACCTTCTCTTTTGCTTCCTGCCTTTCTGTCTTTTAAACCACCTTTGTCAGACACTTTCTCTTGCTCTTCCTACTTTTCTGTCTTACAAACCAAATTTGTCAGACACTTTCACAACGGCAACCTGGAATTCTGTCTATTAACACAAGCTTTGTCAATCCCTTCACAAATCCTCCTCCCTATTCTGTGATCCCACATCCCCGTCTCTTATCCAAGCTTCCTATGGCCATTTTACTAGTTGCCCGTTAAATCAAATATAAAAAACTTGTTTAAAACCGTAGAAAGTGTGATATGCTCAACAGCTTTATTTAGAAACTTACGTTAAAATTGAAAGGTAGATTGCCCGAAAGGAAGTGACCTTCTTGTTTTATGACGAAATGGACCGTTTTTTTTACCTTCCAGTCGGTCTATGGCTGATTCAAATTTTAATGATTCTATTTCCTACGCTTTTTTACCAATCTTATTTTAAAAGAAAATTCCAATCGAAATCACAAAGAAAATTAGGGCTTATCTTTCTATATGGTGTTTCCATTCTAGCGTGTATGGCCTTTCCGGTTTCGATTAACGAGGGGTTTATGTTGGATTTTCGTTACATCCCCTTAATCTTAGGGTTCTTATATGGGGGCTATCAAGTGGGGCTTCCGCTCATGGGGCTGACCGTTCTAATGCGCATCTTTATTGGTGGCCCTGGACTATACTTAACGATTCTCATTTGTATCATTCTTCTAGGGTTATTCCGGGTGACTCTTCAAAAATACGAGAACTATAATTCTCAACAAAAAAGGATGTATGTACTCACCTTATTGTGGATTGCCCTCATGATGTTTGGATTTGGAACACAATTTTTAGATGATCGTGCTTTATCGGGGAAAGAGTTTAGTTTATGGATTCTTTTTGCGGTTTTAAATATTATCACGATGCTCGCCACAAGGCATATTCATGAATCTTTGTTAGAGTTGGACAAGATGTATTTTGAAGCGACCGATTATGAAAGAATGCATTTATTAAGCCAGTTTTCAATTAGCATTGCCCATAAATTGCAAAAACCGATTGAGCAATCTCAAGAACAGTTGAGTGCCCTTCAGCAAACAGAGCTTCTAGGAAATCAGCGAGCCTTGGTTTCTGAAGTGTCAGAGGAGTTGGAGGTTGCTCAAGATATTATTAACGATTACCTAGTGTTAGCAAAAGACCGGAAAAGCAAGAATACAAACCTAGATGTTCATCAAGAAATAGAGGGCATCATTCAGTCAATCCAATCTTATGCTCATTTACATGATGTGGAGTTGAAATTTTTCCCGGCAATTGATCGGAATTTATTCATTAAAGGTGACCCCTATCAATTTAGACATGCTCTATTAAATTTAACCAAAAATGGAATTGAAGCAACAAATGAAAATGGCTTAGTTGAACTGGCTGTTCATGAAATGCTAGATTCAATTTATATCATTATTGAGGATAACGGAAAAGGGATGAGCAATGAAGAGGTTGCGAATATCGGATCCCCGATTCAATCACAGAAAAAAAAATGGAACAGGATTAGGTACTCTTGTTGCCTTTAACATTTTACAAGCAATGAATGGGAAAATTGAGGTATCAAGTCAACTTGGCAAGGGCACTACTTTCTCCATCATACTTCCTAAAGTGATTAATTAATAAAGCGAAAAAAATAGCAATAGCTGTACAGTAGATAAAACCTACCACAGCTATTGCTTTTTGCGGTGTACCATTTGATTGGCAAAATAAAATCCGACTGTTAGAGAAAACGCATCGATAATAATGAGCAGCATAGAATCTGTATACCCTCGGTAAACAGAAGCGGCAATCAAAGCCACGGTTAGCACAAGTCCAAGATAATGGTTGTACACAACTCTTGTGAAAAACAACACAAAGGTTCCTGGTAACAGCAATGCCAACATATATTTCAATCCCATCATACACCTCTTCAAAGATTTTCTTTTCTTCAATAGCATACTTGTTTTCCCTTTCGCAGACAAGAAAAGATTCTTGAGAAGAATAGATTAAAAAGGACGTTTTAGATTCGTTCGTAACAGATGGACGCAACCCAACCTGCAATAAAAATCGTTAGCGTCGAAAATAGCAAACTCTCAAAACCTAAAGTCGGGTATCCTGCCAACACAATGACACCATCGATTAAAAAAATGAGAAATCCAATGTTTAATGGCGTTGCCTTCGATATAAAGTAAGCAAGAAGGTCTGTCCCACCAGTGCTTGTCTTATATCTCAACATTAGCCCGATGCCAGCCCCACTAACCACGCCTCCGATAACCGAACTTAACCAAATAGGCAAAGAGATTTGATGACTCAATGGAGCTAGGATATCAATAAAAAGCGAAGTCATCAGCATGCCTTGGAAACTACCATAAAACTGCTTCCGTTCATGAAACCATGCATAAACACTTAAAGGGATACTCAATAACGCCGTCCATAGACCTGTCCTGAAATCAAAATAATAATGGAGAATGAGCGCAATCCCCACAATTCCTCCATCTAATAAACGATGTGGAACGAGAAAACCATTAATAGCAATTCCAATTAATAAGCTTCCGATGGTCATAGCTGCTAATTTTGAATAAATGATCCCACCTCATTTCCCGCCATCAAAAAAGCTACCATTATACTTATGGTAGCTGTCCAATAATTATTCATTTTTATCGTAGACAATCCTATACTGTAGGCTGTTCATTCTCATAAAACTTTTCTAATGCAATGATGCCGCTGCCCATTCTTTCTAAATCGGGGACTACGACTCTCTTCAGTCCTTCATCTCGTAACGATGCAGCTGTCACTTTGCCCACTGCCACAGCAACAACTTCTTTTTCAAAAGCAGCTAACAACTTTTCTAGTTTCCCTTGTTCACGTGCGAATGAAAACAGAAATCGGCCTTGTGGTGTACTTGTAAAATAAACGGCATCGACTTCCGCGGACACAACTTCGTCTACTAATTGTTCCAGAATTTCTTGTTTTGGAGGGATATGTTGATAAGGAAGGATTTCCTTATAATCAGCCTGCATTTCGTCTAAAAAGGAAATTAATTTTGGTGCAGGGTCTCCATGTAATTGAAGAGCGACCTTGGTGTTCCGTGGAAACTCATTCTTCAGAGCCCTAACCAAACCAGCCGTGCTCCCATCGTCATCCCGCACAAGAGGAATGACGTCCATTTTCTTTAGCGCGTTCACGGTTTTATATCCTCGTGCGGCAACTTTAGATTGGCGGATGGTAGTTAAAAACTCTTGTCCAATCCCAAGATTCTCCGCTGTTTTATACAGAGTCTCAATCCCTAACCCAGTCGTAAAGATCAACCAATCATATTTACCAGTCACGAATTCACGGAGATCGTCTTCAAGCCGTGAATCATCTAAAAAAGTGGTTCCTTGTGCCGGGCGTAGGACTGGAATTCCCCCTAAATTCGTAATGATTTTACTCATTTCCTCTAGTTTCCGTGAACCTGCCAACACAACGCGCTTGCCTTCTAACCGTTTCATCCTGCCCCTCCTTTTTTCTAACTATACCATTTTCTGTTGGAAATTAGCATGCAACGTTATGAACGTTTCTGACTTTTCGTTAATTCCCAAATCTCCTTTAAAACGGGCATTTCTTCCTTTTCTTCATCTGTGACCAAATCCCATTGAATTCCGTTTGGCTTCGGATAGGGTGTATTCGTTGGAATGAATTCATTTTCTGTCGCAATAAAATCGACCGTCAAGTCATAGGGTTCTCTTGGCACATCAGCATCCGTTAATTGAGCGCTATGAATCGTACCGATAACCGGAATCTCCGGATTGCCTAATTCTCGAATAATGGCATATTCCCGATCAGCATATCCTTCTCCTTTGCCGACTCTCCGGCCATCGCGATGCAAAGCGACCGAACCAGCAAAAAACAAATCGATTCTAGGCAAATTCGCTATTGGAATTTCTTTTCCATACGACTTAATATGGGAAAGACTCGCAGCTTTTCGTTCTTCCCCTGCTGGTACCCTTTCCGGCTTAACCATAATAAAACCTGCACGAAGACGCGGTGTCGGGACAAGCAATGTCTTACCATCCCGTAAAATTTGGGCTCTTATTGGTAACTGCGGAGAATCCGGATTCACTTTAATCACTTGTGCTTGTTGATATTCAGGCATCTGAAAGACAAAGCTTGCCGCTTTTTCAGCTCCCTTAAAATTTGGAATTCGATTTTTTAATGGAAATGGAAACCGCCCAAACTTGTTTTTCTCTAAAATCTCCCAAGTATGTTCGCGGATTTCTTGCTTCGAAGTCTTCATATACTCTTCCTTTCTCTCCGAGGACATTGAACGAAAAAAAGCTAATTCCCAACACGGAAATCAGCTCTTTTCTTGATGAATCAAATTTTTTAAACAGATTTTTCACCTTTTACTCCGTTAATTGAGTAGCTAGCTGTTAGGTTCGCACTTAAAGAGTGAGAAACAGAGCAATATTTGTCCTTCGATAAAGTAATCGCACGCACAACTTTATCTTCAGGTAAATCGCCTTCTAACGCATAGTGAATATGAATGTCTGTAAACTTTTTTGGATGATCGTCGGCACGGTCTCCATGAACCTCCATTTTAAAAGAGGTCGGCTCTAATCTCATTTTTGTTAGGATGGAAATAATATCAATGCCAGTACATCCTGCAACAGCATTTAAAAGGAGTTCCGTCGGTCTTGCTCCTGTATTTTCTCCACCGATCTCCGGTGCTGCATCCATCTTAATTTCATGTCCAGACGGTGTCTCACTCGAGAAAGCCATCTTTTGATTCCAATTAATCGTTAAATCCATTGCTTACATCCAGCCCCTTTCGTTTGTTTTTTCATCCATTCTGTTAAAAGCTATTCGGTTTAAACTGGAAACAAGTCTGAAGACAAATAACGCTCTCCGGTATCTGGTGCTAAACAAAGAACCCTTGCTTCAGCTGGGAGGTTTTTGGCAATTTCAATCGCAAAGTGGGCAGAAGCTGCACCCGAAGCCCCAATAAAAATCCCCTCTTCAGCAGCTAAACGACGAGCCATTGTCTGAGCATCCTCATCATTAATATGAAGTATTTCATCATAGACTTCGCGATTTAAAATTTTTGGAATGAACCCTGGTCCTGTGCCTGGAATTTTATGCGGCCCTGGTTGTCCACCAGATAGAACGGGTGAACCAGCTGGCTCAACAACATAAATCTTAATGTTTGGGATTTTCTTTTTCAACTCTTCTCCAACCCCAGTCACCGTACCACCTGTTCCAGCAGTTAAAACAAGACCATCTAGTTTTCCTTCAAATGCTTCGTAAATCTCTACAGCGGTCGTTTCACGATGCGCATCAGCGTTGGCTTGGTTCTCAAATTGCATTGGAATAAATGTATCTGGAAGGTCCTCAGCCAAAAGGTTTGCTTTATCAATCGCCCCTTGCATTCGCTGATCAGCTGGAGTTAAATGAACCTCTGCTCCATAAGCTTTTAAAATTTTCACACGTTCTGCAGTAGCGTTTGCTGGCATGGTAATAATGCATCGATAGCCTTTCACCGCACAAACCATTGCAATACCGATTCCCGTATTTCCAGATGTCGGTTCAATGACAATGCTTTTTCCAGGAATAAGTTTTCCTTGTGCCTCGGCAGTTTCAATCATATTAATCGAGGCACGGTCTTTTACACTTCCTCCTGGATTAAAGGATTCTAACTTCATGTATACATCTCCACCCGTTGGAGCAGGTAGTTTATTTAATTTTACAATCGGCGTGTTGCCAATCAAATCTAAGATCGAATTGTATAATTTCATCTTTTTCCAACCTTTCACATCCATCATTACTGTAAAAAATAGTGCATGCTTTGCCATGTAAGTGGACTTAGTTAGAGCTAAATTTAATAGCTATAGTACTTAATTACAATTACATGCTCCTACACGTGCAGGCAGTCCTATCTTAGTTTTCCATAAATGAAGGGAAAATTGCAAAGAAAATGCCTACTATGTTCATCAACAATTAAGGATTAAGGAGCACCCTTCCTTATTCTTTGTTCTTTAATGATTTGTCTCTGTTTTCGCGTGACCAATTGATTCTAAAAGTCTTAATGGGAGAGCCATATGTTCCTCGTTTACATTGATTAATAGAGCTTCTTCATTCATGGAGTCATTTTCTTTAAAAACATTGATTTCTTTATTAATTCGTTCCATTTTCGCATCTAACTCTGCGGCTGCAGTTGCCGCATCTTTTAGTTCAGTTAACAAATGCTCTGGAACTTCCTTGTTGTATTTATAATAAATTTTATGCTCCAAACTTGCCCAGAAATCCATCGCAATGGTGCGGATTTGAATCTCAACTGGAATCAACTCCTCACCACTTGATAGAAAAACAGGGATTTCAAGTATTAAATGCAAACTTCGATAGCCGTTTGGCTTTGGACTTTTTATATAGTCTTTACATTCCAACACATTTATATCTTTCTGATTTTTAAGCATATCCTGGATTTTATAGATGTCTGATTCAAACGAACATGTGATGCGGACTCCTGCAATATCCTTAATGTTCTTTCGAATACTTTGCATATTTAAGTCGAGGTTTTTACGAACCACTTTTTTCAAAATACTTTCCGGGGATTTTACTCGTGATTTTACATGTTCAATCGGATTATAATCATGGATATAATTGAACTCTTCTTTTAAGATATTGATTTTTGTATTCATTTCATCTAACGCAAACTTATAAGCCATCATAAATCTTGTTAACTCGACTTTTAAAGCCTTCATATCAGTTAAACTTACGTTTTTCACTGTGCCCATCTTCTTTCTCTAAATCGTTGTTTTCTTTCAGGTCGAATCTTTTCTTTTTGATAAAAATCCTCCTTAACCCGATAA
Source organism: Mesobacillus maritimus (assembly GCF_023715205.1). Classification (GTDB taxonomy): domain Bacteria; phylum Bacillota; class Bacilli; order Bacillales; family Cytobacillaceae; genus Mesobacillus_B; species Mesobacillus_B maritimus_C. The sequence goes on from NZ_JAMBNR010000003.1 coordinate 136,467, forward strand.
ATACGGTAATGCCTATAAAAAGGAGCATACCAATTTCGTATTCATTTAAATCTGCAGTCAAAATGCCCGCTGGAATTAAAGATAGGAAGATAAAAAAGAGGAAGTTTCCCGCTATCGTTCCAAGTAAAAAGTGCTTGAAGCGGACAGAACTTAAACCTGCTAAAATGTTAATTAAGCTTGTAGGTACAAATGGAAAAATCCTTGCTTGAAACACATAGGTGAAGCCATTTTCCTCAACCTTTTTAATCAGTTCTGGGGAAAAACGATGGATTAACATGCTTCTAAATAAAAAACGAACACAAATAAAAACGAGAACACCTGCTAGAATACTCGTAAGCCAGCTCCATAAGAAACCATTTACGGCTCCAAATAAAGCAATATTTAGGGTAATCACCAATATCAGTGGAATGATTGTAAAACTATTTTGGACAGTCATTACAACCATCATAAAAAAATAGGCATAAAGTGAATTTCCAGCAAGAGTAGCTCGAATCGTTTCCGTATCCCCATCTAAAAGGGCATTAAACACATCGCGATTGACTAAAAGCAATAAAGGGAACAGCAGGAGTAGTAGCATCAGACCGACTACTAAAATGCCCCTTTTTAATTTATGGTCTTCTGTAAAAATTAGCTTGCCCCATTTAATTTTCATAATCACCTTATTCTCCACCTTAAACGAAGTGAGCATACTTTTAAAATAGCTGGAATTGTTAGAGGAAAGAATGAACAGTCGTAGTAAAAAAATTTCTATATCTCGCGCTGAGTGTGAAATAATTATCTCATTAATACAAGAAGGAGAGCAAGAAAAATACAGTGGTGAACTGGTTGAATATAGATGACTTAACCGTATTTTATTCAGTTATAAAAGCGAAAGGAGAGCCAGCCTAGGCCCTCCTGCTTTTTAAGCTTCTTTAAAATTTTCTCGATACCATTTGCCTGCGGCCTCTACTTCACCAAGTGTCAACTGATGCCCAAAGTTTTCCCAGTGAAGTTGTACGGATGCCTTAGCGGTTTCAAGCAATGACTTAAGTTCTTCTGATTCTTGAGCAGGACAAATCGGGTCATTCGTCCCTGCCCCAATAAAAACAGGTGTGCCCGTTAAATCCGGTAACTGTATTCCTCGACGCGGGACCATCGGGTGATGCAGAATGGCTCCTCTTAAAGCATTTTTATAATGGAACAACAAGCTCCCAGCGATATTCGCTCCGTTTGAATAACCAACAGCGACAAGATTATCACGGTCAAATTCATACTTTTCGGCCGCATCATTAAGGAAATCATTTAATTCTTTCGTTCGAAAAATTAGATCCTCTTCATCAAATACACCTTCCGCTAAACGCCTAAAAAATCGAGGCATGCCATGCTCGAGAACATTCCCACGCACACTCAGAACAGACGCTTGGTCATCGATTCTCTCTGCAAGCGGCAATAAGTCTTGCTCCGTGCCTCCTGTACCATGAAGCAATAATAAAGTTGGTTTTGTAAGGTCTGTCCCTTTTCGAAAAATATGTTTCATTGTTATCCTCCCTGCCTTTAATAAGATGTTCGTAATTACCTTGGTCGTTTAATGGTAAAAACCTCACCAATTTTTGCATAATCATTCCCTGCTAAACGGCTGACTGCAGCTAAGCCCTTAGCGTCAATTCTTCCTTGGTTGTAAATATCTTCTTCAATATGAAACTGAACGATTCTTCCAATGATAAAATCGGTACCATTCCCAATTTCCAAAGCGTGCTCCAAGACACACTCCATCCGGACTTTTGCTTCCTCTACTCCCGGCACGGAAACCTTCTTACTAGGAATCGTTGAAAAGTTGGCCATCTCTACTTCACTCTGGTCTGGTGGCAAACTGGCTGCTGTTTCATTCACCATATTAACGTTTTTTTCATCCACAATATGAACAACAAACTCTTTCATATCGGTAATATTCCGGGCGGTATCCTTTTGTTGGCCATTTGTCCTTTGAATGGATAATGAGATCATTGGTGGGTTTGCTGAAACGATATTAAAATAACTAAATGGTGCCCCATTTACAACTCCCGCTTTGGACACACTGGTCACAAAGGCAATCGGCCTTGGAATAATACTCCCAGTTAACAGCTTATAATTTTCTCTTTCGGTTTGGACTGAAGGATCAATGGAATGCATGTAAATCGCCTCCCTTAATTTTCCTTATTGTCTCACATTTTAAAAAAGGCTGTCACTAAACAACGTTAGGACAGCCTTTTACTACTTTCAGTTTATCTTAAAGTTTTTAAAGCCCCGCTCCATGCAACTACTTCTTCAAGCATAGCATTTACATTATCAAGATGTAAGTCTTGTGGCTTAAACTCAGACATGTTTTCAAAATCCGTAAATAAGCTCAAAGTTGGATGTGTGCGAACATCAGCCACTTTCACTTCACCTAAAATTCCACGTATGTGTTCAGCAGCACGAGCACCACCTGTTGACCCATAGCTTACAATTCCAGCAGCTTTGTTATACCATGCTTCACGAGCAAAGTCGATTGCATTTTTTAAGGCACCAGTAATGCTGTGGTTGTATTCTTGAACAACAAATACAAAACCATCTAAGCTTGCTAGTTTTTCATTCCATGCAGCAATTCCTGGCTCTGTGCCATCTGTTGTTCCTAAGAATGGCAAGTTATAATCAGCAATATCAACAATTTCAAATTCTGCGTCTGTACGCTTATCCGCAATTCCTTTTACCCATTCCGCTACTTGTGGACTAACACGACCTTGACGAGTACTTCCTAAAACGATTCCAATTTTAAGCATGAACCTTACCTCCATATATTTAATTCAAGTATTTTTATTTCGAGATATCAGACGAAAAAAATTCAAAAACCATTTAAGTCCCTGTTTATCTCGATTTCAAAGTAATTATAAGACACTAGATTGAAAGTGTCAAAGAAATAGTTTCTGTTCCAATTTCAGAAGGAGTCATAAGAAAGACGTGAACTTTTAACTGTTCACGTCTTTCTCATCTTTCATCGGTAGGTTTATACAGCCGCACTATCCCATTTCTTATCATCTTGTACAAAAAGGATCCCAAGTTGATGATGATCGCCTTCATATAAAGCACGTTGAGCAAATCGAATCTGCCCATTCGTATCAAGAACTTCAAGTTTGCAATGTGCCGCATTTTTTTGAATACCCTCATAAAAGCTTTTTTCATTATTTACAGGAATTCCATTGACCTTTGTGACCATCTCACCGACTTGCAATCCCATTTTATCTGCAGGAGAATGTGGAATGACTCCTAGAATCATAACAGCATGATTCTGCTTGGAGAAATAAAAAGGGCGATTTTCGTCTTTCATTCGCTGTACAAAATAAATCATTTCTCTTCCAATCATTGCAACACCTACAGCAGCAATAGATGCTAGTGGGTACCAATAACCAGCAACTCCAATAGCTAAAATGAACATACCCAGTGTGATTACCTTGCGACCATGAGCACGGACAGCCTCTATTGGTAGCATCCCTTGAATTTGTTGATGAAACCCGACTGCAAATGGAACGAGAATGAAGGAATATAGGTGATCCCCGATTGAAAATACTGGCCACCAAGAAAACATCGCTTCAATTTGCGCCCCTGGTACAATCAAAAACACCGGTAACATCCACAATCTTTTCGCTTCATGAATCCCAACTGTCTGACCTCGTCTGCTTTTCATCAACTTAGGCGAAGTGCCTTTCCCCCCATTTTTCCGAATGAGAAGTCCTTCTCCAATTAAAAGAAGCGCCAGAAGGAGAGCAATCGCAGGATAAATTTTCTCTGTTAATGAAGAAAAATACTCACCAACCAATGGGATTCCCCAGTCCTGTCCAGCCACAAGAATGAGCGCAAAAAACGCGGCTCCTACTACATGAACAGGTGAAAGAAATCTAACTCTTACAGGTAAACTAAATAGCAGAGTCACGACTGCCGTTAAGAGTACGAATGCAAATGGAACCACTAATCCTAAAGCAATCGTAATAACCGATAAGATAAGACCAATCAGTAATCCACTAGGAATCAGTTGCCTGAGTTCAAAGTAAGCATTCTCGGCGCGGACATGAAAATTTTTTCGCTCTCGCTTAACACGAGCAACTCCCATGTATGCGGCCATAAATAAAAAATAATAGAACAAAGGGTGCAGAAAAAATTTACCGAACCCCTTTAGTAACTCCATCAACCAAATGACCGTCACCCCATGTCACCAGCCTTTATATCAAGATTTATCGTTTCGATGTCAGTTATTACTATTCTATCAAAACTGGTCTATAAAACATATTACTAGTTTTGGAAAATATCACAATATGAAAAATTACCTGAATGGTAATGGAGAGAAGAGGGCATTATTACACCTTAGAATCCTGAAATAAAACTTATGCTTCTTAAGCTAATTGAAAACGCATGGATCCTTATGGACCCATGCGTTTTCAAAGCACTTTAGCGCTTTATCGAATAGATTGTTTGGTTCCTGTCACACTGATTTCCGTTAGTTCCTATTTTTAACGTACTAACAATTTAATCGCGGTTTGTAGCTGAGCATCATTCGCTTCTTTACGCATTTCCTCGCGAGCTGCTTCCTCTAGTGCGGTGGCTGTGTCACCATCAATAATTCCTGTCACCTTTAAATTTTGCTTTCGTTGAAAAGCTTTAACAGCCATTTCGGTCTTATCACTAAAATAACCATCTCTTCGCCCTGGCTCATAGCCAATACCTTCAAGAATTTCTTGTGCGTTTTTTACTTGCTCGTTATTCATATCCAGCTTTAGCGGCTTTTCGGCTTGGATTGGATGAGTATGATAAATACTAGGCTGTTCTACTGGCACAGTCGGCTCGATTCCTTGTTTATGAATCCAATTTCCATCCGGGGTTAACCATTTAAACAGCGTGAGTTTAATATTACTGCCATCCCCCATTGGCACTGCTTGCTGAACCGTTCCCTTTCCAAACGTTTTTTCACCAACGACTGGATACCCACCAGCCTCTTTCAAAGCACCAGCTAAAATCTCTGAAGCAGAGGCGCTTCCTTTATCCGTTAGAACGACAATTGGATATTCCTTTGCCTTTTTTAACGCAGAGAAATACCTCGTCCTTTCTCCGTCTCGTTCCTCAATTTGATATAAAGGCTTTTTATCTGGTACCAATTCTCTTAAAATGTCTTGCACACTGGTTAAGAATCCACCAGGATTACCTCGCACATCGATTACTAGCCCCTCCAAACCTTTGTTTTCAAGTTGGGTTAGTTCTTTGCTAAACTCTTTTGCCGTTTCTTCTGAAAAAGAAGTGATTTCGAGATAACCGATTTTCTCCCCTGCATGTTGTTTCATATCAGCGTGTACAGTGATTTGCGGGATTTCATCTCTTTTAACCTCAATCGTTAACGGCTCCTTCAAACCTTGGCGGGCAATTTCTAGTTCCACCTTGGTCCCTTTTTCGCCTCTAATTTTCATCGTGGCTTCATATAAATCTAATCCTTCAACACTCTCTCCATCAACCTTAAGGATTTGGTCATTTGGTTTTAATCCTGCCTTTTCTGCTGGTGAGTCCTTGAATGGGGAGACAATCACAATTTTATTGTTCACCATGCTCACTTCCGCACCAATTCCTTCAAATGAGGACTCTAACGTTTCATTAAACTGTTTCGCCGTTTCAGCATCCATATAAACAGAATAAGGATCTTCTAGCGTTGTGAGCATACCTTGAATGGCACCTTCAATAAGCTTTTCTTCTTCTACTTTCTCGACATAGCTACTTAAAATCAAACTATAGGCTTGTTCAACTTTATCGAGTTTTTTCGTAGAAAGAACATTTGGCTGGTCATCTTCATTCTTTTCGATTCCGAACCCTACATTATTATCTCCCGCTTCAGCCCATTGAACACCAACATATGTGCCACCTGCTCCGATAAGCAAGGAACCAGTCATTAGTAGAGCAATCCACTTTCGCTTCATCGTCGTCCTCCTCGCCTCTTCTGTCCGACCTTTTTATTTATTGGACTTGCTTTCCATTATATGACGACTATGGACGAGTTATGAAGCAATAATTTCTCTGAGTCCTGTTAAAACGAAACAGTCGAGCCATAAGGAGCTGCATTCGTTTTAGACGATCACCATATTCTTGGGGTCTGTTAATCAAGGATAAACAGGACATACTATAAAAAAACTTTAGGAGGCTAACAAATGGCTAGAAGAAATCGACGTCCATTGATACCAGGTGCACGTGAAGCACTGAACCAGCTAAAAGCAGATGTCATGAAGAAACAAGGATATGACGTCAACCCCGACCAACCTGACGATGTAAAATATGAAGTTTCCAAAGAAGTGGATGTTCCCCTTCACCGTGGCTATAACGGTGCACTCACTTCAAAAGAAGCAGGGAAAGTTGGCGGACCAATTGGGGGCAATATGGTAAAAGAAATGATCCGAATGGCACAAGAACAGATGAGAAATAAATAATTAGAGAAAAGTGGAGGGGACTCGTTTAACTACGACTGTCGTAAGACAAGCATTTATGAAGTATTTTACCTAATGAGCTGACTAGCATATGCGCGGATTTCCTAGGTGCTGCTGCTGGATTATAAAAGGTGGGGATGACTGTTTATCCCCAGAAACGCTGGAAGGCTGGCAGATGAGTCTCTCGCTGACTTCAACTTGTTGTTAGACTGATTTTTTGAGCGGCCCTTTCTTTCTTTCCTTCAACCACCTGTTGTTAGACAGTTATCTCGCTCTGACGCTTCTTTCCGTCTTACAAACGGTGATTACTAGACAATCTCCTCGCTCGGACTCTTCTTTCTGTCCTTCAACTGCTTTTTGTTAGACTGTTTGCTCGCTCGAACACTCCTTTCTGTCCGATAAACACTTTTACAAACCAAAGCGCTTCGAGTCCCCAACAGACACATCAAGCTACACCTATTACCCGCAGAGGAATAGAAAATTCTCAAAACTATAGGGTCTGGAGTTCATGATTATACAAGTTTAAAACTTTAATACTTAAGAAAGCCAGAGCATATCCAATGAGGATATGCTTTTTTGTTAAATTTATCCACACACATAGAGTTGTCCAAGCAAAATCCTAGTAAATTCATATAGTAGAGTAAGCAAGCTGAAATGGAGGTGAGGAAGTGGAATTTTTGCTTGATTTTTTAAATGAAAACTATTATATGCTTGTTCCTGCGTTATGGGTTATTGGTTACGGATTAAAACAAACACCTCGAATCCCTGATTGGACAATTATCTGGATTTTACTAGTCGTTTCCGTCGCTTTTGGTACTTTTGCCTTTGGTTTTTCCACTGAAGGAATCATCAATGGCATCATTGCAGCCGGTGTCGCGGTACTCGGTCACCAGATGTTCAAGCAAACAATCAACTCAAGGCGTGATAAAAAGGAAGTTATTAAAATTGAAGCAAAGATTGATCCTAGGGATGAAAAAGTCGAAGAAATCGATATAAATGTAGACGAGAACAAGGATAAGGCAGAGGACATAAACAAATCCAATTAAATCAGACTCATTTAACTTACAAGTTTATTGCGAGCTTTTTAGGGAATAGAAAAAAGGAGAGATTCACTCTCTCCTTTTGTTATTTGTCTTATGGTAGGTATGACAATGGGTTAACTGCATTGGATTTAGACATATTCCAGGCTCCTTTATGAAGCTCAAAATGTAAATGCTGTCCAAAAGACTGTCCTGTGTTGCCCATCGTTCCAATTCTTTGACCCTTTTTAACGACTGCACCACTTCCAACAGCGCGGTTGCTCATGTGGGCATAAACTGTTGTGTAAACTTGTCCATTTATTGAATGGCTAATAAAAATCGCATTTCCGTAACTAGAAGAATAGTAAGATCGAATTACGACACCGTCCGCTGCCGCAACAATCGGTACATTTCCGCCCTTCGCAATATCGATTCCATGATGGTTCCCAAGTGAACGAGACCCATAACCAGAAGATACATATCCAGATGCCGGCCAAGTGAATGACCCTCCAGAAACAGGAGGCGGTGTTGAAGCTGCTTGAACTGAATTAGAAGAACTAGATGAGCTAGAGCTTCCTCCATCATTAGAGCTGGTAGCTTTTGCACTTGCAGCAGCTGCAGCAGCCGCTGCTTCTGCTTCTCTTTGCTTCTCAAGTTCTGCTTGACGCTGTTGTTCTAATTGAATGGCTTTTTGGATGGCAGCCGCTTGAGATGCAAGTACCGCGTTTTCTTCTTCTTTTGCTAGAATCTCAGCATGCATATGCTCTTCTTCTTTCTGAAGAGATTCCATTAATTTTTTCTTTTCAGCCATTTGACTATCAAGCTCTGCTTTTAACACTTCTAGCTCTTTTTTCATGTCTTGAAGGTCCGCAAGCTTAGCTTTCACTTCTGCCTGCTTCGTTTCTAAATCCTTTTTATCTTGTTGATGTTGTTCAAGGATATCTTGGTCTGCTTGCACAAGAGTAGCGACAGCACCCACACGATCGACAAAATCGCTAAAGCTTTGTGCCCCGAAAAGTACATCAATGTAGCTGATGGAACCGCCACTTTCCTGATAAGAAGCTGCTCGCTCTTTCAATAATTCATTTCGCTTTTCGATTCGCTCGATTAAAATCTCAATTTCTTTTTCTAATTGTTCAACTTCTTTTTCCGTTTCATCAATTTGCTCATTCTTTTCAGCAATTTTATTCGTCGCGTCCGCAACTGCTAAATCAAGTCGCTTAATTTCTGAATCTACGTTTGCTTGTTCATTTTTCAATTCACTAATCTTGGACTCGCCTTGCTGAATGTCTGATTGCAAGCTAGACTGTTTTTTTTTTATATTTTCTTCTTTTTGTTTCAATTCTGAGATACCTTCAGCAGATGCCTGATTAACCATCGCAGGGTTAAACAGCATTCCGATACTCAAGGTACTAACTAATGCTAGCGAGAGTACTTGTTTTTTCACTAGATTTTTCTCCTCTCATTTCTTCTGTTGAATTTAGTCAATCGTATGATTGATACATGTATGTAAGGAAAGGAAGGGGATAACATCTCCCTTCACTCTTACACTTTCAAGAATTTACGTACGGACATCAAACTTCCCCAGATTCCAATCAGTGCTCCAATTAGTACTAAAACAGCAGATAATTGGAAGACAAATGGATTGAATTCTAGTAGTTTAATAAAGTTATTTGCCGCTAGTTTAGATTGGATCAAATCAAATAAATAATAGTAAGCAAGGGATACAACGGTAATTGGGATAATGGACCCTAAAATTCCTAACCATAGACCTTCGAGGAAAAATGGCCATCTGATAAATGAATTCGTTGCTCCTACAAGTCGCATAATTTCAATTTCTCGGCGGCGAGCCATAATCGTAATTTTAATCGTGTTTGAAATTAGGAACATCGCTGTGAATAACAAACCAATAATCAAAATAAGCCCGACATTTCGGCTTATATCAATAAACTTAAATAGTGATTCAACTGTTCCTTGTCCATATTTCACGCTTGAAACATAATTAAAGGATTCGATTTTTTTAGCCACATTGATTGTATCGGTTGGATTTTTCGTCTTTACGACAAACACATCTTTTAGTGGATTTTCTTGCTCCACAAGTTTAAAGGCTTGTCCTTCTTCCCCAAAGCTATCAATTAAACTATCAAGCTCTTCTTCTTTCGGGGAGAATTCAATGCTATCAACCTGTGTAATTCCACCAATTTGCTGTTTTAACACTTCTCTGTCTTCATCGTTCGCGGCTACATCAATATGAACTCGAATTTCTACGTCTTCTTCAATTGAAGTTGCGACACTATTTAAATTCATCATAATGACGAAAAAGACACCGACTAATAATAAGGTCACCGTCACAGAGCTTACGGACGCTACCGTCATCCAGCTATTTCGCCCTAGACTTTTAAAGCTTTCTTTTACATGACGGCGGAATGTTCTAGCTTTCATATCCGTAATCACCCTTCTGTTGGTCACGTGCAATTTTACCGCCTTCAATCGCAATGACTCGATGTTTATTCTTGTTGACAATATCTTTATTATGAGTTGCCATAACGACTGTGGTACCTCTTAGATTAATTTCTTCTAAGATTTTCATGATCCCCCACGAAGTTTCAGGGTCAAGGTTCCCAGTAGGCTCATCTGCTATTACCACTTTAGGAGAATTGACAATGGAACGAGCAATCGAAACTCGCTGCTGTTCTCCACCCGACAACTCTGTTGGCAACATTCTTGCTTTGTGCTTTAACCCAACAAGTTCGAGTGTCTCTAATACTCGCTTGCGGATGGTAGTCGGATGTTCCTCAATCACTTCCAGCGCAAACGCTACATTATCATATACAGAGATGGAATTTAATAATTTAAAGTCTTGGAACACAACTCCAATATTTCGACGAAAAATTGGAACATTCTTGTTTTTAAGTTTTGACAAATCGACACCATTTACCTTTATGGTCCCGGTAGTGGCTTTTTCTTCTCGGTACATCATTTTAATAAAAGTAGATTTCCCGGCCCCACTTGGTCCAACGACATACACAAACTCGCCTTGTTCAATGTTGACATTGATCCCGTTTGCGGCGGTTACACCATTAGGATATTTTTTATAAACATCTTTCATTTCTATCATATTATTATCACCCTGGATATTATTTTCCCACTGGCTATCATTCGACATTTTTTGTACCAAACCATTATATCATTAGAACCCTGTATTGGAACCTATTAAAATATTACAGTTTCTTTTCAAGAAAGAATCATTATCGTTAAATTTGTGAGAATTTGGTTTTTAATAGTAGATACTGGCATTTGATTCTACATAAAATAGCTCTATATAGAGGGTAAGCCTTTTCAAAATATCAATCCGAATTTTTCATTTTGATTACATTCTATCTATTAAAAAAGGGCTATTAGATTGTTTTATGTACGATATTGTAACTTACCTAACTGAATATGAGGTAGGTAAGGGTCGACATCTCCGTATTCCTGTTCCCTGTTCCTTCATTTATTCTACTTGTATTGGCCACGTTGCCCCTTCTATGTTACTACTACTTCTTTCTACCTTTTTTCCACCTGGAATTCCTCTATATTACAGCTAATCCTTTTTTTCTGCCGTGGTGGTCAGGTAGAACCCGTGTATGTTACCGTTAACTCCCTTTTCTCCCTTAGTTGGTCACGTAGACCTCTTCTATGTTACCGCTACTTCTTTTTTTCCACCTCTTCGGACACATAGAACACTTCTATGTTACCGCTACTTCTTTTTTTCCACCTCTTCGGACACATAGAACACTTCTATGTTACCGTCAACACCTTTTCCTCCCCAATTCGGGCACGTAGAACTCCCTCAAACTCGTTAGCAAATCCATTTACCCAAAGTAAAAAATCCCATAAAAGGGACAATAAAAGTGCAAAATAAAAAGGCTGCGAGGTCTTAGTCTCACACGCCTTTTGGGTTTTGCTATTATTTTTTAGCGGCAAGCCACTCTGCTACTGCGGATGCTTCTTCACCTTCAAGTAACTTAGGAGGCATTGTGCCTTGTCCATTAGCAATGATGTTCTCAATCTCTTCTTGAGAATATTTGCTACCAATTGCTGCTAGCTCTGGACCAGCTCCCCCTTGTAGTTCGCCACCATGGCAACCAGAACAGGATTGCGCAAACAATGTTTCAGGATCAGCCTTTGCAGTTTCACCGCCACCATCAGCAGCATCGTCACCACCACCGCCACATGCGGCTAGAGCGAGGGACGCTCCAAAAAGCAATCCAATTAATTTCTTTTTCACGCTTATAACCCCCTACAGAAAATTTTTCCTACATTCCTATGATATACCATTCCTACTCCCTTTTAAAGCCTTCCCCAAGGACCTCGGAAGCATCCGTAACAATGACGAATGCATGTGGATCAATGGCTTTGACTATTTGTTTCAACTTTGTGAACTCTGTCTGATCCACGACACACATCAGGATCGGACGTTCTTGGTCAGTATACCCGCCATATGCTGTTAGTTTTGTCATACCTCTATCGATTTTATTCAAGATTGCTTCACGTACTTCTTCTTGTTTTTCAGTTATGACCATCGTCATTTTCGATCGTCCCATTCCGACTTGCACCAAATCAATTGTTTTGCTGGTTACATACAAGCCAATAATCGCATACAATCCACTTTCAATATCAAAGATGGTTGCTGCCCCGAGTACAATTAAGCCATCGATTACGGCTACGGATGTTCCAAGCGAAAGTCCTGTGTATTTGTTTACGATTTGTGCAGCTAAGTCGGTTCCGCCAGTTGAACCCTTTCCACGGAATACAATCCCAAGACCAATCCCGACCCCAATTCCGCCAAATAAAGACGCTAATAGAGGTTCCATCGTCCATGGCTCCAAATCCTTAGTCAAATAAACGACTAACGGCAAAAAAGCCGTGCCAACCAATGTCTTCATCCCATACTGGCGGCCACCTAAAAGCATGACCCCTGCAATAAATAACGGAATATTAAAAGACCATTGAACAAAAGCTGGTTCCCACCCAAATAAATGAGCAAGTATGATACTGATCCCACTCACTCCACCGGATGCGATTTGGTTAGGGAGTAAAAATAAGTTAAAAGCTAACGCAACTAGCGCTGCCCCGATTAAGGTATATATGTATTCAAGAGCCTTCCTGAATTTTGGATTTAACTGAAAAGCTTTCTTTTTTTTCAACTGAATGTCCCCTTAGATGAATTTTACCAGCGTCGAGTATAACATGGGAGGAAATGAGTGTAAACGCTAGCTGATTACCGTGGTAAAGGAATAAAACTTGTCTTAGTTATCAATAGAGGGGAGGTATTTTATGCGTAAATTTAACGTTTTCTCCAATATAAAAAGCGCGAATTCCATTAAATGAATTCACGCTTTGGCCGCTGTTAATTTATTTTTGAACGCAAGTACGCATCAATAAATGGATCAATCTCGCCATCCATTACACCTTGAACATTCCCAGATTCTGTATTGGTGCGATGATCTTTTACCATCGAATAAGGATGGAAAACATAAGAACGAATTTGGCTTCCCCAGCCAATTTCTTTTTGTTCACCACGAATTTCTGCCAATTGCTTTTCTTTTTCCTCGATTTGCAACTGATAAAGCTTTGCCTTCAACATCGTCATCGCACGCTCACGGTTTTTAATCTGCGAACGCTCTGTTTGACATGTAACAACGGCCCCAGTTGGAAGGTGAGTGATTCGGACAGCTGAGTCGGTTGTATTGATATGCTGGCCACCTGCTCCACTTGCACGGTACGTATCTATTTTTAAATCCTCAGAACGGATGTCAATTTCGATATCATCATTTAATTCCGGCATCACTTCACAAGAAACGAAGGATGTGTGTCTACGACCGGAAGAATCAAATGGGGAAATCCTTACGAGACGATGAACCCCTTTTTCAGCCTTCAAGTAGCCATAAGCATTATGACCCTTGATGGATAGTGTAACACTCTTGATTCCTGCTTCATCCCCAGGTAAATAATCAAGTGTTTCGACTTTGAAACCTTTCTTCTCTGCCCATCTTGTATACATTCTCAAAAGCATCGAACCCCAGTCTTGTGACTCTGTTCCACCTGCTCCTGGATGCAATTCAAGAATCGCATTGCTTTTATCGTATTCTTCGCTCAATAAAAGAGTGAGTTCAAAGTCCTTTAGTCGTTGCGACAAATGATGCAGTTCATCTTCAAGTTCAGCCTGAAGCTCTGCATCACTTTCTTCTTTTACCAACTCATAGGATACTTCTAGGTTTTCAAACGTTTCATTCATCTGATGAAAAGCATGAACCTGGTCTTTAAGAGCATTTGACTCATTAATAAAAGTCTGAGCTTTTTGCTGATCATCCCAAAATTCGGGTGCAAGCATGATTTCATCTAATTCAGCAAGTCTCGCTTCTTTTGTTTCTAAGTCAAAGAGACCCCCTAAAGTCCGCTAATTTCTTAGCTGTTTTTTCTAATTCATTCCGAATTTCTGCTAATTCCAAATTTGCTCACCTCGTAAAAAAAGATAATTACCATTATAGCTGATTTTATAACAATTAGGAAAAAGAGGCGGCGAAAATTTTCGCCGCTCCTCTTTTAATAGACTCTATATAGATAAGTTTGTGCTTTAATATATGCAACCATGCTGCGTAATGACTCTAACAATCCATTAGCCTTGTGCTCCGTGGCAATTTTTATATTTCTTGCCACTTCCACAATAACATGGATCATTGCGGCCAATCTCCATTTGCTTGACAACTGGCTTTTTCTTGGCCTTTTGCCCGCCTTCTTCTTTAGGATTAACCGCATGACCTTTGGCCACTTCTTGACGTTGAAGGTTGTTGCGAATCTCTGCTTTCATAATGTATCGAGCAACATCCGCTTCAATTGCCTCAACCATGCTTTCGAACATCGCAAATCCTTCCGTTTGATATTCACGAAGCGGGTCAATTTGTCCGTATGCTCGTAAATGAATTCCTTGACGAAGGTGTTCCATTTGATCGATATGGTCCATCCACTTTGAATCTACACTACGGAGCACAATTACCTTTTCAAATTCCCGCATTTGGTCAGACTGCATGAGCTCTTCTTTTTCATTATAGCGTTGTTTCACTTTATCAAGGATGACTTCAACGATTTCTTCCCGGTCTTTGCCTTTTAATTCTTCTTCTTTTAGGTCACCTTCGGTTAATAGGTTTCCGTTTACATAGTCAATGATTCCTTCTAGTTTCCACTCATCACTAGATTCACTATCTGCTGTGTAGGCAAAAACGTTTCGCTCAACTGTTGATCGAATCATGTTCTCAATGATCGCCCGAAGATTGTCTGACTCAAGTACTTCATCACGTTGCTTGTAAATAATTTCCCGTTGTTGACGAAGAACATCGTCATATTGGAGCAATTGTTTACGTGCATCGAAGTTGTTTCCTTCCACTCGTTTTTGAGCGGATTCGACGGCTTTAGTGACCATCTTACTTTGGATTGGCTGTGAATCATCCATCCCTAGTCGTGCCATCATATTTTTCATATTATCTGAACCGAAGCGGCGCATCAGCTCGTCTTCCATTGATAAATAAAACTGTGTAATCCCTGGGTCTCCTTGACGACCTGAACGACCACGTAACTGGTTATCAATTCGACGGCTCTCATGTCGCTCCGTACCAATAACAGCTAAACCACCAAGTTCTTTTACACCAGGTCCTAGCTTGATATCTGTCCCACGACCAGCCATATTCGTGGCAATGGTCACAGCACCGCGATGTCCAGCCTCGGCAATAATCTCCGCTTCACGACCATGGTTTTTCGCGTTTAGGACGTTATGCTTAACCCCTTTTTTCGTTAAATACTTTGAGATTAATTCGGATGTTTCAATGGCGACTGTCCCAACAAGTACAGGTTGTCCAAGAGCATTCCGCTGAGCAATATCCTCGACCACAGCACGGTATTTCCCATCCATAGACGCATAAATCAAGTCGGCGCGGTCGTCACGTTGAATTGGTCGGTTCGTAGGAATGACGACAACATTCATATTATAAATATTGCGGAACTCTTCTTCCTCTGTTTTAGCCGTACCAGTCATCCCCGCAAGCTTTTCATACATCCGGAAATAGTTCTGGAACGTAATTGTGGCAAGAGTCATGCTTTCGTTTTGAATTTCCAAGCCTTCCTTGGCCTCAATCGCTTGGTGCAATCCATCACTATAACGACGCCCTTTCATAAGACGACCTGTGAATTGGTCAACAATCACAATCTCGCCTTCTTGTACGACGTAATCAACATCCAAGTGCATACTGACATTTGCTTTTAATGCTTGGTTAATATGATGGTTTAAGGTTACATGAGAAATATCAAAGAGGTTCTCAATCTTAAAAGCTCTCTCCGCTTTAGTAATTCCCTCTTCTGTTAACTGAACACCTTTTGTTTTTTCATCATACGTATAGTCTTCGTCTTTCTTTAGCATTTTGACAAATGCATTCGCTTGAATATATAAAGCCGCACTTTTTTGAGCGGAGCCTGAAATGATCAATGGTGTACGTGCTTCATCAATTAAGATCGAGTCCACTTCGTCAATAACCGCATAATGGAGCGGACGTTGAACCTTCTGATGACTGTATAGCACCATGTTATCTCTTAAATAGTCAAATCCATATTCATTATTCGTTCCGTAGGTAATGTCTGCACTATAGGCAGTCTGTTTTTCTTCACTCGTCATGCCGTTTAAGTTTAAACCGACTGATAAGCCAAGAAACTCATAAAGTTGTCCCATTTCATTCGCGTCACGACTTGCTAAGTATTCGTTGACGGTGACAACATGAACGCCTTTTCCTGTTATCGCGTTTAAATAAACGGGCATTGTCGCTGTTAAGGTTTTCCCTTCCCCGGTTTTCATCTCGGAGATATTTCCTTCGTGTAGGGAAATCCCCCCCATGAGCTGGACTTTATATGGGTACAGCCCTAGAACACGACGCGCACCTTCCCGCACTACCGCAAAGGCTTCTACTAATAAATCATCCGTTGATTCACCTTGTTGATATCGATTTTGAAACTCTTTTGTCTTCCCTCTTAATTCGTCATCAGAGAGTTTTTCCATATCGCCACTCAAAGCTTCAATTTGTTCAGCAAGCCTTGTTAGACGTTTAATATCGCGTTTATTCTGGTCGAAAATTTTGTTTAAGATCCCCATGCTAACGCTCCTTTTATCTATTCATTCCAAGAAGGACATCTCAAAAATAAAAAAGATTCGTTTAAACAAGCAACGAATCCTTGAAAAATCCGTACTATTCCTACTAATTTTACCACTTACAAATTAGAGTGACAACTAAGATAGGATTCCACGAAAATGTAGATTATTAATCATATACGATATTGAAACAAAAACCTTGGAAATTCCACCATAGTACATGATTAACCTTCTTTAATTTGGAACATTCGGAATTGAACAACTTCTGCTAACCTTAGCAGAATTGCCTAAAAGCAAATCTGTCTTTAACAAATCAAATGTATAGATAAAACATGATTTCGTTCGGCCAGCCTCTTTAACATTTGTAAACCCAACCATAAAAGAGCGGACCTCATGAAACCAGAGAAGGAGTCAGCAAGGGTTGACGGGCTCGACGTGCATTAGCCAATAGCTAGTTGGTGAGGTAACGGCTTACCAAAGCCATGATTCGTAGCCGACCTCAATAAGCGGATAAATTTCTCTTATATAGAAATAGCACTAAAAAATAGATTATATAGACGGAGACATTCCGGCTATGAATTCAAAAAAGCGCAAAAATGGTTATTTTGCTTTGCTTAAGCGAAAAATTTCCGCTTATTTAACCAGAAACGAGCTCTATTCTGCAGTTTAACCGAAAAGTCTCCGCTTATTTTTTGGGGTGCAATTGTGAGGGTACAACTGCCATTGTAATCCCTTTAATTTCCTTGTTGATTTTTCATAAACTCGAGTACTTCTAAATCAATTTTGCCCGCGACTTGTTCTCGTTCCTCAAAATTCTCTGTATGAAGATATGCGGTGAATGCTTTATGAATTTCCTCATTACTTCCAGAGGTATCTTTTAAATAGCCAAGACGTGTTAGATGAGAAATAACTTCTTCTTTTACATTTCTTTCAATTGCAACGATATTCTCCGGCTTTGATTTTGCAAAGTACAGCTGTTGTAAACCATAGATTCGAATCAGTTCTTTTATAGGCTGTGGATGGTCGTCGACACGCAAATCAATAAACCGGTCATTATATCCCCCGTACCCACCAGCTTCCTTCACGACTAAAAGCGCTGCGGATTGTTGCCCTCTACTGTCTCCGCCTGCCTCCTGTCCGGCATCTAGCGCAGCTAGTAACCGCTCCGCTAAAGTCCCTTTTGTTTCCTTAAAAGTGTTGGTCATTGCCTCAACAGTACCTGGAACAAGGATATTTCCCTGAACCGCAAAATGCGCTCCGGTAATCCCGCCTGCCCAGTCATAACAAAACTTGCCGGTAAATGAGGCAGCAGTTCCATTGCGATCAATGATGCCTACCTGACGCATCTCTTTATCTGGGTCATCTTTCGTTATGATTTCCAACGCTTCAGCAGCACTTTTTCCTGCTGCCATTAGTTCAAGAGCTTGTGGCCCATAAGCAGTATTCGCATAGGATTGGGTCGCTACTGCCCCTACACCCGCTTTCGCAAACGGCACGACCGCTCCAACTCCTAAAAATTTGGATTGAACCGCAATTCCCCATTCTTTTTCTTTTGGATCATAGCCTACAATTGAAAAAGTCAAAATCCTATCCTCCGTTTCTTTTTAGAGAAGAAAACCCACAGCTCTCGAAGCGAACTGCGGGTTTTTAATGCCATATTTTTATTGAGCTTCAATTAAGCCATAGCGACCATCTTTCCGCTTATACACAACGTTAGTATTGTTTGTATCAGCGTTATGGAAAACATAGAAGTTATGACCTAATAGGTTCATCTGAAGGATTGCTTCTTCGCTATCCATTGGTTTCAAGTCAAAACGCTTCGTACGAACCAATTCTAGTTCGTCTTCATCTCCGTGTGGCTCTGTTTCTGTGAAGATTGGAGCTACATCTTTGATGCTGTCTTGGCCACGGAACTTTCTGTTTACTTTTGTTTTATGCTTACGGATTTGACGTTCTAATTTATCTGTAATCAAGTCAATCGCCGCGTACATGTCTTCATGAATTTCTTCTGCGCGGAGGACCAGGTTTTTCATCGGAATCGTGATTTCCACTTTAGATTTTTTATCCTGGTAGACTTTTAGGTTCACGCTTACGCTTGCATTAGGTGTTTCATTAAAATAACGCTCCAACTTGGACACCTTTTTTTCAACATACTCTCGAATAGCTGGAGTTACCTCAATGTTTTCACCACGAATGTTATAGTTCATAAGCGATACTCCTCCTTTAAAATTACTATGTATCTATACTTCTATTTTACCCTAAAGAACTCCTTCTTTAACAGTGAAAAGATGTGACGATTTATTGAAGTTTTCTTCGTGTTCATAGTAAAAATGTTGAAAAATACATTGATTTGTAACGAACCTTGTCGAGAAGAAAATGATTGCTTATCTAGCTACCGTTAGCGAGTGAACCTCTCTTGCTCCATTCGCCTTTAAGACTTTAGCAGCATGACGAAGCGTCGAGCCAGTAGTATAAATATCATCTACTAAAAGGATCTTGCTGCCTTCGATAGGATAAGACTCGTTAGGGTTCAATTGGAATACTTGTGGCAAGTGAATCCGGTCTTTTCTAGACTTTTTTGACTGTTTTTCAGCATGAAGACGCGTTAACAAATGTGTTGCCGGAAAACCCGCTTGGACGATGAGGGCTTCCGCTTGATTAAATCCTCTCTCATACAAGCGCTCTTGACTTAAAGGAATCGGTACAATCCAATCAAACAGTCCAAGACTCATTTTCCCGGCCAGCTCTGTCGCAAAAACACTTGCAATCAGATAATCGCCTCGATACTTAAATTTAGCGATAACCTCTTTTAGATAATCATTATAAAGATACAAGGACTGATTCTGCATGAGAACACCTTGCCATTCTGGCTCTTCTTCCCACCGAAGACAATCCAAACAAAGGTCATTACGGCTATATTGTTTATCTAAAGGACGGTAACATGCACGGCAAATCTCTCCAGAAATCCTTTCAAGATTATTATTGCAAGGGTCACAAATAAGTGTTTCTTTCTGATAAAGAAAAACACTTGTCCACGTAACAACCGGTTCAATTTTAGCATGGCAAACTAAACAATTCTTTTCTCTAAAAAGGGTCATCTGTCTAGTAACCCTCTCTTTAGTCCTTGTTGATTCATCGTGGTAATTTGCTTACGCGCCCTGACCATTGCCTCGGTCCGGCCATGATGAAAAAAGACAACATCACCAGTTGGGAATTGAGCACTTCGCCCTGCGCGACCCGCTATTTGCACAAGCGCACTTTCAGTAAAAATGGCATCTTCCGTCCCAATGATTGCCACATCAATATTCGGAAACGTCACCCCACGCTCGAGAATGGTTGTCGTTACTAGCAACGGAATCTCCTTATTTCGCATCAATCCTACTTTTTCTTTACGAATTGGGTCTTCTGCATGAACCATTTCCGTTTTCGGATGAAGCTGACGAAATAGAGGGAGCATTTTTTCCATTAATCTAATTTTTGGCGCAAACACCAGCACTTGCTTCCCTTGCTTCAGTCGCTGGTCAATCCAAGTATTTATATTGTTCGGGAGGGTATTTCTTTCTAACTGCTTCTCCCAATTGCCACACCAAAGAAAAACGGGAACAGGAAGTGGTTGCCGATGATAGCGTGCAGGAATGGTTACATATTGACGCTTTCTAACGCGACAATCACGTTGCCAAGCTTGGCTAGGTGTAGCTGTTAAGTAAATCATCGCGGAATGGGGCTTTCTTGCTTGTTGAACAGCGTATTGCAGCGATTCATCCATTGAGTAGGGGAAAGCATCTACTTCATCCACAATCATCGTGTCAAATGCGTGGTAAAAGCGTTGCAATTGATGAGTCGTACTAATCGTGATTGCAGCGTACTTATGACGATCTTCACTGCCTCCAAATAAGGAGGCAACTTCAATACCGGGGAATACTGCTTTGATTCGTGGCGTGAGTTCTAGAACTACATCGGTTCTTGGGGTAGCGATGCAAACACGATCACCTTTCGTTAATGCATATTCAATTCCCTTGAATAACACCTCCGTCTTCCCCGCACCACAGACGGCCCAGACTAGAAGTTCGGTAGAAGTGCTAATTGCCTGGACAACATGGCGAGAGGCTTCCTCTTGCCCTTGTGAAAGCTGGCCCTGCCAATGCAATAAAGGTTCACTTGCTCCGGAGTCATTTTCCTGTGGAGACGGTCCCAACCAGCAAATGAGTGGTGTACAAGAACTGATACGCCCCATCATGATACATTTCCTACAATAAACACAATTTTCACCACAGCGGGAACACGGATACGAAGCAAACCACTGCCAATCTTTTGTGCCACATCTCATGCATTCATACTTCTCTAATGTTTTCTTTAGTGCCGGGCGATAGGCAATATAACCATTTTGATAATGCAGTTGAATTTCTTCTAATGAGAAAGGGAGATCCTCAAGCAATAATTGCTTACCTGAAAGATGTCGTTGAAGATTTGGGTTAAACGTAAAAGAAGGATTAAATGAAGGTTCTGGAATAGTGGGAATTTCGCTTATTTTATAAGTGAGTTGTGAGGTTGAGAGCAAAGGCTCCGGAATGAGGTGAGGCTGAAGTGCAAATCTCATAACCAAACACCTAGGTTCATGGTTTTCATAAGATTCCCCTTTAAGATTTTATAGAGGTCTAACTTATAATATAAGATTTTAAAAAAAAAGCAGGGATAACATCCTAAAAAAAGCCACTTCCGTGCATTGAAAAAAGCTTAGAAGTGGCATGGTGATTTCAAACAGAACTACTTTTTATACCAACCCATCCCTAGGGACCCTTCCCCAAGGTGAGTACCAATAACAGGACCAAAATAACTAATGGAGAACACTACATTTGGGTATTTTGCTTCAAGCGCAGCTTTCCACTCGTTCGCTTCCTCTTCACGGTTTGCATGGATGATGACTGCACGATACGCTTCACCACTTACAGCATCTTTTCCTAAAAGATCCGCTACGCGATTGAGTGCCTTTTTCTTTGTCCGCACTTTCTCAAAAGGCTCAATCTTTTTATCAACAAAGTGTAGCAAAGGCTTAACTTGCAACAAACTCCCAATAAAAGCTTGTGCATTCGAAAGTCTTCCACCGCGCTGTAAATGACTTAAATCATCCACAATAAAGTAGGCACGCATCGTCTG
Organism: Mesobacillus maritimus; assembly: GCF_023715205.1. Taxonomy (GTDB): domain Bacteria; phylum Bacillota; class Bacilli; order Bacillales; family Cytobacillaceae; genus Mesobacillus_B; species Mesobacillus_B maritimus_C. The sequence goes on from NZ_JAMBNR010000003.1 coordinate 158,261, forward strand.
CTTCATTTCTTCTAAGCGCGCAACAATCTCCTCGGCTGATTTCCCTTGTTGAGCCAGCTCGGCTGCTTCGATTGCGTAGAAACCTTGAACCATGCAAGCACTTTCTGAATCAAACGAGTATACATCAATTCCATCTACCATCGAGCCTGCTGAAACAGCACCTTGGAACGTACCGCTAATTCCACTGGAAAGATGGACCGAAATAACTGCATCATAGTCCTTTGATAACTGTTCAAACAGTTCTACAAACTGCCCAATTGGTGGCTGAGATGTAGTTGGCAACTCACTCTTTTTCACCTTCTCATAAAAATCCTCCGCTGTAACATCGATTTCTTCGCGGAGAGATTGTTCCCCGAAAATCACACTGAGGGGAATCATATGAATATTTAATTGATCGCGCATTTCTTTCGAGATATACGCGGTACTATCCGTGACAACAGCCGTTTTCATGTATAGAATTACCTACCTTTTTTTATATAGATAAGAAAGTTTTTAAATATAGTATAAGAACATTGTTCATTCAAGGACTTTTTACGTTCTAGAAGATTCCTTTTCTCTCTAGACTTGTATCTAAAATACATTTTATATGAATTTCCATCAAAATGCATTCTTTTGGCTAAAAAGATTAAAACATACTTACCACGAGGGCAAGTATGTCTTATACAGTGCTAATATTAGCTAGTCTTCAATTGTCGCTTAGCTCCCAATTAGGAGGAACTACCTTTCTTATCTCACTTCTACCCAGCCGTTTTTAATCGCAACAACGACAGCTTGAGTACGGTCATTTACATTCATTTTTTGAAGAATGTTGCTCACATGGTTCTTCACGGTTTTCTCACTGATATATAAGGAATCGCCAATGGCACGATTGCTTTTACCATCTGCTAGAAGTTGAAGAACTTCACATTCACGTCTTGTCAATAAATGCAATGGTCGACGAATCTCAACTGGTGATAGTGTGGCCACATTCCCTCCACCCTCTTGCATTGAAAGTCTTCTAAACTCTTTGACAAGGTTATGAGTGACTTTCGGATGAAGATAAGAACCACCTTCAGCCACGACCTTGACCGCATTGATTAGCGCATCGGCATCCATTTCTTTTAATAGATAACCGGTTGCTCCTGTCTTCAGTGCATGTGTCACATAGTTCTCGTCATCATGTATTGAAAGGATGATGACCTTTGCTAGAGGATACTTATCAATCAATTGACGAGTTGCGTCAATTCCATTGATATTCGGCATATTTATATCCATAATGATCACATCCGGGTGATGGAGTTCAAATAAAGCCATTACTTCACTTCCATCGTCCCCTTCAGCTACCACTTCAAATGAGCTTTCAAAATCAAGGATTCGTTTAACTCCTTCTCTAAATAATTGATGATCATCAATGATTACAATTCTTGTTCCCATTGTTTCGCCCTCCCAGTCCATCTCAGTTCTAATTTTCACATAGTCGCAGGCGACCTGTTTATTTTCTTGCTTATAGAATCTATGCTTGACTTGCAAGCGGGACGTGAATAACTACCTTTGTCCCAGAGCCAATTGTCGAATCGATAAAGATTTCCCCTTCGAGCAATTCAACTCGTTCCTTCATTCCCATTAGGCCAAAGGACTGCGTTTTCTTCGTGTTTAAATCGAATCCTTGTCCATCGTCCTCAATGATTATTTTAGCCAATGATTCTGTAATCTCTAATTCTACTTGAATAAGGGATGCTTTTGCATGCTTTAGTGCGTTTTGAACAGATTCCTGAATCAGTCTAAACATAGCAACCTCGTATTTTGTCGGAAGTCGCTTGACTTCTCCACTATAGCAAAAGCGGATTTTTGTCTTATGATATTCTTCGGTTGTTTGCAGGTATTTTTTGAGGGTAGGCACTAAACCTAAATCATCAAGTGCCATTGGTCGCAAATCATAAATGATTCTTCTGACCTCATACAAGGCGGAACGAACGATCACTTTTAGATTTCGAATCTCCGCCATTGCCTCCTCACCACTTCGTTCTTTATATATCTTTTCAATTAGATCTGAGCGCATCATCACGTTGGCCAGCATTTGTGCTGGACCGTCATGAATCTCACGAGATAATTTTTTCCGCTCTTCCTCTTGAGCTTCAATGATCTTTAGTCCAAAGTCCTGCTTTTGTTTGGCAGTTTCAAGAGCTTGTCCCATTTCACGAATATCGCTCATCATATAATTCATTACAACAGACATCTGCGAAGACAGGTCTTCTGCGCGGTCTAGTGTATTTGTCAGTCCACTCAACCGGTGCTCTAGTTCTTCTCGTCTTTCTTTTAACTGTTTTTCAAGCTGGCGCTTCATCGTCAGTTCCATTTGCAACTTGTGAGCCTCTTCGTAAGCCTCTCGAACTTCTGACTCTGAGAACTCTTTGAAGTGCTTGCTCACCTCGGATAGACGTTTTCGCGCTTTCAGTACCTGCTCTTCAAGTTTGTCTCCCTCATCAACGATTTTCACTCCGAGTTTTTTTACCTCGTCAAGTTCTTCGATAATGGATTCATACTCATGCCTACTTTGCTCAGCAATGCTAAAGACTTCATTCTTGGTGCTCGTCACGGTATCAATCATTGTTTCAAGAATATGATCTAGTGAATTGGTCTCTAGTTTTTTTAGTACCATCGTATTCCTCCGAGGATTCGGCTTTTTATAAATGATTATTAATTGCCTATATGCTCTTTGCTTTAGTTACTATTTTGTGTAAAACGAATTACTTAGCCAAACCGTGTTTAACGTTTACCATTTTTACAACATCCGTAGTGTAAATTTGATAATATGTCCTATTATACCATTGTTCTAGTTTACGAATATTAAAGTTTATTTACATTCATGGAGGAATTTGTCGTTTACGCGCTGTCGATTTATAATAGAAACAAGAAGATTTTAGAAAGGAGCGGTATCATGCTGCCCCGATATAAAACAGTAAAAGGTTACGGCGAACACGAAATCAACATTCAACGTTCCCGCTTTATTGCCTATGTGGATCGAGCCGAAACCGAAGAAGCAGCACAAGAATTTATCCAATCCATTAAAAAGAAGCATTGGGATGCTACCCATAATTGTTCCGCTTATCTAATCGGTGAAAATGACCAAATTCAAAAAGCGAATGATGATGGAGAACCAAGCGGAACGGCGGGTGTTCCCATCCTAGAAGTACTTAAAAAACGTCACTTAAAAGATACAGTCGTCGTCATTACCCGTTACTTTGGTGGAATCAAATTAGGTGCCGGCGGACTGATTCGTGCGTACGGAAAAGCCACTTCTGAAGGATTAAATGCTACTGGGATTGTTGAACGGAAACTCATGCGCGTAATGCACACCACGATTGACTATACCCTTCTAGGCAAGGTCGAGAATGAACTGCGCTCTTCCATCTACTCCATTAAAGAAATTCACTACCTTGATAAAGTGGAAGTTGAAACATTTGTTGAAGAACAAGACACAGCAAATTTTTCAGCCTGGATGGTTGAGTTAACAAACGGACAAGCAGAGCTAGCTGAAGGCGAGATGCTCTATTTAGAAGAACCATTAAAGGAATAATGGTTCTTCTAAATAAGAAGCCGCATCAATGATCCGTAATCCCAAAAAGAGAAACTTGCCTTTATTCACTGTTCATCTTCTTTGTGCATAGACATAAAAGTTAAATAGGTGACGATTCCTAGAGCTAAAGTCCCGATAAAAAGCAAATTTCCATAAAATACGATTTACGAATAACGTAAGAAATTGTAAAATAAAAGGTAGGCTTATTGGTTATTTAAAATTCATGTTGAACTTATACTATATAGATTAATAGAAAAGGAGAATACTATGGCTGAAATTAGACGCAGCGATATTCACAAGCCCAAGAAGAAAAGAAAGAGAATCATTCGTTGGTTTATGTTACCTCTTCTTCTGGTACTCGTGAGTGTAGTCGCATATGGTGCACATTTATATAGCCAAGCAGAAACCGTGATGAAGGATTCTTATCAACCGGTTGATCGAGATTCAAAACGCGCAAGTGTCAATCCGTTTGAAGAAAACATTTCCGTTTTGTTTATCGGAGTTGACGATAGTTCTAAGCGTAAATTCGATTCAAACTCACGAACAGATGCTTTAATGCTTGCTACTTTTAATAAAGATGAAAAGTCCGTTAAGCTTCTAAGTATCCCGCGTGACTCTTACGTCTACATCCCGGATAAAGGGTTTTATGACAAAATCAATCATGCGCATGCCTATGGTGGCGTCGAATATACACTTGAAACTGTAGAAAACCTATTGGATATACCAGTTGATTATTATGTCAAAATGAACTTTGACGCGTTTATTGATGTGGTTGACGCTCTAAACGGAATCGAAGTTGACGTTCCTTATACGTTTACTGAACAAGATTCTAGAGACCGCGCTGGTGCAATTACATTAGAAGAAGGAGTACAAACCTTAAATGGTGAAGAAGCACTTGCTTTAGCACGTACTCGTAAGCTTGACAATGATATTGAACGAGGCAAACGTCAACAGGAAATCATCAAAGCCGTAATTAAAAAGGCGGCAAATGTTAAATCTCTTACAAACTATACTAGTGTTATTGAAGCAATTGGTTCCAATATGACCACAGACTTACGCTTTGAAGAAATGACTTCTTTCATTGATTATGCAGTCGCTGGAACGAAAATGAATTCTGAAACACTCAACCTCGAAGGTGCAGATTCTAGAATCAACGGTGTTTACTATTACCAGCTAGATGAAGTTGCACTAGAAGAAACGAAAACAAAACTCCAAAAGCATCTTGGATTGACCTCAGAAACAGATTTGGTTACTGAACCTGAAACTGATAACTCGACTGTAACTGACGCTGGTGCAGAATCAAGCCCTTCCTATTAGGAAGGGTTTTTTATTTGTTTATCTTAAGGTTAAACCCCGCTTAACAGGAGACTAGCGCTTTTTGTCTTTCTTACTGTACCCAATTAAAGGAAAATTAAACCATAATTTTCAAGTAACTCCTCTATTATTATTCCCACACTCCACTTTGAAAACAATAAAAAACCCAGTCAATGGACTGGGTTATCTGTTTTCCTTTACATATTTACGCCCTCGTAACATATTCAAGAGTGGACGATAATTTTTCCCAACTAAGCCGACACTTTCTACAATCAACTCAATTGAAAGTAAAATCACTGTGATTAGCAATAACGAGCCCCACATTGTCGTTAGCGAGAAAATAAACGCTGCTAAACCAAAAAGAGCACTGATTGCATAAATCATTAATACCGTTTGTCTATGGGTAAACCCAAGGTTCAAAAAGCAATGATGCAAATGAGATTTATCTGGTGCTGACAATGGTGTTTTATTAACAAGACGGCGAACAATCGCGAAGATTGTATCGGTCATTGGTACTCCCAAAATAATGATGGGAATGATAAACGAAATAAATGTTACACCCTTGAAGCCTAATAAAGATAGGACCGCAATCATGTATCCTAAAAATAACGCCCCGGTATCTCCCATAAAGATCTTTGCTGGATAGAAGTTGTAAAATAAAAATCCAACCGTACTAACAAGCAAAATAAAGCCAATGGTCATTACATAAACATCGCCCATGACAATCGCCATTCCTGAAATGGAAATTAAAGCGATAGAAGACACTCCTGCAGCAAGTCCATCTAAACCATCGATTAAATTGATCGCATTTGTTACTCCGACAATCCAGAGAATCGTAATCGGAATACTAAATGGGCCGAATTCAAGCTTGCCTCCAAATGGCAAGTTGATGAAATCTACATGAACTCCACCAATAAGGATCACAATAAGCGCAGCAGCTATTTGACTAAATAACTTTATCTGTGCAGAGAGCTCGTACATATCGTCTAAAATACCTGTTATTACAATAACCAAGCTCCCAAGCAAAATTCCGGTATGGGAAGGACTGAAAGGATCCATAATAAAGTGCCCGATCATAAAACTAATAAAAATAGCAAGACCACCCATTCGTGGCATAATCTTGGCATGTACTTTACGTTGATTCGGTCGATCGGTTGCTCCTAATCGAAACGCCAATTTTTTAATCATTGGAGTAAGAAGGATGGAGCTTAAAAAACATATAATTAAGGTCATTAAAAGCATATTGACCCTCCTTGTGATTAGGATGCCCCTGAGTAAATAAATTAGCAGGCCAATTTCTTCATGAAATCGAATCTAATTATAGCACAAAACCCCAGGAAGGGAATGGTATTTCATATTTTGCTAATGTACTAGTAACAATCCGTCATTTTTCCGCCTTTTTATTCCAATTCCCTAGGTGAGGTCAAACCATGACACTCTAATAATTGGACGAATGAATCCTTTAAAAGGTTTCATACAATCAAAAAGCCTTATTTTTTTGAAGAGAATTTCTCCTTTAAAACCTCCATTACAAACTCTGGCAAAGCAAGCATCCTTCTCCAACGGGAAGGTTGTTTAACTAGCCTATACAGCCACTCAATCTTTAATGCTTGCCAAATTTTAGGTGCACGTTTGACCGTACCAGCCAGAACATCGATACTGCCTCCTACGCCGATGAAAATTCCTTGTTGAAACCGGTCAATATGATTAACCGTCCATAACTCCTGCCTTGGTACTCCAAGAGCCACTAAAACAATATCCGGCTTCAAGCTTTGGATCTCATCAGGAATCCGGTCCTCTTTCCAGTCAAAAAAGCCGTGATGGCGCCCCACCAATCGTAGTTCTGGGTAGCGTTTTTCAATATTTGCTGCAGCTGCATCATTGACCTCTTCTGTACCACCCAAAAGATATACTTTCCATTGGTTCTGATTTGAAAGTTCTAGTAACTTTACAGTCAGATCAAACCCTGTTACTCGTTCAGGTAAAGGAGTATTTAACAATTTGGAGGCCAAAATAATACCATGACCATCTGGAACAATGTAATTTGCTGATTGTACAGCCTTTAAATAATCCGGATTTTTTTTGGAATGCATGACAATCTCTGGATTCGCAGTTACAATGAATGTTTTCTCTTTCGTTATGATCCTGTCCACGATCAAGTCAACCATGTCGTTAAAACGTTTTGTAATGAAGGGAATTCCCAATATTTTCACAAAGTTTTTTACCATTTTAAGTACCCATTTCTGTTTTCAATTTCAATATACATACATATTAACAAAACTAATGTAAACTTAACACTTTTTCACAAAAGTATATATATCAACGTGATGACATTTCTTTTTCATTGATTTTACATTCAAAATTTAAATATATTGTTCCCTTTGTAAGGCATAAAATAATGGCTTCTTTTAAAACAGCTTTTTTTTCATTAAAATCACGCAAAAAGGGTAACACTAAGTTTTACTTACATACATCACTATATAAGAAAACATAAGCCTCAAGTTTATTTTTCACTTGAACTTATGTCTGTAAAATTTTTTGTCCTATTGATCGAGTCGACTTCTATTGCATTTTGTACAATTTGGATTGTTTCTTACTATAGTGCCAATAAGTGCTGGAACAAAATATATTTTATACTAAGAGGATCTTCTCATACGATAATCATCTTGTGAATAATCACATGCAAAACCAAGCTATTCTTTAATCTACCTCTATTAGTTGAACTGCACAGGTACCACAATATTAATATATTGCTCTTCAACTAAAACCATATTTAATATCATGAACTACTTTCATTGTTCACCCTACAACGAACATTATATGTCTATACATATTAAAATTCAATGTAGCCATAAATTCAACGCAAAAATGTACTATTTAAATAAAGGTTGTTTTCGTAAAGTTTGTTGTTAAAATCCTAAAGCCGATTTTAACGCGAGATAAGCCTTTCTCTGCGTTACAACTTAGTTTGTAAGCTCTTTTCACATCTTGAAACGAACTTAGAATGGAATCATAGCTAAATCATTCTATATTTCCTTTAAAAAGCAAACAACCTTTGAGAAAAGAGCCTAAATAAAAAAGCATCCCCAAGGGAATGCTTTTATTTGTAATCCGGTACATCAAACTCAAGACTATAATCTGTTATTAAATCATACAGTCCTTTAATTCTATTAACCTGTTTAACTGCCCAACCAATATCTGTAGCATATTGATGTGTTCCAGGGTTTTCAGGATTCCATCTCATTTTATAAATGGTATCCTGTCCTTTTGAAACATAATTTTGTGCTACAAACTGAGCACCTCCAACAATCGCCTTCTCCGGTGTTGTCCAACCTTTATTATAGGCATATCGGGCACCACCAAGGTTTGCGTTGCTATCGTAAGCTCCAATTCCGTACATGTTGTAAACAATCGCATCATAATCGGAAGCTGTTCGATCTACCAACTCAACGTCAATAAGACCATTATCGGTATAAACAATATTGTTTTTAGAATCCTTTTTCACTTTAATTTTAATTCCTGTAGCTAAATCTGAAGTTCCATTTCCTGTCTCTAATAGAGCATGAGAAATTAGATACATTTCATTAATACTATAAGTTGAGCTAGCTTGAATAAACCATTCTGCTTTATCATGTAATATCCCTTTTCCAGAGAGAACATTATTGTTCACTTCAGTAACATTAGCACCTGCACTACCTGATAACCTCAAAAACTGGAAATACTCAGGTGTATCTTTTTTGAAATTATCTGGATTAATATAATATGCCACCTCAGAAGGATTGATTGGCACCGTCCATGCAGAGATTTTATACCATACCTGCCCCTTTGAATCAGTAGTTGAGCCATGGACTAAAACAGGATCATTATTAAACAATTGTCCTATTATCCCATCATTCGTACTACTACCCGTACGGACATTCCAGGAATCCCCACTAATTCTCCAGGCATTTTTTTCATCTTGGTACAATGCAGCTGAGCTAACATACACCGATGAGTAGTACGTACGTGGGCGATTAGCCATTTGGATGTCCAGCATTTCATTTAAACTGTAATCATAACTTGTCGTTGTATATACTGGCTCTTTCCAATTCGTATTAACATCATCTGTATGGATAAAACCTGTAGTAGCTTCACCGTTTAGATAAACAGTGGCTTTGTACCAATCTTTTGTGAAAGAATGGAAGATCAACTTACTTCCCTGTTCATAGCTCTTTAAGATAGAAGACCCTTTAGACGCATCTCTGTATACAGATGTAGGTGATTTTAATGCCTTCCCAATAAACTTCTCAGCATTTTCAATTGCATTTTCTACATCATCTACATGTATATATGCCATCATAGGCTTTCCATTGCGATAGACCTTAGCAATATACCAATTCTTTGTATATGTCTTATATTTTAATAGACTACCATTCGAATACGACTTTAGGACTGACGCGCTAAGTGATGGACTTGCATAAACTTTTGTAGGAGATTTAACAGCTATTCCTTCTAAGTTCTTTTGATCTGTATCAATTTTCTCAACATCATTAACATGAATATACGCTGTCATAGACTTTCCATTACGGTAAACCTTAGCAATATACCAATTTTCAGTATATGTCTTGAATTTCAATACGCTACCATTAGAATAAGACTTCAAAACTGTTGAGCTCTTTGAAGGACTCATATATACCTTTGTTGGAGAATTAATCGCTAATCCTTCTAAACTTGTTTGATTAGTGTTGATTGTCTCGACATCACTTTTTCTAATATAACAAACCTTAGCAACACCGTTAATGATTACTTTACCTGTGTACCAACCTGAGGAATAATCATAATATTTTAGAATTGCCCCCTGATTATAGGTTTTTAAGACTGTAGAATCTGTCGATGTAGAGGAGTAAACCTTTGTAGGAGATTTAGCTGCAATTCCTGATAAGCTTACTTTTACTTCAGCCTTATTCTCTCCAACATCACTTGCTTTAATATAGCAGGTTACAGCTTTACCATTTAGATAAACCGTACCAGTATACCAACCTGGTGAATGGTAAGAGTATTTCAATACAGAATTCTGCGAATAGCTTTTAAGTACCTTTGAGCTTACTGATGGCTCTGCATATACATTTGTAGGATTTAATAATGCGTATCCCGAAAGTGAAACGGCTTCTTTTGGAAGCTCATCTCCAACATCACTTGCTTTAATATAACAAGTGACAGCCTCACCATCTATATATACCTTCCCTTGATACCATCCCTCTTTGAACTCATGGAACTTTAATAGCTTCCCTTGTTCATAACTTTTTAAAACCTTCGATGTTTCTAGAGGTTCCGCGTAAACATTTGTAGGATCTTTTAAAGCATATCCTTGCAGAGACTCTTTAGAGACGACTTGTTGTTCTACCTTTAAACTTCTTGGTTGAACTTCAGAATTAGATAATTCTTCATTCGTTGATGAGGTAGCTTCTCTACTTAATACTTGCTTTTCTGTTACTGTCTCTTCCACTTCTTCTTTTTCATTTTCTGCACCATCTAATTCAGAATTAGTACCTTCTGCTGAACCTGAATCTAATTGCTCATTGTTTGATTCGTCATCTACTACCTCTTGACTCTGTGTTGGTTGTGCTAACGAATTGCTTTCGATAAAACCAATTAGAGTTCCCTCTTCACCAGCTGGATAGGATACTTTTGTAAAATCGTCAATGACTTCTAATTTGACAACCTCTACCCCGTTTGGTATTGATTCAATAATGGTACTTTCTTCTGAAGGTTCCTCATAAAGATTTACTTCTTCACTCGTAGAACTTTCAACCTTTAGAATCTCCTCCACCGCTGGTATAACTATCTCAGTATTTGATGCAGCGGCTGCATAGTAATTTGTATTTTGAAAGATTAATAGAAATGGAAAAACATAAGCAGCCTTTTTTATAATTTTGGAGCTTCTAGTATGACCCATATCTTCCTGTAAAATCCCCCTTTATTTTATTTCCTATATCAATTTAACAGAATAACTTTGTTTTCTCTACAAATTTTTATCATTTCCAGCAAAATGCAACATTTCTAACCAAACAAGTTTAATTAGAAAGTGAGAATACACTAGAAAAAGGAAATTAAAATAATAAAACGGGTATTTTAAGCGTCTCCGCAAATAAGGAGACACGATCTTTCAACAATCAAACAAATGGCAAAAGTTGAATGTTTTGCTATTCTTTGATATATAAGAAAAGAAAGTAATTACGATTAAAGGATGTCATAAAATGCCCCCATTATTTCGTGAGAATGCTAGAGCTCTTTTAACAAATAAAGAATTGTCAATACAAAATAATCCAAAAAGTATTATCAATAAGGTGTTTAACAAAACAAAAAAGGTAGCAGTTGTAACAGCTGCTTATAATTGCGCAGAGTATTTACCTAAAACCATTGACTCCGTTATCAACCAGACAATTGGATTTGAAAATATTCAATATATCATTGTAGATGATGGGTCCACCGATTCCACTAAGCAAATTATTGAAGAATATGCTACTAAATTTAAAAACATTTGCTATGTTGCTTTACATAAGAATACCGGTTCTCCCGGAACTCCAAGAAACATAGGAATAGAATTAGCAAATGCCGATTATATTACCTTTTTAGATGCTGATGACTGGCTAGCACCAAAAGGGATTGAAACACTTGTAAGAATTTTGGATGAGACGAACGATGATTACGTGGTCGGAAAAACAATCAAAGTGACTGAAAAAGGGGAAAGTATAATAGGCGAATTTGCGTCTGTTAAGGAAAGGCGAAAAATCTCACCCTTTTATATTCCTCACTTTTTTTATCACATGGGGCCAACTGCTAGAATGATGAAGCTTGCGTTATTGAAAGACAAAGAAATTGGGTTTCCTGAAATGGTCTTTGCTGAAGATAAGCTGTTTTTCTGTGATGTTTTCTTGGCAGCCCAAACCGTCTCTACAACAACTGAGCCAATTTATTATGTAAATAGGTTAGAAGAGAATCGAGACTCATTAACGAGGTCAACACATGTATTAGAGAAAAGAAAATCAGATTTAAAGGTTATAGACTATATTAAAGAAAAGAAATTACCTATCGAGAAAGAAAAAGTTATATTAAACAGACTTTATGAGTATGACTTTGTCAAAACCTTCGATAGTCAACTTTTTGTAAAATCCGGTCAGAAAGAGGATTTTCTTTCACTTCTACATCAAGTAATCGAAACAACTAATGATTTACGATATGATTTTAAAGAACAATTCAAAAATCCATTGTACAGAGTTAGTATTGAATTATTTTTAGAAAACCGTATCGAAGATTTTACAAATCTTTTTGTCTGGTTCAAAAATGATAAAAACAAGAAATATGTAATTAAAAACAGCTTGCCTTATTATGAAGTTCCATTCCTTAAAGACAAATACAAATATATTCCTATGAATTTGTTTGCTAGAGCTCTCGATTCTTATATTATTGGGAACACTTTTTATCAACATGTTGAAATTTTCGGAGACGATTTAGATCGGGTAAACCATGTTTTGATCAGAGATCGAACAAAGCATGATAACGATTTAATAGTTAACTTCGAACGAAATGGGAATCTTATCACTTATAAGATTCATTTAGAGGAGTTAACAAAATTAAGTCCTTCCTTATTTACCGTCTTTTTAAGATTCGATGAATATCAGCTTCTTAATATAAAGAAGATTTTAAAAAATCAAGTTTCCTACGACAATCGAGCTGTAGAGTTTTATACTAGTATAGCAAACAATTTAGGTATTTCCATTAAGCCGATCAAAAAGGAGTAGTATTTGCTTTGATTCTATATGCAATAAAGTTAAGGGCCGTTGCAATTATTGGCGTCCTCCTAATCCATATTTCAGCTCGACTCGTTCGCCAGGAAGTAGGCTCCTTTGAATGGTGGATTGGAAATCTAGTTGATAGTAGCAGCAGATGGGCTGTTCCATTATTTATTATGTTGAGTGGGATGCTCCTTTTAGGAAAAAAGGAATCACAATGGGATATTATCACTAATCGAATCCCGAGATTATTTCTAGCCCTGTTATTTTGGTCTTTTATCTATTCATTATGGGCCTTCCGTTATGACATCGGGTCTTATTCATTTACGGAATTCGCCATTAATCTTTATCAAAACGACATCAAATACCACTTATGGTACTTATATGCGATTTTAGGATTGTACCTTGTGATGCCATTATTTAAAACTTTTATTCAACAAGGCAAGAAAACAGATATACTTTACTTTTTATTTCTTAGTTTTGCTATCAGCGCCATTTCAACAACGCTTTCCTACTTATTTAAATTTCAGCTTGCAAATGGCTTTGAGTATTTCCTTGGATACGGCGGATATTTTATCCTTGGTTATTATTTAGCCAATACTGAGGTTAGTCGTAAAACCACTAATCTATTTCATCTACTAGGTATTGCCGGATTACTCCTAACAATATTGGGTACTTGGTTAGTCAGTGCACAAGAAGGGAGTCTAAATCAGGTCTTTTATGAATACTTATCTATTACTACACCGTTTGTTTCCATTTCTCTCTTCCTATTTATGAAGGATTTTGGGAACAAGCCAAATTCTAACCTTACCTCTATGATTGCAAAGTATAGCTTTGGAATCTATCTGACCCATCCTATGGTATTGGATGTCTTTAGAGGCAAAGAGTTTATACAATTAACAGGGATATCTCATTTAACAACACACCCTATCGTTTATACCGCTTTTATGCTCATTATTGTATTATTCATTAGTCTTCTTCTTACACTTATAATTAGTAGAATACCTGTTCTAAGGAAGTTTGTTTAGGGCAAATGAAAGAACCTCCAGCCATAATAGGCAGGAGGTTCTTTTCTTATCTGACGATTAATGCTCGTCTCCCAAGTTGATTAAAAATATCGTTGAATTTAATTTTACTTACCGTACTTGTGACTAAGCTACCAGCTGGATCTGTATAGGTGTAATTTCCTTTATCATCATATCCTGTCAAAGTGATAACATGATATTCTTCTGGAGCATACAATCTTTTTGCTCCTGCGTAATACCATTTCCATTGTACAGGAGCAAATTTCCAAACAACCCAAACATTAACTGGGTTTCCTTGTTGTAGTTCTGAAAGGATTTGCTTATCGCTAATATTATTTACAACTTCACTACCTGGTTGGTACTTTTTCGCTAAGCTACGTAATCCTTCTGGATAAATTAAATTCGGATCTCCTTGTTGACTTCTAAATGGTGAACCGACGTATCCTTTATATGGGTCATTTGAGTAAGGCATTGCACGAGCCATGTTAATTTTATCAAGATTATGGCCCTTGAAATTTAGTGATTGTGTCAAGGAAACAACCGCACAACCCCAAGGTAATTCAGGGTTCTGTTTAATTTTTTGTACGTAAAGTCTTTGACTCTTAACCCGAGTCCAATGACTACCATACTTTGTGCCTGAGTGAAATTGGAAAACACCTTTAGTATGATTTGTTCCTTTTTCCTTTAAGTAAGCAGTAGATAGTAAACCGTTCTTATCAATCGTGAATCTATACTTAATATTTTTTCCACGGTTAAGGATGGTTGTTTGCGGGTAATATTCATAGGCATTTGTCACTGTAAAAGAATTTTCTTTTCTTGTCATAGAATTCGTCATGAATCCATCTAAATCATAATGAAAGATATACTTGATTTTTGGGCCCTGTTTTCCGTAAACAGCTCCACTATAGTAAGTATATTCGGCTAAAATCCGTTTTGAGTTTTTCGCTCTTCTCCAAGATTTTGTTACATAGCCACTTTTGTCCAAGTTAAAGATGTACTCAATATTATTCCCACGTTTAGCAAATGATGTTCCACTATAATAATGATACCATGTTAAAATTCTCTTCGTTCCTTTTTCTCTCTTAGTGGCCTTTGTTACATAGCCGCTTGTATCAAAGTTATAAATATAGCTAATGCTCTTTCCATGTTTCCCAAAAACAGTATTGGGATAATAGTCATACCGTGCTACTGTTCGTTTTGACCCTTGGGCCCTTTTGCTCGCTTTTGTTACAAAGCCAGATTGATCAAAGTTAAAGATATATTTAATATTGTTTCCATGGTTACCATACTTAGTTCTAGGATGATATTGATATCTAGCTAGGATTCTCTTTGTTCCTTTTTCTCTTTGACTGGCACTTACAACATAACCAGAATTATTGAGATCAAATATATACCGGATATGATCTCCATGATTTCCAAATGCAGTTTTAGGATAATACTGATATCTTGAGACGATTCTTTTCGTTCCTTTTTCTCGCTTGGAAGCTTGAGAGATATAGCCTGAATCATCTATGTCAAATATGTATAGAATGTTGTAGCCGTGATTTCCATATTTAGTTTCAGGATAATATTGATAGTAGGAAGTAGCTTTTTGGGTTACTTCATCTAACTTTACTGCCTGCTCTATAAATGAATTTAAATCTATTTCAAATATATACTTAATATGCTCTTCGGCCTGTTCAATTGTACTTTCTGGATAATATTCTTGAATCCTTATGAGCATATCCCCTTTGTATACATGAGCATAATCAACGAATCCATCCCTAAGAAAATAATGGACATTATCGACGATGACCTCGCCGTCTGCTGGAATTTCTTTCGTTTCAATTTCCGTTCTTTCTGTTTTTATTTCAATCTGTTCGGTAGAAATTCGGAGCTCTTCTTTATTATCCTTCTCAGCTTTTTCTTCAACCTTTTCATTCAGGATGTCACCTTCGGTTTCATTTGTTTCTTCTGAAGGTTCTTTATCGGAATTTTCAACTTCCCCATCATCGGACGGTTTATTGTATGGCTCTTCTGTAGCATCTCGCTTGTCTTCACCTGATGGTGTTTCATTTTCACCGTCTAAATTTTCATCCCTTTGTGTTTCATCAACAGCGTCCGCATTATCCTCGTTCGATTCATCGGCCACATTCACTTGTTCATTACTTTCTTCTTCAAAGGCGGTTTCCGTTTCTGAAATAATAATTTCTGTATTAGCTGTACTTCCTATACCTTCCCCTTGAACTGTAGGCACTAAAGTTGATAATGTAAGCCCACAACACAAAGTAACCATGACCATTTTCTTCCTCATCTCTTGCTCCTTTCTCCTATTAAAACTCTAATCTATTAATATCACTAATTAATATTATAATAACAAATACTGGAACGGAAGAGAAAATTGTCAAATTATAGTCCTATATTAGGAAATTTGCACTAAAAAGTCCCTTGCTTGTAGAAAGAGCAAGGGACTTTCGATACTTTAACAAAACATTTTTTATTTAAATACCTGGTTCACTACCCTCTTTGCAGATTCTCCATCCTCTAGATAGCAAAATTTTTGATAGAACCGATCAAAGTTTTCGGGGAGCTGATAACCATTTTTCTCTAACTGCTTAATGATGCCTATCACTTCTTCTGTCTTTTTCACAAGTGGCCCTGGTGCATCTCTTTCAAAACCAAAATAAAATCCTCTCAATGTATCACGATAACTTTCGATATCATAAACAAAGAAAATCATTGGCCGCTTAAGATTTGCATAATCGAAAAACACAGAAGAATAATCAGTAATTAATAAATCTGCAAGTAAATAAAGTTCTCGAATATCTTCATGGTGTGAAGCATCGTAAGCAAATCCCTTATAAGCGGAGAAATCCATATTCTCCGCTATCAAATAATGCATTCGAAGAAGAATAACATAATCTTCGCCTAACTCTTCCTTCATTTTGTCTAAGTTTAATTCCAAATTAAACTTATACTTCCCTTTCTCATAGAATTGATTGTCCCTCCAAGTTGGCGCATATAAAATAACCTTTTTATCCGCCGGGATCTGCAGCTTTTGCTTTAAATTTTCTAGTATACTCTGGGGAATCTCATTATAGAGGATATCATTTCTTGGATACCCCGTCTCCAACATGGTTCTTTTAAAACCAAATGCTCTTTTGAAAATTTCTGAAGAGTATTGATTAGGTGAGATCAAATAATCCCATCTACTTGATTCTGTTAAAAAATTTTTCTTATAGCTCTCTGTATCTGTTCCAGGCATATGAACCTCGTCCATATCTGCGGCCAACCTTTTGAGTGGAGTTCCATGCCATGTTTGTAAATAAACCGTATGATTGGGCTTAGGAATCCATAATGGAAGGCGACTGTTTGAAACCCAATAGCGAGCCCTTGCCATTATAAACAGCCATTGAATAGAGAAGCGATTAACAACTTGTACATTCTTCCCCTCAAAGGAGGAAGCATAACGCGGATCTATGCTCCAATACATTTTATATTCTGGATGATGCTGCTTAAGGTATTCATAAATTGCCCGTGGATTGCAGCTGTATTGTTTTCCTAAAAAGCTTTCAAAAACAATGAGCTTCGGATCTGCTGGGAGCATCCCTACAAGCCTAAAAACTGTTTTATACACAGCTTTTGTATAATTCAATCGTTTCAAGTAATTAATAATTTTTTTTAGCATAAGTGAAATATCCCTTTTTAGTTATTCTAACCTTTTTCATCGAAGAAGCGATCCACAACTCGATTCGTTGCATTCCCATCCTCTAAAGGACAGTATTTGTTCTTAAATGCCTCATATTTACTACTGTAATCCTTTTTAACTGTATGAATATTTTGTACTGACTGAATGATGTCCCCTGTATCAAACAAGAGAGGACCTGGAGCTTCCTGTTCAAAGTCCATATAAAAGCCTCTGACATCATTTTTATATTCTTCAAGATCATAAGTAAAGAAAAGAATTGGTCGATCCGTATTCGCAAAATCAAACATAACCGAAGAATAATCCGTCATCAATATATCCGAAATTAAATACAAATCTTGAATGTCAGGATAAGATGAAACATTATATACAAATTCTTGCAGTTCTTCCGGAATCACAAGCTTACTACTAATGACTACATGCATTCGCATGAGCAAAATATACTCATCGCCTAAAGAGTCTTTCAGGGCATCTAAGTCCATATTTAGATTAAACGTAAACTTATTGTTAGAGCTGGTTTGATTATCCCGGAATGTAGGTGCATATAAAATAACTTTCTTGTCCAAAGGTAGTTTGAGCTTTTGCTTTACATTACGACTTATCTGTTCAAGACCCGGTTTATAGAATATATCATTTCTTGGATACCCAATTTCTAGGACTTCCCCTTCATAACGAAAAGCACTTCTAAATGCCTTAGTAGCATACTCGCTTGGAGAAATAAGGTAATCCCAATTTTTCGTCGCTCCATGAATTCTTTCCAAGTAACCTTCATCACGGCCCTGGATATTTTCAATATCAAACAACATCTTCTTTAATGGCGTACCATGCCATGTTTGAATATAGGTCGTTCCCTTTCGTTTCTTGATATAAGCAGGGAAGTTTTGGTTATTTACCCAATACCCGGCTCTTGCTAGGTAATAATAGTATTCAGGGCTTAGCCTCTTTATTTTCTTAGTATTTGGGTCATGAAACCGATTGTTGCTGTTATAAACCCAAACCTTTTTATAAGGCAAATCACGGGCAACAATTTCTTCATAAATATTTCGCGGACTGTCAGCATACTGCTTCCCAACTCCACTTTCAAAGAGAATCAAATCTTTTTCAATTGGCATAAAGGTTCGTGCCAATTTATAAAATGCCTTCATGGAAGGGAAATACCATTTACTCTTCCTAAATCGATTGAACAAAGCTATATATAAGCTGGATTCATAAAGTCTTTTTAATAGTGGCTTATCAATATTGGCATTTTTAACCACTTCAAATATTCTTTTTGAAGAGTTTCGATCTCTAAAATCAAGGAACTTTTCAGACCTTTTGCGATTTTCCTCTTTCATCTGCAAACCATTTTGCACATAATCTTCTAAACAAGAAAGAATCCCATCAAAACTATCTACAATATCTCCAGGTAAATCCTCATCTAAATTAAGGTGAGATGGCCTTTTTCCAATGAATCGACTGCGATCAAACTGATAATAAATAATCGGTTTGTGTAAAAAACTGAAATCAAACGCTACACTTGAGTAATCGGTAATCATAATCGCACTTTCTTTTAACAAGTGCTGAACATCTACTTCCCCTTGGCTAATGACCTTAACTGGAGCGTTGCGAAAATAATCTGTGAACTTCTGCATATTGGGGTGAAGGCAAAAGACCAATTCTAAATCGTTCTCTCTTGCCAAACGATGCAATTCTGGATGTAAAATCAATTCTTTATACCGCTCAAAATATTCACTTTCAAGAAACTGATCATCTGTTACAATCCAATCTCTCCAAGTAGGAATGATTAAAATTTGCTTCTTAAGTGGTACATCTTCCGCAAAAAGTTTATCAAAACGCGATAAGCCCGTAATAAAGACTTCATTCGGATCGTATCCAAAGTCATTTACAATCATTTCTTTTTCAAATGTTGAGCTAACTAGGAACAGATCCGTATTAAATCCACGAGCTTTTTTCCCATAGTTAGCAACCATATTTTTTGTCCCCATAACCCCATGTTGCAAGAAGACCTTAATGGCTTTAACTGCCCTATTAAATCTCTTTGTTCGAAGAGGATACAAATAATCAGGATGATGGGAAGAGATGACTCTAGTCGAAATCAAGGTTTGCCAAATATGCTCCTTTGACTTGAAAAAAAGCACATTTCCTAATGGGTCGACATTTCTTCGCTCAGGCGAGCCTTCTTCAATCACATAATAAACATTCTTTTCAGGATGATTCTCTCTCATATACTTAAAGAAATGATATCCAGTATCCTGAGCCTTATATGGCCTTTCCCCAACAATCCAAACGTTTTTCCGTTTATTCATTAACCTATGGAACCAGGCAAAACGCAACTTCCCTTGCAAGAAGTCAAATGTCTCCTTATCATAGGCATAGACCTCAAGCGATAAATTCGAGGCCTTAAATGTGTAATAGGGACTGACAATAGCTACTTGATTATCCTGAGCCGCACTCGTTTCTTTTATGAAATGCCTAGCTCTGAAAGCAGGTCGTCCAATTCGTACATCCTTTTCCTCACTACGATCATGGAAATTCAATCTCAAGAATAAATCATAGATATCCTCTTCCACTAGCTTCCCATTATTAATAGAAGAGAAATCAATGGTTGCAGTATATTCGTATCGGTTTAACCCATATTTTAACGAGGTTTGTTCTTCTCCCCATTGAAAGGTAGCGTCCGCTACTAGTTCTTGATTATTATTCCGCCCCTTCATCAAGATCTTTCCATTTAATATGCGTGAATTTCTTGTAAAGAGCTTTCCTTCAATTTTAAGGCCATTAGGAACTTTTCTTACAAAGTCAATTTGAATTTTGGTAGGAGACTCTGGCTCTTCATTCAACGCAAAGGAGAGGTTCCCTTTAGTCGTTACATAGCAAAGCCCTCGCCCATTGGGAGACGCCACATATTCTAACCCCTCCAAAATAGTGTGCTGGAACCGCCCTAGTCTGATGAAGTATTCAGCATATTGCCGATAATTTTCCTCGAAAAATTCAGCTCTGTCTTCTAATTTCGTTAACCCTTTTTCACTTAAAGTGTCAGTAGGAACCTTTATCTTTAGAAAGAAATCAAAAACTTTAGGTTCATCATCAACACAAAGCTTTTCGATTAAGGACGATAGCGAAAGATCAAAGCGAAATTGCGCACCTGATAGGTTGTTTTCAGCAATTGTAAATTTCTCTTCGCTATCTCTGATTGCTAAACAAAGCTGAGTAACCGTATAATGCTCTAACCCCAATTTACCAACTAAGGATAATTTCCCATTGTCTTGGGTTAGATGAATTGAATGTTTTAATGCAGATCGTCGCCGCTTGGGCTTAGACTTTTTTCTGAATATCATATGTAATCACCATTCTCATTTCAATTTTGCCGTTTCGTGTTTACTTATTAGAATGTGTATAATAGGAGAAAAAAACAATAATCTTATCATAAAACTTTTTAGTGTTTTCCTCAATAAACTTATGAACTGGTTATAATTTTGAAACAATACTAACATTTTTTTTGTTTTTTTAGAACATAGAGTTCTTTACTTACCTTTACTTTTACATTATTCACCTTACAGGTTTGTTACAAAGCTTAGTAACTCACGTATTCACCAGTAATCCCCATTGCAAAAGAACGCCAGTTATCTTAGAATGAAAAAGAGTTAGAATTTGCCTATGCCTATTCAGCACAACATATGACTGTTTCATAACGAGAATCTCTTAAAGGCGTAGGGAATTTAAACGGTGCCCTTTTATAAAAATATATACTACGAAACTATATCACGCCATGTTTTCCAAAGGAGGATTACAGTGAAAAAGGTAATAACATACGGAACATTTGATTTGCTTCATTGGGGTCATATCAACTTATTAAAACGCGCTAGAGACCTTGGTGATCATCTAACTGTTGCGATTTCAACAGATGAATTTAACGATATTAAAGGAAAAAAGTCTTATCATAGCTTTGAAAACCGTAAAATGATTCTTGAATCCATTCGATATGTGGACAAAGTCATACCTGAAAACGACTGGGAGCAAAAAATCAAGGATGTTGTAGAAAATGATATTGATGTCTTCGTAATGGGAGACGATTGGGAAGGAAAGTTTGACTTCCTTAAAGAATACTGCGAAGTCATTTATCTACCTAGAACAGTTGGAATATCTACAAGTAAGATTAAAGATGATTTATTACAGGTGAACAATGGTTAGAGAAATGGCCGTATATTTTTACTTACGGCTTTTTTCTTTGCTGTTTTCCTTATTCAACCTACTCCCATTACAAAAGAAAGTTGTCCTAGTGGCTTCTTTTACTGAAAACAACTTGCATATCTATGACGAAATGCAGAAACAAAACGTTGATTTTCGCACCATCATTCTAGCAAACGAGAAAGTATATCCCTATTTAGCATCTGAAACGAACGAAGAGACAGTTCTTTTATTCGAGATAAAAAGACTTACACATTTTATCATGTCGATTTACCACCTTGCTACCGCAAAGGTTATCTTTGTCGATAACTATTATGGTTTTCTTGCTGCTACAAAATTTAAAAAAGATGCAAAATGCATTCAGATATGGCATGCAAATGGGGCCATTAAGAAATTTGGTTTAAAAGACCAATCTATCGAGTTCCGAACAGAAAAAGCGAAAGAGCGCTTTAAAAAGGTCTATAATAACTTTCATAAAGTTATAGTCGGTTCTGAAGCAATGGCTGATATCTTTACACAGGCCTTTGGACTACCTGAAGATCGCATACTCCGAACTGGGGTTCCTAGAACAGATCTTTTCTATAATGCAGAGAAAAAGGATTCTATTGAACGATACATCTATAAGAAGTATCCCTTTTTATCTGATAAAAAGGTTATTTTATATGCACCAACTTTTCGTGACGAAAAGTTAGAAACCTTCGAACTGCATATCAACCTAAAGCTATTGCAGAAGGAGTTGGAGCAAGAATATATTCTTTTATTAAAACTCCACCCTGCAATTAAGAACTCTATTAGGATTACCGAAGACCTACAAGGGTTCGTATATGATTTTTCCGATTATCCTAATGTAAACGAGTTATTCTTTGTTTCCGACATACTAATTACAGATTATTCTTCCCTTCCTTTTGAATATGCGATTCTTAATAAGCCTATGGTTTTCTTTCCTTATGATTTAGCACAGTACAGTAAGACGAGAGGTTTCTGGGAGGATTACAAGAAATTAGTGCCCGGACCAATTGCATACTCTACTACAGAGATTATTCATAGCATCAAAACAAAAGACTTTCAATTAGAAAAGGTTGCAGCCTTTAATCAAAAGTGGAACACTTATTCAAAAGGTCATTCTAGTGGTAATATTGTTGCCTATACGCTTGGTTACCTGGGTTCTAGAAATGTACAGGCGAGGTCCACTGATTGAACTCAATAAAAAACAGCACTATGCGATGACATAGTGCTGTTTTTTTAACTGAAATATTATAAAGTACAAAGAACCTAACGCCTTTTAACTGTTAAAGTATCAATGAACCCATCGCTTGTTATCGTGAAGATAAAATCAAATTCGCTACCATAGTAGAACAGGGTATTTCCATGTTCCAAATGTGGTCGACCAATTTCATTAATCACAGCAGACTTGGAAGAGTCACTCACATTGATTGTAAAGCCATTTACTACATCTTCTACATAGATATACTCCGTAAAATTGAAAACTTCTTCCTCTCCCTTTGGCAATCCAATCATTGGAATAGCTTCATTTAATGATGGGCTAAAACCAATTAACTCATCGATTTTCTCAGCAATCTCTTCATCAATTAGGACTTCTTCAATACTAGCTAAGACATTACCACTTACCCATGCTTCGCTTGAATCATCATCCGAAATATTGATCCATTCCGTACCTGAAGCATCTTGTTCTACTTCTGTTGTCTTATAAGATTGTCCCAGTTTTGTTACACCAACGGCTGAGCTATTAAGGTCTGGATTTGAACGGATATTTGCACTATTAACCGTCACATATCGGATATCAGGAAGAGTTTCTTGTTGAACGGCCGTTTCCACAGGTTCCGTTTCTTTCGTTTCCGTCTCACTAGAAGAAACTGTTGGTTCCACGGTCTTTTTCGTACTCGCAAATAGATTGGAGTCCTTAAAATAGGCAAATCCACCGAATGCGAACCCGAGTAACACTAGCGCAATTAGCGACCCTTTGATTATCCCTCTCCAAGTCCCTTTTTTTTCCCTGCTTGTTCTAGACTTACGTGGTACCGGCTCAAGCTGTTCATCTGTTTGTTTTTCTTGCTCCCTTAATTTGCTACGCTTTTCTAATACTATTTTCTTAAAATTCTTCTGGTCTTCCTTCGACATTGCCTTAAATTCTTTGAGAAACTTTTCGTACTGAGGGATAATCTCCTGAATCGTCCCATATGCTCGGACTTCACCGGCTTCTAGCCACAGGGCTTTTTGACAGAATTTCTTCACCTGACCAATGCTATGGCTGATAAAGAAGATTGTCTTGCCTTTTGCCTTAAACTCATTCATTTTATCAAGACACTTATCAGCAAACGTTTGGTCTCCTACAGATAGCGCCTCATCGATTACTAAGATGTCTGGATCAATATTTACAGAAATGGCAAACCCGAGCCTAGATTTCATACCGCTTGAGTAGGATTTCACCGGTTGATCAATAAATTTCCCGATATCAGCAAAATCAATGATTTCAGGCATTAATTCGTTGATTTCCTTCTTACTAAAACCAAGCATTAAACATTTTAGCTCAATATTCTCTCTACCAGTTAGATTATTATTTAGCCCTGAGGCAATGGCAATCAATGAGGATTGTCCCTTGATTTCAATCTCTCCTGATGTAGGGGGAATGACACCTGTAATTAGATTTGATAGGGTTGACTTTCCTGCACCGTTTACCCCAATAATCCCAATGACATCGCCTTCCTCTGCAGTAAAACTAACATTCTGCAGAGCGTAGAAGTTCTCTCCAAATTTATCTGGAACTAGAATATCTAACAGCTTTTCTGAGGATTTGTTGTACATTTTGTACTTTTTCGTTACCTGATTAAAAATTACAGAACTACTCATATTCGCTCTCCATTTACTTATTTGTTTCCATACTATATAACTATACCAAAAATCTAGAGGACTTATCGATAAAAAAACAGTTACAATTTCAACCATTTGATTAAAAAACCAAAGAGGCTAAATTCGCTGATTTAGCCTCTTACGTAGATGGGATTGCTTGATGTAGTTTTCCACTTTGCTTTTCAATGGCTGCATGCCGGAAACGTTGTTTTTCTTCAATCGACATTGCTTTATATTCTTTTAAGAACGCTTCATATTTCGGCATAACATCTTTAATGGATCCATAGTCTTTTACTTCCCCGTACTCCAACCATAGAGCCTTGTCACAAAATTTCTTCATTTGTCCTAAAGAATGACTAATAAAGAAGATCGTTTTTCCTCGTTCCTTAAACTCATGCATCTTATCTAAACTTTTCTCTGCAAACGTCTGATCTCCAACGGATAATGCTTCATCAATCACAAGGATGTCTGGATCTACCGTAACGGATATCGCAAAACCAAGCCGTGACCTCATTCCACTTGAATAAGATTTAACTGGTTGATCAATGAATTTTCCAATATCAGCGAACTCTATAATCTCAGGTTCAATTTTTTTAATTTCATCCTTGCTAAAGCCGAGCATCAGACATTTTAATTCAATGTTTTCACGGCCTGTTAATTCATTATTCAACCCTGCATTGACAGCAATCAAAGCGGTTCTTCCTTTAATTTCAACAGTTCCGGATGTTTGCGGGATAATCCCGGCAATGATGTTAGACAATGTCGATTTACCCGATCCATTCACACCAACGAAGCCTACAACATCACCTTGTTCCGCTTCAAAATCAACATTTTGCAGAGCATAGAAGTCTTCACCATAACTTTTCGGCAAAATGATATCAAGTAGCTTTTCCTTTGCGCTATGGTACATTTTATACTTTTTCGTCACGTTTTTTAAAACAACCGTTTTGGTCATTCACACCACATCCGATTATAAAAAGTCTACAAAGCGATCACGGAACTTTACATGCAGAACCGAACCAAATATCAACAGTACTATTGTTATTCCCCAGAAATACAAGGTGTATTCCCATTGCTCAACAGCATACCATGATGTACCAAGGATAGACGCTCGGTAGCCTTCAGCTAGATAAAAGACAGGATTTAATTTCATAATCGTTTGAATGGTCTCTGGTAAGTGATAAGGCGGCCATAGGAACGGTGATAAGTATATTAATACCCTGACAACAGCCTGTAATAACATTTGGAAATCTCGAATAATCGTCGAAATAGTAGATGTAATTAACGATAAAGCAACTAAAAAGACAACGGTAGCTGCGATAAAATAAACCAATTGTAAATAATAGATACTTATGGGAAAGCCTAGGAATTGAAAAATAATTAGAACCACCGTTAGCAACATTAAATGTTGATAAAGTTTTGCAAAAATGACAAATGTCGGTACAACACTCATTGGAAAGCTCATTTTTGAAATCATTTTAATCCGTGAATAAATGGATTTAGATCCTTGTGTAATAGATTGATTAATGAAAAACCAGACAATGATTCCTGATAACATCCAGGGGAAATACGGAATCATCTCTCCGTTTAGCTCAACATCCGCTCTACCAGCCGATTGGAATATTCCATATCCAAACACAAACCAGTAGATGGCGATTTGAATCATGGGATTAATAATTTCCCACAGTATACCCAGGTAGGTGTTACTATTTGCACTTTTCATTTCATACGCAGACAAGCGTCTGACTAAATAAAAACTTTGAATTTGTTCTTTTAAAACGGATATTACTGTGCGCATGGGTTAGTCCTTTCTAGTAATAAGTTAAATTGCAATTTAAGAGGTCCTTAGACAATGAAAAGTTTCTTAGACAAACACTAATTATAACAAATATTGTCCTTTGACAGTTATAGGGGATACCTATAATAAATTATTAAATCAAACCTAACATTCAAATTTGAACTAAAATTCTCTTACGTTTTCTATACTTATATTTATTAGCAATCCCTACCCTATTCAAGAGGAAATTTTAAAAAGGGTATTTCCTGATAACCCTCTCCCCTTCTAAATCACTAGATAAAACAATTATAGTAGTTTGAGCGTTAATAATCTGAACCAAAGCTGGGCTAATTTTCCCTTTGTTCTTAAACATAAATATACCTTCATTTTCATATTCGTAATCTTCTTCATTGATTATTAAAGAAGGATAGGATTTGTTTATCATTTTAGCATAGCTTTTTCTCTCAAAGTAATAAATATTCTCTAATTGTCCTTGCATATTAATTACACTAATTGCAGGACTACCATTCTTAGATCCGTGTGATAAAATAATTTTATTTTTATCCATTGTAATACCTTGGGGTTTCTCAAAAAATAACTTCTCCCTATCTGTTTGGACTGTATGCACTAACTTTGGTGTTCCTCCAACAACACTATCAAAATTATAAATATAAAAAGTATCTAAATTTGAATTACTTGTAATTATAAATTGTTTATAATAATCAAAGCCAATTTTGTACTGCCCAGATAAATTAAAACTGCGTTCCACCTTATTACGGGTATAATTATAAATTGAGATACTATCTGCTGGTACTTGCCTTACTAAGAAACATAATTCTCCCTCACTATTTAGAAACCATGGTAGACCTTCTGCATATGAATTTGATTTTATTGAAACATGATTTGAGTCTTTTATTAGACCTGTAGTTAAATCCCTTATTTCAATAGTTAAAACAGTCCCACCATTAGACTGCCTAGCAATATAAATTTCATTTGCGTTTTGATTAACAGAAGCACCTTGTATCCAAGTATTATTATCCTCACGTACAGGGAACTTGAGGATAGCTTTTTGAAAATCTAAAAACCTGTGGTTTTCGTAAGTAAGTACCGATGTGGCTATAGTATCAATTTTTCGTGGTTTCACTTCGCTTTGTTTTAATGATGTAAGTGTTATACACATCATTAGAATATTAATTAGAGTTAAAGATATAAACACATTACTTTTCAAAGAATCACCTCTACAATTGATAGCTAGGCAAAGGCAAATTAAGCAGTTATTTCATTCACCCTCCTTGTTATTAGTGGACTAATATAAAATCTCGGTTTTTATAGATCCATTAACTTACTTTTATAAGATTTGATGTTTGCGTTTTTTTCTGTTTCACTAGTTGTATATGCCTTACAAATATAATAAAGCCCTCATAAAATCTGAAGGTACCTAAAAACTAAAAGGAAACCAACTGGGTAAATTTTTTGGTTTCCTTGTTAGATTATATTAAGTATCAGCTTGACCTTTGTGCCTTGCTAAGGCCCACTCAAATTAGAAACTGAAGCCCAAATCATTAGAGGCACGTGAACGACGTTTAGAGTATTCAATAATAGTATTTAAGCCTTTTTTCATAGTACTTATAAAAGTCCTCAACAGACCCTCCAATTAAGTTAGCTATTTATAAAAAAAGTCATTTAGCCTTATTGGGTAATAAGTAAATTATTAAGGCAAAAAGGAATAAATCAATACCATTTACTAAAAGGAGGCATATCCCATAAGGATGTTTATCAATTTTTCCTAGCTAAATTAAATAAACTCAACCACTTTTCCTTGTATATATCATTACTAAATCTAGAAATCCCCTGCCTTGCATTTTCTGATAACTCTTTTCTTAGTTCAGAGTTTTCCATAATATTAATTATGTTCCTCGCTAAACTTTTACGGTCTCCAATATCAACCAAATAACCATCTATACCATGCCTTACGATATCCTCAGGTCCATATTTAGTCCTATAAGTAACTATTGGAGTTCCTGCTGCTAAGCTTTCTAATAAAACTAATCCAAATCCTTCGTATTTAGATGTTAAAATAGAGCAAGCAGCCTCTTGATACTTTTTAACTGGATTTACAGAGAAGTCCTCCAAAAAAACGTTATTTTGTAATTTCAAGTCATTAATTAGTTGCTGAAGCTTCCCTTTTAATTCTCCATATCCATAAATAGAATATGTTGCATCTGGTAACTGGTCAACAACAATCCTAAATGCATTTATTGCTTCATGAAGTGACTTTTGATGAGCATACCTTGCCATTGTAACTGCATGATGTTGTTTTACTTCACCGTTATATGTACTTACGGGATTCGCAACATGTGAAATAACCTCAAATTTACTCTCATTTCCAAAGTCCTCTACTATATCCTTTTTTTGTTCTTTCGTAAGAACAATAACCTTATCAAACGTTTCTATATTATTGAACAAAGGTGAACAGGAAGGATCTACTTTTGAACCTTTCACATGAGGAAATGCAAAATGATTATTATGAAGGATAAAGAATTTTTTCAAATTGTTTCCTTTTAACTTTGTAAATATATTTACGTGTTCTCGTTTCTCACACATCAGAATCGGGTTGTTAAATTCCGAAACTTTTTTATTAATCCAATAAATGAGTAAATCGTCCAAACTACCAAACTCTATAGGGGTAGGACTATGCAAATAAAATCGTTCATCTTGTCCTGTGTCAACATTAACAGTTACTGTCATATAGCATGTACCATCTTTACTTAAATAACGATCTAATTTGGGCTTATTCTTGTTTTTATCCATATATCTTACTTTCACAAGATTACCAAATTCATCATAAATTTCCTGTGCTTTTCTCTGCCAGTTTTCACTAAAAAGATCTACTGAGATAATCTTTCCTTTACCATCAAATCTTTTGTACTTTTCATAAAATCCATTCTTGAAATATCTAAAGGAGTTCCCCGTTGCATTTTTATCTTTATACTTTACATAGCCATTTTCATTTATGTGTTTTTCGTTTGGTATTATATAGTCCGAGCAATTTGGTATATATTTTTTGGGGTCTAAATCTGTAAATAAATTATAGGCCTTAACGTTTCTTTCTAAGCGTCCTCTTTTGTATTGCTCTTCCATTACCTCTTGTAAATTCCTATGAAAATTTATCGTTAAAATCGGAACCTGATTTATATATTTTGATAATAAATTCGCCCTTGTAAAAGCAGCACTAGTCAGACCTCCGTTTTGTATCCCAACAGATCCTAATAAAAATACAGGAGTTGATATTTCAACCATAATTACCTCCATCTATTTATACTTTACACCATTTTTTTGAAAATTAGAAAAAAACAGACCTTCCTTTAAGGAAGGAATCTGTTATTATAGCTTCAACCCAAAAATATTACCCAAATAAGTGCTAGTTTATTCCACCAGATATTGGTAGAACATATCCATTGCCTCTTCATTATACTTTTTATAATCAAAAGTCTTATATTTTGTTTTTTGATACATTACTTTTTCCATACCAGAAACGAGCCCCTTAATGCTATTATCTACTATTTCTCCATATCCATTTTCAAGAACACTTCTATTACCAGGGATATTTGTTGCTATTATTGGTTTATTTAAAATTAAACACTCTAATAAAACCATAGGTTGTCCTTCATGGTTTGAAGGTAATACAAAACAATCACAATCCTGAATTAAGGGGAATGGATTATCCAATTGCCCAACTAAATGGATTTTGTCTTGTAGCCCATATGAATTAATTAATGATGTTAAATCAGTTTTCAATTCACCAGTCCCAATAATGTAAAGCTCAATATCCCTATTAAAAGTATACAACTCAGCAAATGCATTAATTAGCTTTTGTTGGTCCTTTTCAGGAGACATCCGCCCCATAGTAACAAAGTTAAACACATCCTTATTTGGTACTAGTTGTCCTTGTATATTGATAATATCGTTATTTATTGTGTTACCTCTCAAATAGTATTCCCTATTTCCTATTACTACTGTTTCTCTATTTGAAAGTGCATCCAATACATATTTATAATTTATGGAATTATGGACATAGACCATTTTCTTGTCACTATTAGAAACTAGGTGTTTTAATTCCCTTTTATTTTTATCTCTTGTATGTTCAGCAACAGAAACGATATAGTCAAAGTAATTATATAAAGGGAAAATTACATTTAAATTTTCTTTGTGCTTATATTTTCCATCGACAACCTTTTCGTATTCTTCCATCATTTCATTATGCTGAAAAATTAACTTCTTACTATCAGTATTGGTTGCAAAAAGCATTGTCCAGAACTTTACATATCCACTAAAATCAATGACAATGTCGATCTTAGAGTTACCAAACATGCGTTTAAATTCTCGCTGGTACATTTTTATAACTTCATCATCTAGATAATTCTTGGGACCTTTTCTATAAAATTGTTCTGCACCATATTTAAACAAGTAGTTTTGCTTATCCACTTCGCTTAACAAAACATTCATTGAACCCACACGATAGTATTTCTTAACGTTTTCATTTAACTTATTAAAGTTCTTAGCACTTTCTTCATCAAAATTAGCTTTATCCGCAATCATAACATTATACTTTTCATAATTAATGTTATTCATTAGGTTCAAAGCAGATGTAGTAACCCCATTATTTAAGAAGCCACCACAATAAAATAAAATGTTCGTTTTATTATCTGTAATTTGATAAGTATATTTATCATCCTTCTTAAAAAGCATATCAATAACGCGTTGAGTACTATTGCCATCCTCAAGTTTTGCAAACTTATTTATGCTAGCTTCTAATTTTTCTTTATATTTTTCTTGATAATCATCAGATAAGGAGATCTCTTCAATGACTTCAGAAATACTTCTACAAATTGGACCCGGCATATCCTTTAAATCAAGATAAAAACCACGTTCATTTTGATACTTTATTTGGTCATAAGCATAATATATAATTGGTCTTTTCGTAATTAAGAAATCAAAGAATAAGCTAGAATAATCTGTGATTAAAATATCCACATTGCTTAATAATTCATTCGTATCAATACTTTCTGGTACCATATTAAATCCTAGATTTTTATCCTTAACATACTTTTGCATTAAAGAATGGACCTTAAGTAAGATAGTGTATTTATTACCAATCGTTTCTTGTAATAAAGTCATATCCTCAACTAACTTATTTATCTCTCCAGAAACGTTTCCTACCTCACCTCTCCATGTTGGTGCGTATAGAATAACTTTCTCACTCGATTTAATTCCTAATTGTTCTCTAACTTTATTATTATTCTCTAGAACTAAATCAACTCTGGGATAACCTATTTCAGCAATCTTTCCTTTATAAATTCCCCTTAAGTCATGGGAATCAATAATTTTATCAGCAGTGAAGCTATTGGGATTAATAATATAATCTGTCTGAAGAAAATTCCTCATCAAGTTCTTGTGTTGACCCAAACTTCCATTCATATGTTTACCTAAAGTTTTTAAAGGTGTTCCATGCCAGGTATTTAAGTAAATTTGTCCTTCTTTTTTTATATAATATGGGGGGAAGGATGTATTGTTTATTAAGTATTTACTACTTGCCAAATACCTTAAATATTCATCACTGTGTACCTTTACGAATTCAACATTTGGTAACTCAGCATACTCGCTAGGACAATTGTCAATATCGTTCAAAGCCCAAATATGATGGAACGCACTGTATTCAGGATCATTTACCATCTTCTTAAATATCGCATAAGGATTACAACTCATATTTTTCCCATGAAAACTTTCATATAAGATAGTGTTCTCCTTAATTTCCAAGGCCTCGAAGTAGTTTGTATAATCGACTTCACGTCTAAAAGTAGCATTTTTCTTATATTTGTCTATAGTATTTGTACTAATTTCTCTATTCCTATCAAGAATCATATTTTTCTTTTCAATAAGTTCTGTTTCAATCAGTAAATTTACTTTGCTTTTCCTCTTTTTTGTTGCCTTTGCTTTAGGTTCGTGATTTGATACCGTGATTTGGTAACCAGTTAGTTTTTCGACAATTTTTTTTGCTTTCCTTAGAGGTATTATCATTTTCTTATTCAATTACTATTTCCCCTCGATACATTTTATTTTTTGCTAAATGATTAATTTGATTTTTATCATAGTCCTGATTTTTGGACATCTCTATGTTACAAACATTTTCATAAAACATGTTTAATGCTTCATTATTATATTTTACAAAATCAAATTTTTTACTAGCTATTTTCCCAGATGCAAATTTTTCCATACCCTTAATTAACCCATCCTCACTATTAATTACTAACTCTCCATAACCATTTTCTAGGATACTCCGAGAGCCAGGTATATCAGTAGCAATAATAGGCAAATCAATTATTAATGCTTCCAAAATAATCATTGGTTGTCCTTCATGATTAGAGGGTAAGATTAAACAATCACACATCTTTAATAAGTAAAAAGGATTGGTAAGATGACCTGTAAAAATCACCTTATTGTCTATTTCTAAATTAACAGCAAGTTCCTTCAAACTAGCTTCTAATGGACCATCGCCTATAATGTACAGCCTTGCATTTTTATGTGAGGAAACAAATTTTGAAAATGCCTTTAATAATTTTTGATGATCCTTTTCAGGAGATAGTCTACCAACACTCGCAAAGTTTAAATTTTCTTGATTTGGTAATTTAATACCTTCAGTTGATTTATCTAGGAAAAACTCGTCCCTATTAAAGGTATCTAATTCAGAAGGGTCATTTACCTGCTCCAAAACCTTAATATAGTCAATAGTATTATTACTATATACCGCCTTTTCACGAGGTATAAAATCCTTAAGGTTATGCAAGTTTATATCCCGAGTATGTTTAGACACTGATACAATAGAGTCAAAGTATTGATATAACGGAAAAATCAGGTTCATTTTTGATTTATGCTTATACTTATTATTTACTCTCTTAATGCTTTCAGCCTTCATATCATTATGCATATAGATACTCTTGTGTTTAAACTTACCGAAAGCAAAAAGTAAAGTCCAAAATGGTACATATCCACTAAAGTCAATAACGATGTCAAATCGCACATCTCCAAATAATCTGGATATCTCACGTTGATAAAGCTTGACAGGGATATAATTATGCAGTTTTTTATTCACTAAACCTTTTTTAGTGATATATCTATGCATGTAAAACTCACTTATAGTCACATTCATTATTCCTACTCTGAAAATCTGTTTTACATTATTATTTAATCTTTTAAAGTTCCTGCCTGTTATCTGATTAAATTCCCCTTTATCGACAACTACAATATTATACCTTGAATAATCCAGGTTATTTAAAAGGTTAATTGCTGATGTTGTTATTCCATTATTTAAAAAACCACCACAGTAGAATAAAATATTTTTCTTTGCATTTTTAACCTTATATACATTCTTGGTAGGATTTGAATTAAAAATAATGTCAATAATACGATCTGTTGAAAATCCGTCATTTAGAACACAGTATTCCTCTAACAAACGAGAATAATTATTACAATAGAGCCCCTTGTTTATATCAATAACTTTAATAGCATTAATCAACTCTTCTGTATTACTGCAAATAGGTCCAGGCATTTTCTCTTCTTTTACAAATAAACTTTGCCCGATATGAGAAATTTGTTTATTATTCATATAAAATATAATCGGCTTTTTAGTTACTAAAAAGTCAATAACTATACTTGAATAGTCACTGACTAGTATATCAACAGCTGATAATAACTCATTGGTTTCAATCCAGTTTGGAACACATATTTCTTTCAAATACTGATCATTTACTATAGTTTTATATAAACTATAGTGCACCTTCAAAAGAATTTGATATTCATCTGGAATTTTTCTTACTATCTCATTTATTCGGTGGAGGATTTTCCTCTCGTTATCTTCTGAATCGTTATCTTGAAGCTTCCAAGTAGGAGCAAATAATATAACTTTTTTATTATTAAATTCTTGCTTTAGCCTTGTACCGAAGCCGTTCATTAGCATTTCCCGGTCTGGATTTAACGTTAGATCACTCCTAAGGGAACCCTCTACAACTATATTTCCATTATATAAGCCGTCTAAATCATGCGATTTAATAATTTTATCGGCTGAATATTTATTTGGAGCCAAAATAAAATTAGAATGAATTAAATTTCTTTGTATGTTTTTATGGTGACCGATTTCTCCCTTTCCGTATTTACCTATTTTATTTACTTGCGTCCCATGCCAAGTATTTACATAAATCTGTCCCTCTTTTTTTTGGAAATAAGAAGGGAAACCATAATTATTTATCAGGTATCTTGCAGATGAAAGATACTTTAAGTATTTAGTGTCATGTACTTCAACAAACTCCACATTTTTTAATTCTTTATATAAGTTAGTGTAGTAGGATACAGCTGAATCAGAGTTTAATGCCCATATATGTTTATAGTTATTAAAACGGGGATCATTAATAATTTTCTTGAAAATTGCATAGGGACTATCAGTCATAGAATTGCCATAAGATGATTCGTATAGAATTACGTTATCTTCTATTGAAAGTTTCTCATAATACCTCGTGAATCTAACTGCCCTTTTAAAATTCACATCTTTTTTTATCTTTAGAAAAGGCAACAAAAGAAGTTGTAATGCTGTTATAACCTTCTGAAGTAGTTTAATGATCCCCATATTAATTCACACCCTTGTTATAGCATACCTGGAATAGTTATTTAACTGCAGCAAGCAATTCTTTCTTTATTTGAGTAGTAGATATCCCCTCTGTTCTAGGTAGATAAATCACTTCACAATAATCCTTTAGAAAATCAAACTTTCCTTTCCAATCATCCCCCATAACAAAAATATCAACTTCATGTTTATTTACATCCTGTACTTTTTGTTCCCAAGTATTTTCAGGAATGACCTCATCAACATATCGAATTGATTCGAGAATAAGCTTTCGATTCTCATAACTATGATAAGATTTTTTATCTTTTAACTTATTAAATTCATCAGTTGAGATTGCAACAATTAAATAATCCCCAAGATTTTTAGCTCTTTTCAAGAGATTAATATGCCCCCAGTGTAGTAAATCAAACGTCCCATAAGTTAAAACTTTTCTCATTTTGTAGTCTCCTTTATAATCGAATCCTAAGGTATTCCCAATATACATTAGGTTTTAGGAACCTAATTGTGTATAGTTTCTTTTTTAAACAATCCTTCCAACACTTTAAGGACATCATCACGTAATTCCTCGTGCTGCAAAGCAAATTCAATTGTAGTTTTAATAAATCCCAGTTTTTCCCCTACATCATATCTTTGGCCGGCAAAATCATACGCAAATACACGCTGAGATTGGTTTAACCTTTGAATAGCATCGGTTAACTGTATTTCTCCTCCAGCCCCTGTTTCTTGATCTTCAAGAAATCCAAAGATTTCAGGGGTTAAAACATAACGACCCATAATAGCTAAATTAGATGGCGCTTTACCGTGTTCCGGTTTTTCAACGAAGTTGTTTACTTGATATCTTCTTCCCTCAACACTAGAAGGATCGATTATACCATATCTATGTGTTTCATTATCAGGAACCTGTTGCACTCCAATGATGGAGGATCCTGTTTCTTCATATTGGTTAACAAGCTGTTGCACACATGGTATATCACTTTGAACGATATCATCACCTAAAAGTACTGCAAAAGGCTCATTACCAATAAAATTCCGTGCACTCCACACAGCATGCCCAAGTCCCTTTGGCTCTTTTTGCCTAATATAGTGGATATTAGCAAGGCTCGAAGAATAACGCACCTTATCTAAAAGATCTAGCTTACCTTTTTCTAATAAGTTTTGTTCTAACTCTGGTGCATTATCAAAATGGTCTTCAATTGCTCGTTTTCCTTTTCCAGTTACAATAATGATGTCTTCTATTCCGGAAGCAACTGCTTCTTCGATAATATATTGAATAGTAGGTTTATCTACAATTGGTAACATTTCTTTTGGCATTGCTTTCGTTGCTGGTAAAAATCTAGTTCCTAATCCTGCTGCTGGAATAATCGCTTTTCTTACTTTTTTCAAATTGATTCCCCCTGTAAGTAAGTTTAACTTTTGATTATCTAATTAATATCTTATAAAAAGATGATAATTTGAATGTAATTAATAAATTCGCATAGATAATTTAACATTGTAACATAATTTGTCAATTATTGTTCGTTTTTGTCACGTAATTGTAATCTCACAACAACGTTTTTCATACTATCATATATAAATTAGCTTCGAAATACCTTTTTTCTGGAAATAGATATTTCCATTTATATATAAGGAAGATGGAATTGATTGCTCTTTTCAACAGTTGAAAAAAAATGAGAAACCTCCTATTATATAGGCTTTCCTAAATGTCATGACAGTTATTAATTCCTATTTTTTCTATATTCAATTCCCCTATTTTCTGGTATTCTAAATCGTGAACGCAAAATTTGTAAAACGATGGAGGATAAGAATGAGAGCTAAACAAAAAAAGAAAAGAAAATGGCTCCGCGTTACTGGCATCATCTTTCTACTATTATTAATATCATTAGGAGCATACCTCTTTACCGTATATAGATCTTTAACTACTGCTGTCGATACGATGCACGAACCAGTTCAACGTGCACGGGAACCAAAGCCGGTTACTTTTGAAAAGAAAGAACCTTTTGCTGTTTTAATGCTTGGAGTTGATGAACGTGAAGGTGATAAAGGACGTTCTGATACAATTATTGCATTAGCCGTGAACCCTGAGAAAAACTCTATTAAGATGCTTAGTATTCCCCGTGATACTCGTACTGAAATTGTTGGTCGCGGTACACAGGACAAAATCAACCATGCTTATGCG
Organism: Mesobacillus maritimus; assembly: GCF_023715205.1. Classification (GTDB taxonomy): domain Bacteria; phylum Bacillota; class Bacilli; order Bacillales; family Cytobacillaceae; genus Mesobacillus_B; species Mesobacillus_B maritimus_C. The sequence goes on from NZ_JAMBNR010000003.1 coordinate 195,296, forward strand.
TTTGGTGGCGTCGAAATGTCAATGGATACAGTTGAAAACTTCCTTGATATTCCAATTGAATATTATATTAAAGTCAATATGGAAGGTTTTCAGGAAATTGTGGATTCAGTTGGAGGAATTACTGTTAATAATGAATTTGCCTTCTCACAGGACCATTATCAATTTGCTGAAGGAACCCTTAACTTAAATGGTGAGGAAGCACTTGCCTATGTTCGAATGAGAAAGCAGGATCCTACCGGGGATTTTGGTCGCCAAAAACGCCAGCGCCAAGTTATTCAAGGTGTTATCAGTAAAGGTGCTAGCCTGAATTCCTTAACGAATTTTGGTAACATCTTCACTGCACTAGGAAACAATGTTAAGACCAATATCACGTTTGATGAAATGGTCGATATTCAAGGCAATTATCGGAGTGCAGCAGGTAATATTGAGCAAATGAAACTTGATGTGACTGGCTCGTATATTGGCGGAGTTTCCTACCAACTTGTTTCTGCCGAAGAACAGCAACGTGTTCAGAATGAATTGAGGGAGCACTTAGAAATAAATTAATAACAGGTAAGGGCAGGAATATTTTCCTGCCCTTTTTCTTATACTAAGCATGTCATACTAATACTTGATAAAAAGTCTCCATGGCTTCAGAGTTATATTGCTGATAATCAAATGGTTCACCTATTGAATTTTCATTATTTTGTATAATATTTTGCATTCCCTTCTCAAGCCCATTAATACTGTTTTCAACTAGTAAGCCATACTTTCCATCCTCCAAGACTGTTCGATTAGCAACGATGTCAGTCGCTACAATTTTCATTCCTAATGTCATGGCCTCTAATAACACCATTGGCTGTCCTTCATAATGTGAGGAAAGAACAAAACAGTCACATTTTTTTAGAAACCCAAACGGCTTTTCTACCTGCCCCATAAGATACACAGCATCCTGCAATTCCAATTTATTGATTAAGGTTTGAAGTTTTTCTCTCAACGGACCCTGTCCTAATATGAACAATTTACTATTAGGGGTTCTTTTATGAAAGTTTGCAAATGCATGAATTAAATTATCTTGACCTTTTTCTGGAGATAATCTGCCCATATTTACAAAGTTAATATCCTTATCATTTGGTTCTACAAGAACTTTTTCGTTTACATTCGAAACAACATTTTCAATCTCAACTTTTTCAGATGCCTCTATCAAGGTGAAGGCTTTTGAATCCAACCACCCAATTTTTTTATTATCAATACTAAATTGATAGTACACTCCTTCTCTGGTCTCATGACTTGTTAGGAGCTTCACCACTTGATTTGTATATTGCATAGCATCTGAAATTTTTCTACCACCGAAATTTGGATACGCCTTTGTCCAAACATCGTAACTTTCCGGAAAATCAATTCTTGCCCACTTTTCCTCATAAAAGTTTTCTTCTTTTAATGTACGGTCCTCCAAACGCTGAAGGAATGGTTGATTTAGTCGACTAAACTTAGAAAGAATTGCCTTTCTCTTACCATTTCGAATCCCCCGCTCTATCAGGCTTATGTGTTCATCAATTGTACAGTTTTCTAAAAACTGTAGCGCTGACTGATCGATCCAACCAATAATAGTATCCATAATAGAAATCCGGTGATAAGTCCCATGCAAAGTCTCTGCTTCCTTATCCACAGTAAATAACATATTTTTATAAGGATAGCTACCTGACACCTTGTGGATATCTGCAACATTATATGGCTGAGACCAAATATGATTCCGATTAGGTTTTACAAGCCTTGCTATTTTATTGATATTTTTTTCAGAGATAATGGTATCTGGAACTAGTTCTATTGCTTCTTCATGTATCCAACCGATTACTTGATTTTGATGAGTAAACTTATAATAAACGCTATCCTCCGTTACTAATTTCTTGGTAACGACAATTTCTGCTTGTTCAAGTTCTGGTATTGGACGCACCGGATGAGCTTGTGGATGGCCTGGTGGAAAGCTTAAGACGGCATGTTGGTTTATTGTCTTCAGGATTGCTCTCGCTTTAATATTTTCTACTTTATGATTAGTGCTATCTAATTCCTCCATAAGCTCTATCGGATCTTCAAGTATTTTGCTAGGATCAATTGAATTCATAACATAATCAAACTTATTGAAATCGGCATATTCTATTAAATTTGACCGATTTAATTCCATCGTTCCCTTCGAAACACTCACAAGTTTATCAAAGCGATGGTATACGGAAAATAGTCCTCTTAAGTTTATTCGGTGTGGTCTTTTCCCATTAACCTTTCGTTCACTATCAGATAGCAAATCATTGTGCATATAACAAATCTTCTTTTTAGCATCTGCAGCTAAGAGAAACTTCGCCCAATACAGACTATAACCACTAAAATCAATCACATAATCAAACTTGCTGTTTCCAAACAAACGTGCATGTTCACGGACATAGGCTGCTTCTGGATAAAGCTTTTTTCCTAAGTCCCCGTGTTCTCCCCGATTGTGTATAAATTTATCTTGATAAACCTCCCTTAATTTATAGACAGGTAAACCTGGTTTAAAAAGGAATCGAACATTTGGATGAACCTTTGCCAAATTTTTCAGTACTTCTTTGTCCTTTGGCGTTGCAGTAAAACAGCTCACATCATATTGATTAAAATCGATATTATTCATTAAATTAATGAAAGAAGAGGTAATCCCGTTATCTCTCATCCCACCAGGGTATATTAGAATTTTCTTTTTCTCTAAAGCTAATCCCTTTATGCAGTTCAATTCTTTATTTGATAACTTAAATATATAATGAACCATTCTTTCCGTTACATTTCCATCCTCATACAAGGTGAAATTCTTTTTCATTTTTTGATACCGCTCACGATACCGTTTTTGAATCGTTTCTATGTCCAACACTGCATCCGCTAATTCCATTGCGTTATATAGTTGTGGGCCTGGAAGGTCTTCATTACTTAAATATTGTCCTCGTTCTTCTGCATATTCATCTGCATCCCATGTATAAAAAAGAATTGGCTTGTCGGTTACAAGAAAATCGAAAAAAATACTAGAGTAATCTGAAATCAAAATATCTACAGTCGAAAGTAATTCATTGGGATCAACAAAATCAGGAACTAATTTTCCTTGCAACTCCTCATAAGTTTTCGCTGTCTTATATAGAAAGGGATGAACCTTAACTAGGATACTATATTGACTTCCCACTTTCTGATCAAGGTACTGAAGATCTGCAATGATTTGGAGCAAATCGTTATTTGCTTTAGATACATTGGTCCCTTTCCATGTTGGGGCATAAAGAATGACCTTTTTACTCTCTTCTATATTTAAGCCTAGTTTTTTTAAATCCTGTTTAAACCGGTTTGCATCTGTATTTAATGTTAAGTCTATTCTAGGGTAGCCTTCTTCAATGATTGTTCCATCATAAAGTCCTTTTAACTTATAACTGTCAGTAAACATCTTTGTCGTATGTGGGTTAGGGCTTAATAAGTAGGTGGTACTAAGGAAGTTTCGTAATACATTTTGTGATTGTGAAGGATTTCCTGGTATTTCAAACCCCATTTTTTTTAGAGGGGTCCCGTGCCATGTATTAATGTATATTTGTCCTTTCCTAGGAGTGTAAAATGACTGGAAGGTTGAATTATTAATGAGGTATTCACATGTTGCTAGTGATTGAAGGTACTCTTTTGAATTTCGTTTCACAAACTGAACATTATGATAACCATTGTATTTTGATATCACACTTGAAAGAGAATTGAAATCAGCAATCGACCAAATATGAATATAATCCTTGAAGTCAGGATGCTCCAACATATAACGGAACATCGCATAGGGGCTATCGGTCATGCTATTTCCATCTCGACTTTCATACAAAATGGTTTTCTTGTTAAGTGGTAAATTTTCATAGAAGGCGGCATAATGGTTTACTCGTTTATGATTTTCTTTTGTTACATAATTTTTGATTGGTTGGACAATAAAGTCTTTTCTTCTTTTTAATCTTTTCATATTCATTTGTTCTGCATCCTTTATTAATAGAATGGGTTGATTAACAAGTTCACGGCATCCTAATCTCAGATGCTACTATTCATCTGCCGCTTTGTCCTTGTTTGTTAGATGATATCTAAATGCTTAATACTTTGGTACTTTTATAGCATCATTTTACTTCAACTCAATAAATCTGTATATAAAGTCTGGATATTATTTCTATAAATACCCGCCTTTTTTACTGTAAATTCAAAAAGGTGACAAATCCCCTTTTATGGAGTTTGCCACCTTTTTACTATTAATAAGAAATCGCCCTCTTAGCTTGATTTCCCCAAATTTTATTAAATTGACTTTTTGACATTTTAACATTCTTTTCTCCAGTCCAGGACATTAAAGTAATAGTTGATATGGTCATATCCGGTTAGAACAAGTGCTTTCATGTAATTTTCAACACAAATTCGATTACAAATGATTTCATCATAGTTTGCACTATGAAATTATACTAAAAAACCGTATTTAATAAAGTTTTGATCCTGTCGATTTCTTGCACCTCCCACTATACATAAGCATAAAATAGCCAAAAAAGGTTAAGTTGAGAGGAGTGTGGGATCACTATGTCCGGAAAATCCAACAACAAAAATTCCCCAATGAACCCTGAGCCTTTCGGAAACTGGTTTAAATCATTCCAACAATTTATGAATGATGCTCCTGTAAAAGGTTTTTTAGATACTATTGATGATTTTTTTAGACAGCCGATGTTTGCTCAGGCAACATTCCCCGTTTCGGTTCGTGAATTGGGTGATCAGCAAATTGTCACTGCCGAACTTCCAGGGATTAAGAAAGAACAGATAGGTATTGATATCTTGGGAAATCGACTAACGATTTCGATTAAGAAGCAAGACGTTTATATTCATGAAGACGACAAGAGAAATGTTTATCAACAGAAAGAGTCATTTCAACAAATGAACCGAACCATTACATTTCCTCAACCGATTGATGAGAAAAAGGTAAAAGCCTCTTATCGAGATGGAATCCTAGAAATTACTGTTCCTAAGATAAAAGGAAAAGCGATTGACATCAATGAATAAAACAAGCAGGAATTGGATATCCTGCTTGTTTTTTTAGGTAGGTAATTATGCCGCATAGTTCTATAAACCCCATTCACGATTCATTAGTCGTATACAAACATAAATTTGATTTACAAATGTTTAGAACAGAAAAAAATACATATTATAAGCATTAAATACTTTATGCATCGTTATAACAGTAAGGGAGGAATGAACAATGAAAAAGGTCATTACCTACGGAACATTCGATCTGCTCCACTGGGGCCATATCAATATTTTAAAAAGAGCTAAAGACCTCGGAGATCATTTAACAGTGGCCCTTTCTACAGATGAATTTAATCAATTGAAGCATAAAACAACCTATCATAACTATGAAAACAGAAAGGTCATCCTCGAAGCCATTCGATATGTGGATAAAGTCATTCCTGAAACAAAGTGGGAGCAAAAGGTTGATGATGTTGTGAACAATCAGATTGATGTCTTTGTTATGGGCGATGATTGGAAAGGAGAATTTGATTTTCTAAAACCGTACTGTGAAGTCATCTATTTGCCTCGAACTGTTGGCATCTCGACAACTAAGATTAAGAAAGACCTTCACAAAAACTAATATACATAACAAAAGCAGCCAGTGTTTTCACCTGGCTGCTTCTCGCGTGTATTGGTTCTTTAACCGTGGGACTCATATTGTTCATGTTCTAAAGCTTGATAAAATGTCTCCATGGCAAGATGATTATAATCCCGATAATCAAAACGGTCTTGATCAGGCATGTCCTTAGTAATAATTGATGTCATTCCCTTTTCTAGACCACTTATGCTATTTTCAACCAACATCCCGTACTTACCGTTCTCTAAAACTGTTCGGTTGGCAACAATATCAGTGGCAATAATTTTCATTCCCAGAGTCATTGCCTCCAAAAGGACCATTGGCTGACCCTCGTAATGCGAGGATAAAACAAAGCAATCACACTTTTCCATAAAGACAAATGGATTTTCTAGCTGCCCCATGAGGTGAATAGAATCCGTCATCCCAAGTTCTTCAATTAGCTTTTGGAGAGGATCTTTTAAAGGCCCTTTCCCTAAGATATATAGTTGGCTATTGGGATACTTCTTGTGTATATTCGTAAATGCTATGATTAAATTGTCTTGTCCTTTCTCTGGAGAAAGTCTGCCCATATTCACAAAACGAATCTGATTATCGTCAGCTTTTGGAAGAAAGCCCCCTGTCAATTCCTCACCAAACTCTGTTTGAAATTCATTTAAATCAGGTAGAGCTTTTTTCAATTTAAATACTTGGCTGTCTAACCATCCAATTACTTTATTATCAATTGAAAATTGATAATACGTTCCTTCTTTTGTTTTCACCTTTTTTAATATTTTAGCTACCTTTCCTTTAAAATCCTTTGCGTCTGAAACTAGCTTTGCATTAAAAGTTTTATACGGTTTCGTCCAAATCGAATGCTCTACAGGTTCAGCAATTTCGGCAAACATTGGTTGCTCTACAATTTGTTCTTCTAAAGGTCGATGTTCAAGGTGATCAATCAATAGCCTATTTCTCCGATGATTGATTGTTTGAATAGCCTTCCTTTTCATGATTGTATTCAGTTTTGCTAAATGGCCCATCTCATCATGAATAGGAAGATATTTAGGAACAGCAAGCGCCGCCTGGCTAATCCAACCCATGGTTGTTCCCTTGATGCTAATCTGACTATACTTCCCATGGAGGGTCACAACCTCCTTATCCACATCAAATACAAGCCCTTTATAGTCCGAGCTATTCGAAATCATCGTACACCCAGGTAGATTGTAGGGTTTAGAGTAAATTGGGTTTCCTCCGGGTTTTACAAGTCTAGCTAACCTTTTAACTTTTTCCTCAGTTAAAATTTCATCTGGAAGCATATCCAGTCCTTCTGCAGCGATCCAACCTAAGATTTGATGGTCATAACTAATTTTGTAATACGTTTTTTCATCCTTTTCCAGCTTCCTAAAAACAATCACTTCAGCATGTTCAAAATGCTCTTCTAATGTGAATTCTTTACCATTTTCATGACCAGGGATAAAACTATATACAGGGTACTTGTGAATATCCTTTAAGATTGCCTTAGCAAGTGTCGGTTCTGAATGGAGCGTATTTTCCTGTACTTCTTCTTCATTCTTATTCTGAGTCTTACTTTGCAAAATTTTATCAGGATTGATGGAATTCATCACATAATCAAACTTGTCAAAGTCTGCATACTTTGATAAGTTTTTTCGGTTTAATTCCATTGTCCCTTTCGATACACTGACGAGCTTATCAAAACGATGATAAACAGAGAACAATCCTCTCAAGTTAATACGATGAGGTTTTTTGCCGTTAATGGTTCGCTCACTATCAGAAAGGAGATCGTTATGCATATAGCAAATTTTCTTTTTTGCCTTTGCAGCCAATAGAAACTTAGCCCAATAGAGGCTATAGCCACTAAAATCGATCACATAATCAAATTGGCTTTTTCCAAATAAACGCGCATGTTCTCGCATATAAGACTTTTCGGGATACAAACGTTTTCCAAGTCGCCCTCCCGCGCCTCGGTAATGAACATATTTATCGCGATAAACCTCAAACAAATCATAAATCGGGATCCCTGGATTAAACAGAAACCTCACCTTTTTATTAACCTTGTTGATGTTTTTTATGATTTCATTACTCTTAGGGGTCTTTGTAAAACAAGTGACATCATAATGCTCGAAATCGATATTGTTCATTAAATTAATAAACGATGTTGTAATCCCGTTATCCCTCATTCCACCAGGGTAAATTAAGATTTTTTGCTTTTGGTTTGCAAGACCTGTGATGGAACGAACCTTCTCTGTGTCTCCACTGAAAATAGTTTGAACAACTCTTTCCGTTACATTTCCATCCTCATAGCGAGTAAACTGTTGCTGCATCTGTTGATATCGACCTAGGAATTCAGGCTTTATATCATCAATCTGCTTAATGGTCTCTGCTAGTTCAAGCGAATTGTATACAATAGGCCCAGGGAGGACATCATTTGAGAAATATTGCCCTCTTTCATCCATATAAAGGTCTGCATCCCATGTATAAAAGATAATTGGCTTACCTGTTACAAGAAAATCAAAAAAGATACTTGAGTAATCCGTCACTAATAAATCAACGATCGCTAATAACTCATTTGTATCGATAAAGTCTGGAACCAATTTCCCTTTGAGTTCCTCATAATTTACCGCTTCCTTATATAAGAAAGGATGGACCTTTACCAAAAGCGAATATTCATCTCCAACTTGTTCTTCTACATATCGAAGATCGCCAATAATTTGCAACATATCGTTCTTAGCATTAGATACATTCTTCCCTTTCCAAGTTGGAGCGTATAACAGGGTCTTCGTCTGATTCTTGAATTCTAGACCTAAGTCTCTTAACTTCTCTTTAAATCCTTGAGGATCTGTTTTGAGTGTTAAATCGATTCTGGGATACCCTTCTTCAATGATGGTCCCTTCATAAAGACCATCGAGTTTATAACTATCAGTAAACATTTTCGTCGTATGTTCGTTAGGGCTAATTAGATAGTCCGTACATAAAAAGTTCCGAATCACATTCTGTGAATGGGCAGGATTTCCGGGTATATCAAATCCCATTTTCTTTAATGGCGTACCATGCCATGTATTAATGTAAATTTGATTCTTCTTTGGAAGATAGAAAGGTTGGAAAGTAGAGTTATTGATCAGATACTGACTAGACGCTAAATATCTTAAATACTCCTTTGAATTCCGACGGACAAATTGAACATTGGGATACTCTTTGTATGTCGAAATCACACTTGATAGTTCATTAAAATCCGCTACTGACCAAATATGTTTGAAATCTTTATAATCAGGGTGGTCAAGAATATATTTGAACATCGCATAAGGGCTATCAGTTATGCTTTTGCCATCACGACTTTCATATAAAATGACCTTCTCTTCGATTTTCAACTTTTCATAGTACCTTACATATTGATTTACCACTCGATACCGTTCACGTAAAAGATACTGAAAAGCGGGTTTCACCGCAAAATTGAGTCCCTTTTTTATCACATTTATATTCACGAACCATGCATCCTTTATGATTAAATTCTTATAGGGAAAGGGAAACCTACCTTCTGGGTGGCCTCCTTCCAAATTGACCCTTTATCATAAGAGAATTAACTTCATGGAGCATTTTTATACCTTTTTAAGAATGGTTCCCCAGTCCTAGTTAGAGCAGTTGCTTTTTGTCGAAAATTATTTCTTTCGTCCCTACTATTATTCCGTCTTTCGACACCTTATAATTTTCTAGAATAAATGAATTTTTAGGGGGAAAAGGGATGAAGTGGGTTGGTCGGTTGGTTTTAAGTTTGCTGCTTGCTTTAAGCATTTCGCCATCGGTTGGTTTTGCTTTTAGCGACAAAGAACTAGGAAGCTTTTTATCAAAAGAAGGAATTACAGAAGAACAACTTAGTGAGCATTTATCACGTTTTTGGGGCTCCACTATCGACGAGTTTGAGACAATTAAAGAATTAGATGAATTTCTTGGAGAAAAAATCACACCAGAAAATCTTCAAGAAACATTAGAAGTTTATGAGATTGCTAGTAAGGAAGAACTTGTTGCATTATTGGTTGAAAATGAGGAAATGGAAGCTACAGATACACTAGAGAATGTCTTCATCTATGTTGACGCTTTAGATATGACAGTGGACTTTTATTCTGGGACTGAAATAAATGAAGAAACTCTTCAACAGCTTGTAGATGATTATGGGATTACCCTTGAGGAACTACACGCCATTTTCGAAAAGAATGATGATTCAGTGGATGAGTATGATTTTATCGAGGATCTTGAGGACATGCTTTATGTTTATGGATTGCCGCTTAATGACCAAACATTGCAAAACTTGTTAGATGATTACGGTCTGACCCTTGAGGAATTGAATAGTATCTTAGCTGCAAATGGAGATTCCCTTGATCAGTTTGACTCAATAGATGACCTTGAGTATGCATTGCTTGAATACGGATTGCCTGTTACGGAGCAAAATTTACAAGAGTTACTGGATACTTTTGAGATGACAAGAGCCGAACTCGACGCTTTGCTAGCAAAGTACGACGACTCTGTGAGTAATTATGAAACCATTGATGAGCTTTATTTTACCGTCATTCTAATCACCATTTTAGAAGAAGACTCAGACGAATTGCTAGCTGACCTAGGCATTGGCTTAGACAAGCAAGAACTCGTCAACCTTGCAAAACATTTTATGACTCTTGATATTTTGGACGAAGCATTTATGGACAAGCTGACTGAGCTTGAAGAACGTTTGGCTGCATTCGGTGATTTCGAGAGTGCGAACGATTTAACTACCGAAGAAATGAGCGAATTGATTGCCATCTACCGTGAAATAATGAATTTATTCGAGCTTGACGCAAAGTATTACCTTGTCAAAGGCAACGAAAAAATTGCTCTTTCCGAACAAGAAGCGTTAACACTCGAAAATGCGAATGGCTATGATTTACTGATTGAGCTTTATAACTTAGAAGGTGTTTTCCTAGCAGACATCGTTTTAACAAATGACCTATTCGGATCCGATTTGATTGATAAAGTCGAAGACAAACTTGAAGTCGTCAAAACTGTTCCAAAAGAAGCCGCGTCTACAGAATCAGATGTCGTCAAAACAGTGAAAGGTGGAAAGTTACCGAACACTGCTGGAAACTATGCGGAAGGTTTACTAGCTGGACTGGCAATGATCATCATTGGAGCAATTTGGTTCCGTAAACGAACTGTGAAGCATTCATGATGAAAAAGGTATGGCTCCTACTTCCTGTTGGGCTAATTGTTTTCGGACTTTGGCTTGTAATCGGAAATCTAACTCCTTTCTTTGCAGGGGAGGAGTCAAAAGAGATAGAACCAGTTGCTCAAAAAATAGAAATACCTGAAGCTGAAGTTCAGAAAAAAAAGCCAGTAAAGAAAGTGGAAAATGAGGATGTCCTTTACCCTGTTCGTCCCAGCAAAGGTGAAAACATGGGTGAACTTTATATCCCGAAGCTTGATGCAACGCTTCCGATCTTTCACGGCACAGATGAAGACGAGCTTGAAAAAGGAGTCGGTCATTTTGCCGGAAGTGTCTTGCCGGGTGAAAATGACAATTCCGTTTTGTCTGGACATCGTGATACCGTCTTTCGTCGATTAGGTGAGGTCGGAAAAGGAGATTTGCTCGTTGTCCGGACAGTAGCTGGTGAATTCACTTATAAAATCCGGCAAGTCCGCATTGTTGATGCAGACGATCGGACGGTTATTGTACCGAAACCAAGAGCTACTTTAACGGTAACCACTTGTTATCCTTTTCAGTTTATTGGCGATGCTCCTGACCGATATATTTTAGTCGCCGATTTGCTGAAGAAAAAATAATCTTATAGAACCTTTGATTCTCTTAACCTGATAGGTCTTTGACTTATCAGGTTTTTTATTTAGATTTAAAAAAGGAAACAATCTCCTACTATCCCTTTCTCTCTTTTCCCGCGATAATAGATTTTGCTGAAACTAGTTTTCTAGCAGATAGATATAGAAAAGGGGTCAATAAATGAAAGGCATAAAGCGGGGATTTTTACTGCTGGTCATCATCATGATGGTATTACCAGTGATCACATATGTTCCAGTTCCATCTCAAGCATCAACCGTGGAACCAACTTTACAGGTAGCGTTAAAAAACTATCTTGGCAATACAAAAGAAATTAATCTGTTACCAGAAGTAGATTATTCTACGAATCTTGGAACAACTAAACTTGAAGCAAACCAATCTTACAAACTCAAAATCAATGGTGAGAAATTGGTTTTATACAAAGGGACTTCAGAAATAGGGCAAGCTCCTACACTTGAGTTAAAACCATTACAAGGAAATGGGCCCATTTCCATTAATCAACGGCCATATTTGGGTTCTTTTAAAATTGGGATTGATGGCGGAAACATTCGACCAATCAATACGATTGGCCTTGAAGACTATTTAAAAGGGGTCGTCCCTGCGGAAATGCCTGCACTTTGGAGCATGGAAGCTTTAAAAGCACAGGCAGTTACAGCGCGGACATATGCGATGGGATATCCAAACAGAGTGATTGATGATACCCAAGGATACCAAGTATATGGAGGCTACACATGGCACCCACGCTCCACAGATGCCGTGGATGCTACGACCGGACAAGTAATTACGTATAATGGGAAAGCAATCGGAAGTGCCGCACTGTTTTCTTCCTCAAATGGCGGCAAAACGGAATCCAATGTAAACGCATGGGGCTCAGCACCACTTCCTTACTTAGTGATAAAAGCTGATCCATATGATCCAAAGACACCGTGGAATTTCAGCGTAAAAAAACAACAGATTGATGTGGCAAAATTAGATCTTGCTAAAGCGGACGCATGGTGGAATAGCGTCAAAGAAGCGGAACAGTCAGCAGTCATCAACAATATGAAAACTTGGCTCAAAGCAAACAAGTACAAAGGAAAAGACATAAAAATTGCTGCTGTTCCAACGTTGTCTCTGCACGCTCCTACTTCGGGAGGTCGCGTGAGCAAAGGTAGCTTGACGATTGAGATTTTAGTAAAAGAACAAAACAAAGCCGTGTTGAACTCCTTAGAAATAGTCGATTATCCAGCATCGAGTATTCGCTCAATCATCGGAACTTCATTGATGAAGAGTTATCTAGTAGAAAAGGTTAATCAAACTACTGATACGATTACCGTTTCAGGAGCTGGCTATGGACATGGAATCGGATTAAGCCAATATGGTGCTAAAAAGGCTGCTGAATTAGGAAAATCGTACAAAGAGATTCTAGCCTTTTATTTTGATAAAACCAATGTATCAAAGATGTATCAAGTAACTCCTGTAGAAGCTGAAGTTCAACCAGATGCTGCCAAAGTTGTACCTGCGCCAACACCTGTTGAACCTACCGTTGCGGAACCTGTTGTTCCTGCACCGAAACCAGTTGAACCGGACGCAGATGCGGCGGAGCCTGCCGTACCGACACCAACACCTGCGGAACCAACTCCGGTACCGAGTGAGTCAAAGCCGACAAATGAAACGGTAAATACTCCTGTTCCTGCAATGGATACAGTCGCTCCCATTATCGGGGCGGCAAAAACGACTCTAGATACAAAATCGAATAAGGTAACACTCCAGTTTACGACTAACGAAGCTGGGAAAGTTTCAGTTTATGTCAAAGATTCACAAGGTAAGATTCTAACTTATCTGCTGAATGAAGTTCAAAAGCCTGCAGGTTCACAAAGCGTCACTTGGGATATTTCAAAGGTGAACAACGGAAGTTACAATTTCGGAATCATTGCGATCGATGCTAGTAAAAATCGTGGTTCAGCGCTGATAGCTTATAAATTAAGCAAACCAGCTACACCTGCTAAGCCGGTTAAGAAAGATACAAAAGCACCAACCATTAAATCGATTAAAACGCCGTTTGATTCGAAAAAGAATCAAGTAAAAATTAGTTTTACAACGAATGAAAAAGCAAAAATTACTGTAGCGGTTAAGGATTCAAAAGGGAAGGTTGTGACTACCCTTGCGAAGGATTCGCAAAAGGCTGCGGGAACTCATTCATTTGTATGGAATGTGAGTAAAGTCAACAACGGTAAATATTCCTTTGCGATCACGGCAATCGATGATAGTAAGAACAAAGGAACAGCTTCTAGTACGTATTCACTCAACAAACCGAAGCCTGCTCCGAAGAAACTGACAGGCAAAGTGAAAGCAACAACATTAAATATTCGTTCAACCGCTTCAACGAAAGGCAAGGTAATCGGAACCGTTAAGAAAAATCAAACGGTGACGGTTTTAAAGAAGACGGGTTCTTGGTATCAAATTCAGTATGGAAAGAAGACTGGATTTGTGGCTGCACAATATTTAACCAATGTAAAATAATGAGAAAACCGGTGTGAATATGCACCGGTTTTTCTTTTTGTCCCTAAAAACATAAATATAACTGCTTGTTCATATACATGTACAACTCATCTAGAATAGGGGGAGTATTATGCGTCGACGTCGATTTCCTCCCATTTTTGTTCCAGCTATCATTCTCTTAGTGATTGTTTTGCTGTTATTTGGGATTGGTTCATGGCTATTTTCTAGTGACCGGAATGCCGAAGAAATGGTCGAGGATTTTTATACTTATGAAGCGGATGGCGATTTCTCCAGGTCTTGGGAACTGCTTCATCCTTTTATGCAGGAGCGGTTTGCCAAAACAGCTTATATGCAAGACCGTACCCACGTGTTCATTGGACATTTCGGTGCGGAGACTTTTACCTATACTATTTCGGAAGCTGAACAAGTGGATAATTGGAAAATGGATGAAGGTCACGAACCTTTCGAAACTGCCTACAAATATCTCGTAACCCAACATTATAAAGGCAAATACGGTGCCTTTCATTTTCAACAGGAAGTGTATGTTGTTGAGTATAAAGGAGCTTGGCGGATTGTTTGGGATTATAACCTATAAACGGATCAAAAAAGAACCGTGAACAGTTGACGCTTAAAGCGGAAAAAGGTGGCCAATTAGGCCACCTTCTCCATTTAATCAAACGTTTGATTAATAAACTTAATGTGCAGTTCTTTTTTTCATAATCAGCCTAGAAGATGCGGATATGAGTATGACTAGGACAATGGAACAAAGAACAGCCGCTCCGAGCATCGCTAAGCCATTCATCGCAAATGAATACATGACTGGGGACATCCCTTCCGGAGCATAATCTCCCCAAAAGACGACACCGGCAATGAAATGCCAAAAATATCGAGCCAAACTTCCTACAAAAACCGCGACCACAATCCAGATCGAAACAGCCAGCTTGCTGCCTTGTTTTAATGCCTTTTGAATCACAGGATGGAAAAAGCCCGCAAAACCGATAAAAGCAAAGGCAATAAAATATTCAATCAAGAACTGGATAATCGATAAAAAATAAAAGTTTCCAGTTGTAAGCTGTAACAGCCCCCATAAAAAGCCTGAAAGAAAGCTTACTTTAAAGCCCCATCGGAAAGCCATGATAAAGATTGGAACCATTGAAAACGAAATCGTTACTGCTGGTGCTATAGTAATGGAAGGTAGTAAATCCAAAACCATCGCGATTGCTGCAAAGAAAGCCGCCTCAATCATGGCTACTAAACGCAATTTATTCATAAAAAAATACTCCCCCTTTTTCGAAGCACAGCAAACCTCAAGGGGAGTACATTCTATAACCAATTTTCATCTAGAATGACTATATAAAAATTCCACATCCCTGCGCTAGCATTAACTAACAGGTTCAAAGGGTCTGAACAGCCATATTGACTGTCCACTCTCAGCTTCAAGCTCCCCTTGTGGTTTTGCTTCGTATTCATTTTAATTTAGAACTATTGTATCCTATTAAATCCTACTAGGCAACAGTAGATATTTCCTTCACCGCGTTGCCGTGTCATTCGGTAGACTAGTTTCCTAGTAAAATAATTTAACTCCGTACGCTTCTAAAATCTGCTTTGGGACAAAGAATCTGGCTGTCATTAATGGGTCGACAATTTGCGAAACTTGAACTTGACCAGCTGCACTGAAAAGCATGGTAAGCTCTGCTAAAGTTAAATCTGTATGAGGTAAAAGTGTATCAACCATGATTTCTACGGCCGCTTTTGCTGCTTCGTCAAGCGTTTCCTTGGAGACAATCACCGCTATCCCTTCGCTATTTTCAACAAATGGAAATGGAATGCTTTTTCCTTTGATTACCTCAAATGTGACCGTTACTTTCCCTGGAATCTCAATGCCTGAAACACCGATTTCTCCGTCCCCCATGGCTGCATGAAGATCACCTAGACCAAATAATGCACCTTCTTGAAAGACAGGAAAATACAAAGTTGCACCTGTTGTAATGAGTGTTGTATCCATATTTCCACCGTGTGCACCTGGCGTTCCATTATTGACAGGTTCGCCCTCTGGCGCAACGCCAATTACGCCGATCATTGGGTTTAACGGCAGTTGGATTCTGTCATTAAACACTGCTTTCCCATCTTTGATTGGAATCATTTTCACCGTGAAGTCTTCAATACGGTGGCCCATAATGCCCAACCCTGGTCCAGTCGACAATAGCCCTTGGTCAGCAAGTTCAATATCGTCTATTTTTACCTTTAAGACATCCCCCGGCTGCGCTCCTTCAATATAAACCGGTCCTGTGGCTGGATTAATTTGATTCCAATCAACGGTGTTATACGATGTTTCCGCTGACTGAATTTGATTTTGGAAACAATCGTAAGTTTCGATTACTACGGTTGCCCCTGATGCTACTGTTTGTTTCGGTTCATTGTTTTTACTAAAAGCATAAAAAAACTGTTCTTTTGGCACTGCTGTACCCATGTGGCCCACCTCATTTTTCAGAAATATGAAATTTATCCTATTTTAACATAAATGAAGAGAAATGATGGATTTCGACTTTATTCGAAAAAGGATTCTGATAGAATGGGAAGAGATTTTTTAAAAGGAGATTTGCGATGCTAACAACGATTGAGTTTAAAGGAAGAAAATTTATCGCTGGCTTAAGCTATTTTTTATTCCTAGTGTATATTGGATTGGCTGCGATTCTATTATTTTTCAGTTCTTACCGGCAGGCAGTCCGTTTTGGGAGAAATGAAGCCATCACCGAATACAATCTCGTCCCTTTTGAAACGATCATGCGTTATATAAACGCAACGGGTTATATCAATACTAGCATTGTCATTACAAACCTAGCTGGAAATATCCTAGCCTTTGTGCCACTTGGTTTCTTTCTACCGCTATTATTTAGGGGTTATATGAAATTTTGGCGCACGTTCTTGTTAGTCGTAGCCTCCACTCTACTCGTAGAAAGTCTACAATTCTACTTCCGCGTCGGTAGCTTTGATGTTGATGATTTGATTTTGAATAGTGTTGGTGGAATCATCGGGTTTGGAATTTACCGGATTATTCATCGAATGTTACAAGCTTATGCAAAGTAAATATTGTTACTGGGGTCACCAATTCTTTGTTGGTGATTTTTTCTTTTTTTGAGGTATTGTTTGTATTTTTTGATGTTGGTGACTGGTTCCTATTTTCGTCTTTCTCAATCTATGTGACTGTCGCGTGGGAAAACTGGCAGGTCCGGGTACATAGAGGTGGGCTACGTGACCGTTGAGATAGAAATTAAGCTGGAGTGGGCACGTAGAAGTACTCTACGTTACCGTCGTAAGGGAGTGCTGGCAGAAGCAGTCCCATAGTAGTGTTCCACATGACTTCGGGAAAGATCGCCCTCCCACTTCGTTCACCAAGTACGACTAAACCACTATTCTCCCCCACCAAAAAAAGAGTTCGGAAGCACCTTCTGAATGCTTCGGAACCCTTTATAATCACCAATTAATCTCCTTTGATTTCAAGAAGCTTTTGACGTAGTTCGTTTTCCATGTTAGAGAGCTCGTACTCTGCCTGGCGGCGTTTGTTTCGCCCTTCTTCTTGAATACGCATGGTTTCCTCTAGTGTCGTAATTAGGTTTTCTTGCGTTTTCTTCAATGTTTCGATATCTACAAGGCCGCGCTCATTTTCTTTTGCGGTTTCAATTGTATTGCTTTTGAGCATTTCTGCATTCTTTAGCAGCAATTCATTGGTTGTTTTGGAAACTTGTTTTTGCGCTTCCACCGCGTGGCGCTGTCGAATTAACGTCAATGCGATTGCTACTTGGTTTTTCCATAACGGAATCGCAGTCATAATCGATGACTGAATTTTTTCAACCAACGCCTGGTTTGTGTTTTGGATTAAACGAATCTGCGGTGCACTTTGGATCGTAATTTCTCGACTTAATTTTAAATCATGCAGACGCTTATCAAGACGATCCGCAAATTGGATCATATCGTTCACTTCTTGAAACTTCATTTGATCATTTGTTGCCTGCGCTGCTCGCTTCAATTCAGGAATGGTTTTGTTGTTTAGTTCTTCAAGCTTTAACTCCCCAGCCGCAATGTAAATATTTAACGCATTAAAATATTCTTTGTTGTTTTCATAAAGTTTCTCGAGCATCCCGATATCTGATAATAAAACATTTTTACTGCGGTCCAATTTTACGCTGATGCGATCAATTTGAGCGCTTGTCTTTTGATATTTCGAAAGCACTTCTTGAACAGACTTTGAGATTTTACCAAACATTCTTCCGAAAAAAGAGGTCTTTTCTTGCTTAAGATCATCTGGAGTGACGTCTTTTAGGCGTTTCATCAAATCATTAATGATGTCCCCTACTTCGCCTACATCCTGCTTTTGCACATGCTCAAGCATCGTATGAGAAAATGTTAACAGTTTCCCCTGGGCTTGGGTTCCGTAAGAAATCATGGCCTGGTGATTTTTCGGATCAATTTGTTCAGCCAACTGGATTGCTTTTGCTTTGTTTTCTTCTGGAATTACATCAATCAGCCGTACTGGCTTGGCATCCGCCGACTGTTTTTCAGGTGCAGGCTGTAGCTCTAATTCTGAACTATTATCTCCAAATGGGTTATTTAGAAGGTCATCCATCAGATGATCGGTGTTTTTTAATAGATCTGGATTTTTTTCACTCATTCCTTGAACCTCCTGTTTTTATCCTTATATCTTGCTTCTCTACTAGTTGGGATTTTTACTTCTTCTTTTTCAGCCACTTTTGTATTAATAAAATAACGTGGTCCTGTTTCAGCTTGATTCGTTGATTCCTTATTTTTATCAAGTGGTTTTGTTTCAGGTACTGGATTTTCCTTAGAAATGGAGGCTCTTGTCACGGACTCTTCTAATTGCCCCGAATCTCTCACATTTTTTATCGAATATTTAGCAACATCAATTTCAAATTTTAAATCGTCGATGTCATCTTCTAACACATGGTAGAGATCCTTTTCAACCAATTTGGTCATTTCCGACAGTGTGGAACGCGTCTCTGCTAAAGACCATTCAAGCTCACGGTTCCGCTTCGGTTGCGACGATAAAAAGGCATATCGTTCTGTCAGTTCAAGAACGGAATCCAAATGTGAAAAATAAAACCGTTCCGCTCGGTAAAACCGCTTTGGCTCTTTTTTTGTCATTGTAAAGATTTTTCTTATCATGCGCAAAAGCTCCATTCGTTCTTTTAACGAAGGCAAATGACGAATGGAGAATAATGATTTATGCAATCGTGATATTTTTTTCTTTGCTTCATCTAAGTTTTTCTTAATATATCGGTATTCCTTCCTTGTCAGGCCATTTTTTTTCAAAAAACGTGAACCGGTATATAGGGAAACTAGCCAAAATACGAGTCCCCCACCAGCTAATGCCAAGCCGGAAGATAACCAAAAAGGATTATTTATAGCAAAAATGCTAACTAGCCAAATGGTCACTGCCGAAGGGAATGCCACAGCTGACTGAATAAGAAATGAAAGAAACGGGTTCATGAGTATCGACTCCTTACATATGCTTCCTCTGTATTCATACGAATGAACAGATTTATATGTTTCGTTTTAAACAGAAATTTTTATAAATGGGTGTATGCTTCTTACATTCAACAATACATCATAAATTCCCTCTTTTCCACAGTCCTCAACGGTAAGAATCCCTAAGACTTAAGACCGAGATGTTCTTCATAAATCATCTCTATTTTCAACCACTACAATAAAATCCACAAAAATTTCATAAAATTAGCAAATATAATTTGTAAAAACAATATTTTGAACCTAAAATATTTCTATAGGATATTATTCCCACTAAAGTCTTCATTTTCAATATGACAGGTGTTAACGGATCGTTACTGGTTCGATAGATTCTTTCGGTTATTGTTTGCCTTTTTCGAAAAGGAAATATAGAAAAAGACTATCAAATCTCTGATTAAAAACCAGAGACAAGATGGTAAACACATATTATTGGTTGAATCTACAAAACTAGGATTTCTTTTTATTCAATATTAATGGTCAGAATTATAAGAAGAACAAAGAAACTGGGAACTCTCTTCCATTAGAAGGAGGTGATATCCAATGAAAAAAGGACTTAAAGCTCAGGGAATTGCACTATCTAATGTTATAATGAATACAGTAGTATTCGGGTCTGTCATCGTTGCAGGTTTCAAAATTATCGGTATCTAAATATTAGAGGAGAAGTTGCTAATAACTTCTCCTTGAGTTTATCTAGGTGAGTGGTATAAATGGAAATTTTCAAGAGCTCAACCCATTCTTATAGCTTTGTGATTTCTTTTATGGGTGTGATAACAGCTTTTCTTTTTTTCGATGTAACTTCACATACGGATTCGGAGTGGATCACCTTATTTGCTATGACTGGTGCTGTTTTATTACTAAACCATCACCTTATCCAGCTTCCACCTAAAGGAAATACCCTTTCTATGGATTCCTCCATCTATTTGGCCAACCTTTTTCTATATGGATTAGAATTTAGCATGAGCATTTTAGTTTGTAGCTCCATCATATTTGCTTTTACTGAAAGAAGGACAAAGTGGCAGAATCACCTGCTTAATTTTTCTTTTTATTCTATGATGCTCGTTAGTTCTTATTATATGTTTATTTCAACAAACGGTCAGGTTGGGAACGTTAACCTGACTAATCTAATTCCTTATATATCCTCTTTAACTGTGTATTTCACTGTGAATACATTACTTGTTGGAATCTTTTTTCTGTTATCAGCGAATGAAAATTTAGTTACTGTTCTAAAAGGAATGCTTAAAGATACAATTGCAACTTATTTAAGTATGTTATTGCTGTCTTTAGTTCTGTTAATCCTTATTCATGGACAAAATTTATTTGGTTTGTTTCTATTTATCTGTATTACCTATTTACTTTCACAGGCCTTCAGACAGCATTTTGAACTATACAAAGAGGTAGCCCATAAAGCTAATATTGATGACTTAACAGGGCTCTATAACCACGGGGCTTTTAAAGAACATTTAGAGAAAGAAGTTAGGATTGCTAGAGAAACTGGACAACCACTAAGTGTCGCAATTTTAGATATTGATGATTTTAAAAAATACAATGATCTATATGGTCATCTTCAAGGGGATCAACTTTTGAAGAAGTTTGGGAATCTATTAAAAATGGAAGCAGAGGAGAATCACTTCCTTGTGGCAAGGTATGGTGGCGAGGAGTTTTCCCTCATTATGCCGAATACTCCTCAATCCGAGGCGATGACGTTTGTGAACCAACTTCGGAAAAAGACAAATAACACTCCCTTTGATGGCGTAGAGATCTTGCCTTATGGGTGTTTGTCGTTTTCTGGAGGAATTGCCGAATGGGAAAAAGAAACGTATGATGCGTCAGCGCTTCTAAATAAGGCAGACATGGCCGCTTATAATGCAAAAGATCAAGGAAAAAATATGGTGCTGATCTACAGTCATCAATCTGATTATTCGGCTCAACAATCACTTAACCTTGAAAATGATATAGCGGAAGCTGAACAGCAACTTAAAATCTTTTTATCCAAAGATGTTTATACGTATCGTCACAGCAAACGCGTCTATCAATATGCCATCGATTTTTCGAAAAAGCTTCAATTAAATGATCAGGAACGGAAAACTCTCATGCTCGGAGCACTCGTTCATGACATCGGGAAACTTGAAATTCCACGGGAGATTTTGGGTAAAAAAGGCAAACTTGACCCAGACGAATGGGCAATCATGAAAAAGCATGTAACCTGGGGGAAAGAGATTATATCGACCGATAAAACCCATTCAGACTTAATTCCACTTGTTGAACTCCATCATGAGCGGTATGATGGAAACGGTTATCCTTATGGATTAAAGGGTGACAATATCCCAAAACTTGCCCGGATTCTCTGCATCCTCGACTCGTTTGATGCGATGACAACGGAGCGTCCTTATCAAAAGACGAAAAGTTTTGAAGAGGCCATTGAAGAGTTAAAAAACTGTGCTGGCACACAATTTGATCCTGTTTTGGTAGCTGAGTTTATCAATATGATAAAAGTCAATTATTCCTTAAAAGATTGCGTTGAAGGATTAAACCAGGGAACAGGCTAAACCACCTTTTGTTCGTTATTATAGTGTTTATAGGAGTGAATAAGATTTTGACTTGGAAAATAAACAAAACAACCACTCAAAAAGTAGATCGTTTTGAGGTCATTGTGGACGAGGTTACCCTCCCTAATGGAGACGAGAAAACATTCTCTTACCTACAGTTTGCCAAAGGAGTTTGTATTCTCCCGATTACCATTGACCATGACATTCTCTGTTTAAAACAATATCGTCATGCCTTAAAAAGCTGGCAATGGGAGTTACCAGCTGGAGCAATTGATCCAAGTGACCCTTCCCCGTTAGACACAGCCAAGCGGGAACTAGAAGAAGAAACAGGATATAGTGCTGAGCATTGGCTTGAACTAGGAAGCTTCTACCCTTCCCCTGGTTCAACAAATGAAGAGATTTTCCTATTTGCTGCCGCTGGATTAACACCGACCTCACAACAATTGGAAAATAGTGAACAAATCGAGGTCAAAAAAGTCAGTATGGAGAAATTGAAATCACTGATTACCAACGGTGAGTTTAACCATGGTGCAGGGCTGGCAGCGGTAATGAGATATAAGTTTAAAACGGATTAAACTAACACAGAGAGACGCAGTTATACTTAAAAAAGCCTGAAATGAGAGCAACCCTCATTTCAGGCTTTTTATTTAGTGTGATTTAGTATATTGTTCTAGTTTCTCTTCCATATACCGCAATAACTCATCACGAAGATCAGGTCTTTGCAACGCAAACTCGATGGTCGTTTCAATAAAGCCTTGCTTTTCTCCGACATCGTAACGGTTTCCTTCAAACTCATAAGCAAACACGCGTTGAATTTTATTGAGCTGTTGAATTGCATCTGTTAATTGGATTTCATTTCCAGCCCCAACCTCTTGTTTTTCCAAGAACATGAAGATTTCTGGATTTAGTATGTATCGACCGATAATTGCTAAATTCGATGGAGCTGTACCAGGTGCAGGCTTTTCAATAAAGTTCTTCACTTGGAAAATCCGGCCGTCTGATTCATTTGGGTCAATAATTCCATACCGATGTGTTTCCGTTTCTGGTACTCTTTTGACCCCAATGACGGATGAAAAACGCTTATTATATTCATCCATTAGTTGTGCTAAGCAAGGTTTTTCGGCCTGAACAATGTCATCCCCTAACAGAACAGCAAACGGTTCATCCCCAATAAACTTACGCGCACATAAAATCGCATGTCCTAGTCCCTTTGGTTCTTTTTGACGGATGTAATGAATATCAATCATATTTGAAATGCTTTGTACTGTTTCAAGCAATTCGTATTTTTGTTTCTCTAATAAGTTGTTTTCTAGCTCTGTTGCACTGTCAAAATGGTCCTCGATTGCCCGCTTCCCTTTCCCCGTTACAATGATAATGTCCTCAATTCCAGATTCAACTGCTTCTTCGACAATATATTGAATGGTTGGTTTGTCAACAATCGGCAGCATTTCCTTTGGCATTGCCTTTGTTGCTGGCAGGAAACGTGTCCCTAACCCCGCAGCTGGAATGATTGCTTTTCTAACCTTATTCATCTTCAGTTCTCCTTTGCATGAAATAATATTTTGCTTTTGGAAAATTTAGTGACTATATTGTTATTTTAACAAATAACAGATCAAGAAAGATACTATGGCTCTGTAAATATCCTCGTTCGAAAAAAAGAACATTTTATTGGTAGATTATTCAAAATCTTCCGTTGAAGTGGTAGAATAGACTTAAACGAAAAGTAGGAGTAGATTAGGATGCCTCTGATTCATATGAAGGAGATTTTTACTCCACTAAGCTTCATCGGAATTAAATTCTTTCGTTCAAAGGAAGGCCAAATTTTTATCAAAATGGGGAAACAGCCTCGCAAACGAATCTGGTCTGGAAAGAGTGATTTAGTGAAGTAAGGTGTGGAAATGATTCGCTGGAACGAACTTAGAAAAGAAGTCTATCTGTTTAAACGCAGGTCTTTTTTTCTACCAATTTTACAATAGAGTTAAAATTAGAAAGGGGAAAGAGAACATGGCTAGTCAAGAAAGTATTATGATTCGACAACTATTAAAAGCAAGTGTTGCGGCCCAAAAACCTGGACAATCACTTGCTGACGCACGAAAAGGCTTGGAAGCACTCACTGCCCTTAATCCCTTAGCTCAAGATTTAACCGTTGAAAAGCTAACGGTTGAGGGTATGCCTGCTGAGTGGGTCAGTGCACCGAATGCAACAACTGATCAAGTATTTCTTTACTTACATGGTGGCGCTTATATTATGGGAAGCTGCAATACGCATCGGGATTTAGCATCGAAAATTTCTCGCGCTTCAGGATGTCGGGTATTGGTCATAGAATATCGTCTTGCACCGGAGAATCCTTATCCTGCAGCTGTGGAAGATGCATTGACCGCATATCGATGGTTGCTTTCTACAGGATTTTCTCCTAATCAAGTAGTCATTGGAGGAGATTCTGCCGGTGGTGGTCTGACGCTTTCATTGCTTTTATCGTTAAAAGAAGCTGGAGAAGCTCAACCTGCAGCTGCTGTCTTGCTTTCACCTTGGACAGACCTAGCAGGAACGGGTGCTTCTATGGAGAGTCGTGCCGAGGTTGACCCTTGGTTAAGTCCCGAACCGACGCGACAGACTCCTAGTCTTTACCTTGGACTTACAGACCGACGCAATCCCATCGTTTCTCCAATTTACGCTGATTTGCAAGGTCTACCACCGTTATTTGTTCAAGTTGGCGACCATGAAATTTTACTTGACGATGCAGTCCGTTTAGTGGAGCGTGCTCGTGAAGCCGGCGTAGAGGTCTCATTTAAAATTTGGGGCGAAATGTGGCATGTTTTTCAACAGTTCAACATGCCAGAAGCATTTGAAGCAATAAAGGAAATTGGCGAGTTTGTTAAAAGCAAAGCGCAAGCATCCGTTTAACTTACTACAAGTCATTTTTCACTAATTCTTGATATTCGTGTATGTTCTTAAGTGTTCCCCACTTTTGAGCATGCACGAATTTATTTTTCAGGCTCAATCCCCTTCTCCCTCCATTTACTCCAAAACACATTCGAATAGAAACCATTGTTTTCGTCCAAAATGCCAATAGTATATTATATTGGAGCGAAAAGCATGATCAAAAGGGTTTCTAAACTTGTTCAATCAAAATGGTTTGAACACAACCAACATAAAACGAAGTACCCATACAACCAGCATGGTTATTATATTGTCCATGACAAGGTTCCCGCTAAAAATTCTAAGGTTACCGTCGTCACACCAGTTTTTAATGCTGAAAAATTCATAAAAAAGACCATCGATTCTGTTTTAAATCAGTCACTTGGAATCGATAACATTCAATATATTTTAGTCGATGATAAATCAACGGACTCCACAAGGGATATCCTCATCGACTATTCAGCACGGTTTGAGCAAATTATCGCAGTCTTTTTAGCCTCAAACACTGGTACACCAGGTAAACCTCGGAACATCGGAATTGAACTTTGCAAATCGGACTATATCACTTTTTTAGATGCGGATGATTGGTTAGAGTCTACAGGTTTAGAGACACTTTACCAGATATTAGAGGAAACTGGTGATGATTATGTTGTCGGGAAAACAATTCAGGTAGAAAACAAGAAAACAAAAACAATCGGTGAACACGAGTCATGCAAAGAAAGACGAAGTGTCGCCCCCTTTTCGATCCCACATATTTGTCATCATTTAGGGCCACGGGCGCGAATGATTCGCACGAGTGTGATCAAGAATCATCACATTCGGTTCCCGGAAATGAAGTTTGCCGAAGACAAACAGTTTTTTATTGACGTGTTAATCCACAGTCAATCGCTCTCAACAACAAGAGAACCTATCTATTATTTAAACCGGCTAAACAATGCTCAAACACGATTAACAAATCAAACAAATATTATCCATAAAACGGATTGTAATCTGAAAGTCATCGATTATATTTTAAATAAAGATTTAGCGATGGATAAAAAGAAGGTCATTCTCAATCGTTTATATGAATTCGATTCGATTAATCGCCTTTTTAAAACACCTCATTTTGAAAAAACGAGCCTGAAACCGTTGTATTACCGCAAGTTTAACCAAGTATTAAAAACAACGAAAAATCTCGAATATGAATTCTCTGAAGAATTTTTTCAGCCTACAAACAAGGTAGCTTTCACCCTCCTTCAAAACAAACAATATAAAGATTTAGAAGCACTAATTGGGTGGGATAAGAACGAAAAGGTCAAGAAGGTTATGATAAAAGAAAATCTTCCTTATACCGTGGTTCCTTTAAATGAAGGAAATGAACAGTCTATTCGACTGCCCATGTATGCTGAAGCAGTACGCGACTTTTTTGAAGAAGATCAGTATATTCTCCAATTTAAAGTTTACGGCGATCATATTCACGACATTTGTGATATTTTTATCCAAAAGTGGGATGATGCACATGTCGAGTTTTCGTTGCCAGTAAAAGTTGATTCTGAGGGAACTGGGTATCTGGTTATCGACCTCATTCAACTATCCGGAATTCCACAGGGGAATTATTCGATTTTCCTGCGGTACAAAGACTATATGAAAGTAAATATTCGAAAAAACGAGCAAACAAAGTTACAACAGCATTTTAATGGCCGAGAATTTACTT
Source organism: Mesobacillus maritimus (assembly GCF_023715205.1). Lineage (GTDB taxonomy): Bacteria > Bacillota > Bacilli > Bacillales > Cytobacillaceae > Mesobacillus_B > Mesobacillus_B maritimus_C. Next base: position 221,911 of record NZ_JAMBNR010000003.1, read on the forward strand.
TTTTTCAAACAGGTTATTCAAACGTCGCTTTAAAAACTCATTAAAAATGGAGCCCAACCTTAAGTTATTAGGTCGGGCTCCATTTTTTTAGCCATTGTATCCGTTTGGGTGATTCTGATGCCAGTTCCACGCATCTTGAATGATTTGGTGAATCGAAGTTCGTTTAGGATTCCACCCTAATACTTCCTTCGCTTTTGCTGAGGAAGCAATCAAACTGCTAGGGTCGCCCGCTCGGCGCTCAACGGTTTTTGCTGGTATTGGATGTCCGGTAACTTCTCTAGCAGTGTCAATGATGTCTTTTACCGAAAAGCCTTGGCTTGAACCAAGATTGAACACATTGCTGTCGCCTCCGTCATGCAAATAGCGTAATGCAAGGATGTGCGCATCAATTAAGTCCTCAACATGGATATAATCGCGGATACATGTACCGTCCTCAGTGTCGTAATCATCGCCAAAGATGGAAATGAACTCACGTTGACCAAGAGCGACTTGGAGAACAACTGGAATTAAATGTGTTTCTGGATCATGGTCTTCACCTATTTCACCAGTGGACCTAGCACCTGCAACGTTAAAATAGCGTAATGAAACAAATTTAATACCGTGTGCCTGGTCGCACCACTTCATCATTTTTTCCATCGTCAACTTGGTTTCCCCGTATGCATTCGTCGGAATTGTCGCCATTTCTTCCGTAATTGGCATTACCTCTTGTTCCCCGTACGTTGCTGCTGTGGATGAGAAGACAATATTCTTTACATCATATTCCGTCATGACATCAAGTAGGACCTGGGTGCCGTACACATTATTATCAAAATATTTAATTGGGTTGGTCATCGACTCGCCTACTAACGAACTCGCAGCAAAGTGAATCACCCCATCAATGCTCTCGCTTTTAAAGACATTTTGTAAAAAGGCTTTTTCACGAATATCGCCTTTATAAAACTTTGCTTTTGGGTGGATTGCTTGCTCGTGACCAGTTAATAAATTATCAACAACTACTACCTCATAACCTTGGTCAATCAATTGATATACTGCATGTGAACCGATGTAACCGGCCCCACCTAGCACTAGAATACTCATTCATTTCCCTCCATTTAAAAAGCCATGTTCATTCTGAAAGATTTTTTACCTTTGTTTATTTTCCCCCGTTCAAGTGGTTTTGACAAGGAAGATTCTAATAAAAAGAAAGAAACGCGATTTTTTCTATTCCACCGAATTTTAGAGAGTGATGATTTTTGTCGGTTTATGTCAATATTTTGAAATATGTGGGAGAACTGATGAATAGGAAAATCGGACGTGGTAGTATCTTTTTGAAAGGGCTTTTTGAGTTTTTGTATATTTGGTCTAACATTTCACAAAAGAGGTGCTCAATGTTTATTTATAACCATTACTTAGTTAACGATCATACTTACTGGATGAAAAAAGTTATGCACAAAGGAATTCATTATACACTTGTAATGGAGAAAAAAAGGCTCTTTCTTATTAAGAAAAGTCCTGAAGAACTGTTTGAGGATACATTGGGTTTCTATGGGTATGACTTTGAAGGAGCACGTAAAGCAGCTAGCAGTTTCCTAGGTACGACAAAGACAGGCGTGTTTATCGCTAATCCTACTAATACTGTCTGCTTTTTTCCCTCGAAAGATGAGTTAAAAACCGATTGTTATTTTATTAATACCCAGCAAATTGATACTCTTGAAAACTTAGGAGTTCAAACAATCGTTCATTTCCAGAATGGTCGAACCCTCCTCCTTCCTTTAAGAACAAATCATCTGAAATCCAAAATGGATGCTGCAAATAAATGGAGATATACCATTTTGGACAGAAATCTTGGTCTAGACTATCGTCCATCTTTAGACAAGATTGAGGTTGAATATTGTCGGGAAACAGGGATTGAGCTTATGAAAGAAGGAGACTTTGAATAAAAAACCCACCCATTATTTTTGCTCCAATTAGTATTTTATGTTAGCTAAGTTTACAAGTTTATTAAGTATTTTTAAGAATATTTAAACTTTGTAAATATATGAGGAATTTGTAATTTTTTGTAGAGTAATGTAGTTTGTATTGCTATTATTAAATTGGAAATTCAAAACCTACCAAACTATAGGAAGTTTTAAAACTACCAAACTTCTTCTAGCAAAAGCGAGGGATGAGATGGAGAAAAATGTTTCAGGAATATCTTTAACTTCAGGGAGTGAGAACGAACTCTCCTATTTGTTGCGTTTTAAGTAGTACATCGGGAAATTCAAATGAATTTTAGAGGAGGAAAAAAGCTTGAAGATATTTAAGAAACAATGGTTGATCCTAACGGCAATCTTTTCATTAATCGTTGGATATCTCGCACCAGTTGCGCAAGTTGTTAGTGCAGATGAGGGGTATATTACGGTTGCTGAAGCGATTGAGAATAACTCTGGTACTGCGACTGTGAAGGGGTATATTGTTGGTACGACCATTTCTAAAACTAACTTTGACCAAGAAGCTCCATTTACGGAAGATACAAATCTTGCTATAGCGGACAATGTAAATGAAACAGATCCATCTAAAATCCTTCCAGTTCAACTACCTAAGGGAGCTGTTAGGGATGCCTTAAATTTAAAGGCGAATTCTGATTTATACGGAAAAGAAGTATACCTTAAAGGATCCCTTGAACCTTACTTCGGAATCCCAGGTCTAAAGGGTGTATCGGAATACAGCTTCGACGGCTCAATTCCGGAAAATCCACCTGTTGAAGGTGTAGAAGGCCTTAAAATCAACCAAATTCAAGGAAACGGCCATGACTCTCCATATAAAGAACAAAATGTAGTCGGGGTTGAAGGAATTGTTACTTTTGTCGAAGATATAAACAATTTCTACATCCAAGATCCAAACCCTGATGAAAATCCAAACACATCTGAAGGAATCCTCGTTTATAAAAAGAACCACGGCGTTAAAGTTGGCGACCACGTTAGTGTTAGTGGTCAAGTTAAAGAGTGGGTGATTGCAGGTTACAGTGACAAGCTTCAAACAGACCTAGCTACAACTGAAATTAATGCAGACCGTGGTACAGTTGAAGTTATTGCTAACGGACAAGTTGTCCCTGAACCACTTGTTATCGGAGAAGACATTACTCCTCCAACTCAAATCATTGATAACGATCAATTTGGTGAATTTGATCCAGAACAAGATGGTATTGACTTTTATGAAAGCATCGAAGGAATGCTAGTTGCCGTTAAAGATCCAATTGCTGTTGGTCCGCAAAAATACGGTGAGCTTCCTGTCATTGCGGAAAAAGTAGCTGGAAAAACCTATACTACACCAGGTGGTCTTCCACTGCAAGAGGATAATTCAAATCCTGAAAGATTGCACCTACTATTTGATGACAATAATTTTGTCGCAAAAATTGGTGACAAATTAGATGGAACTGTTACAGGGGTTGTAACCTACACATTCCAAAACTTTAAGATTTTAACAGATAAAAACTCACTTCCTAAGCTCATCGAAAGTGATTACAAACCAGAAGTTGCTGAGCTAGCTAAAGATGCAGATAAGCTTAGCATTGCAACTTATAATATGGAAAACTATCATGCTGGCGAAACGGAGAAAACAGAAAAGATCTCTAAGTCTATTGTCAATAACTTAAACTCTCCTGACATTCTTGGGTTAGTTGAAGTTCAAGATAATGATGGCCCAACGGATAGTGGAACAACGGATGCTTCTCAAAGCTATGAAACTCTTATTGAAGCAATTAAAGCGAATGGCGGCCCGGCATATGAGTGGACTGACATTGCACCAGAAAATAAAGTCGATGGTGGACAACCAGGAGGAAACATTCGTGTAGGTTTCCTTTATAATCCAGAACGCGTAACTCTTGCTGAAGCAGAAAAAGGTGGCGCTTCTGATGCAGTTACGTATGAAAATGGTTCATTAACATTGAACCCAGGAAGAATTGACCCTACTAATGCTGCATTCGATGACAGCCGTAAACCACTTGCTGCTGAGTTTGAGTTCAATGGTGAAGAGGTTATCGTGATCAACAACCACTTTAACTCTAAAGGTGGCGACCAACCAGTCTTTGGTAAAAATCAACCACCTGTTCTTGGCAGTGAAGCACAACGTGTCCAAATCGCAACTATCGTCAATGGTTTTATTCAAGATGTTCAAAAGGAAAACCCAGATGCAAATGTTGTTGTCATGGGTGATTTAAATGACTTTGAATTCTCAAATCCGATTCAAACACTAAAAGGCAGTGAACTAACAAACTTGATTGAAAAGGTTCCTGCTGCAGAAAGATTTACTTATAACTATCAAGGAAACTCTCAAGTTCTTGATCATATCCTTGTCACAAACAATCTTGCTGCCGGAGCAGAAGTGGACATCGTTCACATCAACTCTCCATTTATGGAGGAACATGGACGTGCAAGTGACCATGATCCAGTATTAGCTCAGCTTGATTTAGGTGAAAGGGCAACAGAAAACTTTGACTTAACAGTTCTTCACACAAATGATACGCATGCAGCTTTAGACAATATGCCTAAAACTGTTACAGCTGTAAAGGAAGAACGCGCGAAAGATCCAAATGCTCTTCTTCTCCATGCAGGCGATGCATTCACTGGAACCCTATATTTCAATGAATTCCAAGGAAAAGCGGACTTAGATTTAATGAATTTAATGGGCTTTGATGCGATGACATTTGGTAACCATGAATTCGATTTAGGTTCTTCCTCTGAAGGACATGCTAGATTAGTAGACTTTATCAAAGGTTCGGAGTTCCCATTTGTGAGTGCAAACGTTGATTTTTCACAAGATGCACTATTCAATGGTCTCTTCAATGATTTAGTTGCTGCAGATGCGCAAAATGGCCAAATCTATGATGGCATCATTAAAGAAGTAAATGGTGAGAAAGTCGGGATCTTCGGGTTAACGACTGAGGAAACTGCCGATATTTCTAGCCCAGGCTCCATCGCATTTGAAAACTACCTTGCTGCTGCTGAAAAGGCTGTTGAAGACCTAGAAGCACAAGGGGTTAATAAAATTATTGCCCTAACCCATATCGGGTATGATGACAATGCCGCAATTGATAACGACTTAATCCTTGCAGAAAAAGTTGAAGGCATTGACATTATCGTTGGTGGACATAGCCACACTGCTTTAAATGAACCAACAGTAGTAGCGAAAGACGAAACACCGACGGTTATTGCCCAAACTGGAAATGGGAATAGCAACTTAGGTGTACTTAATGTCGAATTTGACAAAAATGGTGTAATCGCAGCACATTCAGGTCAACTCGTTCCTATTAAGGACCAGGTAGCAGACCCAAAAGCTGTTGAGGTTTTAGAGCCATACAAAACAAAAGTTAATGAAGTGGCACAACAAGAGATTGGTGTAACAACTGAAATCGCATTAGAAAACCCACGTACAGATGGTGATAATACAAAACCGAGTGTACGCAAAAATGAAACCATCCTAGGTAACTTGATTACTGATGGAATGCTTGAAAAAGCTAAATCATTTACTGGTGAAAATGTCATTATGGCACTCCAAAACGGTGGTGGGATCCGTGCAGCCATTGATGCTGGGCCAATCACTGTTGGTGAAGTAATTACAGTTCTACCATTCGGTAATACATTAGCTACCATGAACCTTACTGGTGCTGAGTTAAAAGAAGCATTTGAAATCAGTGTTGGTAATTATCCAGCGGAAAATGGCGGTTTCTTGCATCTTGCTGGTGGTAAAGTTGAATTTGATTCTACGAAACCAGCTGGCGAACGTGTCGTTTCCGTAAAATATTTAGATGATAACGGTGAATATGTAGAAGTTCAAGACGAGGAAACATACACCATCGCAACAAATGCTTTCACAGCTAAAGGCGGAGATGGTTATGATGTCTTTGCGAAAGCCTATGAAGAAGGACGTGTGACAGACCTTGGTCTATCCGACTGGGAAAACTTCAGAGATCATCTCGTAAGCTTAGACAAGATTCCAACTGAAGTGGAAGGTCGTATTGTAGACGTAAGTACTGTACCAGGTGAGGAACCTGGTCAAGAACCTGGTGAAGAGCCTGGTGAAGAGCCAAGTACAAACCCTGGCAAAAACCCTGAGGTGAACCCTGGTAAAAACCCAGACAAAAATCCAGGTAAAAATCCTGATGAAAACCCAGGAAAAAATCGAGACAAAAACCCTGGACATAACCCTGAGGTGAACCCAGGTAAAAAGCCAAACAAGGATGTAGTTGTTGAATCTAAGAATTAGATTTGCCAATTCAAATGTCTTTAAAAGGTATTTAGCTATTTAAACAAAAGAATCCCACCTGATTTTTCAGGCGGGATTCTTTTTGGTTTATAAAACGTTATATGATTAAATACCTGGTTGATAGCTCGTACGAGGAATCTGATCGTATTCTTTCGGATCTAGTTGTTCTACTGAGCCATCGGTCACTCCATTAATAATCCCGTATAGACCAGTCTCAACAGCTTTAACTAGTTGACCTTTTTTCTTTTGACCAAGCGAATGTGACTGACCTCTTACTTCAAAGAGAATTGTACCGCTACCGTTTAAAGCAAAGCTTCCTAGAGCAGTTCCTGGAAGGTCTAAGTTTTGACTATACAGTGTGATATTGTTAAACGGTGAGCTGTTTCCAAGTGATTGTAGCGCATTGTATGCTGCTAGATTTAACTGCTTGGAGTACTCTAAATTAAAATTGTCAGCGTACTTTGCGTATTTAGCTCCCTCTGCTGTATTTGGATCTGGGACAAAGTCAGCGGATAAAGACATAGTGAATAGATCATCTGTGCCTTCGACGTAGTACTGTCCTTGGTGATGTAAGTCAATAAAAACATCTACTTTGCCAAACTCCGCTTGAAGAGCCTTATAAACATCCCTTACTGTTTGTGATTCTGGAGTGAGGTACCAGCCAGGCTGGTTGGATGCTCCAGGTACATCTCCTGCTTTAGGGACATAGTTTAAATCTGGATTAAAATCACGGTTGACGTCAAAGCCTGGACGCTCGGAGTAATCACGTTGCTGCATGTTGCTCGATGTGTAATAATTCCATGTCGGCCCAACTTCAGCTAGTTGTGGAAACTGAGCTTGAACTTCTGCCCATGACATGTCATTCCCACGACGATCTAATTCAGATGCATCAGGATTCATTTTTGGTAAAGCCACTAAAGTAACCTCTTCGCGAATTTTCTTCGCTTCAGGCGAATTGCTAGAACCTAAATATTGAAGAATATTCAAGATTGCCTCTGTTCCTGTTTTTTCATTCCCGTGAATTTCACTTTCAATTAAAATCACTTTATCCCCAGTACCAACTCGTGCTTGATAAATATCTCTGCCTTGGTTAGACTGCCCCACTACTTCTAAGGCAACTCTACCTTGGCTATTGTTCACAATTTGGTGAAGTCGATCTACCATTTGCTTGTAGTCAGTAAAACCATTTACAGAATAGACTTGGTTACTATTTGATAGATTCCCATTAGGAGAATTACTCGCAAATGTCGGCGCCGCTAAACTAGCACACAATGCCAAAGCACTTACTCCAGCTAATAGCTTCTTCCCTTTCATATTTACCATCTCCTTGTCGCGATTGTTATGTACATCCTAAGTATAGGAAATGCAACTGGTAAATTCTTGATTAGTTTTAACTATTTTAATATTCAGATAAAATGATACTTTTATCCTATTTTCTAAAATAATAGATGATAGAATTAATAAAAATATGCCTGAAGCATAATGCTCACGTACACACTTAGCTCCAGACACTTTTATTCTATTGTTGTATTAAGCACCCGGAGGACAATCATTGAAATCATAATCAACTGGACCTGGTGCCACCCTTGCATGTTCTAACGCTGGTGTATCCGGTCTAGCAATTTGGTAGACCAAAGCTCCAACGATTTCGGCTGCTTCTTGAAGTTTGTTTTTGTCAATTTTATCAAGCGTATCATCAGGGGTATGGTAAGTAGATTCTAATGGCGAATGCATGAATCATGCTGCCGGGATCCCTAACTCATGAAATGGTTGATGGTCACTGCGACCTAACTGTCCATATGGGATGACTGTATCGGCTGCCGTTCTGGCACCGGCGGCAGAACCAAGGTCTGTTACAAGATTCTTACTGCCGTCAATTGTATACATGATTAATCCACCTGCTGGATGATCTCCCCCGCATCTCTAGCTCCTACCATGTCCATTTGGAAGTGAGCAACGATCCGATCAGCATCTTCTTCACTAAGACTTCCTGCATAATGATAGGATCCTAGAAGTCCTTTCTCTTCTCTGCGCCAAATGTGACTAAGCGAAGCTTAGTATCCTTTGGCATATTGGCCATCACTCTCGCAAGCTCTAAAACAGCTGTTACATCATCGTTAGCGCAAGGGCCACTGCCACGGAATCATGATGTGCACCAATCATGACAACTTGTCCCGGGTCTTTATTTTTGTGCGGCTTCATTTTTGCAATTACGTTGTAGGCGGTTTTTTCAACGAAGCCGGAACCCTCCACTTTAATTGTGGCCATAACTTCTTATACACCAAAATCCTCCTATTTTTTCATTCTAGTAATTATTGAATGGGAGTTTTTTATGTAAACGCTAATATTTCTACATTTCCCGGGAAAGTTCTTCATAAAAAATGACTTTTCACTCAGATTCTCTTCACCACACTGCTGGAATTTGTTACCTTTTGTTGAACCATTTTTATAGAATAGGTTAATAGGACCACAAAATAAATCTATAAACAACCATTGTCTTCTTTTACTATTAGAATGATAGGCTAAAAGACTGATTGTATTATTTTTCTGAATATTACAAAATTATTACGATAACCGTTAAAAGGAGGGAAATATCTTAATGAAAAAAACAGTCTTAGCCGTTACATTAGGTGTGTCATTAATCTTTTCAGGAACCACTAGTTTTGCTGCACCATCGTCGAATGGATCTCTAAAAGCTCAAAACCAGTCGACTATCCCCTATTACGTGGATGAGTCAAAACTCCCTTTTGAAGCTTTACCAGGCTATGAAACCGATCGTTTTTGGGGTGTACTTAAGGGCGCAGGATATCGGATAGAGGTACCAAAAAACTGGAATGGAGAACTAGTGTTATACGCGCACGGTTTTCGTGGCACTGGGCTTGAGCTGACTGTAAGTAATCCTACTAATCTAAGAGAATATTTACTAGACAATGGGTATGCTTGGGCCGCTTCAAGTTATAGCACGAATGGTTATGATGTAGCTCAGGGAGCTAAGGATACTCATGCGCTGGGTTCTCTTTTTAATGGCAAGGTTGGAAAGCCCTCGCGCACTTATGTTACTGGACACTCAATGGGTGGTCATATTACAGCGGTTATGGCTGAACAGTATAAAAATTCGTATGATGGCGCCATGCCAATGTGTGGTGTAACGGGTGATACAGAGTTGTTTGATTTCTTTACGGACTACAATGTTGTTGCGCAATCCCTAATCGGAATTGAGAAGGATAAACAGAAGACCCTTTCAGATGAGGAGTATACTTCTAAAACTGTTCCGCAAATTATTTCTCAACTTGGGATTAACGGGAAATTAACCGAAAAAGGGGAAACTCTGAAAAGCGTAACCAAGAATCTAACTGGTGGCGAACGACCTTTATTTGACGCTGCCTTTGATAGCTACAAAACTTTCCTTTTAGGTCAGCTTCCAGATCGGAGTGATTATGGTGTAGCGGCCGGAAATGTTGTTAACACGACCGACTCAGTTTACCAGTTTGATGATGACATGAGTACATTATCAGCTGAAGAAAAGGCTCTGAATGATGCGGTTGTACGTGTCACTAGTGACCCGCAGACAAAACAACAAGGCTTAACAGGTGTGCCAAAGGTCAATGGAACACATAAGATCCCAATGGTGTCCTTGCATAATGTCGGAGATTTATTTGTTCCTTTTCATATGCAGCAGCTTCATGCTGAAAGAGCTGAAGAAAACGGCAATGGCGAGTTACTGGTTACCCGGGTTATTCGAGACGTTCAGCATTGTGGATTTAATCCTGCCGAAGAAAGTGAAGCCTTCGCTGACCTCGTTCAATGGGTAAAAGAAGGGAACAGACCAGAAGGAGATGATATTTTAAATCCTGAGGTTGTTGCGGGTAAGGAATTTGGTACGAAGTTTACTCGTGGTTATCGAAGCTATGACACAGAGATGAACTAGAAAGTCGTAGAAAAAGATGAAAGCTCCCTTCCTACGTCGGTTGGGAGCTCTTATTTTATATGTTAATTTGAATGAAAGTTCAATAATGCATCATGAATGAGATAAGCGGCTAGCTGAACAGTCTTGTTATTTTCATCGTAAAGCGGATTGACTTCTGAAACATCAAAGGACATAAGTTTCTTATTTGAAACAATGTAGCGAATTAAAGCTCGAACAAGCTTTGGTTCCAGTCCAAATGGAGACGGAGCACTGACGCCCGGTGCATAGGCAGAACTAAATGCATCCATACATAATGTGAGTATGATGTAGTCATGCCTTGCCGCAAATGCACAGATTTGACCCTTTATTCGTTCAAGTTCCGTCATCGATAACTCTTCTTCTAATAAAAATTGAACTCGGTGTTTTTTCGCCGTTTCAAAAAGAGCCAATGTATTTCCCTGATGTTGAATGCCAACCACCAAATATCCACAGTTTGAATCCTGCTCTAATATCTGTCTAAACATCGTACCAGAAGAGGATTGCTTATCGTATGGCCGTAGATCGAAGTGTGCATCAAGATTGATGATCCCAATTTTAGCTTCTGAACCTACCGCTTTCCTTCCCCCAAGATAGTGGCCGTAAAATGTTTCGTGCCCCCCACCAAGAATGACTGGGGTTGCATTATTTTTAAGTAGATGCTGAACAGCGTTCCCTAACTCTGCTTGAGCCTCTTCCATTCTCTCGTTCTCACATTTAATGTTTCCCACATCGTAAACCGTCGTGTTTTCAGGGAATGCCCATGGAAGCTTAGCTAAAGCGGAGCGAATTTTATCAGGAGCATCTGCTGCCCCCATTCGACCATTGTTGCGACGGACCCCTTCATCGCATTGAAAACCAAGGATTCCAAATGCTTTTGATGTATTTTTATCAGTGTTTAAATGAGGGATTTCTGCCAGGTTAACCTTTTGATGATACCGAAAAGAAAAGAAATCTGTATCTGAGTCAACTCTTCCTCGCCAATTCTTTTTAGATGGATGAATATACATGGCTCCTCCTTCACTAATCGGAGTTTTATCTTAAGTATAATCATGCGAAAAGGTTTTACCAATACCCTCATTACCCTGAATTTTATTTAATCAAACGTTTGATTAAATTCTTTTTATCATGCTTTTTTATCGCTTAAACACAAATTTGAAGTTTGGAGTGACTTTTTTAGCTTAGTCATCCTAATACTTTTGGCGATACTCGCTAGAGGTTTCACTTGTCCCCCTGCCCCTACATGGTGCTGTAATCTTTTTACTACTCAAATTGTTTGGTTTCAAAGTTACACTTACCGTATTTTATTGATCAGGAATCTTTAGAAGACAGCCTTTAGGTCAATTATGGTTTCTGGCATTTCACTGGGTTTCAGGTTATTTGTATTGTGAGCAAATTTTTATAACACCGAAAAAATAAATTAAACGCTAAAGTTTGTCCAGCTTTTCCAACCGTCACCAAAAATTCATTCCTGTATAAACTGGAATAAAGGTGTTAAAGGAGTGGAAGTGATGCTACTTGAGTTAACCCTTTATTTACTGATAGGTTTCGTTGTTTTGTTGTTTAAAGAAGCAACAACCCTCAGGGAAGTTGGGAGAAATACCTTATACGTTGTATTCTGGCCCTATTTTCTTCTATTAAAATATGTTTCCTATATTGACCAAGCTAAACAAAATAGTCGAAGGAGATGAACCCACGCCCCATGAATTCATTCCAAAGACAAAAAAAGAACACAATCTAATCAACATTAGGTCGTGTTCTTTTTATGCTCTGATTTAGCTCTATTTCTTAAGTCCTGGCTGGAAATTTATTGGATGGTGCCTGGCACCTGGAAATTACTTAGGAAGTTTTACGGCTTTTACTTCGTATTTAGCTCCTTCAGAACTAATAAGGTATTCTGGTTTTGGTTGACCCAATTTTGCTTTATGTCCTGCAATATGGGCGTCACTCTTCTCCCACTGCTTCCAATGCTCTTCAGACTCCCAGCGAGTTAATACAACAACTTCCTCATCGCCACGTCGAACCTTTTTCACCATTACAGTGGAATCAATAAATCCCTCTTGTTGCTGAACTAAGCCTTTCCCACTGAAACGTTCTACCACTTGATCTGAGAAGCCTTCTTTAACAACCATTTTTCTCATTTGAACAAACATTTTTGTTTTCGCTCCCTGTATATCTATTTTTAATAAGGTTCATTTCATTTTGCTATATTCCCAGTTTAAATGATATTGATTCTCATTACCAACTATTTTTTTAGATATTTACATCATTTACATTATCGCACGTCGCTTCATTTATATCCTCTTCCCTTTCCTATAAATAAAAGCCGAAATTAGTGGGGGAACTAACTTCGGCTTTATTGATATTTACAAATCCTGGATGGTGCCTGGCACCTGGTAATATTTAGGGGTTAAGCAGTTTCGCTTACAGTTTTGTCTAGCTTTTTATTGAATGTTTTGCGTAGGAATGGGATCACCCAGCGGTCTAAACCATAGCGGCCTGCGTTGTAACCTGCAAACAAGATGATGGCTCCTAAGAAGATGTCTGTTGGGTTATGAGATACTGTTCCTGCTAAGAAGAAGCTGAAGTTCATGACAAGTCCGAAGAACATTGCCGCTGTTGTTAAGCAACCTAGTAATAAGCCTAAACCTACTAGAAACTCACCTAATGGAACAATAAAGTTAAACAACTCAATGTTTGGTAACGCAAAGCTTTCTAGGAAATTAACGTACCAGCTGTAAACCGGCGCACCATCTGGACCCATTACAGGGTTAGCAATCGCATTTTGCAAAAAGCCTGATGCATCAAATCCTCCAGTTAATTTTCCCCAACCTGCTGTCATCCAGTTATATCCAAGCCAGATTCGAATAACGGCCAATAACCCTGCTACAATTTTGTTTTCTCTTAATAATGTTGCGAACATAACGATCGCTTCCTTCCATCTTCAATTTTTAAATGAATAAGTTCTTTAGTACATTTTGAATATATCAGATTCTTTTATATAAAAAGTGTTAGTGTGACAAAGTTCACATTTTGTTAAAAACATTATGGCTATTGTGTGAATGTAGCAAAGTAATCCACTTATGGAAATTTATTGGATGGTGCCTGGCACCTGGTAAGGAACTGGGAAAACCACAGGTGTTAAAGCCTCCAGGTGCCTTGGAACCACGTTTAGTTATTTATTGTTGCGTTTGTTTTCTTTTTGAAAGTTTTGTTTAGGAATGGGACTACCCAACGGTCTAAGCCGTAGCGACCTGCGTTGTATCCTGCGAACAGGATGATCCCGCCTAGGAAAATATCTGTTGGGTTATGAGATACTGTTCCAGCTAAGAAGAAGCTGAAGTTCATGACAAGTCCGAAGAACATTGCGGCTGTTGTTAAGCAACCTAGTAATAAGCCTAGACCTACGAGAAATTCACCTAGCGGAACGATGACATTAAACAACTCGATGTTTGGCAATGCAAAGCTTTCAAGGAAGTTAACATACCAGCTGTAAACAGGCGCACCATCTGGACCCATCACCGGGTTCGCAATGGCATTTTGTAAAAAGCCTGATGCATCGAATCCTCCCGTTAGTTTTCCCCAACCTGCTGTCATCCAGTTATATCCAAGCCATATCCGTATTACGGCTAAAAATCCGGCTGCAATTTTATTTTCTCTTAATACTGTTGCGAACATATTGATCGCTTCCTTTCAATCTCTTATTAAATTTGTTTTGTTTGTTTACACTCATAATATATCAGTTTCCAACTTAAAAATGGTGCTTATGTGAATAAGTTCACAATTTGTTAAAATCATTTTGTCTAAATTATGTCAAAGCATCATTTTGAGAGGATTTCCCCATCAAAATAGGTGTTATCAACCACATCGTGCCAACCTTCTAATGTAAAAAATCACTAAGAACGAATCATGTTTTAAGGCAGAATGGTTTTTTTATCAAAAAATTCAAAGTATGATGGAGATATACATAATTTAGGAGTGATTGGATGAAAGCATTGTTTCATGCAGAAAAGGCAGGAATTGAAGGATTATCCTATGGAGAATTGCCGGAAAGCGTTCCTGGTCCTGGTGAAGTACGTGTTAAATTGAAGACAGCAGGGTTAAACCATCGAGATTTATTTACCCTAAACCGCCATCAACCAACAGATCCTCCACTGATCATCGGATCAGATGGGGCTGGAATTATTGAGGCAGTTGGCGATGGTGTAACAGGTGTTACGATTGGTGACGAGGTGATTATTAATCCTGGGCTTGGTTGGAAGGAATTGAGTGATGCTCCTCCAGAAGGTTTTGAAATTGTCGGGTTACCCGATCATGGCACCTTTGCGGAAAAAATCATTGTACCTGCCGAAAATGCAGTCGCTAAACCTGCCCATTTATCTTGGGATGAAGCTGGAGTTTTATCTTTGGCGGCCTTAACTGCTTATCGAGCATTATTCACTAGAGGCAAGCTTCAATCAGGTATGAAGGTGCTGATCCCAGGTATCGGTGGCGGAGTTGCAACATTTTTATTACAGTTTGCTCTTGCTGCCGGGGCGGATGTTTATGTTACTTCACGTTCTGAAGAAAAACGTGCGAAGGCTCTTGACCTAGGGGCTAAAATGGCAATTGACAGCAGTGAGAATTGGGAACAAGCACTAGGCGGTGTGAAAATGGACCTTGTCATTGAATCCGTCGGAGCTGCTACAATTAATCAATCTTTAAAGCAACTCCGTAAAGGCGGTACCATCGTCACATTTGGCTCGTCTACTGGGGACATGGTAAATCTGAATTTACGGGAGTTTTTCTACGGCCAATTTAATTTGCTAGGTTCTACTATGGGAAGTGCTGAAGAATTTGAGGAAATGATTCAATTTATTAGCAAACATGAAATCAAGCCTGTTATGGATCAAATGTATTCACTTGACCAATACCAAGAAGCCTTTCAGCGACTTGACGAGGCTAAGCAATTAGGTAAAATCGGATTTTATATTGAAGAATAGTTAATTGTGCCATTGTGGCCATCATAAATAAGGCATCACCCGTTAATACTGGGTGATGCCTTCCCACTTTCCTTGGAATTATGTCCTTCCTAATTACTAGAAAAAGTCACTTTCCAATTTTCTGGATGGTGCCTGGCACCTTCCAGTTAACTTCCAAACCCGCCTATCCGCACGCCAGCTGAATCTGCTGTGCTTACACTGCTATATGAATTGGAGCTACCACGAAAGTTTAAATCCCCTGTCTGGGCTTTCTGCGTATTCGCAATAATATTGGAGGTTTGCGCCTGGTAGGAGTTCAGCAATGGAGTGAAGGTTGATGAAGTCATATGGTGGTACAGTTCCGGTTTTATAAAATTGATAACTGCTATATGGATAGTCTTCCATTTTTTTGACCATTGGATATTTGGTGTTGATTGGGTTTTGGTGAATGTAACGGCTAACTTGAAGAAGTCCAAACGTATCGTCTATTGGGGAACTGTTAAATCGTTGCTGAAACACATGTCCAATGCAATCATATCTACGATTATAATAATCTGTATAACGTTTATTAAAGGCTCCCATCACCTTAGAAATGGTTTCATTCTCGGATTTTATCATAAAATGGTAATGGTTGGACATAAAGCAGTATGCGGCAAGATCAATCGGGGTTTCGTTGTGGATCATGTTCAATAAGCGATAGGCTTGGCTGATATCTGTTTCATCGTAGAAAATCTGTTTGCGATTGTTCCCTCTGGCATACACATGATGATAAGCATTAGGAACATTTTCTCTTCGTTTTCGTCCCAAGGAAAACCATCCTTCCTTATTTTGTTGAGGAGAATTTGAGGCAATCATTCAATTCTCGGGGTTAAGTACTACGTTTGGGTTAATTGTTTTAAATTTAATTAAAGCTCGCCGTGGACTTTCATCTAACGATCTTAAAATAAGTGTACAAAACAAGAGAACGGTACTGTAAATCAATCGAACAGGTAAACGACCGTAGTGTGGGATAAAGATTTAAAGCGCATTATTTGAAGGGTTGAGAGAAGAAGTAGGATTGAAGCTAATACAAATTTTTCTGGCTCACCTCCTATGAATGGGTACAATCCTCCGTCCACTTTCTATTATAACCTAGCATCTATAAGTAGAGTTAGTATAAACCTAGATGGAAAATAAATGGATGGTGCCAGGCACCATCCATTTATTTTCCATTTTTCGTCTTAAGTACTTGCATGCGTTCGTTGAAGAGAGTCGGATAGGATAGATATCCGAGCATTACGCTGGTAACTGCGGCATTTGTTAAGATTAGAAATAAGATGAGCAACTGGAATTGGACGGCTTGTACTGGGGAAGCCCCCGCAATGATTTGTCCGCTCATCATCCCAGGCAATTGGACAAGCCCTACTGTTTTCTGACTCTCAATCGTAGGAATCATGCTCGCCTTTATTGCTTGTGTCAGCTGGTTATGAATTGCTTGCTTCGGTGTCCCCCCAAGAGAGAGAATCAGTTCTGTCTCCTCTCCCCTAGCCTCCACCTCTGATGTAAAGCGGTTCAGGAATAGAATCGCTAGGACCATCGAGTTCCCTATCACCATCCCACTGATGGAAATGATGTATTGTGCTGTCGGCGGGGTGATTCCAAACCCTAATAATATGCCTTGTGTGAGAAGCTCGACAAAAATAAGGGTGACAGCTACCTTCCAAGTGATCCCCCGGATAGCTGCTCCTTTTTTACGCACATTCAATGTCGCGGTGACAATCATAAGCGTAACCATTAAAAAAATGAAAAGGTAGTTCTCTGTATCAAAAACAAATTGAAGAACATAACCAATCGCGAGCAACTGAACGATTGAACGAACAGTGGCAATCATTGTGTCTTTTTCTAACCCTAGCTTCAGTGTCTTTGATAAGACAAGTGGAATCAGAACAAAAATTAAGGTGATAGATAAGGATAGGTAAGTCATTCTCCTTCCCCCTTTACAAAGCGCTGAACCCTTTCATTCTCTGGCGTTTTTAGCAGTTCGCTCTCTCCAGTTTCAACCACTTCCCCTTCCATCATGACCCACGTATAATCGCCTACATCAATTGCTTGTTTAAGGTTATGAGTAATCCAAATCATGGTTGTCCCATATTTGCGATTAATTTTTACAATCAACTCTTCAATATCTTGGGTCGACGTCCGGTCTAGTGACGAGGTGATTTCATCAAGTAATAAGATTGGCGGACGATTCACGAGCGTACGCGCAATTGAGACCTTTTGACGTTGCCCTCCAGATAAATCCTGTGTGTTCCGATGTAAAAGTTCTTTTTTAAGTCCAACATCTTCTAATAAATCAGCTGCTTCAGCCTCAGATAAGGTTTTTCCTTGAAGACTCATCGGCAATGAAAGATTTTGAAAAATAGTGCCTCTCACCATTGGAGCACTTTGAAGAGCAATTCCAACTTTTCTCCTTAGCTCAACCGGTTCATATTCGTTAATATTTTTATCTTGGATAAAAATATCCCCTGAATCAGCTGACAATAACCCATTACAAAGCTTTAACAACGTAGATTTACCCGCCCCCGAAGGCCCTACTAAAGTGGTAATTCTCCCTTCAGGGAACGAGCCAGTGACATTTTTTAGAATATGTAAATTCTCCACCGAGTACTGTACTTGGTGAAAGTGAATCGCTGGCTTATAATGTTCATTCAATTTAATAACACATCCTTTTTGCAAAACCCTTTTTTTACAAAATTCTCCGGCTTATAGCTACATTACACTGTGAGAAGCTTGCAAAATCATTTACATGACGACTAAAATTTTTTAACGGATTAACAATCCATTCTTACAAACATCCTTATCTTTAAAAACTAAATAGCACACCTGGTACCCAGTGTGCTGGAGTATGTTCTTTCTTATTCTAATTTCCCCCTCGTTAGGATGCAAACTTAAGCTCAACAGAAAAAGCTTGCAGATTTTTATGTCTGCAAGCTTTTCTTATTTTCTTTAAGCAGCTGTGTTTGCTTCCGGTGCTGTTTTTTTATTGAAAGTTTTACGTAAGAACGGAATCACCCAACGATCTAAGCCATAGCGGCCTGCATTGTAGCCCGCAAACAAGATGATGAATCCAAAGAAAATGTCAGTAGGGTTATGAGATACCGTTCCAGCTAAGAAGAAACTGAAGTTCATGACAAGTCCGAAGAACATCGCGGCAGTTGTTAAGCATCCAAGGATTAGGCCAAGACCTACAAGGAACTCACCAAGTGGAACGATGAAGTTGAATAACTCGATGTTTGGTAACGCAAAACTTTCAAGGAAGTTCACGTACCAGCTGTAAACAGCTGCTCCATCTGGACCTGTAACAGGATTTGCTATCGCATTTTGTAAGTACCCTGAAGCATCGAATCCTCCCGTTAATTTTCCCCAACCTGCCGTCATCCAAGCATATCCAAGCCAAATTCGTAAAACAGCTAAAATTCCTGCTACAATTTTGTTTTCTCTTAAAAATGTGGCGAACATAGACGATCGCTCCCTTTCACTTTTAAAATTTTTATAAGTTATTTAGTACACTTAAAATATAGCAGAAATCCCCTAAGAAGGATTATCATTGTGAATGAATTCACAATTTGTTAAAAACATTATGGCAAACATGTGAATCGGATATAGATGGGAAATCGAAAGACGGGAAAGTCGCCGTCTTTCGTATCTTTTTGGTAAACCGTGGTTGGGGATATTAACCAAAAAATGGATGGTGCCAGGCACCATCCATTTTTTACCTATACCAATTTAGCTGTGGTTACTTTTTTTTTCACTTGCTTTTCTTCTAACGGGTCTTCAGCTTGTGTTGCCCGTTTAATAAAGAAGGCAAGGATTAGAGCCACTGCCGCGATAAATGTTGCGACAAAGAAGGAGTCGTTAATTCCAGCTAGCATGGCCTGCATTTGAATTTGTTGTTCCATTTCTGCCATGGCCGCAGCTGTTGGTTGCGCTGTTGCATTTTTCATTGCTTCTGCAGCCAACTCTGTGGCATGTGTTTCCGTACGCATTGACATTACGGTTACCAATAAGGCCGTACCAATTGCACCAGAAACTTGGTTTAATGTATTGTTCATAGCCGTACCATGAGGGTAAAAACGTCTTGGCAATTGATTTAAACCATTTGTTGAAACGGGCATCATGACCATCGACATTCCAAACATCCGCACCGAATATAAAACCATTAAGTGACCATACGTCGTTTCCAACGTTAATTGACTAAATAGGTAAGTGGTAATCACTGTAATCGATAACCCAATGATGGCAAGAATTCGACCACCAAATTTGTCGAACAATTTCCCCGTTATTGGTGACATCACAGCCATCAATAAAGCACCTGGTAGCATTAATATTCCAGCTTCAAGCGGAGAAATCCCCCTAATGGTCTGAACATAGATTGGCAAGAGCAACATTCCTGAAAACAACGCCATGTTGACAACCATTGTGATCGTAGCTGATAAAGCAAACATTGGGAAGCGAAAGACTCCAAAGTTTAACATTGGTCGTTCCGCCTTATTCTGGCGAGTGATAAAAATAACTAATCCAATGACTCCAATGATAATTGGCAAATAAACATGTGGACTTCCCCACCCTTTATCCCCCGCAGAACTAAACCCGTAAAGCAAACCACCAAAACCAATTGTTGATAGCAACAAGGATGCAAAATCAAGACGGATATCGACTTTTGCTTTCTTATCCTTAAGCAAGAAGAAACCGAGCACAAAAACCGTCACAGCGATTGGAGTTACAAAATGAAAGAGCATACGCCAATCATAATGTTCCACAATCCAACCTGATAACGTCGGCCCAATTGATGGTGCGGCCATCATGATCAAGCCAAAGAATCCCATTGCCGTTCCACGTTTTTCAATCGGGAAACTGACCAACATGACGTTCATCAATAACGGCATCATGATCGCCGTACCAGCTGCCTGAACCATTCGACCGGAGAGAAGGAGCGGAAATACATGTGCTGTTCCCGCAAGTATGGTTCCCAGTGTAAATAATCCCATCGCTGCTAAAAACAGACGCCGAACAGAATACTTTTCAATAAGAAAAGCAGTTGCTGGGATCAAAACCCCACTAACCAACTGGAATCCTGTAGTCATCCACTGAACAGTAGACGCCCCAACATGTAAATCCTCCATAATAGAAGGAAGTGCAATATTTAATAACGTATTATTCAAAAATGCAATAAAAGCTCCGACCATGAGAACCGCTATAATCCCATAAGGCGGTTTCGTCGCATCGATCTTTTGGTCCATTATTTTTCCCCCTTAGACGTTGAGTTCAAATTAATGAACTCCCATTTCACATAAACAATATCTTATACTACAGGTTCAAATTTTGCAATTCTAAAATATCCCTATTTTTAATGCATGTTTGTAACAAAAATAAATTTCAGGTACTATGAAATTAGACTGATAGTCCAAACCAAAACATAGGTGATGAAATGAACGATAGAAAGCAACAGGTCCTTCACAAGGCCCATGAATTGTTTATCAATAAAGGATTTCAGAATACATCCATTCAAGACATATTGGATTATAGTAGAATATCCAAAGGAACGTTTTATAATTATTTTTCATCTAAAAACGAACTTTTAATCGCCATCTTTAAATCCATTTACTTAAAAATGGAAAAAGAACGCAACGAGTTACTAATTGGGCAAAATCCAGCCAATCTGGATATCTTTATTAAACAAGTTGAATTGCAGTTAATAACAAATCGAACAAATAACTTATTGGCTTTATTTGAAGAAGTCATTGTATCCAATGACACTGATCTAAAAGAATTCATTCAAAAAGGGCAGCTTCGTTATATTCATTGGGTTTACCAACGGTTTGTTCAGCTATTCGGCGAAGAGCGTGAGCCTTTTCTATTGGATTGTGCCATCATGTTTTCGGCTATCCTACAACAAAACTTAAAGTTTCGATCTTTAGCCTCTCCATCAAGCAATAGCTTACATGAAGTTGTTCAATACTGTACCAACCGAATTGTAAAAATGGTAGAAGAGGTATCACTAACTGGTGAACAACTGATTCATCCGAAACAATTTGCTGAGTGGCTCCCTGAACAGAAAGGGCAAGATAAACAAGCTGTTGACCAACTACAAACATTCATTTTAAAAATGAAACAAACTTTGTCGAATCAAGAGGAATCAATGAAATACAATGAATTGCTGGACTTCCTCTTAGAAGAACTCCATCATCCAAAAGGTCCGCGGAAATATCTCATCAAAAGTACCGTAGAGACATTAGAAAAAGAACCTGGTCCATTCCAAAGTGAGGAAGTCAACGACCTCAAAAAACTTATTACAGCAATAATCAATTAAAAGAGGTGCCAGGCAACATCCAAAAACTGGATGGTGCCTGGCACCTGTCATTTATTTTCCAAATTCAGTTGGTCGTTGGTTGGTTATCTCGTAAAAATGCAAAATCGCTTGAACGATTCGCTGAGATGCTTTCCCATCTCCATACGGATTTGAGGCTTTTGACATTTTTTCATATTCTTCGGCATCAGTGAGTAATTGTTTCGCCAAACTGTAAATGGTTTCTTCATCGGTACCGGCCAGTTTTAATGTGCCTGCTTCAATTCCCTCTGGTCTCTCAGTTGTATCCCGCAGGACGAGGACCGGTACTCCTAACGACGGCGCCTCTTCTTGAACTCCCCCTGAATCAGTTAGAATGAGATAGGCTCTTGAAGCAAAGTTATGAAAATCAACTACTCCAAGCGGTTCAATTAAATGGATTCGTGGATTTTTTCCAAGAATTTCGTCAGCCACTTCTCGAACAGCTGGGTTTAAGTGTACAGGATAAACGACTTGAACATCTTCGTGTTCACTAACCAAGCGCTTAATGGCTTTAAACATCTGACGCATTGGCTCACCGAGGTTTTCACGTCGATGAGCTGTAAGTAAAATCAATTTACTATCTCCTAATTTTTCAAATATAGGATGATGGTATGTATCATCGACGGTTGTTTTTAGTGCGTCAATCGCTGTATTTCCGGTAACGAAGATGGTATCTGGGTGTTTATTTTCATCTAGTAAGTTTTGTTTGGATTGAACGGTTGGTGAAAAATGAAGATCCGCAATTACACCGGTTAACTGTCGGTTCATTTCTTCTGGAAATGGTGAGTACTTATTCCATGTCCGCAATCCAGCTTCTACATGACCTACAGAAATTTGGTTGTAATAAGCAGCAAGACTTGCGACAAAGGTCGTTGAAGTGTCTCCATGAACAAGCACTAAATCAGGTTTCACTTCTTTCATGATTTTATCCAAGCCTTCTAATGCCCGTGTTGTTACATCGACTAACGTCTGACGACTTTTCATGATATTTAAATCATGATCTGGAGTTACTTTGAACACTTTTAAAACTTGATCAAGCATTTCCCGGTGCTGAGCTGTGACAGTCACGACTGATTCAATTTGTGCAGAATGTTTTTCTAATTCTAAAACTAACGGAGCCATTTTAATTGCCTCGGGTCTTGTGCCAAAGATGGTCATGACTTTAATTTTCCCCATGCTAACGCCTCGTTTCTTTCGATTTCCTATTCCTTCGACCATTTTATCATGAGAGCACTGTTTCTCCATAATTTTCCGTGTATAACCACTTGTTTAAGTCTCTTACTTTTAAAAAACTCATCTGCATGAAACGAACTTAGTCGCAAATACTACCACAGGGGCAAATCCCAAATCCTAACTATAATAACGGAGGTTATATTAATGAACCTTGCAGCACATGAACTTTTAGAATCCGCTGAAGCTCTTAGAACCAAGGCAGCAGAAATTGAACAGCATTCTTTATTCGCAACCATGTGTAAGGACCCTCAGCTCAAAACCATCCTAACAAAGCATCAACAAACTATGATGGCCGCTTATCAACAAGGGATATCTTTTCTACAAGGTAAAGGAGTTCAGGTGACGCACCAAGCACCTACATTCCATGATCATCAAGCCAATTTCAACCTGAGTGAACAAGCACCAATGGCACCCACTCAATCTAGAAATAGCCTTTCAGATCAAACAATTGCGACTTTAGCGCTAAACGCTCACAAAACAGGTAGTATGATGGCAATGCAGTGGGCGAATGAGTGTGCGGACCATAATCTAAGAATGTATCATGTAAATGGTGCTAATCTTTGTCAAGAAATGGCCTATGAAATTTGGGGCTGGATGAACTATAACGGATATTATCAGCCGCCAACCTTTACTTCTCAACAAATGACTCAAATGAGCGGAATGTTCCAACCAATGAACCAAACTGGGAACATGGGAATGGTCGGTAAACCAATGCCATCGATGGGACAAATGCAACATACCATGAACCAATCCCCACCTCCAGTGCAGCAAATGAATCCATACCAAGGAAATCACAATCTTCAATAAAAACCTTAAACCTAGTCCGCCAACCAGCGACTAGGTTTTTTCCAAATTCCTGGATGGTGCCTGGCACCTGGAAATTAATTTACTGAAAAATTACTGGGTGGTGCCTGGCACCTTACTTTTTTTGGATGGTGTGGTGGGAGAGCTTTATGGGCAATTTATGAGTGAACCTTCCTGTTTATAGGATGGGGGATTTTGGATTATTGGAGGGAACGGAAATGAAGCACGTTTGGGCATTATTGATTAAATTCACTGCGATTGGAACGATGCTGTTTCCTTTTTTAAGTATTTTCAATAACGCCTCCTTGATGACGATCTTGTTTATCACGGTGGTTACCACTGTTGTTTCCTATTTTTTAGGTGATTTGTACCTACTCCCAAAGCTCGGGAACTTCAAATCCACTCTAGCGGACTTTGGTTTAAGTTTCTTACTGATTTGGATTATCAGTGCCGTTTTCATAAATTCAACATCAGACATGCTCCTTACCACCCTCTTCTCTGCTTTACTAGTAGCCGGTGTGGAACCGCTGTTTCATCTTTATATGAAGACTCACATTTTTTCTGATTCTGCGGAAAGTGTGATTCCAGGGGTTTATAAGGGAGACCTAATGATGACAGAGTACTCAGAGGAACTTGATGATCAAAACTTCAAAAAAGAAGCAAAGAATCCTGATAACCAGGGAGAATCGAATCAGTCGAAATAAGGAGGTCGTTCAAGTATGCCGCGTGGAAAGGAACTCGAACAGTTGCCAATGGCCAATACGCTACCTGGAATGGGAGAAGATCGAAGTAAGTACAATCGGACAGTACTTGGAAGCATCGTATCAGGAGAGCAACCTCAACCTGCTAAAGTAAAGAATGAAAAGAATCAACAGAAATAAATGCTGAAAGCACCCTAATCTTTGGGTGCTTTTCTCTGCGATATCCTTGTCCCAAAGTAGTTAAGGTTCTTCAAATAATTTGTAACACAGCGTTAATCTATTTTTAGAATAAGAACTGACATCCTTATTGGCCACTAATATTACGAAAACTTCCTAATCTAAAAATAGAGTTCTTTCTCTCCCTACGTTAAAATAGTAGGAAATGTGGAATAAGGACAGGTGGCAAAAATGCAGAATACCGCTTTAGTGGTGGGAGCAACTGGCTTGGTTGGAAATGAACTAGTAACTCTCTTACTTACTGAATCAAAGTATGAAAAAGTAAAAGTACTCACTCGAAGGACACTCCCTCTTACCCATCCGAAACTTGAGCAATTTGTTGTAGATTTTGATCAATTAGCTAGTTATCAAGATGAAATGCAGGTTGAAGATGTTTATTGTTGTTTAGGGACAACCATCAAGAAAGCTGGAACCCAGGAGGCTTTCAAAAAAGTGGATTTTACATATCCTGTTGAACTCGCGAAGCTAACTCGAGAAAAAGGAGCACAAAAGTTCTTTATCATAACGGCCATGGGGGCGACAAAAGATACTAAGGTATTTTATAGTCGTGTCAAAGGAGAAGTCGAGGAAGATGTGAAAAAGCTTGGATTCCACTCCCTTCATATTTTCCGGCCATCGCTCTTACTCGGAGAGCGCAAAGAGTTTCGCTTTGGTGAAAAAATAGGCGTCCTTTTAAGCCCGTTATTCTCATTCTTGCTTGTAGGTTCTTTAAAAAAATTCAAACCGATTCATGCGAGAGACGTGGCAAAAGCAATGTATCAGGCAAGTTTAACCGCTCAACATGGTCAATTTATTCACGAAAACGATGAAATACATCAAATGAGTCAAAAATTATAAGCTCCTCACCTATTGGAAATAAATATCCAGGTACCAGGCACTTGGAAGTATACTGGAAACTTCCGAACAAAAAAGGAACCCATCAAGGTTCCTTTTTTGTTGCTATTTATTTAAAATCAGTGCTCATGGTCATGGTCTTCATCAATGGGAAAAACTTCTCCTGAATATTGCATTTCTCCCATTATATTGAAGAATGCCGCGCCTTGTAGACTGCCATCTTGATCTACAAATACTACTTGGTACACTAATACTGCGGCAGGGTATCCTTCAACCTCTCCGAAATCGCGCACCTCAATCGCGCCGGCACCTGCCCATGTATATCCTTCTTCCTTCATTAACTGCTTCTTAGCTGCCTTAAATTCATCACTCTTTAATAAATCTGCTACGAGTTTATTTCTTTCGGCACCGGTAATGACTGTACCAGGGCATTGACAATCATTTTCTTCTGCCAGTACCGCATTCCCAGGCACTACAAACATCATCAATAAAACAAGACATCCACAAACAATTGAAACCAAACGCTTCATTTTCCTCCGCCTCCTCATGACTGATAACCTCTAATCTATTCGAATAGGTGACGACATTTTCCTGCAAAATTTTTAAAAGTCTATTTATTTGTCAAAAAAATTTTTTAGTGAGGGTAAAACTTGGGGAGAAACAATGGGGACCAAAAAAGGGGGACTACCTTTTCTCTTTTCGTTCCTTGAAAAAAGAGTAATAAAAAATGGAGATAAACGCGTAGGTTATTCCGATTAAATAGATTGTATTAAGAATACTGTCCATGCCATTTCCCTCCAAAATCGTTTTGACTTTTCAATGCCGAAGATGACCGAGCAGCTTTTATTCTCCTTTATCTTAACTGGCAAATACTAAGCCAAGATAAAGTGATTATAATATTTTTGTAAAATTCCTATTTGTATTAAATTTATTCAAGTATTATACCCATGATTTTTGATTAACAATTTTCAGATCCGGGCCTGCTATTTTCAAAAAACCCTTCCTATTTTCACTTTCGGCAGTTCTATTTTCACATCGAATTTCTATTATCATATTTCTTTTTTCTATTTTCAGATTTGGCCCTGCTATTTTCAAAAAACCTCTTCCTATTTTCACTCTCGACGGTTCTATTTTCACGCCACTCCTCTATTATCAAATTTCTTATTTCTATTTTCAGATCTGGCCCTGCTATTTTCAAAAAACCCCTTCCTATTTTCACTTTCGGCAGTTCTATTTTCACATCGAATTTCTATTATCATATTTCTTTTTTCTATTTTCAGATCCTGACCTGCTATTTTCAAAAAACCCCTTCCTATTTCACTTTCGACAGTTCTATTTTCACATCGAATTTCTATTATCATATTTCTTTTTTCTATTTTCAGATTTGGCCCTGCTATTTTCAAAAAACCTCTTCCTATTTTCACTTTCGACAGTTCTATTTTCATATCGAACCTCTATTATCATATTTCTTTTTTCTATTTTCAGTTCCGGCCCTGCTATTTTCAAAAAACCCCTTCCTATTTTCACTTTCGACAGTTCTATTTTCATATCGAATTTCTATTATCATATTTCTTTTTTCTATTTTCAGATCTGGCCCTGCTATTTTCAAAAAACCCCTTCCTATTTTCACTTTCGACAGTTCTATTTTCACATCGAACCTCTATTATCAAATACCCTTTTTCTATTTTCAGATCCGGCTCTGCTATTTTCAGAAAACCCCTTACTATTTTCACTTTCGACAGTTCTATTTTCTCGCCGAACCTCTATTATCGAATTTCTTTTTTCTATTTTCAGATCCGGCTCTGCTATTTTCAGAAAACCCCTTACTATTTTCACTTTCTACCATTCTATTTTCACGCGGCCCCTCTCCTTCTATTATCAGAATCACCAAATCCCACCAAAAAAGAAACGTCGGCCCTACCAAGGTCATCTTCAACCTCTAGCCGACGTGTCTCTCTCCTCCCCATATTGGTGGGACGTTTCCATCATTCTCGTAAAAATCACATGCCAATCTCTTTCTCTAGCAATGTTTTGACGCTCGACAATCCGCTTTGGTTCGTTCTCTTTTTCAAATTGGTCACATGCTTCCACAAACTCAACCGCCTGATTTCCTTCTAGATGGGTATAGATGCCTTCCGCTATACAGTTCTTAGTCGAAGGCAGATTACTTCCTACAACTGGCTTTCCCGCAGCAAGAAACTCAAATAATTTCAATGGGAATACTGCTTCATTATAGGGGGAATCTTTATAAGGCATGATGCCAATGTCGATCGTATTCATATATTTGGGAACTTCCGCCGAGGGTACGCTGCCAATCCAAAGAACATTTTTATTGGATAATAGCTCTTGAAAT
The DNA here is from genome assembly GCF_023715205.1 of Mesobacillus maritimus. Taxonomy (GTDB): domain Bacteria; phylum Bacillota; class Bacilli; order Bacillales; family Cytobacillaceae; genus Mesobacillus_B; species Mesobacillus_B maritimus_C. Next base: position 249,566 of record NZ_JAMBNR010000003.1, read on the forward strand.
TCACTGCTTTGTCCCGTACCATCTGGCCCTACAAATAAAAGCAACCAATCTGGGCGGAGGCGCGCTACTTCTGAAACCAACTCGAAGTCTAGTTTGGGTTTAATCCCGCCGATAAATCCTACTATCTTGCCGGTAAAATCAACCGGGCGAATGCCTACTGCCGTTTCTGTTTCTTCAGCAAAACTCAGGTACTCCACCCCATTTTCAAACACATACACATGCTCTGCATTGCCACGCATTTCAACCACTTTATCCCGCAAATAAGTAGACGTACAAAAGACAACATCTGCATTCTCTATAATCCGCTTTTCCGCGTTTGCAATTAAGGTTTGACGAATGGAAGATAATACTGTTTTCTTCCCATCAATCGGGGAGGACCATAAATCACTGCAATCGTAAATAACTTGATCCCACGGGAAAAGGTCAGCGAGTAACGGAAAACCAGGAAAGGTAAACCATAACTGAATTCGATGCTCCAGCTGTTCTTTTTTTAAATAAAACAGCAATGAACGAAGTTTGCTTTGATAAAACAAATCCATATACCGACCGAACCGGAAGAGTTTATGCGGCATAATATCCGTGATTGGAAACTGTCGGATCCCGTTTGGCAAACTCGAATACGCATCTTCGGTTATATGCGGAGTCGGGCATAACCAGATGACTTCTGCCGTTTCAGGTTGATTTTTCAAAAACTCCGCCAAGCGGTGGCGCCGATACCTGAGACCATCCATTCCCCATTCACTTGCGGCCACCATCACATGCACCGTTTTCTTAATTGGGTTTGGAGCTATCCGCTCCTCCCGATTGATTTCTTCATTCTTCCTATAAGCAGCGTTCATCTCCCATACCCCCTTTATTGATTGTGTTCAAAGCCGTTTGGCAACTGCATGAACGGCATAGTGTGAAAAACACCAAAACGCCTTAACCAAATTTAATTTTTCAACCTTCCGATAAACAAACCAGTTCATTTTAAGTGCTTTCCATTTATTTTTCGAAATGGAAGGATTTCCAGTTCTATATTCTGCTAGCTCCTCGTTTAATCCGTACGCGGTAAACCCTTTTTTCAACAGCAACAGCCAAGTGGCTAGATCTTGGCGGGTACGAATATTGGGCATCTGGAAAGAACCGGTCTGTTGTCGGTCAACCATGACCGTCAAACAACCAATGATCGTATTTTTTAACAAGTCGTGATACTGTATTTTTGCTGGGGCAGCCACAATTTTGTTTAACCTCTTTCCTTCATGGCTCATCAACTCGTAAGCGGTAAACGTAAAAGCATAGCCGTTTTCTTGCATAAACTGAAGCTGTTTTTCCAATTTTTCAGGTTTCCAACAATCATCGCTATCCAAGAATGCGACGAACCTTCCTGTCGCAAAGTCGAGCGCATGGTTCCTTGCGACCGCAGCCCCACTGTTTTCCTCGAGCTCGAGTAAATGAATTCGCCCGTCTTTGGCTGCATGACTTTTTACTCTTTCACGGGTATCATCTGTTGAACAGTCGTCGACAATAACCATCTCCCAATTTTGAAACGTTTGACTCATCACAGATTCAATGGTTCGGTCGATGTAGGGCCCTGCATTAAAACACGGAGTTATGATGGAAACTAGGGGCTGCTGTTGATCCATAATGCTATCTCCTCCATTTTTATTAGGCTCTTTTCTCAAACTTTGTTGCTTCTGATAGATATAAATAGAAAAGTATAAGCTGTGTTTTCACTGATTAGCATCTTTACATCAGGAGAAAAGAGCCAGTAGCCTTAGTACGAACGCACAAAATGGCTTATCCACGTTAAAATCGGCTTTAGGATTTTAACAACAAACTTTACGAAAATAGCCTTTTAGTATGAACGTTTGTGATTGCTTACGAGCTTAGGCAAGATCAGCCATAAAAACGAAAGACTCACTCCAATCAGTCCGCCTACAATCGCTCGCTCCTTTGAACCAAGTGTCTTCTGTTCGATTGCCACTTCGTCGACGTTCGCAGCTTCTAAAAGCACTGCTGGCTCCATACTGAATTGCAATGTTTTTAATTCATTTAGTAAACGTACTTGCTCTACTTTTGCCTCCGGGCTTACTTCCTCATCTTCCAATGCAGTAATCGAATCCTGAACGATGCGCTCTTTTTTATCAAATTTCTCCTGGTCCATTTGAAGAAAAGCAGAGGCGACATCATTCACCACTTGAGAAGCTTCCTCACTTGAACTACTTGAATAGGCGAGTCTTACCGTCGTTTCATTGATAGCGGTAACCGTTAATTCTGGAGGTACCATATTTTCAACTAATACGGACGGCAAATGTTCCTCATAAAAAGGAGCATGGGATAGCATCTTCACTACATGATTTGCATGATTAAGCTTTTGATGTTGATAATTCCCGAGAGAAATCGTTGCTTCTGCGGTAACAATCGAAGGTTCTTTTCCAACTGGTAAAACCCAACCGATTCCAGCTAAAAGAACGGGAAGGATTAGCAGAAGCAGCCAGTGCTTGCTCCGTTTCTCCGGCTTCCTTTGTGTCATGACTTCCATACAACTAAGTTCTCCTTCATCTGTTAATAGGGTTTTTCTTGAATTCCCTGCATCTCTTCTCTTTTAAAAACAGATACGGCAGAGAGAACGAACCCTAGGTATACCCAGTGAAAATAAAGATTGCTCACTGAACTTGGACTGATACTCGCTACTAAGAAAGCAATCAATGTGATCATTAGTCCTTCTAAAAGTGCTTTATGCTGCGTACGATTGCGATATATTCGATATAAAGAGCTGAAAAGATAGCCATACATGGTGACATATCCTAACAGCACGAGAATCCCGAAGTTCCCGGCGATTTCTGCAAGCCAATTGTGAACTTCAAGAATCGCGTGTGTTTCATAAACTGGTTGATATTCTAAATAGACTGGGAGATTCCCAGCGCCAACTCCAAATCCATAGGTATTAACCACATAATGAAACGTATTTTTTAACAAGTTGAGTCGGACGGCATTTGATGAAGCATCAATAGGCTCATTTCCGATTATGCTCGGTACAATAAGTACCGCTGCCCCAATCACCGCGATTGTCCCAGTCGCTAGCATAATTTTTTTTATGATTGGTGGTACTAACAAAAACAGATAAGATAAGAGGCCAACAACGACTGCCAACACCCCTGCTCGTGACTCCGTCAGACTAATAATGTAGAAAGTTAACCCGCTTAACACAAGACAAATTGTTTTTAGCCACATTTGTTTGCCGTTTCTCGCGACGGCAAGGTAAAAGAAGAATGAGATCGTTAAAAACGTGGCAAAATCATTTTGATTAAAAAAAACCGCTGTTGGATACCCAAGTTTATGATCAGATGCTCCGTATAAGCTAGAAGTAGGCAGCTGAAATTGCAGATAATGGTTAATCAGTCCAATTCCTAGTAAAAGAAGTGTCATCCCCATCCAAATCGCGTAAAAGAAATACAACCGTGGCATAGTTGTAAACGTAAAGACTGCCAAAAAAACGAATACAACGCCTAGCCCTAGTAAAAAGAGGTATTTGATTGCATCCACAAACGAATAGGCCCAAACAAGTGAAGCGAATCCGTAACTTAGCCAGAGTAATAGAAAAATCAACGGTCCTTTTACATGCACATGTTCCCAGTAGTCTGCGAGATTTCGATTTGCGACTAAGTGGACAAGGAATACAGTCGCTGCCAAAATCAACATGATTCTGTATAAAAACAAGCTAAAGAAGCCAATATCCAACTGTATAACAGATTGATTTAGAAACGTAGTTACCACTAACACATACACCATTACGTGAAAGCGGCGATCACTATTTTGTAAAAGTGTTATGAACCCCATAACCATCTAACCCCATCGTTGTCATAAAATTTCTATTGATTTGAGACCATATCAAACGTATGGTTCTTCACTTTCGCCGCATGATGAAACGTTTCTTGCAAGCCTTCATGGAGGTCATAAACCGGTTCCCAATTGATTTCTGTTTTTGCTTCATCATTGTTTAATAAACTATCGCGTATATCTCCTAACCGCTCTGGTCGATAAATCACTTGTACATGCGAGTGCGCAACTTTTCTCATCGCTTCAAAAAGTTGATTGATGGTAATGGAGGTACCAGAAGAAATATTGACACAAAGATTCTGCTCCGCAAGCATTGCTTTTACATTGGCTTTCGCGACGTCTTTTACATAAACAAAATCACGTGTCTGCTCCCCATCTCCGAAAATGACTGGCGCTACCTGATTGATGAGCTTGTCGGTGAAAATCGCCACCACTCCGCCTTCGCCGTTTGCATCTTGCCTTGGTCCATACACATTGCTATAACGTAAAATACTGTACGGCAGTTGGTTCAGTTGACTGTTAAGCTTCAAGTAGTTCTCAACCGTTAACTTTGTTAGCCCATACGGAGAGGTTGGTCGAGTCGGATGATGAATCGAGATCGGCAAGCTCAATGGATTTCCATAAACAGCAGCAGATGACGCGAACACCAACTTTTTCACTCTTGCTTTTACAGCGGCTTCGATAACATGAAGCGATCCTTTGATATTGATGTGTTCATCATGTACAGGGTTCTTTACCGATTCGGCCACACTTACTTGAGCTGCTTGGTGAATAATATAATCCGGGCATAAAGAAGTAATCATCTCTACCACATTTGGATCCGTGATATCCCATTGATGTACTTCAATATGGCGATGTCGAACATTTTCTACCTTTCCAGTTGAAAGATTATCAAGCACGACCACATGGAAGTTTTGTTTGACTAGTTCATCAACAATATGGGAACCAATAAATCCTGCTCCTCCGGTAACGAGCACTCGTTTCATTCGAAATCCTCCTCTTGTATCTAAAAATACAGCTGTTGTTTCACTGAAAAATCTTTGCTTCGTACTTACATCGCTCGCGGCGAAAAGCTTGGTTGATTCACCATAGGGCGTCCCACAGAAAGATACGTAAACCCTGCTTGCTTCATTGTTTCTAAATCAAAAAGATTACGGCCGTCGACTACTATTGGGTGCTTCATCAGCTCTTTCATTTTTCCGAAATCTAGTTTTTTCACTTGCTGCCAATCAGTGAGAATAAGGCAAGCATCCGCATTTTCAATCGTTTGATAGAGGTCTGTAGAATAAGTGCATTTATACCCAAGTTTTTTCTTCGCTTCTTGTATTGCTATTGGGTCATAAGCGCGAACATTGGCCCCTAGATTGACAAGATGTGGAATGATATCTAAAGCCGGAGCTGAGCGAACATCATCGGTGTCTGGTTTAAACGCCAACCCGAGTATGCTGATGGTTTTACCATCCAAATCCCCGAGTACTGAAGTTAATTTTCCGACCATTTGTAAGCGTTGCTGTTCATTTGTCTCCATAACGGCCTCAATCAACTTAAAGTCATAGCCGACTTCTTTCGAAATGTGAAGCAGTGCAGCTGTATCTTTTGGAAAACAAGAGCCACCAAAGCCAACTCCCGCTTGTAAAAAGCGCGGTCCAATCCGACTATCGAGTCCAATTCCTTCTGATACTTTTGTGACATCGGCTCCGACTCGCTCACAAATATTGGCGATATCATTAATAAACGAGATTTTTGTTGCCAAAAAGGCATTAGCGGCATACTTGATCATTTCCGCTGTCTCGACGGACGTTTTGACCATTTTCGTTGTAAACGGTTTGTACAGCTCGGCGATGACTTGATAAGCTGTTTCGCTTGTTGCCCCAATGACCGCCCGCTCCATATTCATGCAATCTTTGATTGCGACTCCTTCTCGTAAAAACTCTGGATTGGACACAAGATCAAACTTGGTTGCTGTCTGCTCTTTGATAATCGAACTGATGATTTTACCGGTTCCAACTGGGACCGTACTTTTCGTGACAATGATTTTATAACTGTTTAAATTCTCGCCAATTGTTTTGGCCACTTGTTTGATATACATTAAATCCGCTTCACCCGTGACCGTCATCGGAGTGCCGACCGCAATATAAATGATTTCTGCTTGTTGAATAGCGTTAGGAATATCTGTTGAAAATTGAAGAGTTTCTCGTTTTTGATTTTTAGCAACAAGCTCTTCTAAACCTGGTTCATAAATCGGCATAACTCCGTTAAGAAGGTTGGTAATTTTCTGGCTATCAATATCACAGCAAATCACTCGATTTCCTGTCTCCGCAAAACATGTGCCAGTTACAAGTCCAACATATCCGGTTCCAATTACGGCGATTTTCCTCATGTTCTCCACTCCTTTTTCAATTGGTGCTCTCTCGTTACATTTTGCTATTATTTAGTGCTTCTAGTATTTATCGTTCTGTTTAGTCCGTGCTTCTTCGTTTACGACTCGCTATCCTAATACACTCTTTTTCTCTTGAATGAACTGATAATATCGCAGCAACTCGCGCGCGTTTTGGTCGACATGATAGTTTTGCTGTATTCGCTGATAGAGTTCTTGTCTTACGTTTTCGGGATAAGTGTTTTCATATAAAACCTCATGTACTCTTTTGGCGAGCTGTGAAACGGATTTCGGCTCAATCAGCAAGTTTTGATGATTGCCGAATAAATCTGGGACACTGCCGACATTTGTACAAATTACGGGAAGTTTCAATGCTAGTGCTTCGATAACTACCGTCGGCATCCCCTCGGTATAAGATGGAAGTACAAAAGCATCGCTCGCTCCCAAGTAATCTTTGACTCTCGCATTTTCAATTGCCCCAGGTAAAAATAACCGGACATTCAGCTCAGGATGCTGCTTTAGTTTTTCCTTTGCTGGACCATCGCCGACGAATACGACACCGACCTCTTCTGGTAAGTGCTGAAGAGCTTCCGCTAATTCAAACACGCCTTTTGCTTCTGTTAACCTGCCAACAAACGTGAGCAGTTTTTTCTCTTGAGGAAGCTCCAGAAGTTTTCGCAGCAATCTTTTAGACTGTTCTGGTGGTCGAAATTTGGACAAGTCCACTCCAATTGGAAGAACGGTGGGCACTCTTCCGGTCATGGTATTTGTTTGGCTGGCTAGCGATTTTCCTACCGCAAACACTTGATCAGCTGCCTGTACGGATTGGAGAAAAGAACGCTTCGCCATTGGACTGTAGTGTGGATACACATTTACATCGCTTCCATGCAGTGTTAATACCCACGGCAAATTTTTTTCTTTTGCTACCCTTTTCGCCGCTCCTCCTGAGGGCATTGCAAAATGGGCATGAAGCAAATCAGTCTGTATGTTTTCCTTCTCCATTGTCTCGAGGACAACGGCAGCAATGCGTTTATCTGGTTGGAACCACCTTAGTTGTCCAGGCAGTGCCGTGTAACGTGGTCGATGGACAACGACTCCTTTTCGGTTGTAGCGTAGGGGCAGATCCTCTTGGAGTTGGTATTGTTTTTTTAACGTTCGAAACAAAGCTGGATTACGCGGTACTGGGCAAATCACGGTCACTTCTACTCCCAAACGTTTTAAGGCGTGAACTTGCGTCTCGTGAAACACGCCGTTACTCGGCTGAAGCTCACTTGGATAAGCACTCGTGATCCAGACCACTCGCAACTTGTCATCTTTGATTGTCGTATTTTCCATGTTCCGAACCTGAGCGTGCATAGCATCGTTGCCCCTTTGCTGTTTAGTTATAAGTTTCAATTAAGCTAGTTTCCTAAGCCCTTTTTTGACTAGCAGCGGGTAAGCGAGACTTACTAACCCTAGATAAACGACCGCTCCTCCTCCAACTGAAAGCAACATCGTCCAAAACGCTTCATCTGTTAGATAGCGAGCGCTGATTTCTTTTATCCAAAACGCGCCCACCATCATTGTGATGGAGAGAATAAACGGCTTGGATAACGCTTGTAGATAGTCTTTAAGTGATAACTGAATCAACCAAGCAAGCAGCCATCTGCCGATGAAGAAGTTCACTAAGCTGACGGTGACATAAGTCCAGGTAACAGTCTCGAGATTCTGACTTTGGACCGCAACCCATAACGCCAATCCGTATAAAAGAAGAACGCCCGTGTCCCAGTAAAAGCTGAGATTAGCCTTTCCTTTCGCAAGGAGAACCGAGCCGTTGGGATTCATCAGAACGCGCAGCAGCCCAACGATTGCCATAATTTGCAGAATTTCCGTAGCTGGTAACCATTGCTTACCAAACACCGTGACAATGAAAACGTCAGCGACCGCAATGACCCCCAATAACAACGGAAAGCTAACCAGCGCCAGCAATTTGGACATATGGAGAAAGCCTTCTTTTAACGAGTTGTGGTCATGTTGATTTTTTGAAAATAACGGAAATGCCACGCGCGTTAAAATTGGGTTGATTTTCAACACTGGAATGGTGACCACTTGGTAAGCTAAATGGTAGAAACCTAGTGCTTCCGCTCCCATAAACCGACCAATAAGCAGGACATCTAGATTGGAACCAATGCGATTGACCAGTCTAGATGCAAGCTGAAAGCCTCCAAAAGAAAGGATTTCTTTGCATTCGGCTAACCGAAAAACAAAACCTGGCCGCCATGTTTTTAGATAAACACTGAAATAAAGAACTCCTTTTAATGCATAAAATAAAACTTGAGAAATGACGTATGCATAAATTGGACTCATCACAAACAAAAGTCCAATTAAGGTAAAAAACGATAAGAACGTGGCGATGATTTCAACAACAGCGAGTGCATTGAATCGCAGTTCTTTTTGAAGCATGTATTGGCTTTGTTGGCCAATTGGTGCAATAAGAAACATGATGGCTAATAGGCGAACCAACGGCACGAGCTCTTCTTCATGGAAGAAACTTGCGATCAAAGGGCTCGCTACCATTAGGACTACAAAAAGAAGGATCCCAACGAGCATATTCAGCCAAAATAGTGTGGACAACATTCTGTTTGTCACCCGCTCTTTTTGAATAACAGCCGAGCCTAATCCTAGATCAATCAGGATTTGTGCAAAAACAACGATCGTTGTAATCATGCCAACGAGGCCAAATTCAGCTGCCCCCATCACATTTGCAAGAAGCGCAAATTGGACAATTTGAATGATGGTAATGAACAGCGACGATGCTCCTGTCCACTTCACTCCTTTATGTAATTGGTTTCGAATGGTTGACACAAAATTTCCCTGCCTTTTGTTAACGAGCTCCTTCTCCGGTTAACACCACTTTTACTGTTTTAAGTAAGATTTTTACTTCCAATAAAAATGAAAGATTTTCGATATATCGAAGGTCGTATTTCAATTTTTCTGCTGGTGTAATATCATAACCGCCACTCACTTGTGCTAATCCAGTCAAACCTGGTTTTACAAGGAGTCGGTTTTTAAATCCTTGAATTTCTTTATCAAATTGCTCGGTAAACATCGGTCTTTCCGGTCTCGGACCGATGATTGACATGTCTCCTTTCAAGACCGATATAAATTGTGGTAACTCATCAATTCTTGTTTTCCGAATAAATGCTCCTACTCTTGTCACCCGAGAATCATTCACTTCCGCCCATTTGGCTCCACCCTTCTCGGCATCCTGCCTCATGGAGCGAAGTTTAACGATTCGAAAACAAACGCCATTTTTCCCGACCCTCTCCTGAACATAAAACGGGGATCCAGGGGTCTCTATCACAATCAAACATGCAAACACCAATATAATTGGGGCCGCAAACAGAAGTCCGATACAGGACAATAAAAGGTCCATCATTCTTTTGAAAAAGAGATATTGCTCTGCTTGCTTCGAAAGTGTAAGGGTAGTGGGTTTGGTAGCCTTGACAATCGGGTAATCCTGGTAGAAATTCGCGCTCTTTCCAGCATTCAGAACAAACCACCTCCTAGGTTGTAGTATAAGGACGAACTTTGAAGGCTGTGTTGAAGTACCATAAAGAAAACGTTAACTTTATGAAGGTTCAGTAAATTTAGTTAATTATTGTAAACTTTTTTACAAAAAACAGGAAAAAGGACACCCCTTCGTGAAAAGAGTGTCCTAGATAAATGGAAGAAAACTGGATGGTGCCAGGCACCATCCAGTTTTCTTCCACCTTATTTTTACCGAACCTTACTATCTTCTTAATATTTTCCTTACAAAACGATGGTAAGCTGTGATTATAGATGGAGAAAAGACATTCTTAACGATAGGATGTGTTGTGCGATGACCACTAAAGTCTGCATTCAATTTCTTCTCATCATGGCGCATTTATACTTAAGTTAATTCTTTCTGTAATCCCTGTCCCTTTTATAGGGATTTTTTTATGTTCATGAAAGGGGATAAGAAGAAACGTTAATGAAAGATTGGGGGAGGCTGTTGTTGGGCTGAGCTGTGGTTCTTTAACGTAATACTCCATTCGCCTTTCTTATTTAATTCGGCGTAGAAAACTTCCGCTACCTGGTCAATATTGTGCTTTTCATTCAATTCATGAAGTAACCACTCTTTGTCTTTGTTCAGACCTTTGAGGACTTTTCTATCGATTTTGCCGTCCAAGATGAGAGGAATACTTCCTTCAGCCTCTTGGGAAGAGAGATTGAGATCCCCTCCTGTCACTGGGCGTTTGTTCATTTTTAGAGTTACCGAGAGCCTACCGCTCGCTTCGACAATTGCCATTTCCACATCGTTGATTTGGAAGATATCCTTCTCTCTTAGCATTTGAAGGATATTATCCATGGAATAATTGATTTTTTTCATGTTTCGTGGGAGAAACTCCCCTTTATATACGATAACCGTTGGTTCAAATGTCATTATACGCCTCAGGTTATGATTGTTTAATTTTATATAGATGATGAAACGGTGTAGTAGGCCAATTGAAATGACAGCAACAAAGGTATGAATATGGTCAATTCTCAGGTCAGCAATGTCCGCACCCAAAACTGTTCCAAAAACTAAAATAACCAATATATCAAAAACGGGAAGTTCCCCGATTGAGCGCCTTCCCATAAAGAGTCCAATCATAAGCATCAAGGGCAGAACCGTTACAATTCGTCCAATCACTTTTATGCTGTCTATTAAAATATCCATCCTCTACTCACCTCTACGCCTCAGACATTCTTAGTGAAAAATCGGAGGAACTCCTGTTTTCAAATGTCCTTTTAATGTCAGGTTTACTTCTCCTTTAGTGTTGACCCCCGCATAAAAGACGGTGGATTGATCTTTTACATGCTTTGCGGATAACACTTTTTGAAGCCATTCATCATCTTTTTTAAGCTGTTGTAAAGCCTCTTCTTGAATGACACCATCTAAAATAATTGGGATTTCGTATTCTGCCTTTCCGGCAGGTAAATTAAAGTCCTTGAGGGTAGCGGGGGTTTTTTCTGATGCTAAACGAACGGACATACGGCCATTTGCTTCAATAATTGCTAGCTCCACATCACTCATCTGAAATACGTCTTTTTCCCGGAGCATTTGCAGGACATTATCAATCGTATAATTGATTCTTTGTAGATTGGCAGGCAATAATTCCCCTTTGTATATGACAACTGTTGGTTCAAACGTAATGAGATGCCCAAATTTTCGGTAGTTCAATTTAAGATAAATGATCAGTTTTTGCAATAGAAGAATCGCTAACATAGCTACAACTGTGTGGATATGGTCAATCTCTGGGTCGGCGATATCGGCTCCTACCACTGACCCTAGAACTAGCATGACAAGGAAATCAAAAACGGGAAGTTCTCCAATCGAACGTTTTCCCATATAGATTCCGATAAATAATAATAACGGCAAAATGGTCGCAATTCTCCCAATAACCTTCAAACTGTCCATCAGTACATCCATTATCCAACCACCCCGTCTACCAAAATTTCGTTTGGCCATTTTCCCCTTCTGGACGAATGAATGATGGAAATTAACTGGATGGTGCCAGGCACCATCCAGTTTTCTTCCAATCCCAGAGTTAGTCCTCCATTCGATATCCCATGAGGTCAGCGATTGTTTTAGGGATATCGGTATTATTAAGCACTCCCTCAAATTTGTCTGAGCCGACGCCATAGGCAAACACTGGAACAAGGTTCCCTGTGTGGCCACCAGTACTACTTAAAGACCTGGTTGCACTGCTCACAATGCCTCCGTGATAATGTTCCGTTATCATACTTCCGATTTCCCACCCCACCCGGCGATGAGAATACACTTTATCTCTAACATTTTTAATTTTCTCGTTAAATTTAACAATCTCCTCATCGGAAATATCCATATTCGCGTAGGTTTTAAACACGTCTCGAATGCTGTCAGCTGTATAATCTCCTGTCCGTTCAATTTTTTTTAGCTGTTTTGCCATGAATTCATGAGAAACTTCAATCTGTTTCAAGGCTTTAATATCCATTGCCTCTGTTGCTGAAATCCCCATTGTTTCATGGTCTGCCAGCACGACAACCAATGTGTCGCCTCGTTCTTTTGCCCAGTTTGTTACATACTCGACTGTATGATCAAATTCAATTGTTTCTTTCCAAACACTTGGTAAGTCCGCTGCGTGCGAAGCGTGATCGATGCGCCCTCCTTCAACCATTAAGAAAAAACCGCTATCCCCTTCTGATAAAAACTCTAGTCCCTTCTCAGTCATTTCCTTCAGAGACGGTTCTTCGCTTTTCAATTCTTCTCTGTCTAATTTAAAAGACAAATGATCTTTATTAAATAGCCCTAGAAGCTTTTCCCCAGTTGCTTTAGATAAATCTGCTCGGTTATTAACGAATGTATAGCCATTGCTTTTAAACTTTTCAATTAAATTTACTCCATTCTGCTGCTCAGGCTCAAAGTCTGATTTTCCACCACCAAGGACTACATCAAGCCCATCATTTAACTGCTGCTTTGCGATTTCCGTTTGATCAGACCAGCGGTTTTTTACACTAGCTGTAAAGGTTGCAGGGGTAGCATCTGTTACTTTATTCGTCGTAATAATGCCGACCTTTTTTCCACCTTTTTTAACTTTTTTCAGAATACTTTCAACTGGTTTATTGTCAGGGGTTCGAGCAATCATTTCATTATTGGTTTTTTTCCCTGTTGCCAAAGCCGTCCCTGCTGCAGCTGAATCGGTCACCGTATTGTTTTCCGAATAAGTATGAGCAAGTGCTACGTTCGGAAGGGTTTCCATAAATAATCGACCATTCTTTCCATGCTCAAAAAGACGAGCAATCTCCAACTGACCAATCCCCATTCCATCTCCAATCATTAACACAACATTTTTAGGTGTTTTTGCGACACTTCCCGGATGATCTTTTTCTTGGAATGGCGGATCGGGATTCGGAAACAACGCCAATGAATCTAACTCTATTTTCTCTTTTGTCTGGCCATGAACCACGCTTATATTTAAGAAAGATCCTGGTAAATACAGAATAAGAGCAACTAAAACCATCCAAATCAAACGTTTATGCATTGTTTTCTTCCTCCTTAAACAGGTTCCATTTCCTATTATTTGAAGGGAAATCGTAAGAAACACAGGGAAAGTTTTCCACTGTAATAAAACAAAAAAAGATGCCCTGTTTTATTTGGACATCTTTTTAAGATCACTTCATAATTCATAATTATTACAGACTATGATTTCCAATAAACTGGATGGTGCCAGGCACCATCCAGTTTATTTCCACCCACCACTTATTCTTCTTCAGCTGTGGCTGTTTTTCTTCTTCTTACCAGCAGTGCTACGGCTAGTCCTAGCGCGGCGATGACGCCGATAATGGATCCGGCGAATACTGGTTTGTTTTCATATAGCTTCACAATTGCAGATTTCTCAGCAATTTCGAACGGTAATACTGTCTTTGATTCATTTCCTGCGTCATCTTCCGCGATGACTTCAATTTCATATGAGCCGAAATCCGCTAGTGTCGTTGAATAAACGGTAAAGCCGTTTGCATCTTCGGTTGTATTAAAATCATATAACTCTCCGTTGATTAGCACAGCTTTCACTTTATCAGTCGGACTATCAAGACGAATCGCAACCTTAACTGGTTCGTAGTACGTACCGTCCTTCTCGACTCCGTCAAAGACCACTTTCGGCGGTGTTTTATCAATCATAAACTCGACGCTTAATTGCTGAACATTCCCAGCTTTGTCTTTGACCTCGAAGTAGAGCACATGCTTTCCTTCAGAAGTAATTGGATCTCCTAACTGATAATCCTGACCATTTAACGTCATGGTAATCACGTCATAAGCACTGAAGTCCTCAATCAGAAGGTCTGGAATTAAATCACTATTAAAATACTTCTCTGAAATTGGCTCTTTAAACGTAATAACCGGCTTAGATTTATCAATTGAGAATACAATCGTCCTTGTAGTCACATTATTAGCCAAATCAGCAACCGTCGCTTTTAACACATAATCTCCTTCTTGATCAAGCTTCGTGTTATTGCGATAAGGTTGTCCATTTAATGTAATTGAAACTTTCTTTCGGTCTAAATGAACATCAGAATAAGTGACAACTGGTGCAATATTTTCATTAAAATAGCCATCAATAACACCTGTTATCGATACTTTAGGGCTTGTCGTATCTAACGTAAAACTTATCTTTAGCGTCGACTCATTTCCCGCTTTATCTCTTGCTAACACTTGATATTCATAGTCCATTTCCTTTGATGCCGTTGGAGATACTTTGCCCACGCTCTTTCCATTTAAGGTAACCGACACAATGGAATCATCTTGGTGGCCAAGAGCAAATTCAGGTGTGAATATTTCATTGATATACTCGCCATCTTTAATCACTCGACTTTGTCCTTTAAACTTAGGCGTGATCACCGGATCTGTTTTATCAATTGTAAACTGAACTTCTCTTGAGAAAGAGTTTCCTGCTTGGTCCGTTGCATCGACAACGATATGATATTCACCTTCACCACTAAAATTATGACTGAAAGATGCAAGTTGGCCATTTACAGAAAAGCCACCAGCATTGTATCTAGCTCCATTTCGAGTCACAGTGACTTTATTGACATCCAAGTTTACATCACGAATCGCTATTTGAACTGGTTTATCTACATTATAATAGGCACCGTTTTCGACTCCAGTGATTTCAATAGCTGGATTTGTTTTATCAATGGTAAATGTCCGTTTAACGGAAACCGGTCCATTGCCAGCCTTATCAATTGATGAGGCGGAAATGGTATACAAGCCGTCTTGAGTAAAGTTATGGCTTAGCTGTGAGTAGGCCTGTTTCGTTGTGACAAACTTTCCGATATTAAATGGTGCTCCATTTTTTGTAACATTTAATTCCACATCATTGGTTGCGTAGTTTTTCTCGTTAACCGAAATCGTTACCTTTTTGCTACTTGGGTTAAACGAGTCTTGTTCTACGCCATCAACTTTCACGACCGGGTTGGTGTGGTCGATAATAAACGCAATCGGCTTATGAGTCGTTTTTCGTCCCGCTTTATCCGTAGAATTCAAGAACACTTCGTAGTTCCCTTCTTCGGTAAAATCAAATGTGCGTGACCCGACAGTTTTACCTGAAGCTGTTAGCTTTCCTACTGGATAAGCTTGTCCATTACGAAGAACTTTTAAGTTCGTTTTATTTAAATCAATATTGGTATCATCTACCCGGAAAGTTGCTTTTTTCCGTTTATAATGCTCGCCATCTTCAATTCCACTGATTTCTAGTTCTGGGTTTGTATGGTCGACCGTGAATATTACTGTTTGAGCGTCCGCTTCGTTCTTTGCTTTATCCTTCGAAGTGACAGAAATCTTGTATTCAAATTCTTCTTCGAATTTCATTTTAAGCTTGGAAGTTTCATTCCAAACATCCCAATCTCCGACTGAGACCTTTTTTCTCTCATTTGTTACAGTGTTAGTCGCAGTAACTTCAATGTTTACTTGGTTATTTGCGAAATTATGTTCATCCACTACAATCGAAACCACTTTATTTTCAGCATCATAGTCCTTGTTTTTCACAGCAGAACCCGTTTTCGCATCTAAAATTTGAATCTTTGGTTTGATCGTATCGATTGTGAACGTACGAGTTAGGGTTGATTTTTCTACCGTAGCCTTATTTCCAGCTTCGTCTTCCGCAGCTACGGTAATTTTATAATCACCGTCTTCTTTAAAGTCACCATCTTTGTCAAATACAAGTTCTAGTTTCGAATGCTCTTCTTTATTTTCAAACGGTACTTCTTTAGCAACGCCTTCTTTTTCAACAACGACTTTAACATCATTGCTGTCATGATAATATTCGGTTACTCCTACAATGACTTCACCCTTTTGAACAAAGTCTCCCTCAGCAATTCCTTTCATGGTTACAACAGGAGCTGTTCGATCAATTGTAAATTCATGCGTAGCTGTATTTTTCACTCCGAATTTATCTTCTGAAGTAACGGTGATCTGATAATCGCCTTCTTCTTTAAAAGAAAGATCCATTTGGCCGCCGAAGCGCCACTTCAATTCTTTTAAAATCGTCCATTTTTCAGGCTTCAACTCTGTCACTTCATCGCGGTTTGTCCGTGTTATTTCAACGGTCGTCTTGTTTTTATTAAACGTAAAGTCATGAACGCTTAGCGTCACATCTACTTTTTCCGCATTGGTATGCTTACCGTTTTTAATGCCTGAGAATTGAATATCAGGTGCATCGGTATCAATCGTAAACGTTTTGGTCAATGCAACTTGATTTTTCGCTTTATCTTGGCCCGTTACGGTAATTTCATAAACGCCATCTTCCTTGAACAGATGCTTTGTTTTTGCAGTATCTTCTTCAAGTTTTAATGGCTCAACTTCGTACGCTTCGCCATTTTTCTTTACTTCAACTTGATATTGGTCCAAGTGTAGGTCGCTTACCGAAATCGTAATTTCTTGGTCGGCATTGTATTCTGCCTCAGCGTCAATTGTTGAGATGTTCGCAACTGGTGCAGTTTGATCCAGTGTAAAATTGCGTTTGATCTCTTTTGCTTGTTGGCCGAGACGGTCTGTTGCAGTTAACTTCAGTTGATACGTTCCATCCTCTTTAAAAGTATGTTCGAGCGCTGCTTTTGTATCTTCTATACTTTTAAACTTCAATTCTTCTGAATACGGTTCATCATCTTTTGTTACTTGTAGGTTTGTTTTTTCTAAATCTAGCGTTCGATCTTCAGCAGTTGCAGCAATTTTTACCTCTTTATTATAAAAACCGCTAACTTCCGATAATACAAGTACAGGAACTGATGAATCAATCGTGAAAGATAGCTGTTTGCTGCTAATATTTCCTGCTCTATCCATACTTTTTGCTTCCAGGGTATAGTCCCCTTCAGCCGAAAGGTTCAGTTTTTCAAAAGCCTCTTCGCCCTTATAGGTTTTCATATCTTCCTTTTCTTTATATTCATGAGTAACCCACAGGCGAGTTGAATTTTTGTCAAGGTTCAGATCAGTCGCTTTCAACGCAACTTCGACTGCTTCCTTGTATTCGCCTTTATCTTTAACACCATTTACACTGATTTCTGGAGCTACTTTATCAATCGTAAATGAAGTGCTTTCTAGCACGAGTCCATCTCGATTTCGGCTATCCTTCACCGTCACAGTGACTTTGTAATCTCCATCTTTTTCTAATTCAAGAGCATATTTCTTTGCTTTTTCTCTAGTAAAGGATTTTACTTCCTCTGTTGTTTCGCCATCGACCGTTTTCTCAATCTTTGCTGAAGCTTCATGAATTGGAAGATCACCGTTTACGATTAACTTCACTTCTTCACGATAATGGCTATTTTCTGTCGCATTTTCAATCGTCAATGTCGGACCTTGGTTATAGATTCCAAACGACGTTTTGACAGGCTTGCTCTCGTTCCCAAACGAATCTCGTCCATTAACTTCAATATCATAGTATCCAGTTTGATCGAAACTTAAGTTCGCTGTATAACCAGTACCATCCTTCTTTTCTTTCCACTCGATTTTCGGTGTTAAAGAGAGTTCATCCTTTGTAATCGAAACGTCTGTTTGTTTTTCATCAAAATGTTTGTCATCTACTTCAATTGACACGTAGACGGTATCTTTTGTAAAAAAGCCATCCGTAAAATATTCCGTTCCTACCCTTGTGCTCAGTTTCACTTCTGGAGCCGTTGCATCACGGTCAATTGTGAAACGATTAGACTGAGCAGGAATCTTCCATTCATTCCCTTTCGTAAATACTACATTCGCTTTGAATTCCGCGTCCGGGCTATCTGCGGGTAGCTTAACGGTAACCAGATACTCCCCTTTAAAATTGTCACCACCAACTGGCTGGATTTCTGGTGTAACTCCCTTGCCATTATAAGAAGTCGCGATTTTAAATGGTCGTTCTGCTGCGTAATCAGTCACAGGAGTTGGTTGTTCAACTGGTTGTTCTGGCTGCTCTATTTTATCTTCGGTTGAATCGCTAGAGTCACCTTCCTCTTCAGTTGGAGGGGTGGTCTCGGAATCCGCTGGAGCATCTTGATTTGCTTCAGCCTCTTGTTTTGCTTTTAATTCTTCGGCTGCTTTCTTTGCTTCAGCTTCCTGCTTTGCTTTTAATTCTTCAGCTGCTTTCTTTGCTGCTTCTTCATCAGCTTGAATATTCTTTTGGTAATCTTCTTTTAAGTCGACTGTAAAGCTGATTGTCGCTTCATTCGTTTGCCAATTGGGATCCTGCTCATTGGCTAGATTCCAACTATCTTCTTTAAAAACAATGAATCGCTTCGCACTGTCGAATGAAAAAGCGTTCGTCGTAAAGAAGAGAACAGACAGAAGCAACAGACTACCTGCTAATATCCAAATCAACGACTTATTCTTGTTATACTTTTTTGATATGATTTCCGTCATAATTCTAACTCCTCTTAAATTTTCGTGTCTGAATGAACGACAACAATATCTAGTTCGTTTTGAAAATACGGCGCTTCAGTCAGGAGCGTGGTTTCGTCCATCTCTTCTGATAAAACCGTTGTTTCGTCTGCATCAGATGTTAACAAAGTCGTTTCTTCGATTTCCTCCGGCCCAAGCAAGGCCGTTTCTTCCGTCGCTGCTGCCATGAGCGCTGTCTCATAATGCCTACTATCTCCATCATGATTTAGCCCTTCCTTAGCAGCCGCAACTTGACTGTACTGCTTTTTGATCATAATTTCTTTAGTGAATTTCTTTTCTGCTGCTTCTTCGTCTGAATTTTGTCTTGATGCTTTCTTTTTACGAAGGCGAATGCCAAATAAATCTTCCACCACTTGGGCGATCCCCATTTTAAAATAAAAAATGATGGAGAGAATGAGCGTTATAATTGCGCCCGCCATGCCTCCGTAATACATGATTTGATATTCCATTTCCCCCCACCTTGCGATTGTGATCAAATTGCTTTATATAGACTGCTAGAATGCAGTTTTATAAACTTGGGTTGTATTCCTATACTAGTCTCTGAAGGTTAACGAGAGAGTCAACTCTCTTTTACCACTTGTTGCTTTTTCTAATGTGGATGGGCTTTGATAGTGTCTCTCGGTTACCGTATGTCACTTTATTTATTGGCTACGGGCACTGAGTGACTCCCTCGGTTACCATTCACTACTTTTTTTATCGGCTACGGGCACTGAGAGACTCCCTCAGTTACCATTCACTACTTTTTTTATCAGCTATGGGCATCGAGAGCTTTCCTCGGTTACCATTCACTACTTTTTTTATCGGCTACGGGCACTGAGAGACTCCCTCAGTTACCATTCACTACTTTTTTTACCGGCTACGGGCACTGAGAGACTCCCTCAGTTACCATTCACTACTTTTTTTATTGGCTACGGGCACTGAGAGACTCCCTCGGTTACCATTCACTACTTTTTTTATCAGCTATGGGCATCGAGAGCTTTCCTCGTTTACCATTCACTACTTTTTTTATCGGCTACGGGCACTGAGTGACTCCCTCATTTACCATTCACTACTTTTTTTATCAGCTATGGGCATCGAGAGCTTTCCTCGTTTACCATTCACTACTTTTTTTATCGGCCACGGGCACTGAGAGACTCCCTCATTTACCATTCACTACTTTTTTTACCGGCTACGGGCATCGAGAGCTTTCCTCGGTTACCATTCACCTCTTTTTTTACCGGCTACGGGCACTGAGTGACTCCCTCAGTTACCATTCACTACTTTTTTTACCGGCTATGGGCACTGAGAACTCTTATACGTGACCAATCTCCCTCTTTTCAAACAAGTTCGGGCACGTAGAACTGCCTTTGTGACTGTTTCTCATAAACGATCATATAAACTCAAGTTTCCTATTTTAATAGGAATCAACATCAATATTGAGGTTGTCGAATCGCCTTGTTAGTTTTTTAAAGGCGTCGTTGTCTTGTGCACCTGTTAAGGAGCGAGCTTCATCGTAAATTTTAACGGCTTGTTTATAGTTTCGTTTGCCTTCGGCTTTGCTTTGTTCAATATCTAGCAATAAGTTTCCGAGTTTGATATGGGCATCGATGCTTTCTGGGAATTCTTTTAACGCTAAATCAAACTGCTCGACCGCACGAGCCGCCTCGCCCATTTCTTGATAAATGGTCCCAATTCGAATCAATACATCTTCTTGATCCACATTCAAGTCAAGCAGCGTATGGTAATGTTCAATCGCCTTTTCATAATCTTCGCGAGCTGCTACTTGATCTTTCGAGTTCACTCCGCGGCTGTAATAGGCTTGAGCCAACTTCTGCTCGAAATCTATTTCATAGCTTAAAAGAATATTTTCACTATTAACCAGCTCTAGAACCTCGTACGCCTTGTCAACAATAGCAATCGTTTTTGTATTCGCATCCGGAATTTGCCCTTTGTAAGAAATGTAAATATTCGACAAAGAATGGTAATTATCGATTTTGTTACGATCATTTGGCAGCCCATCATTATACTTCTCGAACGCTAGCAAAGCATCAGCAAACTTGTCGTAGTCAATATTCATTGAGCTCATCGTCGTCGCAAGCGATTTGTAGTACTGAACATCGGGGATGACTTCCTCATCAACGGCATTAAAGTGACGCAATGCCTCTGAATAATGTCGCTTAAGATCAAAATATGTCATCCCCATTTTAAAGCGGACTTCATTATTTTTATGAATGTCACCGTACTTATCTTCAATATAGGTTTCCACTTGGGTAAGCCCGGTGTCGACTTCGTTTCGGTCCACATACAAATCAATTAAATTGATATACGCTTCCGACCTTGATGGAGCAACCGTCGTCGCTCGTTCCAGCGTTTCAATCGCTTTGGTATCTTCATCATCAATGCTATAAACAGTCGCTTCATTCACCAGGCGCATATAATCCTCAAACTCAGTGTTTTTAACGCCTTTATAGCCGTAAACAGCGGTACCAGTAAAAGCAAGACACAAGACAGCAGGAACAAGAAAGAATGCTAGCTTTTTCTTGAGCTTATTTTTATATCCCTTTGTTAACTTGTTGATATTCTCAAAATCGTATAACAGCTCAGCGCTCGTTTGATAGCGATTGTTAGGCTCAGCTTGCGTCGCTTTCACGATAATATGCTCAAGCCCCTCTGGGAGAGTGGAATCCCAGTGACGAATCGGTTTTAGTTCAAACGGTGGCTCATTGATGCTTTTTCCGGTAACAAGATGATAAAGTGTGACACCTAAACTATAGATATCGGTACGGGCATCGGTTTGTTTGCCGGAAAGCTGTTCTGGGGCAGCATACGATTTCGTTCCTAAATTCGTTGTATCGGTAACATTCTCCGATTTAAATTCACGCGCAATCCCAAAATCAATGAGTTTGATTTTCCCTTCCGGAGTGAGCATGATGTTATCTGGCTTCATATCACGATAGATAATCGGGTACGGCTTTCTTGTATGCAGATAGTCTAAAACAGCCGCCAGCTGCTTGGCCCACTCAATGACTTCGTCCGCTGGTATTTTCTGATCTCGCTTTAGCCTCTCTTTGAGCGACTCCCCTTCGATATAATCCATGACCACATAAATATCACCTTCAGAATCGATGATGTCATAGATTTTCGGCAAGGCACCGTGGTCCAATTTTTTCAGCATATTCGCTTCAACAATTAAGCTGTTAATGAGCAGCTCATTGTTGCTATGCTGCCGTTTGCGAATATCCTTGACCACCAATGATTTATTCAGGCGGTTGTCCATCGCTAGATAGACAATACTCATTCCACCGCGCCCGATTTCTTTTAAAATTTCATATCTGTCATCAATAACGGATCCTATTTGTATCAAAAATAACGCCTCCGGTGCTTAACTTACTTTTACAACGATAACGGAGATGTTATCGATTTCGTCTCGTGCTTTTACTGTCTCGATTGACTCGACGATGTTGTTTTTTATTTGTGAAGCTTCAGTTAGCTTGTCCACATGAAATTGCTTGGTAAGTTCGTTTGCTGTAATTTCATGATAAAAACCATCGGAACATAGTAAAAACACAGAGTTCTCGTCTACATTGCCTGTTAAAAATTTAATGTCAATTTCCGGCGTGGCCCCGACACATTGCAATAACACATTTCGGCGGGGATCGATCTTCGCTTGTTCTGCCGTAATATTGCCTCTGGCGACTTCACGCGCGACTAAGGTTTGATCTTCCGTCAACTGAGCAAAGGTCGGCCATAGGCGGTAAGCGCGACTATCTCCTACATGTGCAATAAAATACTGGCCATAAACCATGACGAGCGCGGTCAAAGTGGTGCCCAATTTTACCGACGACGCGTCGCCATATTGAAAGATTTTCTCATTCAATTGCTGAATACAGCTTTCTAGTTCTGCACAGATTTCTTCTCCAAGTCTGTCCGAGTCTACCAATCTAGGCATTTGCGTATCAAACCACTCGGACAAGCCTCTGATGACTGTGGCACTTGCCAGTTCCCCTTGAGCTAGACCGCCCATGCCATCACATATTGCGAACAAGCCGACATCTCCTTTAGGGGTCTTGGCTGTTTTCAACAACAATGCATCTTGATTTGCCTTCTTTTTAATTCCAACATCTGTATGGTATGACGTAACAATGGTCATTTTTCTACCCTCTGTCTTTTTTAAAATTACCTTTAAAACACTTTAAACATGAACTCTTCGTTCGCGAGTTTGATCACATCTTCATGCTTAATCTTGAACTTTTCATTCGGAATCAACTTAACGCCATTCAGATAGCTTCCGTTCCGCGACTGTTTATCGATTAAGAAATATTCTCCATCGATTGTCAGCAGTTCTGCATGAACACGGCCAACAACTTTGTTTTGCGTCGCATAGTCAGCCTGTGACGGGTCACGGCCGATTTTAAATACTGCTTTCGATAGCGTAATCTTCTCTTTCGTTGACTGACAAAGCAGGAAGGGACGATTTAATGAGGCGCCTTGTACTCCAAGCGTCGTTGTTCCTTCTTCTTCTAGATTTTGATTAGCCCCAAGGACCGTTGTCCCTTCTTCTTCAGCAATATCAGTTGGGCCTAGATTTGGGGCAATATTAATTGACGTACCTCCAAGTGATGTGGCTCCTTTTAAAAGCGAATCCCCATTATCTAACTCAGTGCGCGTTATTCGCTTATATTGGACTTCTTCTTCGATTTCCAGTTTTCGACTAGTTTTCTTGTCTTTTTTCTTAGAGGTATATTCGGAAGTTAGAATGCCATTTTCAATGGAAGTAGCGGTTTCACTCATTACACTTCCTGGACGATAAAAGTGAGCAGAGGCGTCATCCTCCTTTGTCTCTGTAGCTGACGAACTTTCATTTTCAAAGAGTTGACTCCCTTGCCATTCACGAAGCTTTTCTTGGAGTGCTTCCACCTCAACCTCTTCAACACTCGCTAAATAGTTATGTAGTTTTACATAAAACCGTCCATCCTCTGTTTCATCAAATTGAATTGAGGCAAACCAGCTTTGTAAAAATTGTTTTAATGATCCTTTTTTAAAAACATGATCCTTTATCGGGATATAGATAAACACAAGTCGTTTTGAAAAATGATCAAGGAAAATGTATTTAGGATCTAGTAAAAGATGCTTGAAGTGTAACCCGCTATTCTGGATGTCTAGCAGGCTTTGAAGCAGTCTCGTTAAAAAGTCGCGAAACTCTTTTTGTGTGAGCGATTGGGCGGTTAGTCTCCCTAAGTGGATATCCGAGATTTGCTCATAGCGTAGATATACTGTCTCCTCTTTTTTGAGCACTGCCCATGGTAATAAACAAGCAAATTTCCGCTCGCTTATGGCCTCTAATTCCGCTCTATCTAGCTCTTTCCCATCGGGAACTTCATAAAATAAGAACGTTGATATTCCATAGTTTTCTGTTTGTAGTTCCAAATTGTTTAACATTGCCTCTCTCTCCATTTTCACAGGACATTTTCTTCTCTCATGTCAAGCTTGGTTTGCCTCAATTAAATTAGGTAAAATCGTACTTCTGTTAGGATGATGTTCCTAACGCTCCATAGTTGAAGAACGTTAGGAACAACAACTCTGTAACGCGAAACAACTCTTACTTAAACGCACTTGCGTTGTTATTGATGGCTGTTTCTGTCGCGTTGTATGAATCAACCGTTTGATCCAAGAATTTTGCATAACTCTCAACGATTTCACGGAAGTTTTCAAATTTTGGTTGCAATGCATTGAAGTTGCCACGAATGGTGTTCGAAGCATCAGAATTCCATGTGCTGCTTAGGTTGTTCATTTCGCGCTTCATGTCGTCAAGACGAGCGGCTAGGTTTTGGTTTAGGTTACGGATTTGGCTGGCCGTAGCACTAACCTCATTAAGGGAAATTTTAATTCCTTCAGCTGCCATTTAGTCCACCTCCTATTGAATTGGGTTTTTAGTTTGATTAGTTTGTTAAGCGTCTTGCTGCGTTCACGACTTCACCTTGAGTGTTGCGGTAAGTTTTTGCACTCATTTTCAAGAAGTCAGAGTATTGTCTCATAAGCTGGGACATTTGTTGGAAATCGTCCATAAATCCTTTGATTTGAGTGACGTATGCAACGTTATCTTGTCCTTGCCATGCTGCTTGCATTGCTTCCACTTCATTAAATAAAGCTTTGTACAATCTTTCATACTCAGCTGTTTGCTGATCCATTTTGTTAGAAGCCTCTTCTAAACGAGCTGGATCGACCATAATTGATCTTGCCATTCCTTTCACCTCCTCACACATGAACACCAAGTAAAGCTACCATTGGCTGGTAGTTTTCTGGATGGTGCCTGTCACCTACCAATTTATTGGTAGGTGACAGGCACCATCCAGTTATTTTCCAGTAGAAGTTCTATAGTTTTCGAAGTTCATAGCCTACGCGGCGGTATTTATTGGCTACGCTCTGGAGGCTGTTGGCACTTTTTGATGAACCAATTCCTTTAAACTCTTTGCCCAATCCATTTGCAATGTCTTCTAGTTCTCTAGCAATGGAGTTGATTTCGTAAATGATGCTATTCACTTTATGTTGAACATTTTTATCCATCAGTTCGTTCCTCCATCCACTTAAGTAATGGACCTGGCTTTGCCTACTAATAGTGATTCCGCTCTCTCTACTAGGGCTGCCGTTTTGTTTAAATAGTCGATGTTTTGCTTAATCTGCCAATCAAATGTCGTGAGCATATCGGCGCGGAACACATTGTCGATTCCACGCAGTCCGACCTCTAAATATAATTCATCAATTCGCCGATTGAGTTGATCCGTTTTTCGTTTAATCGTTTGCAAGCGACTTGAATAATACGCTAATCGTTGGACATCTACTTTTAAATAAGGCTCGACTGAAAAGTTGTTACCTGTAATCGAACCTATGAAACTAGAAAACATTAATCTAGTATTAGTTACGACATGATCAAAATAGTTACGTAATCCTTGAATCGCCTGACCCGTTACCTGGCGCACACTCTCAACAAAGCCAACTACACTGTTGATGACGGCATTGGCTGCCGCTGTCAACCCTCTGACTGTCGAATGAATGACGCTTAAGGTTGCATTTCGAATCGCGGCGATTTGCTCAGATACCCAATCACGAGCTTTGCCGACTAAGCCCCCAGCAAACATCCCGATGATCGATCCAAAATCAGCGATGTCGCTGTACCACTTCTTCCCGTCATAAGCACCGACAAAGTCCCCGTTTTCGCCAAACGTGACACTTGTTTCGTAGTGAGGGTAAAACGGATCATCATAGTCGTTTTCAGTCAACTTCACCGATTTATCCACATATGGGGCGTAGCCGAGTTGATGAACAATATCCCCTTCGTAGACGATAAAGGTGTTGCGGTCGCCTTTTAAAATTTCTCTCTGTTCATCCTCTAACATCCACCATGCTAAAGGTGCTCCATTGATAATGTAGGATTGTAGCTCACTATTTTCTTGATAATTATGTACAAGGACATAGGCAGCTAGGTTTCCTCCCTTTGAATGGCCAAAAACCAACTGGTCTCCCTCTAAACCCTGGATAAAATCCTGATAAAATTGGTTCGCCTCCAGTTGTTGTTCAATTTCCATCCCTAAACCAGCCTGGAAATTAGATAGCCAATCTGTCTTTAAATGGGCTGAGTCACCTGGGTTTTCACTTCCTCGGTAGATAGCAGCCCCGTTGCCTTGTGAATCCTTAAAAGCATATCCAACGAAACCAGATTCAGCCGTCCCACCAGTTGTGTTTCCAGCGTTAGGATTGTGATTTCGGTACCCAACCAATTGGAGGTCCTTTAAAGCTGAATTTGGGGAATGTGTTAAATAGTTGGATATCGCCTGATACCGGTCCTTTGCATCCCCCGGTAATGTATCAACGTCAATAGTAGCAATTGTATCCTCAAAGGAAATTGGCTTTTTCCCATTCACTTTTGTTTCAGGTGGCAAATCTAGATACGAAAGTTGTAGCAAGAGATTTTTTTCCTGTTCAGTTAAATCCGTGAGTGACATGGCTCAATCACTCCCCAAACGCTTCATAGTTTTCTGCAATATTTGCAGGGCTATGAAGGATTAAACTGTCATCAATCATGTCGCTTGGTTGGTCTGGATTTAATCTCTCATCTACATTTACTTCTCCGTACACCTTGGCATCTAAATTGGACCAAGTTATGTTATTCACATACGACGTCCGAATAAAATCAGAAATGTCCTCTGATTCATCCACTAGTCCTACAGAAACAACATACTTTTTTACCTCTAGATTTTTTACTAAGTTGTAAATGTTGTAGATCCCTTGACTGTATTGATCAACATCAGGTTTACCTTCTGTTTTAATCCCAATGATGACACTAACTGTGACATTTTTGTTTTCTGCAAGAAATTCATCTACGGATAGTTCGGACATGGATTCATTAAAATTAGTATTCCGTAAATTCACCTTAAACTCTGCTCCCTCTGGAAGTTCTTTGCTGATGTCTTCTTCAAGCATCGTTTGTAGTTCACTGGCCCATTTTGCTGGTATATAGGTTTCAACAAAGTCCTGACCGTCTTTTTGAATCGTAAATACCACCTCAGGATTCTCCTTTGGATGAACTGTTAGCTTCTCTTCACCGTAAAGATTGGCGAAAACATCACTTCCCTCTTTCACCCACTCTTTTTCAAATTCACGATCATATTTGTCTTCTATATAAGCTAACGCTCGCTCTTCAAAATTTGAGTCATTGCCAGCATTCATACAACCAGTTCCTCCTATTCCAATCATCAACAGAAGCAGTATCAAAAGGACTCTTTTTTTGTCATTCATCTGTGTATCACCTTTTTCCTGTGCAAGGCACCTACTATATCCAATTTCTGGATGGTGCCTGGCACCATCCAGTTTTCACCATTCAACGTTCACTACCGAGGTTCCTCTCCACTCCGCATCACAACAACATCAACTTAGAACCATTCTTCAACCCTAGTTCCTCAACAGTTTGGTTGATATCAAAAATTTCGCCTGTATAGCGGTCACATAGCACGGTTTGATCAGAAGCTTGATAATAACCCTCAGATAGTTCGGAGATCGCGTTCGATAACAAAAAGCTCACTTCATACAATTTGCTTTTTAACGGAATAAACACATCATAGGACTTCTCCGCTGCAGGGTTGTAAATTTCAACAAGGATTTTATGCATATTGCACAGCCTCCTCTTCTTGCATAACTGTGGTCAACAGCTTCACTTTCTTGACTTTGCCTTTTTGAATGATATAACCAAAGCCATCTGGAAGCTCCCCGTACATATCATTCGTGATTTTCGTGATTTTCAATGTGTATTGATCGGTAATGCCATTGCCAATCCAAATCGCATCGCTTAACGACGCTTGCTTTTGGAACCAAGGCTCAAATGTGAAACTATTCCATTTATCCACTGCATCTGCCAACACAATCGTAACGTTTAGCTTATCTCCATGTTCTAAGAACACTTTCACTTTATCCTGACCATCTGCGGATAACTCACTATTCAACGCCGTAAATGACGGAATTAGATAAGTGACTTGTTCAAATTCTGGCGGCTTTTCCCCAGCTTCTTCCGCTTCTTTCGTCGTGTTGTTTCGATACACCAATGTATTGAACAACTCGACAACTTTCGCTTCTAATAAGTTCGCACCAGTGACATAGTGGTATCCTCGCTGTTCATCAAAAACAAAGTTTTCTTCCGCATCAAGCACGATGACTTCACCATTTGCTTTCGCTGATAAAACTTCTGCCAATCCTTGCATAAATGGCGCACAATCTTCAGCAGTTGTGGCTGTGACAAGGTGAACAAACTCATCATAAAAATCGTGATAATGTGTTGCTAACGTTTCTTTTTCGACTCCCATTGGAACTCGTATAGACGTTTTAAACGCCGCATCTTCTTGTAAATAATTAAGATCAACCTGTTCAGGAAGAATTGGGATTCGCTTCGCTCCCCCTCGATTCCAATCCTGACGTTTTGTTCGGCTATATTCGGTAATAAAGCGATAACGATCTGTCGCCTGCTTCGATATATTTGCAATTTGGAATTCATACACATCGTCCGTTTTAAAAATTCCTCGTCCTTTAAACTTCGAAGGATACACACCATCTACATTTCCTAACACTCCGGAATACTCCGATTGGTCATTCAACTGCAACACATAAAGTTGCTTAAAGTTTTGCAACAAGCGATAACGAATATCCCCTGTGTTCAGCGCTGTTACCACAAAATAAATGCCATACTTGGTACCTTCACGCGTCAAGAACGAGACGGTTTCTTCATAGCGATCAAACATTTCGGAGAATGCCGCATAATTGTGAATCACAATCACCCATGCCGGAACTGGCTCCGATGCCACCCGATTATAGGTCGTAAAGTCGCCTCCATAAGCAGAGAATTTCTTTTTACGCATTGCGATTTCTTTCTGCATCATTTTAAACAGATGGTCAATCTTCTCTGCATCATGCGATAACAATACATCCCCGACATGTGGCGCTTCTTTATACCAGTTCAATGTTTCTGCCCCGAAATCAAGCAAATACAAATTCACTTCTTCCGGCGTATGCTCTTCCATCAAAGAATGTATCATCGTCATCAGGAATGTGGTTTTTCCGCTTCCTGCCACACCATACACGACTGTGTTGCCTTCCGCGGTAATCGGTAAATGCAACGGCAACTGACGTTGATTCGCAGGATCATCATATTCACCAATCAGCGGACGAAGCTCAAACTGCTCTCTTTGCTCACCAGCATATTTTGCTTTTAATTTATCTACATAAATGAACGCTGGAATTGGCTCCAGCCATAGTGGCTTCACGGATATATTTTCCTGATCAGCAAGCGCCGCTAAGTATTTCGTGACTTCATCGATTTGTTTTGCTGGATTTTTCATCATGTTTTTATGCTTATCAATCCGCGCGCTCTTTTGCACACGACCAAGATGATCAATGACCACAATGCCATCATCTTCACGCTTTTCAACTTTGTCCGTTGGATAATAAGGCGCTCCAGCCCAAGCGGACTGCCCCAATTCAAACAGCTCATTATACCCAACTTGCAAGTAAAATCGCCCAGTTTGCTTTAATTCTGCGGCATCTGGTCGTTTAATCACTTCCATACTGTCAGCCTTTTCCTGCACTTTTAAGCTAATGCGGAATTTACTGTTACTCCAAATTTGGTCATCAACAACTCCGGATGGCTTTTGGGTTGCTAAAATTAAATGAACACCCAAACTTCGGCCAATTCGCGCGGCACTGACAAGTTGGTCCATAAACTCTGGCTGCTGCGTTTTTAATTCCGCGAACTCATCGGAAATCATGAACAAATGCTGCAACGGCTCAGTTACAACACCTTCACGATACAATTTTTGATATTTATAAATATCGATATTGCTTTCACCAAGGCGGCGGCTTGTTTCGCTAAAAATCGCTTGGCGTCGTTTCAATTCACTTTGAATCGAAATCAACGAACGCTTTACAGCTGCACCGTCTAAGTTCGTGATTGTTCCAGCTAAATGCGGCAACTCAAGAAAGGCGTTCGCCATTCCGCCACCTTTATAATCGATTAAAATAAACGCGACTTCGTCGGGATGGTAGTTGACTGCTAATGAAAGAATGAAAGTCATAATAAATTCACTTTTCCCTGAACCTGTCATCCCAGCAATCAAGCCGTGCGGACCGTGAAATTTTTCATGCAAATCAATCATGAATGGTTCACCCATTTGATTCACACCAATTTGCGTCTGAATCGACAGGGTTGGATTGTTTTCCTTCCATCTTGTCGGAGCGTTTAAATGCTCGACTTTGCCAACATGGAACATTTCGAGGAACGTCAGCATATCCGGCAGCGTATAAGCCTCAACGGAAGAGGCAAGCTGGATGTTGGCTAACTTACGCGCCACTTCTTCAGCGTCTTCCCGCATGTAGATATCAGCATGGAAAGCCTGGTACTTTCCTGAAATATCGTCTTTGTCGTAGATTTTGCTGATGTCGGTGCCAAGTTCTATGACATTCGAACATTCTTTTGGCAACATTTCCAGCGAATCGTACATCGTTACTAAACTGAAGCCAATTTGGTTTTTCTCTTTTAACAGCATGTTGATCATTTCCGCTTTCGCTGCAAGGTCTTTGCTCATTGAAAACACAACATAATGCTGGGTGATTTCCTCTGGATCATCCAGCTCTTGGCGAAAGGCTATTTCTTTTTCAAAATAAGCGGATAGCTCTTTTACTTCATTTGCATCGGTCGCAATGAAGCGAACACTTTTGTCTTCATTCCAAACATGTGGCAACCATTTAGCGAACTGCCAAATTTCTTGCTCGTGTTTGTCATATAAAAACACAAATTTGAGCTCATCATAACTATGAAGGGCCGCTAACTGAAACATGATGCCTTTGGCAAAATCCGCAACCTCTTTGCGATTGCCGATAATTCCACTTACTTGCTCTTCGATTAAAGACACCGTCACAGGCACTTGTTTTAAGACAGGAGGCGTTTCAACCAGCTGATACAACGCTTCTTGAAGGTCATCATCTTCAAGCGTAAACTTCTTTTCCTGGAATTTGATTTCTGCATCTAAAGGCAAATCGCCAATTCCAACTCTGAGTTTGAGAAAATCATTTTGCCCAATCCCGCGTTCCCAAAGAGTTCGGTCGCGCTGATGGATTCGTTTTAAACAGTTATGAAGCGAAATATGATTTTCGTGAAGAATGGTTCTTTGATGTTCACACTCATCTTCAATCACTTGTTTCATTTCAACTAAATACGCACGGTACTTTTCTTGACGTTTTTTCTCGTTAGCAATTCTTTTCTTTTTTTCATACCGTTTCGTTAAAATTGGCCAAAGCACCATCCCGATTAACATCGAAATGCTCATCATCAACGTCGGCATCGCGTACATGATATCGCCATTATTACGCATCACGTTTTGCACAGCAAATAACCCGGCAAATAATGACGCCATCCCCATCGTAATCGACGGTCCTAACATCAGCATCAACGGAGTCTCTTCTAAATTCCCTTGTGATGGTGGTGGGTCAATTTTAATGGTCTTGCGCTCTATATCTCGTTTGAATCGTGGCGAACGGTAGAAAAGGTCCGGATTTTCTTCTTTGATTAGAAAATCATCAAGCTCTTCTTCTTCTTGAACAACCGGTTTCTCGCCAACAAATGGCTGAAACACATTTCGGTCCAACAACACGGCATGGTGTGGATTATTTAAGGCCAGCATTTTCCCGTTATAAATCACCCGCAAGCCCATAATCGAAATAACGTCGCCGACTTTCAAAGCCTTCTCTGTCACACGCTCGCCGTTCACATATGTACCATTTGAACTTTGTTGGTCACGAATCTTCGCTTTTCCGTTTGCAGCATACTCAATTTGGCAATGTGCACTTGAAACTAAGCGATTATCAAAACAAATATGACTGTTTTTCGCGCGGCCAATTTGAACAAGATTCGTCGTAACAATATGTTTCGTAAATTCGTTACGACCAGCACTTAGGGGCTCAACATACAAAAGAGCTGTCGAGTCCTCTTGGCGATGAACAGTGTACGTTTGGAAAGGATCCATTTTTACTTTGTATTGTTTTTCGTTCTGTGGTCCTTTTAGATAGGCGTATTGGTTCGACTTGATAAACCACGCGCCGTTTTCCGCTTCGACCGCCATTAAGTCAACTTTATTTCCTGTTTTATCTTCTGTCGTGAGAATATATCTCCCCGTAATTTTCTCCGGCAACACTAGATGAAAAATTTTCTCTCGATCAAAAAGCGTGATTATCAAAACCATTCTCTCCCTAGCAAACAAAAAATAAATCGTATTGACCGCATAAACGACCTTTACGATAGTGACTTTTCGTTTGTGTTTCATCAACTATACCCTCACCGGTACAGGACTATCATCCTACTAATCTGGTAACAAAATAACTTAAACACTATTATAAAGTAGCCATTTGGCTTTTGAGGGATTTTGTCGTAAATTTACCAAAAATGGGAAAAACGTAACGACAGGTTTTGCAAACTTCTTTAAAAAACAGGACTTTTTATCCAATAAGTAGTCAGGATGAAAGTCCTTGTTAATAACCATGTGTTGACAGAAAATAAAGAAAACTCGCTGACTAGCGAGTCTTATGGCGTGGTTATTAACGACAAAAAATGATAGGAATCCATCATCCAAAAGTAGTGTACGTATAAATTAAAACTGCAGACTCTTTCATTTTCTTACAGACTGTTTCCCCTATCAGTTCGTTTTTTATCATAAAAGATATGAAAAGTGCCTTTCCTGAAAATAATAGAAGAAGCGAACCATTTTAATCATTACGGAAATGCTCTTCCGTATAAATTGAAATGATTCAACCTCTTCTACCTGGTTCTTCTTAATCTTCTTTCTTGGCCGCTGCTTCCGCTTTTGCCTTCGCCTCTGCTTCTGCTCGTGCTCGTGCTTCTGCTTCTGCTTCTGCCCGTGCCTTCGCTTCTTCTTCGCGTTTGATTTGCTGTGCAGTCGCGACAATATCGCTACCAATGTTCTCTAATTTTGTAGATAAGTTGGCGATTTCTCTATTGATGCTATCAATGGTTTCGTTGATATACATCATTTCTTTCGCTTGCCAGCCCTGATTTAAACTTCCTTTTACTCCGTTTAGTTGATTTTTCACATCATGAAGCGTTGCCGCATAACGACTCAACTTCCCTGCCTGTGCTTGCGCTAGGCCCACATTGATCCCCATATGTACACCTTCTTTTTTCCAATTAAACTAGTTATTTACTATTTATATCTTAACGATTATAACAATGATTCAGTGTGAAAATAAAGAACTTGGGGAGTCGTTCTTCAGGGGAAAATGGGTGTATGAAGATATTCAAACATAATTATTTAGGTTTAAAGAACTAGATCTATCGAAGGTGACAAGGTATTAAGACTTAACTTTTTCACTGATAAACAATAATCCCTCGCAAAAATTAGGCTTTTTTACCCCTTTTTATCAAGTAATAAGTTTTTACCATTTATATAAAATCAATACTAAATCCACAAAATCTTCAAATAAAAATAGCCCTTCTACCTATTTCTAATTTCTTGTTTGGGATATCACTTTTTAATTCTATGACTATTGACTACTAAAATTAACTTAATCTGTAAGTTTCACAAGTAGAAAACAGGATACAGAGCTTGTTCAGCTAGTTTTAACAAAGTATTACAAAGCTTTAACGTTCCGTTAAGAATAGTCTGATAACTTTTAATAGGGAGATGGGACAAAGGACAAGTGCATCCCATAATACTAGGAGCTGGAGGAATGGAGAATGAATTCTAGCAATAACGGAATGAACAGACGTGATTTTTTAAAAGTTGGCGGAGCTAGTACATTAGCGCTGGCACTCGGAACTACTGGAATTTCATCACTCGGGGGAATCGCTACGGCATCTGCAGCAACACCAACCAATCCAACGAGTGGTTTTGGTGGATATGGTCCTCTCGTAAAGGACCCAAATGGGATACTTGACCTTCCAAAAGGATTTCATTACAAGATTATTTCAAAAACAGGCGATCCCATGTCCAATGGAGACTTAGTTCCTGCGATGTTAGATGGTATGGCTGCGTATAAGGGAGAGAAAAACACAACGATTCTTGTCCGCAACCATGAAAATAGTACAAACTCGCAATATCCTGTTAACGGGAAAAACCCTTGGAGTAAAGGCGCAGCTGGTGGTACAACTGCATTAATTGTTGGCCCTAACCGTGAAGTCATTAAAGAGTACGTCACAAGTTCCGGTACAATTCGGAACTGTGCCGGCGGAGCAACTACTTGGGGAACGTGGTTAACTTGTGAGGAAACACGTAATATGGGACACGGTTTTGTGTTTGAAGTCAATCCACTTGACCCTGAAAATGAAATGTCACGTACTCCGATTCGTGACATGGGTTATTTTTCACATGAAGCATGTGCTGTTGATCCGGAAACAGGCGTCTGGTATTTAACAGAAGACGCAAGTCCAAGCTTCCTTTATCGCTTTACTCCAAATGATCGAAGCCAGACGCTTGGCTCACTGCAAAAAGGCGGCAAATTAGAAGCATTAGCCATTGATGAACTTCCTGCATCTAAAGCGAGCACGTTTGAAAGAGGCCAACAGTTTGGTGTCGTATGGAAAGAAGTCAATCCTGAGCGCGCCCAACAAGATGCGAAAGATAAAGGTTGTATTCAGTTTAGCCGCTTAGAGGGGGCTTTCTTTTCCGCAGGTGTGTTCTGGTTTGATGATACAAGTGCGGGAGATGGAAGTCTTGGCCGAGTATACCGCTACTTTCCTGCCACGAATACACTAGAGCTTTTCTATGAATCGACAGATAAGAACGACTTAGAGATGCCAGACAATATTTGTATGACGCCATGGGGCGACCTTTGGATCGCGGAAGATGGCGGTGGCAACGACAGAATCATCGGGATGACCCCTGAAGGAAATGTGTATACCTTCGCTGAAAACACGTTGAACGGATCGGAGTTTGCTGGCCCTACTTTCTCTACCGATGGCAACACATTCTTTGTGAACGTTCAAACTCCAGGGATTACGTTTGCGATTTGGGGACCATTCGCCCGCCGCAACGCTGCCCGCCAACGAGCCATGGGATATGCAGCACCTCCTGCAAACCTTGGACCAGTCGTCTCTGATAAGCTTGCAGCTTTCGCTGAAGACCAAGGCATGAGCCTACTCGAAGCCGCTGCATTAGAGCGCCACGGCATGCCAATCCTTTAACAGTTGGTAAATTCCTGGAAGGTGCCTGGCACCTTCCAGAGAACTCCCACTTAATTCCCATAAAAATGGATGGTGCCAGGCACCATCCAAAAATTAGGAGGTTAAATGATGTTGCAGAATATTGGGGTTCCTGGGTTGATTTTGATTTTGGTGCTGGCGTTGATTATTTTTGGTCCTTCGAAGTTGCCTGAAATTGGGAGAGCTTTTGGAAATACCTTAAAAGAGTTTAAAAAAGCCACACGTGACTTAGTGAATAACGAGGAAGAACAGAAACCTACGAAGGAAAAAGTGGTTTTATCCGCTGTAGATGGTTCGGACGTTCAGAAGCAGGCTTAAACCCAACCAAATTAGGAATGGTCATTGTCTGACCATTCCGCTATAAAAAAATACATATTTAATGTCTTCACAATGGAAAGGAGAATAAACATGACCGTAAAAATTGCGTACAAACAAAAAGGAGAAAAGAAAGAACAAAAACAGTGTCAGAAATGCGCAAAGTGCCGTCTTTGTGCGCAGAAAGTAGCAAAATAATCACCTCAATGGTCCTTGCAGACGATTCAAACCCCCGATTACTTTCAGCGTAACAAATGCTTAGCCCTGAACATAAATTTCATTTTTTACATAAAAAGGGTGCTTACCTTTTAAAGAAGCATTCTTTTTTTATAACGCTCTTTTCTCAAACTTTTTTGCTTTTAAATATAAAGAATAAGAGAATTAGCTGTGTTTTCACTGGACAGCAACTTTAAATTCAGGAGAAAAGAGCCAGTAAACTTAGTATGAACGCATAAAATGGCTTATCCCACGTTAAAATCGGCTATAGGATTTTAACAACAATCTTTACGAAAATAGCCTTTTATGAACTCAAGCTAAGCAACATAAAAAACCAGCTTCCGATTGGAAACTGGTTTGTGAGTTCTACCATTATGTACAGCCGCATTTGCCGTAATGTTAGATAAGAAAGTTTTAAACCACCACTCCTCAAAGTGGGTGTTCGCAGAAACCTTCCTGCCTGTCCTCTTTGTCATATAGACGGAGGCCTGTCAATTCAGTTTCGATGTAAAACTCCCTATTACAGCTTAAAGGTTAAAACTTAAATACGATTACGAACAACGCAGCTTATGTTTATATAATACCCAATGTTGGGTAGAGAATCAATGGAAATAGGTGGTGAATTAAAAAATATTTTCATCTTCCCACTCAAATGTGATCTCTCCACCTATTTGTAGTTGTGCAACTTTCCATAAATCATCCTCAGCAATCTTTCCAATCGTAGCATAGCCACCAAC
Organism: Mesobacillus maritimus; assembly: GCF_023715205.1. GTDB lineage: Bacteria > Bacillota > Bacilli > Bacillales > Cytobacillaceae > Mesobacillus_B > Mesobacillus_B maritimus_C. Next base: position 286,207 of record NZ_JAMBNR010000003.1, read on the forward strand.
CGTTTGCGCATCTGTCATTAATATAATCGGCTGACCGCTATTAGGTACTTGAACGGTTCCAAATTGAGTCGCTTCTGACAACAAGTCACTACTTTTACGAAATTCCAACTTTGGGCCATCTAAAAGATACCCCATCCGGTCACCAGCTTTTAGCGTATAGGAAGACCGGATAAATTGGTCAAGCGCATCTTTCGTAAAATAATCCAAATGTGGGCTTCTCCAAACACTTACATTTATGTTTTGTTGGTATTTTGGAATTTTCGCAGGTGAAAGTCCTCTTTTAAATGTACTTTGTGCAGCTTGATTTGCATATAAGATCTGCTCTTTTGTTAATATGGTTCCAAGCTTGCCTTTTGGATAAACCGAAGCACTCCCTAGAAATCTTTTAGCACGGAAGCCCCCTTCTGGGATTAAATAAGCAATGCTTCCTTCAACCATCCTCGTAAATTCTAAAACCTGCCCTTTATAGATAGGAACCGTTTTCCACCTTGGACATGGTTCTCCATCCAATTTTGCGCCTAGATCTGCACCAACTAGAACAATCCGATGGTCGCTCAATACTTCAAACTTTTGGCCTCCGAAAAAAAGTTCAAGAGCTGGCGGTTTATCTTTGTTTCCAAGAATATAATGGCCCAAATTAAACGCTTTTTTATCCATTGCTCCTGAAGCAGGAACACCATATCGCTGGTAGCCAAACCTACCTGAATCTTGAATCGAACTGTAGGTACCGGGGCTATTCACTTTTAACAGTGGAATCATTTTAAATTCCCACCCTAAGAACTTTGATTTCTTCGTTTTCCAATGCCTGGCGGATTTGCGCAGTATGCTCAGCCACATTTGCACCATCGCCGTGAAAACAGATCGTATCTGCCTGTAACCGGCACCATTGACCTGACTCTGTTTGAACCCGTTGATGAAGAAGGATTTGTTTTACTTGCTCAAGAATTTCAGCAAATGTAGGTAAAACCGCATGAGGTTGTTGCCGCGAGACTAACTTTCCTTCATCCGTATACCGCCGATCAGCAAAAGCCTCTGCAGCCGTTTTTAACCCTCGCTGTTTTCCTGCCAAAATCAATTCACTGTTGCATAATCCAAATAGAATTGATTCCGGCGCCACATCATATACTGCTTCCGCTATCGCCTCCGCAATCTTTCTGTTTACAGCTGCTGCATTGTATAAAGCTCCATGTGGCTTTACATGTTGTAAGGGGACATCGTAAATTTTACAAAACCCCTGCAAAGCACCAATCTGATATATAACCATTTCGTAAATTTCTTGTGGTGTCATCACTAGCTCTCGTCTTCCAAACCCTTGAATGTCCGGGTAACCTGGATGAGCTCCTACTCCAACGCCTTTTTCCTTCGCAAGCTTTACTGTTCGACTCATCACATGAAAATCCCCAGCATGAAAGCCGCACGCAATATTGGCCGAAGTGATATGAGATAGCAACTTGTCATCTTCCCCAATTTTATAGGCACCAAAGCTTTCACCGATATCCGCATTTAAATCAATTCGCATAAAACTCCTCCTCTTCCCGTTTATCTTTTCTTAACCTGCAGTAGGGTTCAGTTAATGAAATCGTTAATCAACATAGGCTGCTGCTTAAGTTGTTTCTCCATGGTGTAAAATTCGTGCTCGCTAATTGGTTGAAAAGTCAGTTGGTCGCCCGTTTGTAGCAAAAATGGTTCCTTCCTGTCGGGGTGAAATAAATCTAGCGGTGTTTTCCCAATAATGTTCCAACCTCCCGGGCTTTCTAATGGGTAGATTCCTGTTTGCTGCCCCCCAATTCCAACCGTCCCTTTTGCAACTCTTCGTCTTGGGCTTTCGAGTCGCGGTGTCGCAAGCTTTTTATTTAACTCGCCTAAATAAGGAAAACCAGGTAAAAAACCGATCATATAAACGGTATATACAGTCTCAGCATGCATGTTTATGATTTCTTGCCTATTTAAGTTCGTATGGTTGCTGATTCGTTCCATATCCAAACTAAATTCTTCATCATAACAGACCGGAATGCTAACCTTTCTAGATATGCTTAATGGTTTATTTGTCTTTATGCACATTGTTCGATCGACTTCCAGCCATTTGGTTAAATAATGGTCAATAACCTTGTTTATGTTTTGGGGAGCTTTTTTAAAATAAAGTGTTACGGTGTGATAACTGGGAACCCATTCTTGAAGGAGCATGTCTCGCTCCTGCTCCACAAGCCTTGAAAAGTGAAGCACCTTTTGATACGTTCCCTGGTCCAGCTTGTCTCCGAATTGAAAACGAAGACTTCTTTCCCCCGTTCGCATCACCAACGGCAAACGGTTTTGCTCATCTTTACCTTCTGTCATCCGTTTCCCTCCATCCCCCGGTGTTTATAGCTTGAATCCTACAAAAATATTCGAATCTTTTCAATAGTTAAATCAGACAGGTTCCCAGAAAACTGGATGGTGCCTGTCACCTGGAATTGAACTGGAAGAACCTAAACATACACATAAGGAATAAGGAAAATAATGTGGTGTATAAAGGAGGGATTGTTCATCGAACAATAAGCTTATTGGAAATTTGATTGGAGGAATGCAGGATGGAGAATCAAAACCGACAGCAACAGATGAATCAGAGTCAGAGTCAAAGTCAAAGTCAAAAGCAGAACAACAAGACACAACCAAGTCCGCTAGACGGTCAAGTACATGGTGGAATAATGGAGTCTTTTGATCAATTCGCTAATGTGATTAGCGGAACGGTTGGCAACCTCACCGGTAATGAAGCACAAGAAGTGCCTCAACAAGGGCAAGGGCAAAGTAAAAATCAATAAGTTCTTACATCCATATATTTTGATCCGTTTACCTTCAAGTACAGGTGTTGGCTCTTATTTTTGTTCCATTAGACTAACCTATAAAACCAGCAAATACAGTCTATGCGTAAATTTGTATCACCCTATTTTGTGGTGAAATAAGTACCTGTCAGTTCGCTTTTTTGGGAGAAAATGGTTAGTGCCTGGCACCATCCATTTTCTCCCACCCCAAAGAATTATTATCAGAAATCCTTTTCTGATCTTTAGCCAAACGTATTTCCCCACTCCCAGACCCAAGAGCAGTGTCAATGCTAGGAAAAACCAACTTACTAAAGGATTGAACCGCGGGGTCGCTAGTTAAGGGGGCTGCTTTCTCCTCTACAGAAAAACCTACATAGAAAACAACCAAATTTCCGTCCTACTTTTATATACGTCCTCTTGTAGGAAAGAAGTCGAAGGGTAAATATTCTTGGTTAAGATAATCTTAATATCACCCCTTGAATTGGTAGGTTTCTTTCTCATTGCCGTCTCCGTTTACCGGAACTGCGCTGCCTGTTATGCCTTGGTCATTTAACAGCCCAATCAGTCGCTCTAGCTGCTGTCGGTCTGGCACAACGACAAAATTGTTCTGAAAAAAATTGAACTTTTTAAAGCGAAAAGTCAATTTATAGCCATTGTTGACACGGTCATCTAATCCATATAATTCATGCCACCGTATGATTTGTTCTACTTTGTACGATTCAATCTGTTTAGAAGAATAATACTTAGCATTCATAATCACTCCGTTCGGAAAAATAAATAAATTTCCTCGATGTGGAATCGCTTGAATCATAACAAAAAGGAAATAAATAACGTTAAAGAAAGAAGAGCTTAACCAATCAGTAAAAAGGATGATTCCCATCAAAACGGTCGCTAAAAATAAGACAGCCGCAGTCCCCCATTTAACATAAAGATAGGAGTTTTCTGTTTTTGAAAGTGGCTGCATTGCTTTCCATTCTGCGGGGATGAGTATATTATCAAACTCTTCCTTCAACTTTGGATATATAGCCTGATGAGCGATTTCAGCAGCTTTCTTCAAGTTCAACTGATAACTTACTATATAATAAACCGCAACAACAAAAATAACCCCATACACAACATCGAGCATGAAGCCAGTCCCCCCTCTCTTAAAGACTTCTATTCTGTTATTATGACATACATATGAAAGTGGGAAAACAGATTCCAAGGAAGCGGTTGGTAATTGTGGTAAAAAAATGGATGGTGCCAGGCACCATCCATTAAATTTCCATATTTGGTTTGCGTTTTTTTCGTCGGCCAGTCATCCATTTTGTGAGGTCGTCAAACATGCTGTAGATGACAGGGACAAGGAATAAAGTGAATAGAGTCGATACGCTTAAGCCAAAGATAATCGTTATCGCAAGCGGTTGTTGCATTTCGGCTCCTTCTCCTAAAGCCAACCCTAGTGGAATCATGGCAAGAACGGTCGTTAACGTCGTCATTAAGATTGGGCGCAACCTACTTCGTCCAGCCTCAACAATGGCTTCATTCCGTTCCATTCCACGGCCTCTTAAAATATTGATGTAATCCACCAACACGATTGAGTTGTTCACGACAATCCCGGCGAGCATAATGATTCCAATAAAAGCAGGAACACTCAATGGGATATCTGCAATAAACAAACCACCAAGAACCCCAATCACTGCTGTTGGCAAGGCGAACATGATAATAAATGGATATAAGAGGTTTTCAAACTGAACCGCCATCACGGCATAAACCAAGAAAATCGAGAAAACCAAAGCAACTGCTAGGTCAACGAAAGCGTCTGCCATGTCGGCCGCGTCACCACCTATGGTGTAGCTATAGCCTTCTGGGAAATTCATCGCATCAAGATGCGACTCGATATCCGATGTAACCTTTGCCAAGTTCCGTCCAGAAATATCACTAGTAACGTTTGCTTGTGGTTGCTGATTTTGTCTATGCAACGCTACCGGGCCTTGAGTTTCAATGAAATCTGCTACTTCGTCTAATGGAATTTGAGCACCTGATGCGGTTTGAATTTTCATATCCATTGCATCATTAATGGTGCTACGTTCACCCTCCGGATAGACGAGCACGACATTCATTTCTTGCCCTTCTTCACGATAACGTGTCGCCGTTTGACCCATAAATTGCATTTGAACTTGACTCATAATTTGCTCTTGAGTCAAGCCGTAAGACGCCGCTTTTCCCTCATCAATCACTATACTCATCTGGGGAACACCTTCGGATGCTCCAGTAGATGGATTTAACACCCCATCAATTGTGGAAATTTCCGCAACCACTTGATCGGATAACTCTCTTAAAACTTCATGCTCGGGACCATTTAATTCGATTTGAATTGGACTACCAGTGCTTAAGCCCGCATTCATTGCACTCGCGGTGATATCTGCCCCGGCAATCGATTGAAGTTTTTCATCCATTTCGAGCATGATATCGGTTGTTGATTGATCCCTTTCCGAAACTGGAATCAATTGCAGGGTATATGTGGCCTGATTGGATGAAGTTGGCCCCATCATGCCCATCCCACCGTTGCTCACCGTTACATAACTAACGTCCACCACATCGTCATACTCAGCGATGATTTCATTCACTTGCTCAACAATTCCGAGCATATAATCCGAATTTGTTCCGACCTCGGTCTCCACAGTAATTTGGGCTTGACCTTGATCCGCTGCAGGCATTAGTTCCGCACCAATCAAAGGAATCAACGCCAAACTTCCGACAATGGCTAAAATCGTAATAAATACAGTCGTTTTTCTGAATTTCAATATTCTTTTTAACCCGCTGCTATATCGCGTGCGAACCTTGTCAAGGAAGCGGTCAAACCAAGTGCGACGTCCATCTTTCTCCATTGCCTTTGACAACAACTTCGAAGACAACATTGGCACCAAGGTAATCGCGACCACAAGCGAGGCCACAAGTGAGAAGGCGACTGCTAATCCTAATGGCATAAATAGGTCTGAGGCAATTCCTTCAACAAACACCATTGGTAAAAACACGACGATCGTCGTTGTCGTTGAAGCAATAACTGCTGGAGCCAATTCAGAAGCACCTGTAATTGCTGCTTCTTTTAAACTGTAGCCTTTCTTTCGATAAGAATAAATATTTTCTAAAATAACTATCGAGCTATCAACCATCATTCCAACACCAAGTGCCAAACCACCAAGTGTAAGGACATTCAACGTCTGACCTGTAAAATACATAAGCGCAAACGTTGAAATCAGCGCAATTGGAATCGAAAGACCAATAACAAGCGTAGCTCTTACACTATTTAAAAATAACAGCAAGACAATGACGGCAATGACTCCACCAATTAAAATATTCGAAATAACAGAGTCAATGGACATCGTGATAAATTCAGATGTATCAATTAAAACCTTGAGTTCGACGTCGGAGCCCAACTCGGTTTCTAGTCCTTCTAGGCTATTTCGGATGTTGTTCGCCACTTCAACGGTGTTCGCATCCGTCTGTTTCATGACAGATAATACAAGCGAGGTTTCTCCATTCACAAACGCGCTTGACGTCGTCTCGTTAAAGGTATCTTGAACATCTGCGACATCTTTTAGTAGAATATTTGCTCCAGTTGGAGTTTTTATGATGGTTGAGCCAATATCCTCAACCGACTCAAATTCTCCTTTCACCCTTAACTGAAGATTTTGTTGCCCCTTATCGACCGTACCTACCGAACCCGATTGATTCGTGCTATTTAGCGCTTGAATGATATTCTGCGCATTCACACCATATTGCTGCATAGCTGCCAAATCTAACTCAATCTGAATTTCACGTTCTTTGGCACCCTCTACAGAAACCGATGCTACGCCACCTTGGCGCTCCAAATAAGGAACAATTTGCTCATTGCTCAATTCTGTGAGCTTAGCTGCGTCTTTTCCTGTTAACCCGATATACATCACCGGCATTGCTTCAGGACTGAATCGCAAAATAGTAGGGTCCCCTGCTTGTTCTGGCAGCATTCCTTTCACTTGATCAACCTTTTCTCGTACATCGAGAAGCGCTTGATCCAAATCCACATCATTTTTAAACATCATCATTACAAGTGAAGAACCTGCTTGTGATTGGGACTGAATCGTATCAATCCCTTCTACTGTACTAACCGAGCCTTCAAGAACACGGCTGATTAAATTTTCTACATCTTCTGGGGCGGCATCTTGATAGCTTGTGGCCACAACCGCAATCGGAAGGTCAATTTTAGGAAAAAGATCCACTGCTAAGCTGCGGACTGAAACAAAGCCAAGTGCGATGATGGCCAGCACAATCATAATGACGCCGACTGGACGTTTTACAGACGTTTCAACAAGTTTCACTTACTTTCTCCTTTCACGACGTTCACTTGAACGCCATCAGAGAGTGTCAGTTGACCTGTAACCACAAGTTGATCTCCTTGTTTGACTTCCCCTTTAATCGCAGACTCGACAGATTGCGTTTCCACAACAGTGACCGCTTGTTTTCTTGCTAGATTGTCTTCAACAATATATACATATGTTTCATCGTCTTCTTCAACAATCGACGCGGTTGGAATAATTACTGCGTCTTTTAACCGCTTTTCCGGAACAGCCAGTTCAGCTACCATCCCTGGTAAAATCTCTTTTTCTTCATTTTCTACTATTGCCTCAACTGGGTACAAACCGCTATCATCTGGCATCGTGCTAATAGAGGAGATTGATGCCTCATATTCTTTATTGTTGATGGTTGCCGTCATTTTTTTATCAACCTCAAACAAGTTCCGGACATCAGCTGTGACCGTGAAGTTCACCTTGATGGTTTCAAGGTCAGCTACAATCGCAAATGGCTCTTCATTTGAAACCGTACTGCCTTCGCTAGCCGCTAAGTTGGCAATCTCTCCGTCTTTAGGCGCGCGGATGTTTTGCGTTCCAACTTGGGTTTTAATTTTTGCGATGATTTCATCCTCTTCAACCTCATCACCATTGCTGACTTCTAATGAATCGATTTCACCAGGAGCTTGGAGAAGAATGGGCGTCGTTTGATTTGGAGCCGTACGTCCGAACAGGGAGCGTTCCAGGGTAAAATCTCCCTTCGTTGCTTCCTCCACTTCAACAGCAGCAATTCTTTTTTCCTCGCTAGCATCGGTTGAATCCGAATCTGCTCCTGAACATGCGGCTAACGTCGAAAGCATCAGCACCGCTGTGGCACTGAGAAGTATTTTTTTCATATAGGTTACTCCTTTCAATTGAGGGGATTATTAGGTGTTCTTCTATGGCAATAAGGTAATTTTTAAAAGCTTGGCTAACTCCTGGCATTCCTTCTGTACTTCAGGAAATTGGTTATAATGCGCGAATAATCCTTTTAGCACAACAGGCTGGCATTCGTCTTTTGCTAACTCCCCTTCTATGACTTGCATAACTTCCTGCAATTCATTCATTTTAGAAGCGGGAAGATTCATAGATTGTATTTTTTCCTTTAATTCCACCAGTAAACCATTCAGTTTTTTGGCGTCGGAGTCTTTGGTATGTACATAAATGGTTGGAACTTGGTTAGGAGAGAAAAGCGCAGACTCCTTCTCCATCATCCCAGTGACAAGATTGTCTAGCCTCTGAACGAGAAACTTTCCACCCTTTTTAAAATCAAACTCCACTCCCTCAAAGATCATCCATTTTAAGTAAGAGTGGAGCATGCCATCCATTTGAATCACTGCATCCATCAGAAAAGGTTGGATTTGACTGGCCCCATAGAGGTTTTCGATATTTCCACGTAACCAGTGGTAGTTATCCACTTTGATTTCTGTCGCCAGCTTCTCCAAACTCCCTGCAATTGTGATCTGCTCTTCCAAATGCATGATCAGAAAATCACGATGTTCATAGACATATTGAAACCAGTTGGCAATCTGAATGGCGAAACTTTCCCGTGGTTTAAGGTTTTCCTTTCTTACCTGCTCCATTTTCTCTTTCATTTGCGAATAAAAATACTGATAGGCCACAGCGATAAACTCTTCTTTTGATTGAAAGTAGAGATAAAACGCGCCTTTTGACACACCCGCTTCACTGGTAATTTCCTGAACCGAAGTCCGGTGATAGCCTTTGCTGGCAAATAATTTCATCCCAGCTTGGATCAAATTTCGTTTCTTTTCATTCATCAGCAACACCTACCTCAACATACGGTTTTGGTAAAAAAGCTGTCTTCATGGACAATTTGGTTTATCGTTTAACTTCTACAGCTAGCCTGTTTGCCCTAAAGTGAAACCAGTAGGCCAATTTCGTTAATGATAGAACGGTGCTCTGGATGCACAATCAATTTTCTTCTTTACAGGGCAAAAAGTAAAAGCAGAGTGCCAAGGGTAAAATAAGTTTTCTATAGAACTAATCCCATGGTTTGTTTACGGCTTAACCTGTCCAATGGTTTCTTTTTTTATTTGGAAAAACAGATATGACTAACTAGTCAGTCATAAATTTTTCACCTTTCGATCATATACAACTTCTAACCCTACTACAACTAAATGCATGGGTAGCATTTCAAAAGCTAAATTGGGAATAAACTGGATGGTGCCTGGCACCATCCAGTAATTCCCACCTATAAAGTTGGCAGGGTTATTTCAACCGTGGTTCCTTCCCCTACTTTGCTTCGATAGTGGATTTGACCATGATGTTGCTGAATAATTTTATGACAAATCATTAAACCTAAGCCGGTTCCTTTTTCTTTTAATGTATAAAAAGGCTCACCTAAGCGTGGCAGAAGTTCTTCCGGTATCCCGTATCCAGAGTCCTGAAAGCGGACCTGACATTGATCTTCTCCGGACTTCTTTAGTTCAACCCGAATTTCCCCTCCACTTGGCATCGCTTCCATAGCATTTTTTATAATGTTTAAAAACACTTGCTTTACTTGATTCTGCTCACAGGTAATGAAGATTGGCTCATCTGGAGCCTGAAATTCAATTTCAATATTACTCATAACAGCTTGAGGTGCCATAATTTCAAGTGTGTTTTCCACAAGCCTGCCTAGATTTGTTTGCGAAAGCGTTACTGCTTGAGGCTTCCCAAGCGACAGCAGTTCTGTTGTAATGCTTTCAATTCGCTCCAATTCACTTAAAACCAAATCATTGTATTGAACTGAGCCGCCTACTACCCTATTTAATTGTACAAACCCTTTAATGGTGGTAAGTGGGTTTCTGATTTCATGTGCAACTCCTGCTGCTAATTCACCAACAATCGAGAGCTTTTCTGACTGCAATAAAAGTTCCTCCGATTTTTTTCGTTCAGTAATGTCTCGACTAATATTGACAATATGTTTAACGCGATCATTTTCTCCCACAACCGGTTTACAGCGTGACTCGAATTCAATCCAATGTCCATCTTTGTGCTGTAACCGAAACTCAAGCGTTGAAGATTTTTTAGTAATAAACATTTTATCAATTGTCGTGAGAAACATTTCTTTATCATCAGGATGCAGCAAAGTGCCTAGCTTCATGTTCATAAAATGTGCACAATCATACCCTAGTACAGAGTGATGTGATGGTGATAAATAACTAATCTTTTTGTCTTCAGAAATGACTAAAATGAGGTCCGATGTATTTTCAGCAATCAGACGGTAGTTGGATTCACTTTCTGCAACCAACTTATACAATTTCGATAACTTTTGATTCATTCGATAAAGCTTTGCATACGATTCCAACAACACGGAACCGAGGATGACTGCAAAGAGAACAAACAACACGTATTCGAAGTGAAAAAACGGATTATCGACCATAATTTGAAAAACTTGTACTGTCAGTAAATAAAAACCTGTATAAACAATAAATAATGTACTAAGTTTTTTTATGAGACGGAGGTGCTTTATGAAAGGATAAGTGAGTGTGAATGCTAATAAAATACAAGACCAGCCGATTATCACTGGCAGCAAATTTCCACCTTCAATGAGTCGTGCAGCTAGTGCGAAAATCCCGGTCAAAAACCCTGGTATTGGGCCAAAATAAGTAAATACTAGAATTACCGGGGCATAGCGTAAATCATAAGAATACCCTTCTTGATGAATGGCCAACCTGACTAAAAGAAAAGAAACGACTCCTCCGTATAAACCAATCCATAACTTGTAGTGCTTAAGAGGTTGATACTGTTTATATCCTAGAAAAACTAGTGGCAAAACTACAAGCAACGAAAAAATTGCTAGATTGATTAGATAGTCCAATAAGTACAAATTACACTCCACCATTCTAGGAAAATTGTCAGATATTCTCCTATCTTAAAACACCTTCGTTCCATTTTCTATACTTATTTCGCTAAACTTATTCCAATTTTTTGTATAAATAGTGAAATTTAGTGATAAAGTTCTTTTTTATGGGGAGTCGACTGTCTTGTTTCAGTGTGATCAACTTTTGAATTACATTGTAGATGGGTCATTTTTCCCGTCTTTTAGAGAAGTTCTCATATCAATGCTCAGAAAGCTCGTTGCTTGGTAGTAAACGAGGATAGAAGAAGACATAGGTCCAATTTCGTACTTAAACGTTTGGGGAAGATAAATGGAGAAAAGAAAAAACCCTGCTCCTATAGAAAGAGCAGGGGCAAAATATGATAAAGAAAACGGTAATGAGAATTATATCATAGGATTCTACAAATCCCTAATCATTTTGCATACCAAATTTTAGAATCACGACGGCGAGGTGTTTACCAAAAGCTGGATGGTGCCTGGCACCATCCAGTTTTCTCCCAGTTAATCTCTATTAGATTAACTTAAATGAATTTAAAATCCTGCCAATGTATTAGGCGAGGAAGCTCAAGATGTTGATTATAGGATTGATCTTTCACATAAACTTTCAAAGATTCATTTCTCAAAGTCTCTAATACCTCTGGCTTATCGTCAAAATAATAGTCAAGCCTTAAGTCCCGAATAATTTCCACTTTCTCCGAGTCTTTCATTCCATAGTAAAATCGGCCTTCTTGTACAGGGAATCCTTGTTCAATCATCCACTTTTTCGTTCGCTCCCCATGTTCTTTTGGTCTTGACGTAATATAGTAGATTTCATGACCTTGTTCCGCCCACTCGTTCAGCTTTTCCAACGCACCCGGAAAAGCAGGGCAAGATGTATAATAGATCTCTTCTAATGATCCGTTCCACATCTGCTGCCCTTCTTCGTCACTCAAACCAAAAGGCTCATGAATTTCCACTCTATTCAAAGAGTGAAAAGCCTTTACATCAATGTTTTTCTTCAATTTATGATTATAAAGATGAAACGCATGCTCCCGTAAATTAATCAACGTATCGTCAATATCAAAACCTAATCTCATGTACCAAACACCTCTTTCCAGTAAAATGGATGGTGCCAGGCACCATCCAGAATCTGTTAACACTATGCTTTTGTGTAAACAGGATAGCCTACAATTTTAAAGTCTTTGCCAATCGGAGTGATGGTGGTATCTGCCAAGTCAATCGCGTCGCTCATTTCTGCGACTCCATCTCCTTCTAAAAACGTTGGAGCATTCTTTCCACCTACTAGTTTTGGAGCCATGTAGAGGACAACTTTGTCAATCAGCCCTGCTTGTAAGAACGCACCATTTACGGTTCCACCGCCTTCAATGAATACAGAGGAAACCAGTTTCTCACCTAATATAGCGACGACATCCTGTAAGTTGACTGTCTCCGCCCCACTTGTCACAAAAACAGAAACCCCCATATCCTCCAGCTTAACACGTTTTTCTGGATCATGTTTTTCACTCGTAAACACCCATGTCTCGGCTTTTTGATCGGTGACTACTTTTGACTCTAGTGGAATTCTTAAACTGGAATCCAAAACAAGTCGAATTGGATTGCGGCCGTTTGGTATTCTAGCTGTTAATTCTGGGTCATCATGAATCACCGTATTAACGCCAACCAAAATCGCCATATTTTCGCTTCGAAGTTTGTGAACATCCTGTCGCGCTTCTTCAGATGTAATCCATTTGCTGCTATTAGTATGAGTAGCAATTTTCCCATCTAAGGTCGAACCGGATTTCATCGTGATAAACGGTGTTTTTTCCACAATAAATTTGTTGAAAACTTCATTCATCTGGCGTGACTCTTCCTCACAGACTCCAGTAATGACTTCAATACCGGCATCCTCGAGGATTTTCACCCCATTCCCCGCAACAACTGGGTTAGGGTCTAAAGTGGCAATTACCACTTTCTTAAGACCTGCCTTAGCGATTGCCTCAGCACACGGACCTGTACGACCGTGATGGGAACATGGTTCAAGCGTGACATAAATGGTGCCACCTTTCGCCTTCTTTCCCGCCATTCGAAGCGCATGAATTTCCGCATGGGGCTCTCCAGCTTTCAAATGAGTACCAATCCCGACAATTCTGTTTTCATTCACGATCACCGAACCGACAATCGGGTTAGGGTCGGTCTGCCCTTTCATCGCCCGCGCATTTTGCAAAGCCAACTCCATATAAAACTCATGATTCATCCAGCCAACATCTCCTTTTTTGGAAGACAACTGGAAGGTGCCAGGCACCATCCAAGAAATTTCCATTTATTGTTTCAGGTGTCCTGACTTTTTGATTTTTGTTTGTAAGTAGCGTTCATTGTATTCGGATATGTCTCCCCATAATGGAGTACGCCCAGAAACAGGGAGTCCTGCTGCTTTTAATGCTTCTAGTTTTTTCGGATTGTTGGTAATCAAAGTAACGGGTTTTACAGGCCGTAGCGCTTTTAACACTTGGATGGCTTCGTCGTAGTCTCGTGAATCATCCTCAAATCCAAGTGCTTGGTTTGCCTCCACCGTATCATATCCATTTTCTTGAAGAATATAAGCCATAGCTTTGCTAAATAGCCCAATGCCACGTCCTTCATGATTTGCTAAGTAAAACAACGCTCCGGTTCCATGCTCGACCATCATTTTCATCGATTGACGAAGTTGGAAACCACAATCACAGCGTTTGCTTCCAAAAATATCACCTGTATGACAAATGGAATGCATGCGAATCAACGCATCCTCTCCATACTCAAAATCACCATAAACGAGTACGCTAGATTGTTGCATTTCCGCTAGTTTACTAGTCGACAACCGACGAATGACAGTCTCAAAATCCTCGATGACATCTTCTGTTTTCAACCAACTATACCATTTGAATTCTACCGTTTCCCCATCTAGTTTAACTGGGAGCTTAATCGGGCCAACCAAATAAATGGCTTCTTCTCCCGAACGAATCAATTGGATTTTATCTTCTAAAATCGAAAGCATATTTGTTTTTACTTGAACTTGTTCCATCTACGTTCCTCCATACCTCCCAATAACTACTCCTAGACGGAAGCAGGAACGGGAAAATTCTCTATATACGTTTCTTCTTTCAACCGTTGCATTTTTTGTAAGGTAAGCACTGCATCCCAACGCTGTGTTTCAAATTGTTTTAGCCTCTCCATGCTGACATCACCCGCTTGTAGCGCATCCACCAATAACTCACTCAAAACATTTGCATCAGCTAGTGCAGCATTAATTCCATACGCACCGGTAGGGCTCATCGTATGAGCTGCATCCCCCATAAGGACAACTCCGTCCTGCACCCATGTCTCACATTGAGAGCTATGGACATTTAATAAAATAAAATCATTCCAGGAGTGAATTTGCTTCCGTAGGCTGTTCTCCAAATCAGGAAACGCATCGATTGCTAACTGAAGAAAAGGCTCAAATGACTGCTTTCTTAAAAGCGGAAACGCCCCTTCCTCAATATTCCAACCAATTTGCACATAACCTCCTGCTTGGGTGAACAAAGCCAACTGCTTTTGTTGAATCAGAGCTTGGCGAATCGTCGGCTCCCAACCACTCGGGCTCTGAATTTTCGCCCAAAGAAGATCATATCCATGTTTATACGTTGAATACGGGATTCCGGTTAATTTACGAACTGTTGAAAACCGCCCGTCAGCCCCAATTACAACCTTACAATGGACGGTCACTTCCTGGCTATCTTTTTTAGCTTTTACAACCATATGTGAGTGATTTTCATCGTAATAGATATCGGTTACCTTAGCACCAATTTCTAAGCGATAATGAGGGAAAACTTGGGATTCCCCTAGCAAAATACTTAATAAATTTCGTTGAGGAACATGTATGCCGACATGGCGTTCATCACCACTTGGAGAAATGGTTTTAAAAGCTTTTCCATCCTGCCAGTACTCCACTCGCTCCATCAACAACAAACCTTCGTGTTCCACTTTTTCATATAAGCCATATTGACGTAAAATCGCTTCGCCTTCTTGATTCAAATGTTCGCCGCGGAATTCCTTATCGATTCCTGTATGTCGTTCAAGAACACTTACGGATATCCCCTGTTTTGCTAGCAATAGTCCTAACAACGCCCCTCCTGGTCCCGCACCAACAATACATACATCCTTTTCAAGTATCACAATTCTACACACTCAATTCAATTTTATTTCCAGAAGGATCCTTAACAAACAGTTTCCCTTGTACTTCTGTCACTTTAGCGCCAATATCCTGTAATCTTACTATCGCCTCTTCACGTGCAACTTCGCTTGGGAAAACCGTTGTATAAAAACTCATTCCAACACTGTTCTCTGCAGGTGCCGGAGCGCCTACGCCACTCCATGTATTTAAGCCAATATGATGGTGATAACCGCCTGTTGAGATAAACAATGCCTGGCCACCGTATCGACAAACAATATCAAAACCTAGCGCTTGACAGTAAAACTCTTCAATTTTTTTAAATTCAGCAACATGCAAATGGATATGTCCCATAATCGTTCCTGCAGGAAGTCCAGTAAATGCTGTTCCATCGTCTTCTCTTATAATGCTCTCCACATCCATCGGTTCCGTTGTCATCACGACTTCATCGCCGTTCCATTTCCATTCTGAAGCAGGGCGGTCCGTATAAACTTCGATTCCGTTCCCATCTGGATCCGCCAAGTAAAGAGCCTCACTGACATCATGGTCTGATCCGCCTTGCAATGGATATTGTGTTTTTACCATATGAAGAATGAATTTCGCCAGATCCTTTCGATTCGGCAACAACAATGCATAATGGTAAAGCCCTGTTGTTCGTTGTTGCTTTGGCTGAACGCCTTCTGGCTGTTCAATCGTAACAAGTGGTTGCTTTCCGTCTGCGGTAAGCACTGCCTTGTGATCATTTTTTTCTATTATTTTCAAACCAAGAATTTCTTGGTAAAACTTAAGTGAACGTTGCAAATCTTGTACATTTAAATGAACCTGTGAGACGAATGTGTGTGGTTTTTGGTGAAAGGTCATTTATTTATTCCTCCAATTTGGTTGTTTTGATTTTATATTAGTCAGTTACTTTATGTAAGTAATTATATTTTTAAAATTAACTTGTGTCAAGTTGGTTAATGAGGTATTGTAAATATATAGAGAATGTTAAAGACTATCATATAATAGATTAGAGGTGTTGGAGGATGGATCAAACAGTCATTTGCCCGCGGTTTGAAAAAGCAATGAGTATTTTAAGCCAACGCTGGACAGGATTAGTCATTTATCAATTGCTTCCAGGTCCAAAACGATTCTGCACTTTAGAATCATCCATGGGGATTAGCGGCAGGGTCCTTTCCGATCGGCTCAAAGAACTGGAAAACCAAGGCATCGTAAAACGAGATGTTTATCCGGAAACTCCGGTGCGCATCGAGTATTCGCTAACGGATAAGGGACTTGCTCTAGAACCCCTCATGAAAGAACTCGAAACCTGGTCGCAAAACTGGGTCAAAGTGGAAGATAATGAATAAAAGCCGATTGTCCTTTATTGGACAATCGGCTTTTTATCTTACTTTATCATACTTCCGTTCTTTTAGACCTTCTCCAAGTTTAACATGTGATTGCTCATTGCTCCTTTTAAGTTTTGCAATTGCATGAACTCGAATGGATTCAGTACATTTATCTCTTCTTACACTGCGCGACATATAAAAACAACTAATCCCTAGGATCTGATTTTCACTTTCCTACTACATACTACGTTCTGTCAGCTTATTGATCTTCTACTTATATAAAGAACCTAAAACTCAAACTTCTGAACAAACTGGCACCCTTCACATGCTCTGCCAATTTGCTTTTTGGTAGAAGGTTCAAGGTAGTATATTTCGTCAAAACCACAAACTTGACATTCCATCACATGCAAAATTTCTCTTTCTCCGAATAGGGCATTTAACAGGTTTTCAAAATACATCCCTAGCATCCCTCTCTCTCGTTCTGTCTGTTTCTAAAATAGCAAATTCAACAAGCGAAGTTACAAGAAACCTGTCAATAGGCCCCTCTTTTTTTCGACAAAACCCAAAAACTGGATGGTGCCAGGCACCATCCAGAAATTCCCACATTACTAGATTACATCCTTCTTACAATTTTCAATTTTCTCCCTTTTTGTCTAGTAAATGTGGTAAAATGACTTTCATTGTAGGGAAAGGAGAGATTAATTTGAATAGAATGTTTTTGAAAGGTTCGATTGTTCTAGCAATCGTTGTAATGATTTTAGGTGCTTGTAGCAATAATGACAGCAGTGATAAGAAGGAAAGCAGTAAAGAAGGCAGCAAAGTCGTCGCTACTGTGAATGGGGAAGAAATCTCAAGAGCTGACTTTGAAACTGAAATGGAAAATACGAAAGCTACTTACGCACAACAAGGGATGAACATCGATGAGATGGATAAAGAACAGCAAAAAGAATTCGAACAAGTTGTGTTAAACCAACTGATTAATACAAAATTAGTTCTTCAAACAGCTGAAGAAGGTAAAGTCTCTGTTGAACAAAAAGACATTGATGGCGAAATTAAAAACATCAAATCTCAGTTCGAAGATGAAGCAAAGTTTAAAGAGGCCTTAAAAGAAGGCAAAATAACGGAAGATGAATTAAAAGAACAAGTTAAAACTCAATTAACTGTAACCAAGTTTCTTGAAAGCAAAATCGGAGAAATCGATGTAACTGAAGAAGAATTAAAAGCGGTCTATAACCAATACAAAGAGGCTGCTGAGCTTCAAAAGCAAGAGCCTGAAAAATTTGAAACAATGAAACCTCAATTAGAACAGCAAGCAATTGCTCAAAAACAAGGCGAAAAAGTAAATGAAGTCATTGAAGAGTTACGCTCAAGCAACGAAAAGAACATTAAGATAACATTGTAATAACCAAAACCCCCTTGACGAAATTAAGTCAAGGGGGTTTTTTATTGGTAATGAAGATAAACGATTAATCAGACAAGACAGGATCCCAAACAAACAACCACAATGCAAATATAAAGACTACCAAGTTTTAAGCTGCGGTCGCTTCCGTCACCTTTTGCTTCGCCTCTTGTTTTTTTACCAAGCTAACAAGCAAGTAAACGACTGGCGTTAGCACAATTGTTGCAAGGAATTTAAAGGCGTATTGCGTGATAATTAACCCTCCGAGTACGGATAATGGCATCATGCCATAAAACGCAATCGTAATAAAAATCGTTGTATCAATTAACTGACTCAACATCGTCGAAGCATTGTTCCGTAACCACAGTTTTTTCGCTCCATGCTTCGTTTTCAAACGACCAAACACATATACATCAAGATGCTGGCTGATCGTATAAGATATTAAACTTGCCAACACAACACGGAAACTTCCACTTAAGATCGTTTCATAAGAAGTTTGTTCCGTAAACGTTGGCGCAGCTGGCAAGGCAATTGTGACCGCAATAAAGATGAGCGCCATCAATTGGGTAATTAATCCAGCACGAACGGTTCGTTGCGCTTCTTTTTTTCCGTAAACTTCAACAATAACATCGGTTAATGGAAACGTAAAAATATAAATAATGACTGCAGCCGGCAGCATCGCCCATGTCCCGATGCTAAACAGCTTTACCGCAACAATATTCGATAGAATCAATAAACCGACAAAAATTCCATTTAAATATAAAAGCATGAAAACTTCTCCCCTTTGATGATGTTCTTGCTGATTCCTGCAGTTTAGCGATTATCGACTTTTTCAGGATACAGGTCATGATTCATCAAGCGGAAGTTCGCCATTTCTTCATACTTCGTCCCTGGCTTACCGTAATTGCACCAAGGGTCTATTGAAATCCCTCCACGTGGCGTAAACTTGCCCCACACTTCAATGTATCGTGGATCTAAAAGATTAATTAAGTCGTTCATAATAATGTTGACGCAGTCCTCATGAAAGTCCCCGTGATTACGGAAACTGAATAAATACAATTTCAATGATTTGCTTTCCACAATTTTTTTATCAGGAATATATGAAATGTACATCGTCGCAAAATCCGGCTGCCCAGTAATTGGACACAAACTCGTAAACTCCGGGCAATTAAATTTCACAAAATAATCGCGGTTTGAATGCAAGCTATCCACGGCCTCCAACACTTCAGGCGCATAGTCACTTGGGTATTGTGTATTTTGATTCCCTAATAAAGTTAAATCCTGTAAACCTTGCTCTTCTTTACGTCCAGACATAAAAATAACCTCCCTGTATCATCTAACCCGACAATCGACAAGGAGGTTTCATAGCAATTTCTTTGGATGTAAAAAAGCCACATCCGGAATGGATATGGCTTTTGAAAAGTCATAAATCCATAGTTTTTTATAGAGGGTTTCCGCTATGAACCTCTCCCGTCTTGCGTACGGGTATTAAATTCATGTTTTATCATAATGAACATTTTTACATCCGTCAATGAAAAATTTCATATTCAAGGGATTTAGAAAAAGTTGGTTTAGTAGCTGCACCTGTACAATTGACTGAGTTGCTCTTTTAGAAAAAATAAAGAGATTCCATCAGATGCCTTTCACAACATTGCACCACATATAGTCAAGAAGTGGAAAACAACTGGAAGGTGCCAGGCACCATCCAGCTATTTTCCAGCATATTTGATTATCGCCGGTCTCCCTACCGGATAGTACTCGATTTTTGAACAACTGCGGATTTTCTCTTCGTTGAGGCAGTTACGGCCGTCGAAAATGATTGCTTCGTTCATATCTTCCACTAGTTTACTAGGTTCCAATTGTTTAATTTCGTCCCATTCAGTGACAATCAATACTGCATCTGCTCCCGCGATAGCCTCTTGAATAGTCTTAGCGTAAGCGATCCGGTTTCCTAATATTTTTTGCGCATTAGACGTTGCGACAGGGTCATAAGCAATTACGTCTGCTCCCTGCCTTGTTAGCTCTAGAGCGATCGGAATCGATGGGGCTTCTCGCATATCGTCCGTTTCCGGTTTAAACGCTAAACCAAGCATTGCGATTTTCTTCCTTGCAAGTTTTCCATTAAAACGTTCAAACGCTTTTTTCACTAACAAAACTCGTTGCTGTTCATTGAGTTCCATCGTTTTCCCTAGTAGTCCAAAATCAACATTGTGCTGCTTCGTCGTGTGATATAACGCCTGCACATCTTTTGGAAAACAGGAACCGCCATAGCCAATCCCCGCTTGGAGAAAACTATTTCCAATTCGTTTATCCATCCCCATCCCTTTGGCTACATCCAGAATATCCGCTCCAACCGCTTCACAAACATTCGCCATGCCATTAATAAAACTGATTTTCATTGCTAAAAAGGCATTTGACGCATACTTAATCATCTCAGCACTTCGCAATGAAGTCATCACAACAGGGACATTCAGCGGGCGATATAGCTCCCGTACTTTGTTCCCTGCTTTCCGTTCATCACAGCCGATAATAATCCGGTCGGCTTCAAGTGTATCCTTCATCGCCGAACCTTGTCGCAAAAATTCTGGATTGGATACGATCTGAATCGAAATATCTTCATTGCAATGAGCTTCAATTAGTTGTTTCATTTTATCATTCGTCCCGACCGGTACTGTACTTTTAATCACGACGATTGTATCTTGTTGAAGATGCACTGCAACATCCTTTGCTGCTTGTTCAAGATACGTTAAGTCAGCAGCTCCATCATTGCTTTGCGGCGTTCCCACTGCTAGAATCACAATCTCAGCTACGGAAATTCCTTCGCGGTGCGATGTTGTAAACCTCAATCTTCCCGCTGCTATATTTTTAACTAATAATTCTTCAAGGCCAGGTTCATAAATTGGCGATTTCCCTTGTTTCAATCGCGCAATCTTCTTTTCATCCACATCCATACAGCATACATGATGACCAATTTCCGCCAACGCCACACCTGTCGATAAGCCAACATAGCCAGTTCCTAGAATCGCGACTTTCATGCTACATCGGCTCACTTTCTTGTGGCTGGTCCTCTTTGACTCGCTTTTTTAGAAACGATAATACATCGTCACGGAGTTCATCTCTTTGTAGCGCAAAATCAACGGTTGCTTGAATAAACCCAAGCTTATCTCCAATATCGTAGCGCTCTCCTTCGAACTCATAAGCAAACACTGCTTGCTCTTGGACCAATAAATTAATGGCATCGGTTAATTGCAGTTCATTTCCTGCACCGATTGGCGTTTTTTCAAGAATTGTAAATATCTCAGGACGCAACACATATCGGCCCATAATTGCATATTGAGACGGCGCTTCCTCTAGCTTCGGCTTTTCGACTAGCGACTCAACAGGTAAAATTCTCGGGGCCATCATCATTCCTTTACTTTTAATGATGCCATATTTGCTCACGTCTTTTTCTGCAACCTTTTTAACCGCAACAATCGAGCTATTCATATATTCAAACGCCTTCGTTAATTGCTGCAAACACGGAGTATCAGACCGGACAAGGTCATCCCCGAGTAACACGGCAAACGGTTCATTGCCGATAAACTCTTTTGCCGCTAGAACCGCATCTCCTAGTCCGTTCGGTTCGTGTTGATAAAGATAATAAATTTTCACCAATCGCTGAATTTGTTGGACTTCTTCCAATTTATCTAGCTTTTGCTGTTTAACCAACATCGTTTCCAGTTGATGCGATTTGGTAAAATGATGTTCAATCGACCGTTTTCCTCTGCCAACAATGACGAGGATTTCTTCGATCCCAGATGCCACTGCTTCTTCGACAATATATTGGATTGTTGGTTTGTCAACAATCGGCAGCATTTCCTTTGCCTGAGCCTTTGTTGCCGGTAAGAAACGGGTTCCGAGTCCTGCAGCAGGTATAACGGCTTTTCGAATTTTCATTCACAGTCCCTCCTTGAACCACAATACTCACGAACAAGTGGGCACTTTGATAGCGCTTTAACTTCCTTGCTACCATCCTCCATCAATTCCTCATTTTCCTTCTTTTATTGGGCGATAAATACGCTTTAGAAAGCGTTCCATCAATTTAGGCAACACTTTATGACGCCGATACAGCAAAGCTGTAATGATTGCCTTCCGCTCTTCTTTTGTGACTTCCCATTGTTCTGGAATCAGCTCGACAATTTCTTCTAATAGTAAAATTGGAATACTTTGGATCACTTCGAGTTGCTGATAAAAATATTGTTCATGATCAATGAACTCAATGAGCATTTTATGAGCCGTGCTTTTAATTAGCTCTGTTGGCAATTGCTCGAGGTTGGAGAGATTCCAATCGAACCCAGTAAGAATCTCCGCTTGGTCAATCGCCCATAGTTGGTAGGCTCCATGTTGTTCTGCAGGTTGAAACAAAATATTCTTCCTTGTCCGGTCACGGTTTGCTACCCAATAATCAAAGAGAATGATGCCCGCTAAGCTTTCCGGGGTATTTGTGAGCGTTTCAATTCTCCCAACCTCATGACCGTTTATACAATCTGGGACGAAGAGCGAAGCAAAATGCTGTTGCATTTTTTCACCATTCTCTGCCACCTGCTGCTCATTTAGAAATTCAGCCGGAAACTCAACAATCCGACCGAAGGGAACAGGTAATTGTAAATAACGCGCTATTGCATATCCAAGCCACTCATTCGCCAAGCTCCGTGGATATTCAGGCTTCCATGATTTCACAACATAATCTTGACCATCATCAAATGTTAGCAACTGGGCATTTGATTTTCCCGGTAGGGTTTTTAGGGAAGCTGTTGGTTTAATCATCAGACTTCACCTCGTTTTTGCCTGAATCCATTGGTACGAGCTTCTTCAACAAATTAACATATTGCTCGGCAACGGTTTCAATCCCGAAATTCTTCTGAACATGCTGAATTGCTGCTGTAGACATTTTTTGATGAAGGGCTGGGTCATCAAGGAGCTTATGAATTTGCTTTACAGCATCTTCGACATTTTGACCGCGATATAGCAATCCTGTTTCTCCCTCTTTGACCAGTTCCGTCACCGGCATCATTCTTGAAGCAATGACCGGCACTCCGGAAACCATCGATTCAATAAAGGTATTGCCAAACGACTCAGACTTGGTCGTGGCGAGTGTACAGCCACCGGATTCTCGGATTTTTGCATACATATGTGGCATTTGTTGGTACGGAATAACTGGAAACCACTTTACAAACTCTGTGAACTGCTCAGCTCGCCAGCGTTCAGCAAACTCTTGGCGTTGAACACTTTGTGCCCCACCAACGACCCAGAACTCAACATCCTCACGCTCTTGGCGAACCTTTTTGGCGATTTCTAAAAACAATGGCCAGTTTTTACGTTTGTCCACACGACCAATATAAGCGATTACTTTCTTATCTTTTGGCATATGCGGCTCGCTTTTATAATCGATTTCGTCTAGGCGTAATGCTCTGAAAAAGCTTGTATCGACGCCATTGTAAATCACTTGAACTGGTACATCGTTCGTTAAAATCGATACCAACCGTTTTTGGTAATGAGAAGGGACAATAATGGTTTCCGGGGTGATTCCTCTGAAAGATTTCACATGTGGAGTAAGCTTAATGAGCTCTGGCGTCCTAGCCTCTACTATGACTGGACCTTGATAATTGGCTTTTTGCAACCATTTAAACGCCTTCCCTGTATCTACAACAATGATGGCATCATATTGATTTTCACGGATAATGTTGACGATTTTTTCCTCATCCTTTGTCAAATAAACAGGAGCAACATCCTCCATAATATGAAGTCCACCATGATCGGTCGTATAAAGAAATTCTGTTTCAATTCCATGTTTTTTAAAATAAACTGCACGATTTCGCCATCCGGCATTCACTCCCCCAACGGTGAGCAAACGCCAGATTATCAGCACTTTCAATTTGGTTTCTCCTCCTTTTTAATCACATCCTTGTATCATTCTCTGTTTATGCCAATCCAAAGGTCCACCAGCTGCTGTAGCCTTTTTTCAAGCCACTTTTATTTTGCTTTTTCTCCTTGTTGTCTTTCGATTTCTTTTCTGCTTTTTTATTCTTATCTTTTCCTTGCTTGTCTGCCTTTTTTCCCTTTTTGTCTACAGGCTGGGCTTTGCCCTTTTTGTTTTTCTCTCGATTCTCTCGTCTGGCCCGGATTCTTTCTAGCCGCTGCTTCTCCTTTTCTTTCTTAGCACGAAGTTTCTCCTGACGTAACTGTTCTTTTTTCTCCTCTTTTGTAAGCTCGCGTGGAGGCTGATTCTTGCGGTCGCCACCACCTGCTTCTAACTCCTTAAATTCGCGTTTCTGTTCATCCCAATATTCATCGATTGCTTCAAGGATTTCATTAGGATCTACTCCTTTAGCAATCATGGTTCGAATCCATTGTTCCTTAAACACTTTGTGCATCAAGCCATACATCAACACAACATAGCGTTCCTCATCTTCTCTCGTCAAAAGTTTGTGACTCATCGCTTTAACGGTTTCTGTTTTGCTCGCATCTTCTTCCATAATAAGTTGGTAGATTTCCTGCGATAGTTCTTCCATGCGGATATAATGGAGCCACTCTTGATACAAGGTCGGGGCCAATTCTTGGACATGTGTTAAAAACACTTCCTTGTTATCCTGGCCAAGTGAATTTAATAGTTTTCGAGGATATGGATAGACGCGATCCCGCCAAACTGTTCGAGCAACATCAATAACCTTCAAACTTCCATCCTTTTGAAGGTAGATTTGCCGTTTATGATGGTCAATTCGCTCATATCCTATTTCCTTAAACGTAATCAACATATCGATTAACTTAACCGAAAGTGATTTTGATAAAGGTTGAGACTGAAGATATTCGCGTAAATCTACGCCTCGGATGATTTCCATCGCAATATGAAGCGGTCCTTTATGATAGACCTTCGGAAAGAGGTCGGTGTGTTGTCCTAATGACAACGCGTAATATTCGCGGTCACAATCCTCCTGATTGCCAAATACTTTGACACAAATATCGGGCGTAACCGTATATACAGCCCCTTGCCGTCCTTTCCCTAACATTTCTAAAGGTGATTCATTAACCACCTCAACATCTTCATTCTCCAAAGTGGTCACTTTAATTTTAGCGACACATTGTTCTAAAAATTTTTCATCAAACATTCATGTTGCACTCCCCCCATTGATTTCATTACAACGAACATAAAATGGATCTGTAACTCCATTAGTACAGTGAATTCAAAAGAGGGCAAAAACGTCCGGACGAGTATCCCACCTAGCGCAAAATGTATGAATACCCATATTCTGGATGGTGCCTGGCACCATCCATTTACTGGCAATCCTATTTGGTTAGAACGGTTTTCCTATTTTACTAGCAAAATTATTATTTGGTTTTATGTCGATCTCTCGGTTTGGTTCATAAATAATATGTTAATATTCCTCAATAATTTATGGTGTTCAGATTTGATGCTCCCCTGTACGACAGCATTCCCGCGTGTCAAAGTCTAGAGAGAAATCACAAAATGGCCCTTCACGGATCATGTAATTCTTTTATAGAGTGAAAGATGCTTATTGGTTACATATAGCTTTAAAATTATCTGGATCTTTATTTACAGTTATTTTAATATATCAAAGCTTTCCGGCCCTTGTGACCACAACTGCTCATACCCAAGCAAAGGTTTGTAAATGAATCACTCTCAATCATATACCTATCCATATAATAAGAAGAAACACGGAAATTCTTCTTAACCGCAATGCTGACTCCTGAGAATATCCTCTCCAACTCCTTCAGTTAGATCCCTCCAACCATTTTTTTAAAATAATGTAAGCACCATTCTCCTAAAATATTTGTTGCCAAATAAAGCCTTCGCAACATATTTTGTCTAGCTTCGTCACTTCAAAAATTACACGAAACAAGGTCATAGAAAACACGATTACAATAGTTTTGTAGGAAAGATTAAAATTTTGTGAACATTAAAAAATCTTTTGACAAATTTCGATAATATTCACACATTGACAATCTTAGAAAACCGCGAAAACACGGGAATTCCCCTTTTCACCGCCTTAGGGAATAGGAGATAATGTCGAGATTTGTACGTTTACAAACTGCTTTTTCCTAACAATAATTGGGGATGGGGACACAATAGATATAGAGAAAAAGTGTTTACAAGGAAATTCAATTCGTCTAGGAGGGTATTGGGAATGGTCTATCAGCAAAAACCTTGGTTGAAGTGGTATGAATCACAAATTGATGAGCATGTAAGCGTAAAATATGAATCTCTTTATGACTTTTTAGAAGATGCGGTTAAGCGTTTCGGGGATAAACCAGCACTTACTTTTTATGGTAGAGAATTCAGCTACAATGAGACGAAAGCCATCGTTGATAAGCTATCTGCCTATTTACATAGTCAAGGATTTAAAAAAGGCGATCGTGTAGCAGTCATGCTACCTAATTCTCCGCATTATATTTTTGCACTATTCGCTATTTTCCGTTTAGGTGGAATTGCTGTACAAGTGAATCCAATGTATGTTGAAAGAGAAATCGCTTTCGTTTTAGAAGACTCTGGCGCGAAATTTATGTTTGCACTTGATGCCTTCTATCCAAAAATTAAAAAAGTACAAGGTGATACTTCCTTACAACAAGTCATCGCAATCGGCTTTGGTCCAGAAAAAGCAGAACTTGCTAGCGGAGATCTGTATTTTGAGGAAGCGGTTCAAAATGATTTTTCCGTGGAAGAAGAATCCATCAATCCATTTGAAGATGTTGCGGTTTTACAATACACAGGTGGTACCACTGGCGTACCTAAAGGCGTTATGCTGACACACAGTAACCTCCTCTCGAACTTCAACCAGGTGTGTGACGCCATTTACAACCCTTGTGAAAATAAACCTGAGAACTTTAAAATGATTACCGTTCTTCCAATGTTCCATGTATACGGACTTTCAAGTGTTGCTCTATGTGGGCTTCGTGAAGGCGCAAACCAAATTGTCTTGCCTCGATTTGACGCAAAAGAAGTCATTGAAACCGTTAAGCGTGAAAAGCCGTTTATTTTCGCAGCGGTTCCGACGATGTACTTTGCTTTAAATAGCTACCCTGAGCTGTTAAAAGATGCGGGCTTTGATCAATGCTATTTCGTTGGTAGCGGCGGTGCTCCACTACCAGTTGAACAAGCGAAAGCCTTTAAAAAGATTACAGGTGTACAAGTACGCGACGGATACGGGTTATCTGAAGCAGCGCCAACTTTAATTTTCACTCCTCCATTTGTTCCATCTAAAGATGGCAGCATTGGAATTCCAGTTCAAAGCACAATCGTTCGTATTGTGAACAAAACAGAAGACGGTACTTACGTTGACGCTCCAGTTGGAGAAGCTGGTGAGCTAATTGCTCAAGGACCACAGGTGATGAAAGGTTACTGGAACCGTCCGAAGGATACAGAGTCCACAATCAAGGATGGCTGGTTGCACACAGGCGATATTGCTAAAATGGACGAAGATGGTTATTTCTACATCCTCGACCGCAGCAAAGATATGATTATTGCAAGCGGCTACAATGTATATCCTCGTGAAGTAGAAGAAGTTCTTTACGGTCTTGAAGCTGTTGAAGAAGTGATTGTCATTGGGGTTCCAGATGAATACCGCGGTGAAACAGTTAAAGCTTTTATTAAGGTAAAAGAAGGTTATAGTCTTTCTGTTGAGGAAATCCTCGCTTATGGAAAAGACAATCTTGCTCCATACAAAGCACCTAAGTCAGCAGAAATTTTAGCAGAACTTCCGAAGTCTGCGGTTGGAAAACTGCTTCGTAGAGAACTTCGCGATTTAGAGTTGAAGAAAGTACAAGCTTAATAGACTATGAAGGCTGCCTTTGCTTAGGCAGCCTTCTTTGCTTTTAATAACTATAATGTTGTTCAGGTAAGTTGTCATAGATAGCTGGGTCAGCATTTTGAATTGAGCCGTCTGCAATGGCTTTGGCCGTCGTATCCATGGCAAGAAACGCTTGCTTTTTCAGGTATCCGTTTGATTTCTGCCCAAGTACATAAGGTTCATACGAGTGATCCGCCATACCGCGCATTTCAAAAAGGATGACAGGAATATCGTACTGCAGAGCCATGGCATTTGAGGCAACAGCTTCATTCTGAGTCGGCTCATCAAATTTTAAAATAAATGACCAACCTGTTTGATCGACTCCTTGATGTAAAACAGACGCCAATTTTCGGGATTTTAACAGCACATCCTCATCGACCTCAGGGTGTTGTGGAGTTAACAAAGCCCCGGTTGTCAGTTTCCCAAAATAGTCTTCCTGAGTCCCTTGATGATGAAAATCAATCATGTAGTCAATCTGATATTTTTGAAGAACATTCTCATGCAACGCTTTCGTTTCAGGAGCTACTTTTGCAACATGATCACGATTTAAGTCAATTCGATCAGCGTTATAGCGGGTCAAATGACGTCCACTAGCCATGTAATGATCAAGGGAAAAGTTCACATCCCCCATCGCTCCATCCACATTAAACATCGGGATAATAAGAATATTTACATTTTGAAGCATTTCTTGTGTTTTCTTGCTATTTGAACCAAGGTGGCGGATGTAATCGAGCGCCCCTTCCGTTGTCATCACTTCATTCCCATGCTGTTGAGTCAAAAATAAGATGGTCGGATTTTCAGGATCGGTTATGTATTTCGCTAGGTAAAGATCGCGTCCTTTAACCGACTGTCCGATCACTTCAAGTTCCATCTGTTCTTGTTTTGCTGCTTCTTTTTTAAGAAAAGCAGACATTTCATCATACGTCTTCAGCATAGCCGTTTGTACGGTTTCATTTCCATTTACATCTGGCCCGTTTCCTGCAGCCAATACGGGTGTAAAGGTCAAACCTGAAGCCAGTATAGCTGTCGATAGTGAAACTGCGATCATTTTTTTCTTCATATCGTTTCCTCCTCTATATTTCTATTAAAAAAGTACCTCCATTTTAAAATGGAAGTACCTGACAGTCTATTATTTATTTTACTAGTTTGAATTTTTACAACAATGGACCTACTCAAAGAGCTGGCACTAGGTCCGATGATACCGTCGATTAGACCTATTTTTCGGAGGCTTTACTCATGATTGAACGGAATTGGTTTTCATTTTTATCGTAAGAAAGCTCAATACGATGAACACAAAGACCATCACTCCCGAAAGGAAAAACCAGCCTGCGGCAAAGTTACCGGTTTGGTCAACCATAAATCCAAATAAAGGCGGAATGATAATGACCCCTGTTGAGCCGAATGTTAAACTAACTCCAGTAGAAATCCCGGATTGCTCCCGAGGAACAATCTCAGTCGCAAGGTTCATCCAGATTCCGTTAAATCCAGCAATTGCAAAGCCAAAAACAATGACAATAGGGACAAGCATCCAAAAGGAGGCATTGTTTGCTAGCGCCACGAGTAAACTGGATATCGCTGTTAACACACAGATCATGATTAAAATAATGACCCGGTTGCTATTGAATAAGTAATCACTAATCATCCCCCAAGCAATCCTTCCAAATGAGCCACTTACTTCCGAGATTACAAGAAGAACACCTGCTAAAAACAGGGAGATTCCAAGTTGTTCATGGGCATATAGCACAATATAGGTATTTAAACACATCTGTGACCCACTCATCCCAAAAGCACTTAAACTTACGAGCATCAATGGTTTGTTTTTTATCATTTTAAACATTGATTGGTATAAGGATTTAAGGCCTTTCTTGTTGATTGCTTGCGTTTGATCGGGTGGATCGCGGTAGAGAAAGTAAGAGAGAATGCCACTGAGAAGCAATAGCACGCATGCCGCCAACAAAACTGGTCGCCATCCATATTCTGCTCCTAACGGCAGTAAAATCAACCCAGCAAGCGCTGCGCCTGCTGTTACCCCTGTTTGCTTAATCCCCATTGCGGTTCCCCGTTGCTTGAGTGTAAACCAGTAGATAATGCCTTTATTGGTAATCGGATGCATGGATCCGTAGCCGAGACCACCTAAGGTTACAAACAGGAGGACGAGCCAAAATTGACTTAGGTAAGTCATCACCATAAAACCAAATCCGAGACAAAAAGAGGCGCCAATCAATAATCGTCTTGAACCAAACCGATCGGTTAGCATCCCT
Organism: Mesobacillus maritimus; assembly: GCF_023715205.1. Taxonomy (GTDB): domain Bacteria; phylum Bacillota; class Bacilli; order Bacillales; family Cytobacillaceae; genus Mesobacillus_B; species Mesobacillus_B maritimus_C. The sequence goes on from NZ_JAMBNR010000003.1 coordinate 316,193, forward strand.
GCTGGGACAGCCGCTAAAGTTTGCCCTAAAAACAGAGCAGCAGGTAGCATCCCGATTTGCGATTTTGTTAAAGCTAAGTCTTTCCCAATCAATACACCCAGCGGCCCCACACTTCTCCCGACAAACGCAACAAGCAATTGTGCCAGTAGAAGAAACAACAGCATCCGCCATGGATTCAACTTTGCCATCGGCCTCTGAGTGTTTACCATCCCAAGATTCATCTTATTCGCCTCTTTACTTGGCCATTAACATTTCGCTAGCAACAGCCTTTCTTTACTTTCCAGAAGTACAGTATACCTGGAGCATACCTCACATGTTGGAAGATTGCTGGAAGGTGCCAGGCACCATCCAGTTAATTGGTAATTCTTTTTTTCTTTCGAAAATCCTGCTATCTGGGTACGTTTTTACCTTCAACTACAACCGCTTTTCAATCCATTTTAATAAATCTTCATATACTTCTTGTTTATTGGTTTCATTTAGGATTTCGTGTCTTGCTCCTGGATAAAACTTATAGGTCACATCGGTTAGACCAACGGATTTTAACTGTTGATAACTTTGTAGCACTCCTTTTGTATTTTTCCCAACCGGATCTTGATCTCCTGAAAGAAAAAGAGCAGAAAGCTGTTTAGGAATCTGATCATCCTCATCGTAAATGCATAAGAGGCCCTTTAAAAAGTCCTCAAAATAACCAGCTGTAAATACTCCCCCACATAAAGGGTCTTTGATATATGCATCCACTTCTGTTTCATCACGCGTTAGCCAATCAAATTCGGTTCGTCCTGGTGAAAATGCTTTATTATAACTTCCAAAAGTTAAACTATTCATGCGCTCACTAGGGGTTCGGCGTCCCTTTTTTCTTGCTTCCTGTGTTGCTAGGAAATGGCCAATTTTACCGATTAGCCCTGGATGACCTCCAGTCCCTGAAAAAATAACTCCCTGAAGTTCTTCTCCGTAGCGTTGAACGTATTTTCTACTCAAGAAAGACCCCATGCTATGCCCAAGGAGAAAAAGCGGTGCATCTGGAAATTCCTCTTTGACGACATCTGTTAACTGTTTCATATCTTCGACGACCGTTTCAAACCCGTTTTGGTCGGCGTAATAACCTCGGTCCTCGTCCCGCCTTACTGTATGCCCATGACCTCGATGGTCATTTCCAAAGACGTAAATCCCATGTGAAACAAGGAACCTCGCTAAATTACCGTAACGTCCAATATGCTCCGCCATTCCATGAGCAATTTGCAGCACTGCTTTTGGTTGTTGTTCCCCTACCCAACTTTTTGCAAACAGCTCCTTGCCATCTTGAGCGTGAAAGTAAAACGTTGATTCCTCCACACAAATTCCTCCCAGCGTCATTGCTTATCATTAGTTTATTTTGTATTAGTTAGTGAATATGTGCGCCTTCTTGTGCCATTTTCACCTATTTTCTTAATTGTACCTTACTCTGTGAATTCCTTCATTTTTTCAATCATAGAATACACAACTGGGGACAACTTGTGGATAGTGAAGCTATTTTCTGTTCACCATAACAGTTGAGGTGAATAACAGGATGAAAAAGTATACACAAGTTGGTACTGATATCGAGTCCGTCCGGCAGAAAAATGCGGACTCGGGGATGTCCTACAACGAGGTAAAACAATATTTGGCTAAAACAACCGGAGGCCGTGGAACAGCTCAATACAGCAATACCAATGTAGAAGAAGTAAAGCAACAACTAAAGTCGGGGCCGCACACAGAAGAAGAATAATAAAGTGTATGTAGGTAACTACCAAAAAACTGGATGGTGCCAGGCACCATCCAGTTTTTTGGTAGTAAACACCGCTAATTTAGTGCTTCCTATGACGGGGGAACTCGTCCTCCCGCTTAACCTTGTTTATGGTAATGTCTCATCCATTCGATAGAAGTTTTTGAGCAAAGCAGAAGCTGGTACTAGCTCCGCTTGTTGTTGATACTTAGGGAGATGCTGCGCAAGAACTCCCACAACCTTATCTCCTGTTACCCCCACATGCCCAATCGCAATAATTTGCTCTCTTTTCTCTAAATTCTTTCCTAACTTCGCTGCTTGACGTTGGATATGGTCCAACGAATATACGTGGTCAAAAAATAAATCATTCTCTAAATAAGGAACACCTAGCTCACTTGCCAGCCTTGGAATTACACTTTTCCCTGTAGTTTTACTATCTAAATAATAAAAGCCCTTTTCCTTACACACTTCCAGGATGATTCTCATCACTCGTTCATCCTCTGTTACCTTTGAACCCATATGATGATTCATCCCTACCGCATGCGGGACATCCGCAATCGCCTTTTCTACTTTTTCGCGAATTTCCTCATCACTTAAATCGGTTGTAATTGCCCCTGGGCCTAACCAACTTATCTTCCCTTTTTTCGGCTCCATCGGCAAATGCACGATAACTTCATGCCCCTTCGAATGTGCATTACGGGCATCTTCATGAGTTGTTGATAAAAACGGCATGACCGCTACCGTTAGCGGTGCTGGCAAATCCAGCATTTCTTCCGTCCCTTTCATCCCATTTCCAAAGTCATCAATCACAATGGCCAATTCTTTGGAAGCAGACTGCTCCGCCTGGACTTGAGTAAAAGAAATTAGACTCGCAAATGCAAGCAACATCGCCATTCGAAACATGCTCATTTTAACCACTCCTTTTCTTTTAAGATGGCTTAAAAGCAGGAGATTCATCCCAAACAAAGTGATTGTGCATAACTAATTGTGTAAAGGACTTTTTGCAAGATTCAGCTCGCAAGGTAGCGACCAAGAAAACCGTGTGGATAAGTTACTTTTCCACAGCTTCATGTTAATAAATTTTTATATTTAAAAAAGACCTCCACAACTGAAGGTCTTCCCAATCATCTAGGTAAAATAGGTTACAATCAGGATTAACAAGATTGGTCCAAAGGTAATGAAATACCCGATTGGATTAGCAAAATTTAATGTCCACCCAACCCCAAAACGTTTCTCCACAAAGATTGACGGGTCATTTTTATTAAAATAAAACAAGCCGCCTTTCCAGTATTGATCCTCATCAAAATCGCCAACTCCATCTCCCGATTGAACCCAATTGTCTGCGCCAGCTTTGCCCACTTTTACTGCAAAGACAATAGATCCAAGTAATAAGATTAATAAAAAGGCGAAAGGAATGAGCAACATCATGACTTCGCTTAATAAGTTTTCATGAACGGTCATTAATTGCAAAAAGGAAAACAGCATCGTAATAAGAATACTTGTAAGAAACATGAACCAACTTGTGTATTTGCGTAATGTCAATTGCCGGACTCTCGATGCTTCCGTACTTGTTGCACTAAGTTTTATGCCTGATCGCTTCGTTGTTTCATTGATGACTAAGAACATCACCTGCATGATGAAAAGCATGATTGGCGATGAGATTGCTGAAAAAGGGTTCTTTTCAGTGAAGGCATCAGGTTGCCCATTTGGACCCCAGTGCGTCGGAATTTGATTTGGAAGTTGTTGATAATGAACGATTGTATAAGCGATTATCCCCAAAGTGACAAGCATCGGTAAGGCAAACAAATACCAAGGGAGCATTTCGTCTCGGGAACGAACTGACAAGTCCGTAATTTGAAGTTGCTTAACTCCTTCTCCCCACTTCTCTTCCCTCTTTAGTTGAGTTGTTTTCGCGTGAAAATAAACATAGCATGCGAGGCTGACGAATAAAAGAGCAAACGGAGCAGCTGTCGTGATGAGAATCAGGGTTTCTTCCGTGCTATTCACTTGAATCCCCCAAACGAGCAGTCCAATGAAAAGCACCAAGGAAGTCGCCAACACCGTTAGCGAATAACGCCTTTTAAACTTCAACAAGCGGGGATCACGCATCTTTTTTTCTGGAACCGATACCCCAAACACAATGGTTGGCTTCACTAAGTAGGGAATCGCCATCTCAACCAAAGTGATAAAAAAGTAAAGAATGAGAAAAATCGTCACTGTCATAAAATTCGTCCTCCATTCTGTTCATGTTTCGTATTCATCAATAGGAGTGCAACTCTTTTTTTCCATTTCAGTGTAGAAAAGCTTATTGCTTGTTGTGTTTCAAGTCTTCCATAATCATCGCTAGTTCTTGTTCGAGTTGCTCGGTCTTCATTCCAAGGACGAGTGCCTCGGCAATCACCGTTTTTAATTCATGTTGTATCCGTTCAGCATGAGGGCTTCCCTGCAGCAGCTTTGTTTGAGCTTCAATGACTGCGCCCGACTTCGGAACAATTTTAATGATGCCTCTTTTTTCTAGCTCATGATAGCTTTTATTGACTGTATGCATGTTGACACCAAGGTCGGCAGCGAATGCACGAACGGAAGGAAGTGAGTCACCATGGCGCAAATGACCACGGGCAATTCCCTCAATTAATTGATTGGTGATTTGTTTATAAATCGCAACATCCGATTGAGGTTCAATTTGAATAATCATCTTTCAACCCCCATTCTGTTCTACCCTTATTATAACAGAATTGTTCTACACTTCATAGAACAAAATTATTTTTTGGAAAATCAATGGATGGTGCCAGGCACCATCCATTTATTCCCACTCCACCAAAGTGAACAGGCACGTTTGGGTAGGCGTTGTGTATAAAGTAATAGTAGCTCTCTTGTGCTGGGTATGTTTTCATGCAAACTTTGAAAACAAACCCTTTGAAACAGATGTGTTTCTCTTATTTAAAGGAGGGATTCTTACCGTGCATTCTCACTACAAGCGACAAACTTACTATCCACAACGCCCTTATTACTGTTATCCACCTTATCCACAGCCTCATTATCGACAATACCCAGATGTGGACGATACCGTGTTTATCCAATCTGTAGAATCATTTCAAGGTATTGCTAAAGATGCCATTACAATCTTAAACCGATTATCCAATCGAAAGTTTGCACATCAACTGATGACCCTTGCTCAACAAGGAAAACAACAAGAGGTTGACCAACTTATGAAGTCCATTGGCGTCAACGCCCCTATTAAAACAAGCTTTACTCCTTCAGGTCTTAAAATCGAAATCGATGCTTTATCGCAAGGCTCCCCATGTTGTAATTTATCGATGTATTTAAAATGGGGCGACTAATCCATGATTGTGGAAGAAGCAGTATGACAACACACAAGATTCCAACACACTATTCTTTTATAAGCCTAAAAAAAGAACCCCGAAGGTAACGGAGTTCAAATTCGCACTTTATGTAATTATTTTGTCCATTCCTATTTTGTTGTCTTTATACTGTTTTTTTTGGCAAAAAATTGGAACAGCCCGTGGCAACTCTCATATTGCCACTCTTTTTTTAGCTAAAAATAAATCACAGATAAAGCCTTCAGGTGTTGACCACTACGACCAGGCTCAGCACCTGACTTTTCAGAACGGTGTCATTTTCTACCTACTACTATAACAAGGTACCCCACCCAGCTTTGTTCATTTTTCAATTCCATAGTATGTAGGTTGAACAGCCAATCCGAACGTTTTCGTCTATCTCCTCATTTAAAGAGCGACATCCCTTTGGTAGATTTGAAATAATCAATAAAGCTTGCTTCCGATATTTTCAGTGATCTCCATTTTCACTTTTTCTGCTTCTTGATAGTTTTTCATCGTTAAGCCTGTACATAATAAATCAATCAAATAAAGCTGTGTAATTTTTGAAACCAATGACCCACTATCCAGCGGGTTTTCTTTTGCTGATGTGAGTAAAATATAATCTGCAAACTTTGTTAATGGAGATTTTGTATAGTTCGTTAACGCGATCACTGTTGCGTTTTTCTCCTTGGCAATTTCTACAGTATCAACGATATCCTTGGTGCTTCCTGTTAAACTAATCGCAATCACAACTGACTTCTCATTTAATGAAGATGCCCGCATCACTTGAAAGTGTGGATCGGTAAACACACTTACATGCTTCCCAATTCGCATAAGCCGATTTTGCATATCCAGTCCGGCGATTCCGGATGAGCCAATCCCAAAAATAACGACATCTTGGGACTGATTGATCACATCGACACAGCTCTCTAACGTTTGAACATCAATCATATCGAAAGTATCCTCAATTGATTGAATCATATTGGTGCGAATTTTTTCCATATAGGTTTCATCATGCTTATGATTAGAATCGGCATGAACCTCTTGAGCAAATAAAAACTTGAAGTCCTGAAATCCTTTAAATCCTAATTTACGGAAAAAACGCAATACCGTCGCTTCTGCCACTCCACTAGCCTCTGACAATTCTGTGAGGGAATGAAAGATCACTTGCTCCGGATTGGCTATAATGTATTCATAAATTTTTGAATCCGATTTCGTAAAACCTTGTTTATTTTGTTCCATTAGGATTGAAGGCTTCATCCCATTAATCGGTTTCGCTTCCACGACTCATCCCCCTTATGAATGTAGTACCGCTTCTTCTATTTTCAGTTGCTCATTCTATTTTTTCAACTAGAATGTAACATATAAAAATGCTTGGCTGCGCCTAGTAGGTTGGCTTGATTTTCATGCTCAGCCATTTTTAAGGTTAACCCTTTACGATGATTAGGAGTAAGTTTTTTATCTAGTGAGTTCTTGATTGCGTTTAATAAAAACTCGCCTTGAGCGGAAATCCCTCCGCCGATGACCACTAATTTTGGGTTAAAAAGATGAACAAGCGTCTGTAATCCAGACGTAACATCCTCAATCCACCCATTAAAAATGGCCACTGCTTGCGGTTCTTCTTGCTTCACGATGTCAAAGAACTGAATTAAAGAGATGTTAGAGCCTAACTCCTTTTCTACTAACTTAGCTAGAGCAGAACTCGATGCATATTGTTCATAACATCCACGATGCCCACAAGTACAAGGCTTTCCATCTGGATAAAGGCTAATATGTCCAATCTCACCGGCAGCAAAACGTGCGCCCCGATAAAGCTCACCATTTAAAAACAATCCACCACCAATCCCGGTCCCAATCGTAACACAAAGAAAATCGTTAACTCCTCTTGCTGCACCTTTCCAATACTCGCCCAATGCTGTGCAATTCACATCATTTTCTACCGTAACAGGCAAACCTGTATGCTGCTTCAAAAGTTCCGCGAGAGGCGTATCTGTATAATCCGGAATCGTATCCGCAGCGAACACAACCTTTCCTTGATAGGGATCAATTTGTCCTGCCGTACTAATAGCGATGCCTTCGAGGGAGTACTGTTTCATCCAGTCTTCACAGATCACAAACAATTTTTCAACGATGGATTTTCCCCCTTTAATCGCCTCGGTCGGAGTCGAATTGTGAGATAAGAGCTCACCCTGTTCGTTAAGAACGCCATATTTAATCGAGGTTCCACCAATATCAATCACACCAAGCAACATAAATTTTCTCTCCTTTTTTATCCAATGCTGAAAAAGAGAAAAACCCAGTCACGGGCTTTTCTCCATTACTTTGCTAAAAAAGCAAATTGAATTCCTTTCTCTTGGTCGCTGGTCACAAATAGTCGCTTGTTGTATTCAGGGTTTTCATTTGGATAATCTTCACGATAATGAGCGCCTCTACTTTCTCTTCGCTCAATCATTGCTTGTAAGAGAATTTGTGAAAGTTGAAGGAAATTCCGCAATTTAACAGCAAGTTTCCGCGTTGCTCGCTGTGCAAATAGCATTGCTAGATTAAGACTAGCATCCATCTGTTGGATCTCAGCAAGTGCCCCCGTTAATTGTTCCTCAGAGCGCACCACATTTCCATGATACCACATGATTTCTCTAATTCTCTCAATTGCTTGCTGCGCTTGCGTTTGAATATCCTCCACTAGAGCTTCCTTCTGGTTAGTTTGACCAAATAAACTTCCGATGTATTGAATAGCTCCTGCTTCAGAAATCTCTAGTCGCTCTACGTCATGGACATACTCGCCACAATGTGCCGCTGCACGTTTGCCGAATACCATACATGCTCCAGTTGAATTTCCACCAAGGCGATTGGCTCCTTCAATATTACAGGAAAGCTCTCCAATCGCATACAAACCATCTATACCAGTTCGACCTTCCGTATCAATATAAACGCCACCATTACTTGCATGAGCAAACGGCGCAATTCGAATTTCATCTTCTACTAAATGAATCTTCTTTTCTTTTAACCAATTTAAATAGACTGTATAAAATTCTTCTTCATTTTCATATAGTTCTGGCTGATACAACAGCTTAAAACCATCTTCATTCTCTGAGACCAGGATCTTTTTCATCATCGCGATATCAAAGTATTTTGATTCTAGCGAATGTGTAAAAGGACCATGAGTACTGCGAATTTCAAGGCAGTCCTGTTTGGAGACTTCATTTGGGAGGACATCAGCCAGTAAGCTGTTGCCCGCTTCATCCACGATATCTTCGCAATACATCAATGTATGCTCTCCAAACAATGTTTTATAGCGGGGAGTCGTAATCCCTGGGATGAATTGAATAAATTCCATATTCACTAACTGTGCCCCTGCATCAAGGGCAAGAATATGACCCGAGCCATCGACATCATTTGGATTCAGATTATGCTTATAGATGCTGCCGAACCCTCCTGTTGCCATAATAGCGGCTTTGCATTCAACCAGAATCATATCGTTATTTTCATCTAAAAGAAGGGCACCCGCGATTCGGTTCTGTTTTTTAAGCAGCGTAACAACAACCGTTTTTTCCAACACATGCAAATGCTCATATTGGCTAAAAATCGAACGCACATTTTCGCGGATTTGGTCCCAATCGCTTAATAAATAGATATCACGTTCATGGTCAGCAAAGCAGGCTTTCCGTTCCCCAGCTAATTTTTTCGCATTCACACCGATTTCCTGATATTCTTTGACACGTTCGGGAATCTCTTTCACATATACTTCTGCTAAATCCTCCCGGTGCATGCCACGACTCAAATCGGCAATGTCATTTAAAAAGACTTGTTGGTCAGGTTCATCTTTCGTTACTTGAGTTCCAAGAGACGCTTTTAAAGGATAGAAACTTGAACCAGAAGCCACCTTCATTTTCGTTACCATCAAAACATTTAGATTCTGATCGGCAAGCTCTTTGCTAACCTTTATTCCCGCTAAACCGCTTCCAATAACTAATACGTCAGTCTGCAGTTTTTTTCTAATGTGATACATGTTGTCACCTACTAAACTGCTTTTTCTTTGTCGTAATAAGTTAGGTCGCTATCTTCCGCCTTGCTTTTCCCTCCAAACAGAAGACTAAAAACATAACCTAGGACTAAAGATACGACTAAGTTGATAATGGAATAAGCCCATAAAGATATGTCAGTGAAATAAGAGACATAGATTGCGACTAGTGTGGTTCCAATAAACCCATAGAGAGCACCTTTTGTATTGGCCTTTTTCGTCATGACTCCTAACGTAAAGGTTCCTCCAATGATCCCCAACACTAAGCCCATTAAACCATTAAACCAGGAATAAGCAGATCCAACATCGGAATAAGCTAAGACAATCGCAAAGGCGATGGAGAAAATCCCTACAATCGTTGAAACATTCCGGGCAACTTTCGTACTTTTTTCATCACTCATATTCGGTTTCATAATTTTTTGAATATCCAATGTCCAGCTGGTCGCAACACTGTTTAGACCAGTCGATAGCGTTGATTGACCTGCAGCAAATAAACCTGCGATCAATAGACCGGAAACCCCTGCCGGAAGCTCACTCACGATAAAGTTGGCGAAAATCAAGTCGGCTTTTCCTTCTGGCATTGGTCCGGCTTGTTGGGTATAGAACACATATAAACCTGTCCCAATGAAGAAGAACAACGTTGCGGTTCCTAGAGATAAAATCCCGTTGGCAACGGTCATTTTATTCATTTCTTTTGGATCATTTGTTGTCAAATATCGCTGAACCATATCCTGACTGGAAATGTAGGAGAACGCAGTTGATAACCCTGCCCCTACAATCAGAAGTAGAATACTGTTATTCACAAAGTTTGGATCAAAAAAGGCAATATCGCTGAAGAATTTTTCATCCTGAACACCGACGCGGAATACCTCTCCAACACCACCATCAATCGAGAATAGGAGAATGATTAACGCGAAAATTCCGCCTCCAATGAGGACAACGCCCTGGATAAAGTCTGTCCAAAGAACCGATTTGATTCCACCAAAAGCAGAATAAATCGTCGCGATTACTCCCATAAATAAGATGATTATGACTGTATTTATTCCTGTTACCGCAGCTAATGCTAAGGCTGGCAAATACATGATAATCGACATCCGTCCGATTTGATAGATGATAAACAAGACACTACCTAGGACGCGCATATTTTTATCAAAACGTCGCTCTAAGTACTCATAGGCGGTATCTAAATTGAGTCTTCGATAAACTGGCAGGAAGAAGTACATGGCAACAGGTACTGCAATCAATAATCCTAATTGCGCAAACCACAGCTCCCAAGAACCTAAATACGAATTTCCTGCAAGTGACAAGAACGAGATAGGACTGAGTAACGTCGCAAATAAACTAACAGAGGTAACCCACCATGGAATGGATCCATCTCCTTTAAAGAACTCTTTCCCTTTCATTTCTTTTTTTGCGACAGCCATCCCAACATACAAGATAAACAATAAATAGGCGAATAAAATAATATAATCAATGACTGCGAATTTTCCCATTCGATCTTCCCCCTATTTCCTTAGCTTACAGATACTTTTCTGCAATCTGCTTCGCTTTCTGGATTTTGTCCTCCGGAAGCGATTTCATTGGTTTCCTACATACACCTGCATCAACACCTTGTGTTTTCAACATTTCTTTAATCGTTTGATATAAGCCATTCTCTAAAATTGCTGAGATCAGATCATTCGTTACTCTTTGAATTTCTCTTGCCTCATCAATTTGACCAGTTTGCGCTAATTCAAAAATTTGCTTTGCACGTTGGCCGTTTACATTAAAGGTGCTACCAATTGCTCCATCTACATTAAGCACGCTCGCGGAAAGCAACATTTCATCGAATCCAGAATAGATCAGTTTCTCTGGGAAAGCATGACGAATTCTTTCTAGTAAATAAAAGTCAGGTGCCGTGAATTTTACCCCAATGATTTTTTCATTCTCAAATAGCTCCGCAAATTGTTCAAGGTTCATGCTGACACCAGTTAAAGCAGGAATCGAATAAATAATCATTTGGTTGTCTACATTTTCAAGAATCGTATTGTAATAGTCTTTGATTTCTTCAAAATCAAATTTATAGTAGAATGGCGTCACAGCTGAGATGGCATCGTATTTTAAATCGGTTACAAATTGAGCTAACTCAACAGCTTCATCGATATTCAATGACCCTACTTGAGCAATCAATTTAACTTGGTCCTTTACTTCATCTTTGACAATTTCAAAGATTTGCTTCTTTTGTTCTGTAGAAATTAAGAAGTTTTCTCCTGTGCTTCCGTTCACATATAAACCATCAACCTTTGAAACTTCGATGTTATGACGAATAATTTCACGTAATCCTTTTTCGTTTACTTGTCCCTGCTCATCGAATGAGCACATTAATGCTGTAAAAATCCCTTTCATGTCGTCACCCTCATTTTCTCTTTTTTTGTAATGAATGCTTATCTTGTTTGTCTTTCTAAAACGATTGCCGAATTTACGGCTTTCGCAAATTTTTCTGTAATGAGCTTCGGACGCGTGATGGCGCTTCCAACGACAACCGCATGTGCCCCGAATTCCAACGCTTGCTTGGCTTTCTCTGGTGTATCCATATTTCCTTCGGCAATCACCGGAACCTTGACTGCTTCCACAACTTTCTTTAAGACCTCTAATGGCACAAAGCCTTTTGATTGTGGCGTATAACCAACCATTGTTGTCGCAACGATGTCGACTCCAGCTTTTTCTGCTACAATCGCTTCTTCAAGAGTAGAAGTGTCAGCCATAAATAATTGATTAGGATACTTCGCCTTTACTTCGGCAAAGAACTCGACAAAACTTAAGCCACCCGGGCGTACTTGTTCAGTTGCATCAAAAGCGATAATGTCAACACCCTCTTGGTATAAGTCGTCAATCTCCTGAATGGTGGGAGTGATGTAAACCTCACTATCGGAAAAATCCTTTTTAATAATTCCAATAATCGGAAGGTCTACTGCTTTTTTAATTGCTTGAATATCTTTTACGGTATTTGCCCGAATCCCTGATGCCCCACCTTGTTTGGCAGCGAGTGCCATTTTGCTCATGATATAAGAGTCATGAAGTGGTTCGTCTTCTAGTGCTTGACAGGAAACGATCAATTTTTTGTTGAGTTGCCCTAAAATGTCCATTTTTCCCTCTCCTACCTAGATGTCATTATCCCTCGGGTGATCAGCCCAAAGCAAAAAGCGCTTTCACAATGTGACTATATCATTCTTGAAAGTTAGCTGTCAATTTAATTTTTAAAATTGACAATCTAATATCAAATTTCTGCCAATTTTATTAAAATGGTGATTAAATGTTGTCCAAATTGAAAATCCCACCCTAAACTAGGATGGGATTTTCAATAATAAAAAGAACATTATCTCCGTTCTTGCTCTTCATTTATCTCCTGCTCGTTCTTCCAAGCAATAAATTTATCCAGGTCCTTTTTTACCTGTCGTAGCGTGAAGCCGATTACTGCTGCATCGTCTGTTAATCCAATCACTGCGATAAAATCGGGAATCGTGTCCGCTGGCATGACAAAGTAGGCAATTGCTCCGACAATTAAGAGGAGGGATCCATAAGGAATTTGGCGATATTCTCCTTTTAGATATGCGCGTACCAGCTCAACCATTGCTTTCAAGTTCTCCCAGGTTTCCTTAACAAAACCCTTATTGGTCTCTTTGCCAGTATTCACTTTAGTATCCGCATCATTTATTAGCTTCCGGAGCTTTTCTTGGTCTTGTAGATACTCTCTTGCCTTACTTTTGACCTCTGGTGGTGTTTCACTAATGTTGTCGTTCCCGACAGTAGAAGGTTTGTCCATTTTCTTGTTTCGTCCCCACTTCATGTGTGCACCCCCTATATTTATCTTATTTTATCACGGCAACCTCTTCAAATATAATAAGGCATCATCCTGAGGAAGCTCTCTTGTTTATGTGCGATGTTATACTTTACCTTAAACAACATAGTAATGTTACTTATACCTAAACCTCATTTTTAGTTGATTTACCAAGGGCAATTTAATCAATCGTTTGATTAAAACGTTAGCGGAAGCAGCTTGTTGAGATCCGACTAAGATAGGACAAACCAAAGTTGCATGCTTCTCACCCTCCATTTTAGGAGCTTTCTACCCTAGGAGCTTCCCCAAATAGAAAAGCAGTAGAGCCCTAGCCCAAGGAAGACGAGCTTATGGGAAGCCAACTAGAAAGTAGTTTTACTATTGGAGCTGAGTCAGACCATTCCCACAACAGCAAGGCCTTTTTCCTGCCAGAAATGAAACCTCACCTCCTCCTCATCCGTACAAATAAGAGGAGAAAACATTGTTAACGGAAAAGATAACAAGAGAAAGCGGTGAGGAAAATGAAAAAATGGATTTTAATCATGATGATGATTACCGGTTCATTGTTGAGTGGCTGTTCAATGTTAGGAGAGGTGAACGAAACTCTTGATTACGCCAATACGACGATGAGCCATTTGGAAAATCTGAACAGTTTTGCAGAGGAAGCTCCGCAAATGGTACAGGCTGCTATGACTGATTCAGAAATGAAAGAAGAATTAGAAGCCCAACTAGTCACAATCCAACAAGATATCGAGGAATTTATAAGCCTCACGGATATTCCTGAAGTGGCTGAAAACATCCATCAAGAGTTGGTAACTAAAAATGAAGCGTTACTTGCCGAAGTGAATAAGGTGTTGGACAACGGCCAGCTCGCTCTCGATAAACTTGAGAACTCGGAACTGTTGACAACCGCTCAAGAAGTTTCCTCGCTCATGACCCAAGTCGAGGGTTTATTAGAATAACAACATAACCAAAAGAGTCCACCTGATTGGACTCTTTTTTGGTTACCACCTACCGGTGACAAAAACTGGATGGTGCCAGGCACCATCCAGTTTTTTACCATTAAAGGTTTTTATAGCGGACTTGAAAGAGGTCTTGGCGGCGGTCATGGAGTTGTCGGACCGTTCCAGACCGGCGTTGTCTTCGCAAGATTTCTAAGTCGACATCGCCAACGACAACGGTTTCGATATTCGGCGGGCATTCCCCTACGATTCCATCACGCGCAAATTCAAAATCAGAAGGGGTAAAGATGCCTGACTGTGCATATTGGATATCCATATTTTCCACTTGTGTTAAATTTCCTACCGTTCCTGCAATGACGGTATAAACTTGATTCTCAACCGCGCGTGCTTGAGCGCAATAGCGAACCCGTAAATATCCTTGGCGATCATCGGTACAGAATGGCACAAAAATAATATTGGCTCCTTGGTCGACCGCGTAACGGGCAAGCTCTGGGAACTGAATATCATAGCAAATCTGAATGGCAATTTTTCCACAATCGGTATCAAAGACTTTCACTGTGTTTCCTGGCTGAATTCCCCACCATTTGCGCTCATTTGGGGTCACATGGATTTTATACTGCTTTTCAATTGTCCCATCTCGGCGGAACAAATAAGCAATATTATAAATCTGGTCTTCTTCTTCCACAAAGTGCGAACCGCCAATGATGTTCACGTTATAGCGAACGGCCAACCTTGTAAACAATTCAATATACTCCTCTGTATACTCTGCTAGCTTCCGAATTGCTTTCGAAGGTACCTTCTCCTCCAAATAGGACATCAACTGAGTCGTGAAAATTTCCGGGAACACCGCAAAGTCACTTCCGAAGTCGTATGCAACATCCACATAATATTCCACTTGCTTCGCAAACTCTTCAAATGAATCAATGTTCTTCATCATATATTGAATGACGGTAATCCGCACAGGATAAGCCGTTTTAAAATGGCGCTTCGTTTTGGCCTGATAATCGATATTATTCCATTCCATCAACGTCGCATATTGCAATGACTGGCGGTCATCAGGCAAATACCCTGGATTGATTCGCATCAGGTTAAACCCGTTCATAATTTGAAACGTAAGGACCGGGTCATAGATGTTTTGATTCCGAACTTCCTCCACATACTCACGAGGAGAATAACGATCTTTGTATTTATAATAATTCGGAATACGCCCACCGATGATGATGCTTTTCAAGTTCATTTCGCGCGCCAATTCTTTGCGCGCTTCATAAAGCCTTTTGCCGATTTTCATTCCTTGATATTCCGGGTCCACCATCACTTCAATTCCATAAAGATTAAACCCTTCAGGATTATGATTGGTAATATACCCACCATCCGTAATGTCGTCCCATGTATGTTTGTCATCGTATTCATCAAAATTTACAATTAAACTAGAACAACTCCCAATAATCTTTCCATCAAATTCCACGCAAAACTGGCCTTCAGGAAAAATCCGCAAGTGACTTTCTAGCTGAACCCGTTTCCAAGGCTCCATATTCGGAAAACAAACTTTCTGCATTTCAAGGATTTGGTCCAAGTCATCCTTTTGAATATTTCGAACCTCGAGCTTTTTTTCAAAATTTGATAAATCTAGTTTCTTTGACATTCCTATTTCCGCCTTTCTCACTTTGTCCGACTCTTCCATGCAGAAGTGTACCGAAGAGTCGAACAGGGCAGGACGGTTCAATATGAACCACCATTTTTTAGTAAAACACTTCTCACACTTCTAGAAGTGAGGTGCTCGAAGCTATTTTATCGATTAAAAGAGAGTCTACCTTCAATCAATAAAATCGCTTGTTGTGATTGCCGAACAAACTTTCCGAACACGACCTAGGTAAATAATTGGTCCAAATATACTTTGAAATTTTTTCCTTTATTAAAAGACTCTTTTTATTTTTATATCCTATTCTGACCGAAACGAAACATGCCCACTCCTATGCTTCGAATGGATAAGTTTTCTAGCTTTAGCGAATGCTATTTTTATCATGCCTTTATGAGGTGAAATACTTTGATTTCAAAGCGAAAAGTGAAAAAGTACCCTTATCTGTTGCTAGGCATCATTCATTTAACCATGGTCTTTTTCACCTTTTATAAAAGCAAGAATCGAAAGCGGTCTTTTATTCTGTTTCTTTCTTATACAGGATTTGCTTATCTATTCGAGTACTTTGTTGTGATTTTAAACCGCGGTTATGTGTACCGACCAAAGTTTATGAAAGAAAAAAACTTGGACCATATTCTCGGTTCGATTTGGTCGCAGTTCTTTTATGTACCGACAACCGCTTTGTTTATTTCAACTTTTCGTTTCGGATGGAAAGTCAAAGTCTTCTTTAGCTTTTATTTCTTTTGTATTGAAAGATTGTTTATTTCCATGGGGATCTTTAAAACGCGCTGGTGGAAAACAGGTTATACGTTCCTTCTAATCCTGGTCTCTTTTTTCGCCAATGATCTTTGGGTCAAATTGTTTAATCAGCGGAACCCAGTTGTTTTGTGGATTACTTTTTTTCAAACCATCCAAGTTACTTGGATGAACACATCCTTTCTATTTGCAGCCATGAAGAAAGTCCGTTACGGCCCAAGGGCGATTCGTTCTTGGGAAAAACATTTTATCGTTGGTCCGGCTGTAGGCATGTTCATTTCCCTCCTGATTACTTGGCAACTTCGCAGGGATGGAATAGGCGGGAAGATTCGATCATTCCTTCTAATGCTATTCGTGGATTCCTTGTTAATCAAACAAGGTCAGTTAAAAGTTAAAAAAGGCTTTTTCTTACCAGTATCCTATAGCCTTATATTAGCAACCGGTAATCTGTTTCAAAGGTGGATTTATCGACACCAGAAATAGAAAAAAGGCAACCATAACTGTCACCTTTTCATTTGGGCACTGAGAAACCTGAGTGCCTATTATTTTTTCTTTTTGTCAAAGCGATAGAAGGTGCCTGAGGTCTTGCATAACAAATCGCCTTGTTCATTTTTAACCTCTGCTTCCATGAAGCAAACTTTATAACCATCTTTTAAATAGCGTGCCGTTGCAATCAATTTCCCCGCAGTTGTGGCGTTAAAAAAGGATGTTTTCAATTCAAGTGACACATAGGGAGCATCTTTATGGCGGAAGTTTAGATGCCCCATTGCCGTGTCCGCAATAAATGTGAAGATCCCTCCATGAACAATGCCCGCAGGATTGTGCATAATTTCCGTCACTGGACATGTAATTGTACAAGTCTTTGCCTCATCATCATAATCAAAATCAAAATCTAGCAGTTTAAACATAAAAATACTTTCTGGTTTTGCTTCATACGTATCATAAGCCCTTTCGACATGGGCCATAAACTCTTGCTTGTCCATCATCGTTCCCCCTATTAACTAGTCCATTCTTCTTCAATCATAACATATTAGTTTGAATTTTAAGAATATAGTAAGTAAAAAAAGGACGTTTTAATGCTGGGGCATGGTTCACAACCGTTCTCATTGTATATGAGTCCTTTTTGTAAAGATTGTTGTTAAGCAAATTTCAACTCAACAGAACCATTTCGTACGTTTAAAATTAAGTTTGCTATTTATCAGGTTTACATTATCCATTCAGTCGTATTTTCCCAAAAAGTAACAATAAGAAAAAGCAGAGAAAACCTTCCCTCTGCTTTTTACTCTTTCTGATCCTCTTCGTCATAAGCGATTAAAACAATATTTTCATTCGTTTCGTTGCGTAACTCCTTTTCAAGCTGTTGGATTTTATCCAATTGCGCCGCTTGTAAATTTGCTACAGGAAAGTCTTTGTCCATGCTAAACCTCCTTTGGTACTATCTTTACAATTTCCTTAAACCAAAAGCTTATACACAAAAAAGATTTAAAAAAACCCGAGGCATGTGCCCCAGGTTTCTGATTAAGACGCTTTTTCCATATTAGCCACTTCATTAACAGGAGTGAATTTGCCTTCCCACTTTGAAATGGCAATGGCAGCAAGTGAGTTTCCAACGACGTTTACAGCGGTACGTCCCATATCAAGGATACGGTCGATTCCAGCAATGAACGCCAATCCTTCAACAGGTAATCCAACAGTACCTAATGTCGCTAACAGTACAACGAACGAAACACCTGGTACACCGGCAATTCCTTTCGAGGTAACCATCAAGACAAGCATCAAGGAGACCTGTTCAGCAATGGTCATATCGATTCCATACATTTGCGCGATGAAAATCGCTGCCAACGCTTGGTAAAGGGTGGAACCATCTAGGTTAAATGAGTATCCTGTTGGAATAACGAATGACGCAATATGCTTCGGACAGCCAATCTTCTCCATTTTATCCATAATTCTTGGCAACACGGTTTCCGAACTTGCCGTTGAGAACGCTAAAAGAAGTTCATCTTTTAGTAACTTGATTAATTTGAAGATGGAGTAGCCAGACATCTTCGCAACAACACCTAAAACAACGAGTACGAAGAAAATCATTGTGCCGTATACTGTAATGACTAGTTTTCCTAGTGGGATTAGGGATGCTAGTCCAAACTTCGATACCGTTACCCCGATTAGCGCAAAAACACCGAATGGCGCAAACTTCATAATTTGATTCGTAGCCCAGAACATCGCATCAGCGGTTCCTTGGAAGAACGCCAGAACTGGCTTTCCTCTTTCTCCAATAGCCGATATCCCTAGTCCAAAGATAAGGGAAAAGAAAATGATTGCTAGCATATCACCTTCAGCGAATGCAGCAATTGGGTTGGTTGGTACAATTTCAACAATCGTATCCACTAATGATTTGGTCTCAGTGGATTCCGTTGTTTCTACGTAACTACTAATATCGGTTTGATCCAACTGGCTCATGTTCACACCAGTACCAGGATGAAAAATATTTGCTGCCGCAATTCCTACGATAATGGCAATTGTCGTAATGATTTCGAAGTAAAGCAGTGTTTTACCACCAATTTTACCTAACTGCTTTATGTCCCCAACACCCGCAACAGCGACAACAATACTTGCCACCACGATTGGGACAACGATCATTTTAATTAAACGGAGAAATACATCTCCAATCGGCTGTAAAACTTCATTTACTGTTGGATTGCCGTAAAAAATTGCACCGACTGCAATCCCCACAACCAATCCAATAAAAATTTGTCCTGCTAGACTAATCTTTTTCAACGAACATCCTCTCCTTCTGAAAATTTATATGCTGAAATAGCAAATGTGTCAGAAGAGAACGACGATAGGCCCTGTTACCTTGCATATAAAAAAGACACGACTTCTGGTGTCCTTTTTAGCAAAAACAATTATTATCTGTTCCCCATAAGACGCTGACGAGGTTAGCTGTCGGATTAGGACTAGGAAACATTCAAAGCCCTTTCATCAATGATGAATTCACCCCAAGCAGACTTAACTGCAAAAATTGGGTCCCCCGTTCTTTTTAATAAGATTAAGCGGAATTTCCGTCTAATAGAATTTTATATTTAAATAATAATTATGTAAATGAAAAATTTTTCTAGTTATGGGTTTACTGGTTTATTTTCCACAAAGAAAGACTAACCCGCTTTGGGGTTAGTCACTTTTTTGTTAATCTCTTTCCGCTTAACTCGGTAAAGCCATACTAAATTGGCTTTGAACGCTTTTTTTCACTTCAAGATAATGAATTTGGTGGCCATCGATTTTTTGAATGGTAAACACATAGCCTTCCGCTATAATTTCTGTTCCAACATGTGCATCGATGTTCTGCGTTAAGAACCAACCACCGATGGTATCGACTTCCTCTGCTTCTAACCTCGTACCTAATAAAAGATTCACATCTTCAATCAAGACTTTGGAATCAAGAATGTAATGGTTGTCGCTAACTTTCCGGATTTCTGGTACTTCATCCTCGTCAAACTCGTCGCGAATTTCACCAACAATTTCTTCAAGGATGTCCTCAACGGTAACCATTCCGGAAGTTCCACCATATTCATCCATCAATATCGCCATATGTGTGCGTTCCTTCTGCATCCTTACCAATAAATCTTGGATTGGAATGGATTCAATGACGTGAATCATCGGATTGATATAATCTTCAATTTTAAAATCTTTGGCTGGTTCTACTTTTGTTAATGTTGAAGTTAATAACTCTTTCACGTTTATAAATCCAACAATATTGTCTTTATCCCCATCTTCCACTGGGTATCTTGTATAGTTTTCTACTTGAATCTTTTGTAAGATTTCTTGGTACGTGTCAGTCACAGAAATGGTTGCGACCTCTGTTCGTGGTACCATAATCTCGCGAGCAACTCGCTCATCGAATTCAAAGATATTGTTCATATATTTTAATTCAGTTTGATTAATTTCTCCGCCCTTATAACTCTCAGACAACAAAATTCGAAGCTCTTCTTCTGATAATGCTGCTTCATGTTCGGACGCCGGTTTCAACCCGAAAAGCCCTACTAATACTCGAGCCGATCCATTTAATAACCAAATGAACGGGTACATGATTTTGTAGAATAAGATGATCGGTTTCGCAAACAGGATTGTAACTTTCTCTGCCATTTGAATCGCTACCGTCTTTGGAGCTAGTTCTCCGACCACAACGTGTAGGAACGTTACAATTCCAAAGGCGATTGCAAACGAGACAATCTTCGTAATGGACTCATTTAAATGAAATTGATCCACCAAGAGTGGGCGCAAAAGATGTGCAATCGTTGGTTCTCCTAACCAACCTATTCCTAACGCGGTTACCGTAATTCCGAGCTGACAGGCAGACAAGTATTCGTCCAAGTGGCTGACGACTTTTTTCGCCGCTACAGCTCCCTTGCTTCCTTCTGCAATCAACTGATCAATTCGTGAAGAACGAACTTTTACAATCGCAAATTCTGTCGCTACGAAAAACGCCGTTAAGGCAATTAAAACCGCAAGTAAAATCAAATTAATGGTTGTTGTCAACAAGTAGTCTTACCGTGAAGTAAGACGTACACCTCCTGTAAAAAAATCTATTTATCTATTCCCTAATTTTTTAATGTTTTAACCAAAGCTAGTTCAACAATAACAATAGAGTTTGAATCAAAGCCAAACTATCCTTTTTGACAGCGTCAAACTTTTTCGGATCTGACTTTTCGAGCTGTGCAAGTGCCTGTGAGACTTCTTTCTCTAACCCCTGCATTTTGACTCTTAATTCTAGAACATCAATTTCTTCAAACACGTTCGCAGAAGTACTGAATTCCTTTTTTATTTCCTCTAAAGCCATACCTTCTGCTTTCTTCTTTTCAATCAGGTGAATCCGCTCGACCGAGGACACATCATAGTACCGGTAGTTCGAAGGGGAACGTTCTGCTTGTAAGAGTCCAAGATTCGTATAATAGTCAATCGTCCGTTTTGTAACCTTCGTTCTTTCCGCCAATTCACCAATTTTTAGCTTCTCAGCCCCATGAACATCCCCTCCTTAACCGTAACGTGATGGTTTTAATAGTATTATATATAAAAAGAGGCATTTGCACAACTAGAAATCTAGCGTGGATATATTTAAAAGTAGGCTGTTTTCGTAAAGTTTGTTGTTAAATCCTAAAGCCGATTTTAACGAGAAATAAGCCTTTCACTAAGTTACTACTTAGTTTGTAAGCTCTTTTCTCATCTCGTAAACGAACTTTGGAATGGAAGCATAGCTAATTCATTCTATATTTCCTTTAAAAAGCAACATTCTTTGAGAAAACATAAAAGAGCCTTAAAGTAAAACCAGGCACAAAGAGGATGTGCCTGGCCTGTGAGTACCAATTTTTAAAAGAGGAGAAAAGGTGGGTGTCCTTTTCTATTTCTATTTTACACTGAAGTTATGAACAAATTATGAACAAGCGTTTAACAATTTTTAAAGCGATAAAAAAGGAATCTTTGATAAAGAGGACTGCACGATGTTCTTTACAATTCCCACTTGGATAGATGCTTGATTTCAACCTGCTTGTCAGCAAAGAAGCTAATCCCTGTTGCTTGTTGGGTTGGGAAAATTCTTGCTGTCAGCACTTTTTCTCCCCCATTGATAAAGACCTCCATAGAGGAATGGTCGATAAAAATTTGCAAATGAAGGGTTTCGAGCTGCTCAAGCTCCGCTTTCCGCACACCACTTGGGCCAGCACCAGAAGAATTCCGATCAAAGGTTACTAGCTGGTTTGCAACATCAAAGTGCAGCACAGTCTCTTGGTCAGCTTCTTCGTCAATCCTCAATTTCAAGCCAAACTCGGAAGCATCTTTCACATCGATTTCGATTACTAATTCAAGGCATTCTCCAGAAACATCTTGAAGTGACCTTTCGCCTTCAATCAGGATATTCTCATATTCCACCTTATTTTTCCGTAGATTTTGCAGCTCGGGTACAGGTGTTGTGTATAACTTGTCATTTTTCATTGTCACCAAGCGTGGAATCGTCATTGCTCCAGCATAATCATGATTTTGGGTGGGCATCTCACTTTCCCACATATCCATCCACGCAATTAAAATCCGCCGCCCTTGGTCATCTAGCATCGTCTGCGGTGCATAGAAGTCAAAGCCATGATCAAGCAAGTTTAGCGGTCCGTGCTCGAGCTGGCCTGTTTCGTAATCAAGCTCGCCGATTACATAACCGGATTGATGGAGATTGTGATATAGGTCGCCTTCTGGCTTAACTCCTTGGGGACTCATTACAAGAACATCTTTCCCGTTCAGTTTAAACAAATCGGGGCATTCCCACATAAAACCGAAGTTCCCCTCACCTTTAGCCATGATTGATACAAATTCCCACTCAAGTAAATCAGGAGAGCGATACAATAACACTTGCCCCTTATTTTGCTTTGTTTTTGAACCAAGCACCATATAAAAGGTGTCATCTTTTTTCCACACTTTTGGATCACGAAAGTGGAAAGTGTTGATGTCGCCAGCTGGCGTTTCCGTAATCACCGGATTGTGATCCAGTTTGGTAAAATGAATTCCATCTTCACTCACAGCCACTGCTTGTACTTGTTTTAAATCCTCATCTAGTGGTCCATCAATCCAGACATTGCCGGTATAAATCAAATACAGCTTCTCATCTTTTTCGATTGCACTGCCTGAAAAACAACCATCTTTGTCATATTCTTCGCTCGGCGCTAAAGCAATGGGTAGCTGCTCCCAGTGCACCAGATCCTTGCTCTTCACATGCCCCCAGTGCATCGGTCCCCACTTTGGTCCAAACGGATGAAACTGATAGAACAAATGATACTCGCCTTTATAAAAAGAAAATCCATTCGGATCATTCATCCAGCCTGCCGGCGGCATGACATGGTATTGCAGGCGCCATGGATGCTGACCCACCTTGTCTTTACGCTCAGCAATCGCTTGCTCCGCTTTTTGAATGTTTTGTTCATGCGTGCTCATTCGTTTTACACTCCTTTTAAAGACTCTTTTCTCAATCCTTGTGCTTTTTAGCTGATTTTCCTTTTCAAGTATCAATCAGCCTTTATAAGAAAAAGATTTACGTTTTGCTTTAACCATTAAAAGAGCTTTTGTTTGTGCGTCTTTATCATTTTAACAATCATCTTGATGAAAACCTTTTAAAACAAGGGAACGGTTAAGAACCGTTCCCTTATGCTCTGATTATTTTAATTTGTACACCCTTGCTTCATATGGCTTTAGTAGAATTTGGTCTATGCCGTCTGTCTCAACTGGGTAGTTGCTGAGGCAAAGTTCCGCTTGTTTTGCAGTTAAATTCTCCGGTAAGACAAATTCTGCTTCATCTGCGAACAGATTTGTAATAACCACGTAGGTTTCATCGCCCAGTATTCTTGTGTACGCGTAGATTTGGTCGTGGTCTTCTAAAATCAAATCATAGCTACCATAGATTAATGTCTCACTGTTTTTACGAAGCTGAATTAATTTTTTGTAGTAATGGTAGATTGAATCTGGGTTTTTCAGAGATTCTTCTACATTGATTTCTTGATAATTCGGATTCATTTTTAACCATGGCTGGCCAGTGCTAAAGCCTGCATTATGTTGATCGTTCCACTGCATTGGGGTCCGCGAGTTATCACGGCTATTCTTCCAAATGATTTCCATGATTTCTTCATGCGATTTGCCTTCTGCACGTTCTTCTTTATAGAAGTTACGGTCTTTGACATCATTGTAATCCTCAATTGAATCGAATTTTACATTGGTCATGCCGATTTCTTGCCCTTGATAAATAAACGGTGTTCCTTGCATCAAGAAATACATGGTTGCTAAACCTTTCGCAGATTCTTCGCGCAGCTCAGCATCGTTCCCCCAAGTGGAAACAGAACGAGGTTGGTCATGGTTTTCAAGGAACAAAGCGTTCCAGCCCATTCCATCTAGACCCTTCTGCCACTTCGTTAACGTCTTTTTCAAGGCGTGAATATCCAGTCCGCCACTCTTACTTGTTCCCCAAAGGTCTAAATGTTCAAATTGGAAAATCATATTAAACTTGCCGTTGTCTTCTCCGACCCATTCATCTGCTTGCTCAACGGTCACACCATTCGCTTCGCCAACCGTCATAATATCGTATTTTGCAAAAGTTACTTCTTTTAATTCCTGAAGATACTCTTGAATTCCTTCACGGTTGCGGTGTCCGTCCATGGATGGAACGTATTTTTTCTTTTCTGGGTTTGGAAGGTCTGGAAAACCTGGAACTTTTTTAATATGGGAAATGGCATCCACACGGAAGCCGTCAATTCCTTTGTCTAACCACCAGTTGACCATATCATAAAGCTCTTGGCGCACCTTTGGATTCTCCCAGTTTAAATCTGGCTGTTTGCGAGAGAAAATGTGCATATAATACTCTTTTGTTTCTTCATCATATTCCCAAGCTGGACCGCTAAAAATCGATTCCCAGTTATTCGGCTCTTTGCCGTTTTTGCCTGGATGCCAAATATAATAATCACGGTATGGATTGTCTTTTGAAGAACGTGATTCAATAAACCAAGGATGTTCATCAGAAGTATGGTTAATCACAAGATCCATGATTAGTTTCATGCCACGACTGTGGACTTCTTCAAGCAATTGATCGAAATCCTCCATCGTTCCGAACTCTTCCATAATCCCTTTATAATCGCTGATATCATATCCGTTATCATCATTTGGTGAAGAGTAAATTGGACAAATCCAAATCACGTCGATTCCTAGATCCTTCAAATAATCTAGTTTCGAAATTACGCCTTGAATATCACCAATTCCATCGCCATTTGAGTCCATAAAACTCCGTGGGTAAACCTGATAAGCTACCGCTTCTTTCCACCATTGTTTCTTCATGATAATCCTCCTTGATGCAGATTAGCTTCGTCAATCTCGTTATTTCCAATTTTCTGGATGGTGCCTGTCACCTGGAAGTTCACTTCCAGGTGACAGGCACCATCCAGTTTTTTCCTTAGGCTCTTTTCCTGCAATTGATGAGAAAAGAGCTTGCAAACTAATTTGAAACATACGAAATGGCTACTATATCGTTAAAATCGGCTTTAGGATTTTAACACTTATACGAAAACAACCTTTCCTCAACTCATTTCTCCGGTTTTGTTATTTTTAAATACAGTCGATAAAATGCGGAGAAAGATAAAAAGGCTGTTAGTGATCCTGTAAAGAAAACCAGTAAGAATAAGGGGCCACGAATGCTCACATACATGAGTATGACACCGCTGATGATCACTGCCAGTAATAACACTGGGCTTCCGAATGTTAGAAGCAAAGCTCGCTTCAATAAAGCCCTTAAATTCATTTCATAGTGTGCATTCACTGAGAAAAAGTTTATCGTTAAAGCATATAATAGTGTTCCGAAAATAATGAAAACCAATGCCAAAACAGGACTTTCCTCTCGCAGATACAAATAATCCGCAATGAGAACTAACCACAGTGCTGCAAACACCCAACCAGCTAAAAAACTTTTTTTATAATTTGCTTTGAAATAGCGGAAATAACTCCGTAGTAGCGATGAGCCTTCTTGCTCTAAAATCCAATCTCGGACACTTGAGAAAACCGCTGCCGTCGCCGGGAAAAACAGAACTGGCATGAGCAATACAATTGGGAGAGCAAATAAAAGCGCGTTACTTTTAACAAAAAGAAAAACGAACAAGACGAGAGGAAGATTCACAGCAAGCCACAGCAGATTGATGACCGCAAACCTCATAATCCATTCGCTGGTCACATATAACCCATTAACGAAACTATTCATTTGTGAATCCTCCTTCCTATCTGTTGTTCTTTTACTACTATTACCCATGATTGTATAAGTTAAAAACCGCCAGTGCAACAATTTGCGAAATCGTTTGCGCAAATGTGGTAAAAAAAATTGCTGGGCCTATTCGGCCAAGGCAACAATTTTTTTACAAGACTCACGCTCTTCGATAATCGTCGGAATGATGACTGTTTTTTTAAACATCGAGGGGGTTTTAATTTCATCAATCAAACATTTCGCCGATTCATAACCAAGTTGATAAATTTGTGTATCAATCGAAGTTAATGGCGGCGTTGCGAGTTTTGAAATAATCGTATTATTAAAGCTGATGATGCTCACATCTTCAGGTACGCTAATATTTTTTTCACGCAAGCAAAGCAATAAATTCAATGCCGCAATATCATCGGTAACCACGAAACCTGTTGGCAACTTGTTATTGTCCACAAGTTCCTCCACCATGTCCTTCATCGGTTCCTTTGTGTCTACATGGCGCACATAATTAGGATCAGGTTTTAGTTGATGGAGTTGCATCGCTTGCTGATAGCCTGTTAAGCGGGCAATCGACACTTCGTAATCTGGTTGTTCACTGATAAAACCAATTTTCTGATGACCAAGGCGAATGAGATATTCGGTCGCTTCTTTCGCTGCTTGGACATTGTCATTATCGACACTCATGATTTCATTCGCCTTGCCAATTGGTTTCCCAACGACAACGAACGGAATTCCGCTATCGACAAGGTACGGAACGACTTTATCATCTTTTTTCGAATAAGAAACAATGAGTCCGTCGACTCGCTTTCCTTGCACCATTTTCACCACATCATTAAAGATCGCTTCTTCGGATTCTCCGGTGGTGATGCTAATATTAAAATCTTGTTGATTGCAATAGGCACTGATTCCCCGTAAGACCTCTGGAAAAAAGGGATCATGCAATGAAGCACTGGTACTATTTTTCATCACAATCCCAATGGTTTGCGTGCTCTTTTGCACCAAGTTACGAGCATTGTGGTTGATATAATAGCCCATTTCCTCCATTACTTTGCGAACCTTTTTTTTCGTTTTCTCACTGATACGAGGGCTATCCGAAATCACGCGAGAAACTGTGGAGGGAGCCACATTCGCCTGTTTTGCTACATCTTTAATCGTGACTGCCATCATCTACACCTTCTTTACCTATCCGATAACTGCTTTCTTTATTTTAATGGAAAAAGGCTGAAACCTCTAGAGAAATCCTTTATTTCACGGCCCCTTCTGAAACTCCTTCAATGATTTGCTTCTGAGCGAAGAAGTAAGCCACAATTACTGGGATAATCGCAATCGTTAACCCTGCAAGTGCTAAATGCCATTGTTTTGTATACTGTCCAAAGAAATAGAACATTTTTAATGGAATGGTT
Organism: Mesobacillus maritimus; assembly: GCF_023715205.1. Classification (GTDB taxonomy): domain Bacteria; phylum Bacillota; class Bacilli; order Bacillales; family Cytobacillaceae; genus Mesobacillus_B; species Mesobacillus_B maritimus_C. The sequence goes on from NZ_JAMBNR010000003.1 coordinate 343,624, forward strand.
GCACTTTCCTCACTTAAAATCAAGGAAGGCAATAGATAGTCGTTCCAAATCCAAATGATATTTAAAATCGCAACTGTAACTGAAATCGGTTTTAATAATGGGAAAATAATATGCCAAAACGTTTGGAATTTATTTGCTCCATCAATTAAAGCTGCTTCATCCAGGGATACTGAAACACCTGTCATGGCACCATGATAAAGGAAGATCGATAAACTACTTCCAAATCCTAAATACATAAAAATTAGACCAGCTTGATTTAGCATATCCGCTTGACCGAAAAGTGACACTAGTGGAATCATAACCGACTGGAACGGAATCAACATCGCAGCAACAAATAACATCAAGACTGCCGCACTGACCTTGCTTTTATTCCGTGACAACGCATAGCCGGCCATGGAAGAAAACAAGATGATGATCAAGACACTGACAACCGTGATTAACACAGAGTTCCAAAGCGAGTTGACAAAGTTCAAGTCAATGAACGCTTCCACAAAGTTGTCAAAAGACCATGCTTCTGGAAGGCCAAGAACGCCCATGAAAATTTCTTTCTTCGATTTGAAGGCGTTGACAAGCATCAAGTAAAACGGAGATAACCACAATAGTCCGAGCAGGATGCCGACAATCCCGAGAATGTATTTCGTTGATTTGCTCTCCATTATAGGTCAACCTCCCGTTTCTTGTTGTAGTACACTTGTGTCAAGGCAATCGCCGCAACAATGAAGAAGAACACAACCGCTTTTGCTTGTCCATAAGCCATTTCATTCGCGCTGAACGCCGTTTTTACGATTTCCATCGCAACCATTTGCGTAGATTCGTATGGTCCACCGTTTGTTAACGACAAGTTTTGGTCATAAATTTTAAACGAGTTCGAAAGCGTTAAGAACAAACTAACAGTAAATGCCGGTGCAACAAGTGGGAACGTAATGCTTTTGAAACGTTGCCAGCTGCTTGCGCCGTCAATTTTCGCCGCTTCAATTAATTCACCAGGAATGTTCTGTAAGTAAGCAATGTAGATAATCATGATGTAACCAGACATTTGCCATAAAGTTAGAATGACAAGTCCCCAGAAACCTGTATTCGTTGTGGATAACCAACCTTGTAATGCTTCAATACCAAGCGCTTCACCAATATCACTGAACACGCTGATAAAAATAAACTGCCAGATGAAACCAAGGATTAATCCACCGATCATGTTTGGCATGAAGAAAATAGTTCGTAACAAATTGCTTGTTTTTAATTTTTGTGTAACAAGTAACGCCAATCCTAAACCAATGATATTTAACAAAATAACGGTGACAAAAGCGAACTTAATCGTAAACCAGATTGAACTTAAGAATGCTTGGTCTTGGAATAATCGTACATAATGGTCAAAGCCGACAAACTCGTTAGCTGATAACCCATTCCAATCCGTAAACGAATAATACGTACCGTAAATCAAAGGAACGATGACAACAAGTCCTAAACCTAGTAATACTGGTGTTAGAAACAGCCAAAATGATACGTCCCGATTCCTCATTTTGAATCCCCCCGATGTGTTTGCTTGCTTTTAAATGAACAAAACAGCTAGATAACAGCTGTTTTGTTCATTATATCTAGCTATAACGGCTAGCTGTCGAGCCGCTTCCGCTTTTATCTTATCCAGCTACAGCGGCTTGCCCCTCGAGTCATAAGCTTGTCCAGCTTTAGCGGCTAGGGGCTCGGGTCATAAGCCAAATCTCTCCAGAGGCTAACGCCTCTTACGTGATTCGCCTTATGCCTGTCGCCCCTGTTCGAGCCGCTCCACTTTTCTTTCAATCCGTCAAGAAGGTTAAAGAACAACCTTCTGGCCGGCTCGTCTTATGCTTGTCGGGGCAGATCGAGCCGCTTCCGCTTTTAAATTTACTTACGCTTGTCTTCCCATTGCTTGATAGAATCTGCTTCAACTTCATCCCATGTCATGCCACCATCAAGGTATTTCTGCATGTTTGGTCCTGCAACGCCAGTTCCCCAAGGGTTGCTTGGATATCCAGCGAAGATCCAGCCAATTGTTTTTCCTTCAGATGAATAACGGTAAACGTCTTTTGAAAGTGGGTCAGCGATTTTCTCTGTGTCATAGCCTTCGTAAGCAGGGATAAATTTGAAGCTTGTTAATACCGCTTCTTTACCTGTGTCAGAAGTGTACATCCAGTCTAAGAAATCTTTCGCTGCTTTAACTTCAGCTTCATCTGCTTGTCCATTTACAGCCCAGTAACTTGAAACGCCAACTGGAATGCTGCCTTCATAGCCTTCAACAGGAATTGGAAGAATTCCAATGTTTTGTGCAACTTCTTCATCCATTTGTTCTACAGAAGGGTAAATCCAGTTACCTTGTTGAATCATCGCTACTCTTTCTAGAGAGAAGTACTCTTCAACTTGTTGTGAGTAGTCTAAGCTTAGAACCGGTTGAACTGAATAGTCGTTTTGAAGGTCAAGGAAACGTTTCATTTCATCGCCTTTTTCAAACTTAACTGTATCTGCGTTGAAAGAATTCACAACAGAATGATCGAACTCATCTGCTAAAAATGCATTTGCTAGATGGTCACCTAGAACCCAAGCTTCTTTACCAGGAAGAGCAAATACAGCTTCAATTCCTAGCTCATCTTTTTTGCTGTCTAACGTTTTAACTGCTTTCTCTAAATCGTCATAAGACTGAATGCTTGCTGGGTCAATGCCAGCTTCTTTGAAAATACGCTTGTTGTAAACTAATCCGTAACCTTCCTGGTTTACAGGTAAGCCAAGGATTTTCTCACCATCTTCTACTGTTGCAAGTGTACCTTCTAATGCAGCGTCCGCTGCTTTTGTATCAGCTAAATCTGTTAAGTACTCTTTATAATCTAGAACATCCTGTGGACCAGTCACGTTAAAGATGTTGATGTCTTCTCCCGCAGAGAATGAGGATTTCAGAACCGGCGCATAGTCTGTTCCGCCACCAACTGTTTTAACATTGATATCAACGTTTGGATTTTCTTCTTCATATTGTGCAACCAAATCTTCAAATTGAGTTTTGAACTCAACTTTGTTTTGGAAAATATCGATTGTTACTTTATCGCCAGATGCAGCATCTTTGTTTTTATCAGAACTTCCTTCATCTGTTCCACCGCCACAACCTGCTAGTAAAATACCAGATAATGCTAATGCTGAAGCTGCCTTAAAATAAAACTTTTTGCCTTTCATTCCATTCACTCCCTATTGAGCTTGTCTTATTTTTAAAATGCAATGAATTCGTTTGCACTATCTTATAAGCGCTTACAAACTCATTAAAATAAAGAACTTAGTGTAAGGCTTTCCATCTTAGTTGTGCAACTAAGGAAAACGTTTGCACCAGTTACTATCACGATAATAGCATATAGATTTAAGAAAACGCAAGTGCAATCGTTTTCTTAGTTTCATTTTTTTGTGTACATCCGGTGAAAACGCCTAGATTACGGCTTTTTTCTACAATGGTAAATGTTTCTCTATTTCCCCTCTAACATCGATCATGTGTATATCCTGCCGCTTTTTCGTTTTTTCTCCACAATAAGAATGTTTGTCTGCTGTACTGAATAAACCGTTGACATACGGGGAGTAAAATAAAACCATGACAGTTTGAGACTTGAAAAATTCCCTCTACGTGGGTGGTTTGTTACTGTTCTATTCCCCTTAGAGATTAACCGATCTTAAAACCCTCCTTTAATGTACCTTTCCCCCACTATTATGTAATAACCTCTTGTCTTTTATGAGAAAAACAAGGACTTTTCGCTCCTGGCAGTTAACGCATATTTACTAGATGATAAGCCAAAAATACAATTCGACTTAAAATCATTTTTAAAATGTCTTCCATTTCACTGTATATTTTAGTTTTAATTCCTTCGATTAAGACTTTTTCAATGAGCTTTGAAAAGATAACCCCGCTTCGTCGCTCGTTCCAAATCCCCTGTAAATTACCAGAATGTTGAAAAACCAAGCGAGTGCTCTAGGTGTTTTGACATAGATTCTGTAATAATGTTATCAAACTGTTATTCTCGTAAAATAATTAATATCTCCCTGTTCTTTTTTTGTAAGACTAGTTTGTTAAGATAGTCCATGACAAACGAGCAAGCGCTCGGTTTATATAAATGGACTGGTCCTACAACTGAATAAGGCTTGTCTAAAAGAACATAACAGCCTAGGTCATACTCGCCACATGAACTTACAAATAATCTGAATGCATTTTGGCATTAAAAAAGAACGCCGACGGGAGGCAAATGAAAATGAAACGAAAATTAGTATCGTTGGTTGCAACAGCCGCTATTTTTACAACAGCCGCAACCACTGCACAAGCACAGGAAGTTACCGTACATAAGGGAGACACACTTTGGGGATTTTCCCAAGAATATGGGGTTTCTGTTGATTCGATTATGAAATGGAACAATCTTTCTAGCGATTTAATTTTTCCAAATGATGTACTAGCAGTTGCGCCGATGAAAAAGATTGTCGTACAAAAAGGAGATACACTTTGGGGCATTGCGTGTGACAACGGAGTAACCGTTGACCAATTAATGAAATGGAATAGCCTTAAGTCTGATTTGATCCATCCTGGTTTAAATTTAACGATTTATCTAGATCAGACAACGACAAATAATACACCAGCACAAACAAAAGCACCTGCACAACCTGCGAGCGCAGAAACAAAAGCAACTGCCGACGTTAAAGTTGAAGCAAAAGCTGTGAAAGTAGATAAAGTACCTGAAGTACAAGAAAAGCAAACAGAAACAGTAGCAGCACCTAAACCAGAAGAAAAGGCTTCTGAGCAAGAGGCAGCACCGGCAGTAGAACAAACAAAGACTGAACAAGCTGGTAGCCAAGAAACCAATATCCAAGCTAGTACGAAACCAACTGAAACAGAGGAAAAAGAAGCAGGCAAAACCATCACAGTGGAAGCAACGGCTTATACTGCAAGCTGTGAAGGATGCTCAGGGGTCACAAGCACAGGTATTAATTTAAAAGAGAATCCTGATATGAAGGTGATCTCCGTTGATCCATCTGTCATTCCACTTGGCTCTAAAGTTCATGTTGAAGGATATGGAAATGCGATTGCTGGAGATACGGGTGGCGCAATTAAAGGAAACAAAATTGATATCTTCATTCCGAATCACGATGATGCCATCAATTATGGCCGCCAACAAGTAGAAGTAACAATTTTAGATTAAAACAAATGCGGAAGCGCCCATTATGAGCGCTGAATATAGAAGAAACACCAAGGGACACACGATTCAGTGTGTCCCTTTTGCTAGTCTGGACTGAATTGGTTGCCCATTCCAAAGAATTCGACTCTTCGCTTCTCTCTTTTTAACATCCGGCTCATTTAATAGCAGAAAGAAGTTTTTAGTTGGAAGGCTCCCCAAGTTATGCTTTTGTGACAGTACGTTCAGGTAAAACTGTCTCGCTTCTAACTGTTTCGATTGATTTTGGTTTGTGTCGGAGAAGTCATATAAAACACCCGCAGACGCCACACGGTGAACGACGTTCTGTTCAGACACGCGCAAAAAGAAATCCCAATCCCAATAATTGTGTATGTCTGGGTCAAAATAGCCTATCTCCTCATGTAACTTTTTTCGATATAAGCAGCCTGAAGGAACAAAGGTTGAAAATTTACGCATCGCTTGCAGGTCCAATTCATAGGCAAATAGTTGGCGGTGAACAGGTACCCGCGTATTGTTTTCAGAGCGAAAATGAACAATTTCTACATCAGAATAAAGCAATGCGATCTCTTCTGTGATTTCTTTTACCATTAACTCGATATGAGTTGGTACGAGTAAATCATCGTCATCCATGAGCATAATCCATTCCCCTAACGCTCGGCTTACTCCGATATTTCGAGCATGTACATGTTTTTTGTTTTCCTCTAATTCAATCACAGCGATCTTTAGCTCTGGATAATACTCCGGTATCATCCTTACACTTTCTCCATGGTCATTAACAATAATCACTTCAAAATCTTTATATGTTTGTCGTCTCAAAGATTCAATTAACTCGGCTAATATGAACCTCCGATTATACGTTGTAATGACAACTGATATGAAAGGCTCTGTCACATTTGTCCTCCTCCGATCGCAGTTTCTGAATCCTTTTACCCAGGTCATAATACCTCATACTGAACGAAAACATTGTCGCAATTTGTAATATAATCGTAAAATAACTGTCACCTAATTGTAAGCACTTTCATTATATACTAGATTCATCAACTAGCTATCGGAGGTTAACGACCTTGTTTAAGAGAATACTAGCTTTCTTATTAATGTTTACCATCATAGGAACAGTCGCTCCGTCACTGGACAATGCATCCGCTTCAGGAACATCTTATTATGTAAAAATAAATTCTGGCTCATTAAACGTTCGCAAGTCGGCCTCGACAAAAGCGACGGTTGTAACAAAACTAGCAAAGAATCAAGAAGTAAAAGTCCATAGTCAAGAAAAAGGCTGGGCAAAAGTGACAGCCAATGGCAAACAAGGTTATGTTAGCAGCCAATACATAGCTCCCAAAACAACTGACAAGAAAAGTTCGGATTATCACAGCAAAGCCATCGCTGCTGGGAAACAGCAATTAGGCGTAAAATATCGTTACGGTGGCACTACTCCAAGTGGATTCGATTGCTCCGGATTTATTTCTTATTCTTATAAAAAAGCAGGCGTTACACTTCCACGTACGGCTGCAGAAATGCATACCAAAGGTAAAAAAGTAAGCAAACTAGAACCAGGGGACTTAGTCTTCTACGCAACTAGTGGCGGTAAGAAAGTCACTCATGTTTCAATGTATATTGGCAATGGACAAGTTATTCATTCTACGACTTCTTCTGGCGTCAGCATTACTAGTATGAATAACTCCTACTGGAAAGCTAGATATATTGGTGCAAAACGAATCTAATGCTTCGCACTAGATATTGATCCCTTACAACGAAATGAGCTTAAACAGAAAAGCGATAGTTCCTATCGCTTTTTTTGCTGCCCTTATTGACATTAATAGTAATAAACTTAGTCTTGTTTCACGTTTCTACTTCTCTAACCAACAAGTCCAGCAATACCTATTTTTGCTTTTCCACTATCTTGCTAGAAAGACTCAAGGATTCTAATCAGCTTTTAAACAAGGTTGTTAAAATCCTAAAGCCGATTTTAACGGGAAAGAAGCTTTTCTACGTTACTACTTCGTTTGTAAGCTCTTTTCTCTTCTTATAAACGAATATGGAAAGGAATTATAGCTAAATCATTCTATATTTTCTTTTAAAAAAACAACAATGTTTGAGAAAAGAGCCTTAAACAAACAGACGAACATGACCATGTTTACGCCTTTACTCCTTACAAACAAAATAAAACTGCAAGCGTCCTCGACAAAGCGGTTCAGCCTGCAGCTTCTTATTAACTTATAATCCTAGCTATTCTTATTTATACAGCAAATACTTGCTTCTAAGCTTCATAAATTCCTTTAAGTTCGGCTCCCACTCTGCTTTCATTTCCTCTACTGATTTGCCAGACTCAATGCCGTCGCGGATGCTGCCATTGCCGACAAGCTGGTCAAAGAAGGAAACACCGGCACTATTCCGCGCCCTAAACTCAAATTCCTCGGGATACATGTCATGAATCGCTTTAACGATATGGACACCTGTTTCAAACGGCCGGAACTCCTCGCGGTCAGTCAAATGAATCTGAATTCCGTGGTTTAGTTTATTTGCATTTTTAGAGAAGGTCGGCGTGAATGAGGCTGCACGGAATTGAACGCCTGGAAGACCGTATGAATTCAACTCAGCAGCCAAGTCTGTTCCATTGATGAACGGTGCACCAATCAGCTCGAAAGGCTTTGTTGTTCCCCTTCCTTCGGACACATTCGCTGCCCCTTCAATCAGCGCAGCACCAGGATAGACAAGCGCTGTTTCCAGTGTTGGCATATTCGGCGATGGCATCACAAAATGCAATGGTGTATCGTCATAATACATGTGTCGCTTCCAGCCTTTCATCTCGACAACCTTTAAGTCAGCACCAATCCCAAACTCTTTGTTGAAAAGTTTTGCTAACTCACCTACAGTCATACCGTGGCGGACAGGAATCGCATACTCGCCGATGAAGGATGAATACTGATCTTCAAGCACCGGTCCTTCTACCTTCAAGCCGCCAAGTGGATTCGGGCGGTCAAGTACGACAATCGGGATATTATTTTCCTTTGCCGCTTCCATTGCTAGCGCCATCGTATAAATATACGTGTAAAAGCGAGCACCAACATCCTGAATGTCAAATAAAAGCACATCGACATTCTGCAACATCTCAGGAGTTGGCTTCTTCGTTGCACCATACAAACTATATACTGGAAGACCGGTTTTCTCATCGATGTATTTCTCGACATACTGTCCCGCCTGAGCATCTCCCCTGACACCATGTTCAGGACCATACAATGCAGTCAATTCGATATCTGGATGATTGTGAAGCAGATCGACAATGCTGTTGAGATTTTGGTCGACCCCAGTCGGGTTTGTAATCAACCCTACCCGTTTTCCTTTGACAAGCTCAAGCTCATCCTTTAGTAAAACCTCGACACCAAGCTTGAATTTGCCTGGTTTCTTCTTGACATTCTTTGCTGTCACCCCTGTCACCGTAGATAAACCAAGTAGAAGTACAAGTAGAACCATTAAAGTTTTTTTCATCGGAAGCTCCTCCGTTTCTTATTTATTCATAACTTAAACCATGTCCGTAGTTATAAAGAATGCTTCCTTCTTGGCTGTAGATTGTTACCGGCAATTGGCCGCTTGGATTGTTTTTACCAAAAATCGCATTGATGGATGCTTCGTAACTGCCTGGTCTGAAACTATATTGCGCAATATATGCTTCAACCTGTGGATAGGCCATAATATCATACGGATTGCGGATTCCGACCGCGGCCACAGGAACATCTGCTGCGATGACTTGGTTCGCCAGTTTCATCAGATTGCTATTTGGTGAACGCCCACTCACAGAGGAAGTCTGCGTTCCGAGCACAACATAATCAGCATCTTTGACCCGATCTAATTGTAGAGCAGAAAGCGGCACTTCCGTCGCGATCACTTCAACCTTTTCATGATGCTTGCGTACTTCCTCCGCCAGAAGGTTCGCACCTGAGCCAATGACAAGCACAGTTTCATCACCTTCTGGATTTAGCGGCAGTAGTTCTTCATTCTTGACGAGCGTAATCGATTTTTCTGCTGCTTCTTTTTCAATGTTTTTATGCTCTGCAGACCCAACGATCGCCTGGGCATGTGCAATCTTGTCCTCTATGCTCACTTCTTCTTCAGCTTTGAAGATGCCTCTGTTCATTTTTAGCGCTAGCACTCTTTTGACAGACTGTTCGATTCGCTTAACGGAGAGATCTCCAGAATGAATAGCATCATAAATTCCATTTGCGACTTCTTCAATTCCAACCGGCATGAGGAGAATATCTGCCCCCGCATTTACCGCACGAATGGCGGCGTCGACAGGACCGAAATGATCAGAGATGGCAGCCATATTCATCGCATCGGTCACAATCACGCCCTCATAGCCCATTTCTTCTCTGACCAAGCCAGTTAGCACCTTTTTAGAAAGCGTACCTGGAATGGCAATTTCAGAACCATCCTTTTTCGAAATGGCTTTTGTATCATCGATTTTGGGGAAGGTGACATGGGCGCTCATGATGGCGTCCATTCCGTCACCCATCGCCTGCTGGAATGGATATAGCTCAACTTGCTTCAAACGATCGATATCATGCGGTACCGATGGCAACCCGATATGAGAGTCAACAGCTGTGTCTCCATGCCCTGGAAAATGTTTCGAGGTCGCAGCAATTCCGCTTTCATGCAGTCCTTTGATATAAGCTTTACCCAAATCTGCCACAAGCTGTGGGTCCTCACCGAAAGAACGTACACCAATGACCGGATTATCTGGATTATTGTTTACATCCAGTACAGGGCCAAAATTCATATTGATCCCGAGGGCATTCAATTCCTCTCCGATTGCTTTACCGACTTTCTCAGCCATTTCCTCAGAACGCGACGCCCCAAGAGCCATGTTGCCAGGAAAATCGGTTCCCATTTGCAGCCTTGTTACGATGCCACCTTCCTGGTCAATCGAAATGAGCAGTCCAAATTTCTCAGCAGCTTGTTGATAATCGTGCACAAGCTTTGTTGTTTGTGCTGTCGTCACCGTATTCTCCCTGAATAGAATAACGCCACCTAAATGGTAGTTTTTCACAAGTTGTGCAATCTCACTGTTCATTTCCGTCACATTTTTCCCTTCCCAGTTGCGGAAATCAGGCATCAGCATTTGCCCAACTTTTTCCTCCATCGTCATTTTGGAGATCACTTTTCCAATAAGGTCATATCGCTTGGCCTTGGGCTTAATAAGCTTTGTCTTACCGCCTTTAGAAGATTGGATTCTGATTCGGTCTTCGTATCTCCCATCACTTACGCTAATAACCGCCGCCCCGTTCTGTCCAGTCAGCGTCACAGTGCCATCGTTACTGATATCGGCAACCTTTTTATTAGAGGATTTCCAAACGAGGTTTTTCCCCGCTAGCTTATATGATCCGTCTTTATAAACATGAAGTGGATGGAGCACTAGCTTGTTGTTCTCAACTTCCCTTGTTACCTCTGGAATATTGGCATCCAGTATCAGGTCCATCGCCTGCTCCTTCTGTGACGCGGCTAGACTAGCGGCAGGGATTCCCGATAGCACGAGAACAGCCGTTAACACCATAACAACCATTTTTTTCAGCATGTTCCTCTCTCCTCTCAATTTAGTCAAATGTCTCTATCCTCCGGCATTCTTGTTAAAATTGTTCAACCGAACTTTTTCATAACGTGCTTCTTCTAACGGTCCTGCCTCATTCCAGGAGGCAGCCAACACCGTGCGATAATGTTACAAGAAGTCAACTGCACTTGAATAGTCTTCTGTAAATCCGTACAAGACTTCAACGTAAAGTCATCCATGCAGGATGCTGAACACCAAAACAAAAGCGATTCATTTCTCTATATAACTCCTCCTCTACTTGAAATTTTCAATCGCTACTGCTTTTTTTAAAAAATGTAAACGCTTACTACCATTAGTAAAATCATACCTGTTGAATGTTGCTACACACATCTCCCTAAAGTACCTTTTATGGAATTTTACTGGTTATTTAGTCCTGATAATTCGGAATTATTTTTTAAAATCTATTAATTTTTATTGAAATTTTATTTTAAATAGGATGAAATCACCTGTCTTTTTGTGATAAATTGCGAATATAATAGAAATGGAGCGAACTTACCTTGAATTGGTCTTGCTTTATTGATGGTCACCACAAAATGTAAGCGCTTCAAACAGCCAGTATGCACTTATACTCCTTATTTTGATTGCCTCACTGGCAATACAAGCATAAGAGCTTGTCAAATTAGAAAAAGGAAGGTGTCATGGAATGAAAACGTACTTACAAAGAATCGGCAGAAGTTTGATGCTGCCTGTTGCGGTGCTTCCAGCTGCCGCAATTCTGATGGGAATCGGTTATGGAATCGACCCATCTGGCTGGGGAGAGGGAAGCCCGGCCGCTGCCTTTTTGATTAAGGCTGGAGGATCGATTATTGAACATATTCCTATCCTTTTTGCCGTTGGGATTGCCTTAGGGATGGCAAAAGAGCGGGACGGTTCGGCAGCATTAAGCGGACTTGTTGCCTTTCTTGTCATTACTACGCTCCTTTCATCCGGCACAGTAGCGATGCTTCAAGGGATTGAGGCAGAAGCGGTTGATCCTGCCTTTGAAAAGATTGAAAATGCCTTTGTCGGGATTCTGTCTGGTATTGTCGCTTCCTTAATGTACAACAGGTTTAGTCATGTGAAACTGCCAGATGCGCTCGCTTTCTTTAGCGGAAAGCGACTTGTGCCAATCATGACAGCTTTCTTCATGCTCCTAGTCTCGGTCGTTTTCTTTTTCTTATGGCCGTTCATCTACTCTGGGCTCGTCTCCTTCGGTGAATCAATCGCCAAATTAGGCGCCGCCGGAGCCGGGTTGTATGGGTTTTTCAACAGGTTGCTCATTCCTACAGGCCTGCATCATGCCCTAAACTCTGTATTTTGGTTTGATGTGGCTGGTATCAATGACATTGGGAAATTTTGGAGTGGTGATGGTGTCAAAGGAGTAACCGGAATGTACCAAGCTGGATTTTTCCCGGTGATGATGTTCGGATTGCCTGCTGCCGCGCTAGCGATGTACCATACAGCCAAAACGAAAAAGAAAAAACAGACAGCTTCTCTAATGCTTGCAGCCGGATTTGCGGCCTTCTTTACCGGAGTGACAGAACCGCTTGAATTCGCCTTTATGTTCCTAGCTCCGATGCTTTATCTCGTGCACGCAGTCCTGACCGGTCTATCGCTTGCGATTGCTGCAGCATTCAACTGGACGGCCGGGTTCGGGTTCAGCGCCGGCCTGATTGACTTTGTGTTAAGCTCGCAGCTTCCGCTTGCCAATCAGCCATATATGTTGCTTGTCCAAGGTCTAGTATTTGCCGTCATTTACTACTTTGTCTTCCGTTTCTTTATCACAAAATTCAACTTAAAAACACCTGGCCGTACGGATGACAGTGACGAACAAGAGCAACATGATACAATATCTTCAGATAGCAAATATGCGGACATGGCTGAACGAATTTTTGCAGGACTCGGTGGCGATGCCAATGTCACTGACCTTGATTATTGCGCTACGCGTCTTCGCATCGAAGTCAAAGATATGGACGCTGTTGACCAAAGTAAGATTAAAGCGACTGGGGTGCCTGGAATCAATGTTGTCGGCCCTAAGAGCATCCAAGTGATTATCGGGCCTCAAGTCCAATTCGTTGCGGAAGAGGTCAAAAAACTCCGCAGAAAATAATATTGCCAATCATTTTAGAGACTGGAGACAAGTTCCTTATTTCCAGTTTTTCAGGCTTCCTGAAAAAAATAAACCGCCACGAGAATGTGGCGGTTTATTTTTTCTATTTTTTCAGCTATCATTTGAAAGTACTTTTACCTTTTGTTCAATTTCCTATTTATCGTCTTCTTCTACGTTTACGAAGGAAAGATGGAATCTCTAATGAATCTTCTGGTTCCGGTTGGGACTGTTGTGGAACATATTCCACATGCTCTTCTTGTCTTTCATAATCTTGGTCTTCTTCAGGTACTTCGTAACGGATTGTTTCCCGTTGATGAGTGGCCGCTGTTTGATGATACGCTGAACTGTTTGTGGCACCCCTTTGCGGACGTTGAGGTGAGGTCTCTTCGGGCTCATCGCTGTTAAAGCCTGTAGCGATGACGGTTACAATAATTTCCTTATTAAGGTTCTCATTAATCACCGAGCCAAAAATCATATTAAGCTGGTCATCTGTTGCAGAGGCAACAATATCGGCCGCTTCTTGGACTTCATATAAACTTAAGTCCTTGCCTCCGGTGATGTTCATGAGTACCCCTTTCGCACCGTTGATCGACGTTTCCAATAACGGACTGAAAATGGCTTTCTTCGCTGCATCTACGGCGCGATCTTCGCCTGAAGCAATCCCGATTCCCATTAGTGCTGTCCCTTTGTTGGACATAATCGTTTTTACATCGGCAAAGTCTAGGTTGATTAAACCTGGGACTGCAATTAAATCAGAAATCCCTTGAACCCCTTGACGAAGGACATTATCTGCCTCACGGAACGCTTGAAGCATTGGCGTTTTTCGATCGACTATTTCGAGCAATCGCTCGTTCGGAATAATGATTAACGTATTAACCGCTTTTTTCATTTCTGCGATTCCAGAAGCTGCATTAACGGCACGCTTGCGACCTTCAAACGCGAACGGACGCGTAACGACACCAATTGTTAACGCCCCAAGTTCACGAGCAATTTGCGCGATAGCTGGCGCAGCACCCGTTCCGGTACCACCGCCCATCCCAGCCGTAACAAACACCATATCTGCTCCCTGCAAAACTTCTTGAATTTGGGTTCGGCTTTCTTCGACCGCTTTACGGCCGATTTCCGGGTTTGCCCCCGCACCTAAGCCTCTTGTTAACCCTTCACCAATTTGCATCGTGATTTCCGCTTTTGACATGTTCAACGCTTGCGCATCGGTATTGACGGCAATAAATTCAACCCCTTGAACTCCATCTTCAATCATGCGATTGACCGCGTTGTTGCCACCACCTCCAACACCAATCACTTTTATCGTGGCAAACTGATCTATATTGGTTTCGAACTCTAGCATTTTAATACCCCCGATTCTAACTTTTTTAAACTGCCCCCATATTTTCTATCTCTTAAACTATTCTATAATTCTATCTCTCTTTATAAGGGCATTTCTAGCAATTACCATTAGATTTTAAAATTTGTAAACTTAACGTAATATAAGTACAAAATCGCGACATTCTTTTTTGTGAAATCTGCTATTTGACGGCATTTTTTTAGATTATTCACAGTCCGTATCTTTTCCTAGGTAGATGGTTGTTAAAATCCTAAAGCCGATTTTAACGTAGGATTAGCCATTCTGTGCGTTAATACTAAGTTTGCTGGCTCTTTCTCCTAAATTTAAATTACTTTCCAGTGAAAACATAGCTTTTTCTCTACATTTTATCTCTAAAAGCAACAAATTTTAAGAAAAGAGTCTTTTCTTAAGAAATTAACCCTATCTATTCGCATAAATGAGACATCGATGAAGAATTCTCCGCTCCTAAAATTATAAAAAAAGAGCCAGGGTACCTCCTGGCTTCTTCTAAGCTTTCACACTCTTAATTAACCGAAATAACTGATTGGTTGTGAAGCGAAGGTTTCCGAACGTTGTATCAGCCACCATTGCTTCTTCTAGCGACATAGGAGCGTTGACAATGGAAAAGCATGCTGTCATTCCGTTTTCATTTAAAGAAAATTGATTCTGATTGATTCCTCCGGCTAAAGCGATGACAGGAATTCCATGCTTCGCTGCTAACTGGGCAACTCCCATTGGAGCTTTCCCCATCGAAGTCTGGCCGTCGAGCATCCCCTCTCCTGTCAAAACAAAATCAGCTCCTTGCAATTGTTCTTCCAACCCTGCTACATCTAAAACAAGATTAATTCCAGATTGAAGTTCAGCATGTAAAAATCCTAGAAACGCAGCACCCAATCCACCGGCAGCACCTGCTCCTTCCAGCGAATGAATCTCCAAGTTCAGTTCACGTTTGACCACACCAGCAAAATGCTCAAGCCCTTTATCTAACTCTTGTACCATTTCAAGAGTTGCCCCTTTTTGGGGACCATAAATATAGGCTGCACCATTTTTTCCAAAAAGAGGGTTATTCACATCACAAGCTACTTGAAACGTGCATTCGTTCAACAGTGGATGAACCTGATCTTGATGAATCGCTTCAACCTTAGCAAGGCTTTGTCCTCCTAAGCCCACTTCTTCGTTCTCTTTGGTTAAAAAGCGAAACCCTAGTGCCTGAAGCATCCCTATCCCAGCATCATTTGTCGCACTTCCACCTAAGCCAATGATAAACTTCCTACAGCCTTTTTCGATTGCATCTAAGATGAGCTCACCCACTCCATATGTGGTTGTTTTTAGAGGATTGCGCAAGTCAGGTGGAACAAGTGGCAATCCACAAGCAGCCGCCACTTCAATCATCGCGATATTGCCATCACCTGAAACTCCGTACTTCGCCGTTACCTTCTCCCCGAGGGGACCTGTGACCATTGTTTCCACCCATTGACCTGAAGTGGCATGAAGGAGGGCCTCGACCGTTCCTTCACCACCATCCGCGAGTGGCAGGGTGACAATCTCTGCATCCGGATAAACATCGTGAATTCCCAATGCAATGGCTTCACTGCCTTTAATGGAAGAAATACTACCTTTAAATGAATCAATTGCGATGATCGCTTTCATCCCCGTCACTCCCTACTAAGCTTCTAGTCTATAGTAAATTTTAACACAAGCAGGAAGCAGAGACAGTCCCTCTGCTTCCTTTGATTTCATAATATTTCGTTAATTTACATAAGAAATGGAGCAATAAGAGATAAAATGACCAACATCAGCGCTCCACCAATCCGTGAAGAAATTTGTAAGAATGGCATCAAGTTCATACGTTCCGATGCACTTAGTACAGCCACGTCACCCGATCCACCCATGTCTGCCATCCCAATCCCTGCAGAAATAGCGGATTCAACAAAATAGAAGCCAACCAATAATCCAAAGAATCCGGCTGCTAATGTTGCCACAATGACCGTAATTACCGTTAAACTGATATAGCTAGGATTTGTAACAATTTCAATAACACTAGAGAAATCAACCATTCCTGCACTAATCGAGACCAAAATAACTGGTACCCATGCTTTAGTAATGAAGTCATACCAGTCTTCGGCACCTTTTTCGATATGAGCTGGTAAAACACCAAAGATTTTCAGCGCAGCAGCGGCTATAATAATCCAAACATAAGAGTGGAAAGTCGGAATAAGTTCGGCAACAATTTTCCCGACTACAAAAATCGTCGTTGCCACAATCATCCCTACCATGAGACTGTTGATCGAAAACGGAAAAGCAGAGTTGTCTTGACCTTTTAATTCAACTTTTTTCCCATTCTTTTCAACGCGTAAAAGTTCACCATTACCCGAAAAGTTCTGCTTCTTGCTCCGTTTTCCTAAACCATTCAAAGCACCAGCAGCAAAAATACAAATCATATTTCCAACCATAACCGCTGGAGCAATTTTTGCTAATATATCTCCTGCACTTTCACCACTACTTTTCGCGAAAATCTCTGACATCGGCACTGCACCTGCCGCCATTCCGCCGCCCATGATCGGACCAACAACATAAAAAATGGTTTCACTAAAGCCAAAGCCGATTACCTGTCCAACCAACCCGCCTACTAAAATGGCAGAAGCAACAGCTCCAAGAAGTGGAATGAAAAAGCGTAACCCAATTTTCAAAAGCATTTTGCGGTCCATACTTAGTATGCTCCCTACAATAATTCCCGTTACAGCAAAATCCGAGAAGCCTAACTCATTATAAAAACCATCGGTTAGCGTTCCAACACTTTCTGGCAAGATGCCCAAATAAATAAACAAGGCCGGAATTAAAATACAAAGAATTGGACCTCCTCCAAAGGTATTGAAGACAGGAATCTGATCGCCAATCCACATCAGCAACATCCCAAGGACCATGGCAACAATGATTCCACTTGCCATATTATGTGGGAGGATTTCCATATAAATACCAATTAATAAGATCACAACGATTCCAAAAAAGATTGGGACATCAATCCCAGCAATTTTCTTCTTTGACTTTGAGTTGACTCCAACTGGTTCTACTACAGGCTGCTTATTTAAGTTACTCATCTTTTTCACTCCTTTTATAAGAAAAATAGATTAGAAAGCGCTTGCATTTATTTATATAAGGTGAACCTATCCATCGTGAATAGGCTCACCCTTCTATGATTTAGGCTCTAGCTTTTAAGCGTGTAATAATTTCATTGGTCACTTCACTAGTCGTATGCTTTCCGCCAATGTCTGGAGTTAACATCCCGTCATTTGTAACACTTTCAACGACATCTAAAAGCACTGTACCAAGTTCTTCTTCTCCATAATGGTCGAGCATCATTTTCGCTGTCCAAATTTGTCCGATTGGGTTGGCAATCCCTTTCCCAATAATATCTGGTGCCGAACCGTGAACTGGTTCAAACATCGATGGATATTTTCCGTTCACATTGATGTTCGCTGCTGGCGCAATTCCGATGCTTCCCATAACCGCAGCGCCAATGTCGGTTAACACATCGCCAAACAAGTTACTTGCGACAATCACGTCAAAACGGGAAGGATTGGTCACGAAGAAAGCAGCTAGGGCATCGATGTGCTGTGAATCGGTACCGATTTCCGGATAATCCTTTGAAACATCCTGAAACACTTCATCCCAGAACGGCATTGAATGAAAGATACCATTTGATTTCGTTGCACTCGTCACATGCTGCTTCCGTTTTGTCGCTAACTCAAACGCATAGCGCATCGCACGCTCAGTGCCTCGTCTCGAGAAGATCGCATTTTGAATCGCAATCTCATCTTCCCCTTGGTAAATACGACCACCAACTGAACTATATTCTCCCTCACTATTCTCACGAACGACAATGAGATCAAAGTCTTTAGGATTGACTAATGGAGAGCGAACACCCTTGAAGATTTTAGCAGGACGTACGTTGATGACTTGTTCGAATTCACGGCGCAGCTTGATCAGTAGACCCCACAACGAAATATGGTCTGGTACTAGCTTCGCATTCCCCACTGCACCTAAAAAGATAGAATCAAAGTCTTGCAATCTTTCAAGACCATCTTCTGGCATCATCACCCCATGCTCTAAATAATACTCACAGCTATAGGGAAACTCTGTGAATTCAAAAGACAAGCCTCCATGAAGGTCTGATACCGTTTGCAAAACCTCGATTGCAGCTGGTACGACTTCTCTGCCAATTCCATCGCCTGGAATGCTAGCAATTTTTAAGTTTTTCAATGTTGTTGCCCCCTCTTCAGTTTTTTGCACAAACGGTCGTCGGTCGACCGTCTTTGTTTTGTAATCCTACTATATAACAGAATTTTTCATACAGCAAGTTAATTTTTAGACTTTTTTGACTGTTTGGAGCACAGTGAACGCAACTCAAAAGGCTAGATTGGGAACTTTTCAAAACAAAAACAAGCTGTTTTATTTTGCAAACAGCTTGTCCTACCGTCTTTATTTTTCATCGTCTGTCGCAAGGACTTCGACTAAATGTTCAGTATCCAGCTCTAAATGATTAATCATTTCTTGGGCGGCTTGATCTTCATCGCGCTGTTTGATGAAACTAAAAATTAGCTGATGTTGTTGAAGGATATCTTCTGCGCGATGATTTCCTTTAAAGTTTAAGACTCGAAAATAATGGATAAGTCCTTTTAAATCGTAAACTTGCTTTTGCAAATGAGCATTGTTCGTGAAAGTTAGAATCAACTGATGAAATTTTTCATTGAGTGTAATAATCGAATTGTCATCCTGCTTTGCTTGAATCGCTGCCTCTGTATCAGCGAGTACCTGCTCAAGCTCAGCCAACTCTTGGTCACTTGCAATTTTCGTTGTTAACCTCACCGCAAACGATTCGAGTGCCATCCGGCAATAATAAATATCCTTCACATCTTTTAGAGTAGGCTCATAAACAAAAACCTTTGAGTTCTCTACAACCAGTAGACCTTCTTTTTCAAGAATGCGAACGGCCTCACGGATTGGGCTCTTACTGACATTATGTTCTTTTGCTAACTGCGTCTCATTGATCCGTTCACCAGGCTGATATTTCCCGTCAAAAATCATTTGCCTAATCATGTGATAAAACTGTATGTAATAAGGAGCTTGTTTTTCGATTGATAGGTCGCTCATCGTTTTAACCTCATTTCTATTCTTAATAACGGGTTAGAGATTGATTGGAATTTAATTTAATTAAACTATACCATTACTACTAGTAGATTTAGTAGTGTCTTCCTTTTTTAAAAGTGAGTCTTCAGTAAACTTCATTGCATGGACCAATTCAAAGTCTCTAGAATCCCCATCGGCCTATGAAAGATGGTCATTACTACCCTTCTCTTATAAAAGTGTTCAAAGTCAGATAGAACAAGTACTTCTATTAAAAATAGGGAAAAAGCCTATCTCAGTATTCGTCATTAACATAACACATAATGGAAAATACAAGTCTTACAATATATCCAGTCCTTACGGGAACACATAAGCCACGATTAAGTTAAGAACTTGAATTTTCCACGTTAGATTTTATGCCAAACCAACTGACAAAGCGATAAAAAAAGTTAAAGTAGAAACCAAGGACAAAGAGTTCCGACTCATAATTATTATAACGGGAGGCGTTATATTTTGGAGAACACTACTTTATCTACATCCACTAAGTTTCGATTTGAAGAGGTCACGGTGAAACAATTACAAACTGGCTACGCAAATGGAGAGTTTACAGCAGAAGAAGTGGTGCAGTCGTTTTTAGAAAGAATAGAAGAGTTTGAAGCAAATTACAATGCTTTTACCTTTCGAAATCCTCACATAATAGAAGAGGCAAAAGCGTTCGATCGTTTGCGTGAGGAAGGGGCAGAGCTTGGGCCACTTGCTGGCATTCCAATTGTTATTAAGGAAGCGGTTGATATAGCCGGCTATCCATCAACCTTCGGATGGGCTCCCCTCGCGAAAGCAGTAGGTGGAATGGAGCTAATGCCGGCAAAAGATGCACCAGTGGTGACGCAATTAAAACAAGCTGGAGAGATCATTCTTGGTAAAACCAATATTCCTGCTTTTAGTTGTGCCTATAATGCGAACAACAGCTGGGCTGGCCCTACTTTTAATGCAGTGAATCGCGAAATCTCACCTGGCGGAAGCAGTAGTGGCACGGCGATGGCTGTGTCAGGAAACTTTGCTGTACTTGGGGTAGCTGAAGAAACAGCAGGATCGATTCAGGTTCCAGCTGCCGCCCAAGCATTGGTCGGCATCAAGCCATCGTTTGGGCTAATTCCGTCTAAAGGCGTGACTCCGCTTGCGGGTAGTACGCGCGATGTTTTAGGCCCTCATGCTCGAACAGTGGAAGATGCAGCAATTATGTTGTCGGTCATGGCAGGCTATTCAAAGGAAGATGTTAAAACCGCAGTAGCAAAAGGCAATGTTCCTGACGCAGGCTACACTGCTTTTCTTGATGCTGGGGCACTTAAAGGAAAACGATTGGGCTTGTACGGACCTGGCTGGCGCACAGCTGAACTTTCACCGGAAACGGAAGAACTATATGCACGAGCCATTGATGAGCTTAAAAAGCTCGGAGCGGAAGTTGTCGAAGACCCGTTTGCGGGCACTGGCTTTGCAGAGTACATGAAGGCAAAGAACGGTTTTATTGGGATGGAATCGTTCTTTTACGACCTTGAAAACTATTTAAAAAATATCAGTGCAGAGCTCTCCATTCGCAGCGTATTTGAAAAAGCAGGTGAAGTTCCATGGGCCGAAGGTGGTCCATTAAGTCTTGTTAGTGATTTAATTAACGCCGAGACTGCGGCAAAGGACCCGAACTATTTACCTGATCTCACTGAATTTTCCGAGGTTAAAAACGAATTGCTACGCATCACTAATCATGTGCTGGAAATCCATGACTTAGATGGGTTTGTTTATCCGCAGATGCCAGAAGCAATTCCGGCACGAGAAGTCGATAACGTGAAATCAACAACCATTTCAGAAATCAATATCAGCGGCCTGCCGCTCATTACGGTACCTGCTGGTTATTACGAATGCGGCTCTCCGTTTGCGCTTGCTTTCTTCGGTAAAATGTGGAGCGAAGCCAACTAATTGGCATGAGTTACGCTTATGAACAAGCGACGAACCATCGTGTAGCACCGACATTAGAATCGTAGAATGATGCAGGGGACTGTTCACCGTCCCCTGCTTTCTTGAATACCTTAGGTAAAAACAATAAAGGAATGAGGATCATGCCACCTGCTTTACCTGTCAAAATTAAAACGCTCAAAGTCAGCAACGGACCGAACCAGACCATCTTTCACCCCAGAGTCGTCCGGATGGCCAACCCAACGCTGGAGCAACGGATCAACCGAGCGATTGTTCAGCAAACGCAACAGTTGATTGATCAACAAGTTGGGAATATGCCCTCCACTGTAGCCGAAATGCTTGGTACTTTTGAACTCAAAAATAACCAACGTGACGTTCTGAGCTTATCACTTAGCAACTATACGTATCACCAGCAAGCTGCGCATGGAATGACGTACATCAAATCTTTAACCTTCGACCTTTATACGGGAACAAAATCTACCTTAAAAGACCTTTTTAAACCGGGCAGTGATTATGTCGCCAGACTCTCTGCAATGATTCAAAAACAGA
This sequence comes from Mesobacillus maritimus, assembly GCF_023715205.1. Classification (GTDB taxonomy): domain Bacteria; phylum Bacillota; class Bacilli; order Bacillales; family Cytobacillaceae; genus Mesobacillus_B; species Mesobacillus_B maritimus_C. The sequence goes on from NZ_JAMBNR010000003.1 coordinate 365,481, forward strand.
TTAATGAACGCGAAGTCCCCCTCTTAAACCCATTCACTTCTATTCAACCGGACCAAGACTTTTACATTGCTGACAAAACACTAGTGATCTATTTTCAACTCTATGATTTGACCCCTTATGTATACGGCTTTCCGATGTTCCCGATCTCGGTCTATGACATCCAAGATATCATCAAGGAAGATGGGCCGCTTGGGAGGTTGGCTCAGAATAACTAACAGGCAGGGATATTCCCTGCTTTTTTCCGTGCCCCTAATTATCAAACCCACTTTAAAAGTCTTGATTATCTTCTCCGTGACCGATGAACCCCAAATATATGTTAGAAAACCTCACGCACTTATGGCATTAAATTCACTCTCTTTGTAACCTATAAATAGAAAATAACACAAGGGAGCGAGAAAAGATGCCAAAGAAAACTCTTAAAACATTAGGATTAGTCAGTGTAAGTGCAGCAACTCTACTATCTGCTACTCTAGTATTGAGTGATGAGACGGGGGAAGCAAAGAAGCAGAAGGAACCCACTTTTAACATCCTGCAAACCACTTCAGTGGATAAAGTTAGAGGAAAATATTATTTACCGACATCGCTGGATACAGCACAATGGGGCTACTTGCCAAATCGCGATAGCAAAGCAGTAATGACTGTACCCTCAGGTAGCACCGTCACAGTTGATACCGTCTCCCACGAAGGGATTTTAGAAGACCAGGGACGAGATCCAGTTGAATACTTTGCCCAGCACGGCATAAGCAAAGAACAGGTATTAAAAGATGCGATTGAAATTGCCGGTTCTGAATTAGATCATGATTTTGATGCGGACGGCCCTCATGTCGTAACCGGACCCATTGCTGTTGAAGGGGCTGAACCAGGAGATGTATTAAAGGTAGAAGTTTTATCCTTGGCGCCACGCGTTCCATACGGCGTCATTTCCAACCGCCATTACAAAGGAGCTCTTCCAGGTGAATTCCCAGAAAACAAAGGCCGACAAGAAGGAGCCAGCGCCGAGAACCCAGAGCTTTATAACAACGTCTCAAAGTTTACTCCATTAGAAGAAATCAACGGAAAATACTATGGAGTTCTGCCGATTGAAAGTGGCGGTGAAGTGCGGTTCCCAGTGAAGCCGTTTATGGGACTAATGGGTGTCGCTGGAGACACCAGCGACAAACTTAGTTCGGTTCCACCAACGGAAACAGGTGGAAATATTGATATCAATGAGTTAGGTGTCGGTTCTACCCTTTATTTGCCTGTTGAAGTGGCAGGTGCCCTCTTTTATACGGGTGATCCTCACTTTGCCCAAGGCGATGGTGAAGTTGCGTTGACTGCATGGGAAGCATCTTTACGGGGAACATTCCGCTTAACTGTTTTGAAACAAGATGACCCAACGCTTCCACGTGAGGGCGAATTGGTTCAACCTTTTGCTGAAACAGAAGATTATTGGATTCCAATTGGCTTGGACGAAGACTTAGATGAAGCAATGAAGGAAAGCGTCCGTGAAGCGGTAGCATTTTTAAATGAAAAATTGGGAATGGACCGTGCCACTGCCCTAGCTTATATGAGTGCAGCAACAGATTTTGAAGTTTCCCAGGTGGTGGACAAAACCAAAGGCATTCATGCGCTCATTGAAAAACGCCATTTCATTGATAACCTGGACATGAACGTGTTTGTTGACCAAAAGAAAGTCAAAGCGAAACGATTCAATGATGAATTCTATGTATCGATTGATTCTTTAGTTAAAACCTTAGGCGGGAAAACGAAAGCAAACCATAAAAAAGGTGTAGTTAACGTGACAGCAACCGTTAATGACCAAACAACAACCTTTGTAGAAAACAGCATTATTTATACCGTCGACGGGAAAGATCTTCAATTGGATAAAACACCTGTTGTACTTGATAAGGAGCTCTATGTACCCATCAGTGTGGTCGATGATCTCCTTAACATAAACGTTAACTGGAGCACTTCCAACAAGAGCTTAATCGCAAACATGACGTATAATACAAAAAAATAAGACGCGGGACAGAGGGACAGGTCCCTCGTCCCGGCTGACTTCTGTACTGAGACACGGTGCCTGTCCCTCTGTCCCACCTGACAGTTCGGTGGTTGCCAGGGGGTCTTTTCTCTTAATATTTCTTTTGTAAATAAGAAAGCGAAACTTGTAGATTTGCATTGCGTTCACGGATTAAATCGAGTAAATCTTTATCTTTCGTTTCATTTTTACTACGAATATCAAATGTGTACCGAATCATTGTTCCAAGGTTTGTTGTTTCCACTTGACGAAGAACATAATGCTTCGTATGTTCTGCGAGAAGATCATCAAACAAATTTTCATGATTCAAATTTTCTGGAACAGTTACTTTTAAAACTTGAGTACCTTTGCCTTTTCCATAATCGTACTTATATAGAAGGTAAAAAATTAAACTGGCACAAACGGTTAACATGATCGCCAAATCAATTCGATACAATCCGCAAGTCATTCCAACACATAAACCAAAGAAGATATAAGCAATGTCTTTCGCATCGGTCACCGCACTGCGGAAGCGAATCAGTGAAAAGACCGCAAATAAACCAAACGCGACCCCCGCATTGCCACTAACAACATTCATCACGACGGATACAACCACACTCATCATCACAATTGTATGAACAAAGGACTGTGAATAATGTTCTCCTGTAAACGTGATTTGATAGACATTTGTGATGATTAAACTTAATCCCGCGGCTGCAATCATCGCCAAGAAACTCATTAGCATCGTATGTTCCCCTGCGGAAACAAAAGTGAATAATTCGGTCATTTTTATCTTCCTCCCATTGTTACAACTTCTCTTATTTCTTCATTTATGACAGGGAGTATTTCCCCTTTTAATAATTCCAAGCTTGTGCAAAACTTGGAGGCACTGCGCTGCTCACATTCTAGTAATTGTAATATTCGCGTCAACCATAACGGAACACTGTGGGTGACTTTCACTTCAAGGACGACAAGATTGGGGTCAATAAAGTTCTGACCGTATGGCCCATGTTCAATTCTAAGGTCTTCGTTCCGACAACGAAGATTCAAGTCAAAAGTCACGCGTAAATCCGGATCGGTGATGCAGTGGAACGCGTGGCGATCATAGCTAACGACCATTTCTGGTCGTAAATCATAAAATCTCTTAAAATAGTCAATCTCCTTCATAATTTGCGGATTCGAAACATCATAATAAATCGGCGATGAAGTTTCATAACTCGTGTTTAGATAATGATAAGCATGCATGAGTGGAATCGCTGTTCGTCTTTTATTGACGACATTATTATGCTTTTGCTTAACCTCAAAAAAAGCAGTACCGCTGAGGTCGGTATCATCATAGATTCGTAGTCTCAGTTTTTGGCGAAACTTCAATTTATTTTTCACTTCATAATAAATCTTGTGCTCCGGATTCTCGAAATACAGACTTGTCACCGTATATCTCCCCTGATCGCCAAACTTATCAAAGCGCATATAAGGTGCCATCATTTCAACCAGCAACTCATATTGCTGCCGGGTAATCAAATACTTTTGCTCTCTACGACTAAAAACTTCTAAAGCCATCCTGTTGTCCCTCCAACTTCCTTTTTCTCATTTAACTGATACCCTTATTTTGCCTGTTGACAATGAGGATACAGCGTGAAGGAAATGAGAAAACAATGAGAACTTGGTTAGAGATAGAAAAGCGCAAGCGGCTTGTTCAGGGGCGACAGGCATAAGACTGCCTCTATTTGTTCACTCACTCCCTAACTTTTGGTTATATTTGTGGTGAACTTTAGCACAATTCTTGGTAAAATAGAGATAAACACTTAACATAGTCTTTATAGAATCACTATGTGGAAATTCTTTAAAATCATAAAACCATTTACTGTTTTTTTGCTTTAAACCTTAAAACTCTTGCTGTGAAACAAATTTAACTTTCTCAACCAGCAAGAGTTTAGAGAAGAAATTTTTAAATCCAGTAATGAATAAACTTTTTACCTAGAATAGGGTGGGACAAATGTTAAAGGAAAAACGCATAAAGCAAATTGAGGATTATGTTGTCCAACACAAATCTGTCTCTTTGGATGAACTGGTTGAGGTCTTCAATGTTTCCAAAAATACAATCCGACGAGATGTCCAGGAGTTAGTGGAGAGCGGCAACTTAAAGAAAGTATATGGTGGCGTTGCGGTCAAAGAACCTAGCAAACTTGAATCCTTTCAAGAGCGTAAAGTCCGGAACCAACCAGGGAAAACAGCCATTGGCAGACAAGCCGTTGAATATGTGGAAGAGGGCGATGTGATTTTTATCGACTCCGGGACGACAACGATTGAAATGTTTAACTTTATTAAAGATAAACAGAATATCACGATTGTAACCAATAATATTGAGTTTATTGTTCACTCGCTCCCGTATGAAAACTTAAACATTATTACCATTGGTGGAATTCTTGAGCGCAAGACCAACTCACTAGGAAGGCCACAAAACCTCGATGTGATCAAAACGTATAACATCAATAAAGCGTTTATGGCAACCACAGGTATCTCGCTGTCAAACGGAGTGACGAACGCTTCTCCGCTTGAAACAGATATAAAGCAAGCGATTGTACAGCGCAGTCAACAGGTATATCTTCTTGCCGATCACCAAAAGTTTGGCCGATATGGACTGATGACATACTGCAACCTAGAAGAGATCGACTATCTCATTACGGACAAAACTCCAGAAGAAGAGTTCCAAATCTTTGCAAAAAATAACAACGTTGAACTTGTGATTGTCGATTAAAATTAAAAGGCCAATTCCTATTTTTTGTTAGGAATTAGCCTTTACTAATGTGTTTGATCGCCCTACCAACGACAAAAAAGCGATGATCCTACTGGATTTTAGTAGGATCATCGCTTTTATTTTAATTATTCAAACGAAGGTGCTGCGTAGTTTGCTGTTACGACTTTCTTGCGAGTGTAGAACTCGACGCCGTCTTTTCCGTTCGCAGGAAGTGTTCCGAAGAATGAAGACTTCCAACCAGAGAATGGGAAGAACGCCATTGGAGCTGGTACCCCTAAGTTGATTCCAAGCATTCCTGCATCAATTTCTTCACGGAAGTAACGAATTGCCGATGCATTAGACGTATAAATACATGCACCATTGGCAAATTCTGATTCGTTTGCCGTTTGAACCGCTTCTTTCAAGTTCTTCACACGTACGATGGAAAGAACTGGAGCGAAGATTTCATCTTTCCAGATGGTCATGTCTGTTGAAACGTTATCGAAGATGGTTGGTCCCACGAAGTAACCATCTTCAGGAGCGTTTTCACGTCCGTCACAAACGAGTGTTGCTCCTTCTTCAATTCCTTTTTGGATATAACCAAGTGTACGCTTTTGGTTTTCTTCACGAATAACTGGTCCTAGGAAGACACCTTCATCCAAGCCGTTCCCAATTTGGACTTCTTTCGCTTTTTCAACAAGCTTTGCAAGGAATTCGTCGGCAACGCCTTCTTCAACCGTTACTACTGAGCATGCCATGCAACGCTCACCTGCAGAACCAAATGCAGAGGCAATCACGTTTGTTGTTGCCAGCTCAAGGTCCGCATCGTTCAAGACGATAGAGTGGTTTTTCGCACCTGTTAACGCTTGAACACGCTTTAAGTTCTCGCTTCCACGCTTATACACATATTCACCAACAGGCTTCGATCCCACGAAGGAAATTGCTTTTACAGCTGGGTGGTCTAAAAGTCCGTTCACCACATCATGCGCACCGTGAACAAGGTTCAATACGCCATTTGGAAGACCAGCTTCAGCTAGTAGCTCTGCTAATTTTTCGGCTGTAAGTGGTGTTCTTTCAGATGGCTTTAGGACGAATGTGTTACCAACAGAAATCGCAATTGGGAACATCCAGCAAGGAACCATCATTGGGAAGTTGAAGGGAGTGATTCCACCAACAACTCCGATTGGATAACGATAGTTTGTTGCTTCTACATCAGATGCGATTGTTGAAAGCGAATCCCCCATCATAAGCGTTGGGGCACCAGCTGCGAACTCCACATTTTCAATTCCGCGACCAACTTCGCCAAGAGCTTCTGTTGTGTTTTTACCGTTTTCAATTGTAATCAAACGAGCCAATTCTTCTTTGTTTTGTTGAAGCAATTGTTGGAAGTTAAATAGAATCCGAGCTCGCTTTGGCACAGGAACGCGCTTCCAAGTTTCAAATGCCTTTGCCGCTACTTCGACTGCATAGTCTACTTCTTCTTTCGTTGAGATCGGTACACGTGCAACCACTTCTTTTGTTGCTGGGTTGATAATATCTTCATATTTTGTTGTTTTACTTTCTACCCACTCACCGTTAATAAAGTTTTTAAGAATTCTAGCTTCTGCCATGTTTACTCCTCCTCACAAATATGAAAGGTCTATTTTTATAATATTTTGGGTAACTTTTGGTTAACTATATTTAAAGAATAATAGGTTTGCTCGCCACGGTCAAGTGATAATTCAAAAAAATATGAATTTTACCATATCACTTGTGAAGTTTTGGGTATGTCTTCATCATACTTCGACATTCCTTACTCTAAACATAAGGTATTCTTTATATGAAGGAAGTGAAATTACCCTATTCCCTTACAATGGGTAAAAGTTCGAGAATGTTATATAAATATTCTGAATATATAGTAAAATAAGGATGAGTTGTACCATGTTCTCTTTCTACCTCTTTTAAGTTGTTTAAGAGAACAACTATTCCAAAGATAAGGAGGTGCTTTATGTTTAATTTGCCTTTGGGAACCTTTATCGCTTTTTTTCCATGGCCGATTCTTTTTATTGGTTCAGCGATTGTCCTCTATTTTATTTTTAAAAGGCAAGATGAACGCGAAGAAGAAAATAATTCGAAGGAGGAAACCAGTTGAAGACAGATGTCATTGTATTTGTTGTCTATTTAGTGGTGCTGATGATCATCGGAATCTGGTTTACACGCAAAGCTTCGAAATCGTCCGAGCATTATTTATTAGGAAACCGTAGCATCGGTCCGGCCGTTACGGCGATGACGATGCAAAGTAGTTCGATGAGCGGCTACATGTTCATGGGTGGACCTGCATTAGCCTTTCAGCATGGTTGGTACGCGCTTTGGTATGCGATTGGCGATGCTGGGGGCGCGATTGTGAACCTGTCTGTACTCGGAAAACGAATGAGAAGGCTGTCCGAAAAGCTTGGCGCGCTTTCACCGATTGAGTATTTGGAAAAGCGCTATGAAAGCCCGATGGTCCGTGTGGTAGGTTCGATCATCTCGATTATTTTCATCTTGGCGTATGTGTTTGCACAGTTTATTGCGGCTGGTAAAGCGCTAACCCAATTAACAGGGTTTCCATACGAATTAGCTGTGGTCATTGGCGTTAGTGTGATTACGATTTATACCGTAGCCGGCGGATATTTAGCGGTCGTTTATACTGATTTTATTCAGGGCATTATCATGGTTCTTGGCGTTACCGGGATTGCCGTTTTGGCTCTAAATCATATCGGGTTGTCGGAATTGAATGCATCCCTTGCCGCTCTTGATCCTACATACCTTAGTATTTGGGGCAAGGATTTGGCTTATTATGGACAATGGGGCGTAATTATTGGAGCAATTCTCATTTATTTAATTGGGTATATGGGGCTGCCGCATGTAGTCGTCCGGCATATGTCCATGAAAAGTACTAAAACAGTTAAAGGTGCCATTGTTTGGGCAGCAACGTGGAATCAATTATTTATTTTTATCCCCTATATTCTTGGGTTAATCGGGATTGTGTTGCTCCCAAACTTAGCGGATCCAGAAATGGTCATTCCGCAATTAACGTACCAATTCTTCCCAGGCTTTTTGTCGGCTTTGCTTCTTTCAGCGATCATGGCTGCGATCATGTCTACTTCAGACTCTTTATTGATGCAAGCAGGAACAATTTTATCACGCGATGTGTATCAACGATTTATCAACCCAAATGCTAGTGAAAAGAAAGCGATTCTTATCTCTAGATTATGTATTTTAGCTGGAGGATTAATCGGGATCGTGATTGCGATTTATGAACCGCCGACTGTCGCTGCGCTGGTTATCTTTTCATTTGGAGTACTTGGGAACAGTTTCTTAGTTCCATATGTGGCTTCCGTTTATTCGAAAAAAGCAAATCATATTGGCACTCTTTGCGCGATGATTGGTGGAGCTGCGACGAATATTCTTTGGACGTTGTTAAATTTAGAGAGCCTAACGGCGGTTCATCCATTTTTAGCTGGATTAATTGTTTCCTTTATTGGCATGGTGATTGGCAGCCGTTTTGGCAAAGGTCCTTCTGATAAAATCAAGCAACTGATTGAAGAAGCAAAAGGAAAAAAAGCTCTTCCGGCAAAAATCGAGAAAAACATTGCTCACGAACTTTCACCAGAAGCCAACAATATTTCTGAAATTCTAGCAGATCCATCATGGTCACGATAAGGAGTTTGATTGTATGCAGAAGTTTACGATTTTACCAGATTCTATTTCGAAAGAGGCTGCCGTTGCCACCATTCATAAATTAGACTCAAGTCAGCCTTATATCGCCGAGCGTAAAATCTATTATCCTTATCAATTTGTTTCTTATCAAATGAAAGTAAAAGCCTTGTTGGTCAAGGAAGGCGCTCTTGGCTGTACAATCGATATGATTAGCGGGCGTGAATCGGTGATCGATAGCAAACCTTCTTTCGAGCGCTCAGTATTAGACGAAGCGGAGCGGTTGCCCGCGGTCCTGTCAAAAGAAAAAGCCGAGAAAAAAGCGGTGCAGTTCTTTCAGCGCCATGCCTCGAAAAAATATAAGTTTTTAACCGTCCCACGATTTTCTTTAAAAGAAAGTCAGCTGTTTTTCCGCCCGTTTTGGGTCGTGAGTTCGGAACAGAACCGGTTTATCGTTGATGCTGTTTCGGGGAAGTTTCATCCGTTGTAGAGGTTTATTCGCCCTACGGAGAATAAAGTTGGGGGCTTATTCTCCCTACAGCGAATAAATGGCTCTTGACGGCGAATATATTGCTTGTGACGGCGAATAAAAGTTCGTTTAGGGCGAATATATTTGATTGAGGGATCGGGGTATTCGTCCTACAGCGAATAAAAACTGGTTTAGGGTGGATATATCTGGCTGAGAGGCCCATTTATTCTCTCTACAGCGAATTAAAAATGGGGTCGAACCTTTTGGGTCGTTCTTTAGGACCAGCATTTACCTCTTTAAAGAAGGTATGCTGGTTTTTTCTCAAACAAACGCAAAGAAATACCTTCTCGCCATAGCTAAAAATGACATTAAACTTCTGTTCATCCACCTCTGACCTTGTTGTCTGCTAAAAATAGAAAAAGCACTCCCCAGAGTGCTTTATTCTTTTGAAAGTGTTTTGACACTTTCGCGTTTAATTAGTTCATGAGGGACAAAGACGCGTTGTTTGGTTGATTTCTGTTCCATCATTTCTTGTAGTAAGGTAGCGGCTTGTTTGCCAATTTCAAAGAAATCTTGCCTTACAGTGGTAAGGAGCGGCTGCGTATATTCTGCAATGATTAACCCATCAAATCCAGTAATCGAAATATCCTCAGGAATCCGCAAACCGGACTCTTTTACTGCCTTCATTACACCAAACGCCATCAGATCACTGAAGCAGAGAAAGGCTGTTGGCTGCTTTGTTTTAAGGTATTCTTTGGCCATAAGATAGGCTTGTTCCTCAGAGAAGTTTGCATGCAACACATCTTCTTCTTTTAACTCCAGCCCATTTTCTTTAAATGCGGCCATGACCCCTGAAAGCCGTTCCGTATTGACAACTGTCTCTACTTTTCCTGCCATGATAACGATCTTTCGATGATTGCTCTCGATTAGATAATTCGCGACTTCTCGACTTGCTTCATAGTTGTTCGTTGAAACATTGCCAATAAGTCCTTCTTTATCGCTTTCAGTTGTTAAATCGATGAGCACACATGGAATATTGGTATCGACTAATTCTTTAAAGTAAGGGTCATCTACACTAATCCCTTGTAAAATCGCTCCACCTATATTTCGTTCCCGACAAAATTGGGCATAACTCTTTTCCTTCTGCTTAACAGAGTCAGTAAAGAAATAAGCCAATTCGTATTTCTCCTCTACCGCGCTATACGCACCTTTGTACATATTGAAAAGGTTAAAATTATCTTTTCCATCCATATTTAATAAACCGGATGTGATCATTCCAATTGTTAGTTGTCTTTTCGATGATAGGTTTTTTGCCACAACGTTGGGCGTATAGTTCATTTCCTTCGCGATATCTAGTATCCTTTGCCTAGTTTTCTCACTAACATCTGGATAATTATTGAATGCCTTCGAGACAATTCCAATCGACACACCCGCTTTTTTTGCGACATCCTTTATAGTGGCCATTCTTTCATCTACTCCCTGACTAACGGTAATTTTGTTTATCCAATTTTCACACTAGCGGCTTCTTTTAACTGACTCCAAACTAGTTCTTTTGTATTTGTTAAAACTAAATCTGCACCAGCTTTTTTCATGACTTCAGTTGTTCCAACTCCAACTGCGAACATATCGGCTTTCTTTATTGCCTCAATACCCGCTTCAGAATCTTCAATGCCGATGCATTCCTGCGGTGAAACGCCTAATTGTTCCGCCGCTTTTAAGAAAATATCCGGTGCTGGTTTTCCATTTGCGACAGAATCTGGGTTAACAATCGTATCAAAGTAATCTGTAATCTGTAAATATTCTAGGATTGCAGGTCCATTTTTACTTGCGGACGCTAATCCAATTTTTAGTTTGCTTTCCTTTAAAGAATCTAGTAGTTCTTTGATACCTGGATATATATTTTCAGGGTTTAAATGAACTAATAGAGTTTTATACTCTTCGTTTTTCTTCGTCGCCAATCCCACTTTCTCTTGCTCTGTGTATTGGTCTTCCACGCCACCATGGCTTAAAATCTTGTTTAAGCTATCCATGCGGCTAATCCCTTTTAATTCTTCATTAAATTCACGATCAAAGTCAATCGAAATGGAGTTGGCAAGGTTTTTCCAAGCCTGATAATGCAACTCAGCTGTATCCGTAATCACACCATCTAAATCAAAAATAACTGCTTTAACCATACAAAACCCCTCTATCTGTTTTTATTTTACCCCAGCGGTTTGGTCGTTTTCCGTAATAAAATATTTGTTCAACACAATATAAAGAATGAAAATTGGAATGATGGATAGTAAGGAACCCGCCATGATCACATCCCATTGTGTTGAGTTTTTAAATGTCTTCGACAAAGCGTTTAATCCTTGTGTAAGCATGTACTTATCAGGGCTAGAAATAAATAACAACGGTTTCATAAATTCATTCCACACACCCATAAACACAAACACACCTTGTGTGGCAACCGCTGCTTTTGCATTTGGAAGTACGATGCGGATAAAGGTTCCAAAACGACTTAGCCCGTCCATCGCCGCAGCTTCTTCCACATCACGTGGGAAGTTTATAAAAAACTGTCTCATCATAAAGATGTAACCAATATTAATCATCGTCGTAAAAATGATTGACCATTGAGAGTCGACCAAGCCCAAATCAGAAATGACAATATAAAGAGGAATCATCGTTACCTGGGAAGGAATCATAATTAAGACTAGTAGAAAACTAAATAATACTTGGCGTCCTTTAAAATCAATTCTGGCAAGTGCATAACCGGCCATTGTATTAAAAAAGATATTAAAAACAGTCGTTAATAGTGCAACAAATAATGAGTTCATCACCCATTGTGGGAATTGTGATTCCAAAATCGTTTGATACCCATCTAAACTCCATGTTTCAGGGAAAAACGTCCCCCCACCTGCGATCTCAGCTGTTGTTTTAAAAGAGGTTAAAATACTCCAAACAAACGGGGCTAGAGTGACAAGCGAGTATAAGATTAATAACGTATAGATAATGGTTTTAAGGGTCCGATTATTCTTTTTCATGTTCATCACCCATTCACTTCATCGGCTTTTAGTAGTTTATTCACAATGAACGTTACGGTAAAGATAATGATTCCAAGTAAAAATGCTAATGCTGTAGCTCGTCCCATATCATTGCTTGAGAAGGCTAATTGATAGATATATAGGGAGAATGTGAGCGTTGAGTTTTGTGGTCCACCTGTACCATTTGAGATTATGAAAGCTTGGTCAAAGATTTGGAAACAGCCAACTAATCCCATTGTCACAACATAAAACGTAATGGGCATAAGCTGCGGAACCGTAACATGGAAAAACTGTTTAACTTTAGTTGCTCCATCAATCGATGCAGCTTCATAAAGACTACCAGGAATATCTTGCAGTCCAGAAAGAAAGACAACCATAAAATGAGGTACCGTTGAAAAAATATTCATCACCATAATGACGGTAAGAGCGAGGTCTGGATTCGTTAAGAACTGGACTTTTGCCCCAAAGACAGATTCAATCAAGTTTGTGACTAACCCATTGTTGTTAAACAACCACATAAAGATTAATGTCATGGCGGAAGAAGATGTAAGTGTAGGAATAAACATAACGGTTAGAAATGCACGGTCAAACTTAACTTTGCTATTTAATAAAGCCGCCAAGATCATTGCAATAATCGTTTGAATCGGTACTACAACGGCTACGTATTTGAACGTATTTTGAAACGATGCCCAAAATTTAGGATCGCTAAAGATTTTTTCAAAGTTACCGAATCCTACAAATGTTCTTGTCCCTGATAAAAGATCGACTTTAAAGAACATCATGAAAAACGCATAGGCAATCGGAACTAAGGTAAAGACAAGGATCACCACTAATGCCGGCATTAAGAAGGAATAACCTTGTATATTATTGTATCGTTTCTTCCCCATTATCTTTTCACCTCTTATTTAGAGAACCACAAGCGATTTACCAACAACCTGATTAGAGTAGTTTGTTTTTCATCCGCTCGTTGTAATTGGTTAAGGCTGTTTTCGTAAAGATTGTTGTTAAAATCCTAAAGCTGATTTTAACGAAATAGTAGCTATTTTGTATGTTTAAAATTAGTTTGCAAGCTCTTTTCTCATAAAATGTAGCTATTTTTATGAATAACCTTGCATATTCAGAGTATTTTTTGTTGAAAAACAACAAAGTTTGAGAAAAGAGCCTTGGTTAAAGAAGGGCTATTTATCCGAAAATAGCCCCCTATTTACTGAATCCATTATTGCTGACGTTCGATCTCGTCATTTGCCTCTTTTTCTGCATCTTTCATTGCCTGCTCTACGGATTTGTCTCCGTTAATAGCTGCTAAGAATTGGTTATCAAAAGCAGTGGCAATGACAGGAAGATACACACCAGAAGACCATACTGTACCGTATTCAGCACCAAGAACATGAGCTTGTAGTTTTTCATTGCTTTCAAGGCCCATCTTTTCCGCTACCGATTGGCGAGTCGGGAATGTTCCAGAGATTTCGCTCCACTGTTGTTGACCTTCTCCAGTCATGTAGGAAACGAAATCTACTGCTGCTTTTTTGTTGTCAGTATCTTTTGCAATTGCATAACCAACATTAAATGTCATCGTTTGTTTCTCCCCATTAACGGTTGGCGCTTCCAAAACTTCAAAGTTTACATCAGGGTAATTCTGGTTCAAAGCACTTAGTACCCAGTTTCCTTCAATCATGATTACGGCTTTGTTTAACCCAAACGCTGCCCCTGCAGAGTCCATACCAAGATCAATAGTTGGATTTTGAAGGTAACCGGCTTTATTTCCATCAACTAGGCTTTGCAGATAGTCAAGTGCCTCTGGGCTTGAAGTAAAGTCAGCACGGTTTTCTTCATTCACTGGATTTAATCCACTTGCAATTAAACTACTCATATTTCTTGCCATTGTTGCGTCAAAAATCACTGCAGCTTGGTCACCCGATAATTTGCCTTGAAGTTCTTCAGCAAAAGCAACCAAACCGTCCCAATCTGTAGGAACATCTTCAACAGAATAACCAGCTTCTGTTAATAGATCTGTATTAATGTACATCCCAAGTGTTGAATAATCTTTTGGAAGGGCATAAAGTTTGCCTTCTTCATCTTTGAAAGAGTCTAATAGTGGCTGATAAAAATCCTCTGGATTTTCTACATCTTCAGAGATGTCCGCTAACACTCCACTGGCGATAAATTTAGGAGCCGCAAATGATTCAAGGTAAAATACATCTGGAGCATTTTTCGCTGCAAAGCGTGCAGTTAAAGCATCTTGGAAATTATCTTGAATCACTTCAATTTCTACATCTATACCAGATGCTTCTTCAAAGCTTGTAACTGTTTGCTCTAAACCTTCTGTTTCAGCAGGTGAAGAACCCCATACTGCTAGAGTAATAGAGTCATCTCCCGCTGCACCACCGTTTTCACTATTTGTTTCATCCGAAGATCCACAAGCTGTTAACCCTGCCACTAAAAATGCACCTGCAATAAACTTAGCTACTTTTTTCATGAGTTTTCCCCCTTAAGGAATTATGAATTAATTTTAATTTCTAATTGGTCTTTGCACTCATAAGTGTTTCCGAATGTTTCAAAAGCGAATATTTCATAGTTTTCAGCTTTAACTGTTAAAGAGCTTTGTGTAATGGTCAAGGTCACAGGTTGTCCTTTCCAGTAGATTGTGAACTTCATATCATCCCAATGCTTCGGTAACTTTGGATTAATCCGTAGTTTTCCATCTAGTACACGCACACCTGCAAATCCTAAGACAGCTGACATCCAGATTCCACCGATGGAGGCAGCATGGACACCATGATCGGATGAGAATTTCGCTGGACCCAAGTCGATTTCAGTTGCTCTTTTAAACAAAGAATACGCAAGATCTTCTTCACCAAGGTCATTAGCCAGTATCGCATGTGTTGAAAGACTTAACGAAGAATCGTGTAAGGTTCTTGGCTCATAATAATTGAAGTTCGCTTTCTTCACTTCTTTTGAGAATGATTGCTCTAATAGTAATTGCAAGATGACCACGTCTGCTTGCTTCGTAATTTGCATCTGATTTACTTGCTCAAGGTTATATTCATTGAACAAACTACCAACCTTTTCTTGATTTTTGTATTTGGTTAAATCGATTTCTTTTAACTGTAAATACGTATCATCTTGCGGAATGACCAGATCCTCTTCCCGTGGCTGAGGCAAATATAATTTATCTGATTTAGACTGCCAATTTTTATAAGCTGCGTCTAAATTTAAGTCATTATTAAGTGCTTTATAGCGTTCTGGGTTTTCTTGCTTAAGCGCATCTGCATAACGGATTGCAAGCTGCATATTGTGGTGAGCCATATAATTCGTGAAGGCGTTGTTATCAACATGTTCTTTGTATTCATCTGGCCCGACAACTTGATTAATTTGGTACTCTTGTTTATCTTCATTCCATTCAAGACGGCTTGCCCAGAATGTAGCGGTATCGAAAATCATCTCATACCCATATTCATCCATAAACTCTTGGTCACCTGTAATCGTATAATATTGATGAACGGCATTCGCAATATCTGCCGTAATATGCTGTTCGATAAAACCGGACCAAATTTTTGTTTGCTCACCAGTCACAATATCAACCGCGCCCCAAACCGGTGTCACTTCACCATCTGTTGGCCAAGCTGCTTCCCAAGGGTACATCGCGCCTTCATAACCATTTTCGGCTGCCTTTTTACGTGCACCTACCAGGCCAAGGTAACGATATTTTAAGAGAGATTTTGCAACTTCTGGGTTCGAATACATAAAAAATGGTAGAATAAAAATTTCGGTATCCCAGAATGAATGACCTTTATAGCCTTCCCCACTTAATGCTTTTGCACCAATTCCCATTCTTTCGTCATGAGCAGGTGTCATAATGGTTAAATGATACATCGCAAAGCGAAGCGCAAGCACATCAAATGAGTCTTTACTATTTACTTCGAGATTATAGGCATTCCATACTTTTCGATTCCAAGCATCTTGATGCTCTTCCAACAAGAATTGATAGCCTTTTTCAAAGCTTGTCCGTAAATCCTCTAATGAAGTTTCACGCAACTGCCCAAGGTCGTAATCTGGTGTATCAAATTCTTTGTCACGGCTAGTATAAACAGTTGTAACCTTTTCCATTTCTAGTTTGTCACCTGGTTCAAGATTCGCTTGGAAGTTCAACCAAACTTTACGGCGATCCATATTCATCACTGGTTCAGATACTTCAACACCATTCACCATTACTTTGTGTGCCGTATTTAATACCATATCAATTTTAGACTGTGTAGTAGTTTGAACGAGTTGAACAAATCGCTTATCAAAAATTCTACGTTCGCCTTCATGGAAATGCTGGGCACCCGTATTGCTCATTTGAGCATTAATTCCAGAGTCAAAAGAAATCGTAACGGGGTGTGTGACACTTTCCACGTCCATCTTCATTCCAATCAAGTGAAGGTTTTCGAGAGAGACAAAACGTCTAAAGTGGAATCGTACCGTTTTTCCTTTTGGAGAGGTCCAAGTAAATGTTCTAGTTAATTCTGCTGTCTTTAGGTTCAGTTGACGAACATAATCCTCTG
The DNA here is from genome assembly GCF_023715205.1 of Mesobacillus maritimus. Classification (GTDB taxonomy): domain Bacteria; phylum Bacillota; class Bacilli; order Bacillales; family Cytobacillaceae; genus Mesobacillus_B; species Mesobacillus_B maritimus_C. The sequence continues at coordinate 381,928 of NZ_JAMBNR010000003.1, forward strand.
TTTCTCCAAACTCTAAGCTGAAACGCTCTCCATCAATCCGAATATCAAGACGAGTTACATCTGCTAAGTTAGGTAGCTCCGTTACTTCATTTTCATCGAACTTGTTAAAGGTACCGCTTACAAATAAGTCTCTAGTTTCTTTTAGATAAGCTTCTTCTGTGGCAGACCGAAGGCCCAAATACCCATTTCCAAGATACATAATGGATTCGCATTTCCCCAATGTATCTGGAGAGAATTCCACCTCCGATACGATCCAGTTTGTAAAGTTGCCTTTCCCCATCGTGTAGTTCATCATCATAAACTAGCTCCTTTCCGAAAACGTTTTCGAGTTAGGTTAAAAAAATAATACTCTTTTTCTCGAAAACGTTTTAGTGTTTCGGTAAAAAAAATTCTCTTCGTCACCGAAAACGTTCTAGTGTAGTGGCAAAAAAAGAGAGTTCTTTCCTAGTCTTTCTGAGCGAAAACGTTTTAGTTTTCTTCCAAAAAAATATTTTAGTGTAAACCTCTAAGACAATAACTTGTATATACACAATATAATGTAACCGTTTTAAAGAGTCAACAAAAATATTATTCAAATAATAAAAAAATTACCTCGATTATTACGGTATACCTTCCCTCTTACCTCTAATAAAAAATAAAACCCCTGCGAATCAACATTCGCAGGGGTTTTTTATACTACTTCTCTTCCAACACTTCAACAACTTCTTTTAAAGTGTCTTTTGTTCCAACGTTTCCTGGGAAGACAACATAAGAAGTGTGTGGGAATTTGCTTTCTTCGCCTGTTTTCCAGACTGGAATTCCTGGTGCGACTTGACCGGATACTTCTGCACGTTTAACAGATAAACCGACTGTACCGATACTTGAAGAGGTAATTCCACCTTTGGCGATAATGTACTTCGGCTTTACTTTTAAGTCATGAACGATGCTTGTGACGGCGTCGGAAATTTTTACGGAAAGCTTTAACTCTTCTTCCGCACGGCCTTCGCCTAAGTCTAAGCGCTCACGGCGAGTGTAATACACGACAGACTTGCCAGCGGTGATTAGCTCTTCACAAGTCGTACGAACACGATCAACTTCTTGCTGGAACTTCTCGTCATCTAACACTAAGTGAACATCAAACTCAACTGGAGTCACAAGACCACTATCTAAAAGCGCATATAATTGCTCGGTTGTCTTTTGTACGTGTGAACCAACCGCGACAAGACCACCGTTTGTTGTTTCTTCGGTAATTAGTTCTTCTCTTGTTAACAACGCTTTGTCAGGGATGCCACCGATGACTTTTGTGAGCGCAGCGGCACTGCGGCAAATAAATTTCTTGCCTTCTTTCATCGCTTGAATGAACGCTGTGACAAATACTTCAACATCGACATAATCAACGGCATTGACGACTACTTTATTAAAGTTTGTTACACTCATTAACTGCTCTTTAATTCCTGCAACATTCAAGGAACGAAGGTCTTCTAGGCTAATGTAAGTTGTACCTTCTTTTGTATACTCCCCATTTGTTTTTTCTTCGACCCATTCACCTAAGTGAGAGGATTGATAACCGAAAGTACGGTCTTTCGCAAACTCTGTTTCGCCAGCAGGAACCAGTTCTTCCCCGTATTGAACGTAATGAACATTGTTGATTGTTAAACGTCCACCTTCTTTGAAGAAGGGAATAATGATTTCGCCGTCAAAAGAAGCATCACCTATGTTTTCAATTGTGTTTTTCATTGTTTCTGTTTCAAGCGGGTAATGTCCACGCAATGTGGAATCACCTCGGCTGATGATTACATACGGAATACCTTCCTGCTGGGACACTTCATGCACACGACGCGCGATGTCCTGGTGCACTTCCATTGTTTCCTTTGCTGTAAAACTACGCGAATTGGTTAGTAAGAAAAAGATGCTTTTTTCTTCACGGAAACCTTGCTCGATGCTTTCTTTCGTCCAATCGGTATAAACGGAGACACCATGAACGGTTTGAACACCGGTTGGGTCATCATCAAGGACAACAATTTTATAGTTAAAATTCTTGCGCTCTTCCACTAGATTCGCTTGAATTTCTTCATGATTCACGTCTTTAAGGTTTGCTAATAGTTCAGATGCTTTTGCCATTTTTATTGCTCCTTTCCGCCAACAACTACATTCGCTAGTTTCTCATAATGTTGCACAATACTTGCATGATCTAACGCTTCTTTTCCGTCCGCTTTTAAACTATGGAAGATTTCAAGCAGTTGCGCAGATAATGGAAGTGGAACAGCTAGTTCATGCGCTGTGTTCATCACGTTCGTTAAATCTTTCATATTGATATCGACACGGCCGCCAGCTTTGAAGTTGCGGTCAATGATCATTGGAATTTTCGCATCCATGACCGTGCTTCCTGCCAGTCCCCCACGGATAGCTTGGTACATTTTTTCTACATCGATTCCAGCTTTTTCGGCAAGCACAAGCGCTTCAGAAACAGCAGCAATGTTTAAGTTTACGATGATTTGGTTCGCAAGTTTCGCCGTTGTTCCACATCCTGAATCCCCAACAAGTACGATGTCGCTCCCCATATCAGCTAGTATAGGTTTTACATCTTCAAACACTTCCGCATTTCCACCAACCATGATCGCAAGCGTTCCATCGATTGCTTTTGGCTCCCCACCACTTACTGGTGCATCAAGGAAGTAAACACCTTTTTCGGCAGCAAGGCTCGCCATTTCTTTTGATTCAACTGGTGAAACCGAACTCATGTCGATGATGACCGTGCCTTCACGAGAGCCTTCCATGACTCCATTTTCACCGAAAACAGCTTGGCGCACGTGTACGCCTTTTGGTAACATCGTGATGACGACATCGCTAGCTAGTGCGACTTCTTTCCCGGACGATGCAGGATTCGCTCCCTCAGTTACAAGCGTATCAACGGCTGCTTGGTTTAAGTCGAACACAGTAACTTGATTCCCGTTCTTCAATAAGTTGCGTACCATCGGTGTTCCCATAATTCCAAGTCCAATAAATCCAACACTTTTTTTCATAATAACTCCATCTCCATTCTAGTAGTCTAAGTTTGTTTATAATCTCACAAATGATTTTTAAAGGGAAGCGAGTGACGAATCATCTTCACTCGCAATCTATCATTCTAACAAGCTCCCAGTCTTACAATCCTGGTAAAATTCCTGTAAACATGCTCAAAATATAAACAGCGATAAGGGCCGTAACACCGGATAAGAAGCCACCGATCGACCATACTTTCAATGTTTCGGTCATTGACAAGCGACCGAATTTACTTACTACCCAGAAACCTGAATCGTTTGGTAAAGATAAACCAACACCACCGGCACAGATCGCAAGCCCTAGTAATACTGGTGATACGCCAAGCTCAATGGCCATCGGTCCCATGATCGCAGAAGTTGTGACAAGTGCAACTGTTGCAGAACCTAGTGATGCACGTAAAATTTGCGAGAACAAGAACGCAAGAAGTAAAGCTGGCATGCTTAGACCTTGCATTAAGTCGATGATCAAGTCACCAATTCCAGTTTCTTGAACCACTTTTCCGAATGCTCCACCAGCACCTGTGATTAAAATAACCATTCCGCTTTGATCAAATGCATCAGAGAAGATTTTGCTGCTGTCTTCTTTAATGTAAGGTTTTAATACGAACATCGCGACAATCACACTGATTAATAGGGCTACGTTTTTGTCCCCGATCACCGCAAAGAAAGTGTTTACAATATGATCTGGATTCTCTTTAAAAATTAAACCAACAACTGTGTTTGATAAAATCAACACGATTGGAAGAAGCAACATTCCAAAAGAAAGACCTGTTGAGATTTCTTTTTGGTTCGGATCTTTTGTTTCTTCCATTTCTGTAATTTCAGAGGGATGAAGACGACCTTCGTTGGTGATCTTTTTCCCAATAAACTTCCCGTAAATAATTCCTCCGACTAGAACCCCAGGAATCGCAACAAGCAAACCGTAGATAAAGAAAATCCCGATATCTGAACCAACTTGGTCAGCAACAACGAGCGGACCTGGAGTTGGAATGATTAAGCTGTGCGCAGTGATTAAACCAATCGCAAGAATCGCGACAAAAGTAGAAAGAGAGATTTTCGTTTTAATCGATAAGTTCTGAATCAGTTTGTGTAAAATAATGAACGCTGCATCAAAGAATACTGGAATTGAAACCGTGATGGCGGTCGCACCCATTGCGTATGGAGAGTTTTTCACTCCAAAAGCGCGAAGCATCCCAGTGGCAATTTTACTAATCGCACCAGAAGAAGCTAAGAATTGGCCAAAAATAATTCCAAGACCAATCAAAATCCCGACGCCGGTTAACGTACTACCAAATCCACCGGCAACGATGCCCGGTACATCTTTCGCAGGAATACTCGAAACTAGGCCAAGCCCAATCGCGATAACTAATAGCGAGATAAAGGCGTCCCATTTAAATTTAATAATAAAGACAAATAGTAGAATAAGAGCAACAATGAATCCTACAATAAGGGCATTGCCTGTTAACATGTTGTGTTCCTCCCCAAATTATACGTTTTATAACGCTTCCATTTTTAGTCTGTTTATCTTATTAGCGCTTCCATTTTATTGAAAGTTCTATTTTTTCATGCGTGTAACCGCGAGTCGCGACAAATTAACCGCTTTCTTTATGTCGCTGTCTCCTACACTCACTACCCGTGTATACAATGTATCAATTAACGCAAGTTGGACCAGTCGACTGACCATCGCATCGGAGCGGTTTTCCGTTTCCTGCGCTTGCGTGAGCAGCAAGATATCTGCCATTTTGGCGAGCGTAGTGTTGGGATTTGACGTAATAATGATGCAAGTTGCCCCACTCTTTTTACTCATATCTACAACCTCAATGATGTTAACGGTTTCTCCTGAGTGCGAAATCGCAATCACTACATCCTCTTCTGTCATATGACTTGCATAGATCGCTTGGTAATGAGGGTCTTTCACAGCAAGGGTTGTTCCGCCAATTCGCATGAATTTATGAGCACCATCTTCAGCTATCGTTCCAGAAAGGCCTTGTCCAAAGAAAAATAGTCTAGCCGCTTTCGCGATTTTCCCCACCGCTTCTTCCATTTGATCGACATTCAACTTTTCTTTTGTCATCATCATTGCACTAGAAAGTTGATCGCCGATTTTTTCAAACACCACATCTGCTTTGTCACTTTCTTTGATCTCATTATTGTCAGAAGAATAAGATGGACCATTAGCTGCATGCTCTTGTGCAAGCGCGACCTTTAGTTCTTGGTAACTGGCATAACCTAACTTTCGATACAAACGGACGACACTGGGTTCACTGACACCGCTTAAACTCGAAAGTTCGTTCATTGATAATAGAAACGGTTTTTCGTGTTTTTCTAATTGTTCAATGATTTTTTGCTCTGAAGCTGTTAACGCTTCTCTTTTTTCGTTCACACGTTCAAGAAAATTTGGCACTTGGTTCAACACCTCCTTGCTTCTGTAGTAATATTACTACATGATTAGCGCTTTCACAAGTGTTTTTTCACAAAAACGACAAATTTTCGACATAGATTCGACAAAATGTAGTTGTTTTCTTGTAGTTTTCCCCATAATATTGAGAATATAATGTAGTTTACTTACAAAAAGTGGAGGGGATTTTGACATGATTACTACAACGAAGGAATTGCTACAATCAGCAGAAGAAACTAATAGCGCGATTGCTGCTTTTAATTGCTACAATGCAGAAACCGTTCAAGCAGCGATTGCCGCTGGAGAAAAGGCAAATAAAGGCGTGATCATTGCCTACGGCGAGCGCTATCAAGATTATATGAACATCGAAGCATTTGCGGCGTTTACACTGGAAGCTGCGCGTTGGGCTTCTATCCCTGTTGCACTTCATTTAGACCATAGCTATCAATTGGAAACGGTTAAACGTGCGATCGCATGTGGCTTTTCGTCTGTTATGTATGATGGCTCGGCTTTACCAATGGAAGAAAACGTGAAAACAACGAAGCATGTTGTTGAACTTGCACATGCTGCAGGTGTTTTTGTGGAAGCGGAAATTGGCTCAATGGCAAAAGGTGACTTTTCAGACGAGGAAGAAGGCGATGGTCGTTTGACAGATCCGGATGAAGCAGCATGGTTTGTACGCGAAACAAATGTTGACTTTTTAGCCGCTTCCATTGGAACGGTTCATGGGATGTATAAAGGCGAACCAAATTTACAGTTAGAGTTATTAGAAAAGATTGCTGATCGTATTCAGATTCCACTTGTGCTCCACGGCGGCTCAGGAACACCGGAAGATCAAGTGTTACAAGCGATTGATCGCGGCATTCGTAAAATTAATGTGAATACCGAAATTTCGTTGGCTGCGGTTGGGGAAATCGTAAAACAAGTAAGTGCGAATCCACAGATTCACCTTAGCAATTTGATGACCGCGGCACAGGAAGTTATGACTGCACAGATGACGAAGATTATTGAAGTTTATAAGAATAATTGATTTTGGTTTATTTTCCCTAGGGCGAATATATCTGATTGAAAGGCCGAATTTATTCGCTGTAGAGCAAATAAATCTCGGCAACTATTCTCCCTACAGCGAATAAACCCGTGCATTTTACACTTAGAAGCCCTACAACACTGTTGCAGGGCTTCTTTTATTTAGTTCGCAGCAGCTTTTGGCTCCTCATCACATGGTGTAACCGCCTCTTGAAGTGCTTTTTCTAGAGTGCATTGATGCTGTTTCTTCTGTTTAGCATTCCACTTAAACTGATCGGCCATATAATTAAGCACTTGTGTTTTCCATTTATCAACAAGTTTGATATTAAACAAGATCGCTCCTGTGCGACGGTTAAAGAAATCGAGCGGTGTGGCGACCATTTCTTGATCCATCGCATAAACAAGTTTCGCAAATAAAGGTAAAGGCAATTTGTATTTGGCCGCGTCATCCTTCTTTTGTTCAAGAAGCCCGTAAACCTGTTCAATATTCGAGCCGTACGTTCTTGCCAGTTGCTCGGCTTCGTCTTTTGTAAACCCCAAGTCCACTCCTTTTTGAATCTGGTTTGCTACAAATGAATCAAATTGCGCAGCCCCGCCGACATTTCCTCCTGAAATCGGTAAATGTTTTGTTTTACATGCTGGAACTTCTCTTCCTTGCTCTGCTTTAAATTTAGTAGCAAGCAAGTCGACAATCATTTCGGCCATTTTCCGGTAGCCTGTTAATTTTCCACCAGCAATCGTGATCAAACCGGAGTTTGATTCCCAAACTTCATCTTTCCGTGAAATTTCAGATGGGTCTTTGCCTTCTTCGTAAATAAGCGGCCTCACACCAGCCCAGCTGGATTCAATGTCTTTTTCACTGATTTTTACATCCGGGAACATATAGTTAATCGCGTTGATAATATACGTACGATCACTGATGGTCATTCTAGGATTCACAGCATCTTCATTATAAAAAGTATCGGTTGTACCAACATATGCCTTGCCATCTCTTGGAATCGCAAACACCATGCGTCCGTCTGGCGTATCGAAGTAAACCGCTTGTTTTAACGGGAAACGTTTTTGGTCAATGACGACATGAACGCCTTTTGATAACTGCAATGTTTTGCCTTTTTTCGATTGATCCATTTCCCGAATTTGATCCACCCATGGACCAGCTGCGTTGACAATCTTCGTTGCCCGAATTTCGTATTGTTCGCCTGTTAATTGATCTTCAACGAGCACCCCGACTACTTTTGAGTTTTCATAAATAAGATTGATAACTTTCGTGTAATTGGCGGCAACTGCGCCTTGTTCAACCGCTGCTTTCATCACTTCAATCGTTAAGCGAGCATCATCGGTACGGTATTCCACATAATACCCACCACCTTTTAAGCCGCCCTTTTTGACAAGTGGTTCTTTCGCTAACGTTTCGTCAACCGACAACATTGAACGCCGTTCTGATTTCTTAACTCCTGCTAAAAAGTCATAAACTCGAAGCCCAATGGATGTGGAAAACTTGCCAAACGTTCCGCCTTGATGAAGCGGCAACAGCATCCACTCAGGTGTTGTCACATGTGGACCATTTTCATATACAATTGCTCTTTCCTTTCCGACCTCAGCGACCATTTTCACTTCGAATTGTTTTAAATAACGGAGACCGCCATGTACGAGTTTCGTCGAACGACTGGATGTTCCTGCGGCAAAGTCCTGCATTTCAACGAGAGCGGTAGAAATCCCGCGCGTCGATGCATCAAGCGCGATCCCAGCACCTGTAATTCCTCCGCCAATCACTAGCACATCATAATGTTTATTTTTTAAAGTATTCACAAGCTCAGTACGCTGTAAATTTGAGAATGTCATGTTGAACTCCTCCTGTTAGTTTTATATTCGTGAAAAAACAAAAAGAGACCGCAAAAGACATTACTCCTCAATACAGTAATGTTTTTGCGGTCTCTCCTAATCTCCAACCTATTATTAACTTATTTATAGTGTACCATTAAAAGTTTTTTTCGTACAGTGTAGAACGCCCTTTTGCATGATTAAAAGTTCTTTTTTAAAACCTATTTAAACACCATCGCAGCCTGAACCGCTTTTTTCCAGCCTTCATATAACTTGGAACGCGTTTCTTCGGTCATGCTTGGTTCAAATCCGCGATCAACAGCCCATTGTTTGCTAATCTCTTCTTGGCTTTCCCAGAATCCGACGGCAAGCCCCGCTAAATAAGCTGCACCTAGTGCTGTTGTTTCATTAATTCTTGGTCTTTCTACGGACACATTTAAAAGGTCACTTTGGAAATCCATAAGGAAATTGTTTTTCACGGCGCCGCCATCAACCCGAAGTTTTTTTACTTGGATTTCTGCATCCGCTTCCATGGCAGCTAAAACATCTTTCGTTTGATAAGCGAGTGATTCGAGTGTCGCACGAACAAAATGTTCTTTTGATGTCCCGCGTGTCAAACCAAATACGGCGCCACGAACATCGCTGTCCCAATAAGGTGTTCCTAAACCGACAAACGCTGGCACCACATAAACACCTTCTGTCGAATCCACTTTCGCTGCATAACCTTCACTGTCTTTGGCATCTTTGATCATTCTTAAACCGTCACGAAGCCATTGAATCGCAGAACCTGCAACAAAAATGCTACCTTCTAACGCATATTCAACTTTTCCATCTAAGCCCCAAGCAATCGTTGTTAACAATCCGTGCTTAGAAGAAACGGCTTTTTCCCCAGTATTCATCAGCATAAAGCAACCTGTTCCATACGTGTTTTTCGCCATTCCTTTTTCAAAACATGCCTGACCAAACAATGCTGCCTGTTGATCACCTGCCGCGCCGGCAATCGGTACTTCTTTGCCAAAGAAATGATAATCAATCGTATGCGCATAAACCTCAGAGGAAGCTCGAACTTCTGGAAGCATTGATTTAGGCACATCAAGGATTTCAAGCAACTCATCATCCCATTTGAGCGCGTAAATATTATACATCAGCGTTCTTGCGGCATTCGAATAATCGGTTACGTGAGCACGTCCTCCGGATAGTTTCCAAATTAGCCACGTATCAATCGTTCCAAACAAGAGCTTTCCTTGTTCTGCTTTTTCACGCGCACCTTCCACATTGTCTAGTATCCACTTCACTTTTGTTCCCGAGAAATAAGCATCAATCAGCAACCCTGTTTTTTCACGAAACAAGTCATTATAGCCTTTTGCTTTTAACTCGTCGCAAATTTCACTTGTTTGTCTCGACTGCCAAACAATCGCATTGTAAATGGGTTCTCCGGTTTCTTTATCCCAAACTACCGCTGTTTCTCGTTGATTGGTGATGCCAATCCCGGCGATTTGTTCCGGCTTAATTGCTGATTCTGACAACACTTCGGCAATCACCGATAAAATTGAACCCCAAATTTCATTTGCGTTATGCTCAACCCAACCTGGCTTTGGAAAGTATTGCGTAAACTCATGTTGAGCGGAATGCGCAATCTCTCCTTTTTGATTAAAAAGAATCGCCCGGGAACTTGTTGTTCCTTGATCTAAAGATAAGATATAGTTTTCCATCATTATTTCCCCCGTGTTCTAATATTCATTAAGCGGTCTTTGATGCCTGACCTTGAATAACTCCCTTTTCACTTACAAAAAACGCAACACCTAGCACAAGTGCATTTAACGCTACTACACTCCATAATAATCCATTCATATTTCCGATGAAAGCGGCTTGGTAAAAAACAGTTCCCAAACTGCCACCTAAAATCGGACCAACGACAGGAATCCATGCGTATCTCCAGTTGGAGCTGCCCTTTCCAGCAATCGGCAAGAAAAAGTGCGCAATTCGTGGACCAAGGTCACGAGCCGGATTGATGGCATAACCTGTTGTTCCTCCTAAAGACATCCCAATCACGACAATCAGCAAGCCAACCGCGAGTGGATTCAAGCCTTCGGTAAATTGGTTCGCGCCAATGTATAAAAGTCCCAGTACCAGGAAAAACGTTCCAATGACCTCACTTAGTAAATTTGAAAATGTATGTGGAATCGCTGGACTTGTTGAAAACACGCCTAGCTTTACACCAGGATCTTTCGTTTCTTTCCAGTGCGGCAAATAATGCAAATATACAATCACAGAACCGATGATCGCTCCAATCATTTGGGCGACAATATAAGCTGGAACCTCTGCCCAAGCGAAATCTCCATTCAGTGCCAACGCAATGGTGACAGCCGGATTCAAGTGTGCACCACTAACCGACCCAACCGCGAATACCCCCATCGTCACCGCAAGTCCCCAAGCAAGTGTGATAACAATCCAGCCCGCATTTTGGGCGTAAGATTTCGATAATGATGAACCAGCACCAATCCCAGCACCTAAAACGATTAAAATCATCGTGCCGACTAATTCTCCAACAAACGGTGTCATTTTCTCCCTTCCCCCTTATACATATTTACTCGACGAAAACAAAAAGAGACCCACAACAGAACAACCCATCGAAATGGGCGCTGCGTGAATCTCCTTCTCTCCGTCACAAATCTATTAACTTTTAAAGCTAGTATAAATTTGCATGAAAACGTTGTCAACAACTTAATTAAGATAAAGATAGTAAAAATCAGTGCCACAAGTCGGTTTTTGAAGTGGTAATCGCAGTGGCACCGGCATTCAGTGCATTTTCTACTTCTTCTTTTGTGCGAATTAATCCGCCCGCAAAAATCGGGACGCCCACTCGCTCTTTTACTTCAGTAATCATCCATGGCATTGCCCCTGGAAGCACTTCGATATAATCAGGACGTGTTTTTTCAACCAGTTTTAAACTTTTCTCCAGTGCATGACTGTCGAGCAAAAACACGCGCTGAACCGCGACAACTCCTTTTTGTTTTGCTTTTTGAATCACGCCTGTCTTTGTCGAGATTAACCCAAAAGGCTTAAATTCTTGGCAAATATATTCAGTCGCATATTCATCACTTTTGATGCCTTGAATGAGATCGACATGATAAATCATTTTCTTGCCAGCCGCTTTGGCCATTCTGTTGACGTTTTTAAGCTGGGCAATATGTAAATCTAGAAAGACGCCAATTTCATATGGGCTTTCTAAAAACCGTTCAAACTCTCGCATATTTGATGAAGCCGGTAGGATTTTCTGGTCAATCATTTTTGAACCTCCACAGTCTAAAAAATTACTTACTATCTTAATAAGAAACATGCTAGAACACAAGAGAAGTTTATTTGCACAATCTTGTATTCCATCTCTATCTAAGTTATAGTGATACCTATCTTATATAACAAACATATAACCTTTGTATAAGGTGGTGTAAGGTTTTGTACAATATTAAGGCTGTTTCCAAAATGGTGGATATGCCAACGGTGACGATTCGATCTTGGGAACAGCGTTATCAGGCGGTCGTTCCAGAGCGAACCGAGTCTGGTCACCGGGTCTATACAGAAGCACAAGTGAATGATTTAAAATGGTTAAAAAAACAAGTGCAAGAAAATGGGATTGCTGTTAGTCAGGCGGTCAAAATGTTGCATGATAAGCAAAAGGAAGCACCGCTTTCTTTTAACACATCTGAACTGAACCACGACCAGCAATTTGAAAATCAAATCAATGAGTTATTTCAAGCCGTAACCAAGATGGACGCTAAGCAATGTCATTTTTTGCTTGATCTTTATTTTTCACAATTTCACTATAAAACCGTATTTTTCTCAATTATTGTTCCGCTCATGTACAAAGTGGGCGATGCTTGGGAAAGAGGCGAGCTGCACGTAGCGAAAGAACATATGATTAGCAATCTGGTTTTGCAGCGAGCGATGACGTTTTTTAACTTGTTTCGCACATTCGATACCTTGCCAAAAGTGATGGCTTTCTGCCCTGAAGGCGAACACCATCAACTTGGGTTAATTCTTTTCACATTGTCACTACGCGAGCAGCATTATCCGGTTTATTATATCGGAGCTGATACACCGCTCGACGGACTTAGTGACTTGATCAACGAAAAAGACATCGAAATTGTTGCCATCTCCACGTCCCGTAAAAGTGATGAACCGATAATTTCGCACTATATCGAAACCTTAAAAACTGAAAATCCAAAGCTGAAATTTATCGTTGGCGGGTTGGCCGTAAATCAAAGCAAAGCCATGCCACCAAGGTGGGACATCTCCCCTACCGACCAAAATTGGTTGCAAACATTGTCTCCTGTTTTAGACAAAAACCTAGTTTAACTGCTAGGTTTTTTTGTTTGCCTTATTTTTACAAAAATTATATATTAGTTATACAATAGTTATACAAAGTAACTAAAGGAAGTGAATCCATGTTTCTGGCTTGGAACGAAATGAAAAACAATAAACTTCGGTTTATGCTGATTGTTGGTGTATTAACCCTCGTTTCTTACTTGGTTTTCTTTTTATCAGGATTGGCGAACGGGTTAGAAAGTTTAAATAAAGAAGCTGTTTTAAAATGGGATGCTGATGGAATTATTTTAACGGAGGAATCGGATGTCAACTTGCCACAATCGAGCTTGAAGTTGGACGATTATGACGGTCATGGCACCGACGAATATGCAGTTTTAGGGCAAATGAATGCCATTGCAACTTCTGGTGAACTAAAGTCCAATGTTTCCATTTTCGGGATTAAGAATGACGAATTTATAATGCCCGATGTCATTGAAGGCGAAGCTTTTACTGATACAGGTGAAGTGATTGCTGATGATTCCTTAAAAGAGGAAGGCTTTGAGATTGGCGACGAGTTAGAATTATCCGCAACAGACGAAACGTTGATCATCACTGGTTTTACCGAGGATGCGAAGTTCAACGCCGCACCGGTATTATATGGAAGTCTTGAAACGTTAGAACAGCTACGGATGAATAGCACAGTGAATGGCTTTGTCATCCGCACCGACAATCTTGATGACGTTCCCGTTAGCGAAAAACTGCAAGTGATTCCAACACAAACTTTTATCGAAAACATGCCTGGATATTCTGAGCAAAGTTTGACGTTAGCGTTTATGATTTATTTCTTGTTTATCATTTCTGCTGTCATTCTCGCAATCTTCTTATATGTTTTAACCATCCAGAAGATTAGTATTTTCGGTGTGATGAAGGCGCAAGGAATTTCAAGCGGTTATTTAGCAAAATCCGTTGTCGCGCAGACATTTTTACTCGCTTTAGCTGGTGTCATCATTGGCTTGGCGCTAACGATTACCACTGGTTTCTTCTTACCAGCTGCCGTTCCTGTCGCATTTAATGCTCTTGATTTGTTCATTTATGGAATCGTACTCGTACTCGTTTCGGTGCTAGGGGCGTTATTCTCAGTCCAAACGATTGTCAAAATTGATCCTTTAAAAGCGATAGGAGGTTAAACCATGGCATTGATTCAATTAAAGAACGTTAATAAAGTATTTCCAACAGGAAAGGCGGAAATACAAGCGTTAAAACCAACGAATTTCACCGGGGAAGCTGGTGAGCTGATTGCGATTATTGGCCCGTCCGGCTCAGGAAAAAGTACATTTTTAACGATTGCCGGCGGACTTCAAACACCTACTAACGGCGAAGTCATTATTAACGGCAAAGACATTACCGAGTTAAAGGAAAAACAGCGCGCAAAAATCAGACTAGAAGAAATTGGCTTTGTGCTTCAATCTTCGAATCTTGTTCCGTTTTTATCTGTTCAGCAGCAAATGAAATTACTTGACCAGGTTAAAAAGAACAATCTCTCACCCGAAAAGCGAGAACAAGTCTATCTTTCTTTAGGAATCCAAGAATTAATGACCAGCTTCCCGTCTGAGTTGTCCGGTGGTCAGCGCCAGCGCGTCGCGATCGCCAAAGCTTTGTACACAGACCCGAGCATTATTTTAGCAGATGAACCGACCGCATCGCTTGATTCAGAGCGTGCTTTTGAAGTGATGGAAATGTTGCGGAAAGTAACCACTGACAACAAGAAAACAACCATTGTCGTCACCCATGATACGCGCCTCATTGATTATTGCGACAAGGTATACCGCATTACCGATGGAACATTACATCAAGAAATGGCAAGCTTAACTTCATAAAAACAACGTTTGGCTTATATGTGCGAAGGGAATAGAAAAATAGATAGAGAGAGAACGACTTCGCTTTTACGCTAAGATGGGAATACTTTCATAGAGGGTATGGCTAAAAAAATTAGGAGGGAATGGATGTTACTTCTAAAAGACCATGAATTACTCAACGCCTACAAGAAAGCAGTAGAGATGAACTTAGAAGAGGACTTCCTCAATTTACTAGCCACTGAGTTGAATCGAAGAAAAATTGAATTTTTACAGAAGCCGAGGGGGGTTTCCCTCACGTCGAAATAAAAAGGAAGCACAGCTTTTGTGCTTCCTTTTTTAGCTATATTACAACCGAGACTTTGCGCTTTTTACACACCTACTGCCATCAAATATAGTGGAATGATGAGCAACATGAGCAGAACAAATTTGAGATTCCAGCGTATCGAGACGTCGATGAGATTTACGTTTAATAAATTGGCAAGCAGGTTGTTCACAGCTGTAGCGGGTGCGATGGTATTGGAAACACCCCAACTTCCTAGCAGCAACAACGCAAAGTATTCTTGGCTAAAGCCAATTTGTGCGGGATCAATGCTTGTAACAAAAATAGTGATTGGCACAATTGGGTGAATCCCGACGAGCGCCGTCAAGAACACAATCCCCGCTAAAAACAGCGATGCGCCTAGTTGAAACGATCCGAAAACTTGTTGAATGAAGCCCACCAAAGGTCCACTCAAATCGGTGTGGACGAACGCACCACTGAAGAATCCGGCAATTAAAAAGAGAACAATTTCTTTTTTCACGCGGGGAATGCCGATAAATACGTGGTCTTTCCATTCACGCCAATAAACATTCCCCTTTCCTTTCAACAGACACCACAAAAGTGGAAAGCTGATTGACACTAAACAAATCATAAACACAATCGACGAGGATGTAAGAAACTCAAGCAAAAGCACCATTGCCGTAATGAACACTAAATAAAAAACAAGTTCAGCCACTTTCTTTTTAGCATCCTTTACTTCCTCAGCACTATAGACCCGAGCTTCTTTATCTAGTCTTATATTTGTTTTGATAAACGGCCTTTCTAAAAATAAGCTGAGCAAAATACTGATCAAAGATAAGCCGAATGAATAGAGCACAATCGATGACCATTGAATCGGAATCTGACTAAGTATTAACGCCATGGCGGCAAAATAAGGCGACCAAAACATTGTCGTCACAAAGCCACGATTGATGGCGGTCGCAACGAGGCGAGGCGATTTAATATTGGAAGCTTGTGTTAATTGGCTAACAATCGACACCGCTCCCATGTTTAACACGACGCCAAGACCATGCGTCAGCAGTTTCGCTCCTAAAAAGAAAAAATGAGGTTCGTTCATTTTTTTCGCTAAGACAATTTTTAACGCTTCCACATAACCGCCTGTTTTGACGGGAATGCCTAGCAAAGGCACGACAAGAATGATCGACACAAGCGTTAAATTGATGCGCAACGAACTGAACCACTCTTGAGCTGGGACATGGTGATACACCATTAAGCTAACTGCTGTAATAAGCAGAAACAAACTGATGGTCAAAGTCGCGCCTCTTATTCCAGGCAACACCCAAATAATCACGGCTAAAATCATGAAACTGACCATCCATTGCAGTTCAGCAACCGGCAATACTTGCAAAACGAGGAACCCAAGTGCTAGGCAACCAATGAGGATCCCCAAAACTCTTTCATGCCCCTTACGTTTTTGCCTTGGACTTGTTTGCAAGGAAGGGATTGATTGAGCTTTCACGACGGTCTCCTTTCGAACGGGGGATTGAATTTAGATAAAAGCAGCATTAGCGATGATTGGTACCATCGACCACACCATTGACCAATTTTCCAATCCCTTCAATTGCTAATTCAACCTTATCTCCTGGTTTTAATGGACCGACGCCAGATGGAGTTCCGGTGATAATGATGTCCCCTGGGTTTAACGTCATCACGTCGGTGACGGTTTCAATGATGGACGCTACATCATGGATTAAATCATCCGTATTGGAATGCTGCTTCACTTCCCCGTTCAATGTCAATTGAATATCAACCTGGTTTGGGTTGAGTTCGGTTTCAACTACCGGACCTAATGGCTTAAACGTTGCGTATGATTTTGCTCTTGTATATTGGCCGTCCTTCGCTTGCAGGTTTCGGTCAGAAACATCATTGCAAATGGTATAGCCGAATACATAATCAAGCGCTTCTGCTTTATTGACTTTTTTTGCTTGTTTCCCAATCACAACAGCTAATTCGACTTCAAACTCAATTGCATGCTCTAAGTTTGGCAAGACAATGTCTTCTCCATGAGCAATGATCGATGACGGTGACACCATAAACATCATCGGCTCTTCTGGAATTGCTTTGCCCATTTCTTTGGCATGCAAGACGTAGTTCAAGCCAATGCCCACTACTTGACCAGGATTGACAGGGGTGAGCAATTTTGCCTCTGCTAACGGATATTCAGCACCTGTTAATTGAGCATTCTCTGTTAGAAAGTCACGGTCCAGTTGTTTGATGGTTTCACCTTCTAAAACTCCATAGAAAACTTCCTCGTTTCTGCTAAAGCGCACATATTTCATTGAATGCTTCCTCCTCTAAATGATTGAGTTATTTTTGACTTAGACCACATTTTCGAATCAAACTGAATATGTATTTGTTAATGGTTATTTATTCTAGGATTACACGCCAAAAATATTTAGTCAATAACCAATATTCAGTTTATTTAGTCTTTCGAAGCAATTCCTTAAAAATGAAATAAATGTCTAGCATTTGGGTAAGCTATGTTCATGAATGGTGTTTTATCCCCTTTCAAACCCTAAAAAGACCAGCGTTCCGCCTCCTCCCGGGCAGAATGCTGGTCTTTTGCTTGTTAGGATCTTTTCTCAAACTTTGTTGCTTTTGAACACAAAAAACCGACTGAATGAGCTACGTTATACAAAAAAATAGCTTCATTTATGAGAAAAGAGCTTGCAAACTTTATTAAACATACGAAATGGGTACTATTGCGTTAAAATCGGCTTTAGGATTTTAACAACAATCTTTAGTTTTATTCAATGGTAAATTCGATTGTCGCTTCGTACTGCGGGCCGTCCTTTGGTGTCATCCATGATGTTAACACATAAGTGCCTGGTTCAAGATTCAGATCCTTTAATTGCAGTTCATAACTTAGAACATCGCCTTGTTTGACATGTTCAGTGCCTAATACTTGCAAGAAAGACGTCATACTTGAAAACAAGAAGACTTCTTTTCCATCCTCTGTTTCCACAGAATAATCAAAGCGTTGTGAACTTGTAAAGTCTAGTTTCACTTCTTGTTCCGTTTGGTTTTTTACTTTATATTCAAAAACCAATGGACTTTTTTCAACTAGGGTCGCTTCCATTTCACCTGCCACGATTCCGTTCCCTCCTGTTTCGACTGCTGGTTCCTCAGACACAGGCTGCTCCGCTGTCCCACAGCCGACAAGTAACATACCAATTAACATGAAAGACGTTAGTAACTTCATAAACCGACCTCCTAATTGTCTTGGTTATATGCTCAAATCGTGTTGTATATGGTCAAAAATGTTGTCTAGTTTATTTTTAGCATAGGTAGAAAATCGAGCCTAATTTTACGAAGATGTCCTTTGAAATACCTTATGTTCGGACGAGACTTATTAAAACATGAATGGAGGTCGGATTGATACCGGTAATATATGTATGATAAGCAAACATGCTGATTATGGTGACATAAGACGCAAGTTTAAAAAAAGAATACAGGAGTTGATCGATGGACCAACTCCTGTTTGGTACTACCAGCCGCGACTCGCTCCACCACCACCTGAGGAACCGCCGCCACCGCCAGTATATCCACCACCACCGCCGCCACCTCGGCCGCGAGAAAGAATCGACAGCAAAATATGAGTTAAAAATCCGCCGAAGAATTTAAAGTCTAAAAAAATCACGACAGCAATGATTGGAATCAGCAACCAAAGCGGAATTCCGATTCCTTCATCGGTCGGTTCAGCTTGTGTGTACGGTTGCTCAATCGGTTGCTGGCCACCTTCAATGCCGTACTCGGCGAACACTTCATTTGCGAGAACTTTATAGGTTTCGATAATGGCTGTGTTCGGTTGGTTCATCTTCAAGTAAGGAATCGTGATTTGGTCGAGAATCCGGCCGACTTTTCCATCAGGCAATCTCCCTTCAAGGCCGTAACCGACTTCAATCCGAAGTGGGCGTTCGGTCATTCCCGGCGACGGGTTAAAACCGATTACCAAGAGCACTCCATTGTCTTCCGATTCACTTCCAATTCCATACTGCCGAAATGCTTCATTCGCATACTCTTCAATCGTCGTCTCCCCGATGGAATCAACCGTGAGAACAGCAATTTGTGCAGTCGTTTGGTTTTCAATGCTTCTCCCAAACTGCCGGATTTCAAGCTCTTCCTGCTCCGACAAAACATTGGCAAAGTCTTGAACATAAATGTCACCAACAGGAGCTGGAACTTGTGGACTTTCAGCAATGGCATTTCCTGCAAGCAGAAAAAAGGATAGAACTATCCAGATGATGCTGAAAATCCGCGTTTTGATCATTCGTCATTTCCTCCAAAGTCTACTTCTGGGGCTTGTTGCGCATTTGGGTCCGCCTCAAAGTATTCTTTTTCATCAAAGCCGGTGACGTTCGCAATGATCACACCTGGAAAACGTTTAATTCGTTTATTGTATTCCGCTACCTGGTCATTGTAATCTTTCCGGGCTACGGATATCCGATTTTCGGTTCCAGATAACTCGTCCATTAATTGTGTAAACTGTTGATCTGCTTTTAACTCTGGGTAATTTTCAACCACCACCAGAAGTCGGCTTAGAGCACTGGATAACTCCGCATTCGCTGTCGCTTCTTCCTCCGGGCTTCCCGCACCGGCAAGTCGTGCGCGCGCATCGGCAATTGCGGTCAGTACTTCTTCCTCATGCGATGCATAGCCTTTTACAGTATTCACAAGGTTGGGAATCAAATCGAGTCGCCGTTGCAACTGATTTTCAATTTGTGCATAGGATTGATCCACACTTTCCTCGAGACTCACAAAATTATTATAACTTGGCACAATCATAAGCAATAAGAGCACCAAGATTGCGATGAAAATGCCAATTCCTAAGAAACCTTTTCGCATACCACCACGCTCCTTATAAGGATAGTATGTAACAATGTGGTGGAGGATATGAGTGGTTGTGGTGACTGATTTCTCTAGATTTCAGGCCATAGAGTTCACATGTGACTTCGACATTTTTATAACGTTTTATAGAAAGGCTGTTTTACTTTGAGAGATAAAATAAAAAAATGAACTGGTTTTTCACTAAGCAGCAACTTTAATAGGAGAAATCAAACTTATTATGAACGCACAAGTTACTTATCGTGCGTTAAAATCTGTTTTAGAATTTCAACAAAAATCTTTCGAAAAACAGCCAATAAAAATGGGTTAAAATGCCTATTTCTTCAAAGCTGATTATCTTCCCAGTATGAGGGAATCGTGGTATCTTGATGACAGCAAGGAGAATTGGGTTTTATGGAGAGGAGATCACCAAAATACATGAGTGCAAAGAAATGGGATCAAATTGAACTCACTGGCAAAAATGCCATTGTGACAGGGGCAAATAGTGGAATTGGGCTTGAAACCGCGAAGGAACTAGCTAAAAGTGGTGTTCATGTGGTCATGGCGGTTCGGAATGAAGAAAAAGGCAGCACTGCAAGAAGTGAGATACTCAACGAACATCCGCAAGCAACGGTCGATGTAATGAAATTAGACTTAGCCGACTTGAGCAGTGTTCGTGCATTTGCGAAGGCATTTGCAGATCGCTTTCGTACGCTTGACTTTTTGATTAACAATGCTGGAGTGATGACTCCGCCTTATGGCAAAACGAAAGATGGTTTCGAGCTCCAATTTGGCAGCAATCATCTTGGTCATTTTGCGCTCACCGGTTTGCTTCTTCCACTGCTAAAACAAACACCCGGCGCACGCGTTGTGACCGTCAGTAGCCTTGCTCACCGCGGGGCCATGATTGATTTTGATAATCTTGATGGCGAAAAAGGCTATAAAGCAATGAAGTTTTATGGGCAAAGTAAGCTCGCCAATTTGCTGTTTGCAAAAGAATTGGATTTGCGCTTTAAACAGCAAGGGATTGAAGCGAAAAGTATTGGCTGTCACCCTGGCGTTTCAGCCACCAACTTATTTAAGTTTGGCAAGCAGCAAACGCCGAAATGGACGAAAGTACTCATGGACCGCCTCCTTCAACCGGCAGACATGGGCGCTCTTCCGACTCTTTATGCGGCGACTGCAGCAAGTTTAAGTGGTGGTGAATACATTGGGCCTGAAGGAAGAGGCCGGATGCGAGGCTACCCAGCGATTGATACGCCGCACCGGGCTGCCAACGACGACACGACAGCCGAAAAGCTTTGGGATGTTTCTGAGCAATTAACGGGCGTCACGTTTCACTTTTAATGGAGCAGATTTTCTGCTCCTCCTCCAACCTCTTCCGATACTCCGCCACAAGTTGATGAAAAATTTGATTTAACTCGCGTGGTTTATGTTGCTTTAACCATTCAACTTGGTCAATCGGCAAAGTGAGTTTTAACGTCACTTTTTCATTTGGCATTTCTACTTTACGAATGTCTTCTAACGTAATGCCTTCTTCGATATTCGGAAAGTTGTTGTCATTTTCATTTACTTGAAGCAAGTCCGCATATTCATCTGTGTCCTCGAGATCACAGAACAAATTCAATTGCGGCAGTCCGCCTGGCAATACTTTTAGATACATAATACAACTGATGATACGACCATCTTCTAGCTCGATTTCTACAATTAGACTGTCTTCTTGTTGATATCTCCGCAACACAACTTCACTTACAAGAATGTCCAATTGCAAAGTACTCCCCGTTGTTGACGTAAAAACATAGAGGGCACTATTAAAAAGATGGATCAGTTCGCCATCGATTTTTACAGATTTTACAGCTACCATGTTCCTCTCCCCCAACCTTGTTAATCTAGTTTTATAATAAAAGGCTATTTTCGTAAAGATGTTCGGACCTTGTTTTGTGGGAAACTCTTCTAACAAAAACATGGCCATTCTAGTCTAAAACCTTCAAGCACATGAAACCCCTGAAATCTCTTATAATCAATCGATTGATTAAATTGAGCTTGATAGAACGGTATTTAGCGAGGGTGTAGCTCAACTAAATGCAAAAAACGCCGCCATTTTTAGACTGCGACGTTTTTGCTTTTACCTATTCTTTATGGTCAGTTTCTTCTAGAACAACCTGTTCACGCTCCGTTCGCTCTGGAATCGTGACATGAACGGTTTGGTCTCCTTTCGACCTTGAAGCATAAGATTTCATCAATTCCGCCACATCAATCCCAATCATTTCTTTTAATGGCTCTTGCATGTCGACCATCGTTTTCGTGATGCTTTTACCGAAAGATGGGACACCCTGGCCATTGCCGGAATCAATGATTTTCACGGATTCAATATTGTTAAGTGGCTGAGCAATTTTTTCAGCAAAGATTGGCAGCATTTCGATGAGTTTTTCAGTGATGATGACATCGCCGTGTTTTTCCATCGCTTCTGCTAATAATTTACGAGCTTCTGCTTCCGCTTTCCCGCGTTCGCGAATAACATCCGCTTCGGCAGAACCTTCTTCACGACGGATTTTCGCTTTTGTTTCCCCGTCGATTTCCGCTTTGCGTGCTTCTGCTTCCGCTTTTCGAGTCGTTTCATAGTACTCAGCGTCCGCTTTCGCTTTACGGACTTTGCTTTCTTCTTCCTCTAATTTAACAGCCCGTTCGCGCTCGATAAATTGTAACGATAGTTCTTCTTCTTTTACTTCCTTGGAAAGTTTGGCTTTCTCTAACTCATACGACTGTTCCGATTTCGCGCGCGCCCGCTCGGTTTCTTCTTTGAACGCTGCGTCTTTCAAGTCTTTCTCTTTTTTCGATTCGGCAATCGCAATTTGACGCTTGTATTCTTCTTCTTTCGCTTCTTGGTCGGTTTTTGCACGGTGAATCCGGGTTTCTCGATCACTCTCTGCCTCGGCAATTTCCGCTTGCTTGCGAACTTCCGCAATTCGCGGACGACCTAAGTTTTCCAAATAACCGTTTTCCTCATCGGCATCACGGATATCGGTTAAACCTAAGGCAGTGATTTTAAAGCCCATTAAATCGAGTTGCTTTTGGGCAATATCGGAAACATCGTGATTGAATTTTTCACGATCATTATTGATTTCTTCAACGGTCATTTTCGATAAAATCGCCCGTAAATTACTTCCTAATACCTCAATGATTTCTTCTTCAATCTCTTTCTGTGCTTTGCCCAAAAATTGCTCGGCGTAATTGGCAATCCCGTTTAACGTGTCCGCGACTTTCACCATCGCCACCGCATCGGCAACAATGGGTACGCCCCCATTCGTATAAACCCTTGGTGTTGAGAGCTTTAACTGAAAAGAAGTTAGATTCACCGGTGTTGACGTCTGGAATCGTCTTAACAGATACCCGCCACCACGAATAATTTTCATCGAACGCCCTTCAGAATCGGTAAAAATATTGCTTTCTTTTTCGGGATCTCCTAAACGCGGGCCGGTAATAATTAACGCTTCATTGGATTTTGCCGTTCGATAACGAAGGCGCACCCAAAAGAAATAACCTACACCAATAATTGCTGCAAGAATTAAAATTGGAACTAAAAAAACAAGGATTCCGACTAAAGTTGCCATTTCCATCCCCCCTGGATCAAAACTTGTTGTAGGAAACATCCATGCATTTCCTATTTATATCCAGTAATACGGTTAAAAGGTAACAAAAGTTTCATGAATTCCGAATTTTGTAGAATTGGGTGGGCAACTCTACTTTGATTAAAGCATGTGATTGATGGGTCGCGAAGGGTCTTGGCTGGAATAACTGAACGATTGACTAATTATAAAAAATAGCTGGTTCCCCGAAAGTCGGGAAACCAGCCTTTTGTGATTTTTAGTCCACCAAAGCGACAACAGGTGGCTTCGTTAAAAACGGCATTAAGTTGCGCAAATCTCCTTGGACTTGCTGGAACTCTGGTGACGCTAAGGATTGTTGTAAAACTTCAGGGTTCTCAAACTCTAGCTCGGCAATCATATACAAAGGTTGATCGGTGTTCATCGTTTGCAACACATGCTGAACTTTTGCCCCTTTCAAGTTTGGAACTTTCTCCGCTAACGGAATATGTACTTCATTATAATGCTTCTCAAACCCTTCCTTGTCTTTCGGCTGATCGTACATCACCATCATTTTTGCCATGTTTTTTCCCCCTTTTCATTTTTCAGAATTCTCTTTTTATTATAGACTCTTTTTATGAAAATTGTTACCTTTTAATGGACATGTAAAATCATTTAGCAATGATTCCATTACAGAGATTTTTTACGAGATGAGAAAAGGGCTGACAAACTAAGTAGTAACGCAAAGAAAAGCTTATGTCACGTTAAAATCGGCAATAGGATTTTAACAACAAACTTTACGAAAACAGCCTTTTTATAAAAGACTTGGTTTGTTTTCAAAAGAGAAATGGTTCGACAAAGCGATGATAAAGAGTTTTGCTAAGGCTAAGGATGGATAAAGATAAAGTTATGATATCGAAATGCTTGAACTCAAACTAAATAGTAGTGAAATTAGACCGAACAAGATATACTAATGAATGATTAATTTTAGGGGGGATTTTAGCATGCATATCGAAATGTGGACAGACTTTGCTTGACCATTCTGCTATATTGGCAAGAGGCGTCTGGAGGACGCACTTAAGAAAATAAATCAACATGTAGAAGTGACTTACCGTAGTTTTGAATTGGACCCAACTTTGCCTCGTGATGTGAACAAAAACATGTACGAAGCATTGGCAGATAAATATGGCATGAGTATTGAGCAAGCAAAAGCCAATACGCAAAATATGGTGCAAATGGCGAAAGAAACAGGGTTAGAATACAATATGGATTCCTTAATTCTGACGAATACATTTGATGCCCATCGCTTAGTGATGTTTGCGAAACAACAAGGCAAAATGCATGAAATGACCGAGCGGATTTTATATGCTTACTTTACAGAATCCAAACATATCGGCGATCATGAAACGCTTGTAGAATTGGCGGTGGAAGTAGGCTTAGACCGCGAAGCAGTTGCGAACATGCTTGGAAGCGATGAAATGAAAGCGGAAGTACACGAAGACGAAAATCTGGCAAGACAGTACGGCATTCGCAGCGTACCGTTTTTCCTTATTAATAAAAAATACGCTTTAACCGGCGCGCAGCCAACTGAAACCTTCGTCCAAGCTTTGCAAAAAGTCCTGGAAGAAGAAAAAGAAAGTATCACCGTCCTCAATACTGAAGATGGCATCGTCTGCGACGAAAACGGCTGCGAAATCCCGAAAAAATAACCTGGTTATTGACTATAGATAGTTGTTTGTATAAACACAAAAGGAAGCAGAATACTCTGCTTCCTTTTTGTGTTCGACAAATTCCGGGGCGTCCCTGTGACTTTTTCGACATAAACCGGGGCGTCACTGTGACTTTAGCTTTCGCCTGGATTTGTTGTGGTACATTTGTTTGTCGGCTATGCGCAGGAGTTGGTCGAGGGTGTTGCCTTGTTTGGGGTAGTGTGCGCTGCCGATGGAGGTGGTGATTTCTAGGTTTTCTGGTGAGGTGTTTTTTAGGTTTTGTTGGATTCGGTTGATGGTTTCTGTTAGTGCTTTTTCTTGGTGAGCTTGTCCTGTTGTTTGGATGAGGATTAAAAACTCGTCTCCTCCCCACCGGGCTACTAAGTCCTTTGGGCCCACACATTTTGCAAGTTCGTCGGCAATAGTTTGCAAGAACCGGTCGCCAGCTTCATGTCCATAATGATCGTTAATCAGCTTAAAATCATTTACATCAAGTAGAAGAAGTACGAACATTTGATGGGCATGTTTTTCAAAATAAGTATCCACAAACCTCCGATTGTACACACCGGTAAGCGCGTCCTTTTCCGAGTAAAACCTGGCAATATCGTATTGCTTGCCAAACCACCAAGCAAGTCCCAACATAATCGGCAAACCAATCAGTTCCAACATACTGAGCGATCCATCTCGCCAATAATAGTACCCCATATAAATACTGTTAATAAAAAATACGATAAGAACAGTTATCATTCGGCCTTTAAACTTCATATCCTGACACCTCTTCAGCCCGTCCGACGTATGGTCGCTTTGTCTTGTGGGCTCTTTTCCCAAAGATTGTTGCTTATAAAGGAAATATAGAATGATCTAGCTATGATTCCATTCTAAAAATCGGTTCCAAGATGAGAAAAGAGCTTACAAACTAAGTATTTACGCAGAGATAGGCTTATTTCACGTTAAAATCGGTTTTAGGATTTTAACAAACTTTACGAGAACTGCCCTCTTGGAACTCTTCAACAAGAGTATCAACTCCCTCACAGCAATGCCCCAATTGGACACCGTCTTGCAATTGCGCACTTTGTCCCGGGCGGAACACCCTCTCTTCTTCTGATTCAAATAAACTCAAAAACACATCAACAATTTCAGGATCAAATTGTGTCCCTCGATTTCTCTTCATTTCTAACAAGGCAGCTTCTAAATCCACTTCCGGACTATACGTTCGTTTGGAAGTAATCGCATCAAACGAATCAGCCACCGCCATGATGCGGGCAACTAACGGAATGTCCGTCCCCTTTAATCGATTTGGGTATCCTTCACCATCAAATCGTTCGTGATGAGACAAGACAATGTCTAAAATCCCTTCCCGCTGAAAATGCTTCACATGTTTAATCATTTCATAACCGATCACTGGGTGTCGCTTGATTACATCATATTCAGAATCCGTTAATTTTCCAGGTTTTAATAGAATCGACTCCGGAATACCGATTTTCCCAATGTCGTGCAACAACCCTCCCATTTTAATCACTTCGACCATTTCTTTCGGCAAGTTCATTTTACGGGCAATTTCTGTTGCATAGTACGCGACATTATGTGAATGGCCGGATGTATACGTATCACGGGAGTCAAGCGCCTTGGATAGAGCAAACACCAAGGAAAATTGCTCTTCTTTTAACCGCTGACTTCGTCTCATATATCCCACGGAAATCGAGACAATGAGGAGATAAGAAATTCCAATAGTGATCAGCTTCAATATTGTAGGTGCCGGTTCCTGAACGAAACGAAGAAAGACAATAACAATTGTAAAAAAAGAGAGAAACCTATTTGAACGATCAGAATAGCCGATTCCTAAAAAGATGCTATTTAAAATAAAGACAAGCAAATAGGAATAAACCTCCAACGGTAGAAACAAAAATAGACTATTTATGGCCAGTAACGCCCAAAAGCCATAACGAAATATGCGTGGATCATGAAATCTCGTTCTTATTCGGTGAAGCACCTATTCTCCCCCATTCCCAGCAGTTCAATCTACTATACGATTTGGGTTGTTCATTCAAATTTTACTATATTAATAGTTAGAACGGTCTATTAATTTCCATTTTTCAAGAAATAGACATATCCCCATAACCTTTTTTCCACCAGCATCCCACAGCATCCGTTCGATTTTGATAAAAGAATTCCTCGCAATCCCTCAGGAAAGCAAGAGATACGCCAGTTTACCAAGGAAATTGACGATGAAAAGTATTCATTATTTAAAAGGATTCTTCGCTTTTATCCGGAAAATATTAAGCACAGGAAAATAAACCTGGCATCTTTTCGGAAAGGTAGTGATTGTATGTTTCTAATTATGCTACGACCAAAAGTACCTGCTAAAGCCACCGAAGCCAAAGGAATGCACGCTCAGGAGGCCGTCCGAATTGTTTTACAACGAGTGAAGCTGATGACGCTGTTCAAAACGACTGAAAAAGTGGTGAACGAAGCGCGCAAGCTCGTGGAAGAAGGAGTGCTAAAAGCGAAGCAGCATCACCGCGTTGCTAGTTTAATCCGAATTCAAATCGAGGAAGTGAAGAGAAAAGTCCGGTCCCTCTCTCCTGCCGCATTACAGTTTATCGGTCCAGGTGATTACGTCCAAACTCCACCAAGGAAAGGAGGGAACTTTTCCATTCTTCCTCAAAACTAAATAAAGCCGGCTCACAGCATCCTAGGCAAAAGGAGAGCGAGTGAACCAGCTACTAAACATAAAAATTATTTGGTTGTAAAATAGATGAACAACCACTCAAAAAAGGTGGCCGCCTTTGGTAAATGTTCGCGCTTCTCGGCATCGGGAAGCGCTTTGTGTTAAGAGGCTTGGCTCAGGAAGCCACCAGTAATGATTAACTTCGATTCTTCATTTCCTCCTTACCGCTTCAAAAACTCTGCAACAGCTGCTGCAACTTCAAATCGATCATTTCCGGTTAAGGAAATAATTTTATCTGCTTTTAATCCAGTCGTTGAACCTCCGACAACATACAATTCTTTGGCAATCTTCCCTGTTGGCAATGCTGCTCTTGTATAAATTGGCGCTTTCAGGCGAGACGCCAACAATTCAGCTGCCGCAAAATCTGGAAAACCACCGATTACAATCGCTTTATCCAACAAAGCAGTTCCCCCGTTTCCTGGTTGTGCTGGTTTTGGTGTAGGTGCTGGCTTAGCCGGAGCTGGTTTGGGCGTTGGAGTTGGTTTCGGTGTTGGCGCAGGTTTCGGCGCTGGCTTAGTTGTTGCCTTCTTTTTTAAACCATACGCTTTAACCACACCATTGACATGTCCTTGCGCAATTTTATTAAGAATGGAAGTTTGTTTTAGTTTCGCAACATCTGCGGAAGAATCAATGAATAGATTCTCCGTTAAAATCGCATCCATGTTGCTCTCGCGGAGCATATGGAAGTCCGCTCTCTTCTTTCCTCGATCGCGCACACCGTCTAATTCTTTCATCACTTCAGCATGAAGAATATCTTGATTTCGTTTCGTCACCCCAGCGATTCCGGGATAAATAAAAGTTTCAAATCCATTCCCACCACCGGCATTGATGTGAACGGAAATTAAATAATCCGCTTTCCAATTATTCGCCATATCTGTTCGCTGCCGAAGCGTCACAGTTTTATCTGTCTCACGGCTTAATTTCACTTGGACATTTTCATAGGTTAGCAATAGTTCTTTCATCTTCAAGGCAATCTGCAACGTTAAGTTCTTTTCCTGAACCCCGCTTCCAACAGCACCAGCATCCGAACCACCATGGCCAGGGTCAATAAAAATCTTCACCATTTTTGCATCGACTCCTTCTCTCCATACTTATGTAGCAGGAAAGGCTGTATCGTGGGCGATTAGCCAGAAACCAACAATTACCAGATTAATGGTAGGTTTTTCGACAAAATTCGGGGAGTATCTGCAAAATCCGGGGCGTCCCTGTGACTTTTTCGACAATATTTCAAAATTAACATAAGAAAAAGGGAATCAATCTTTTCAGACTAGTTCCCTTTTAACTTCAATTAGTTTACGGTCAAGTAGATTATTTAAGGCTTTGCACTGAGCACAGTTGTCCACTTACTGTATATTTTTGTCTCCCCTACCTTTCGATAGGATCTTAGTTTGTAATAGTAGGTTTTACCCGTTTTTAAGCTACTATTCGTATAATTTAAATTAGGAGTATTCTTTAATAAGGAGTAAGTACCATTACTTGATGTTGCTCTATATAACTCATAACCACTAGCCCCAGATACAGAATTCCAAGTTAGTTTAACACTTGTTGAACTTGCCCTGTTAGCTGTAAATTTACCCGGGATTGATGGAACCGGCTTAGTACTGACAATTGTTGAATACTTACTATAAACCTTTGAACTACCGACTGTTCTGTACGCTCTAATTTTATAATAATACGTTTTGTTTGTTGTCAGGCTAGTATTTTTAAAACTAGTTGATGCTGTTGTACCCACCTTAGTATAAGTCCCTGTTTTAGAGCTTGCCCGATAAACTTCATACCCAGTGGCTCCACTCACTGCGTTCCAGCTAGTTTTTATACTATTATAAGATGCGGAAGCCGCCTTTAACGAACTTGGCGTTGACGGAATCGGTCTAGTATTAACGACCGAACTGTAACTGCTATAGTTTGTTCGAGTCCCTGTCTTATAGGCTCTGATTTTATAATAATATGTTTTACCAGTTGTTAAAGACTTATCAATATAGGATGTGCCTGATGTCGTTCCCGCCTTGGTGTATGTTCCATTGCTAGATGTAGAACGATAAACCTCATAACCAGACACTCCACTTGCCGCATTCCAACTTACCTTAGCACTGTTGTATGAGTTAGAGACTGCTTTAGGACTTGAAGGTGCTACGATAGTTACAGGTTCTTTGTAACTAGGATTAGTAGAGAACCATTTATATTTTGTTTCGTATGTAGTAGTGTTTACTCCTGAAGCAATCTTTAACAATGGGAACCCTACTGTTTTTTTCACTAAAATTCCGTACCATACTTGAGATTGACCTCCTGGGTACAACTCAACATCATATTCACCATAGCCTTCTAGATTGCCAGAAAGTGAAGCAGTCTCAACTGGGTTCACCTTCTGTCCACTGGTTGTATAAAAGCTCTGTCCACTCCATATTACATCGGAAGCATACAAAGGTTCTTCTGGTCCAGATACATATTTTAAATTAAAGCCCAGTAAAATCCATTGTTCATCATACTTCGGAACTTCATTAAACATATTTTCTTCCGCAACTAGTTGATTAGCTTTTTCTCCTGTAAACAAATCAAACAATTGTAATTCAATTACCTTAGGGCTTTCCCAATCATATTCTTGAAAAGTAAATTTATGTTTAACCCATGCACTATAAGGGCTGGTGCGATCTCCTACCGCAGCGTGTGCAGTTCCAGTGGTCATCACTACATTGGTTAACAAGAATGTTAAGGCGAAGAATAATATTACTCTATATTTTCTCATGACCATTCTCCTTCAAAAAAATGTCTTATTAATTGTTTTGGCTTTAAATAGAATGTTCGTTTTGTAATCTTCAAAAACTAGAATACTCTTACTTTCTTGTAATTTGCCGTCTATTTTTTAACAATGCTAACCTTTGTCCAAACTTAATTAAACAAACATATTACTTCCCCCTTATTTTTCATCTTAGTATCTTTGCAAGATGAAAATAGGCATTTAGAACCAATACTATTTTACCACGATAGTAAGCCAACACTTCTAAAATATTTCGACATTAATAAACTGCACTCCCTATTAATGAGGAACAAATCCCTCTATCTTTTAATAGGAAAAAACCGCCACCTTTCATCATTAATCTTTTTAATTGACTCACTTACTTACTAATAGTAAGCTAACATACATGTCCTTACTATTAGTAAGTTTTTAGATAAAGGGGGAAAATAGAATGACAACAACAACAACAACAACAACAACAAATCAACCAAGTATTAGTGAAGTAATCAGAGAACGCCACTCTGTTCGAAAATATGATCCAAGTGTTAAAATTCCACGTGAGGAAATTGAAGAAATGTTAACAGAAGCTACTCTAGCTCCTTCTTCTAGCAATCTTCAACCTTGGAAGTTTATCGTCATTGACCACCAAGAAGTAAAGAAAGAACTTCGTCAGATTGCTTATAACCAGGAGCCAGTCGAAACCTCTTCTGCTGTAATTGCTGTTTTAGGCGACAAAGAAATGCATAAAAACATCGAAAAAGTGTATCGCAGCAATTTTGAGGCAGGGTTCATGGATGAAGCCAACATGCACCGATTGATTGAAAGTGCAAACAATACTTATCCAAATGCCCCAGAAGAAATTCGCAAAAACATCGCTTCCTTTGACGCAGGATTAGTTTCCATGCAATTGATGCTTATTGCGAAAGCGCGAGGCTATGATACCGTTCCAATGGGCGGGTTCGACAAGCAAAAATTTGCTGAAAAATTCCAAGTCTCCGACCGCTACATGCCAATCGTTCTAATCGCATTAGGCAAGGCAGCAGCACCCGCATTCCAAACAACACGCATTCCTACAAAAGAAATCGTCGAGTTTATCTAACAAGCAAAAGAGCAGGGAATAGCTTCCTAACAGGTTCGGGACAGAGAGAGAAAACAGTAAATAACAATACTTTTGGAGGTGCAAATTAGTAATCTAATTTGCACCTTTTTTATTGTCATATCAACTTTTGTAGTATTTTAAATGCCTTTTTATCACCATCATTCGCATTAAAATTAACAATGTTAAAATCATTGCTAAAATTGGGCGGATTAGGTAAGGTCGTTCGCTTAATGTCAAGGGAGCGATCTTGAAGGGAAAAGGAAAAATTATGCTAAAATAAAAACATAGATTTTGAACGGAATATAAATTATTTTGTTATTTATATATTGAGGGAGAGAGGAAAATGTTGGATAAAATTAAAGCATGGCCTGAAAAGGCGGCATTTGCGATGGGTTTAACTTTAATCTTAGGTAGTGCATTGCTGTTATCCTTGTTTTCACTTTTGTTTCCTATTGGTAATTGGACGATGATGATTGTAGGGGGTATTACTTGGGGGTTTGCTTTCTTATTTATTGCAAGTGCGGCTGATAAAAGAAATTCACGCATTAATAAGAAAAAGTAATCTTTTATTCATTGGCTCTACGTATTAACAGATACATTGAAAAAAATACCGTTATTTCATCGAACCCATTCCGTATTAAAGTGAAAAAGCAATATTTACGGCAATTAAAAATAGCAACTGAATTAGTCAGTTGCTATTTTTAATGTTAATTTAATGTCGAGATTTGTGTTAAAAACAATGCGAAATTGTTTGTTAATAAATGTTTTCTCCCCATCAATCGAATCCGTTAATGCTTCCCTGCTCTACTTGCATGCTTTCGACAAATTCCGGGGCGTCCCTAGTGTAGGAAATAGAGGAGGAAAATAAAAAAGCCACCGTTTTCATAGTAAAATAGAAGTACCTATCACAGAACTTCCAATTACATTCTCAAACCAGGAGATGAAAACGATGGATT
>NZ_JAMBNR010000040.1 GCF_023715205.1 Mesobacillus maritimus
TTTCGGACAGAGACGTCATTTCGATGAAACGACTGAAAGAAGAAAATGTAATAGAATCCCAGATGGTGAAAGTCCATCCCCGAGGAGACTGACCTAGCTCGGGAAGCTTAATCTAGGGCAGCACCCGTGAGGGGCTGTCTGAAGGAGATGCGGAAAATCGAGAGACCCGTAAGCGAATGGGTAGACCCTAATGCAATAAGTGTGAAGCACGGCGGCGGGATAAGTTGGTGACTTTTCGAAAAGTGAGGAAGCCCACTAAAAGGCATTTTCTTTAGAAGTCAGACCGAGGAAATGTGGCTTATAGCGTGATGGTGCAGGGTATGCTTAGAAGGGAATTGCGATGACCCCGTGAGGTTCTCTCTTTACCGAACAGGCAGGGTTCTAGTCTATAAGGGTAACCCGAAATGACAATGAACGAGAGAGAATTCAGACGTTCTCATAGTACGGAAGTAACTTAATGACCATAACATTAAGTGAACGGAAGGGGAACGACCTATGGCTCCAAGCCATGAACGAGATGTAATGCCAACAAGCAAGTTACTGAGGTAAAACCGTTTGAAAGTACATCAAGGAAAGGCGTGGAATACGCAATGAATCAAGAGTGGAAATTTAAATTACACAGTGTATATGGACAACTTTTGTTTGACCGTAAATTAACCCAGAGCTTTGGACAGGTAAAAGCCAACAAAGGTGCAGGGGGAATAGACGGAGAAACGATAGAGAGTTATGAGGCAAATTTAGAAGAGAATATCTTGTCCCTTCTAGACAAGCTGAGAACGAAATCCTATAAAGCCCAACCAGTTAAAAGAGTATACATCCCCAAAAAGGATGGGAAGAAACGACCTTTAGGTATTCCAACGATTGAAGACCGTATAGTCCAACAGAGTGTAGTAAATGTACTTCAACCAAAATTTGAAGATTTTCTGTTTCATAATTGGTCGGTAGGTTACCGACCAAATAGAGGAGTCGAAAGAGCCCTGCAAATCATCCTTTGGAACATAGAACAGGGATACAATCATATTTACGATTGTGATATTAAAGGGTTCTTTGACAATATTCCTCACAAGAAACTCATTGGAGTTTTGAAGAAATACGTATCAGACCGAACGGTCTTAGGCATGATTGAACAATGGATAAAGGCCGGATTTATGGAAGAAGGAAAACTAATTCATTCTGATTATGGGACACCACAGGGTGGGGTAATCTCCCCATTACTTGCGAATGTTTATCTAAGTGAGCTAGATTGGGAATTGGATTTGCATGGCATTCGTTTTGTAAGATATGCCGATGATTTCTTATTGTTTGCAAAATCAAAGGAAGCAATCGAGAAGGCAGCGACCTTAACTAAAACAAAATTGACGGAGTTAGGGCTAGAAATCTCTAAAGAGAAAACAAGAGTAGTCAACTTCAAGAAGGATGACTTTGACTTTTTGGGGTTCACATTTCATCATTGGAGACCTGGAAAGAAAGATAAGAAAACTGTCTTCCATGTAACACCTAAGAAAGAATCCATTAAGGATTTTCGATTGAAAATTAAGGCAAAGACTCGAAAGACACTGACCTTAAGTAAGGAAGAATGGATTAATCGGGTAAATCCAATTATCCGAGGCAAAGTAAACTACTACGTGACCATCATTAAAGCTATCAGAGCTAATGAAGAATTAGGACAGAAGAGTCACTGTATAACTCGATGGATGAGAAGGACACTTTTAGATATGGATGGCTATATTAGGAAAAGGTTACGCGTTGCGTTCATACATAAGCATCCAAATCAAAGGAAAGAAAAGAAAATGCGGTATAAATGGAATAATAGCTTCTTCGTTGGGATAAAGTTAATACCTAGCTACTGGTTGTACCTTAATAAAGCTTTTGGCTATACCATCGAACAATATCTCGAAGAGATAAAGTTATATGGCAAACGGAAACAACGAAACGCGATAAAACGCGCAAAAGAAAAAGGTGTAGAGTATTACACTCCACACCGAATCCAAAAGATGCAAAATGCCTGGAACGCATCCTCTTGATAACACTTGTAACATATGGGTAAGCCGTATGCCTTAATAGGGCACGTACGGTTTGATAAGGGGGAAGCCATGATAGTGGTTTCCCTACTTTATT
>NZ_JAMBNR010000041.1 GCF_023715205.1 Mesobacillus maritimus
AAAAGGGGCTGTCCAAAAAGTCAGTGAAAGCTGGTTTTTTTGGAGCCCCTTTTTGTATTTTTTCGAAAAAAAATACAAAAAAAAATCGTCCTTTTTAGTAAAATGAAGTTACCACACCACACTTACAGAAAGGACGATTTTTTTAATGTGCAATCCTAAGATTACTAATGAAAATTATAACACGCAAATGACTCTTCTTCCAGAGTCGAATGAAAAAATGACCTCTAAAAGACAATTTGCCCCTACCTTCAAACCATATGACAACCGTCAAGTTCAAATGATTTTTGATATTGAAGCACTCATACCTGAACATCATGTCGCTCGTATCGTGGATGAAATGGTTGAGGCTGTGCCCGATGAGCAATTATTTTCTTATTATAAAGGCGGTGGTCGCAGCTCCTTTCATCCAAAAATGATGCTCAAAATCATCTTGTTTGGTTATTCCCAAAAGATTTATTCATGCCGAGGAATCGAAAAGTTAATACAGGAAAATATCCCGGCCATGTGGTTGGCAGCGATGCAAAAACCTGATTTCCGTACGATTAACGAGTTCCGTGGCGAACGGATGAAAGTCTTTATGGACGAGTTATTTGAGGTCATGATTCTGAAATTAGTTGAGGAAAACCACATCACGCTGGAAAACTACTTTTTGGATGGCACCAAAATTGAAGCTGATGCCAATAAGTATTCTTTTGTGTGGAAAAAATCAACGGCGAAATTTGAAGCAAAATTAAAAGAGAAAATTCAAGAAACACTCCAGCACATCCAAGAACTAACACAATTAGAAGGCAGAATAGAACAAAAGGACACGGAAAAAAGTGTAGAATTCACTGAAGATCACTTGAAGGAAGTCGCTAAGGAATTAGAAGAAAAAGTAGAAAGACTAACAGAGGAAATTGAACAGGAACAAGATACAAAAATTCGCAAGAACAAGCGACAAACACGTAGTAAATGGAAGAAACCTTTAAAGCTGATTCGAGACAACTTCCTACCACGACTATCTAAATACAAGGAACAGAACAAAATCTTTGGCGACCGTAATAGCTATTCAAAAACGGACAAAGATGCCACCTTCATGCGCATGAAAGAAGATCACATGAAAAACGGTCAGTTGAAGCCGGGATATAATGTGCAAATGGGGACAGAAAACCAGTTTATCTTGTTTTATACCATACATCAACGCCCAACAGATACGCGTTGCTTTATCCCGCATTTGGAGAAATTGGCATCTACTTCCTTACCAATGCCAAAAACAGTCATTGCCGATGCAGGTTATGGAAGTGAAGAAAATTACGTTTATGCGGTTGGTGAAGAGAAAGAACCACGATTTGATTTTCTTATTCCTTATGGATCCTACATACAAGAAAAGACACGCAAATACAAAAATGACATCAAAAATGCGAAGAACTGGACCTACCGTGAACAAGATGATTATTTTATATGCCCGAATGGAAGAAAAGTTACGTTTAGGAAATACCAAAACAAAAAGAATCGGTCTGGTTATGTGCAGAGCTTCAAAATATACGAATGTGAAGACTGTACAGATTGCCCATTGAAAGTGAAATGCACAAAAGCGAAAGGGAACCGTCAGGTTCACTGGAATACGGTCTTCGAAGAAATGAAGGCGAAGGCAAAAACAGCTCTTGAATGTGAAGAGAAAGCCGCTATCTATGCTCGACGAAAAGTCGAGGTAGAAAGTGTGTTCGGTCACATCAAGGGCAATCGGTCGTTCCGCAGGTTTTTATTGCGGGGTCTCGACAAGGTACATGTCGAGTTTGGGATTGTGGCATTAGCCCATAACATCCTGAAAGTAGCAGGCATCCGCCAGCTACTTTCAGGAAAAAACCAAAAAAATACAAAAGCACGTTGGGAAAAACATCTCGTTTTTCTCCACGTGCTTTAATTTAGGGACTTATCAGACAGCCCCT
>NZ_JAMBNR010000042.1 GCF_023715205.1 Mesobacillus maritimus
AGTCACAGCGTATAATGGGAAATATGTCAAGAAAGAAATATGATTAAAAAAGACCGACCTTAAGTAAAACCCCTAAATACAATTTTTTTTAGTAGGTTCATCTATCACAGACTCTTATCATAGAGCTCCTTTAGAACGTGAAAAGGATCTTGCTTTTTCATCCTATAGAGGTACAACCTAGCAAGTATAAACTTGGTTTTCACGTATTATTCGTACTTATAGGACAAGATCCATAAAGCTGTGACACGAGGTCTTGAGCCTCAGGGACGGGAACGATGTGATCAAACGTCCTAAAGGAGCTCTATTTTATAATTCCAGTTCGTTTTACTTCTGAGGTTCGCTTAATGCAATTTAAATCATGTTTTAGAATTATAGTTTTCTATGCGGGGTGGGAAACAGGTGACACCACGAAATTTTCAAAGAAATGTTCTACATTTACCTTGTGTAGTTTTTTATTAACCTCATCATATAAGACGTATTTTTCCTCATCCGTTTGATACAAGGTTTGATTTCTGATCATTGAAAAGGCTAAACGAATCATTCGATTGCCTAAAGCAATATAAGCTTGTCCAGATTTCTTACCGCGATCGATTAATTCATGATATTTCTGATTCATTTTAGGGTTATTTATAGCTAAAGATTTGCCTACATGATAGGTTATATTTCTGAATTGTTTTCTCCCTTGTTTTGAAATGGCGAAGTAAGAAGGCCTTCGGTCTCCAGACTGTTTCACTATTGGATTGGTTCCTGCCATTTTTATTAACTGACCGGCGTGACAATAATCAGATATATCTCCCATTTCAGCAAAAAATTCAGCACCTGTCACAACCCCTATGCCTGGAACACTAAGAAGGAGTCCTCCTTCAGTTTGAACAAATAAATCTTCGATTTTTCTTTCTAAGACTTTAATTTGTTCAGTTAAAAAGTCTAATTGGTCAAGCCTTTGAGCAAGAAGGAAGATATCTGTCTCTACTTTCTCTTTAGGCTTAGAAATCGATTCTTTAGCAAATTCTAATAAACACTGAATACACGAATCCCTTAACTTTAAATTTTCTCTGACCGAAAGGTCTCGTAACCCCTGTTCTCCTAGCTCTAGAATGTCACTAGGGTGCGGATAATATCGCATGAGATAACGTGAAGCTTTTCCAAAGTTATCAGAAAGAGGCTTGATTTTTTCCTTCTTACCATCTATCCATACGGTTTTTCCTTGAAACTCTCTAAAAATATGATCCATATGAACGAGAATAAGATTTTTTATGGCGCTTCTTTCATTCACGAGTTCCCTACGAGCACGAGTTAATTTTTGTAGGTTATGAACCTTTCCAGTGGGGAGTTCATTAAAGGTCCCTCGCCCATGAATCATGGATTGTAGTATAGCCAAAAGGTCAAGATTATCTGTTTTTGACCAGTTCAATAGTGCTCTTCTTTCCTCTGCAGTAGTAGCTGCATTTATGGTCCGTACATGAAATCCTTCGAGTTGACAATGAAGAACCAGATCCTCGTAATAATGGCCAGTTGTTTCAATACCTACAACGACCTCTATCATGTTATATCGATCTTTTTCTGCCTTTATCTTTTGCTTAATCAACTCTAATCCTGGTGTGGAAGCATCAAACTCAAATGGTTTAACTAAAACCTCCCCATAGAATGTAGAAATCAAAGCTTTGTGTGTATATTTCGCTGCGTCAATAGCTACCATCAAAAGATTTTCTGTACCTATTCCCCTAATAAATTGAGTCCATCGACTTCCATTTTTACCTTGAATATGATTCAATGATTTATAATCCATCGTTTTCATCTCCTGGTTTGAGAATGTAATTGGAAGTTCTGTGATAGGTACTTCTATTTTACTATGAAAACGGTGGCTTTTTTATTTTCCTCCTCTATTTCCTACACTAGGGACGCCCCG
>NZ_JAMBNR010000043.1 GCF_023715205.1 Mesobacillus maritimus
ATTAAATAGTCTGGTGACGATGGCGAGAAGGTCACACCCGTTCCCATGCCGAACACGGAAGTTAAGCTTCTCAGCGCCGATGGTAGTTGGGGGATTCCCCCTGTGAGAGTAGGACGTCGCCGGGCAACGCAAAAGACAACCAATTTTGGTTGTCTTTTTATTTGTGTCCAGAAAACAGCTAATTGCTAGTTAGTGAAAGTCAAATATGAATTAGGATCAAGACGCTCAGTAGTTGATAGGCACTGGTGGGGAAACTTTGTGATAAAGACTCGTGATGTTGTAATATAATATGAGGGAAACTTCACGTACGGTTTGAGGAGGGGAAACTGATAGTAAAATAGAGATAGCGAAAGCTATCCTTTTGTAGTAGTTTATTAAGCTGCATTTCAGTCTTTGTTGTTTTGTAAAATACAACCGAAGCGTCTTACTATTAGTAAGTGAATAGTTTTGCGAACAGATGAATCAAGGCTAGCAACTAGCATTTTTCGATTTAAGCTTAGAAATGGTTTTATTTAATTAAAATACTGGAAAATTTCGTTGTTTATAATTGATAATAAGCGGAAATATCTCTTAAATAGGAGTTAGCACTGAAAACAGCTTAAATAGACGGAAAAATCTGACTATAAAGGAAAGTAAGACGGCGAAAAAGGCCTTTGCTATGGATATAGAGTATTCGAACGTATATCCTAATGCTGAATGTAAAAGTGTACCGGTGGCTGACGTGAGAGCAGTCTCTTGTTAGCACATCTAATGGGAAATTTGTTAAGATAGAAGTTATTGGTACCTTAAGGGAGAAGGTAGATGCGCCTTACGGTATCCTTGATGAAGGAAGTACTTCCGTGATTGAGATGGCAAGTGCAAGTGGACTAGTTTAGTAATAGCTGAGAAGCGGAATCTTTTGAAGACCCCAACATACGGATCAGGGCAACTGATCAAACATGCACTTGATAGCGGAGCTGGGATGTTACAAGCTTTAGGAGCTTCATTTAAAAATTTAGAATGGGGAAGATGTTCGGCGGAGGGGCACTAGATAAGCTAAAAACGTTTAATCTAACTTGCTTGTCGGAAGGATAGGAGATGGAATTGATTCATTATATAATCATGGTTTCACAGCTATTGTCTTTATCTTAAAGGCTCTTTTCTCAAACTTTGTTGCTTTTGACCAAAAAATACGTCTGAATAAGCCAGGTTATCCTTGACGCGGACTTTATTTGCTAACTGCATTCTTTACTTGTCCTTAATTTTCGTGGAAGATTTTTTAAAAGGCTGATTCGCCCCAATTATATAGCTACACCTTTTTGCTCCCACTGTTGGGCTGCAGTTTTATTGCCTTTTGAAGGTACCTTCTTACTTTTTTGTGCATAGTATACGAAGTAATTGTTTGTTGTAATGATATTCTTATTAAGAATTTGAAAATATAGTATTGATTTAGTCAGGTTAAGATGGTATTCTTATTTAACTACTTCGCTATTGAGAAATATTTAAGCCAATAAAATTTTTTAAAAAGTTATTGACTTAATGAAGTGGATGTTATATTATATTAAATGTCGCTGATAACGACATCGAAATTGTTCTTTGAAAACTAAACAAACAAGCGTCAACAAACAATAACAATCATGTTTCTTCTATTAATATAGAAGAACATGAGCCAACGTTTTATTTTATGAGCTTAACTCATACTCTTTATTGGAGA
>NZ_JAMBNR010000044.1 GCF_023715205.1 Mesobacillus maritimus
GAGAAAACAATCATGATCTCTCGCTCTCACCCCAGGAATGAAAATAAGTTTCCTTCCCCATAATGTAGAGACTACAAACAGTGAGTATATTACGTGGCTCTTAATGGTGGGTTAGACCCTGTTGAGAAAACTGTTGGAATGAATTTGGTGCTCACCCCATTGTTAGCTCTCTCATTTCTGGGAGATGACTACGAGCAGAAAAGTGTTTAATTTCAAATTCATTCCACTGTTTGTGGAATACTTTATGAAGGAAGAGTGAAATGGAAACATTATACAAACGGTGTGCAGGTTTAGATGTTCATTCAGAAACAATCGTAGCCTGTATATTAGTGGGTGATACCGAGTCAAACATGGTAAAAGAAATTGAGACTTTCCCTACTTTAACGAAGGATTTATTTCGGCTTCTAAAGTGGCTGGAGGAAAAAGAAATTACCCACATTGCTATGGAGAGTACAGGGATTTATTGGAAGCCAATATACAATATTCTAGAGGACTTCTTTGACATTACTTTGGCTAATGCCCAAAGAATTAAGAATGTTCCAGGTAGGAAAACCGATGTTTCGGATGCGGAGTGGATTGCAAAATTATTAAGACACGGCTTGATAGACAAGAGTTTTGTACCACCCGAAGACTTTCGAAATTTACGGGATTTAACTCGCCTTAGGAAGAAGTGGATTGGACATATGACTTCCGAGAAGAATCGAATACAGAAGGTATTGGAGTCTTCAAACATTAAATTAAGCACGGTTATCTCGGATATTTTTGGAGTTTCGGGTAGAAAACTTTTAGAACAATTAATGTCTAATGGTTATATTGATCAGGAAGATGTTGAAAAAAAGATACATGGAAGAATGGCTCATAAAAAACAGCTAATAACCGATTCATTATTTGGCACTTTAAATGAGCATCAATTGTTCCTTATTAAGCAAGCTTGGAAACACATCGTCTATCTGGAAGAATTAATATCTGATATTGATAAAAAAATTGATGAGATCTTAATAAAGTATCAGGAAGAACTACAAATTCTAATTACTATGCCAGGGATTAAAAAAGATACTGCAGCCGTCATCCTAG
Organism: Mesobacillus maritimus; assembly: GCF_023715205.1. GTDB lineage: Bacteria > Bacillota > Bacilli > Bacillales > Cytobacillaceae > Mesobacillus_B > Mesobacillus_B maritimus_C. The sequence goes on from NZ_JAMBNR010000044.1 coordinate 1,075, forward strand.
CGGAAATAGGGGTAGATATGGGGCAATTTCCTACTTCTAAACATCTAGCTTCCTGGGCAGGCTTGTCACCCGGAAACCACGAAAGTGCTGGGAAAAGAAAAAGCACACGAACGGTCAAAGGAAATCCACACATAAAATCGGCTTTATGTGAAGCTGCTTGGGCTGCTTCACGAAGTCGAAATAAAAGATTGTCTAATAAGTTTTGGTCACTGGCTGCAAGAAGGGGAAAGAAAAAAGCACTCGTTGCCATAGGACATCGAATGCTTACCATTGTCTATCATATGCTTTTAAACAAGGAACCCTATCACGAACTACCTGCAAATTAGCATTATAGACATACAATAAGGAAGTTATACAGGAGACCGTAAAATACGGTAGCCCTAGTTTCCTATTGACTAAATTCAATTATTAACATTGTTATCAAAAAAGATAGGGTTTAAACCCTTAATTTATTTTCACAGAAAAGAGC
>NZ_JAMBNR010000045.1 GCF_023715205.1 Mesobacillus maritimus
AACTACCATGAAAATAAACTTCCGTAACTTGGAAAAAAGGCAATACTAAAGAAAACGCAGCTCATTCGTTTTTTTTAAGAGAGGAGCGCCTGATTCGTTGGTTTTATTGAGGTAGATCTACTGGATTAAGATGCTTCAGGTTCCTGTAATGAAACAGTGTATCCTAAACTTTCAAGTCTTCGTAGAGAATGCCGAACAATTGATTGTTGTCTTTGTTTATCAAAGTAATCTTCGCCTAAGTCTACATACATTTCTTTCCGAGTTAAGAGATAATAGGAGATTCGTAACATGGCATGAGCGACGACAATTCCTGCTCGTTTCTTACCTTTTCGAGATGCTGTACGTCGATACAGTGCACCGAGATAGTTTTTAGATCCTCTTACAGAATGAGCTGCTTCTGTTAATGCTGACCTCAAATACTTATTTCCTTTTTTGGTTTTAGATGATTTCCTTTTTCCAGCGCTTTCGTTATGTCCAGGAACCAATCCTGCCCAGGAACACATATGGGCTGCACTTGGAAACTGTTTCTTAATATCAGTTCCGATTTCAGATAGAATTTGCTCAGCCATTCTTGTAGCGATGCCAGGAATAGAATCTAGTCGTTCAATATCTTCTTGATAGGTGCTTACTCTTTGTGCCACTTCTTGATCCAGCATCTCAATTTGCTCAGTCAAAAAATCAATGTGTTTTAAAATGGTTTTCAACATGAGACGTTGATGCGAATTAATATATCCTTTTAAAGCGAGCGCAAGTTCTTCTTTCTTCTTTTTCATTGTACGTCGAGCAAAGTTTGCTAGTTTTTCAGGATCATCTTCACCTTCGGCGATTGCATTAAGCATATCTCTAGCTGAAACGCCCATTACATCTGACACAACAGACCCTAATTTAATGTTCGCACCTTCTAACACCTTTTGGATTCGGTTATGTTGTCTGGCACGCTCTTCAATGATACTCCGACGATAGCGAACCAATTCACGAAGTTCCCGTTGATTTCGATCTGGGATATAACTAGCTTTGAGTAACCCATGACGAAGAAGTTTGGCAATCCATTCTGCATCCTTGACATCTGTTTTGCGTCCTGGAACTGCCTTCATATGTTGAGCATTCACAACTAAAAACTCAATATCCTCAGCCTCTAGTAAATTAACAATAGGTTTCCAGTATACACTCGTACTTTCCATGGCAACATGGGTACAATTATGCTCTTTAATCCAGTCAACCAACTGTATTAGAAATACAGTTTTAGTTGAAAAAGTTTGAATCTCCTTTCCTTCTGGTGTCATAATACATGCAGTAATATTGTCTTTATGAACATCCATACCGCATGCTCTTTCAATGACTACATCCATTGAAAACATCCTTCCTACGGCTCTGAATATAATTGGAGGCTGGTGCAGCAACCAGAATGGGATTAATCTACCATGTGTGCTTC
>NZ_JAMBNR010000046.1 GCF_023715205.1 Mesobacillus maritimus
TCTCCGCTACCCACACCTCATCCCCGCACTTTTCAACGTACGTGGGTTCGGGCCTCCAGTAGGTGTTACCCTACCTTCACCCTGGACATGGGTAGATCACCTGGTTTCGGGTCTACAACCATATACTCTAATCGCCCTATTCAGACTCGCTTTCGCTGCGGCTCCGTCTTTCCAACTTAACCTCGCATATGATCGTAACTCGCCGGTTCATTCTACAAAAGGCACGCTATCACCGTCATTTTTCCAACGAAAAATGCACGGCTCTAACTACTTGTAGGCACACGGTTTCAGGATCTCTTTCACTCCCCTTCCGGGGTGCTTTTCACCTTTCCCTCACGGTACTGGTTCACTATCGGTCACTAGGGAGTATTTAGCCTTGGGAGATGGTCCTCCCAGCTTCCGACGGGATTTCACGTGTCCCGCCGTACTCAGGATCCACTCAAGAGGGAACGAAGTTTCAACTACAGGGTTGTTACCTTCTTTGACGGGCCTTTCCAGACCTCTTCATTTACTCCGTTCCTTTGTAACTCCGTATAGAGTGTCCTACAACCCCAGAAGGCAAGCCTTCTGGTTTGGGCTAATCCCGTTTCGCTCGCCGCTACTCAGGGAATCGCATTTGCTTTCTCTTCCTCCGGGTACTTAGATGTTTCAGTTCCCCGGGTCTGCCTTCAATACCCTATGTATTCAGGTAAAGATACTGTTCCATTACGAACAGTGGGTTTCCCCATTCGGAAATCTCCGGATCAAAGCTTACTTACAGCTCCCCGAAGCATATCGGTGTTAGTCCCGTCCTTCATCGGCTCCTAGTGCCAAGGCATCCACCGTGCGCCCTTTCTAACTTAACCTATATGACAATCAAATTGTCAGGTTTCTCTTTTTAATAAAAGAGAGAAAAACTAAAATGGCGATACTCGGTTTCTTTAAAAGAAGTTCTTTTAAAGAGTTTTACTTTTGCCTTCTTACTTACGATTATCTAGTTTTCAAGGAACAATGTTTCGAAGGATTGCTCCTTCAAAACTAAACAAACAAGCAATCAACAGTGCAAATCTAAAGATTTGCATATCACAGACCATAAGGTCTGAGTTCCGAATGTCCTTACGACATTATCCTTAGAAAGGAGGTGATCCAGCCGCACCTTCCGATACGGCTACCTTGTTACGACTTCACCCCAATCATCTGTCCCACCTTAGGCGGCTGGCCCCAGGGGCAAAACTTAGCTTCCTTTAAATATAATAAGATGCTAAGTTTTGCCCCCGGTTACCCCACCGACTTCGGGTGTTACAAACTCTCGTGGTGTGACGGGCGGTGTGTACAAGGCCCGGGAACGTATTCACCGCGGCATGCTGATCCGCGATTACTAGCGATTCCGGCTTCATGCAGGCG
>NZ_JAMBNR010000047.1 GCF_023715205.1 Mesobacillus maritimus
CAACAGGGTCTAACCCACCATTAAGAGCCACGTAATATACTCACTGTTTGTAGTCTCTACATTATGGGGAAGGAAACTTATTTTCATTCCTGGGGTGAGAGCGAGAGATCATGATTGTTTTCTCATAAATGTAGCTAATTTTTTGGATAACCTGGCTTATTCAGACGTATTTTTTGGTCAAAAGCAACAAAGTTTGAGAAGAGAGCCTTTAAGATACAAACAATTGCTATGAAACCATTATTATATAATGAATCAATTCCATTTCTTATTCTTCCCACCCCCAAGCCACTTAGATCAAACGTTTCTAGCTTGTCTAGTGTCCCTCGACTGAATAACTGTTCTTCCCCATTCTGATTTTTAAATGAATCCTAAAGTTTGTAACATCCCAGATCCACTATCTAGTGCACGTTTGATCAGTTCCCTGTTCCGTATGTTGTGGTCTTCAAAAGATTCTGCTTCTTAGCTGTTACTAATTCTAGTCCACTTGAACTTGCATCTCAATCACGGCGGTACTTCCATCATCAAGGATACCTTAAGTCGCATCTACCTTCTCCCTTAAGGTATCAATAACCTCTGTCTTAACAAATTTCCCATTAGATGTACTAACAAGAGACTACTCCCACGTCAGCGACCGGTACACTCTTACATTCAGCATCGGGATATACCGTTCGAATTCTCTTATCCATAGCAAAGGCAGCTTTTTTCGCCGTCATACTTTCGTTTAGTCGGATTTTTCCGTCTATTTGAGCTATTTTCAGTGCTAACTCCTAATTTAAGAGAAATTTCCCGCATATTATCAATTATAAACAACGAAATTTTCCAGTATTTTAATTAAATAAAACCATTTCTATGCTTAAATTGAAAAGTGCTAGTTGCTAGCCTTGATTCATCTGTTCCCCAAACTATTTACTTACTAATAGTAAGACGCTTCGGTTGTATTTTACAAAACAACAAAGACTGAAATATAGCTTAATAAAATACTACAAAAGGATAGCTTTCGCTATCACTATTTTACTATCAGTTTCCCCTCCTCAAACCGCACGTGAAGTTTCCTTCATATTATATTACAACGTCACGAGTCTTTATCACAGGGTTTTCCCACCAGTCGCCTATCAACTACTGAGCGTCTTGATCCTAATTCATATTGGACTTTCACTAACTAGCAATTAGCCATTTTCTGGACACAAATAAAAAGACAACCAAAATTGGTTGTCTTTTGCGTTGCCTGGCGACGTCCTACTCTCACAGGGGGAATCCCCCAACTACCATCGGCGCTGAGAAGCTTAACTTCCGTGTTCGGCATGGGAACGGGTGTG
>NZ_JAMBNR010000049.1 GCF_023715205.1 Mesobacillus maritimus
TGGTGCCCGTACCGCAAACCGACACAGGTAGGCGAGGAGAGAATCCTAAGGTGAGCGAGAGAACTCTCGTTAAGGAACTCGGCAAAATGACCCCGTAACTTCGGGAGAAGGGGTGCTTTTTAGGGTGTTAAAGCCCGGAAAAGCCGCAGTGAATAGGCCCAGGCGACTGTTTAGCAAAAACACAGGTCTCTGCGAAGCCGCAAGGCGAAGTATAGGGGCTGACGCCTGCCCGGTGCTGGAAGGTTAAGAGGAGGGGTTAGCGCAAGCGAAGCTCTGAATCGAAGCCCCAGTAAACGGCGGCCGTAACTATAACGGTCCTAAGGTAGCGAAATTCCTTGTCGGGTAAGTTCCGACCCGCACGAAAGGCGTAACGATCTGGGCACTGTCTCAACGAGAGACTCGGTGAAATTATAGTACCTGTGAAGATGCAGGTTACCCGCGACAGGACGGAAAGACCCCGTGGAGCTTTACTGCAGCCTGATATTGAATTTTGGTACAGCTTGTACAGGATAGGTAGGAGCCTTGGAAGCCGGAGCGCCAGCTTCGGTGGAGGCATTGGTGGGATACTACCCTGGCTGTATTGAAATTCTAACCCGCATCCCTTATCGGGATGGGAGACAGTGTCAGGTGGGCAGTTTGACTGGGGCGGTCGCCTCCTAAAATGTAACGGAGGCGCCCAAAGGTTCCCTCAGAATGGTTGGAAATCATTCGTAGAGTGTAAAGGCACAAGGGAGCTTGACTGCGAGACCTACAAGTCGAGCAGGGACGAAAGTCGGGCTTAGTGATCCGGTGGTTCCGCATGGAAGGGCCATCGCTCAACGGATAAAAGCTACCCCGGGGATAACAGGCTTATCTCCCCCAAGAGTCCACATCGACGGGGAGGTTTGGCACCTCGATGTCGGCTCATCGCATCCTGGGGCTGTAGTCGGTCCCAAGGGTTGGGCTGTTCGCCCATTAAAGCGGTACGCGAGCTGGGTTCAGAACGTCGTGAGACAGTTCGGTCCCTATCCGTCGTGGGCGCAGGAAATTTGAGAGGAGCTGTCCTTAGTACGAGAGGACCGGGATGGACGCACCGCTGGTGTACCAGTTGTCTTGCCAAAGGCATCGCTGGGTAGCTATGTGCGGACGGGATAAGTGCTGAAAGCATCTAAGCATGAAGCCCCCCTCAAGATGAGATTTCCTTTTAGCATTAGCTAAGTAAGATCCCTGAAAGATGATCAGGTTGATAGGTCAGAGGTGGAAGC
>NZ_JAMBNR010000004.1 GCF_023715205.1 Mesobacillus maritimus
ATGTGCGGACGGGATAAGTGCTGAAAGCATCTAAGCATGAAGCCCCCCTCAAGATGAGATTTCCTTTTAGCATTAGCTAAGTAAGATCCCTGAAAGATGATCAGGTTGATAGGTCAGAGGTGGAAGCGCGGTGACGTGTGGAGCTGACTGATACTAATCGATCGAGGACTTAACCAAATTTGAAAAGCGAAGGCAACTGTTCAACTTCGACAGGCGTTGGAGAGCCGGCCATGCAAATCCCGATTTTGGATTTGTTTGGACGGATTGAAACGGCCGAGAAGTTAGGAGCCGTAGCTAGACAACGATACTCAATTTACTTTACTTCTTACAAACATTATCTAGTTTTGAGGGAACAAAGATTTTTGCGAAAGCAAAAGATCTCTCTTTAATTAAATAGTCTGGTGACGATGGCGAGAAGGTCACACCCGTTCCCATGCCGAACACGGAAGTTAAGCTTCTCAGCGCCGATGGTAGTTGGGGGATTCCCCCTGTGAGAGTAGGACGTCGCCGGGCAAACTAAAAGACAACCGTTACTGGTTGTCTTTTTTATGTTTGAGGTATATATAACTTCAGCTCATTATTGCCGCTTTGTGCATATCCCTTATGAGCTTTTAACCTGCCCCTCCGTATTCTGTCTTAAACCGGCATTGTTAAGGACAGTTTTGCTGTATGCGTCCCACACCTGAATTTAAAAAACAATCTTCTTTAGCATCCTTAATAATCTGTCCTAAGCTAGTAAGTAGCTTCCCTTAGTTTCTTAAAAAAATCCAACCTACCTCATTAAACAAATCATCTCCAAAGATGGATAAACCCTCAAGTAAATGTTACTGTGAGCCCTATTTTGATCAACCTCAATTTATGACCTTTTTGACCACTTAACTAGGACGGAGTACAAACCAATGGGTCTTTTACAATCCTCCAACAGATCTTACAAAAAACCCAACCACCTAGCGTTGTATTATTCAACTAATCCCACTCAGAAAAGACATTCAAGCATCATCCTTAAGTTTTAATCCTTTCCAAATAGGTTAAAGATAAGGATAGTGACAAATGAATCAATTGTTCAAGAATCCTTTACAAATCAATCAGTTTTTGTGAAGATTAGGGCACTGCAAATTTATGGGGAGGAACTAGAATGCTACAAAATGGTTTAGTAATGGTTGCTATCATTCTTGTTATCAACATTGTATATGTTTCGTTTTTTACAATTAGAATGATACTAACGTTAAAAGGTCAGAGATATATGGCAGCTGCAATTAGTACTGTTGAGGTTGTGATTTATGTCGTGGGACTTGGTTTAGTTCTTGATAATCTAGATCAAATTCAGAACTTAATTGCCTATGCACTTGGTTATGGAATTGGTGTTATTGTTGGAATGAAAATTGAAGATAAACTAGCACTAGGGTATATCACAGTCAATGTCATAACAAAAGAATATGACCGCGATCTACCTAAGGTTCTACGTAACCAAGGTTATGGGGTAACTAGCTGGGCTGCAAATGGACTTGAAGGCGAACGCATGGCATTGCAAATTCTTACACCGCGCAAATTCGAACTAAAATTGTACCAGCAAATAAAAGAGCAAGATCCAAAGGCTTTTATTATTGCTTATGAACCAAAGTCCATTCATGGTGGTTTCTGGGTGAAAAATGTAAGGAAAGGAAAGCTGTTTAGAAATGAAAAAAGCTAAAGGTAAAAAACAATTTGAAGTGATGGGTTTCGAAAGCATCAGTGATTGTCTAGATCGAATGAGCAAGGAAGGTTATATGCCGGTCCGCCGAACAGAGAAGCCTATTTTTAAAGAAGTCATCGTTAATGGTGAAGTGGATTACGAACCAGCTGGTCGACAAATTGTATTTGACGCGGTGCCAGTGGAAAAGGAATAGAAAAACTGGCATGATATTAAAATGGTTTGATAAACTAGAATATAGAAAAAACCGACTAAAAGACGGTCTAAAACACGAACATTAATAATAAAACCAAATTAAATGTTCGATAATCGGTTGACAAGAGCTAAAATTAGTTGTTAATATGTAGGTGGCTAATAAATCAAATACTTTATTTTTTCCTTCGTATAATAATGGGGATATGGCCCATGAGTTTCTACCCAATGACCGTAAATTATTGGACTATGAGGGAAAGTAGTTCCTTAAATGGTTAGGGAAAAGAAACGTACTAAGAATGGGTACTGTTTCTTTGTCATTCTGAGACCCGGACGACTACTTTCTCTTCATTAATAGAGAAATAGTTTGTCCGGGTCTTTCTTTTATAAAGGCTCTATTCTCAAACTTAATTTAAACATATGAAATGACTACGATTGCGTTAAAAATCGACTTTCGCATCTTAACAACAATCGTTACGAAAATAGGCTTATAAAAAATCTTGGGTTTATAAAGTTTAAATCGACTCTTTTCCACAATAGGAATAAAACAAAAAGAATCTATATAAAAAATGAACAGGGGATGGAACGATGAGACCTGTGGTTGGTGTAATTATGGGAAGCAAATCGGATTGGGAAACGATGAAACATACCTGTGAAGTACTTGAACAACTAGAAATTCCTTATTTAAAAAAAGTAGTATCCGCTCATCGGACTCCAGATTTGATGTTTGAGTTCGCTGAAAATGCGCGTAAAGAAGGCTTAAAGGTTATTATTGCTGGCGCTGGCGGGGCAGCTCACCTTCCTGGAATGGTAGCTGCTAAAACAACTTTACCTGTGATCGGTGTACCCGTAAAATCACGAGCTTTAAACGGATTAGATTCGTTATTATCCATTGTTCAAATGCCTGGAGGCGTTCCAGTTGCAACCGTTGCGATCGGAGAAGCTGGTGCGAAAAACGCAGGTTTACTTGCTGGCCAAATTTTATCAGCTTTTGATGAAGAACTTAGTGAAAGGCTGGGAAAGCTAAGGGAAGAAACGAAACAGGCTGTATTGGAAAGTAGTGATGACCTTGGCTAAAATAAACAGTATTTTACCAGGTCAGACCATTGGAATCATTGGTGGAGGTCAACTCGGGAAAATGATGACATTAGCAGCAAAGGCGATGGGCTTTTCTGTCGTTGTGCTTGATCCTGTGCCGAATTGTCCTTGTGGGCAAGTGACCGACGAGCAAATTGTTGGGGCCTATGATGACCTTCAAGCAATAAAACTCCTTGCTGAAAAAAGTGATGTTATCACCTATGAGTTTGAAAATATTGATGCGCCAACACTTGAGTGGTTAACCAAGAATGCTTATGTACCCCAAGGGACTCAAATTTTAAAAATAACTCAAGATCGAATCCAAGAAAAAACAGCAATTGAAGCAGCTGGTGTTGAAGTGGCACCATATAAGATTATTAAGAATGCAGAGGACCTTTCTTCAAGTCTTAACCAGATTGGAATGCCTGCCGTACTTAAAACAGCCCGGGGAGGGTACGACGGGAAGGGCCAGGTAGTGATTAAACATTCTGAAGAGAAAAGTGAAGCAAGGAAACTTCTCGATCACGGTCATTGTGTTTTAGAAAAATGGATTCCATTTCAAAAAGAAATTTCTGTGATTATTACAAGAAACTCAAATGGAGATACGGCTGTTTTTCCAGTAGCAGAAAACGAGCATCAAAACAATATCCTTCACCAGACCATCGTTCCGGCTAGAATTAGTCAACAGGTTGAACAAAAAGCAAATGAAGTAGCAATCCAGCTTGCAGAGGCTTTTAATCTAGTGGGGACACTGGCTGTTGAAATGTTTGTTACGAATGAGGATAAAATCTATATTAACGAGCTTGCCCCAAGGCCGCATAATTCAGGTCACTATTCCATCGAAGCTTGTGAAACTTCGCAGTTTGAGCAGCATATTCGTGCTGTAGCCAATTGGCCGCTCGCACGAACGGATTTGCTTAAGCCAGTGTTGATGGTGAATGTTTTAGGACAGCACCAAGAAATGCTACTCGAAAAAATTCCACAACTAAAGGATTGGAAAATTCACCTTTATGGGAAACATGAAGCAAAGCATAATCGCAAGATGGGGCATGTGACGCTCCTTCGTAACACAGTGGACGAAGCCATTGAAGAAGCAAAAGCGAGTGGCATTTGGACTCAAGCTGAAGCCAAGGTAGGAAGTTAAGAAAATAGCTGCAAATAGAACGGGGGACATATGAATGATTGATCGTTATACAAGACCAGAAATGGGTGCGATTTGGACAGAAGAAAATCGGTTTAAAGCATGGCTTGAGGTAGAAATCCTTGCGTGTGAGGCATGGTCTGAGCTTGGGGATATTCCAAAGGAAGATGTTCAAAAAATTAGAGAAAATGCTTCTTTTGATGTAGAGCGAATCAAAGAGATTGAAGAAGAAACAAGGCATGATGTGGTTGCTTTTACAAGAGCTGTGTCAGAAACATTGGGAGCGGAGCGGAAATGGGTTCATTACGGCCTAACCTCAACAGATGTGGTTGATACGGCATTATCTTACTTGTTAAAACAAGCGAACGGCATTTTATTAAAAGACATTGAAAACTTTGTTGCTATTCTCAAAGAAAAGGCACAAGAACATAAATACACAGTAATGATGGGCCGAACACATGGAGTTCATGCTGAGCCAACTACTTTTGGTTTGAAGCTAGCTCTTTGGTACGAAGAAATGAAACGGAATTTAGAACGCTTTAAGCAAGCAGCAGATGGAGTCGAATTTGGGAAAATCTCTGGTGCGGTTGGAACGTATGCCAATATCAATCCATTTGTTGAACAATATGTCTGTGAAAAGCTTGGCTTAAAGGCAGCACCTATTTCTACCCAAACTCTACAGCGTGATCGCCATGCCCACTATATGTCTACGCTAGCTTTGGTTGCTACAAGCATTGAAAAATTTGCGGTAGAAGTGCGTGGTTTGCAAAAGAGTGAAACACGAGAAGTGGAAGAGTTCTTTGCAAAAGGGCAAAAAGGTTCATCGGCCATGCCGCATAAACGGAACCCAATTGGATCAGAAAACATGACCGGTATGGCACGTGTTATTCGTGGTTACATGATGACCGCTTACGAAAATGTTCCATTATGGCATGAACGTGATATTTCACATTCATCTGCAGAACGGGTGATTTTACCTGATGCAACGATTGCGCTGAATTATATGTTAAACCGCTTCGGAAATATTATTAAGAACTTAACGGTTTATCCAGAGAACATGAAGCGCAATATGGATCGCACTCTTGGTCTTATTTATTCACAACGAGTTTTGCTAGCCTTAATTGAAAAAGGCATGTCTCGTGAGGAAGCTTATGATACAGTGCAGCCACGAGCAATGGAAGCATGGGAAAAACAAGTACCTTTCCGGAGCCTGGTTGAAAGTGATGAGAAAATTATCACGTTATTAAATACAGAGGAACTCGATGATTGCTTTGATTATAACTATCATTTAAAGCATGTTGATACAATCTTTGAACGCCTAGGACTTTAAAAAACAGAATCTGTAATAACGATAACAGGTTAAGTGTCACTCCAACAGCAGGAGCTGAACTCAGTTGGTTCTTTGTTGGAGTGACACCCAACATGCATGAAACACCGAATATTTTAAATCTTCTCTTTGAGGGAGCGGGAAAAATGGAGAAAAAAGATCTGTTATATGAGGGAAAAGCGAAGCGTGTTTATTTAACGGAAGATGAAAACATCGTTTGGATTCAATATAAAGATTCAGCAACGGCTTATAACGGGGAGAAAAAAGCGGAGATACTCGGCAAAGGTCGGTTGAATAACGAGATTACCAGTTTACTATTTTCAATGCTTCAGGAAAAAGGGGTTCCGTCGCATTTCATTAGAAAAGTTTCAGATACAGAACAGCTCGTCAAACGGGTCAACATCATTCCTCTTGAAGTGATTGTCCGTAACTATGCAGCTGGAAGTTTTTCTAAGCGTCTTGGCTTAGAGGAAGGTCAAAAGCTCAAATTTCCATTAGTGGAGTTTTGTTTAAAGAATGATGATCTTGGAGATCCACTTGTAACAGACGACCAAATTGATGTGCTTAATATTGCGACATCTGAAGAGATAGCAATCCTTAAAGAAAAGGCTCGAAAAATTAACTCCGTGTTAACAGACTTTTTTCAACAAGTGGGTGTTCGCCTGATTGATTTTAAACTTGAGTTTGGAAAAGAGGCAGACGGCTCCATTTTATTAGCGGATGAGGTTTCTCCAGATACTTGTCGCCTATGGGATATCGAAACAAACGAAAAGCTCGATAAAGATGTTTTTCGACGTGATTTAGGGAACTTAACAAATGCATATGAAACCATTTTAGGACGATTGGGAGGTCCAACACATGTATAAAGTGAAGGTGTATGTAACATTAAGAGAAAGCGTACTAGATCCACAAGGAACAGCGGTGAAAAAATCATTAGATACAATGGGCTATCCTAATGTTCAGGATGTTCGTATTGGAAAATATATGGAATTAACTCTTGAGAAAACCGAGCGAAAGATTGAAGAAGTGGTAGAGGAAATGTGCGAACGATTGCTTTCAAACCCAGTTATTGAAGATTACCGCTATGAGATTGAGGAGAGTGTTGTACTGTGAGGTTCGCGGTTATTGTTTTTCCTGGATCCAATTGCGATGTTGATATGTATCATGCGGCTAAAGATGAGCTTGGCGAAGAAGCGGAATACGTCTGGCATGATTCTACAAGTCTAGAAGACTTTGATGCTGTACTTCTTCCTGGAGGATTCTCATTTGGAGACTACTTACGTACAGGAGCAATAGCTCGCTTTAGCCCGATTATGAACGAAGTAGTGAAAGCCGCAGAAGCAGGGAAACCGGTTTTGGGCGTCTGCAATGGGTTTCAAGTGTTGCTTGAAGCTGGCTTGTTACCGGGTGCGATGCGCCGGAACGAAAGCTTAAAATTTATTTGTCGCCCTGTGCAATTAAAGGTCAAGAACAATGAAACGATGTTCACGTCTTCTTATCAAAAAGATGAAGTAATCCAAATCCCAATTGCTCATGGAGAAGGAAATTACTATTGTGATGAGCAAACGTTAGCGAATTTAAAAGCAAACAACCAAATTGTATTCACATACGATGGAACAAACCCAAATGGCAGTATTGAGGATATTGCGGGAATCATTAATGCCCAAGGAAATGTTCTAGGGATGATGCCGCATCCAGAGCGAGCAGTGGACCCACTTCTTGGTGGCGCTGACGGATTAAAACTGTTTAAATCAATCGTTAAACAATGGAGGGAAACCCATGCAGTTAAAGCTTGAGCCAAGTCCAGAACAAATTAAATCAGAAAAAATTTATCAAGAGATGGGCATCACTGATGACGAGTTCAAGCGCATCGAAGAGATTCTTGGGCGTTTACCCAATTATACGGAAACCGGTCTGTTTTCGGTTATGTGGTCAGAACACTGTAGTTATAAAAACTCAAAACCTGTTCTAAAAAAATTCCCGGTAACAGGAGAGCATGTGTTACAAGGTCCTGGAGAAGGTGCAGGGATTGTCGATATCGGCGACCAACAAGCTGTTGTCTTTAAAATTGAAAGTCATAACCACCCGTCAGCGATCGAACCTTATCAAGGGGCTGCAACAGGTGTAGGTGGTATTATCCGTGATGTGTTTTCAATGGGAGCAAGACCAATTGCTTTGTTGAACTCGTTAAGATTCGGCGAGTTAAAATCAGCTCGTGGAAAGTATTTGTTTGAAGAAGTTGTTGCTGGGATTGCTGGGTATGGGAACTGCATTGGAATCCCAACCGTTGGTGGCGAGATTCAGTTTGATCCTTGCTATGAAGGAAATCCGCTTGTCAATGCGATGTGTGTTGGTGTCATTGATCATAAAGACATTAAAAAAGGTCAGGCACATGGTGTTGGCAACACGGTGATGTATGTTGGCGCAAAAACGGGCCGTGATGGAATCCACGGGGCAACATTTGCGTCAGAGGAGTTAACAGAGCAGTCTGAGGAAAATCGCCCAGCTGTACAAGTGGGTGATCCATTTATGGAGAAGCTTTTAATTGAAGCATCTTTAGAAGTCATTCAATCGGATGCTTTAGTTGGGATTCAAGATATGGGGGCGGCTGGTCTTGCAAGTTCGTCAGCAGAAATGGCCAGCAAAGCAGGATCTGGGATCGAGATGAACCTTGACCTTGTGCCACAGCGTGAAACAGGAATGACCGCTTACGAAATGATGTTATCCGAATCACAAGAGCGCATGTTGCTGGTTATTCAAAAAGGCAGAGAAGAAGAGATTGCTAGTTTGTTTGAAAAGTACAATCTTGAGGCGGTAGCGGTCGGTCATGTAACAGATGACAAAATGCTTCGCTTGGTTCATCATGGCGAAGTGGTCGCGGAAGTTCCAGCGGATGCCCTTGCAGAAGATGCACCTGTTTATCATAAGCCATCAAGGGTGCCTGAATACTACGAGCAGTTTCAAGCGATGGAAAATAAAGTTCCTGTGGTAGAGAACGTTGAAGAAACGCTTATAGATTTATTGAAACAACCGACGATTGCCAGCAAAGAGTGGGTTTATGACCAGTATGATTATATGGTTCGTACCAATACCGTTGTGGCACCTGGTTCGGATGCAGCACTTGTTCGAATTCGCGGAACGGAAAAGGCATTAGCGATGACAACAGACTGCAATTCTCGCTACATCTATTTGGACCCTGAAACAGGTGGAAAAATTGCAGTAGCGGAAGCAGCGCGAAACATTGTTTGTTCTGGTGCAGAGCCATTAGCGATTACCGACGGCTTAAACTTTGGAAACCCAGAAAACCCAGAGATTTTCTGGCAGCTTGAAAAAGCAGCGGATGGGATCAGTGAAGCTTGCCGCCAGTTTAATTCACCAGTAATCAGTGGAAATGTCTCGTTATATAACGAAACAAATGGGACGGCTATATATCCAACACCGGTAATTGGTATGGTTGGTCTCGTACAAAACTTGAAAGATGCAACAACGCAAAACTTCAAGCAAGCTGGTAATCTTATCTATCTTTTAGGAGAAACAGAAGTGGAGTTTGGCGGAAGCGAATTACAAAAGTTCATTCATGGAGAGATTTTCGGAAAAGCTCCAGCAATTGATTTAGACAAAGAGAAAAGTTATCAAGACCAAGTGTTAACTGCAATTCGTGCCGGTGTGGTTGCTTCTGCGCATGATGTGGCTGAAGGTGGTATTTCAGTTGCGCTTGCAGAGTCTGTTATGGGTGCGGAAGGTCTAGGTGCAGAGGTTTCTCTTGAAGGTGATAAGGTAACAGCTTTATTTAGTGAATCACAATCTAGATTTATTCTTTCTGTAAAACCAGAGCAGCAAGAACAGTTTGAGAGATTGACAGATGCAGTGTTGATTGGAAAAGTGACGGACACACCAGTTTTGACGATTAAAGTGAATGGGGAACAGGCTGTTCAACTTGAGGTTGAGAAAATGAAAGAGGCCTGGAAAGGAGCTATTCCATGCTTGCTGAACTAAAAGGGTTAAACGAAGAGTGTGGACTGTTTGGGATTTGGGGCCATGAAAATGCAGCACAAATTACGTATTACGGACTACACAGTCTTCAACATCGCGGTCAAGAAGGAACGGGAATTGTCGTCAATGATGGTGGAAGCCTAAGGGTCTCTAAAGGTGAGGGATTAGTAACCGAGGTGTTTAACTCTAAAGTCATTCAAGAGTTACCGGGAACGAGTGCAATAGGTCATGTGCGTTACGCTACTGCCGGCGGTGGCGGGTATGAAAATGTTCAGCCACTTTTGTTCCGTTCCCAAAGTAGTAGTTTGGCTCTTGCTCATAATGGAAATCTAGTCAATGCAACTCCCCTTAAGCATCAGTTAGAGTCACAGGGTAGTATTTTTCAAACAAGTTCAGATACCGAAGTGTTAGCTCATTTGATTAAAAGAAGCGGTTTTCCACTATTAAAAGATCAAGTGAAAAATTCTTTGTCGATGCTAAAAGGCGCTTATGCTTTTCTGATTATGACGGAAACGGAAATGATGGTGGCGCTAGATCCCAATGGGTTAAGACCATTATCGCTTGGAATGTTGGGTGATTCTTATGTGGTTGCATCTGAAACATGTGCATTCGATATTGTCGGGGCAGAATATATTCGGGACGTAATGCCAGGGGAACTGTTGGTCATTAACGATGAGGGAATCCAATCAGAGATGTTTACACTAAGCACGAACATGTCCCTTTGTGCGATGGAATATGTGTATTTTTCCAGACCAGACAGCAATGTCAATGGCATTAATGTTCATACAGCCCGCAAAAACCTTGGGAAACAACTAGCTTTGGAAGCACCAATTGAGGCTGATGTTATAACGGGAGTGCCAGACTCAAGTATTTCGGCAGCGATAGGCTATGCAGAGGAAACAGGAATTCCTTATGAAATGGGTTTGATTAAAAACCGTTATGTCGGTCGGACGTTTATTCAACCTTCGCAGTCGTTACGGGAACAAGGGGTGAAGATGAAGCTTTCACCTGTTCGTGGAGTCGTCGAAGGGAAGCGAGTCGTGATGGTGGATGATTCGATTGTGCGTGGGACAACAAGTCGGAGAATCGTTTCCATGTTAAAAGATGCGGGGGCTACTGAAGTTCATGTTGTCATCAGTTCGCCAGCGATAAAAAACCCATGTTTTTACGGAATTGATACTTCCTCTCGCGAAGAATTGATCGCGGCGGATAAAAGTGTCGAGGAAATAAGAGACATCATCGGAGCGGATTCATTAACCTTTTTGAGTGTGGAAGGATTATTGTCCGCAATTGGCAGCAAGCATGAAGGGGAAACCCGTGGCCATTGTCTTGCTTGTTTTACAGGGAAATATCCTACTGAAATTTATCCTCAGGAACAGCCTGTCGGTGCAAAAATATAGTAGATTGGCTTTTACAAGGATTAGAGTTTAAGAGACAAGACAAAGAGGCGGAGGTATGGAGATGGCGAATGCCTATAAGCAAGCCGGAGTGGATATCGAAGCTGGCTATCAAGCCGTTGAGAAAATGAAAAAGCATGTCCAGCGTACGGTAAGACCGGGTGTCATTGGTGGCCTAGGCGGTTTTGGAGGCATGTTTGATTTATCAACTTTAGGCCTAAAAGAGCCTGTGCTTATTTCAGGAACGGATGGGGTTGGAACAAAACTTATCCTCAGCATGTTGATGGAAAAGCATGATAGTATTGGCATTGACGCTGTGGCCATGTGTGTGAACGATATTGTTGTTCAAGGAGCGGAACCAATTTATTTCCTTGATTATATTGCTTGCGGCAAGTCGGAACCGGAACGGATTGAAGCGATTGTAAAAGGAATTGCTGACGGCTGTGAGCAGGCGGGGTGTGCACTTGTCGGTGGTGAAACGGCAGAGATGCCTGGTATGTATGAGGAACACGAATATGATTTAGCGGGTTTTGCGGTTGGAGCATGTGAAAAGTCAGCTCTAATTACAGGCGAAACCATTAAAGCTGGAGATGTCTTGATTGGGCTTGCTTCGAGTGGAATTCACAGCAACGGGTATTCGCTCGTTCGAAAAGTACTTTTAGAAGAAGCGGGTTTAAAGCTGGATCAATATGTTGCTGATTTAGACAATACACTCGGAGATGAATTGCTTAAGCCAACAAAGATTTATGTTAAACCACTGCTTTCAGCGCTGAAGAAATTTCAGTTGAAAGGTATGGCCCATATCACTGGCGGAGGATTTATTGAAAATATTCCAAGAATGCTTCCAGATGGACTAGGTGCTATTATTGAAGAAGGCAGCTGGAGAATTCCTCCTATTTTTACGGTGTTAGAATCACTTGGTAAGCTAGATCGCCAGGAAATGTATAACATTTTCAACATGGGAATTGGAATGGTGGTGGCTATTTCACCAGAGGAAGCACCCGAAGTTCTGGCCCACTTTACTAGCTGTGGGGAAGAAGCTTCCGTCATTGGGAAGGTGAACACCGAACCAGGGGTGAGCATTCGTTTGAGTGGAGGATCACGATGAAAAAAATCGCCATTTTTGCTTCAGGAAATGGAAGTAATTTTCAAGCAATGGTTGAGAGTGTAAAGAACGGAACACTCCCAGTTGAAATTGGCTTGCTTGTTTGTGACCGCCCAGATGCTTATGCGATTAAACGTGCAAATCGTGAGGGAGTTCCTACTTATCATTTTAGTCCAAAAGACTTTAGTGGAAAACGAGAATATGAGACCCGCCTCCTTGCAATTTTACAAGAGTTTGGAATTGAATTTATCGTATTAGCGGGGTATATGCGTCTAATAGGTTCGACGCTTTTAGAAGCGTATGAGGGGAAGATTGTGAATATTCACCCTTCCTTGCTACCAGCATTTCCTGGCAAGGATGCAATTGGGCAGGCATTGGCCGCTGGGGTTGACTGTACAGGAGTAACCGTCCATTTTGTCGATGCGGGGATGGATACGGGGAAAGTGATTGCCCAGCAGGCCATTGATATTCTCCCAGGGGATACGAGTGAAACATTGCAAGAAAAGATTCAAATGGTTGAACATGTATTATATCCAGCTGTCGTAAAAAAGCTATTGAGCGAAAAGAAGGAGACCATACAATGACAAAAAAACGCGCACTAATATCAGTATCAGACAAAAATGGAATTGTTGAGTTTGCTCGAGAGCTGGTTGAGCTAGGGTTTGAAATTGTCTCGACAGGTGGGACAAAGAATGCTCTTGCGTCTGCAGGAGTGCCGGTGATCGGAATTAGCGAAGTAACAAACTTTCCGGAAATTTTAGAAGGACGCGTCAAAACACTTCATCCGAATATTCATGGAGGACTCCTCGCAAAGGTTGGCGAAGAAGGACACCGTCAGCAGTTGGAAGAGCATGGGATTACTCCAATTGAATTGGTTTGTGTCAATTTGTACCCGTTCCAACAGACAATTGCAAAACCAGATGTAACGGTAGAAGATGCAATTGAAAATATTGATATCGGTGGTCCAGCGATGCTGCGTGCTTCTGCTAAGAACCATGAGTACATTACGGTGGTTGTTGATCCAGTAGATTATCAAACGGTTCTTGATGAATATAAGCAAAATGGACGTACAGAGGCAGCTACACGCCGAAAGTTAGCCGCAAAAGTATTCCGCCACACAGCTGCTTATGACAGTATGATTGCGGAGTATATGACCAATCTTGCTGGTGAAGAAAATCCAGAAAAATTAACGGTTACATATGAGTTAAAGCAAAGTTTGCGTTACGGTGAAAACCCTCACCAAAAAGCAGCGTTTTACCGTAAGCCACTTGGATCCGCGTTTTCTGTTGCAAATGCCGAGCAGCTTCATGGAAAAGAGCTTTCTTACAACAATATCAATGATGCAGATGCGGCATTACAAATTGTAAAAGAGTTTTCTGAACCGGCTGCAGTAGCGGTTAAGCATATGAATCCTTGCGGTGTTGGGACCGGGAAGAATGTATATGATGCATTCACGAAAGCGTTCGAAGCAGATCCTGTTTCGATTTTCGGTGGAATTATCGCTTTCAACCGCGAAGTGGATGCGGAAACAGCTCGTAAGCTTTATGAAATTTTCTTAGAAATTATTATTGCTCCGTCCTTTACGGAAGAAGCAATGGATATTTTAACAGGCAAGAAAAACCTTCGTCTGTTAACTGTTCCTTTTAATCAAGATGGAAAAGCTGAAATGAAGCTCACTACAATTGAAGGTGGTTTGCTTGCACAAGAATTCGATCAGTATGGTTTTGATCAAGCAACAATTTCAGTTCCAACAAAGCGTGAACCAACAGAGGAAGAGTGGGAAGCACTTAAGCTTGGCTGGAGCATTGTAAAGCATGTGAAGTCGAATGCCATTGTTGTTTCAGGAAAAGACAAAACATTAGGAATTGGTGCTGGACAAATGAATCGTGTTGGCGCTGCGAAAATTGCCTTAGAACAGGCTGGCTCTCAAGCGGAAGGAGCAGCGTTAGCGTCAGATGCTTTCTTCCCAATGGATGATACAGTCGAAGTGGCAGCAAAAGCAGGAATCTCCGCTATCATTCAACCAGGTGGGTCAATCCGTGACCAGGATTCAATTAAAAAAGCGGATGAATATGGAATTGCGATGGTGTTTACAGGGGTTAGACATTTTAAACACTAAGGTAAGCATCGAGTTCTCGCTTCCTTTTAATTCCAATTGTAGAGTGATAGATGGTTTCTGTAGAGAAAACGTGCAAATTTGTAGAGTAAACCAGCGTTTTTATAGAGAAAATCCATAAATTCGTAGAGTAAACTATAAAAAACTTTGGGGGTGGACCATGAAGGTTCTTGTCGTTGGTCGTGGTGGCCGGGAGCATGCTATTTGCTATAAAGTGAGTGAAAGTGTCCTCGTTGATACCGTTTTTGTGGCTCCGGGGAATCCAGGAATGGAAGATTGTGCAGTTTGCGTGAATATATCTGAGAACAATCAGGAAGAATTGATTCAATTTGCGAAAAAAGAAGAAGTACAATTAGCGATTATCGGACCTGAGGTTCCACTTCTCGAAGGTTTAGCAGATCGTTTTCAAGAAGCAGGAATTAAGGTGTTCGGTCCCAATCAAGCTGCTGCGGAAATTGAAGGAAGCAAATCATTCGCGAAGGATTTAATGAAAAAGTATGAGATTCCAACTGGTGAGTTTGACGTGTTTCATGACTTTGAAGCTGCAAAAAAATATATTGAAACAAAAGGTGCACCGATTGTAATCAAGGCAGACGGACTTGCAGCTGGCAAAGGCGTGACGGTAGCGATGACGTATGAGGAAGCAATCGAGGCACTTGAAGCGATGCTTCTGGATGCTAAATTTGGCGAAGCTTCTTCAAGAGTGGTCATTGAAGAGTTTTTGGCAGGCGAAGAGTTTTCCTTGATGGCATTTGTGAATGGAGAAACCGTAATCCCACTTGAAATTGCCCAAGATCATAAACGTGCATTTGATGGCGATCAAGGACCAAATACAGGCGGAATGGGGGCTTATTCTCCGGTTCCTTTTATTGACGACGAGATGGTTACACATGCAGTCGAAACCGTAGTAAAACCAGCCGCTAAAGCACTTGTTAAAGAAGGCCGTTCTTTCACAGGAGTTCTTTATGCGGGTTTAATCCAAACGACTCAAGGCCCTAAGGTGATAGAATTTAACGCACGTTTCGGCGACCCAGAAACGCAAGTTGTATTACCACGATTGAAAAGTGATCTTGTTCAAGCTATTTTACAGCTACTGAATGGCGAAGAGCCTGTGCTTGAATGGGAGAAGGATGCTGTCCTTGGAGTCGTTCTTGCCTCGAAAGGCTATCCTGACGAGTATGAAAAAGGAAAGCCATTAACAGGGATTGAAAACTTGTCTGATGAAATGCATGTCTATCATGCAGGAACCGCAAAGAATAGTGACGGTAATTTAGTCACGAATGGTGGCCGAGTCTTGTTGGTGGCAGCAAAGGCAGAAACGCTTGAGCAAGCTCAAGAGCATGTTTACAAAGAACTTAGCAAACTCGGAAAAGAACATACTTTTTACCGAAACGATATTGGAAGCAGAGCGATCTCAACGGTAGTTCATTAAAATAAATGGTAATCAGTAGATACTTTTTTGATACTTAAGGGTCGTGTAAAGATTACTCCTGAACGGGTTCCACTTCCTATCATAAAAATTAAAATTGTAAGTCAAAATGAGTGTCAATTTGCATATGAAATTGACACTCATTTTTTAGTTGTGTAAAGCCATTTTGGTAGAAATAACATTAAAAATATTTGCAGGGAAAAATGATCCTTGATTGATAGCCAATTTAACTAAAAAATTTAAAAATAAGCGGAAGTTTTCCGGTTAGCCTGCAGAATAGAGCTCTCTGTTCGGGAAATATAAGCGGGTATTTTCCGCTTAAATAAAGAAAAATTACCTATTTTTACGTTTCTTGAGACAATAGTCGGAATCTATCCGTCTATTTAAGCAGTTTTGAATGCTCTTATCGGAGTAAGGGGAATTCTCCGCTTATCTATTAAACTTTCCGGACTCATCCCTCTTTTTTGAGTAGGGGCAGAATATTGAGGGGCGTTAGTAACGGGAACCAAAAAAATGGCGCAGTATAGTGAACTGAGCCATTTTTTTAATTAGGTTCTTTTCTCAAACTTTGTGCTTTTCACATTTATGAAAAAAGACCTTGCAAATTAAATTTAAACATACGAAATGGGGGCTTTCTTTTGTATCAATAGGGAGAACTTTACTACATAGTGGAATACTCTGTTGTCAAAGTAACACCAGCTAGGTTTATTTGCTATATTCGTTATCACTCTCTAAATTGGAGTTTGAATGATGAGTGTCGTGCGATTGGTTATGATCACCACTTATGCGTTCTTGTCCCTCTTGGTAAAGAGCAGTCAGTGGACAATAGCGAACGATTCCTTCAGCAATTTTCATCGCACTTAGAACGGCAACGACTAGATAGGAGCTTGTATTCCAAGGTCTTTTGACCATTTTAGCGGTTGCCCAACTAAGAAAAGTAAACCCACAAGTAATTCGAATCATGGCGTTCAGTATGCCAATATTCTGCTTCACGTCCATTTTTTGGCCTCCTATAAAAATATTACCAATTTTGCATTTCTTTACTGCGTTAAATTGTAAAATATGTTACGATTAAACTAACAATGAAAGGGCTTTCTTTTTTTCAGAAAGAAGCCTCTTTTAGAATATTTTAAAGAAATTAGGGCCAACCGAGGGCCAATAAAATAGAGATGGAGAGGGATACCGTATGGAACAGCGTTACCGATGGAAGAACAAACAGTTACGGGACCATGTAGCCGTTTTGGACGGCACCCTTTCACCGACAATATTATTGAAAAATGCTACTTATTTAAATCAAGCTTTTCGTAAGTGGATGACAGCTAATATTTGGATCTATAAAGATCGAATCGTCTATGTCGGTGATATGTTACCTAGCTGTACAGATCAATGTGAAATAATCGATTGTAGCGAAGGCTATATCGTACCAGGTTATATTGAGCCGCACGCTCATCCTTTCAAATTATATAATCCCCAAACCTTAGCGACGTATGCATCTCAGCACGGGACAACGACAATGATTAATGACAATATGGTGTTAGCATTGCAGTTGGATAAAAAGAAAGCCTTTTCATTTATCCGAGAAATGCAAAAACACCCTGTGACCACGTATTGGTGGTGTCGTTATGATAGCCAATCTGAGATTCATGACGAAGAAGTCATTTTCTCAAACAGCAATATTAAATCATGGCTTGAACAGGATTTTGTGGTACAAGGTGGCGAATTGACAGGTTGGCCGAAACTTCTTGATGGAGATGACATGATGCTCCACTGGATGCAGGAAACAAAAAGGCTTAATAAGAAAATTGAAGGTCATTTCCCAGGGGCTTCTGAAAAGACCTTAGCGAAAATGATGTTATTCGGGACAGACTGTGACCATGAAGCGATGACGGGGGAAGAAGTCAAACGTCGGCTGATGCAAGGGTATATGGTCTCACTTAGACATTCGTCTATCCGCCCAGATCTTCCACGTTTGTTAGATGAAATTCATGAGATGGACATTGCCGCTTATGATCGGATGATGCTTAACTCTGATGGGTCATCTTGTGCATGTTATGAGAATGGCGTTACAGATAAGCTAATTAAAATTGCGATTGAACACGGGGTTCCAGTTATTGATGCCTACAATATGGCGACCATTAATATTGCCCGTTATTACAATTTTGAAGATTTACACGGAACGATAGCAACTGGAAGGATTGCGAATCTTAATTTCCTTAAGGAGACAGATGAACCTACACCAGTTTCAGTGTTAGCCAAAGGTCAGTGGGTAAAGCGCAATGGCGAACAAATTAAAGATTCTATACCTGAATTGAACTGGGCAAAATTTGGTTTATCTCCACTAGAAATGGATTGGTCACTTGATAGTGACGATATGCAATTTTCAATGCCTTTTGGAATTCAAATGGAAAACTCGGTTATTACGAAGCCTTATTCCATTGCGATTGATGTTTCAGAGGATGAGCTGCCAAAAGAACATGACGAGTGCTTTTTTATGCTACTAGACCGTAATGGCAAGTGGCGCATTAATACGATAATCAAAGGGTTTGCCAAGCAACTAGATGGATTAGCTAGTACATTCTCGAGTACAGGCGACATCATTTTGATTGGAAAAAATAAAAACGATATGCAGTCTGCGTTTAATCGTATGAAAGAAATTGGCGGTGGGATTGTCATTTACGAAAACGGTCAGTCTGTTTATGAACTCCCACTTACCCTTACAGGCACGATGTCAGATCAGCCGATTGAAGAATTAATCACACTTGAGAGTAACTTATATCACTATTTGAAGGATAAAGGCTATCCGTTTATTGATCCGATTTATTCATTGATGTTCTTTTCCGCTACGCATCTTCCGTATATTCGTGTCACACAACATGGAATTTACGATGTTATGAACAAAACGGTACTCTTTCCGACGATAATGCGTTAAAATATAAAAGTAAAAGTTTGTGCAGCGGGAACTGTTTATTAGGGGTGTTTAGTGTGCTTAAGAAATGGCTTGTAACATCTGTTGCCGCGATTATGATGGTAACAGGATGCAGTCAGGATAAAGAACCTGTAGAAGAACAACCGGAGAAACAAGTTGACGAAGAGATTGTTAAGGATACGGAGCTTTCTTTTCAATATCCGTTATCGGGATTGAAAACGGAGGAAGAACCAGGTGATCGAGCTGTAGCCGTTGTTGTCAATAACCACCCAAAAGCGAGACCACAATCCGGACTGACTCAATCCGACATCGTTTATGAAGTCCTTGCTGAAGGAAATGTAACAAGATTTCTCGCAATTTTTGAAAGTGAGCACCCAGAAAAAATTGGACCGGTGCGGAGCGCACGTGACTATTTTATTGAAATAGCTAAAGGATATGATAGCTTATTTATTGCCCATGGTTATAGTCCTGAGGCAAAGGATATGCTGAGGAACGGAACAATTGACCATCTAAATGGCATTCAATACGATGGTTCATTATTTAAGCGCGTTGATTTCCGTCAAGCGCCACATAACTCCTATATTTCTTATGAGAATATCGAAAAAGGAGCGAAAAAGAGCGGTTATCTTTTAAATAAGGCACCAGAAGCATTAACTTTCTATAAGGAAGAGCAACTGGATCAGATCACTGGAGAGGAAACGATCGAAGCGAGCGTTTCTTATGGCAACTCAACGTTTGATATTCGATATGAGTATGACTCTGACGCAGAGAAGTATCACCGGTTCTCTGTTGGAGAAGATACAGTGGACTTAGATTCCGGAGAATCAATATTACTCGATAATGTATTCATTGTTGAAATGGATCATAAAGTGGCGGACAATCAAGGTCGCAAAGAGATTGACTTGATTTCGGGGGGACGTGGTTACCTTCTCCAAAAAGGGGTTAGGACCGAAGTCGAATGGAAAAATATAGATGGAAGAATTCTCCCGTTTGTAAATGGAGAAAGAGTAAAACTAGTTCCGGGAAAGACATGGATTAACATTGTTCCGAATATCGGTCAAGTCACATTTTAATTCAAGTTATGATTCTGAAAGGAATTATTGATTAAGGAGTAGGATGCATGCAAATTGATAAATTAAGAGGGAAAGAACTTGATCAGCTTTTTAAAGCGGTCTTATCCCTAAAAGATATGGAAGAATGTTACCGCTTTTTTGATGATCTTTGTACTGTAAACGAAATTCAATCACTAGCGCAGCGACTTGAAGTTGCTCGTATGTTACGTGAAAAAAACACGTATCACAAGATTGAGACTGAAACAGGAGCAAGTACAGCTACAATCTCACGTGTAAAACGTTGTTTAAATTACGGCAATGATGCGTATGAAATGGCACTTGAGCGCATTAAGGGGAACGAAGCAGAAGTAAGTCAGGAAACAAATGAATAGTACTTTTAGCGAATTAAAACTGGGGCGATGCTTCCAGTTTTTTGTTTTTTAAAGATCCCTTTAAATGTTCAGATAGTTTTTAATAGGCTGACCCTGGATGACTTTTTTAAAAGACGGAATTCCCCTTGAAGAGAAGAAAAATAGGATTACGGTTTGTTCAAAACCTTTGTTTTCAAAAAACGGTGTTGAGTTGCAATCTTTCCTTTGCTTTCCTTTTTGATTGAAACAAACAAATGCTATAATGGTTTAATGGAATTAGAGTGAATGGAGGAAACACTGGGATGTATGATATTCGCCAATGGCGGCATGTGTTTAAGCTTGACCCAAATAAAGAAATTTCAGACCGTGATTTAGAAAGAATCTGCGAATCGGGAACCGATGCAATAATTGTTGGTGGCAGTGACGGAGTGACCCTTGAAGGGGTGTTAGATTTGATGTCTCGTGTTCGTCGCTATACGGTTCCCTGCATCCTTGAGGTGTCTGAGGCTGAAGCAATCACCCCAGGTTTTGATTTGTATTTCATCCCAACTGTTTTAAATAGCAGTGATACAAAGTGGGTGACAGGGCTTCATCATGACGCCGTGAAGGAATATGGAGATATTATGGACTGGGATGAAATTTTAATTGAAGGCTATTGCATTTTAAATGGCGATTGTAAAGCTGCTAAGCTAACAAATGCGAAAACGAATTTAACCGTAGATGATGTAAGAGCCTATGCCATGATGGCAGAAAAAATGTTTCAGTTACCGATTTTCTATTTGGAATATAGTGGAATATATGGAGACCCTAAAGTAGTCGCAGAGGTCAAAAAGACACTAGAAAAAACGGTCCTCTTTTACGGGGGAGGCATTTATACAAGTGAGCAAGCAACTGAAATGGGAGAAGTCGCAGATGTCATTGTCGTCGGTAATGCATTATATGAAGATTTAGATGAGGCATTAAAGACAGTAAATGTTGTAAAGGCGAAATTGTAATCAGACTTCATAAAAGTAGCTTGTCTGAATTGATAAAGGACGGTAAAATAAGAACAAATGTTTGTATGGTGGTGAGCGGTAATAATGCAATTTTTAACAGATCGATTACTAAATGGATTAAATCCACAGCAGCAACTTGCAGTAAAAACTACCGATGGTCCGCTCTTACTTATGGCTGGTGCCGGGAGCGGAAAAACAAGGGTATTGACCCATCGAATTGGGTATTTAATGGTAGAAAAGCGTGTGAACCCATATAATATCCTCGCGATTACTTTTACTAATAAGGCGGCAAGGGAAATGCGCGACCGGATTCATGGCATAATGGGGGGCGCAGCAGATGAAATCTGGATTTCAACTTTCCACTCAATGTGTGTGCGAATTCTGCGACGCGACATTGACCGCTTAGGCTATAATCGGAACTTTACGATTCTTGATTCTGGGGATCAACAATCGGTTATCAAAAGAATTTTAAAAGAAAAGAACATCGATCCAAAGAAATTTGATCCGCGTGCGATACTTGGCGCGATTTCTTCGGCTAAGAATGAATTGATTGAGCCTGAAGAGTTTGCCAAAAACGCTGGGGACTATTATGCCAATGTCGTTGCTGATGTTTATAAAGAATATCAAAAACAGCTTCGTAAAAACCAAGCTCTAGATTTTGATGATCTTATAATGAAGACGATTGTGTTGTTTCAACAAGTACCAGAAGTGCTTGAATACTATCAACGTAAGTTCCAGTACATTCACGTGGATGAGTATCAGGATACAAACAGAGCACAGTACATGCTAGTAAAATTTTTAGCGGCTCGTTTTCAAAACTTGTGTGTTGTAGGGGATTCCGATCAGTCCATTTATCGCTGGCGTGGAGCGGATATTGCCAATATCCTTTCGTTTGAGAAGGATTATCCTCGTGCACAAGTCATTTTATTAGAACAAAACTATCGCTCGACAAAAAGAATTCTTTTGGCAGCCAATAAGGTTATTGAAAACAACCTTAACCGTAAAGCAAAAAACCTTTGGACCGAGAATGCGGAAGGTAATAAAATTGTTTATTTTCGGGCAGAGAGTGAGCAATCTGAGGCTCAGTTTGTTATTGGAAAGATACAAGAACTTGTTCAAGCTAGAAATCGCAAGCTTTCGGATATTGCGATTTTATATCGGACGAACGCGCAATCGCGTGTAATTGAGGAATCATTCTTAAAATCCAATCTTGAGTACACGATTGTCGGCGGTACAAAGTTCTATGATCGCAAAGAAATTAAAGATATCCTTGCTTATTTACGTTTGATTTCAAATCCAGACGATGACATTAGCTTGCAGCGCATCATTAATGTACCAAAGCGCGCGATTGGCTCTACTTCCATAGATAAAATAGCCAACTTTGCGCAGATACATGACATGTCGATGTATCAAGCGCTTGAAAGTGTTGAATTAATTGGGTTAAGCCCAAAAGCAACAAAGGCAGCAGCAGGTTTCCGTGATTTGATTGGGAATTATACGAATATGCAGGAATACCTTTCTGTGACTGAGTTAGTAGAAGAAATTCTTGATAAATCTGGCTATAGAGAGATGTTAAAAGCAGAGAAATCACTAGAGTCAGAAAGTCGCTTAGAAAACCTAGATGAATTTTTAACCGTAACAAATGCATTTGAGGAAAATAGTGAAGATAAAAGTTTAACAGGCTTTTTAACAGATTTAGCATTAGTCGCTGATATCGATAAGTTGGATGATGATAGTCAAAAGAGCAGTGATGCTGTTACATTGATGACTCTCCACTCTGCTAAGGGATTGGAGTTCCCGGTTGTGTTTTTAATTGGGGTGGAAGAAGGAGTTTTCCCACATAGCCGCTCGTTAATGGAAGAGGCTGAGATGGAGGAAGAGCGTCGTCTTGCTTATGTTGGGATTACGCGTGCTGAGGAGGAATTGTATATTACCAATGCACAAATGCGTACCCTTTTCGGACGAACTAATATGAACCCGGAATCACGCTTTATCAAAGAAATCCCAGGTGACTTGATTGAACAGGTTGTTCCAGGGAACCGTCAAAGCGCATCATCCGGAAGAATTGCTTCTCGGCCAGGAGCATCAGCTAGAGGAGCATTTGGTGGAACTTCTTCCGGACAAGCATTTGGAGGCAACAGACCGTCAAGAAGTGCAGTGACAAGACCAACCACAGCAACTGGTGGAGACCAAGCGGATTGGAAAGTTGGCGATAAAGCTCAACACGGAAAATGGGGAACGGGAACGGTCGTCAGTGTGAAAGGTTCTGGCGAAGGAACTGAGCTCGATATTGCGTTTCCAAGCCCAACCGGTGTAAAACGTTTGTTGGCGAAATTTGCTCCAATTACAAAAGTATAAATATGTGATTTTCGATACATGAAAGGGCTGAATGTATGGACTTTCAAACAGCAAAAACAAGAGCAGCTGAACTGCATAAGCTTCTCAACCAATATGGATATGAGTACTATGTCCTTGATCAACCAAGTGTACCGGATGCCGAATATGACCGGCTGTTGCATGAATTGATTGACATCGAAGCAGAGTTTACTGAACTCAAAACCGCGGATTCCCCGACACAACGGATTGGAGGAGACATATTAGAGATGTTCAACAAGGTTGAGCACTCCTCGCAAATGCTCAGCCTTGGAAATGCTTTTAATGAACAAGATTTACGTGACTTCGATCGTCGAGTTCGTCAAGCGGTTGGAGATGACGTATCCTATGTTTGCGAGTTGAAAATTGATGGTTTAGCTGTTTCCTTACGCTATGAAAATGGTTTGTTTTCCCTTGGAGCAACCCGTGGAGACGGCACCGTGGGGGAAGATATTACTTCAAACTTACGAACCATCCGCTCGATTCCGCTTCGCATCCAAGAACCATTAACGATGGAAGTGCGTGGAGAAGCGTACATGCCAAAGAGGTCATTTGAGGCATTAAATCAAGCGAAAGCTGAAAAAGGGGAAGAGCCGTTTGCGAACCCGCGGAATGCTGCAGCTGGTTCCTTGCGTCAGCTTGATCCTAAAATTGCTGCATCCAGAAATTTAGATGTCTTTTTATATGCGGTTGCCGATCCTGGCGAAACAGGTGTCACTTCACATAGTGAGGCTTTGGATTACCTAGATACATTAGGATTCAAAACAAATCCAGAACGACGCAAGGCTGCGGATATCGAAGAAGTGATTCAATTTATTGATGGGTGGGTAGAAAAGCGTCCATCTCTTCCGTATGAGATCGATGGAATTGTAATTAAAGTTGACTCCCTTGAACAACAGCGGAAGTTAGGCACAACTGCAAAGAGCCCGCGGTGGGCGATTGCATATAAGTTTCCTGCTGAAGAAGTGGTCACCACTCTTAAAAGCATTGAACTAAATGTCGGGCGTACGGGGGTTATCACGCCAACAGCCATTCTTGAACCAGTTCAAGTTGCTGGAACAACCGTACAACGGGCATCGCTTCATAATGAAGATCTAATTCGTGAGAAAGATATTAAAATCGGCGATCAAGTGGTCATTAAAAAGGCTGGAGATATTATCCCTGAAGTTGTCAATGTGTTGGCAGAACAACGGACTGGCGAAGAAGTCGAGTTTAATATGCCAACTCATTGTCCTGAGTGTGAAAGCGAGCTTGTTCGCATTGAAGGTGAAGTCGCGCTCCGTTGTATCAACCCAAAATGTCCAGCTCAGATTCGTGAAGGATTGATCCATTTCGTTTCGCGGACAGCAATGAACATTGATGGTCTTGGTGAAAAAGTGATTTCACAACTATTTGCTGAGAAATTGATTGAAGATGTGGCCGATTTATACAAGCTTACAAAAGAGCAGTTGCTAGGACTTGAGCGTATGGGTGAAAAATCTGTTAATAACTTGTTAACCGCAATAGAAGCGTCCAAAGAAAACTCGCTTGAAAAACTTTTATTTGGTTTAGGAATCCGTCATGTCGGGGCAAAAGCAGCGAAAACACTCGCTCAAGAATTTGACGCAATGGATAAATTAATGCTAGCGACAAAAGAAGATCTGGTCGCAATCAATGAAATCGGTGAAAAAATGGCTGATGCGGTCGTAACTTTCTTTGAAAGCGAAGAAGTACGGGAATTAATTGCAGAACTAAAAGCAGAAGGTCTTAATATGGACTACAAAGGTCCAAAGCCTGTTGCGCCTGAAGAATCAAATTCTTTCTTTGCTGGTAAAACGGTCGTATTGACAGGGAAGCTAGAACAGTTGAGCCGAAATGAAGCGAAAGAGCAAATTGAGGCTCTTGGTGGCAAAGTCGCAGGTAGTGTTAGTAAGAAAACGGATCTGGTCATCGCAGGGGAAGACGCAGGATCGAAGCTAGCTAAAGCAGAAAGCCTTGGCATCGAAGTTTGGGATGAGGCAAGAATGCTTGAAGAATTAACTCAAAACTAAAAATTCGTTTTGAAGTGTAGGGAAAAGCGAATAGAAATATAAATGCTTTTGCCCAATGGAATGAGGTGAAAACGGCATGAAGAAGCTTTTTATGGGAATCACGTTTTCTATCGTCTTATTTCTTGCAGCATGTGCTCCTAATTTTGAACAAGAGGACCAAATTGTTCATGAGAAAGAAGAAGAAACGAATGAAAAAGCGATTATCCCAAAATATAAAATTTCGGAAGACTATTACCGTACGTTTATGCCCTTTGAGCCTGGGGAAGCACGCGGGTTGGTCGTTAATAATCTAAATACGCGATACGATATCTATGAGTTTGAAACAGGGCTCATGCGCATCGCTAAAAATACGTTTGATACAAACAAATACGTTTTTCGTGAAGGACAGTATTTGGATAGCAGTACCGTCATCTCTTGGTTAAACCGTAAATATACGAAGGATCAACTAAAAGAGCGTGACATGGAAGAAGCAGAGAACCTTGGTTTAAACCCAGTTGACCCTGGTGGTGGGGACATTGATAAACGAAACGAAGAGAATCCGATTTATCTTGCTCACATCCTTGAACATAATTATCTTGAAGCAGTCGATGGGAAAGAAGGTACCTATAAACTAGGTGGAGTTGTCATCGGCTTGGCAATGAACTCGGTTCACTATTATCAAAAAGAAGCATACGGGGCAACGTATGAAACAAAGATCTCTCACTCTGAATTAGAACAAAAGGGAAAAGAAATCGCACAAGAAGTTGTCAACCGTCTACGGAAAATGGATGAATTGAAAAATGTGCCGATTACCATTGCTTTGTTTGAACAGAAGACGAAATCGTCGATTGTACCGGGGAACTTCTTTGCTTTTGCTGAAGTAGGAAAGGGAAGCAGTAAAATCAACGGTTGGGAAAAAGTAAATGAAGGTTATGTGTTATTCCCGTCCAATACTGCGGAAAACGATCACCGAGAAGACATGACATGGTTCCAAAACTTTAAACAAGATGTAGAAGAATACTTCCCTAACTTTAATGGAGTCGTTGGTACAGGATTTTACTTGGATGACCAGCTTCAAAGTTTAAGCATCGACATCCCGATCCAATTTTACGGAAAATCTGAAGCCATTGGCTTCACGCAATATGTAACGGGCTTAGTGATGGAACACTTCCCAGGGTACGTAGCGGTTGAAGTAAATGTTTCTTCCGTTTACGGACAAGAAGCACTCATCGTAAAAAATCCAAACCAAGACGAACCATTTGTACATGTTTATCAGTAATTTTATTTGTGGAGCCTGCGGGCTCTTTTTTTGTTGGCTTGGTGTTTTCATAAGTGGTGTGGTGAAAATAGGATAGAGTCTTGTGAAAATAGAACGTAGGAAAGTGAAAATAGCAGGGGTGTTTCTGAAAATAGAGGAGGAAAAAGTGAAAATAAAATCATGCGGTGAAAATAGAAAGAGGAATTGTGAAAATAGAACAGTGGAAAGTGAAAATAGGAAGGGTGTTTCTGAAAATAGAGAAGGTAAAAGTGAAAATAAAATCATGCGGTGAAAATAGAAAGAGAAATTATGATAATAGAACAAAGAAAAGTGAAAATAGAAAGGGTGTTTCTGAAAATAGAGGAGGTAAAAGTGAAAATAAAATCATGCGGTGAAAATAGAAAGAGGAATTGTGAAATTAGAACAAAGGAAAGTGAAAATAGAAAGGGTGTTTCTGAAAATAGAGGAGGAATTCTGAAAATAGAGCGTAGGAAAGTGAAAATAACAGGGGGATCTCTGATAATAGAACAAAGGAAAAAGAAAATAGCAGGGGTTTTTTAAAAATAATAGTAGAATTTATAGAAAGATCAGTCGAAGTAAGAAATAAAATGAAATAGACAAAATTTGTTCATAACTCTAAACAAATCCAGGCAGGTAACCGCCTCCAATAGTACGAATATCTTCTACGATAAAAAAGGAGGTTATACTAGTTGATTGTAAAACCTAGACAGGTCCCACTCACGATACGAAAATTACAAGCTTTGATGTACAGGCTATCAGCAACCCACCAATCTCGACTGGAAATAGAACGAGACTTTTCACGGCGTAAAGCAGGTTATAAAGGAGAGTTAGATGTCGATTACCATACCAACCTGCTGCCAGATGAGGATTATCTCATTTTCCATGCGCTACGCCTTCCATATAAAGCAACCTATTTTCAAATCGACACACTCCTTCTTTCTCCTCAATATGCACTGCTTATTGAAATAAAGAACCTCTTCGGGGAATTGTTTTTTGACCAACATTCCAAACAAGTATTCAAAATTGTAAATGGAAAAGAGGAGGCTATTTCAGATCCAATTGCTCAAGTGAAAAGACAAAAATACCAACTTAAGGGGTTGTTATCTAGTTTGTTACCAAACTCATTTCCATTAGAGCATCTAGTTGTAATCAGCAATCCCGCTACTATTCTCAGAACAAACCCGGGAGGAGAGTCGGTTTTTAAAGAAGTCATGAGTGCGAATAACCTCATTTTTCGTATTTCGGAAATGGAGACTACCTATAAAAAACAACTCTTAACTACAACACACTTAAATAGGGTAAAAGACTATTTGCTCCAGTGCCACCAACCGCTTAATCAAGATGTTTGTGAACAATATTCGATAGCCACTCAAGACATTTTTAAAGGCGTACGCTGTCCGAATTGCAATGATCTATCAATGAAATGGGAAAAAGCAAACTGGAACTGTAGGCAATGTACTCACCAATCAAAAACAGCTTATCTTGGCTCCATTCATGATTATATCCTTCTACATAATGTGCCTTTTAAAAATGCTCATATTCGTGAGTTTCTCCAGCTACCCTCGGTAATTTTTACTACAAGGCTCCTCAATAAAACTAATTTTCCCTCTAATGGTCACCGAAGACATCGGATTTATCACCCGAGTCTTTCGGACTAGTCCTCTACTCTTCTTTTAATAAACGAAAATAACGAGTATATCTTCGGGGTCTTTCAGACTAATCCTAATTCGTCTTTGAACTATAAATTTGTCCCATGCTACACTGAAAATCAGAAAGGAAACGCTTCTACTTTAACAGGAGGGGATTAAGTGGTTCAGCCTTATCATCATGAGCCTTTTACAGATTTCTCGGTTGAAAAGAATCAATTGGCCTACCAAGAAGGTTTGCGAACGGTCGAAGGGTATTTAGGTAGAGACTATGATCTTTTGATTGATGGCGAACAAGTAACGACGGATGAAAAGATTGTCTCCTATAATCCAGCGAATAAAAGTGAAATCATTGGACGCGTTTCAAAGGCAAATAAGGAATTGGCTGAAAAAGCAATGCAAGCCGCTTTAGAGGCATTTAAAACATGGAGAAAAACGAAACCTGAATTACGAGCGGATGTTTTATTTAAAGCAGCGGCTATTCTTCGGCGCCGGAAGCATGAGTTTTCTGCTTTGTTGACGAAAGAAGCTGGTAAACCGTGGCGAGAAGCGGACGCTGACACAGCTGAGGCGATTGATTTCCTCGAGTACTATGCGCGGCAAATGTTAGAACTTAAAAACGGCGTTCCAATCCAAAGTCGTCCAAACGAATTTAACCGATTTGAATATATTCCCCTCGGAGTTGGGGTAATTATCCCACCGTGGAATTTTCCGTTGGCCATTATGGCTGGAACAACCGTGGCAGCGATCGTTGCAGGAAATACAGCCTTATTAAAACCAGCTTCCAATACTGTCATTGTGGCAGCAAAGTTTGTGGAAGTTTTACAAGAGGCAGGATTGCCAAAAGGCGTACTCAATTATATCCCTGGTAGCGGATCGGAAATTGGTGATTACCTCGTTGATCACAAAGATACGCGTTTTATCTCGTTTACCGGATCCCGCGAAGTTGGCGTGCGGATTAACGAAAGAGCGGCAAGAGTGAATGAAGGTCAAATTTGGCTGAAGCGTGTGATTGCGGAAATGGGTGGCAAAGATACGATTGTTGTAGATGATGAGGCGGATTTAGAACTGGCGGCTCAGTCAATTGTTGCCTCGTCGTTTGGGTTTTCAGGGCAGAAATGCTCGGCATGTTCTAGGGCTATTGTCGTTGAAAGTGTGTATGATCAAGTTTTAGCTAGAGTTGTAGAATTAACGAAAGCATTGCAGGTAGGGGACCCAACAAACCGTGAGACGTTCATGGGACCAGTGATAGACCAAAGTGCTTTTAGCAAGATTTTGGATTATATCGAGATTGGAAAAAGCGAGGGACGCCTAGTTGCCGGTGGAACCGGGGATCAGTCGAAAGGTTACTTTATCCAGCCGACTGTATTTGCTGATGTCGATCCCGAGGCAAGAATCATGCAGGAAGAAATTTTCGGTCCAGTAGTTGGATTCTCCAAAGCGAAAAATTACGACGAAGCACTCCAATTCGCGAATCGAACTGAATACGGTTTAACCGGAGCGGTCATCACGAGAAATCGAGATAAAATTCAACAGGCGAGAGAAGATTTCCACGTGGGGAATCTCTATTTTAATCGTGGTTGTACCGGCGCGATTGTCGGTTACCAACCATTTGGAGGCTTTAACATGTCTGGAACGGATAGCAAAGCAGGCGGACCGGATTATTTACTCCTTCATTTACAGGCAAAAACCACTTCTGAATCGTATTAGTATAAAAGAAAGGAGGCTGTTGACAGTCTCCTTTTTGGCATTTTTATTAAGTAAGTTCATTTGCTTGTGATAATATTTTTTTTTTACAATAAAGTAACTCGCACTAAACGGATCATGACAATTTATTTTAGCTTATAGAATAGCTTTCAGACGTTACGGGGCAGTGCCTCGTTTAGATAAATCAACTCGTTTTTTGTTATAAGTTGAAGTCTGAAAGTTATTAAAATATTGAATCATCCGCTCAATTAAAATATAATAGACCTTATATAAAATTTTATGTCATAAAAAAACACATCGCAAGAATTTGAACTACAGCACTTGTTTATTACTAGATGACATAAGGCCAACATAGTTTCTTTTTTTCTAAAAGAACGGGAGTCTGCTTAAATTTCCCTCAAATCATTTCAGAAAATCTCCTATTTTAAAATGATATATTTGTAGAAAGGCGGAAGTATATGAAGAAGATTAATAAAGTATTAGTTGCTAACCGTGGAGAAATTGCGATACGGGTTTTTCGCGCATGTACAGAGCTACATATTCGCACAGTCGCGATTTATTCAAAAGAAGATTTAGGATCTTATCATCGTTACAAGGCGGATGAAGCATACCTTGTTGGTGAAGGCAAAAAGCCAATTGATGCCTATTTGGATATTGAGGACATTATTCGAGTTGCGAAACAAGCTGAAGTTGATGCGATTCACCCTGGTTACGGATTTCTTTCCGAAAATATTGGGTTTGCAAGAAGATGTGAGGAAGAAGGAATCATTTTCATTGGTCCGAAGTCAAAGCATTTAGATATGTTCGGTGACAAGGTGAAAGCAAGAACACAGGCACAACTTGCGAATATCCCTGTTATTCCAGGTACGGACGGACCTGTTTCTTCAGTCGAAGAAGTCATTTCGTTTGGAAAACAGTTTGGATTCCCAATTATCATCAAGGCCTCTCTTGGGGGCGGCGGCCGTGGTATGCGGATTGTTAACAAGCTAGAAGATGTAACAGAAGCATATGATCGTGCAAAATCCGAAGCGAAGGCAGCCTTTGGGAATGACGAAGTTTACGTAGAAAAGCTCGTGCAAAACCCTAAACACATTGAAGTGCAAATTCTCGGAGACCACGATGGAAATATTGTGCACCTCTATGAGCGTGATTGTTCTGTTCAACGACGTCATCAAAAAGTGGTTGAAGTTGCACCGTCCGTTTCCCTTACTGAAAAGTTACGGAACGATATTAATGATGCAGCAGTTCAGTTAATGAAAAATGTTGATTATTTAAACGCTGGGACGGTTGAGTTTTTAGTTTCAGGCGACGAGTTTTACTTTATTGAAGTAAATCCTCGTGTTCAAGTAGAGCATACCATCACTGAGATGGTCACAGGGATTGATATTGTTCAATCACAAATTTTGATTGCTCAAGGCCATGGTTTGCATAGTGAGAAAGTAGGTATTCCGGAACAAAAGGATATTTTTACGCATGGATATGCGATTCAATCGCGCGTAACAACTGAAGATCCACTAAACGACTTTATGCCAGATACAGGAAAGATTATGGCTTACCGTTCAGGTGGAGGTTTCGGAGTACGTTTGGATGCCGGTAATGGTTTCCAAGGGGCGGTCATTACACCGTATTACGATTCCCTCCTTGTAAAAGTATCGACACATGCAATGACTTTTGAACAAGCTGCTTCTAAAATGTTACGTAACTTAAAAGAGTTCCGGATTCGTGGAATTAAAACGAATATCCCATTTTTAGAAAATGTAATGCAACACGAGAAATTTATTACAGGAAAATATGACACGTCGTTCATTGATAGCACACCAGAATTATTTATTTTTCCGATCCGCAAAGACCGCGGAACGAAAATGCTTAATTACATTGGAAATGTCACGGTTAATGGTTTCCCAGGAATCGAAAAGAAGAAAAAGCCTGCATTTGACCACCCACCGGTTCCGAAAGTGGATCATTTAGCAGCAGCGCCAGCGGGTACAAAGCAAATTTTAGACGAGCAAGGTGCACGAGGTCTAGCGGAATGGGTGAAATCTCGTAAGGAAGTACTTTTAACAGATACAACCTTCCGTGATGCTCACCAATCGTTGCTCGCAACACGTATGCGGACAAATGATTTACTTCATATTGCTGAGCCGACTTCTAAATTATTACCAGACTTATTTTCACTTGAAATGTGGGGCGGGGCGACCTTTGATGTATCATACCGTTTCTTAAGTGAAGATCCATGGAAGCGCCTGATTCAGTTACGTCAGCAAGTTCCAAATGTATTGTTCCAAATGTTGCTTCGTGCTTCTAATGCCGTTGGATATAAAAATTATCCTGACAATGTGATTCAAGAGTTCGTTAAACAATCAGCAGATGCAGGTATTGATGTATTCCGTATCTTTGACAGTTTGAACTGGGTACAGGGAATGGAAACAGCGATTGCTGCTGTGCGCCAAACTGGGAAAATTGCTGAGGCTTCCATTTGTTATACAGGGGATATTGATGACTCGTCTCGTCCGAAATATAGTATTCAGTATTATAAAGACATGGCTAAAGAACTTGAGAATCAAGGCGCTCACATCCTAGGAATTAAGGACATGGCTGGTTTATTAAAGCCACAAGCTGCTTATCGTTTGATTTCTGAGTTGAAAGATACTGTTGATATTCCTATTCACTTGCACACGCATGATACAAGCGGTAATGGAATTTATACGTATGCAAAAGCTATTGACGCTGGCGTAGACATTGTTGATGTAGCCGCAAGCTCAATGGCTGGAATGACTTCACAACCGAGTGCAAATTCACTGTACTATGCATTAAAAGGAACTGAGCGTGAGCCATCCCTCAATATTGATTCATTGGAGCAAGTCACAAAATATTGGGAAGGTGTACGTCATTTTTATCAAGACTTTGAGAGTGGCTTAACAGCACCGCATCCTGAGGTATACCAGCACGAGATGCCTGGTGGCCAATATAGTAACCTGCAACAACAAGCAAAAGCAGTTGGACTTGGCGACCGTTGGGAGGAAGTAAAAGAAATGTATCGCCGTGTGAATTTAATGTTCGGTGATATTGTAAAAGTAACTCCTTCTTCTAAAGTCGTTGGAGACATGGCTTTATTTATGGTTCAGAATGATTTAACAGAACAAGAAGTTCTTGAAAAGGGAGATAAAATCGATTTCCCTGATTCGGTGATTGAACTGTTTGAAGGTTATTTAGGTCAGCCTGTTGGCGGTTTCCCACAGGAACTACAAAAGGTTATTTTAAAAGGGAAAGAACCAATTACAGTGCGACCAGGGGAGCTTTTAGAAGATGTGGACTTCCAAGCACTTCGTGACCAACTGTACAAGGAACTTGGTCGTCAAGTAACCGACCACGACGTCATCGCCTATGCATTGTATCCGAAAGTGTTCCTAGATTATGCGAAGAAAGTAGATCAGTTTGGCGATATTTCAAAACTTGATACACCAACCTTCTTCTATGGAATGAGAATTGGGGAAGAAGTGGAAGTAGAAATTGAAACAGGAAAAACATTGATTGTGAGACTTGTTTCGATTGGACAGGCGCATGCTGATGGAACGCGAACTATTTATTTCGAACTAAACGGTCAACAGCGTGAAGTCATCATTAAGGATGAAAGCGTGAAATCGGCGGTTACTTCAAAAGTAAAAGCAGATCCAAAAAATGAACAGCATATTGCGGGAACGATGCCTGGAACAGTCATTAAAGTCTTGGTTGAAAAAGGCGACAGCGTTTCGCAAGGAGACCATTTAATGATTACGGAAGCGATGAAGATGGAAACAACCATCCAAGCGCCATTCTCTGGTGTCGTAAAAGAAATCTACGTACAGAACGGAGACTCAATCGCTTCAGGTGATTTATTAATCGAGCTTGATAAACAAGAGCAAGCAGTAGCCTCTAAAGCTGAGGACGTTTTGACAATTTAAAAATATGGTGACGCGCAAGGGAAAATCCCTTGCGCGTTTTTTGTATTTATTGGGGAATCTTGATGTTACTGGGTATTATTTCTAGGTGTTATTGAACAGAAGGAGGCATATGGTTTAGTTGTAATGAATTGGAATGAGGCAAATTGCCGTACCGGAACGGTCTGTTGCCCGTCCGGAGAGAAAAAAGGCAGGAGCGGTCACGTAAGGGAGTTCTATGTGCCCGTCTGGAGAGAAAAAAGGCAGGAGCAGTCACGTAAGGGTGTTCTATGTGCCCGTCTGGAGAGAAAAAAGGCAGGAGCGGTCACGTAAGGGAGTTCTATGTGCCCGCCGAGAGAGAAACCAAGTCGGAGCGGTCACGTAAGGAAGTTCTATGCGCCCACCGAGAGAGAAACCAAGTCGGGGCGGACGCGTAAGGGAGTTCTACGTGCCCGTCGAGAGAGAAACCAAGTAGGACCGTTCACGTAAGGGAGTTCTACGTGCCCAATGAGAGAGAAACCAATCCGGAGCGGCCACATAGAGAAGTTCTATGTACCCGCTGAGAGGGAAACCAAGCAAGAAAGGACACATAAAGGAGTTCTGTCGGCCTATTTTGGAGAAAGAAAGTCGATTGCGCCAGCAGCGGTTATGCACGGCTGAATTGGGAATCACCTCGCTTATAAACCTTCACCATTAAATCCGCTTAAATGTTTGAAGCTTATTAGAATATAAGACAAATAGACTGAATTTTTTACCCAATGCAAATAATTGTCGAATGAATATTCAAAAAAGTTTATCAAAACGGTTGCAAATTCATTTAGCTGTTGTATAATACAAATAGTTAATGATTTACCTGTAGTATAACAACGAGAACGTGCTAGGTTGATTGGTTAGAAGAATATCTTTCTTTTAACCAAAAATTATAGATTGATATTTTGTTAGGAGGAATGGAAAATGACTGATTCAAGAGCAAAACAATTACAAGAAAGCTGGGAAATGGATTCTCGTTGGAAAGGAATTGAAAGACCGTATTCTGCTGAAGATGTCATCAAACTTCGTGGGTCGATTGACATTGAATATACGCTTGCATGCCGTGGCGCAGAGAAACTTTGGAAGCTTGTGAACGAAGAAGACTTTGTGAATGCACTAGGTGCACTGACAGGTAATCAGGCTGTACAACAAGTAAAAGCAGGTTTAAAAGCAATTTACTTAAGTGGTTGGCAAGTAGCAGCAGATGCAAACCTTTCTGGACATATGTATCCTGACCAAAGTTTATATCCAGCAAACAGTGTTCCATCTGTCGTAAAGCGCATTAATCAGGCTCTTCAACGTGCGGATCAAATTACACATTCTGAAGGTGATGACTCAATTGATTGGTATGCACCAATTGTTGCGGATGCGGAAGCAGGTTTTGGTGGTCAGTTGAATGTTTTTGAATTAATGAAAGGCATGATTGAAGCTGGAGCATCAGGCGTACACTTTGAAGATCAGCTGTCCTCTGAGAAGAAATGTGGACACTTAGGTGGAAAAGTATTACTTCCAACTCAAACAGCAGTACGTAATTTAATTTCTGCTCGTCTTGCAGCAGATGTAATGGGAACGCCGACGCTTGTTATTGCTCGTACAGATGCGAACGCAGCTGACCTGATCACAAGCGATGTTGATCCATACGATGCACCATTTATCACTGGTGATCGTACGCCGGAAGGCTTCTTCCGTACAAAAGCAGGCTTAGATCAAGCAATTGCTCGTGGTTTAGCATATGCTCCATACGCAGATTTAAT
This sequence comes from Mesobacillus maritimus, assembly GCF_023715205.1. Lineage (GTDB taxonomy): Bacteria > Bacillota > Bacilli > Bacillales > Cytobacillaceae > Mesobacillus_B > Mesobacillus_B maritimus_C. Next base: position 35,527 of record NZ_JAMBNR010000004.1, read on the forward strand.
CTGGTGTGAAACTTCTGAACCAAATCTTGAGGAAGCTAGACGTTTTGCTGAGGCTATCCATGAGAAATTCCCAGGTAAACTACTAGCTTACAACTGCTCTCCATCTTTCAACTGGAAGAAGAAGTTGGACGATGAAACCATCGAAAAGTTCCAAAGAGAACTTGGTAAGATGGGTTACAAGTTCCAATTCGTTACACTTGCAGGTTTCCATGCGTTGAACCACAGCATGTTCGAATTAGCTCGTGGTTACAAGGATCATGGTATGGCTGCTTACTCTAAGCTTCAACAAGCTGAATTTGATAGCGAGCAATATGGCTATACTGCAACAAGACATCAGCGTGAAGTTGGAACAGGCTACTTTGATGAAGTTTCAATGGTTATTACTGGCGGTACTTCTTCCACAACTGCACTTAAGGGTTCAACGGAAGAAGAGCAATTTAGCGCTTCTAAGTAATTATTAATTAGTTTTCACCGTCACCATGTTGTGATTTTTCACCTATATATCTCCTTTTTTCCTTCTCCCATTTTTGGGGGGAGGATTTTTTTTTACAGTTGAGGCAATTTTAAAATTATAGCCCCAAAAACGAACGAAAGTTAACAATAAAGCACAAGCGCTATGCGGTTTGCAGCCACGCTAAACAGCCGTTTTCGCATTTGTTCCTTATTTGGGTTAAAATTTAGAGAGATAATCGAGAATGTAGTGGCACTGTTTGACGTCTTCATCATACATAATAATGAAGGATATAGGGGGTGAACGAATGGTCAAGCAAAATGTGGATGATTACTTACAACAAGGTATTCACGGGGCAAAGGAAATAAAGCCAGATGAACGGCGCCGGTTTCTAGGAACTATACGTGAACGAGTTGTAGTTGTGCTAACAAAAGCAGAAGTCAGGAGAGAGCAGATTGAACCTGAGTTTATGCAGTTATTAAAGGATAACAGCTCTGCCCAGATTTTTCTGAATGGCAATATGAACTACACCTACTATTCAAAATATATTGCACTTGCAGAAAAGATGAACGTGGCATATAAAGTGGTCACCAATAAAGAGCATGATTCAGAGTATGGGCTTGTGCTCGCTTATGATTATGCAATTGATAAAGAAGACATTACTTTATCAAAACAGAATAAACCTATTTTCGAAGAAGCCCCCGCTGATAAAAACGGACTTTTTTCTTTTGTAAAAAACTTATTCCAGAAAAAATAAAAAGCAAAGAACCCTGACTTACGAAAAAAAGTCAGGGTTCTTTGTGAAAAGAACTTTTTTGCTTTTGAAAATAGATACACTGAATGACTAAATTGTACAAGATCATAGTTAGGGTCAAAGAGCTTACAAACCTCATTTAACCATACAAAATGGCTACTATTGCGTTAAAATCGGTTATAAGATTTTAACAATAATCTTTATAAACAGTCAGTTGAAAAATGGATTTTTCAACTGTCATTTCGTTTTGGACTTTTGTTAAGCGTATAGTGAGGTGGGTCATCGGGTAAAATGGCGTAAATCAAGGCGAGCGTATTGCTTTAGTGTGGAAAAGTCTGATATTATCAGTATTATTGCTTATTGTGCGAATTTTCGAGGAGGTGGCAATTTATGTCAAGAATCTCAACTGAACAGGTAAAGCATGTTGCCAATTTAGCAAGATTGGCTATCACTGAAGAGGAAGCAACTCGACTAACTCAACAGCTTGATAAAATCATTACCTATGCTGAACAATTGAACGAAATAGACACTGAAAATATTGAACCAACATCCCATGTCCTCGACTTGAAAAATGTCTTGCGTGAGGACATTGCAAAACCGGGGCTTCCAAATGAACAAGTACTAAAAAATGCTCCTGATCATCAGGACGGTCAAATTAAAGTACCACCGATTATTGAGTAAGGAGGAGAAGCCATGAGTTTATTTGATCATAAAGTATCAGATCTTCACGAACTTTTACATAAAAAAGAAATTAGCGTTACGGACTTAGTTGACACTTCTTTTAAACGAATTAACGAGGTGGAAGATCAAGTACAAGCTTTTCTTACATTAGATGAAGAAAGAGCACGTGCAAAAGCAAAAGCATTAGATGAAAAAATCGGACAAGCAGACAAGAAAGGTCTGTTATTTGGAATGCCAATCGGGATTAAGGACAATATCGTAACCAAAAATTTGCGCACGACTTGTGCGAGTAAAATTCTTGATAACTTTGACCCGATATATGATGCAACCGTGATGGGGAAACTTCACCAGGCTGAGACGGTGACAATTGGTAAGTTAAATATGGATGAGTTTGCGATGGGGTCCTCAACAGAGAACTCCGGTTTTAAAGAAACGCGGAATCCGTGGAATCTTGATCGAGTGCCAGGAGGATCTTCAGGGGGTTCAGCTGCTTCAGTTGCTGCGGGAGAAGTATTGTTCTCTTTAGGTTCTGATACAGGCGGGTCGATTCGCCAACCGGCTTCATTCTGTGGTGTTGTCGGCATGAAGCCAACTTATGGCCTTGTTTCACGTTTTGGATTGGTTGCCTTTGCTTCTTCCTTGGACCAAATTGGACCAGTGACCAGAACGGTAGAGGATAATGCCTATCTTTTAGAAGCCATTGCAGGTCATGATGAAATGGACTCAACGTCTGTAAACGTTCAAATCCCGAATTATGTGGGCGCCTTGAACGGGGATATTAAAGGGTTGAGAATTGCGGTTCCGAAGGAGTACCTCGGTGAAGGAGTGGACGAGGTCGTTCGCCAGTCTGTTTTTCATGCATTGAAAGAGTTAGAAAAACTTGGGGCAACTTGGGAAGAAGTATCGCTTCCACATTCAAAATACGCACTTGCTACCTATTACTTATTATCATCTTCAGAAGCATCTGCAAACCTTTCGCGTTTTGACGGTGTTCGTTATGGTTACCGTTCACCAGATGCACAAAACCTTTTGGACATGTATAAAAAGACACGTGCAGAAGGATTTGGCGATGAAGTGAAGCGTCGGATTATGCTCGGTACGTTTGCATTAAGCTCTGGATATTATGATGCTTACTATAAAAAAGCTCAAAAAGTTCGAACGTTAATTAAAAAAGACTTTGATGATATTTTCCAAAAATACGATGTCATTATTGGACCGACAACTCCTACACCAGCTTTTAAAATTGGTGAAAACCTTGCCGATCCAATGACGATGTACGTGAACGATATTCTAACGATTCCAGTTAACCTTGCAGGGGTACCAGGTATCTCTGTACCGTGCGGATTTGCAGATGGGTTGCCATTAGGATTGCAAATTATTGGCAAGCATTTTGATGAAAGTACCGTGTACAAGGTTGCTCATGCATTTGAGCAGTCAACGGATTTCCATAAACAAAAACCACAATTGTAAGGGGTGAGAGAAACAATGGAATTTGAAACCGTGATTGGACTTGAAGTCCATGTTGAACTAAAAACAGATTCAAAAATCTTTTCAAGCAGTCCAAATCATTTTGGGGCCGAGCCAAATACAAATACAACCGTCATCGACCTAGGCTATCCTGGCGTTTTACCTGTAATGAATAAAAAAGCGGTCGATTATGCGATGAAAGCGTGCATGGCTTTAAATTGTGAGGTTGCGACCGAAACAAAGTTTGATCGCAAAAACTACTTTTATCCAGACAATCCAAAGGCTTACCAAATTTCTCAGTTCGATAAGCCAATCGGTGAGCATGGATGGATTGAAATCGAAGTAAATGGAGAAAAGAAGAAAATTGGAATTACTCGGATTCACATGGAAGAAGACGCGGGTAAGTTAACGCATGGGAATGGGTATTCTTTAGTTGATTACAATCGTCAAGGAACACCGCTTGTGGAGATTGTTTCTGAGCCAGATATCCGTTCTCCTGAGGAAGCGTATGCCTACTTAGAAAAGTTAAAATCCATCATTCAATATACTGGTGTGTCTGACTGTAAAATGGAAGAGGGATCGCTCCGTTGCGATGCCAATATTTCTCTTCGTCCGGTTGGACAGAAAGAGTTTGGGACGAAAACAGAGTTGAAAAACCTCAACTCCTTTAACTTTGTTCGTAAAGGTCTAGAATATGAAGTGAAGCGTCAAGCAGAGATTTTACGTGAAGGTGGAAAAATCGAACAAGAAACACGCCGCTTTGATGAAGCAACTAGCACAACAGTTTTAATGCGTGTGAAAGAAGGATCGGATGATTATCGTTATTTTCCTGAGCCTGATTTAACCGACCTTTATATTGATGAAGAGTGGAAGGCAAGAGTACGTGCAGAAATTCCTGAACTACCTGACGCACGTAAAAAGCGTTATATTGAAGAGCTTGGTTTGCCTGCTTATGACGCAAATGTCCTGACAGTGACAAAGGAAATGTCTGATTTCTTTGAAGCAGTCGTTCAGGCTGGAGCGGAAGCCAAGCAAGCATCAAACTGGGTAATGGGCGATGTGTCTGGTTACTTAAATGCTGAAGGCAAAGAACTACATGATGTACCTTTAACACCTGAAGGGTTAGCGGGTATGATCAAGCTAATAGCAGATGGAACGATTTCTTCTAAAATCGCTAAAACAGTTTTCAAAGAATTGATTGAAAACGGCGGTGATGCCGAGACAATCGTGAAAGAAAAGGGTCTAGTTCAGATTTCGGATGAAGGCGAACTGGTAAAAATCATTAATGAAATCATTGATGCTAATCCGAAACCGTTAGAAGACTATAAAGGTGGAAACCAAAAAGCAAAAGGCTTCTTTGTTGGTCAAGTGATGAAAGCTACTAAAGGACAAGCAAATCCACCATTAGTAAACAAGTTATTAGTTGAAGAATTAAATAAAAGGTAAATAATTATAAGCTGACGGATGACTCCGTCGGCTTTTTTATTTTGGTTTTAAAAGTTTTTCAATGTTTAACGTATTATAAAGCTCTTAAATCAAACCATAACCTGATTTTAACGACAGAAAGAATTCTACAAGTCATTTGCTTAGAAGATGATTCTCCCTTTTCCGTAACGACTCGACAGAAATTTCCCAGGAAAAGAGAATTACCCGTTTGTTTCGACAAGTAGAATGACGAAACAGGATTAAGCTAACCGATAATGATTATCACTATCTATAATCATTACTAAATTATAATTATTATTGTTTATTTTTGTTGTATGTGATAAGATATATGTACAACAAAGACTTGTTTATGCATAAAATAATGAAATTTACAATAGAAAGAGAACCTAGTTAAGACTAATTCTCAATTGAATTTTGCCAATTGAGAATTAATATCAAAAGGAGGAAACTCAAATGCTCGCTGAAACGAAAACCTTACCTGAACCAGCATCTGTTGATCCAACACTTTTAGATAAAGTAAAACCACATCTTGAATTAATTGCAGCCCTTTTAAGTGGTGTGTTGATACTCACGGGGTGGTTATTGTCAAAAGAGGACTTTTCTACAGCTTCGGTCATCATCTATCTAGCTGCCTATATGATCGGGGGATATGCAAAAGCGAAAGAAGGCATTGAAGACACGATCGAGAATAAAGAATTAAACGTTGAGATGCTCATGATCCTTGCTGCCATAGGTTCTGCCATCATTGGCTACTGGACTGAAGGAGCGATTTTAATTTTTATCTTTGCTTTAAGTGGGGCTTTAGAGACTTATACAATGAATAAAAGTCATAAAGAAATATCCGCGTTAATGGATTTGCAACCTGAAAATGCTTTGCGAATAAAAAATGATGTTGAAGAAGTTGTCCCGGTTGCTGCTCTTTTAGTTGGGGACCGAATCTTGGTAAAGCCAGGGGAAAGAGTTCCTTCAGATGGAAGAATAATCGAGGGACAAACGAACTTAGACGAAGCCGCCATAACGGGTGAATCTATTCCTGTAAGCAAGAAAGAGGATGACGAGGTATATGCGGGAACCGTTAATCTACGCGGGTCGATTATCGTAGAAATGACAAAACCGCAAAGTGAAACTTTGTTTCAGAAAATTATCAAGCTTGTACAATCGGCTCAAAGCGAAAAATCACCATCTCAGCAATTTATCGAACGGTTTGAAGGAAAGTATGTAAAAACAGTATTAATCGTTGTCGGATTGATGTTGTTTGTCCCTCATTTTGCACTAGGGTGGAGTTGGCAGGAAACATTTTATCGAGCGATGATTCTTCTTGTTGTTGCTTCTCCTTGTGCTTTAGTTGCTAGCATCATGCCAGCGACCCTATCGGCAATCTCAAACGGAGCACGTCATGGCATACTTTTTAAAGGTGGCGTCCATCTAGAAAATCTCGGGAATCTTAAGGCAATTGCATTTGATAAAACTGGTACGTTAACAAAAGGACAACCGGAAGTGACGGATGTTGTTACACGAAATGGGTTGTCAGAAGAAGATTTACTTCAGCATGTAGCATCCATTGAGAAATTTTCCAATCACCCGCTAGCTGCAGCGATTGTTCACTTTGCTTTAGGGAAAGGAGCGGAACTCATCAAACCTGAAAAAATGGAGGATGTTCCCGGTTATGGTGTTCGAGCGGAAATCACAGGATCTGAATGGAAGGTTGGTAAGGCAGATTTTGTGGGGCGGCAGGAAGCAGAGAATTTTCATAATGGAGCGGCTTTCCTCCTAGCTGAACAAGGGAAAACAGTGGTATTTGTTAGAGACCAACATGGAATTGCAGGAGTTTTAGCTTTAAAAGATACGGTAAGAGACGAAACAATTAAAGCCATCCAAGAATTGAAAAAGGAAGGCATTCATACCATTATGTTGACTGGAGATAGTCAGAAAACAGCGACAGCGATTGCGGAAGAGAGTGGCATTGACGCTTATATTGCAGAGTGCTTACCAGAAACAAAAGTTGATGAGTTGAAAAAGTTGAAAGCACAGTATGGAACGGTCGCCATGGTTGGAGATGGAATTAATGATGCTCCAGCTCTCGCGACTGCCTCTGTTGGAATTGCGATGGGAGAAGGAACGGATGTGGCACTTGAAACTGCAGACATTGTTCTCATGAAAAATGACCTCCCAAGAATTGCTGAGGCAGTGAAACTATCGAAAAAAATGAACAAGATTATTAAACAAAATGTCGTGTTCTCGATTGCAGTCATTATGTTGCTGATCGTATCAAACTTTATGCAGTCACTAGCGCTCCCAATGGGGGTTATTGGCCATGAGGGAAGTACAATTTTGGTTATTTTAAATGGTTTGCGATTATTACGTTCCTAATATAGTAAGTGGCGGAGCACAACCGCCACTTGTTTTTAGTTTACCGAGGACTGAGTGTGAAGAAATACGAATGCTATAGGTTTCGTTTAATCAAACGTTTGATTAGGGGGAAATTTTGATGCGTTTGGGCTATAATAAGTACTCAACTTTTAAGAGTATGAAGACAGGGATAGTCAAGTTTTTTTGTACGAGGATTCATTTTCAAAATTGCTAATATAGCTGCTTTTAGGATATGATGATAAAGATGGATTTTTATTGAAAGACAACTCATTTTTAGGATGATGGAATATGAAAAGAGCAAGGATAATCTATAATCCTACATCAGGGCGGGAAGTATTTAAAAAAAACTTACCAGATGTATTAATGAAGTTAGAAGCAGCTGGTTATGAGACTTCTTGCCATGCAACTACAGGTGCAGGGGATGCAACATACGCAGCACGGGTAGCAGTGGAGAGACGTTATGATCTTGTCATTGCTGCTGGGGGAGACGGAACGATTAGCGAAGTGGTTAATGGAATCGCTGAACAAGAATATAGACCGAAAATCGGAATTATTCCAACTGGGACGACCAATGATTTTGCGCGGGCCCTTCATATCCCTCGGGATATTGATGCTGCGACAAATATCATTGTCAAAGGTGAAATGATCCCTGTTGATGTTGGTCGAATCAATGATAAATATTTTATTAATATTGCTGGAGGCGGACGTCTTACAGAGTTAACGTATGATGTTCCAATTAAGTTAAAAACAATGCTCGGGCAGCTTGCTTATTATTTAAAAGGAATAGAAATGCTACCTTCTTTAAAGGCGACTGAAGTACATATTGAATACGACGGAAAATTGTTCGAAGGAGAAGTAATGCTTTTCCTTATTGGATTAACGAACTCTGTCGGGGGATTTGAGAAGCTGGCTCCAAATGCATCCATAAATGATGGCATGTTTTCGCTGTTAATTTTAAGGAAAACAAATCTTGCTGATTTTATCCGAATTGCATCGCTAGCTCTTCGCGGAGAACATCTAAGTGACCCCAAATTGATTTATACAAAGGCGAACCGTATCCGTGTAAAATCGAAAGATCGTGTGCAATTAAATTTAGACGGTGAGTATGGCGGAGACACTCCTGCTGAGTTTGAGAACCTTTATCGTCACATTGAAGTCTTTGTTCCACTTGATAAGATACGGCCAGAAGACCGGCCAGAGGGCATTGCAAACGAAGAATAACATGCGAGTCGCTCCTACATTGGATGCGACTTTTTTAACAGCGTTCGTGGGTGCTTTTTGAGAGGTTGCAATTGAGTGTGGTTTGATGAATGGTCAGGGGAGAGGTAGAACTGGTCATGGGATGGGAAAGTGCACCATGAAGGGTTCATGCGACACAGAACTGTGGAGAATCAGGAAAAATGAGCACCATGAAAGGATCATGAAACAAAACGGGATGAGGCATGAAAATTTGTGTCCATGCAAGATGACCTAGGCTTAAATTAAAATCACATTAACAATATGAATACACTAATTTGCCGACTAGTTACGAATCAAAGAAAATAAGAGTAAAATGAGAATTAATTCAAAAACTAGCAATTAAGGATGGGAGTGGACTTTTGTGGCAAAGAAAACTTTAATCAATGTTGACTATACTGTTGATTTTGTTGCGGACAATGGAGCGTTAACCTGTGGAGAGCCTGGACAAGCGATTGAAAAGAAGCTTGTTGGGATAACTGAAGAGTTTATCCAAAATGGAGATTATGTTGTATTTGCTATTGATGTTCACGATGAGGGGGATCAATTTCATCCTGAAACAAGATTGTATCCACCACATAATATCCGTGGGACAAAGGGTCGCGATTTATACGGGAGTTTAGACGATTTGTATAAAAAGCATCGGCACCTTGACCATGTTTCCTATCTTGATAAGACACGCTATTCTGCCTTTGCGGGAACAGACTTAGAAATAAAGCTCCGTGAGCGAGGCATTACTGAAGTACATTTAGTTGGTGTGTGCACAGACATTTGTGTTTTACATACGGCAGTTGACGCGTATAACCGAGGATTTAACATTGTTGTATATGAAGAGGCTGTTGCTTCTTTTAATCAAGCAGGGCATGAATGGGCACTTGGTCATTTTAAGAGTGCAATGGGAGCAATTGTAAAATAAACCTTGTAACTGAATGAGTAGCTTAGCAAGGTGATGTGAATTTCGGAGGGAGTAGTATGGCAACTAAATATCGTGATGATAGCTTTTTAATTCATACTGATTTATATCAAATTAACATGGTCGAGACTTATTGGCGAGATGGCATGCATAATCGGAAGGCTGTCTTTGAGTTATTCTTTCGCAAGCTTCCTTTTGGGAACGGCTATGCTGTATTTGCAGGTCTAGAACGAATGATTGATATGGTAAAGGATTTTCAATTCACTGCAGATGATATTGAATACTTACGGAAGGAAGGCGGATATCAAGAGGACTTCCTTACATACTTAAAGGACTTGCGATTTACGGGGACAATCCGCTCAATGAAGGAAGGCGAGGTCGTCTTTGCGAGTGAACCACTAGTAAGAGTAGAGGCGCCTCTTGCGGAAGCTCAACTGATTGAAACGGTGTTGTTAAACATTATTAACTACCAAACGTTGATTGCAACTAAAGCTTCTAGAATCAAGCATGTCATTCCAGATGAGTCGGCACTGGAATTTGGTTCCCGCCGCGCTCAAGAATTGGATGCAGCAATTTGGGGAGCGCGTGCGGCATACCTTGCTGGTTTTGATGCAACAAGTAATGTCAGGGCTGGAAAACTGTTTGGAATTCCGATTTCAGGCACGCACGCCCATTCCATGGTTCAAGCTTATCGTGACGAATACACTGCCTTCCGAAAGTACGCAGAAACTCATAAAGACTGTGTGTTTTTAGTTGATACATATGATACCCTCCGCTCCGGTGTGCCGAATGCCATTCGGGTTGCTCGCGAATTTGGGGATAAAATTAATTTTATCGGCATTCGTTTGGACAGTGGGGATCTTGCTTATTTGTCTAAAGAAGCAAGAAGAATGTTAGATGAAGCTGGATTTACAGATGCCAAAGTGGTGGCATCAAGTGACTTGGATGAATATACAATCATGAACCTTAAAGCTCAAGGTGCTAAAATTGATACGTGGGGCATCGGGACCAAGCTAATCACAGCCTTTGAGCAGCCGGCCCTAGGAGCTGTCTATAAAGTGGTTTCCATTGAGGACGAGAACGGGAAAATGATGGATACGATTAAAATTTCCTCTAATCCAGAAAAGGTCACAACTCCTGGGGTGAAGCGAGTTTATCGGATCATCAACGGAACAAATGGCATGTCCGAAGGGGATTATATTGCGATGGAAGAGGAAAATCCGCAGAAAGAAGAGCGATTAAAGATGTTCCATCCAACGCATACGTATATAAGCAAATTTGTCACTGATTTTGAGGCAAGAGATTTGCACCATGATATCTTTGTGGACGGACAACTGGTGTATGAACAACCGCAACTTGAGGAGATTAGAGAGTATTCAAAAGCTTCCTTAGGATTGCTGTGGGACGAGTACCAGCGCTCACTTAACCCAGAAGAGTATCCAGTCGACTTGAGCGTAAAATGCTGGGATAACAAAATGCGGAACATTGAAGAAGTAAGACAAAAAGTAAAAGCGTTGAAAAATAATTAAGTTTTACCCTCACGACCTTGATCGTGGGGGTTTTTGTTTTGACGGGCGAAAATAGAATGGGGTTTTCTGAAAATAGAAGGTGCAAAACGGAAAATAGAGTACCTGTTTTTGAAAATAGAAAGAAGCAAATTGTAAATAGAAAGGTGAAGTGAAAATAGAACGGGGTTTTTTGAAAATAGAAGGTGCAAAACGGAAAATAGAGTTTCCATTCTTGAAAATAGAAAGAGGCAATTCGTAAATAGAAAGATGAAGTGAAAATAGAACGGGTTTTTTTGAAAATAGAAGGTGCAAAACGGAAAATAGAGTTTCCATTCTTGAAAATAGAAAGAGGCAAATCGTAAGTAGAAAGATGAAGTGAAAATAGAACGGGGTTTTCTGAAAATAGAAGGTGCAAAACGGAAAATAGAGGTGTTATTTTTGAAAATAGAATAGGATTTCCTGAAAATAGATGATGTAAAACCGAAAATAGAGGTACTGGTAGTGAAAATAGAAGTACCATTTTTGAAAACAGAAAAAGAAAATTACTAATGAAAAAGGTGGGATAAAACTAAAGAACATAATTGAGTAGTTAATCTCAACTCCTAATTAACTTCCTTACCTCTATATGTAACACCCGAGTTACGTGTTAAAATGAAACAGACCTAGAAAATCCTCACTAACATTCCTCAGAAAAGAAAGGAGCCCTCACGTTGTTAGAAAAAGCCCAAGAACTTTTAAAAACATATTTTGGATATTCTTCCTTTCGAAAAGGACAAGAGCAGGCCATTTCCTCTGTACTTGAAGGTAAGAATACGGTTTGTGTGATGCCAACTGGTGGTGGAAAATCGATTGTGTACCAAATTCCGGCACTGGCCCTTCCTGGTACCACATTGGTTATCTCACCGCTGATTTCTCTTATGAAAGATCAAGTTGATACGCTTCTTCAACTAGGAATTCCAGCTGCATATATTAATAGCTCGCTTAGTCCGCAAGAGGCTGAACAGACAATGGTAGAGGCGATGCATGGAGGCTATAAGTTATTGTATGTGGCACCAGAGCGGCTAGAATCTTATGACTTTCAGGAAATGCTTCAACATCTTCAAGTCCCGCTCGTGGCTGTTGATGAAGCGCACTGTATTTCCCAGTGGGGTCATGATTTTCGACCAAGCTACTTGCAGATTGCGAGACTCATGGACAAGCTTCAAGGAAATTCAGTCGTTCTCGCATTAACGGCAACGGCCACACCAAGAGTTCGCGAGGATATTTGTGCTACGCTTTCGATTGATCCGATCAACTCCGTCCTTACAGGGTTTGAACGGGAGAATTTATCGTTTTCTGTTGTCAAAGGGCAGGACCGCCATGCCTTTTTAAAAGATTATGTTAGAAAGAACAAGAGTGAAGCTGGCATCATTTATGCGGCAACGCGGAAAACAGTGGATCAGCTTTATGATTGGCTACAAAAGGAAGGCATTGATGCCTCCCGTTATCATGCTGGAATGAGTGACAATGAACGAGCGAATGAACAAGATCGGTTTCTGAAAGACCAAGCAGATGTAATGGTTGCGACCTCTGCTTTTGGAATGGGAATTGATAAGTCTAACATTCGCTATGTAGTTCATTATCAAATGCCTAAAAATATGGAGAGTTATTATCAAGAAGCTGGACGTGCTGGACGAGATGGACTCCCTAGTGAATGTACTGTCCTTTATTCGCCACAAGATGTCCAAATACAGCGATTTTTAATCGATCAGTCAGCTGAACAAGTACGAATGTCACAAGAACTAGAAAAACTGCAACAGATGGTTGATTATTGCCACACTGAGGGGTGTCTTCAAGCTTTCATTCTTGAATATTTCGGGGATCATGAAGCGGAACCATGCGGTCGTTGTGGCAACTGTACAGATACGCGTTCAAGTGTAGACGTAACAAAGGAAGCTCAAATGGTGTTAAGTTGCATTATTCGAATGGGACAAAAATTTGGGAAGTCAATCACGGCAAATGTCCTGACAGGATCAAGAAATAAAAAAGTGCTAGAGCTTGGCTTTGACAACCTTTCAACCTACGGAATTTTAAAAGAACAAAGTGCCAAACAGGTGACCGAATTAATCGAATTTCTCATTTCAGCTAACTTAATAGGAGTAGAACAAGGCACTTATCCGACCATCTATGTAGCGTCAGCTGGAAAAGACGTTCTAACTGGGAAACAACAGGTGTTTAGAAAAGAAGCTGTCCAAATTAAGCAAGTTGCCAATGATGACCCGCTGTTTGAAGAGTTACGTCAATTAAGGAAAACCGTTGCTGAAGGTGAACATGTTCCGCCATTCGTGATTTTCTCAGACTCTTCTTTAAAAGATATGTGTGCCCGATTGCCGCAGAATGAAGAAGAATTTTTACAAGTTAGTGGTGTAGGGCAGCACAAGTTAGAGAAATATGGAGAAGTATTTTTAAAAGCCATTCTTGAGTTTGCGGCAGCCAATCCTGAGAGGGAGAGAGTATTAACTTCATCAGTGCCTCCTAAAACTAAAACAAAACCAGCGAAAAAAGGAGTCAACGACTCGCATCTGGAGACCTATAAGCTGCATAAAGAGGGGTTAACGGTCCAGGAAATCGCCGCTAAGCGAGAATTGGCTGTTAGCACAATGGAAAACCATTTAATCCAGTGTATCCAAAATGGAATGGAAGTCGATTTTTCGAACCTCATTCCGGACAAGTTCTCGCCTGATTTAGAAAAGGCAGTTGCTGAGGCTGGACGAGAAAAGTTGAAGCCGATTAAAGAATTGCTGCCAGATGAAGTCAGTTATTTTATGATTAAAGTATTTTTGTACAAACTAAGAAAACAAGAAAAAGCTATTGTTGATTAACACCACATTTCGTAAATTTTCTACAGTGTGTTAAAATCTTCCGTAGCATTACACTGTAAAGGAAGATCTTATGAGCAAAACATTGCCAGTTCAAAAAAATGATTATATAGAGGTTGAATTTGAGGATTTAACCCATGATGGAGCAGGAGTCGCTAAAGTTGAAGGCTATCCAATCTTTGTACAAGGTGCCCTCCCTGGGGAGAAGGCAAGGGTCAAGGTAATAAAAGTGAACAAAGGTTATGCTGTTGGACGTTTGGTTGAGCTATTAGGGCGCAGTCCTTTTCGTGTCGATATACCAACAGAAGAGCAGCATAAATACGGTGGTTGCCAACTTCAACATCTCAGCTATGAAGGTCAATTGAAGTTCAAAGAAAACCAAGTGCGCCAAGTATTAACGCGAATTGGAAAATTGGCGGATGTCACTATCCATCCTGTTTTAGGCATGGAGCACCCTTGGAAATATCGGAACAAAGCGCAAGTGCCTGTTGGTGAAAAAGAAGGGAAGCTGATTTCGGGTTTCTTTAAACCACGCAGTCACGAAATCGTGGATACGAATGAAAGCTTAATTCAGCTGCCTGAAGTCAATGAAGCGATTCAAGTTGTAAAAGAAATTTGTAGTGAACTCGGAATCAGTGCCTACAATGAAGAAAATCATAAAGGCGATCTCCGTCACATTATGGCTCGATACGGGAAGCAATCTGAAGAGTTAATGGTCGTAATTATTACAAGAACGACGGAACTACCAGGGAAAAAGAAATTACTAGAAGAAGTCGTGTCGCGCTTACCTAAAGTAAAGTCGATCATCCATAATGTGAATTCAAAACGCACAAATGTAATTATGGGTGAGAAAACAAAGGTGATTTGGGGAAATGAAGTCATCTATGATTATATTGGCGACGTGAAGTTTGCGATCTCGGCAATGAGCTTTTATCAAGTGAATCCTGACCAAACCAAGGTGCTTTATGACAAAGCGCTAGAATATGCTGAGTTAAGTGGAACTGAAAATGTGATTGATGCTTATTGTGGAATCGGGACCATTTCGTTATTTTTAGCTCGAAAAGCCAAAAAGGTTTATGGTGTAGAAGTCGTGTCTCAAGCAATTGAGGATGCGAAACGGAATGCCGCTTTAAACGACATTGAAAATGTTGAGTTTGCTGTTGGAAAAGCCGAAGAGGTCATTCCGAATTGGTACAAGCAAGGTGTGAAAGCAGATGTTCTGGTCGTTGACCCGCCGCGTAAAGGTTGTGACGAGGCACTGCTAAACACGATTACCGAGATGAAGCCCCAAAAAGTTGTTTATGTTAGCTGTAATCCAGCGACCTTGGCAAGAGATCTTCGTATTCTTGAAGACGGTGGCTACAAAACATTAGAAGTTCAGCCGGTAGATATGTTCCCCCAAACGACACATGTAGAGTGCGTTGCTAAGCTTATTTTAAATTAAATGATTTCAAAATGGCCCAGTCCAAAACCTGGGCTATTTTGTATGTGTATTTAGAACGATACAAAACTAATTTGGCAAAAATAAACATAACCAATCAGTTTGATAAAAAGGGCTTAAGCATGGTATAAGTGTATAAGTGTAAAAGAAACAGGGATATCCTGCATTTAAATTTTGGGATAACAGATTGGCCTGGTATTCCATGATGAGAGGATTTGAATTTCATAATGACCGATAATTTTTGGCGTGAGTTACCACGACCTTTTTTTATACTAGCACCAATGGAAGATGTGACGGATGTTGTTTTTCGACATGTGGTGAGTGAAGCAGCTAGACCTGATGTGTTTTTTACAGAGTTTACAAACAGTGAGAGTTACTGTCATCCAGAGGGGATCAAAAGTGTGCGTGGGCGTTTGACTTTTACAGAGGATGAACAACCCATTGTAGCCCATATATGGGGGGACAAGCCTGAATACTTTCGGCAAATGAGTATTGGTATGGCGGAACTAGGCTTTCGGGGGATCGATATCAATATGGGCTGTCCTGTACCGAATGTGGCACAGCACGGGAAGGGAAGTGGCCTTATCCTTCGCCCAGAAGTTGCAGCAGATTTAATTCAAGCGGCTAAAGCAGGAGGCTTGCCTGTAAGTGTGAAAACGCGGCTTGGTTATACGGATGTAGACGAATGGCAGGACTGGTTAACACACATATTGAAACAAGATATTGCGAATCTATCCATTCATCTACGTACAAGGAAGGAAATGAGCAAAGTGGATGCTCATTGGGAGCTGATTCCGGAGATTAAGAAACTCCGTGATCAGGTGGCACCAGATACACTTTTGACGATCAATGGGGATATTCCTGACCGCCAAACTGGCTTGAAGCTTGTAGAACAATATGGTGTTGATGGTGTTATGATTGGGCGTGGTATTTTCAGTAATCCATTTGCCTTTGAAAAAGAGAAGAAGGACCATAGCAGTAAGGAATTGCTTGATCTCTTAAGATTTCATCTGGATCTCCATGATAAATATTCAGATTTGCAGTTACGTTCGTTCAAGGCTCTTCATCGCTTTTTTAAGATCTATGTTAAAGGCTTTCGAGGAGCGAGTGAGTTGAGAAATCAATTAATGAGCACAGAGTCATCAGATGATGTGCGTGAAATGCTTGATCACTTTGAGTCAAAGAATTTTGGTGTTATGAGTGAACAGTAGAAGTATCCTGATTTATGGTAAAAATGAAGTAGGGTGTTAAACTGTTTGGCTTAAAAAAGTTAAAGTTTAAACTAAGTAGTTAATTGGCTGGGGTGAAGGCGGTATTGAACCGGACTCATTCCAGCCATGTGTGTATGTGTCGCAACTAAATTTAAAAAAAAGGCAACTATCCCTCATCAGGGCGTTGCCTTTTTACGTTTCTTGTGAGGCTTAGCAAATTGGACATATGAGCAATAACATGAAGAGTACGTGTAATGGTACTTGTAATCAGCACGACTTGGGCGTTATGTATTATTTCGTATTTCTGAAAAAACAGAATATGCTATTTCCAATTGATAAGATTTGTCGTACAATGAATAGGACAAACTTATATTCGTTTCGCACTAGGGGAGCTGTAAGGCTGAGAAGCAGGTGAGATTCCTGCTGACCCTCATGACCAGAACTAGGTAATGCTAGCGTGGGGAAGTGCAAGTGACTTCATTATTTTACGTATATTCTTTATGACATTCACTGCATCTTCCTATTTGAAGATGCAGTTTTTGTGGTTTTTGGAGTATACACCCCAAACCTAAAAGGCGAAACGGACACAAAATGAATAATTAGGAGGAAGGTAGAATGCAAGGTTTAAGTTGTGGAACAAGTAGAATCGTAGGGTGTCGTTTTTCCATCTATCCGATGGCAGACAATTTTGTTGAGGTGATTTTAAAGGCGTTAGAAGAGGTTGATACTAGCAAGGTTTGGATGGAAACGGATGATGTAACAACATGTATTAGGGGACGTAGTGAACACGTTTTTGATGTAGCAAAGGCTATTTTTATTCACGCGGCTAAAACGGGTGTACACGTTGTTTTTAATGGAACATTTTCTGTCGGTTGTCCTGGAGATAGCGAAGGCGATAGTTATATGTCAGAGAATGATGAACGCTTAAATGAGGAAGCATCGAGCAAAGAAAAAGTTGAAGTGGCTACACAATTTGCTCTCTATCCGATGAACAATCCTGACTATATGCAGATTATTGCCGATCAGGTAGAGGTTGCAAAGGATCACGGAACTTTCACTAAGGGTGTTCATTATGCATCTCGGCTTGATGGGGATGCCAATGATGTTTTTAAAACTCTTGAGCAATCCTTTGTTAATGCGTCTAAAACACATGAACGTAGTCATGTGACAATGACTGTAGCAATCTCAGCGAACAGCCCATCAAAAAAAGATAACTAAACTTATAAAATCTGTAAAGACTAAGGAGTTCATCAAATGACAACTAAATGGAATTTACGTGAAATTGTTCTAATGGCGATACTGGGTGTTGTATTCGCGGTCATTTACCTATTCTTTTTTACAGTTGGAACGGGTCTTACCAACATCTTAACGCCATTTGGCTTAGGGCCTTTTGGGTATGAAGTGATATTTGGGATTTGGTTTATTGTTTCGATTATTACTGCCTACATCATTCGTAAGCCAGGAGCGGCACTCATTTCTGAAACAATTGCCGGGGGTGTCCAAGTGTTATTAGGTTCACCAGCGGGTCCGATGTTAATCGTGTCCGCTTTTATTCAAGGACTTGGTGCTGAGGCTGCTTTTGCCGCAACCAAATACCGAAATTTTTCGAAAAGTGTTCTGATGGCTGCGGGTGTTGGTGCAGCAGTTTTTAGCTTTATCTGGGGCTTGTATCATTCTGGATATATTGCTCTATCCTTCCCGCTACTTAGCTCGATGCTGATTGTTCGTGTGATTAGTGGGGCCTTGATTGCTGGTTTATTAGGGAAGTGGATTACTGAAAGATTAGCAGACACGGGTGTGTTGAGAAGCTATGCGCTAGGAAAGGAGTGGCAGACAAAACGTGAGCATAAAGCATCATAGGCCACTCCTCTCAGTAGAGAATTTCTCGTTTGGTTATGATCCCGATAAAGAGCCACTTTTAAAAGATCTGACATTGACGATTCATCAACAAGAAACCATTCTTTTTATCGGACCAAGCGGTTCCGGAAAAAGTTCTTTTTCTCTTTGTTTAAATGGCCTTTATCCTGAAGCTGTTGAAGGTTGGGCAAAAGGAGAAATGATTTATAACGGAAGATCTTTGAGTCATTTTAAAAAGGGAGAAATCAACAAAGAAATTGGGGTTGTTTTTCAGGATCCTGAAAGTCAATTTTGTATGGTTACGGTCGAAAATGAATTAGCGTTTACGTTAGAAAATATAAAAACACCACGGGAAGAAATGGCCGAAAAGATTGATGCTATTTTAAGTGCTGTTGGTCTTGCTGAAGAAAAGCATCGGCCAATCCATGAATTATCCGGTGGGAATAAGCAAAAGGTGGCTCTTGCTTCAGTTCTCCTTTTAAATCCAAAGTTATTGATCTTGGATGAACCAACAGCGAACCTAGACCCAGCTTCACGTTTTGAATTTATTCAATTAATCCATTCGTTAAAACAAGAGCGGGATTTTGCCTTGTTCATTATTGAACATCAATTAGATGATTGGCTTCCTATGGTGGATCGGGTAATAGCAATGAATAGGCATGGAAACATTCTGTTAGAAGGAAAACCAGAGGATGTGTTTTATAACCAAGTTGAAAAACTAAAAAAAGAGGGAATTCATCTCCCAAGAATTGTTGAAACCGTTCTTGAAGCCCATGAAGGAAAGGTCCTTGAAACAAACCGTCCCCTTTCCGAAGGGGACTTAGTACCCTGGATCAATTCCAACGACCATTTGATGAACCCTATCACTAGGGAAATTCAGGCATGCGATCTATGGGCGAATGAGAAGAGCGAGGTTTTATCAATAAAAAATGTCTCATTTTCGAGGGGAAAGAAGTCCATTTTGAAAGAAATAAATCTTTCACTATATTCAGGAGAACTAGTTGCCATAGTCGGGAAAAACGGGGCGGGAAAGTCGACGTTATTGCAATTAATTTCAGGAATATTATCGCCTAAGACAGGAAGTCGGTTGCTTTTAAATAAAAAGTATGAAGCATGGTCGGAGCATGATATGAGAAAAGTTATGGGATATGTGTTTCAAAACCCTGAACATCAATTTATTACAGATACTGTTTATGATGAAATTGCGTTTGGAATGAAGCTAAATGGTGTAAGTCAGGACAAAATAGAGCAAAACGTAAACCAACTGCTCGAGCGTTTTCATCTAACATCTCATAAATGGAGCAATCCCTTTGCCTTAAGCGGTGGACAAAAACGGCGCCTAAGTGTGGCGACAATGCTAGAGGACACACCAAGTGTTTTACTGTTCGATGAACCAACATTTGGTCAAGATGCACAAACAACAAAAGAATTAATGCAAATGATTCAAACTCTGCAAAGACAAGGGACCGCGATTGTATTTGTTACTCACGATATGGACTTAGTTGATACGTATTGTGAAAAAGTTTATGTCGTTAACGGTGGGGAAGTGAGCTTCAATGGAAAACCGGATGAACTATGGCAGAAACCAGAAATCCTTCATGAAGCGAAACTCAGACTCCCTTTTCGGGTAAGAATCAATCAGTTGCTTGAAAACCTCCACCAAAACAAGAAAAAACAGGGAGTTGTGCGGGCGCATGCTAACATCCATTAATCCAACCATGAAGGCTTTTGCTGTATTGATTCCAGCACTGCTCCTAGCGTTCACGTTCGATCCACTGACACCTTTTATCTATTTAGTATTTACGGTTGCAGTGACATTTTTCTTTAGCAAAGTGGCTTTCAAGCGCTGGATCTTAATTTTTTCGCCATTTCTTTTGTTAGCCGTAAGCTTTGCATGGATGACGATGCTCCATCCAAGCGATGCTTTTTCAGGGGGGGATGTTCTAATTTCCGTTTGGTCGTTCCAGGTCACTACAGAAAGCTTTTGGGCTGGAATTTCATTAGGTTTACGTTCCCTTTCGTTCGCAGCGTTATCCTTACTGTTTATATTAACGACCGACTCAACGAAGTTTATGTTAAGTTTGATGCAGCAATGTAAACTCCCACCAAAATTAACATTCGGAATCTTAGCAGGGTATCGATTCCTACCGACCTTTCGTTATGAGCTTCAAGTGTTAAGACAAGCCCACCGCATCCGAGGGGTGGGAAGAGCAAAAGGAGTGAAAGAGCGTTTGCATCAGTTTCGGCGCTATGCTATTCCACTTTTAGCTAATGCAATTCGGAAAGCAGAGCGGGTAGCTCTTGCTATGGAATCGAAAGGATTTACTGGAGAAACCGACCGAACACATTATCATGAAATGACCATTGATAAACGAGATTGGATATTTGTGAGTGTCTTTTTTGTCATGTTTTTTGTGAGTGTGTTTTTGTCCTATCAGCTTGGTTTTTTAAATATCTTTGGGAAGGATTTTTAAGGATTGAATCACAGCATGTAATCTAAGGATCAAGATAAAAGTGTAAATGAAAAAGGCGACAGCACTACCCGGAATCTCCCAAAATAGTACTAGCGCCTCATGTGTTGATAAAATTCAAACCAAAGACAAGCTCGTTTAATGAATGATAACGGGCTTGTCTAACTACATCCTATCTTATTCAAGTAATTCAAATGTGATGCATACTAGGAATAGGCTGACCCAGCAAGTTATTAAGATGACTTTCTGGGTCAGCTTATTTATGCTACGCTCAAGCTCTCGTTGTTCGAGAAGAGTACGGCTTCACTCAATAGGTTAATGTATAGTATAATTCTAAAAAATTTAAATAGTAGGGATGGTTGCATGGGACAGGTAAATATGAGGAAAGTGTTTGAGGAGAGGTTGAAAGATTTTAAGCTGATTGCTGCAATTAAAGAACCTAAGTCGATTGAGAAAGCAATAAAGTACAAGGAAAATATTAGTGCGGTCATTTTAATGACTGGGAATGTTTTAACGGTAAAAGAATATGTAGATGTATTGCAAAAGGAAGGGCTTCCCGTGATTTTGCATGTCGAGAAAATTGGAGGCTTAGGGTTAGATGATTATGGGATTGAGTTTATAAAAAAATATATCAAGCCCTTTGGAATTGTAACCACAAAATCTAGCATTATTAAAAAGGCAAAGTCAAAAGGGATGTTTGTCATTCAACGGGTATTCCTTATTGATACAGAAGTCTATGATCATCTAGTAGACAATATTGACTATCTTCAATCTGACATCATAGAAATCATGCCAAGTCGGGCACCTGATTTTTTACATAAGCTGGTCGAGAGGTCTACAATTCCAATTATAACAGGCGGCTTACTAACCAATATTTGCGATACAAAAGAGGCGTTAGCACAAGGAGTCTCTGCAGTAACAACCTCAAATACCGATTTGTGGAAGTTGAATATAACAAATCCAAATCCTTTACAGTAAATTTATGAACCATTAATTCTCTATTAATATAATAGATTTATAGTAAGTGGTATAAAGTAAATAGTTTCATTAGGCGCAATTAGAGAGGCTGCAAATACTAGTGTATGAAACATACACGGTTTATTTGCAGTCTTTTTGTTGTTTTAAAGAGGGGGGCTTATCTAGGGATAATATATTGGAACTTAGCTTGAATGAGGGTACGAACACGAACAAAAAAATGATCGAACTGGAGGAATCATTATGAAGAAAAAACGCGTGTTGCCATTGATCTTAACTGCAATGATTTCATTAACAGCGTGCTCTAGCGGACAAGGAGCCGAACAAACGGCGGGTGAAACAGAAGCGGGAGAAGAAAAAGTTGAATTAACCTATTGGTATGCATGGGGCGACAAAATTGGTGAAAACAATGAAAATCTCGTTCAACAATTCAATGAGTCCCAAGATAAGGTCCATGTTACAGCAGAATTCCAAGGTACCTACGATGAATTGCATGCAAAAACGCAAGCAGCTGTTGCCGCCAAAAATCCACCTGAAGTGACAATGAATGAGATTTCTGCGATTGAAACATTTGCTAAAGCTGGGATGACCCAAGATTTAACACCTTTTGTAGAAGCGGATTCGGAAGTTAATCTGGATGATTTCAATCCAGGATTAATGGGGAATTCGTATGTGGATGAGAAATTATATGGTCTGCCGTATTTACGAAGTACGCCAATCATGTATGTGAATAAAACCATCTTTGAAGAAGCTGGTATTGATTTGAAAAACATTGTTACCTGGGAAGATTTTGCGAGTGTAGCAAAGCAATTAACGACGGAAGAACGTGTTGGAATTTCAATGCCTATTGATATTTGGTTCTATGAAGCGTTTGTTGCGCAGGCTGGCGGACAGATGACCAATGAAGAAGGAACAGAGGTAACGTTTAATGATGCACCTGGTGTAGAAGCATTGTCATTATGGAAAAGCATGCATGAGGAAGGAACATTGCGAATTCCTGGTGGAGAGCCAAAAGCAGCTGCCGACCAAGCTAGACAGGATTTCGTTAACGGTAAATCAGCCATGTTCTTCTCTTCTACTGCAGACCTTTCATTAATGCTGCAGCTAGCAGAAGAAAACGGCTTTGAATTGGATACAGCGATGATGCCAAAACATAAAGAGCAAAAAGTACCAACAGGTGGAGCGAACTTAGTGATGATGGCTGGATTAGATGAGGAAAAGCAGCAAGCGGCTTGGGAGTTTATTAAATTTATGACGGCAACTGAACAGACGGCATACGCAAGTGAATATACAGGATATTTGCCAAGCCGTATTTCAGCCCAAGAAACGGAGAAAATTCAAAAGCTTTATCAGGAAAAACCTCAGTTTGAAGTAGCTGTTGAACAATTACAATATGGTAATGCCCGTCCAATGGTTGAAGGGTATCCGGAAGTAGTAAAAATCTTGGTTGAAGAAATTCAAAAAATGATATTAGACCCTGCGATTGAGCCAAAAGAAGCACTGGATGCCGCTTCTGAACGTGCCAATGCTGTTATAAAGTAACACCAAATCTAAAACGTCCATGAGGCGTGATGTAACAGCACATTCTCATGGACGTTGATGACAAACATTTAAGGAGTTTAACATGAATTGGATAAAAGAAATTAAAGCAATCATTTTTGATATGGATGGAACTCTATATCAAGAAGATACCTTTTTAGGAAGATATTTGACTTATCTGTTGGAAGATAGCTGCAGTGAAAGGGAGATCGAAAGTGTGATCAAAGCGGCTTACAAAATCTTAAATGGTGAACATTTCGTTTCTTTGGGCCACTTTTACGATCTTAATAGAAACCATTTTTGTACACATAAAGATTTAGTCCCGGGCCATGCTTTTAGTTGGGAAGGTCAACGATTGCAACAAAGGGATTTAAAAGATTCCGATTTGTTTTATATTGGGGACCCCTGGTGCATCGCGCTTGTCTTTGCAAAAAAGTATGGAGTCAGTGTTGAAGTGGGAATGAATGCTTTTAAACGTGTAAGAGCGGAAATGTTAACCTCTGAATTTGCTATTCCAAGAAATGAACGGCTCATCCAAGCATTGAAGTACCTGGACGTAGATACCAAAATTCTAATTACCAATTCTCCTTTTGAGTCAGGAGAGGTATTTTTAGAATATTTAGACGTTCTGCCTTACTTCAATCAAACGATTTATGATGGAAAAAAGCCAAAAGGTATCGAAACAATAATGAATGACTTAATAGAAAAGGGATATCAACCGGAGGAAATCCTTTCAATTGGTGATAACCCATTTAATGATTTACACCCTGCCCGTAAAAGAGGGGCGAGGACGGTTTTGATTTCAGATTATCACCGTGCAGATACAACCCCTTGGGATTATCAGGTTCGAAATATTGACGAATTGGCTTCGTTTTTACTCGAGTTCGGAAAAGCAGCGATAAACGAATAGGAGGTCATTTAAAGTGGCGAGCATTACTTTAAAAGGTGTTTCTAAAGTATATGACAACGAGAAAAAAGTAGTCGAAAAGATGGATTTGCATATTCAAGATGGCTCCTTTACTGTACTGGTCGGTCCTTCTGGGTGCGGAAAATCAACAACGTTACGAATGATCGCAGGTTTTGAAAAACCTACGGAAGGAGAAATATGGATTGGCAATCAACTGGTGAATGATTTAGTACCTGGTAAACGTGATATTTCGATGGTTTTTCAAAATTACGCCTTGTACCCGACAATGACTGTCCGCGGAAATATTGAATTTTCGTTAGAAAATATAAAAATTCCAAAACGAAAAAGAAAAGAAATGGTTGAGGAAATTGCCGAAGTTGTTGGGTTAACAGAATACTTGGAAAAGAAACCACAGCATCTATCAGGGGGACAGCGGCAGCGGGTAGCGTTGGCCCGTGCGATGGTAAAAAAGCCGGAAGTATTTATTTTAGATGAGCCGCTATCAAACTTAGATGCGAAGCTTCGTGGACAAATGAGGACAGAGTTAATTCAGCTTCATAAACGCCTTGGAACAACATTTATTTATGTGACACATGATCAAGTCGAAGCAATGTCGATGGCAGATGAAATCGTCATTTTAAATAAGGGGAAAATTATGCAGCAAGCTGCTCCAATGGCCTTATACAATAATCCGAAAAATACATTTGTAGCCGAATTCATCGGCACACCAGCTATGAATGTGCTGCCTTTTGAAGAGATTAGAGTGGATCTAAACATTGAAAACAACCCGGCAATTACCCATTTTGGCTTTAGACCAGAACATGGCAGGTTAGTCCATTCAGAAGATCCTCAAATATTTACGCTTCGATACCCTAGTAAAATCATCACTCGGGAAACGTTGGGGTCGGAAACCATTTATTTAATTGAGAACAAATTAGGGAGACAACATATTAAAAGTACAGAGCCCCCTTTATCAGAAGATGCTGACCTGGCTTTATGCATCCCGGTTGAAAAAATCTATTATTTTGATCGCCAGGGAAATCGAGTTGAAAAGGAAAACGAAGCATTTCCATACACCTTGCAAAACCATGAAAAGGGTGGGGTCAAGATATGAGCCAGGACTTGCTATCTCACCTTCCTGACAATCAGCCTGTCGCCGTAACAACTCGTCGGTCGGTGAGCAGGGATTTCCTTCGTCCGTATATCATGATTGCTCCTGCACTTATTGTATTTCTTTTGTTTTTTCTATTTCCGATTGGATACATGATTTATTTGAGTTTTCATGAATGGAACTTTATCAGTCCAGAAAAAACCTATGTTGGACTGGAAAATTTCAAAAGACTTGTTGCAGATCCGCTGTTTTTAGAGGTCATTCGAAATTCTCTTGTCTATACGTTTTTATCGGTCTTTCTCACCATCACGATTTCACTGGCCTTGTCGCTTTGGCTGAATAAAAAAGGCTGGATCTATAGCTTTATTCAAGGGGCTGTTTTTAGCCCGCATATTATTTCACTCGTGTCGGTGTCTATGCTTTGGATGTGGATGATGGATGCTGATTATGGTTTGTTAAACTGGTTTGTTGAAAAGCTAGGGTTTGAAAAGGTGCCTTGGTTAACAGACCCCAAATTTGCACTTATTTCACTGGTTATTGTTTCCGTATGGAAAAGCGTTGGATATTACACCCTTATTTTTATTGCTGGTTTGCAAAGCATTCCTAAAAATTTGTATGAGGCAGCTTCTTTGGATAAAACCCCAAAATGGAGAGTCCTGACGAAAATTACGTTGCCCATGCTTTCACCCACACTTTTCTTTCTGACGATCATCGGGTTAATCAACTCGATTCAAGTGTTTGAAACCATCAACATCATGACGGGTGGAGGACCTGTTAACTCTACGAAAACATTAGTCTATTATATCTATGAAAATGGCTTTGTCTTCTTTAAATTAGGAAATGCCTCTGCAGCAGGTGTTATTCTATTAATCATTTTAACCATCTTAACGTTGATTTATTTTAAGGTGTTAAGCAAAAAAGTGCATTATCAATAAAAAATAAGGAGAATGAACATGCCTAAGGTCCAAAAATTTTTGAATGGCATATGCTTAGCCTTTGTTGTTGTTATTTTTGCTTTGCCTTTTGTATGGATGATTTCCACTAGTTTGAAGACCCTTGGGGAAACCCTTGTTTTTCCACCGCAGTGGTTGCCAGAAAATTTAGTATGGCAAAACTTTCTGGATGCTTGGAACTCTGGTCCGTTTTTAAAGTACTTTTTGAATAGTGTAATCGTGGCGGTGGGCATTTTAATTTTTCAATTTGCAACCGTGATTCCAGCTGCTTATGCCTTTGCCCGCTACAACTTTCCATTGAAAAACTTCTTTTTTGCCATAACGATGGTGACATTAATGATTCCAGCTCAACTGATCTTTTTACCTGTATTTTTAAATTTAAGTAGCTGGGGATTACTAGACACGCTTTGGGGTTTGATTTTGCCATTTGCAACCAGTGCCTTCGGAATTTTTCTGTTAAGACAAACTTTTAAGCAAGTCCCGGAAGAAGTCATCGAAGCCGCTAGGTTAGATAACGCCTCTGAGTGGAAGATCATGCGAAGAATTATGGTGCCGATGGCCAAACCGACATTAGTGACTTTTGGGTTGTTTAGTTTTATTACGCATTGGAATGATTATTTCTGGCCGCTGGTGATGACAACGACTGATCAATCTAGAACTTTACCACTCGGGATTGCTCAATTGCGCCAAGTCGAAGGCGGAGCTTCATGGAATATTTTAATGGCTGGAAATATGATCCTCGTGATTCCAATTTTAATCATTTTCTTTATTGCGCAACGGCAAATTATTCGTGCCTTTGTCTATACAGGCGTTAAATAGGAGTAGGATGAATGTGATTGGTTTATTGAGGTTGGCCTGGTAGGACTATTCCCCAAGAAAATCCGATTACTCTGATAAACGTATTTGTGTATAAAAATACCAATTATTTACCACCGAGCTAATCTGTCGAATCCATTGCTAAATAAAATTAATTATAGAGGAGTGTATCGAAATGAAGATAGCAGTTATTGGTGATTTACATTATCCAAGTTCAAAAGGTTTAGATGAAAATGCTGTAGGAAGTCGAGATCAATTTTTTTCAACCTATATGGATTACTTTCTCAACATGGAAGCAGCTTATCATATCTCTGTTGGCGATTTAACCAATTTTGGCACAAAAGATGAATTAAATGAAATTTATGGCTATATACACCCATATCAAAGGTCATTTATCCATACTTTAGGGAATCACGATTTATATAGCCAAACCCGGGAAGAGGTGCTAAACCAAGTGGGGATGAAAGGTAATCATTCCATTGAAAGTGATGAAGTTCATTTAGTTTTCTTAGAAACCGCTCGTGAGCAGGATTTTGATCGTTGGGATGGTTGGATAAGCGAAGAACAGCAAATCTGGTTGGCATCCGAAATCGAAAAATCAGGGGATAAATTAATGGTCGTCTTTGCCCATCATCCGGTTTATGATACTACATTGCGTTCAAACATGCGTATGCTTTCAATCGAGCCAAGCATCGATATATGGTCTATATTAAGTAAGAAAAAAGGGAAAGGGATATATGTAAATGGTCACAATCATATGGATTCAATTGTTCATAAGGAGAACTGGACGTTTATGCAAATTGCTTCTGTGCTAGATGATCAAAGTGTAAGAATGCTAGAAATCAAGGATGACAATTGTCAGATTACAACCGTTTATGTAGGAACGGAACAGTCAAGGCAACAGGCTTCAATTATTGGCCATGCGATTGATCACTTTCAACCTTTTCCGGAGGGGGTAGGAACCACGCTTGAACGGAACGTTATCATTCCATTAAAGGTTGTACAGACTGTTGAATAATCCTCATCTTTGTACTAAGCCACAAGACTCGCCAAATTGGTGAGTTTTTTCTTTAAGGCTCTTTTCTAAACTTTGTAGCTTTTGAACAAAAAGTACGGCTGTATCAGCTAGGTTTTAAATAAAATAGCTTCACTTAGGAGAAAAGAGCTTGAAAACTATATTCAAACATAAGAACTGGCTACAATTGCGTTAAAATCGGCTGTAGGATTTAACAACAAACTTTACGAAACCAGCCTTCTTTAAAAAGATTTTTCCTAACTTCTCCAATCAGGATCTTTTTATTATCGAATTCTAATCTTCTATTCATGTTACTCTCATTCATTTTTCATAAAGCATCAGTAAATTAAGTATTAACAAAACAAAATGAATTTTCGGAGGATCATAGATATGAAGATTGTGATTGTACCATCTGGTTTTAAAGAATGTTTAGGTGCCGAAGAAGTAGCACAAGCGATAGAGCGAGGTGTAAAACGATTTGACCCATCGATATGTATGGAAGCAATTCCGATGATTGATGGTGGAGAAGGTTTTGCAAAAACAATTACCAATATTAAAAAAGGAACATTGATTTCTAAAAAGGTTACAGGACCAGTTGGCAACAAGGTTAATAGCCATTTTGGTATTTTTGAAGAAAAAGGGAAACGAACAGCGGTTATTGAAATGGCAGCTGTAGCTGGTTTGAAGTTAGTTCCTCGTGATCAGAGAAATCCTTTGAAAACAACAACTTATGGGGTGGGGGAGTTAATTCTGTCCGCACTAGATGAAGGGGTTGACAACATCTTAATCGGATGTGGTGATTCAGGAACGTCTGATGGTGGTGCAGGTATGGCCCAAGCAATGGGGGTACGTTTTTTCGATAATCAACATCGTGAAGTGAACATTAAGGGTGGAGTAGACCTTCTAAATGTGTCTTCTATAGATACTGCTCTTTTAGACAAACGGTTAAGCACAGTAAAAATTGACGTGGCATGTAACTGGCATAATGTCTTATGTGGGGGAAAAGGCGTTGCCCGTGTGTTTGGGCCACAAAAAGGTGCAACTCCGAACCAAGTGGAACAATTATCAGCAGCGCTTGAACAATACGCCAATCTAATTTATGAAACAATTGGGACCGATGTTCGTTTACTGCCAGGAAGTGGGGCTTCAGGTGGATTAGGAGCTGGGCTAATTGCCTTTACTAATGCTATTTTACACCCGCGTTTTGACATTATTATGAACTATATCGATATCGAAGAAAAAATTTCAACAGCAGACCTCGTATTTACTGCGGAAGGCAGTTTGGACTTTCAAACTCCTAATGGGAAGATTCCTTCTGAAGTTGCTCGAATTGCTAAAAAGAAGAACATTCCAGTAGTTGCCATCACGGGGACGATTGGTAAAGGGGCAGATTTGAACTATTACACAGGGATCGATGCATTTTGCAGTATTATTCAAAAACCTACTTCCTTGGAAAAAGCAATGAAAAAAGCACCTGAATGGATTGAAGAAAGCACTGAGTCTATTTTAAGACAAATCTCGATAGGGTCGGCAATTGCTCAAAGGAAACTGAATAATGAGAGTGTATATCTAAAATGATTACAACAACTCGTATAGAAAAGTACCATGAAAAAAATCGTCCTTTAAGACCGTGGATCAATCATTTTTCGAAGAAGTTTATCATCATTACTTGTATCATTGTCTTTTTATTATTAGCAATTTTCTGGAATGATGCATTGGACTATCGTGGGAAAATCTCATTATTTGCCTTCGTATCTGCCATGATTTTATGGGTGGGCACAAAAATCCCTGCGGGGCTTATTGCCCTTTCTTTATTATTGTTTATTATCATTTTGAAGGCGGCTAGTCCAGACTTGTTGTATAGTTCCTTGTCCGAAGAAGTGGTGTGGTTAATGTTAGGGGCTTTTATCATTGGTGAAGCGGTGAAACAGTCGGGGTTGGCTGAACGATTAATTTTCACATTAGTAAGGAAATCAAACAAAAAAGGTCAGCTATTAAATGGGCTAGGTTCGATCGTATTCGCACTAACATTCTTCATACCTTCCACTTCTGGAAGAGCAGCATTATCGATGCCGATTATACAGCAACTGGGGAAAACATTCTCCCATAAAGAAAAAAATGGCTTAGCGATCCTAACGCCGATCATCATCTTGATGAGTACATCGGCAACTTTAATTGGTGCAGGTTCACATATTATAGGGGTTAGTTTGCTTGAAAGCACGATGGGGCAGTCCATTTCATATTTCGAATGGTTTATTTGGGGAGTCCCGTTTGCTATGGTCATTACACTACTTTCGTTTTTTATTATAAAGGGATTTTTCTGGTCGAAAGAGGAATCTAAACCACTTACTCTTTCTCAACTAGATGATGAAAAATCGTTAAAAAACAGCCCATTGAGTAATAAGGAAAAAGCCACTCTAGCTTTGATTTTTATCCTTGTAGGAGGATGGGTAACAGAAAGTATACACGGTTACGATATTGCTTTTGTTACCATGATTGGAGCGACAATCGTCATGATGCCTACTTATGGAATCATTAGCTGGAAACAAGGTATGAAGTCAGTTTCTTGGAACTTGATTATATTTGTAGCTACAGCCACAGCATTGGGGAGCGTGTTAGTTGATACAGGAGTAGTAGCATGGATTGAAAAAGAATTAAGCCAGTTTCTCCATT
Source organism: Mesobacillus maritimus (assembly GCF_023715205.1). Lineage (GTDB taxonomy): Bacteria > Bacillota > Bacilli > Bacillales > Cytobacillaceae > Mesobacillus_B > Mesobacillus_B maritimus_C. The sequence continues at coordinate 66,180 of NZ_JAMBNR010000004.1, forward strand.
TATTTAAAGGTGCCCCTGACTGGCTGATTGTCTTAACCGTGTTACTGATTACGGTAACAAGTCATTTATATATTACTTCCCATACAACTCGTGCCCTGGTCTTTATTCCAAGTTTACTCATATTTAGTGAATCCATTGGAATAAATCCATCTACAGTCACTTTTTTAAGTTTAATAGGAATGAATTATTGTGTGACCTTCCCTGTTAGTTCAAAAGCGTTACTCTTATTTTATGAGGAAGGAGATCTATCCTATGATGCAAAACAGCTATTAAAAATTAGTATCATTTTGATGCCTGTCTATATCCTCACTATGATGATCTTCTATTTCACTTTTTGGCGGTGGACGGGGATGCAATTATAAATCCATTCTGAATTCGAAACGCATATCACATCGAGTGCGTAATAAAACTGATAAACTTTAAGTAGCGGTATCCAATAAGGCAAATCTGCGACTGTTGGATACTCTTTTTTATGCTAAAATATGTTGTATCAACATTCTTGCTATTCAAAAATTGGTCATAAAAAAAGAGCCTTTTATAAAGATTCATTCAGTTCATTCGTTATTCATTAGGTAATAGGACGAATAGAAAAACGAACTGAATAAATGCTCCATGGTAGTATTATTGTTGAAAAGTATATAGAATGGATGAGGAAAAAAGATTCTACTTAATTCTTAACTCAAACTTTGCACCATTTTCAAGGTAACTCAAAGACACTTTTAATCTTATTGGGTTAACGTCGTGTGAAGTTCGTGTGATTGGAATAGTGATTCTATAATAAGAATGAAGAAAATAGAAACGAGGGAAGAGAGTAATGAGTAATCAGATTAAAGTAGGAATTGTCGGCTATGGGAACCTTGGCCGAGGTACGATTGAAGCGATTAAACAAAGTTCAGATATGGAACTTGTCGCTATTTTTACAAGAAGAGCACCTGAAAGTCTTTCAATTAATGAACCAAATGTAGAAGTATTACATATTTCAAGTGCAGAAGAATATAAAGATAAAATTGATGTAATGATTCTTTGTGGAGGCTCAGCAACAGATCTTCCAGATCAAGCCCCTCACTTTGCTAGAATGTTTAACACAATCGACAGCTATGATACACACGCAAAGATTCCTGAATTCTTTAGTGTGGTTGATGAAGCGGCTAAGGAAAGTGGAAAGACTAGCATTATTTCTGTTGGGTGGGATCCAGGTTTATTCTCATTGAACCGTTTAATGGCAGAAGCGATTTTACCGAAGGGTGAAACTTATACTTTCTGGGGAAAAGGACTTAGCCAAGGACATTCAGACGCTGTTCGTAGAGTGGAAGGTGTAGCAGCTGGTGTTCAGTATACTGAACCGATTGAAGAGGCGATTGAGAAAGTAAAGAGTGGAGTAAATCCTGAATTATCTACACGTGAAAAACACCGACGCGTTTGCTATGTGGTAGCAGAAGAAGGTTATGATCAAGCAAAAATCGAACAGGACATTAAAACAATGCCTAACTACTTTGCTGATTATGAGACAGAAGTAAACTTTATTACCGCAGAAGAACTAAAAGAAAACCATTCGAAACTGCCACATGGTGGATTTGTTATTCGAAGCGGGAAGACAGCAGAAGATAATAACCAAATTATCGAATTCTCGCTTAACTTAGAGAGCAATCCAGAATTTACAGCTAGTGTTTTAGTTGCGTACGCAAGAGCAGCTTATCGGTTGAATAAAGAAGGACAAGTTGGTGCAAAAACGATCTTTGATGTTGCACCTGGTTATTTATCACCAAGATCTGCGGAAGACTTGAGAAAAGACCTATTGTAATAGAGAAGTTCCTGCCCCCTATTAAGTCATCGGGGGTCAGGAACTTTTTTATGTTTGGTTTTTAGATGAGGACGGAATGAATATGAATGGACAATGTTGGTGTTAAAAACAGTTAATTATGGGGAAAAGGTTGGTTAAAATCCCATTGCGAGAAAATGACCCTTGTTTTGTTATGAAAAATGTTTTTTTACTGTCGCTTTGAAGTCCTCTTTCTTATCCTCAAATTGTCTTTTGCGGTGACCGTTTGCCCCAGATGGATGCGGAAAATTATATAGGATGGTTTGATGACGGATCTTGCCTTCAGCGACTAAATAGTGGAGCACTTCAGAAACAGCTTTCCCAGCTGGGATGATAATCGCATTTGGTACTTTGTTCACCTCTGGTACAAATAAATCTTGAATCATTTTTAAAAGGAAAGGACGCTTAAGCATCGAAGGGCTAGAGCCTGTATAGTTCTTCTTGTTGATAAACACTGGATATCGAAGTGTTGAAGTAGAATGTAGAAAATGGTTCTTTTCATCATACAACTCGGCGCAAGTTTTAATATGTAGAGCTTCATTAAGTTCAATCCCATCAAGCATTTCAATTAGATTCTTTCTAATCCCTTTTCCACCGAAGCTTGCCTGCTTTTTAGCATTTATTAAAACCTTCTCCCTGTTTTCTGCGTCAATGTGTTTTCGAACGTACTGAAAAGCTAATTGCATTTGTGTCCAACCTGGGGTAATACCAACTATCATCACTTTTGCCTCGGTATTTAGATACTCAAATGGAGCCCAAAAAACCTCAACATTGTTGTCCTTAGCAAAGAGGAAACTGTCTGTCATTAAATCTTCCTTTTGAAAATTGTCTTTCATTGGCAATTGCTTAAGATGAAGCTCATAATCCTCAAAATAGAACATTGACTTCCTCCTGCCTTGCGAAAATGGGATTATGCTCATTATCTGCAGGTGAACAAATAAAATGCAAATTAAAAGATAAATTAGGGGAGAAAAGAGAAGGAGCGATGTGACGGAATTTAGTGAGATTCCGTCACATCCCTCTTTTTTGTTAAGGCTCTTTTCTTAAACATTGTTGCTTTTTAAAGAAAATATAGAATGATTAGCTTTGATTCCATTTCCAAATTCGTTTTCTCGTTAAAATCGGCTTTAGGCTTTTAACAACAAACTTTACGAAAACAGCCCTTGTTAATTTAATCGGGCATCAAACCAACCAATTAAATGCTCTAAACGTTCGATTCGGTGTTTCGGTTTACCAGAACGTGAAAGTTCATGGGTTTCATCTGGAAAGCGGACTAGCTTTGTTTCAACACCTAAACGCTTTAGAGCAATATACCATTGTTCGGCTTGCTCCATCGGGCAGCGTAAATCTTCTTCGCTGTGAAGGATCAGTGTTGGTGTTTTTACATTCCGGGCATAGTGAAGCGGTGAAAGTTTTAATAACGTTTCTGCATCGTCCCAGAGGTCCGCATGACCATGTTGCCATTCGGTAAAATAAAATCCTATGTCGCTTGTCCCGTAAAAGCTATGCCAGTTACAAATACTACGCTGAGTTACGGCAGCTTTGAAGCGGTCTGTGCGAGTAACGATGACATTGGTCATGTATCCACCGTAACTTCCACCCGTTACAAATAATTGGCTTTGGTCAATATAAGAGTAGTTTGCTAATGCATAATCGACACCCGCGATAATATCTTCATAATCCATGCCACCATAATCGCCTATAACGGCATTAACAAAGTCATGTCCATATCCCTGGCTGCCCCTTGGATTGGTGTAAAGAACCACATAACCTTTTGCAGCCATAACTTGCATTTCATGGTGTAGGCCATTTCCATAAGCTGTTGCCGGTCCACCATGGATTTGAAGAATCATCGGGTACTTTTCACCTTCTTCATAGCCAAAGGGCTTTAACACCCAACCTTCGATCTCCAAACCGTCTGTACTTTTATAATGGAAATTTTCAGGGGTACTCAAATGAACGTCCTGATATAGATCCTGGTTCCAATTAGTTATTTTACTAAAGCTAGCTGGATTGGATAGGTCTTGAACAGTGAGATCACCAGTCGAATGCGGATTGGCTAACACAAGCACCGCTTTATCATCGTTAACCAAGTCAAAAGAAGTGATCGTAGCAACTGCGGGAGAAAGGGCTCCTGAAATCTTGCCGTCTAGCGTGACCTTAAATAACTGACAATCGCCACCAACGGTTGCACTAAAATAGAGGTGTGAACTAGTTTCATCCCAAATGAGACGTGGTTCCGCTGGGTCATATTTTGCGTCAACTCCAACGAGATTTCCTACTGTATAATCATAGCCTTCCGTTAGATTGGTTAAATTCCCAGTAGCTATTGAAAGAAGGAGTACATCTGTATTCCCTTGGCTACGTTCACCACGTGTATGGCCAGCAACGGCGAGCCATTTCCCATCTGGGGAGATGGAAAGTGCGCTTAGATAACTTTCTGCCTGATAAAAAAGAGATTCTACTTTTGAATCTAAATTATACTTCCAAATAGCAGGGAGGTAGCCCCATTCTTGATCTTCTGCCTTTGTGGCAATGTAGAAAAGGTTTCTTCCATTCGGGGAAAACCGAGGTTGTGAAAAATGATGATCTCCACCAGTTACCTTTGTATAAGAATGTGATTCTAAGTCAAATAAGTAGATATGTTTGTAGTCATCGTTATAAATCCCTACTCCATCCCCTTTGTAACGAAGTCGAGAAATGACCTTCACATCACTTTTTTCTTCTTTTGGCTCTTCATTCTTATCTGAGGAAAGTGCCAAATCTCCGGTAATGGTAAGAGCAAGCTGTTTTCCGTCAGGAGACCATTCAAATTCCCCAACTCCTTGCTTTATATCTGTTAATTGAATGGCCTCGCCACCATTAGAAGGGAGGAGCCAAACTTGGTTTTTCCCTGTTCGATTTGAGCGGAAGGCAAGGAAGTTTCCGTCTGGCGACCATTTTGGAGAAGTATCCTTTACTAAGCGCTCATTTGAATAATAGTTTGTAAATTGCTGTCCTTCATTCTTTAAATTGGTGACACAAAGAGAAGAATAGTAGCCATCCTTCTCTTTATCTACTTGAGTAAGAACATAAGCAACTTTGTCTTTAGTTGGGGAAACTTGCGGATCTCCTACGAACTTAAACTTATATAAATCTTCTACTGTGATTGGACGCTTGAGCATGTTTTTTTCCTCCATGGATAATTTTAAGTCTATCTTAACATTTCGATAATCGAAATGAATGATTAATTTTTAATATTGGCAATTTTAATGTTACTACAACCTGTACTTCCTTCACACAATTGTTACTTGCAGAAGACTTGTCTGCATAAAGAGAATCCTAGATTCTATTCTTTAATGATGAATGGTATCTGAGGAGATTGCCCTTTATTAAAAGGAACTTACAGCTAGATGTCTTTTTTTACAGATTTTTCTACATAAAATTACAATTCCATTACAATATCGACTGATTCATTGTTAATAGACCGTTAGAATTATAAACTAGTAGAAGGTTGGAATATAAATACTTAGTAAGTAACAAGAGGAGATTTTGTAATGATTAGGAAATTAATTAAAGTTACAGTATCAGCCGTTATTTTAGCGACAGTACTTCAAGCAACACCTACCTTTGCAACTCCATCAGAATCGACAGTGACACAAGGGCAAATTGATGCAACGAGAGAACAAATCCAAGACACTGAAACGAAGATTCAACAACTAGATAACCGAATTATTGAAGCGATAGATAAAAGCGAACAACTTAATGAAAAAATTCAAAACCATGAGAAAAAAATTGCTGAATCAGAAGTAGAAATTGAAAAAGCTAAAAAAGATTTAGTCGCACACCAAGATATTCTTTCTGAACGTCTAGTGAGTCTACAATTAGATGGAAAAACAGCTGTTCTTACTTATGCAGAAGTTTTGCTATCATCAGAGAATTTTTCAGAGTTCTTCTCACGTTTTTCAGCCATTTCACAAATTCTTAAAAGCGATACAGATTTAATTGATGGGTTAACGGAAAAACAACAAGTATTAGTAGAAGCAGAGGAAACATTAAAGCAAGAATTTGAAGAGTTAAAAACGAGCCAAGAACAATTGGCTACGGAGCAAAAAGCAATCGAAGAAGATAAGAAAAAGGTTGAGCAGGCTTTAGCGGCTTTAGAAAACAAGTTGAAAAGTCAAGAAGCGCAATTAGCTCAACAGCAAGAAGCAGAGCGTCAGGCTGAATTAGCGCGTCAAGCTGCAGAGGCGGAACAAGCCCAAGCGGAACCTCAAGCATCATCAGATGAGAGTGGAGAGAGTCAACAGTCACAGCAAACTGTTCAACAAGCGTCCCAACAAACTTCACAGCAATCTGCAGTGAAAAAAGCTTCAAAGCCAGCACCGGTCAAAAAAGCAGCTAAACCAGCAAATGCTGGGTCAGCTAGTCAGGTCATTGCAACGGCAAAACAATACTTAGGGGTTCCTTACGTTTGGGGCGGGACAAGCCCTAGTGGATTTGATTGTTCAGGTTTCGTTCAATATGTGTACCGCTCCGCTGGCGTCAGTCTTCCGCGCGTATCACGAGATCAACAGAATGCAGGAACAAGAATCTCTCCAAGCCAAGTACAGCCAGGAGATCTAGTATTTAACGGTTCCCCTGCATACCATGTTGGAATTTATATTGGAAACGGACAATACATCCATGCTCCACAAACAGGAGACGTCGTAAAAATTGCTCCATACAACCCAGCTAAATTTACTAGTGCAGCAAGAGTACTATAAGAAGAACTTGACCCAGTTAACCCTAACTGGGCTTTTTCTTTGCGTAGAAAACCGTCGCCTTTAATCGACAAAATCCGGGGCGTCACTGTGACTTTTCGACAAACTCTGCTGCTAATTTCCAGTCGTCTAGGAAAAGGGGCCATAGGTTTGGGCGGCGTCTGACGGCTAGTGGGTGGTAGGCGGTGGTTGTGTTGTAGCCTTGGACGTTATGGATTTGGCCTCTTAATGTTTTGACGTCTGTATCTGGGTTTTGGAAGAAGGATTGGACGGCTATATTTCCTAAGCAGAGAATCAGTTTTGGGTGTTTTGTCTTTAATTGTTGGTAAAGGTGATTCATACAAATTTCTCTCGTTCGTTCTTTATCATATGCACGTATAGGTCGTCTCTTTAAGATGTAAGTAACATACAAATCTTTAGTTGTTAGGCCCACTTCATAAGCAGCCTGCTGTAGTGTTTGTCGTGTACCGCAGACAAATGGTTGATTCTCGCGATCCTCTCGTGCCCCTGGATTATCGAGAAGAACAAGAATGGGTGCTGCTGGATTCCCTTCTCCCCAAACCATCCTTGTCCCATGCTGATCAAGTCCGCAATCACTGCAATGTTTATGGTTTTCCGGTGTAGGTTCCTCAGGCCAAAGTGAAGCGCAAAAATCAGACAATGTGATTCCTCCTAGTTCTATTGAGTTAATCCTATTATTCCCTTTAGCTTTGAACTTAGATAAAGAATTACTCTGCGTCTAAGTGGAAATAGAATTTTAAAGCCTAAAATTTAAGAGGAATGGTGGCAGTGATTAATATGGAGGGGCATAGACGAACACATACTTTTTCAAAGGCCTTCCTTATTCGGTGTTAAGTGTTTATTGAACTGTTAATATCTACTAGAAATGTATTGATTTATTATTGGGGAATTCTGTTTTATACTTGTATAATGTGTGTTGGGCTTAATTAATGGCCATAATGTTAAATTGAATTGAGATTTTTTGGATTTTATATTTTATAGATGAGTGGTTTAAATTGAAGGAGGATATAAATTGACGATTACTAGAGGAGAGACAATGGTTGCGGAAATCCGCCGCATGGATGAAAAAGGTTCGGGTCAGGCGGTTATTTGGCGTGACACGGAACATGGCAATCAGAAGAAACTAAGATTGACGATTCCACAAACGCTTCTTGGGGAAAAAGTGCGTGTTACAGTTGATAAGCCTGAACGTAGAAGAAGAAAAGCATTGGTTGAAGAAATCCTTGAGGCAAACCCTGAAAGAACGGCACCACCATGTCCACATTTTGAAAAATGTGGCGGTTGTGTATGGCAACACTGGGATTACAAAGGACAGTTGAAGCATAAGACAGCTCATGTAAGAGAAGCAATTGAGGCTCAAGGTTTTAACCCTGAGTTAGTTTTAGATACGATTGGCATGGAGGACCCATGGCACTATCGTAATAAAATGGAGTTCACGTTCTCACCTGATGGTTCGCTAGGTTTACATGAGCAAGGAAATTTCCGTAAAATCATTTCACTTGAAACATGTTTAATTGCTGGGAAAGAAATGGTAGAAGCGGCTTTAGAAGTAGCGAAGTGGGTAAAAGACCACGAGCTAACTGGCTACAACAAGAATCTTCATGAAGGTCTACTTCGTCATTTGATGGTTAGACAATCATTTGCTACAGGCGAAATTATGTTAGCATTATTTGCAACCGAAGGACCTGAGGGTCATCTTCAAAATGCAGCCGATGATTTAGTAAACCGAATTACAGAAAAGTTTCCACAAGTGAAAAGCTTAATGTGGCTTGAAAATACCGACTGGGCAGACCGTACGCAATCAGAGAAGAGTCATACTTTAGCGGGCAGAGACTTTATCTATGATGAAATGGATGGATACCGTTTCCGTCTGTGGTTTGATACATTCTTCCAAACTAATCCAACTCAAGCTCAAAAACTAGTGGATTTAGCGGTAGAAATGGGGAAACCAGTAAAAACAGAAAAAATGATTGATCTTTTCTGTGGTGTAGGTACATTCTCACTTCCATTTGCCAATCGTGTAGGAAAGCTAGCAGGAATTGAAATTGTTGAAACTTCCATTGAGTCAGCAAAACGGAACGCGAAAGATAATGGCATCGACAACACTTATTTCTTAGCAAAAGACGCAAGAAAAGGAATTGATGAGGTTCTAGAAACATTCGGAACGCCAGAATTATTATTACTAGATCCTCCACGCTCAGGAGCAGGCGGAAAAGTAATGAGAAGAATTGGACGCTCCCAACCAGAACGCATCGTCTATGTATCTTGTAACCCAGACACATTCGCAACTGACATCAAAGAACTAGAACCATTCGGATATACATTAGAAAAAGTCCAACCCGTGGACCTATTCCCACACACATTCCATGTTGAGTGTGTTGCGTTGCTTGTTAAAAAGTCACAGTGACGCCCCGAAAAAACTCGAAATTTGTCAACAAATAACCAATTAAAAAAGAGCTTCTCCAGAACCGCATATAGCGACCGCTGGAAAGCTCTTTTTGTTTAGAAAACTTCTCTTAGTTCAGCGTATTCTTCAGATGTGAATACTCGGGAGCGGGTGATGAAGTGCTTGTCCTCAATGCTATCAAGAGAGAATTCAGGTCCATTTCCGGTGAGGACATCGATTATCAGTTGTGTATGCTTCCAATATTCATACTGACTTTTATGGATATAGAAAGGCACTTCCCCGATGGAACCAAGGTACACATCCGAGTCTCCTAGTCGAAAATCTCCTGCACGGTAGCACATCGGTGCTGACCCATCACAGCAACCCCCGGATTGATAAAACATGATAGAACCATGTCTTTGTTTGAGTGTTGCTATGAATTGAAGCGCCTCATCCGTTGCGACAACTCGTTCTACCATGTTCATCACCAATCCTTTCGATTTAGAAGAATCCTTGAGGTTTTTTATCATAGCTTACAAGTAAGCATTTTGTTTGTTGATAGTGTTCAAGCATCATCGCGTGGTTTTCACGGCCGATACCAGATAGTTTGTAGCCGCCAAAAGCTGCACCAGCTGGATATTGATGATAAGTGTTTGTCCAAACACGGCCAGCTTGGATTGCACGGCCAGCGCGATAAGCTGTATCGCCACTACGTGACCATACACCGGCACCTAAGCCGTATAATGTATCATTTGCAATTTCCATTGCTTCATCAAAATCTTTGAATGTAGTCACAGCAAGGACTGGTCCAAAAATCTCTTCTTGGAAGATACGCATTTTATTGTTGCCTTTAAAAACAGTTGGTTGGATATAGTTTCCGTTTTCGAAGCCTACTAGTTGGTTTTCTTCGCCACCAATTAATAGTTCAGCGCCTTCTTCTTTTCCAAGTTGGATATAAGAAAGAATCTTGTCTTTTTGTTGTGAAGAAGCTTGAGCTCCCATCATTACTTCCGTATCAAGAGGATTTCCAACTTTGATTTGTTTTACGCGCTCAAGTGCACGTTCCATGAACTTGTCATAGATGGATTCTTGAATCAGTGCACGAGATGGGCAAGTACAAATTTCTCCAGAGTTTAGCGCGAACATAACAAAGCCTTCGACTGCTTTATCAAGGTACTCATCATCTTTGTCCATCACATCTTCAAAGAAGACGTTTGGTGATTTACCACCAAGTTCAAGCGTAACCGGAATAATGTTTTCGGTCGCATATTGCATGATTTGACGACCCACTGCAGTGGAACCAGTGAAAGCAATTTTTGCGATACGTGGGTTTGTTGCAAGAGGTTTCCCAACCTCAATACCATAACCATTAACGATATTTAATACACCGGCAGGTAAGATGTCTTCAATTAACTCTACTAAAACCAAGATCGAAGCTGGAGTTTGTTCAGCTGGTTTTAACACAATGCAGTTCCCAGCAGCTAAAGCCGGGGCAATTTTCCAAGCTGCCATAAGAATCGGGAAGTTCCACGGAATGATTTGTCCAACTACACCGAGTGGCTCGTGGAAATGATAGGCAACTGTGTCATTGTCAAGTTGAGTTGTACGACCTTCTTGAGCACGGATCGTACTGGCAAAATAACGGAAGTGATCAATTGCTAGTGGAATATCCGCATTTAATGTTTCGCGAACGGCTTTCCCGTTATCCCATGTTTCCGCTACAGCCAATAGTTCTAAGTTTTCTTCTAAACGGTCAGCGATTTTATTTAAAATTCGAGCACGCTCTGTTGTAGATGTTTTCCCCCAAGCATCTTTTGCTGCGTGCGCTGCATCTAAAGCTAGTTCCATATCCTCAACTGAAGAACGAGCAGCTTTTGTGAAAATTCCCCCTGTCACTGGAGTCGTAACATCAAAATATTCACCTTTAACTGGAGCAACCCATTTTCCGCCAATAAAGTTATCATATTTTTCTTTGAATTGAATAACGGAGCCTTCTGTATTTGGATTTGCATAGATCATGAAGAATTTCATCCCCTTTGTTATAATCCTAACGAAAACGCTTACTTGGTAGCGTTTGCATTTAGGTGTTAACACTAAATTCATAGTGTCTATAATTATAATAAGATAATAAATTTATTAAATCAAATAAAATGTATTTTGCCATAATTTAAGAATAGTAAATTTAATAGATTTAGAAGAAAAATATACACTATGATCTAAGCGAGGTTATTAAAGGTTTGATTCCGTCCGACGATCCTGTGACATCACACTGTTTTCTAATCAGTAGAGAGCTATGATTGGAATATTGTTCATGATTTTATGCTGCAAAAGTAAATTGGCTTGTCCTAAATCGTCGGAATTATTTTAGGACGCATTTTCTCATATTTATTTTTCTAGGCTCTTTTCTCAAACTACAAAAGATAACTAGGTTATAAAAAATAGATACAGTCTATGAGAAAAGAGTTTGCAAACTTCATTTAACCATACAAAATGACTACTATTTCGTTAAAATCGACTTTAAGATTTTAACAACAATCTTTACGAAAACAGCCTTTTTCTATTATATAGGTCGAATTTTATCAATGTTTGTGGTAACTTAACTATATGATGTCACATTAGCATCTGCGTAAAGTCTTTCCATAGTGGAAAAGACTTTTTTTATTGGAGTATTTGTTTAGAAAGCAATGGAACCTGATAAAATAATCGTAATGATCATACTGGTCTTTTGGTGCCTTTATTTCAGCTGGTCAATGGGTTAAACAAATGACGCACCATAAGGATGTAGCACTTGGGAGGATTTGAAAAATGGAAAATAACGATATATTGATTCGCTTAAGATATGCGCTTGATTTAAAAAATACAGAAGTGGTTGAGATTTTTAAATTGGGCGGCCTCGAGTTCACAAAGGAAGAAGTTATTCGGATTCTAACTAAGTCCAATGACGACTTCGATTATGAAGGGGAGACTGATGAGAGTGAAGGGCAATTAAAAATTAACAATCGAACTTTGGAATCCTTTTTAAATGGCTTAATTGTATTAAAAAGGGGCAGGCAAGAACCAAAGCCAGGGCAACCGGAGAGGCCAGAGTTCTCAAAAGAGAGTGTGAATAACATCCTCCTAAAAAAATTAAAGATTGCTTTATCACTAACGAGTGAAGAGATGATTGATATTTTTGATATGGCAGGGATTAGGGTCACTAAAGGAGAGTTAGGTGCACTATTGCGAAAAGTAGGGCATAAAAATTACAAAGAATGCGGAGATAAATTTACGCGAAATTTCTTAAAGGGATTAGCGATTAAATATCGAGGTTAAATGCTAACTTGTAATGGACAACTGTATTTTCAGTTAAGTGTTTGACAACTGGAAGTACAGTTTTTTTCTTCTATATGAAGTGTGGATTCAGTTATAACACGGTTCTGAGCGTAAACAGCCACTAAATGGCTTTTTATAAATACCTTATTTTCGCAGAGATTGAAAATCCAAAGGCTGATTTTAACGCGAAGTAAGCTTTTTTTCTGAGTTATTACTTAGTTTGGTAAGCTCTCTTTTCTCTCATAGCTAAACAGTCTATATTTACTCTAAAAAGGAACCAAGTTTGAGAAAAGAGCCTATAAATTAACTAAAACGCTCATTTAAAAGTTTTATAACTTCTAAATGTTTTAAATCACAGATTCTTATTGAAAAATAATAGTAGCAGTAGTATTATAGCAATAATTCTTTTGAAAATTCATTAATTATAAATATTCGAAAAAACAGGCTGAAATGAGTTAGAGGGAAGCTTTGGATTCACTATAGTTAAGGTTATTGGAATATAAGGTAAACTTAATTTTCCTTTGTGAAGGGTTATACAATTTAGGATGATTCGGCATATACTGCCTCTCTCGTCAATAACATAAGTAAAGTTTAATAAGTTTTTAACCTGTTTAAATTCATTCAATGAACGGACAAAGAACTGAGAACAACCATGATATTCGCTTAAAATCGAACGGTTTTGGGGGAATAACCATAAATTACACTATTCAGTTTTTAAATGAGGTGAAGATTGTGCCGAAACAAATGATGACCCCTACGGCTTATAAATCAAAGTTGGGGTTAATTGAGACAGAAGTTGCACTAAAAAAAGTGAAAGATTATTTTGAGGCTCGATTATCTGAGGTTTTACAATTAGTTCGTGTATCTGCTCCGTTATTCATTAAATCTGGAAGAGGGCTAAATGATAATCTGAATGGGATAGAGCGGGTGGTATCCTTCGATGCTTTGGATGTAAAAGATGAGCATGTAGAGATTGTCCAATCTCTTTCAAAATGGAAAAGAAGCGCATTGGCTAAATATCAATTCCCTTTGGGAACGGGGCTTTATACGGATATGAAGGCCATTCGGCGTGACGAAGAACTTGACAATCTCCATTCAATCTATGTGGATCAGTGGGATTGGGAAAAGGTGATTTCAAGGCAACAACGTAATTTGGTCACTCTAGAGGAAGAAGTAAAAAAAATCTATTCTGCTATTAAAGATACAGAAGAGTTTGTGCACGACTTGTATCCTGCTATCCAACCTTGCCTGCCAAAGAGTATTTATTTTATCACTACACAAGAGTTGGAAACGATGTATCCGGCACTTTCACCTAAAGAAAGAGAAGAAGCAATTGCGAAGAAACATGGCGCAGTGTTTATTATGCAAATTGGTGGTAAGTTGCGTTCTGGAGAAAAACATGATGGACGTTCTCCAGATTATGATGATTGGTCCTTAAATGGAGATATTATTGTTTGGTACCCAACACTAGAAAGTGCGGTGGAGCTTTCATCAATGGGGATTCGAGTTGACAAAAATGCTCTACTTCGACAGCTTCAAGCAGCTGATTGCGAGGATCGAGTAGGATTGGCTTATCATCAAGCTATTTTAAAGGAAGAACTTCCATTTAGCATTGGAGGCGGCATTGGCCAGTCAAGATTATGTATGTTCTTCTTGCAAAAAGCTCATATTGGTGAAGTTCAAGTATCGGTATGGAATGATGAGGTCCTTAAAGAGTGTGAGGAAAACAACATCCCGCTCCTATAGGAAGGATCATCCTTTACCACGAAGACTTATATTATGGAATAACTCTTTGCATTTCAGTTTACTTTGTTAAACTGAAGCGTAAAGAGTTATTTGTATTTAAAAGTCTTATTTTTGTACAGATAGTTATTAAGTCCTAAAGCCGATTTTAACGCGAAATAGTGTTTTTTTAGCGTTTTTAATTAGTCCGCACGCTAATTTTTATATAACCAAGCTCATTCAGTCATATTTTCTGTTCAAAAGCAACGAAGTTCGAGGAAAGAACCATTTAAAAAACGTTTTTTAAAAAATGGCTAAATCCTTAATTTCTATCCAGCCACCTAAGAGTTATCGTTAACAAACGGTCATCATACCAAGGTATAATAAGGAATGGAAAGAAGAAACTAACGATATTTACATGGACTAGGACTATACCTGAAATGAACTAAGCTTATTAGCTTGGAACAAGACAGATAAGCAAAGGAGTACCAATGACAAATAATCAAAAAGTAGGTTGGAAGTTAGATAATAGTTATGCCCGCTTGCCAGAAACACTTTTTACTGATGTGATGCCGTCTTCTGTTCGTTCCCCTAGGTTGGTGATTCTTAACCAGGATGTTGCAGAATCTTTAGGATTGAGTGTTGAGGCTCTACAGAGTGATGACGGAATTGCAGTGCTTTCAGGGAATAAAGTTCCTGAAGATGCTACCCCGCTTGCCCAAGCATATGCCGGGCACCAATTTGGTCACTTTACAATGCTAGGTGACGGTCGAGCTGTCCTTCTTGGAGAGCAGATTACTCCTGCAGGAGAGCGTGTTGATATCCAACTAAAGGGAGCTGGTCGTACACCTTATTCTCGTGGTGGCGATGGTCGTGCAGCGCTAGGCCCGATGTTACGCGAATATATTATAAGTGAAGGTATGCATGGGTTAGGGATTCCGACAACGAGAAGTTTAGCAGTTGTTTCAACAGGAGAGCCAATTATTCGTGAAACGGAGTTACCGGGCGCCGTGTTGACACGTGTAGCAGCGAGTCATATTAGGGTCGGTACGTTCCAATATGTAGCAAAGTGGTGTGGTGTAGAGGAGCTAAAAATATTGGCCGATTATACAATCACCCGGCATTATCCAGAGGTTAAACAATCGGCAACTCCTTATCTTACTCTCCTTCAAGAAGTGATTAAACGACAGGCATACCTAATTGCCAAGTGGCAGTTGGTTGGCTTTATCCATGGAGTTATGAATACAGATAACATGACGATTAGTGGGGAAACAATCGATTATGGGCCATGTGCTTTTATGGATACGTATGATCAAGCAACAGTTTTCAGTTCTATTGATACCCAAGGTCGCTATGCATACGGCAACCAGCCCTATATGGGAGTATGGAATCTTGCACGGTTCGCAGAAACGCTTATCCCGTTGCTAGATGAGGATGATGAAAAGGCCCTGAAGTTAGCACAGGAAGAGATTTCGAAATTTGCTGATCTTTATCAAGCAAATTGGCTTACTGGGATGAGAGCTAAACTCGGATTGTTTCATCATGAGGAGCAGGACGAAACGATCATTAAAAGACTGTTAGAAATGATGGGCAAGTATAAAGCCGATTATACCAATACTTTCCGTGCACTAACAATTGAGAACTTTAATGATGAATCAGCCTTGTTGAGCTCAGAAGAATTTATGGATTGGAAAACAGAGTGGGAACAGCGGCTCAGCAGACAAGAGGAATCGAAAGGCTCTTCTCAACAACTGATGAAACAATCAAATCCATCAGTAATTCCGCGAAATCATCGAGTTGAAGAGGCGTTAAAGGCTGCTGAAGACGGAGACTTTACTGTGATGGAACGGCTCCTTAAGATCCTTGCCGACCCGTATGCTTACTCACCGGACCAGGAAGAATATTGTAAACGACCGACAACGAAAATTCCGTACCGTACGTTCTGTGGAACTTAAGCTGATAAGAAAGAAATAAAACACTTGAGGAGAACTTTGCATCGAAGTTCTCCTCTTTTCTCAATCTTTGTTCCCTTTCATGTAAAAATAATGTCGTTGTTTATGTTTATTGGAACGTTATGTTATATAAGTCAGTAAAAAGTTAAATAGGCAAATGAAGTGATCTAGATTAGGCTAACTGCTCTTTCACTTTTGAAACAACTTCCCCTGGACTAAATGGTTTGGCAATGAATCCGTCTGCTCCTAATTCTACAAATCGCTTTTGATCCTTCTCACTACTTTGAGCGGACAACATGATAACAGGTGTCTTTTGCTCCTTTCTCAATGCCTTGAGGACAGCGAAACCGTCCATCCCAGGGAGAAATACGTCTAACAAAATTAAATCGTACTGCTGCTGAAGAGCTTTCGTTAATCCATCATTTCCATTATGGGCCACATCAACATCGAAGGCTTCTCTCTTTAAATACATACTCAGTAAGTGACTTATTCTCGTTTCATCCTCTACAATAAGAATTCTCAAACACCTTTACCCCCGATAACATAAATGTTCAAAAGCAAAATGATTCAACTAAGTAATCCCTATAACTGTGTTAATTATAGTGGAATCTACATAAGATTGCACCCGGTTTTGTCATACTCTTACAATATAGGGCCCAACAAAAATCAAACTATAAAAGAAAATGAATGCTTTTAAAAATTACAGTAATCATGTAAATGACGTTTTTTTCAAAATAAATGGAATAAGCTTGAAAAAGTAGCCAACATAAGGTTATTATTAATATTGGAAAGGGAGACTTAAAGCTCTTATTCTATTAAACAATGAAAAAACCTTATAAATGACTTGGAAAAGGGTTTTCAGTTCATATAGTGCTGAGGATTAAAGCCAAAATAGGAGGAAGGAATTCCTCTTATTTTGGCTTTTTTATTTTGGCTCTTTCCTCCTCAAACTTGGTTGCTTTTGAAGAAAAAATACGACTGAACAAGTTATGTAAACCTGAAAAATAGCTTGAAAACAGCCTTTATTATATTTTGAAGGGAGGGCTTTATCTATGGCAAAGCCTCAAGATCATTTGTTAAAGTGCTATATAGAGTCACATCTAGATAGGGATTTTGTTGGCCGCGCCCAAAATAAAGCTTTTTTTATTATAGGCTTACAGGGGAATGTGGCATACGCGAGTAAGGTAACTAGAGAGTTGTTTGGAATTTCAGAGAATCTGTTACTATCGATGAATCTTGCAGACCTTTTTTTCTCTGAAAATTTGAATGCAGAACAAAGTTTTTTTAAAGATAAAGATCCAGAGACATTAACTACTTTTGATACCTTACTCAAACAGGGAGTGAAGGGAAAAGTAACTTATTTTCCAATCTATTTTCAGGGCCTGTATGTAGGGAATTTTATTGGAGTGAAACGAATCTGAAGCGAACAACAGTAGATAAGAATTGTTGCTGTTTAGTCTTAATCATGGTAAGATGTTTCTGTCTAATGTCTAGCTGTCATTAGATTTTTAGAAATGGCATCAAAAATGAACAATATTGCATAATTTTATACATACATTTAATTGTTTGGTAAATGGAAGAAACTATATCGAAATAGTCGTCTTAACCGTGGCCTAACTTCTTTTTGAAGTTAGGCTTTTTTATTTTTCTTGAAGGAGGATGAGAATGGGAAGTACAATTCAGGATGGAATGCTATATCTTAGTAGTAAGTTTAGCAAAACCCTAAAAAGTAGATTCGGGAAGGGGCCCGAGACATGCTATGTAACCTTCGTTGAAAACAAGCTTTTTATTTATATTAACCATTTTATGACACCGGCAGAAGAGGTGTTAGTTGAAAATCATCAAGGAGAGTTGGCGAATCGCTTTCGTAGGTCGGTAATGGATGTGATTTGTAAAGAGTTTATTCATGATGCGTCAAATCTGGTTAATGTGGAACTCCAATATGCTCTTCATGACTGGAATTATGATACCAATAAAGGAATCGTTATCATGGAAAGTGCTGGTGTGTCGTCAAAAGAATTTGGGTATTCTTCTTTTGAAAATAAATTATCCAAGTTATTCGCGCAAATTGCTTCAAGAGTACATAAAGTGCCAGACGAAATGAAGATTGTTAAAATCAATCAAAATGTTTGTGTATTTGAATGTACAGGGGTGATGCTTTCCTTAGATCGCTACCTTTACGAGAATGGACAGACGAACCTTCTTCACGATCACACTCATGAATTGAAAAAGGCATTATCCGAATACAAACCGCATTTTGAGGCTATTTTTACAAGAGAACTCGAGGACTTCTTCATTATTTGGGAATATGAAAAAGATAAAAGTTATGTGATCTTTAACTTTCTTTAAATAATTCTTCCTATATCTAGAGGGATTTGGTCCATACTAAAAAAATAAAAAGAAATAATTTTTCTTATCATTTTACATAAATCCCGATGAAGGAATGAATAGCATGGTTTCTCAAGATCAGTTAAATAATATCAGTAGCTATATTAGTAAACGGCTAAGAAAGAGTTTTGGAAAAGGGCCACAAACATGTCAGACAACTCTTCATCGAAAATATTTAGTCACTTACATCAATGGATTTTTGTCTCCTATGGAGGAAGTATTGTTAAACGAGGACCAGCACAAGACGGTGGACCATACTCGAAATATGATTATCAGTTATATTATGGAGGAAATAAAAGGGGTTATTCAAGTTACAATAGGCATGGACATAATGGAGACCTTTCATGATTGGAACTTTCCAAATAACTCTGGAATCATGATTTTTGAATTAGAGTCAGAGGTAATAGGAGAAGAATTAAATGATTCCATTCCTCTTTCACCTTTGGAAAAAGAGGTCTCCAGAATAAGTGAAATTATTCAGAAAGTCCCCGATTACATCCACATAACCCCAATCACTCCATATATTTATTTAGTTGAGCGGAAAGGTATTTTAATACTAATTGAAAAGGCGTTGATTGCTAAGGGGGTTCAAGAGGAACTCCATTATACAAAGGATCAATTAGAAAAAGAGTACTTTCACCGCTATGGGCGGTTTGACGAGATTTTTAATCGCTCTGTAAAGGATATTTTTATCGGTTGGAATTTTAAGGAAGATAAATCGATAATGGCGTTTATATTGGATAATAGGAAAAAATAACCTATGGTAATGGGGTATTCAATAAATAGTAAAATCAACCGGTTTTCCTCCTTAAAGAACGGAACCTTGAATTCGGATCGTAGGATAGCAACAGCTCAGTCACTTAAACAAGGACTGGGCTGTTGCTGTATACCTAACGTCTCTAGGGGAGACTTTTCTATTCATCAAGGATGAATCGTAACTGGAGTACCAATCGGAATTATCTTGGATAATGCTTCAACATCATGGTTGTACATGCGAATACATCCTTTTGATACGGCTTTTCCGATGCTACTTGGATCATTTGTGCCATGGATGCCATAATGTTCTTTTGATAAACTCATCCACATGGTTCCAAAAGGCCCACCAGGATTCGGTGCTTTGTTGATAATAATGAAGTTGCCTGTTGGTGTTTGATAGAGCATTCTACCAACCGCAATAGGATACTGTTTTTGAACTACCCCATTTCTAGATAATGTAAGTCTTCGACCGCTAATGTAAACGTCAATTTTATAGGGAATGGTGTGAACAGGAGGAAACCCAGGGATGACAATGGTTTGACCGGGATAAATTCTATTTGGATTAATGGAAGGATTCGCTCGAATAATAGTTGCTACCGGTTTTCGATAATCTTTTGCAATCTGATTTAGGGTTTCACCTGGCATTACTGTATGAAACAGTGGGACCACCTCCATAGAGTCAGTTAACAGTTTAGTCTATGTTGGGAAGTCATTATTTGTGGCACCTGAAGGAAATAGGAAATGGAGGGGATAAAAAAAGAAAAACCTTTTAGTTAAACTTAAGGTTTTTCTTTTAGGAGCTTTTTCAAACCTTGTTGCTTTTTAAAGAAAATATAGAATGACTCACCTGTGATTCCATTCCAAATTCATTTATAAGAGGAGAAAAGAGCTTGAAAACTAAGTAGTATCGCAGAGAAAAGTTTATTTTGGTTAAAATCGGCATTAGGATTTTTACAGCAAACTTTACGAAAACAGCCTTCTTATAAAAAGGATTAGGTTCCGTTAAAGGGTGCGTAGAATGCTATCCACATCTTGGTAGCTGTGTGCATCTTTCTTATTTGGATCGTCTGGTTCTGCAACCCATTCGTGGTTTAAGGCAGCCAATTCACCATGTTCATTAAGTTGATATGGTG
Organism: Mesobacillus maritimus; assembly: GCF_023715205.1. Taxonomy (GTDB): domain Bacteria; phylum Bacillota; class Bacilli; order Bacillales; family Cytobacillaceae; genus Mesobacillus_B; species Mesobacillus_B maritimus_C. Next base: position 86,411 of record NZ_JAMBNR010000004.1, read on the forward strand.
TGTGGATGTGGTAAGTCTTTCCGTTCTTTTTAACTGTGTAGCCAACATGATATTGCTGATTTTCCCCTTGTTCCTCAAATAGCCCGATGTCATCGAGGTTATACTTTTCAATATAGCTGGTAAAAGACTGCTGTAATTCTGAGAGTACTTCTTCACGTGGTGAAAAATCCATTTACAAAACGCTCCTTTCAATACTGAAACTACTTTTAATATGTCTTTCTTTTATTTGTATTAACCATGTTAAGCTCCTTTTGATTAGGTTTTCCTAAATGATTTAAAATAAGGGAGGACTTGCACAGGGCGACAGGCATAAGTCGATCCGGCCAGAAGGCTGCTGATTAACCTTTTAGCGGGAATGACCACATGATTCCGAGCTTTTTAGCTGCAGTCGCTGGAATTAAAGAGCTTGAAAGGGGGGGCTGAGGATGAAATTGAGTGTATTAGATCAATCAGCAATTAGTAAGGGGAATGATGCAAGAGTTGCGCTCCAAAATACGGTGAGACTGGCGCAAGTAACGGAAGAGCTTGGATACACACGCTTTTGGGTGGCGGAACATCATAACACCATTGGGGTGGCGGGATCTTCACCTGAAGTTTTGATTTCTCATCTTGCCTCAAGGACAAGAAAAATTCGTGTCGGTTCTGGTGGGGTTTTACTCCCACAGTATAGCCCGTATAAAGTTGCTGAGAATTTCAAGTTGTTGGCGACTTTATTTCCGAATCGGATTGATTTAGGAGTTGGTCGCTCTCCTGGGGGCTCACTCGAAACTAGAATGGCGTTAACAGATGGAGTGAGGAAAAGTTTAAATGAGTTTCCTCGTCAGGTAGAGGATTTACAAGGTTATTTGACCAATCAGTTGCCTGAAAATCATTCTTATCACGGGGTGAATGCTTATCCTCACCCGACGGTATTACCAGAGATCTGGCATTTAGGGATCTCGCCTCGAGGGGCGAGAGTTGCTGCTAAAAATGGAACGGCTTTTACATATGGACATTTTATTACGCCTGAAAATGGAAAAGAGGCCATTGAGGAATATTTTCACCGGTTTCAACCGTCGCCCTTGCTTGCAAAACCGAAAGTGAATGTCTGTGTATTTGTTGTATGTGCTCCGACCAAAGAGCAGGCTGAAGAGCGCGTATTAAGCCTTGACCAGTGGTTACTAGCGGTCGAAAAAGGGCTCGATACACATATTCCTTCAATTGAAGAAGCGAAAACAATGCCTGTTACAAATGAAGATAGAATGAAAATCATGAAAAACCGTAAGCGAATGGTGATTGGCACGCCGAAACATGTAAAGGCAGAATTGCAAAGACTGAGCGAAATTTACCAAAGTGATGAAATGATGATTATTTCAAATATTCATCGTTTTGATGATAAGTTAGAATCCTATACTTTACTGGCTGAAGCAATTTTATAATATGAAATCCTCAAGCTCCCTTCTGAGAAAGATGTTATCCTTGTGGTAAAATAAGCTTAGGAAAATGGCGGCAAAGGGGTAGAAGTAGGATGGAAATAAAAAATGTCAGTATCATTGGGTTAGGTGCGCTCGGAGTCATGTATGGCCAACATTTATCAAAAAGAATGCCAAAAGCGAATTTAAGAATCATTGCCGACAAAGAACGGATTGAGAAGTATCAAAAAAATGGTGTTTATTGTAATGGTGAGCGTTGTGATTTTACCTATAAGCAACCGGATGAAAAGGTGGAACCAGCTGATTTGCTGCTGTTTTCGGTGAAAAATGATGGTTTAGATGCAGCAATTGAGTCAGTAAAAAATCATGTGGGAGAAAACACGATTATATTATCAGCGTTAAACGGGATTACCAGTGAAGCCATTATTGGAAATACATATGGAATGGATAAACTATTGTATTGTGTTGCTCAAGGCATGGATGCTGTTAAAGTAAACAATAAACTGACCTATGATCATATGGGATATTTATGTTTTGGGGAAAAGGAAGGGAATGAGGACTCTGAGAAGATAAAGGCCGTTTCTGACTTTTTTACGCAAAAAGAAGTTCCTTATGAGATTGTGCCAGATATGTATAAACGATTGTGGAGCAAATTTATGTTGAATGTCGGCGTGAATCAAACCGTTGCTGTATTTGGAAGCAATTATGGAGCTATCCAACAAAACGGAGAGGCTCGTGACATGATGATTGCAGCTATGCGAGAAGTTATGGTCCTTTCTAGAAAAGAAGGGATTCAATTAACCGAAAACGATATTGAGTATTGGTTGACGGTTTTAAGTAAATTAAGTCCAGACGGAAAGCCTTCCATGGCCCAGGACCTCGAGGCGAAGCGCTTTAGTGAAGTGGAGCTGTTTTCTGGAACAGTTTTGAAATTAGGGAAAAAGCATGGCATCCCAACACCAATTAATGATGAACTATATAAGCGAATCAAAGGCATTGAAAGTGAATACGTGTTACAAGTGTAGGTAAATTCAGTTCAGGATACTATAGTAACTAAATGACCAATTCCTTATAAAGTGGGAATTGGTCATTTTTTATAGGAATTTAGAGGTGTTTAAGGGTAAGGAAAGTCATGCTATATACCTAAGAGATTTATGGTTTGTAAGATGGAATAAGGGGTATATAGGAGTATTATGGATGATAAGTAAGGATTTACTAGCTATTTTAGACAGGTAGAAATTGAGACTAATAGAAACAATATTATCCCGAATTTTCCGATTTGTTTAGTAAAGTATGAACAGGTAAAATAGAACTTATGTGAACAATTGAACATTATTTACATAGTTCTTTTTTCTTATATAAAACGGAGGTGAAAAGATGAGCCAGGCAAAAATTGAAGTCCGGAATGTGACGAAGGTTTTTGGGAAGTCCCCTCAGCAAGGCATAAAAATGCTCAATGAAGGGTTGACCAAGAAACAAATCTTGGAGAAGAGTGGGATGACCGTAGGGGTCAACAAAGCAAACTTCGAGATCAAGGCGGGCGAAATCTTTGTCATCATGGGTCTATCTGGAAGTGGGAAATCCACACTGGTCCGGATGTTTAATCGGTTAATTGACCCCACTGATGGTCAAGTCTTAATCGATGGCCAAGACATCGTTAAAATGAAGCCCGAACAGCTGCGCGAAATTCGACGCACCAAATTAAGTATGGTGTTTCAGCGATTTGCCTTATTTCCTCATCGAACGGTATTAAGTAATACCGAATACGGATTAGAAATAAAAGGGGCAGATAAGCTAGAGCGGAAACAAAAAGCGATGGAGGCTTTGGAACTTGTTGGTCTAAAGGGTTATGAAAATAGCTATCCAAGTGAATTGAGTGGTGGAATGCAGCAGCGTGTTGGTTTGGCGCGTGCTTTGGCCAATAATCCCGATATCTTGTTAATGGACGAAGCGTTTAGTGCGCTTGATCCACTAATTCGAAAAGATATGCAAAATGAGCTGCTTGAGCTTCAAGAAAAAATGGAAAAAACGATCATTTTTATCACACATGATTTGGATGAAGCCCTCCGACTTGGGGACCGAATTGCGTTGATGAAAGATGGTTCCATTGTTCAGGTTGGTACGCCGGAAGAAATCCTCACGAACCCAGCAAATGATTATGTAGAACGTTTCGTTGAAGACGTTGATCTTTCGAAAGTATTGACGGCTTCACATGTAATGAAACGTCCTGAGAAAATCTTGCTAGACCGAGGACCAAGGGTCGCATTGCAGATTATGAAAGACGTAGGAATATCGAGTGTGTATATCGTCGATAAAAAACAAAAACTGTTAGGTGCGGTTACGGCACAAGATGCAGCTGATGCGGTGAAAAATAGCAAAACACTAGAAGAAGTCATGACTCATGACGTTGAAACCATTGCCCCAGATACGTTAATTGCTGATATGTTTGAACGAGTTGCTAATGCTACATTACCTCTAGCGGTTATCGATGAAAATCACCGTCTGTTAGGAATCATTGTTCGCGGTGCAGTCCTTGCAGCACTTGCGGGAGATGAAATTCAGTTGAACGGAAATGGGGTGAACTAATTGATACCAAAAATACCTCTTGCGGATTGGGTTGATACATTTGTTGACTTTCTGACAGACAAATTAGAGCCGTTTTTTGATCTAATTTCTGAAGGGATTGGAAACTTTGTTGATTTTCTTGTCTTCATTTTAACTTCTATTCCACCTATTTTACTCATTCTTATTTTTGCTGGGATTGCATTATGGTTGACTCGTTGGACGAATGCCCTTTTTACCGGTGTTGGTCTTTGGTTAATTTATAACTTGGATTATTGGGAAGCAACGCTTGATACGTTGGCACTGGTTTTAACTGCTGTTGTCATTAGCATCATTATTGGGATTCCAATCGGGATTTGGATGTCACAAAGCGATCGAGCAAGAAACATTATTTTACCGGTTCTTGATTTCATGCAAACCATGCCGGCCTTTGTTTATCTGATCCCAGCGATATTATTCTTTGGGATTGGGATGGTTCCAGGGATTATTGCTTCTGTAATCTTTGCGATGCCGCCAACCATACGTTTGACAAATCTAGGAATTCGTCAAGTACCGGAGGATTTAATCGAAGCGGCAAATGCATTTGGTTCTAGTACAAAGCAAAGATTGTTAAAAGTACAATTGCCACTTGCGACTCCGACAATTATGGCAGGGATCAACCAAAGTGTCATGCTGTCCTTGTCGATGGTTGTAATCTCCTCTTTAGTAGGAGCACCAGGGCTTGGTGCGGATGTTTACCGAGCGGTATCACAAGTAAAAGTTGGGATTGGGTTTGAAGCCGGTCTTGCGATTGTTATTTTAGCAATTGTCCTTGATCGACTTTCACAAAATATAGGTAAGCAAAAACAAAACTAAGGGGGAATTATTCATGTTTAAGAAAAAGTTGATACTTTCAATTGCCTTGTTAATGACCATGTTTTTTTTAGCAGCATGTGGTGGTTCTGAGGAGAGTTCAGGGGATGCTTCATCTGAAGATTCGCTTGGAGAACAAGTAGATTATAAGATTATCGGAATTGAACCGGGTGCAGGAATCATGCAAGCAACGGAAAATGCTTTAGAAGAATATGAAAATCTAGCTGATTGGGATTTAGTTGAATCTTCATCTGCAGCAATGGCATCTGAACTTCAAAAGGCTTATGAAAAAGAAGAGCCAATTATTGTAACGGGTTGGACACCACATTGGAAATTTGCCAAATTTGATTTGAAATATCTTGAAGATCCTAAGGGCATTTATGGAGAAGCGGAAACAATTGATACTTATGTACGTAAAGGTTTAAAAGAAGACCAGCCAAGTGCGTATACTGTATTGGACCAGTTCGTATGGACTCCAGATGATATGGCTGCGGTAATGGTGGAGATCCAAGAAGGTGCAGACCCAGCGGATGCAGCAGCAAACTGGGTCGAAGAAAATAGCGATAAAGTGGCTGAGTGGACAAACGGTGCAGAAGAAGTAGACGGTGAAAAGGTTTCGCTAGCGTATGTAGCATGGGATTCAGAGATTGCTAGTACAAACGTTGTTGGCCATGTCCTAGAAAGCATTGGTTATGAAGTGGAACTTGTTCAACTTGAAGCAGGTCCAATGTTTGCGGCTGTAGCAAGTGGAGATGCAGATGCATTGGTAGCAGCATGGTTACCATTAACACATGCTGACTATGTAGAAGAATACAGTGAAGACATGGAAAGCCTAGGAACAAACCTTGAAGGCGCCAAAACAGGTCTAGTCGTACCATCATACATAGAAGTCGACTCAATCGAAGACCTACAATAATAATTATTCCCAAAAAAAGAGGCATCTGCTTAGTAGCAGGTGCCTTATTAAATGAGGGGGAATACATTTATATGATGGACAAGAGTTACAAGGTTTATACATAGTAATAAAAATATTTTGCTAATCTTTCATTTAGATATTTAGACACTATAAATTTTTTATCAATTTTTTCTAGTTTAAGGGTATAAAAGATTTGAAGTGGGGAAAGATAGAACTAAGAAGAAAAGTAAACAGGGGGTAAGAACATGCGAGAAACTAAAAGGTTAATAGACTTTGTGAATCATAAACAGTTTGAACTGCAATCATACCTAGAATATCTATTGGAAGTACAAAAACTAGAGTCAAGGATTCAAACACATAAGGAGAACATCATCTAACTTGGATGGATGTTCTTTTTTTGTTTTATTGAGGGGATTTTAAGTGAAAGAGATGGAAGATGTGATTTGGTGGGCAACAAGAAGGCGCCTATGTGACCGTGAGAGGAGAAAAAGGAGCGCGTCAGTCACGTAAAAAGGATTTTAAGTGACCCCTAGAAGAGAAAACGTTGTACACCGGTCACATAATCAAGACCTGATCCAAGCGAACCACATTCACCTAGTAAACCGAACTTTTTTCTCCTAACATTTTCGTGTATTCTGGTATAAGAAACTGGTACTGTGCTAGGAGAGCGACAACAATGAAAGAATACTACTATGAAAAATTGCTGAACATCAAAACGCAGGAAGGCAAGAAGGGCATTCATAAGTCGATTCATTATCATCCTTACGAGCCGACGCCTTACAGCGCGCTAGAAGAGCTTTTCGAGCAGTATAAAGTCACAAAATATGATCGAATTGTTGATTTTGGGAGTGGAAAGGGACGATTAAACTTTTTTATCCATCATTTATTTGGTGCTCATGTGACAGGAATTGAAATGAACGAGTTTTTTTATCGAGACTCTTTAGCCAATCTTGAGCGCTATTTAGTAAAGCATAAAAATAGCAAAAATAAGATACAATTTTTTCACTGCTTGGCGGAAGATTATCCAATCCATCCTGAGGATAACCGCTTTTACTTTTTTAATCCGTTTTCGATCCATATCTTTAAAAAGATACTGTCCAATATCATGCTGTCGATGGAACAACATCCACGTGAAGTAGAGCTGGTTTTTTATTACCCTGCTGAAGACTATATTTATTTTTTGGAGAACCAAACTCCTTTTGAACTAAAACAAGAATTCCGTCTGAGTTTCCTTTATGAACATAATTCAAACGAGCGCTTTTTGGTCTACAGGTATCCATTCTTTTAAAATAAGGCTCTTTTCGTTTGAAATCCCAAAGACGATTTTAATGCAGGATACACCATTTTTGCGTTCATACTAAATTAACTGGCTCTTTTTCCTGATATAAAGTTGCTGTCCAGTGAGAACATAGCTATTTCTTTTCTCTTTATATCTAAATAAAAAGGCATCCCCACGTACTAAGCTCATGGGATGCCTTCCTTATTAAACCTCACGTAATTTTTGATTCAGTACAGCTAGTTGATTTTCAATCTCTGCAATCTGTTTTTCCAGGGGAGAGAGATTTCCTTTCACATACTCTAGTTTTTCCAAATCATTTTGCAGACGCACATACTCTGTTTTTAGTTCGAGGATTTGGTACTCAATTTCCTTCTTCGTCATCCTTATACCTCATTTCTATGCCTTAAACTGTAAAACCATTATATCACTCTATTGAACAACTTTTTAAAAATTCGCGCAGCGACCGCTCATCAATAACAAACGCCAGCTTCAATACAAAAGCTGGCGTAATTAGTAATCTATTTCATAATTATTCAATGCTAATGGCCTTGCGATGTGATATCGTTGGGTTCACTTTCTCAAACGTGATTTTCAAAACACCATCATTGTATTTAGCAGTTGATGTTTCAGTCCGTACTTCGGTTGGGAGAGGGATGGTTCGCTCAATGCTGCCAAATTGCCGCTCGCGCTTGAAATATTTCTCACCGCGCTGTTCCAGTTCGGTACTCCGGGTTGCTTTGATGGTTAAGGCATAATCATCTATTTCTAGGTGAATATCTTCTTTGTTGAAGCCAGGCAGATCCGCTTCAATGGTGATTAATTTCTCTGTTTCTTTCACATCAACATCAAAAACTTTGTTCCAAGACCAGGAGTTTTCAAAGAAATCCTCTAAATCATAGCTTTTTCTGTTCCATATCTTAGGTAGCAAATCGTGAAGGACTGGCATGTTCATCAACCTCCTATATTAGATTTACCACACTTTAATTTTAACACGGTAAAAAGAGATTAGCTTTTCCATATAAATTAGTTCAAATATTTGTTTGAATTCTGTGTAGAAAAGTAAAAGTAGTTAGAAATTGTAAAATCCCCCAACACCTCCAGTGTATCTAATCTACATAAAGAACCTCATTTACTTGAAGACTACACCCAATAAACGCTGATTTAGTAAGCCGAATTTAATCAAACGTTTGATTAGGCTCATTTCTTAAACATTGTTGCTTTTTAAAGAAAATATAGAATGATTTAGCTTTGATTCCATTCCATATTCGTTAATAAGAGGAGAAAGAGCTTACCAACTAAGTAGTGTCACAGAGACCCCTTATTTCTCGTTAAAATCGCTTTAGGATTTTAACAACAAACTTTACGAAAATAGCCTTTGATTAAAATAAAAAATCCCCATGCATGAGTGCTGGGAATTTTGGTTATCTGATAGCTGGAATTTTAATCTTTAAGGTAAATTCTTCATCTTTATGGATAAAATCTAAGAACCCCATATGTTCTTCCACGATATCTTTGATCACTTTTGTACCTAAGCCTTCATGGTGGCCAGATTTTGTTGTGCGCCCATAGGAGTGGAATAACTGATCCACTATATGGCTCGGTAATGGCAGACTGTTATTCTTACAAATTAATAGAAACAGTCCACTTCTTTTATAGAATTGTAGCGTCAGTTGCGCAGGACGCTGATGTTGTTCTTGCCATTCCTCACAAGCATCAATGCTATTAGAAAGTAAGTTCCCAACGAGGTCTACAATTTTTTTATCATTTAAAGGCATGCTCGAAATAGGAAGGTCGGTATCATAAACAATCTCAATTCCCGCATTTTTCGCACGTCGATACATTTGGTGGAGGACCCCTGCGACCACTCCATGCTCGCCTTTAATAGAAAGATTGGTTTGCTCATAGGTACCAACTAACTGATTTAAGTAAGTTCTTGCTTCATCGTATTGTTCATTTTCGAGCATAAATTGTATCGACGACACATGCTTTAAAAAGTCATGCCGCTCACTGCGAACAATGCGAAATGTTTCATTAAAATGCTCACGTTGCTCGGCAAACTCAGTAAGGTCTTTTTCCAACATTGCTACCTTTTGATTGATAAATATACGAGCTGTTTCAATGCCTATAAACATCAATATAGCAACTGTTGAAACCCAAACAGGTGGATTCCCAAACTGAAGAGCAAGTGTTGGAATTTGTAGAGCCATGAGCAAGTATTCATAACGCTTCCCGGCAACCTGCACAGAAAAAACGGTTTTTCTAGATAAGAAATAGACAGGCAAAGCCGCTAAGAACAATGCTAGAAAAATTGAAATCCTCCAAGCAAAAAAATCGGTCAATAGAAACTGTAGGTGGACAAATCCCAGTCCTGCTAGAAATACCCAATAGATTCGTTTATTCATGAAAATAGCAGCCACCTTTTAAAAGTAATATTGTTGGAGAAAATCGACTTTTTCTTTGGTAATCATCGCTTGACCGTCTGTTGCCTCAAAGCTAACCACATAGGAATTTTTAGCGTATAAGGAGAAGTTTTTTACATAATGAATGTTAATAATGAACGAACGATGAGACCGGATAAAATCTCGCTCGCGCAGTTCACCTTCTAATTCATTTAAAGTCTGATAGGTTTTAATTGGACCTGACTTTGTATGAATAGTCGTTGATCTTCCGGAACGCTCAATAAAAATGATATCCTTTTTTTGAATAATGTGGATATCATTTTTTTGCTTCAAATAGAGTCTGCCAGCGATCTCTGATGACTTCGTTTTTTCAATAAGTCGCTCAACTGATTTAATCAAGCGCTCTTTCGGATAAGGCTTCATGATGTAGTCATGGACATTTAATTCAAATGCATGGACGGCATATCCGCTGTTTCCAGTTACGAAAATGACAGCGATATTGAGTGCATGCGAATGAATGATATCGGCCAACTCGTAACCTGATAGATTGGGCATTTCAATATCCGCAATCAACAAGTCAATGGCCTCTTTTTTAATTTGCTCATAAGCCTCTTCAGCCGAAGTGGTTGAAAAAACAATTTCCACTTTTTCGATACCGGACACGATTGCTTGTAATTTATCTAAATCAATCGGACGGTCATCGACTAACCCAACCTTCATCTTTCCTCATCCCTCATATCCTTTGTCTCTTTCGCACACGGAACTGTTCTCCTTATTTTACCATCAATAAATGCAAATTTGGCACTTTTGTGACATCAAATGGACTTTTCACGACATCTTCGCAGACGGAAGAAAAAATTGTTTGTAAGATAAAGACATGAAAACAAGCAAATGAGGTGAACGGAATGATTGAGATTAACGAAGTTACGAAACAGTTTAAAGATAAAAAGAAATTTATTACAGCATTAAAACATGTATCCTTTTCCGTAAATAAGGGAGAAGTCGTTGGCTTACTTGGAGAAAATGGAGCAGGGAAAACCACATTGCTTCGGTCGGTTGCTACATTGCTCACTCCGACAGACGGAGAGATTACGGTAGCTGGTTACAACACGCAACAGAATCCAAACGAAATTAAAAAACATATTGGTGTTTTATTTGGAGGAGAAACGGGGCTTTATGACCGACTAACAGCTAGAGAAAACTTAGCTTATTTCGCTACATTATATGGGATGGGCAAACACGAGACGAAGGTTCGGATTGAAGAGTTAGCGAAAATGTTTGGAATGAGGGATTATTTAGATCGGAAAGTTGGCGGCTTTTCAAAGGGGATGCGTCAGAAAGTTGCGATTGCCCGCACGCTCATCCACAATCCAGATATCATTTTATTTGATGAGCCAACAACAGGTCTTGATATTACATCTTCCAATGTGTTTAGACAGCTTGTTCATCAGTTGAAAAGAGAAGGGAAAACAATTTTGTTCTCAAGTCACATCATGGAAGAGGTCTCCATGCTTTGTGACACGGTGGCAATGATGCATAAAGGGGAATTGGTTTATCATGGCAAGCTTGAGGAGCTATACCGGTCCGAAGGCAGTCGCGACTTGAATTATATTTTTATGAGCAAGCTTGTGAGGGGGAATGAAGATTATGCTTCTTAAAATTTATTTAAAAGAGATGAAAGATTGTTTCCGGGATCGAAGAACACTTTTGTTGACCGTTTTACTGCCAATCATTATGATGACAGGGCTAACCTTCTTTTATGAAAGTTTGATTTCCGAAGGGGAAGGCGAAACATACTCGCTGGCAGTAGAAAAGTCGTTTGGGGCGAAGGAAGCTGAGTTGTTCTCAGGCATGGAAAATATTGAGTTTGTACAGTCCGCGAACCCTGAAGAAACACTAACTGAAGGAGAAGCGGTTGCTGCCCTTGTACTAAGTCCCGATTTTCTTACTAGCATCGAAAAAGGGGAGGAAGCTTCCGTTACGTTGATTGGCGATTCTTTTAGCCAAAACTCTACGAATTTAATGAATCTCGTTACTACTACGTTAACAGCCTTTGAAAAATCCGTCACAGCGACACGTTTACAATCACAAGGGACAGATTTATCAGTGATTCAACCGTTTACCATTGATCAAAAAGAAATCAGCGAGGACAACCCAAATGTGAATCTGCTAGCCATGCTAATTCCTTTAATGTTATCTTTGGCGATTGGGGTGGGCGCTAGTCCATCGGCTTCTGATTTATTCGCTGGCGAAAAAGAGCGCAAGACAATGGAAGCTTTGTTGATGACACCTGTGAATCGTTCTACATTGTTGTTTGCCAAATGGATGACGATTGCATCAGTAGGAACCATTACTGGATTGACTACTTTGGGTGTAGTAGCTGCAGAAATCACGTTTTTAACTGAAAACCTGAAGCAAGCCGTTTCCTTTGGAGATAATGCATGGTTAATCATTGGTTTAGCTCTAGTCATGACCATCTTATTTTCGATGTTTAATGCATCGTTGCTTATGATTACGAGCATCATGGGAAAAACGGTAAAAGAATCACAAAGTTACAGCACACCAGTTATGATGTTAACGATCCTGCCAACAATGATTATTACAGGTATTGGAATCAATGAACTTACCTTTGAACATTTTGCTATTCCGATTATGAATTTGTTTAGTTTGTTAAAAGAACTCCTTTTCGGCGTCATCAACTATGAGCATATTGTTATCACACTTGGCAGCAATATTGTATTTATGGTTCTCTTCTTCATTATCGGTCGGATTATGTTTATGAAAGATAAGTGGGTAATGAATTAAGACAGCGAAGAAAGAGCGTCCCAGACTTTGTTCTGGGACGTTTTTGGTGTTGGAGGTGGGCCATTGTTAAAAAGCCTGATAGAGTTTCTAGCTTTTTTCTGAGATCAGGGTTGAATCGTGTTGGGAAACGCAAGGTTTTCTAACGTTCCCAAAATCAGTAATGAAACGAGAAAAGGGAATGTAAGGAATCTCCCGTTACCAAAAACAGTGTTGAGACGATAAAAAGGAAGCGCAAGAAAAAAGAGGTTTCACAAAACCAAGTGTTCACGCTTAAGGGAAACCATTCCGATAAATACCTGACCAATACTCTCTGCAATGAATCTTTAACAAATTTTCACCATCATATCCTCCAATTATTGCCTATAATGAAAATATCAGAAAGTTTGGCTGGAGGGATGATGATGATTGTAGCTGGGCAAAAGGAAATGCAGCAACTGGATCGGTATACGATGGAGATATTAGGTTTGCCGGGAGTAGTTCTGATGGAGAATGCTGGCGCGCGAGTAGTCGAGGAAATCATAGCTAGCCACTCACAAAATTCCGATAATAATGTTGTGATTTTAGCTGGTGGTGGAAATAATGGAGGAGATGGGTTCGTGGTTGCCCGCAAACTAGTGGATTTAGGCTGGAGTCCTAAACTATGGTTGCTCACGGATCTAGAAAAAATTACTGGTGATGCAAAATGTCATTTGGATGTTTATTTAAAACGTGGACTTCCGCTGTTTACCTTAAAAGAGATGGATGTTCTGCCTACTCACCTTGAGCAAGCGGATATTATTGTTGATGCAATGCTTGGGACCGGTGTAAAAGGCGCTGTTCGAGAGCCAATGAAAACAGTCATTCATATGGTGAATAACCGAAGAAATCAAGCGAGTGTCCTATCGGTTGATATTCCTACAGGTGTAAACAGCGATGATGGAAGAGTGGTTGACGAAGCCATTAAAGCAACAAAAACGATTACGTTTGTTTGTCCGAAAAGAGGGTTCTTTTTACAAGAAGGACCGAACTATGTTGGGGAGTGGAAAGCGGTTGATATTTCAGTTCCTCCTTCGATTGCGCAAACTCTTCATTTTAAGCTCCCGCAAGTCATAACCGAATCGCTCATCACAGAGTGCATTCCATCAAGACCGAGAAATGGTCATAAGGGAACTTTTGGACATGCTTTAGTGATAGGGGGCTCACAAGCCTATGTAGGAGCGCCTGTTTTTACAGCTAAAGCGGTTTTACATAGCGGCGCAGGGTTGGTCACGCTGGCGATACCGGAAAGTCTGTATCATACCGAAGCAAATTTGTTTCCAGAAGCGTTGTTTATCCCATTATCTGAAACAGACGGGCATTTCTCAGTAAGAGCCATTCACGAATTAAACCCAAAGTTACCTACTTTTCGAAGCGTTGCGGTGGGGCCAGGGATGAGTCGGTTTCAAGAAGGAGAAAGTTGGATAAAGGAGCTATTTACAGCTCTAACGAATCAGCCAATTGTCATTGATGCGGATGGCCTCTATTTGCTTCGCAATCAATTAGAACTTCTCCAACAGCATCAAGGCCCGGTTATCTTGACGCCGCATCCAGGGGAAATGGCAACTTTAGTTTGTAAATCCGTACAAGAAGTAGAGGGAAATAGACTAGAAATTGCTCAAGAATTTGCTGTGAAGTACGGGGTCTTGTTACTATTGAAAGGGCATCGCTCAGTTGTGGCTACACCGGACGGAGAGTTGTACATCAACCCGCTTGGCCATGATGCACTCGGAAAAGGCGGTAGCGGTGATGTTCTTACGGGATTGATCACTTCTTTTCTTGCCCAAGGGGCCTTACCAAAAGATGCGCTTCTCGCAGCAAGCTATCTCCATGCAAAATCTGGTGAAGAACAAGCAGAAATTCTGTCTCATTTTGGAGTCATGCCAGAGGATATATTACCGGAGTGAAACAGCTGCTAATGCGATACACTAACCGCTAAAAAAAGGAGTTTGATTTAAAATCTTATGATAAATCCTAAATTTCGTACCAAGTTATTAGAAATTGTTGATCATCAATTACAAGAGAACAATCATGCAGAAACAAACGAAACTTTAAAACGATTAATAGAGGCTGGTTATAAAGAAGAGGAATCAAAAATGCTCATTGCAGGAATATTATTAGAGGAAATGTCTGATATGATGAACAACCAAGTTCCTTTTAATGAAAAACGCTATGTTGAAAAATTAGCTAGTTTATCTTAGATTTCTAGATATTTACACTTGAAAAAGCCGATATCATGATCTTTGTTTTTGAAAAATGTTGCAAGCTGTCACAATTGATTTATCACAGTTTAGTCTGTAAAATTAATTGTGTATAAATTCTTTTTTTACGGAGTGTGAGTTTTTTTGGCTGAAGTGCCCATAGGTTTAATCATTTTTCTAATTGTATTAATTTTATTATCTGCTTTCTTTTCGTCAGCAGAAACTGCTTTCTCAAGTGTGAATAAAATCAGACTAAGAAATTATGTCAGTGAGAACAAACCAGGTAGTAAAAAGGCATTGCATATTACCGATAACTTTGACAATGCTTTATCGACTATTCTAGTTGGAAACAACATCGTAAATATTGCAGCATCAAGTATCGCTGCGAGCGTCTTTACTGGTTTATTTGGAGCTGGAACAGGACTAGTCATTAGCACATTCGGAATGACCGTTCTGATTTTGATTTTTGGTGAGATTTTACCGAAGTCAATTGCTAAGGAAAATGCAGAAGCATATTCATTAAAAATATCTGGAATTCTCTTTTTACTCATAAAATTATTAACACCAATTAACTTTGTGTTTGCTAAACTTAAGGAATTTGTTTCACGAAAGTTCTCTAAGAATGAAGCAACTCCTTCGATTACAGAGGAAGAAATCAAGGTAATGGTTGATATTAGTGAGGAAGAAGGAGTTATTGATAAAGAAGAGAAGGAACTTGTTCATCGCTCGCTAGAGTTTAATGATGTCATTGTCGGCGAGGTTTTAACACACCGAATGGATATGATTGCGGTGGAATTGAATCAACCGATTGAGGAAATTAAAGAAATCTTCCTGACTGAGCGTTTTTCACGTGTTCCAGTTTATAAAGATAATATTGATAACATTATCGGAATCTTATCGGAACGGGAATTTTTGTCCGAGTTAATCCAACATAATGATGTAAATATAGAGTCGCTTTTACGGAAACCGGTCTTTGTCGTAAAATCAATGAAGGTTGCAACTTTATTACCAGAATTACAACGTTTAAAAAGCCATATGGCGATTGTCGTTGATGAGTTTGGGGGTACTTCAGGTTTAATTACACTTGAGGATATTCTTGAAGAATTAGTGGGCGAAATTTGGGATGAACATGATGAAAAAATTAATATCATGACCAAACTTAGCGAAACGATGTACGAATTTGATGCACAATTCCAATTAGATGACTTTTCAGAGCTCTTGCATGTACCAATGCCAGAAAGTTCAAGCCATAGCTTAGGAGGATGGATTTTTGAAACATTGGAGCGAATTCCAACAGAAGGAGAAGGCTTCGATTACGAGAATCTTTCAATCACTGTGGAAGAAGTCGACAACCACCGAATCCGCAAAGTAAAAGTTGAAATTTTGCCGGAAGAGCAAACGGAAGAAGAATTCGAAGAAAGCAATTAAGATAAAAAAATGGCATCTGCCCTTGGGCAGATGCTTTTTCAATAAAGGGGGAATACACTAACAGCATAGACATTATCCTGAGATTCTAAACCTACTCTAAAGATATTTATTCTTCTACCCCTTCATATTTTTTGACTTTTCAACACTGGCTGAAACGGCTTGGATAACGCTTGACCGGAAACCAGATTCCTCTAAACGAGCCACAGCTTCAATTGTTGCGCCACCTGGGGAACAAACTTGATCCTTTAATTCTCCTGGATGAAGATCAGTTTCTAAAACCATCTTGGAAGCACCTAACAAAGCTTGTGCCGCGAAAGTATAGGCTTGCTTTCTTGGGATTCCTTGTAAAACAGCTCCGTCAGCAAGTGCTTCAATGAACATATATGCGTAAGCTGGAGAAGCCCCACTCACGCCACTAACAGCGTCCATTAAACGTTCTTCCACAAATTCCACTTTTCCAAAGCATTCAAAGATAGTCTGAATTTCTTGTTTTTCATCTTCTGTAACTAAGTCATTGATACTAACGCCAGTCATACCTTCGCCAACTAAAACAGGTGTGTTTGGCATCGTACGAACCATTTTCATGCGGCGTCCAAAACGCTGTTCGTTTTGCTCAATGGTTTGTCCAGCTGCAATCATGATGATGATCGCGTCTTCATGAACAACTTCTTTAATTTGTTCAATGACTGTAGCGTACTGATAGGGCTTAACAGCGAGAAAAATTAGATCGCAATTTTGGGCCACTTCCACATTGTCTTGTGTGGTGTGAACTTCATATTTCCGTTTTACTTCCTCCAAGCTCGGCAAACTCCGATTGGAAACAAAAATTTCATTCGGGCTCATATATCCTGAGTTAACAATCCCACCAATGATGGCCTTTGACATGTTGCCACAGCCAATAAATCCAACTTTACGATTCATTTTATTTTCCCTTTCTTAATGAAATTTTGACAATGATAAATGATTATAACATTGTAAAATGCTAAACCTATAATAAATCCATCATTTAATTTGAAGGTTTTATATTTGGCATGTTACATAGTTCGTGTTAGAATTAAATTAAGTAACATTAATTTTGGAGGGGAGATACGTGGAGTACGTTGAACCCATAAAAGATGTTGAAAAGATACGAGAAATGAAAAGGTTACTAAGGAAGCAATCACAAAGAGATCTTCTTCTTTTTGTATTAGGGATTAATACAGGGATACGGGTGAGTGATTTATTATCACTAAAAGTAGAGGATGTTTTGAAAGATGGTTCTTTTAAGGAATTTCTCTATATCTACGAACCAAAGCATCAGAAAGAAAAAGCATATTACTTAAATACAAGTGTGAATAAAGAACTGAGGGCGTATTTAGCTGACCATGAATTTAAGAATACTGATTATCTTTTTAAATCAAAAAAAAATCAGTTACCAATTACACGTCAGCAGGCTTACCGCATTATTAATCATGCGGCGAAAGAGGTAGGAATTCCGGGGAAGATTGGGACACATACACTTCGTAAAACCTTTGGGTACCACGCATACCGAAAAGGGATTGCGATTTCAATTATTAAAGAGATTTATGGGCATCATACACCTAATGAAACTTTACGATATTTAGGGATAGAAAAAGGTGGACAACTGCCGATAAAAGTGGATGTAAATCTTTAGTTGTTTAATGAAAAAATAAAAACCCTCCACACTAAGTGGAGGGTAGGCATATATTTCGATTATTTATTATCTTCGTCCATCGGTTCAATAATATTGACGTTGCAAGTAAGATCTGTAACGTAATCCTCAGTTATATTTACATGGACCGTTTCTTTATTTTTCATAAATTTAAAAACACCATTATTAAAGTCGGTTCCTATATCTTTGAAGAAAATTCCTTCGTATTCAACATCTTTCATATGTTTAAAGATGATACGATACTTTTCTCCTTCTTTAATGAGATAGGCACGTACTCCTTTTTCAAACTGACCTTCTTGGTCTCTCAATCCGCGTGATACAGACACGATATGAAGGTCTACAAATGGAATTTCTCTTAGAAGGGAATTAATAATGGATCCTTTTGCTATTTGTTCCCAGCGACTTTGGGCGGTTTGGCCTAGGATGATTTGTGTGATTCTTTTCTCTCTAGCAACCTCAGCGATAACCTTCGAAACAGGGCGTTTTTCATTATCTCTTAAGATAAAGGCGTCGGCACTGTGGAGTTCAGCAATTTCTTTCCATCTTCTAATATAATCAGATTTTTCCGCATCCAATTCATCGAAAGGTTTTGCATCAATGGTCAGGATATAAAGTGGACAATCCATCATATTAGCCATTTTACAACCACGCTGTATGAGCCGTTCACCATTTGGACCATAATACACACAGACGAGGATGCTTTCATCCATCCGTCCTTTCATTCTTTTCAATTTATGTCACCTCAAATTAGCTGGGTTTATTACCCTGTACTCTTAAGCTATGTATGACTATAGCTCATGGTTCAGTTATAGTCAATCACAATTTACAAAATAAAGGAATTGGAAAAATTCCCACTTAAAAGGAGGCGTTATATTGGTTTGGTCTTGGTTTCATGTTCTCATTTTATTTCCATTTCTATTTGCCATTATTGTTCCATTTTTAGATAGATTTTTCAAAACAAGGATTCATACAGGATGGTTTGTGTTATTTGTCCCAGTTATTTTATTTATATCCTTGTTACGCTATATCCCTGTGGTATCAAATGGGGAGACGATTTTGCTAACAATACCATGGGTACCTTCATTAGGCATTAATTTCACCACTTATATTGATGGTTTATCCTTAATATTTGCGCTTTTGATTAGTGGTGTTGGAGCTTTGGTTGTTCTTTATTCTATTTATTATATGTCTAAGGAACGTGAAGCGCTGCACAATTTTTATGTTTATATTTTGCTATTTATGGGCGCAATGCTTGGGGTTGTGTTCTCAGATAATCTATTTGTTTTGTATGTATTCTGGGAGTTAACCAGTATTTCTTCATTTTTATTAATTGCCTATTGGTATGAGCGAAAAAGATCTCGATATGGTGCACAAAAGTCGATGCTGATTACAATTTTTGGTGGGCTTTCGATGCTCGCTGGTTTTGTTATGCTTTCGATGATAACTGATACTTATAGTATTAGGGAAATGATCAATCAGCGGGAAGTCATTGCTGGGCATGCATTATTTTTACCTGCGATGATTTTATTACTTTTAGGAGCTTTTACAAAATCAGCTCAATTCCCATTTAGTATTTGGTTGCCTGATGCGATGGAAGCACCGACACCAATTAGCGCTTATTTGCATTCAGCTACTATGGTGAAAGCAGGCATTTATTTAGTAGCTCGATTCACTCCTGTTTTTGGGGGGAGTGCAGAGTGGTTCTGGATCGTTTCTAGTGTCGGAATCGTTACTTTATTATATGGTTCTGTGACGGCGGTTCGACAAATTGATTTAAAGGCATTACTAGCTTATTCAACAATTAGTCAATTAGGGCTGATTATGAGTTTGCTTGGGCTTGGTTCTGCCGCTGTTTATTATGGGAACGGTGATGAGTCTGCGTTTTTTGCTGTAGCTGTTTTAGCGGCTATCTTCCACTTAGTTAATCACTCTACTTTTAAGGGGAGTTTATTCATGGTTGTGGGCATTATCGACCATGAAACAGGGACGCGGAATATTCGGAGATTAGGCGGCTTGTTAAGTCTTATGCCGATATCTTTTACCGTCGCACTTATTGGAAGCTTTTCGATGGCGGGACTGCCACCATTCAACGGCTTTTTGAGTAAGGAGATGTTTTTTACTGGCGTTTTAAATTCAATGAGCTTGCCGATTTTTGGAATGGAGAAGTTTGGGGTTATTTTCCCTGTTATTGCTTGGATTGCCAGTGTCTTTACCTTTATATATAGCATGATTCTTTTATTCAAGACGTTTGCTGGTCAATATTATCCTGAGAGATTAGAAAAAGAAGCACATGAGGCACCAATTGGGATGTTAATTTCTCCTGTCATTCTGGCCTCTCTAGTCATTGTCATATTCTTTTTCCCAAATGTCCTATCAGACTATGTCCTTCAACCTGCATTAGTCTCGATCTTGCCGGCACTTGCTGATTCAGGCGGGATTGATGTGCAGATTACGGCATGGCATGGCTTAACAACGGAATTGTTTATGACCATTGGAGTTGTAGTGCTCGGAACACTAATGTACCTTACACTTAGAAAATGGAAGGGAATCTATAGCTTTTTCTCTACAGAAGGTAGATTAAACATTCTCTATGACCAAGGAATTGAGAAAATGGAGAGCTTCTCATATGGGTTAACAAACCGGTATATGACTGGATCCGTTCGAGATTATTTGGTCTATATTTTCGGCTTTATGATCTTGATTGTGGGAGGTAGCCTACTACTACTAGACGGTCTAGCATTTAATTTCGCAACTGATGTGCCAATTACGACTTATGAAATCGGAATCGTTATTGGGATTGTTTTATCAGGTCTGATTGTTATCTTTGCAAAATCAAGATTAACCGCAATTATTGCACTTGGAGCGCTTGGATATTTTGTTTCGATCCTATTCGTTCTATTTAGGGCTCCGGATTTAGCGTTAACACAGCTTGTGGTGGAAACGGCAACAGTTGCTCTGTTTTTATTATGTTTCTATCATTTGCCGGAGTTTAAAAAGCGAGGAAAAGGAGTAGGATTTAAACTTACCAATTTAATCATTTCACTTGGAGTCGGCATCTTGTTCACAGCGATTGCTTTATCTGCTGATGCGAATCGTTTGTTCGAACCGATATCTGGATTTTTTGAACAATCATATGAACTTGCAGGGGCTAAAAATATTGTGAATGCAATCCTGGTTGATTTCCGAGGATTTGATACGATGCTTGAGATTGTCGTGTTAATGATCGCTGCACTTGGAGTATTTACGTTGATAAAGTTAAGGCTAGATAGGAGGGATGGAGAAGAATGAAACGACCGAATGATTTATTACTAAGAGCTGTTAGTAAAGTTGCTGTATTAATCATTTTGACCTTTTCCATCAACCTCTTCTATTCAGGTCACCATAACCCTGGTGGAGGATTTATTGGCGGACTAGGAGTAACTGCTGCGTTGATCCTCCTTTTTCTTACCTATGATATTGAAACGGTCACAGATAACCTTCCGGTGGATTTTAAAAAGGTAGCTGCAATCGGTGTTCTAATTGCAGTAGGCACAGGGGCAGGCTCGTTTTTCTTTGATGCAGCGTTTTTAAGTCAAACATTTGGTTATTTTGATATTCCGGTATTTGGAAAGACAGAGTTGGCAACAGCTGTTTTGTTTGACCTAGGTGTAGCCTTAGCGGTTATTGGCTCCGCTGTCACGATCATACAAACCATAAGTGAGGATGAATAGGATGGAGACATTAATGGCTGTCACGGTAGGATTCCTCTTTACCATTGGCACCTATCTGGTTTTGACAAAAAGTCTTATAAGGATTATTTTGGGGACTTCGATTATTGGGCATGGTGTGAACCTGCTTATCCTTACAATGGGAGGGCTTAAAACAGGTGGTCCACCATTGCTTGGTGCGGATGGACTTTCCTTTACAGATGCACTTCCACAAGCGCTTATTCTAACAGCAATTGTTATTAACTTTGCGGTCACGGCGCTGTTTTTGGTACTAGGGTATCGCGCTTATAAAACATTAAGGAGTGATGATATGGAACAATTGAGGGGTATCGAGGATGAATAATGCGCTTATCTTGCCGATCATTATCCCGTTAATTACCGGAGCGATTTTGGTCGCTTTCCGTAAAAATATACAGTTTCATCGCTGGGCCAGTGCAATTGCGCTCATCGCGACAGGTCTAGTGTCGATGTTCTTAATGAATCAAATTACATTACATGGAATTCAAACACTGCAACTGGGAGGATGGGAGGCACCATTCGGAATCTCTTTAGTGGCTGATATGTTTTCTAGCTTGCTCATTCTGACATCAAGTATCGTTGCGTTTGCATGTGTTGTGTATGCATTTCGTTCCATTGGGAAAGACCGAGAAAAGAATTACTTTTATCCACTCTTTCTATTTTTAATCACAGGGGTTAATGGTTCATTTTTAACAGGAGACTTATTTAATCTGTTTGTATGTTTTGAGGTTATGCTGATTTCCTCATATGTTCTTTTATCTTTAGGTGGGACGAAGATTCAACTTAGTGAATCAATAAAATACATTTTAATCAATGTTCTCTCTTCCTCTTTGTTCCTAGTTGGGATTGCTTACTTGTACGCCATTACTGGTACCTTAAATATGGCGCATCTTTCTGTCCGGATTGCAGATTCAGGGCAAGATGGCCTTACTACAACTGTATCTTTGTTGTTTATCGTTGTATTTGGCCTTAAAGCAGCCCTGTTCTTATTCTATTGGCTGCCAGGCTCTTACAGTGCGCCGCCAACGGCAATCTCGGCGATTTTTGCTGCGTTATTAACAAAGGTAGGAATATATGCTTTATTTCGTATGTTCACGCTTATCTTTTATCACGAGCCGCAAATTACTCATTTGCTTTTAGGAATTATGGGGGCTGGCACGATGCTATTAGGGGCCTTTGGCGCCGTGGCATTTTCTGATATTAAGAAAATATTAACCTACAATGTCATTGTGTCCGTAGGATTAATCATTGCAGGCTTGGCATCCGCTAGCTTCATGGGCATGACCGGTTCAATTAACTACCTAATCCATGACATTGTGATTAAAGCTTTGCTTTTCCTCATTGGCGGGACAATTATCAGCCTAACTGGAACGAGTAGGCTGGATGAAGTAAGTGGTCTTATTCGGACTCACCCATATTTAGGATGGATGTTCTTTGTAGCAGTACTATCAGTATCTGGGATTCCGCCTTTGAGCGGTTTTATAGGAAAGGTGCTGATTACTAGAGGTACCTTCGAAGCTAGTTATTTTTGGTTAGGAGGAATTGGCCTAATCACCAGTTTACTTGTACTGTATTCCGTTATGAAAATTTTCATGAATGTCTTTTGGGGCGAAACAAATTTAAGCGTAGAAATGGAAAAAGGCACAACAAATGGGGTTATGTTCCCGATTGTTCTCCTTACTGCATTAACGGTTGCTCTTGGGTTAGGTGTAGAGGGAATCCAGCCATATGTTAACCTAGCTGCCGAGAGCCTAATGAATCCTCGATTCTATATCGAAGCTGTTTTAGGCAGCAATGCAGCATTTTAAAGAAGGCTCTTTTCTCAAAACTTTATTGCTTTCAACAGAAAATACGTCGAATATGCTAGGTTATTCAAAAAATCACCAAATAATATGAGAAATATAAAATGCTACTAAATCGTTAAATTCGGCTTAGCGATCTTAACAACAATTTTGATGAAAATAGCCTTAAACAAATTCAAGAGTATGGACTACTAATAAAATCAAAGGGGTGGATTTAAATTGCCCATCCAAGTGCTATTAAATATATTGATTGCCTTTTTATGGATGTTTCTTCAAGAGCAATGGAGTGCATTATCCTTTATTGGTGGTTATATCGTCGGCTTTATTATTCTATTCATGATTCGTCGGTTTTTACCAACCTCCTTTTATGGAAAAAAGCTCGTTGCCATTATCAGTCTGCTGCTTGTTTTTATTCGTGAGTTAGTGTTATCGAGTATCACTGTGACTAAACAAATCCTGCAACCAAAAATAAAAGTGACCCCGGGGATTTTTACAATTAAAACAGAGTTAGAGGGTGAGCTAGAGGTGACATTGCTATCCTTGCTCATATGCTTAACGCCAGGGTCTGTGGTTGTTGAAATAGCTCCTGATAGTAAAACCCTTTTTGTTCATGCAATGGATATACCTGAATCTAGTGAAAGTGTAATCAAATCACAAAAGATATTTGAAAAAGCGATTAAAGAGGTGACTAGATGATGTTTGAATTTCTTATGAGCGGTTCGTTAATTCTGCTGGTGTTATCGATCTTTGCTTGTCTTTATCGAGTTTGGAAAGGTCCATCCATGCCTGACCGAATCCAGGCATTAGATACGATAGGGATAACGCTTGTTGGGGGAGTCGCCATATTTTCCGTCCTTCTCGGAACACACGCCTTTCTCGAAGTCATCTTAATCGTTGGAATTCTCTCGTTTATTGGTACGATTGCTTTTGCTAGGTCACTCGAAAGAGGTGTTGTCATTGAGCGCAAGAGAGTTGATTGAGTTGATTGGTCCCCTATTTATTTTTATCGGAACAATCTTTACGTTTTTAAGTGCAATTGGCTTGATTCGATTGCCGGATGTTTATACGAGGTCACACGCCGCTTCAAAAAGCACCACTCTTGGCGTTCTTTGTACCCTTTTTGGGGCGTTTCTTTTCTTTGTCATTACAGAAGAGTTTGTTAGCATTCGGTTGTTGTTAGGAATTTTCTTCGTCTTCCTCACTGCACCTATTGCAGCCCATATGATTTGTCGCGCTGCTTATCGGAGTAATGTGGTATTGGCGGAACAAAGTGTTCAAGATGATTTAAAACCTTTTCTAAAGGAAGAAGGCATGAAGGATTAGGTTTGATTAGTATTTTTAGTATCTAGGCATCACAATGAAAAATTGTGATGCCTGTTTTTTATAGACTTTATTCCGGTTAAGCAAAGCAAAATTACCATTTTTCGCGCGTTTTGGAGTCTTTAGTCGGAATACTTCCGTCTATTTAGTCTATTCTTAGTGCTTTTTATCCAGTTAAGGGAAATTTCTCCGCTTATTGATTAAACCAGGCTGATTCCCTCATCTGGGTCCGTGAGGGTTCGTCTTTTTATTGGGAAGTAGAATATTAAGGGGCATTATTCAGGAGGCTCCATAAATGGATCAGTAATGAACCGAGCCATTTAATTTTTTTTCTAAAATGGCGTTGCAAATTGGCTATATTTTTGCGTTTGCACTGATCATGTATTGTTACGCTTGAGTGTGTTATTTTCATTGGTGTAATCAAGTCCCGTCATGTACTTAGTACTTTTGGTCCTAACAATTAAATAATGCAAGATATTATGGGACAAAGTTAAGAAAATTAGCTAAAATAGGAATATGTGCATAATGGGGGTGAGAGGATGCAGAGTATTACACTTAGTTCACTTTTAGATGTCATTGGGGAAGTCTTTTCAGATGAAATCTCGATTGCCGTTTCGAACACAAAGGAGTATATTTACTATCGTCCCAGTAAGCGAATCGATTTGAAAATAAAACCTGGGGATCTTTTAAAAGAAGGGACAATCGCGTACAAAGCGGTCGTAACTCAGCAAAAGGTCTCTGAGTTTATTAACCGCGATATCTTTGGGGTTCCATACCATGGCATGGCCGTCCCGTTTTTACATAACGGGAAAATTGAGGGATGTGTAACAGCGATTTCTCCTGCTTTAACGGAAGGGAAGTCGGTTGTAACGGTGAAAAACTCCGACGGATGGATTCCGATTCCTTTTGCCAACGTGGTGTTTTTAGAAGCGAAGGATAAAAAGACCCATGTTTTTACAGATACTTATTCAGGTACGCATAAGTACTCGTTACAGGAATTTGAATATATTTTACCGAGAGACATGTTTATTCGCTGTCACCGGTCATTTATTGTCAATGTCAATCACATCAAAGAGATTTTTCCTGATTCTCATTCTACATTTTTATTGGCGATGGACAACGGTGAACGAGTTCCAGTGAGTCAATCTTATTCAAGTTATTTTCGAAAGTTATTAGGTTTTTAGTTTCCCAGAATACTAGCTATGGTCTCGTTCATCCCTAAAGTAGCTGGATTTTTCCGAATTTTTCTGTTTTATACGTTTCTAATGCTGTTTTATCAAGAAAAATAGTATTGTATTCCGAAAATTAAGTATACTCACTTTCCTTGGGTAAAATAAAAGTAAAACTATACAAGGAGAGGAAATGGGATGACAGAGAATAAATTAGAGCGAATTCGTAATGAGCATTTGCGTGAACGTGTCGTAACCCCTGAGGAAGCAGCATCATGGATTGAAGACGGAATGACATTGGGACTAAGCGGTTTCACACGTGCCGGTGACGTGAAAGCGGTCCCATTCGCCTTGGTGGATCGAGCGAAAAATGAATCTTTTAAGGTAAATGTTTATACAGGGGCTTCTCTAGGTTCCGATGTTGATAAGTTGTTTGCTGAAGCAGGAATTTTAGGAAAGAGATTGCCGTTCCAAGCCGATCCAACGATGAGAAAAGGCATCAATAACGGAGACTTTCTGTTTGTGGATCAACATTTATCGCATACAGCTGAATTGGTAAGAGCGAATGTGATCGACCCTGTTGATTACGCAATTCTGGAAGCGGTTTCGATTACGGAAGATGGCATGATTATTCCAACAACTTCAATTGGAAACTCACTAACTTTTGCGCAGCATGCGAACTCCATTATTGTCGAGATTAACATGTCTCAATCTACGAATCTTGAAGGACTGCATGATTTATATGCTCCAGGAAAGCAAGGGGAAAGAGATCCAATTCCATTGACAAAAGCGGATGATCGAATTGGAGAACTTGGGATTAAAGTAGACCCTGAAAAGATTAAAGGAATTGTATTCACAGATCAAAAAGATTCTCCATCTACAATTGTTCCACCAGATGAGGAAACTAAGATCATGGCTGATCATCTGTTATCGTTCCTTCGCAAGGAAATTGAGTATGGTCGCTTAACTGAGCGTCTAGCACCACTTCAGTCTGGAATCGGTTCGGTAGCAAATGCGGTTTTACATGGAATGATAGATTCAGAGTTTGAAGATTTAGAGGTTTATTCTGAGGTTCTTCAAGATGCGGTCTTCGATTTGATGGATGCTGGAAAGGTTCGTTTCGCTTCTTGCTGTTCGATTACTTTGTCTGAATCAAAAATGAATGAGGTATTTGGAAATTTTGAGAAATACCGTGATCGTTTAATTATGCGTCCACAAGAAATTTCCAACCACCCAGAAATTATTCGTCGACTCGGATTGATTTCAATCAATACAGCTCTTGAGCTTGATATTTATGGAAACGTGAACTCTACTCATGTGCTTGGAACGAAAATGATGAATGGTATTGGTGGTTCAGGTGACTTTGCACGAAATGCTCGTTTAGCCATCTTTGTGACAAAGTCAATTGCGAAGGATGGAAAAATCTCTAGTATTGTTCCATTTGTTTCACATGTTGACCATACCGAGCATGATGTCGATGTAATCGTCACTGAGCAAGGATATGCAGATTTACGCGGCTTGGCTCCACGTGAACGAGTTGAATTAATTATTGAAAACTGTGCGCATCCTTCTTATAAAAAGCAACTTTGGGATTATTACCAAGAAGCTTTAACGAGAGGCGGTCAAACTCCTCATGTACTTGAAAAAGCTTTCTCATGGCATACCAATTTTGCTAAAAATGGTACAATGAAAGACCTTTCCTTAGTGGAAACTGAGTAAATATTATTTGACAATACTCCATTTCTATCCTAAAGATAGTAGTAAAGAAAATGGGAGTGGGAGAAATGGGGTTACTAAACGATGAATACCAACAGGATGTAGCTGTGAACTCAGGACTACTCCGTGGTTTTAATAGTCAAAATATCTCAGCGGGGCTCATCGCAAGTATTCTGGTGATGACGGGCCCCGCCCTTATTGTTTTACAAGCAGCCGAAGCGGGTGGGTTCACTAATGAACAAACCATCAATTGGATGTTTGCGATTTACTTTTTTGGTGGGTTGTTTTCCATCATCATGCCGCTTTATTTCCGAATTCCGATTACGGGAGGTCACTCGATTACCGGTGCCGCTTTTTTAGTCGCCGTGACGTCTCAATTTACATACGCTCAGTTAATCGGTGGCTATGTGATGTCCGGGCTTGTGATTTTATTAGTAGGTGTGAGTGGCCTTTTCACGAAAATCATTCAATGGGTCCCGAAAGAAGTCATTTCAGCGATGCTTGGAGGCTTAGTCACGGGATATGTCGTCCAAATTGTTCCGTCCGTAAAGGAAATGCCTATAGTGGGGATTGCGGCTGTTGTTAGTTTCTATCTCGGTACAAGATATGTGAAAAAGTTACCGCCAGTGGTGATTACGATTGCAGTGGCATTTCTTGTGCTATTTTTAACAGAAGGGTTGGTCATAGGAGCGGAACAAATTCCGTTTACCTTGCCAAGTCTACAGATGCCAGAATTCACCTTAATGGGATTGTTGACGATTGCGCTTCCTTTAGCGATGCTGATTTTAAGCAACGATGCCGCACCAGGGATTGGCGCATTAGAGAGCGCAGATTATAAACCCCATATTCGGAAAATCGTGTCTTCAAGTGGTGGTTTTTCAATGATTGCCGGTTTTTTCGGTGGACAATGTGCTAATATTGCTGGGATGATGACCGCGATTTGTTCGGGAGCTGATGCTGGAAAACGAGACAAGCGTTATCTAGGTGCTGTAGTATCTGGCATTGTCACGCTCTTGTTTGGAATCTTTGCATGGAAAATTGTCCCGTTCATTCAGTCCCTACCAAGTGCATTTGTGGCAATGGTTGCAGGTTTCTCCCTTATTACAGTTCTTTATAGTAGTTTGCAAAAGGGATTTGCCGGAGAGCGGTATCGATTGAGTGCCTTAACAGCTTTTATTGTCACCTTATCGGATATTCAATTCTTTCATATCAGTGCGCCAGTCTGGGCGTTAATTCTAGGAGCGTTAGTCGCACATACAATCGAAAAAGAAAACTGACACAAAGTTTTAAAGGTTTTTACTTAGGAGTAGTTTTATAATAGAAATAGATGAGGACAATGAGACCCAGCCTAAATGAATAAAGAGTTTAGGTTGGGTCTATTTTGTGTGTTTGACCAGATTCTTAGCGACCAATCATTAAGGAGGCAATACGGATGAAGGTTTTAATAGCTTATTGCTCCTCGCATGGCACGACAACCAAGGCAGCTTTATTGCTAAAGAAAAAGTTAGTCGGGGACGTTGTTGTGGTGAATTTGAATACAACAAAGCTTCAATCGGACCTAGAGTTATTCGATGCAGTGATTATTGGCGGCTCCATCCATGTAGGTGGAATTCAAGGTAAAGTCAAAAAGTTTATGAAAGAAAACGATACTGTGCTGCGGAGGAAGAAACTTGGTCTGTTCGTCTGTTGTATGCGGGAAGGCGAAGATGCTAAACAGCAGCTGGAACATGTCTTTCCAGTAGAGTTGAGGGAGCATGCGAGCAAAATTGGTGTTTTCGGTGGGGAATGTTCAATGTCAAACTTGAATTTTATTGAAAAACAATTGGTGAAAAGAGTCGGCAATGCAGCAAGTAAAATTAATCAGCAAGCCATTGAAGAGTTTGCTCGAGAGTTTAATCTGTACTTTGAAGCAAGTTCACTTGGGGTCTGATCGACTTTGGATCAGGTCCTTTTTTATGTTTGCCATAGTGTGAATAAAATTTGTTTAAAGGCGAATAAATTAGTGCTTACCGGCTTTACCGGCTAAGTAGTACGGGGATTAATATCTGAGCTGAACTTCTTTGAAACAAACTCAACAAGGCTCTTTTCTCACCTTTGTTGCTTTTGGATAGAAATACGACTGAATGAACGATGGTATATAGGAAAATAGCTTGCAAAATTTATTTGTAGCTTACGAAAGGACCATTACTGCGTTAAAATCGGCTTTAGGATTATAACAAGAATCTTTATGAAAACAGCTCTAAAAAAAAAGCGCTATTTTCTATTTGATTATTTTCACAATTTTCGGTACGCTGTTAGAATCTACCACGGTTATTTTCTGTTTCGCTTCATAAAGTAAATAAGAGGTGTATTTATGACGTATGTGTTATTGATAGTGGGTTTTGCGCTTTTAATAAAGGGTGCGGATTATTTCGTTGAAGGTTCATCTAATATTGCTGCACTATTAAAAATTCCATCGCTTCTTGTCGGGTTAACAATTGTTGCGTTTGGAACGAGTTCTCCAGAAGCAACGGTCAGTATTATTGCTGCTTTAGAGGGCAACAGTGAAGTTTCCTTAGGAAACGTCATTGGAAGTAATATTTTCAATATCACCTTGGTGGTCGGAATTACCGCAATGATCAATCCACTACAAGTGGAAAGAGATACAATTCGCAAAGAAATTCCGTTCACACTACTAGCAAGTGTGGCGCTTTGGGTCATGATTAGCGACATCGCTCTTCAGGGACTCAGTGCCAATCAAATTACGAGGAACGAAGGAATCATTCTCCTTCTGTTTTTTGCAATCTTTTTGTATTACATATTTGAATTAGCACGTAATAGTCGGGATAATGATGAGGTAAAGTGCGTTGATACAACTGGGATTACCTGGGGGAAAAACATAATTTTTACCCTTGCAGGGCTTGCGGCGATTATTTTTGGCGGAGACATGGTTGTGGATAATGCAACGACAATTGCCCTATCAATTGGCATGAGTGAAACGCTTGTAGGGTTAACCATTGTTGCAATCGGGACCTCGTTGCCAGAACTAATTACGTCGATTACTGCAGCGATAAAAAAAGAGAGCGAAATTGCGCTCGGGAATATTGTTGGTAGCAATATTTTTAATATCTTGTTCGTCCTTGGGGCTTCAGCTTCAATTGCTCCAATGGCCGTAAACAATAAAATCTTTTTTGACCTCATTTTTATGATTATTTTTACAGTGGTGCTAATGATTTTCTCAAGATCTAAATTCAAAATATCCAAAAGAGAAGGTGCCATTTTAGCGGCGATTTACGTTGGTTATTTAATTTACATTATTATCCGGAATTAACTAAAACTTACCTAAAGGAGTCTAAAGCCTATTCTCATGAGGCTCTAGGCTCCTTTTCGAATTTTAGAAATAGAGTCTGTATTGTGAATATCAGAAATGCCCTTCCATTCGACAAATTTCTACATTATAATCACAGATGTTGTATTTTTTATATTGTAAGAAAATTATAAAAAGGAAAGGGAGTAGAGATTTATCAATGTCTAATCCAAAAAAGCAAGGTATGATTATGCGTTCGTTAAACACAATCGAACGTGTTGGAAATAAATTGCCTGATCCGGTTACGTTGTTCGCGATCTTTGCGCTAGCTGTTATTGTTCTATCAGCAGTTTTCTCAAGCATGGGAATGAACGTGCCAGACCCTGCGAACGAAGGCGAAGTTATTGAGGTTAAAAACCTTTTAAGTTCAGAAGGAATTTTATATTTATTTGAAAGTATGGTTGCCAACTTCACTGGCTTTGCGCCATTAGGTACGGTACTTGTGACCATGCTTGGTATTGGGATTGCGGAACGTTCAGGATTGATTTCCGCAGCTTTACGTGGTCTGGTTACATCAGTGCCTAAACAATTGATTACTGCTGCCCTCGTATTTGGTGGGGTTATGTCGTCGATGGCATCAGATGCTGGTTATGTTGTCCTTACTCCACTTGGAGCGGTATTGTTTGCTGGCTTAGGACGCCATCCACTTGCTGGTTTAGCAGCTGCATTCGCCGGGGTTTCCGGAGGATTTAGTGCAAACCTATTGCTTACTTCACTGGATCCATTATTAGGTGGGATGACGCAAGATGCTGCATCCATGCTTGATCCAGAGTACGCTGGTCAAATGAACTATGCGATGAACTATTATTTCATGATTGTGTCTGTGTTCTTGATTACCATTGTAGGTACACTAGTAACAGAGAAAATAGTAGAACCTAGACTAGGGACTTATGAAGGAAATGTTAAGGAAGAAGTGGACTATCTTCGTCCTGAAGAAAAGAAAGGGCTATGGGGTGCACTAATCTCCATTCTTGTTACTGGAATTGCGATTGCACTTTTAGTAATTCCTGAGGGCGGTCCACTACGTGGTGGCGTAGAAAGCATCATTGATTCACCATTTATGCACGCGTTAGTTCCAGTTATCTTAATTATGTTCTTCATCCCTGGTTTTGTTTACGGGAAAATCACGAAGACGATTAAAAATGACCGCGATGTTGCCAACCAATTGTCAGATACAATGGCAACAATGGGTTCTTATATTGTTCTTGCCTTCGTTGCTGGTCAATTTGTTGCGTATTTCAATGAATCTAAGTTAGGAATTGTATTAGCAGTGAACGGTGCTGAATTCTTAGAATCAACTGGTTTCAAAGGCATTCCATTAATTTTAACATTCATCGTCATCTCTGGATTTATCAATTTATTTATCGGAAGTTCATCCGCGAAATGGGCGATTATGGCGCCAGTATTCGTGCCGATGATGATGGGAATTGGTTATTCTCCAGAGCTAACACAGTTGACATACCGAATTGCAGACTCAACAACAAACATCATTTCACCATTGATGCCATACTTTGCAATCGTGATTGCATTTGCGCAAAAGTATGATAAGAAAGTTGGAATCGGAACACTTATTTCAACGATGCTTCCATACTCCATTGCGTTTACAATCTTCTGGGTGTTGTTATTGATTGTTTGGATGCTAACAGGTCTGGATCTTGGACCAGGATCACCGATTTATTATCATAACTAATCTTTTTTAAAGGCTCTTTTCTCAAACACTGTTGCTTTTCGAAATGAAATAGAGAAAAATCACTTTATTTTCACCTGAAAGGACTTTTTAGATTAGGAGAAAAGGGCCAGCAAACTTAGGACGAATACACAAAATGGCTGAGTTTGCGTTTAAATTGGCTTTAAGATTTTAACAACAATTGTTACGAAAACAGCCTTTTAAAATGCTCTCCACACGCTGCGTGCTTGGGGGGCTTTTTTGGTTTTACTGTAACGGAGATGTCGATAAACCTTGATTTAGCCACCCGAATTTAATCAAACATTTGATTAATGACTGCTGCTCTTCTAAAATAAAGGCTAATTGCATGTAAAAGAATACATGAGTTGTTTTTATATACATAAGGATGTGAGTGATTTGCAACGGCAGAAAATGCCTGTATATGAACAGATAGCAATTGACCTTGCGAACCGTATCTATGATGGCAAGTTAATAGTTGGGGAAAAAATCCGCGGACGATCCACACTTGCAAGCGAATATAATGTCTCTCCTGAAACCGTTCGTAAAGCCATCAAGATTCTAGAGGATGTCGAGATTGTCCAATCAACAAAGGGGAGCGGAGTGGTTATTGCGTCTCGGGAGAACGCTTATCAATATATTAGACGCTTCTCTGGGCTGACGACGATGAAAGAGCTAGAGAGGCAAATGAGAGAGTTGATTAACGAACGCGAACGTCTTGATGAAGAACTCAGCCAAACGGTTGGGAAGGTGTTGGAATTCTCAAGAAAGCTTAGAAATACGAATCCCCTCACACCAGTTGAAGTGGAGGTACCAGAGGACTGCCAACATATTGGGAAAAGCATCTCTGAGTTGAAGTTTTGGCAAAATACTGGAGCGACGATCGTAGGAATTAAGCGGAAAGGAGAGCTTACACTATCACCAGGTCCTTATGCGAGCATTCAGGCTGAAGACATTTTGCTTATTATAGGTGATGAAAAAACGTATGAACGGGTGCTGCGTTTTATTGGGGAATAGCAATACATAAGAAAACAAGGCGGATTGCTCCGCCTTGTTTTTTTAATCAATTAATCCTTCTTCTTTCAAGAAATCATTCGCCACCTTCTCAGGTGATTCTTTTAAATTGTCTACTTTATAGTTTAATTGACGCATTTTTTCATCCGAAAGTTTCCCAGCAAGTAAGTTAATGACTTCTTCAAGCTCTGGGTATTCTTTCAACGTATCTTCACGCACTAATGGAATCGCATAGTAAGGAGGGAAGAAGTTTTTATCGTCTTCTAAAACAACTAATCCGAACGCTTCAAGCAAACCATCTGTTAAGAACGCGTCAATAACGTCGGTTTCTTTATTTTCTAAAGCTGTGTAGCGTAACCCACCATCAACAGCTTCTGTGCCTGCAAATTTCATATCGTATGCATCTAACAGACCTGACAGTCCATCTTCTCGGTTGTTAAATTCAATGGTTGCCCCAATTTTCAACTCATCACTTACCTTGGCAAGGTCAGAGAATGTTTTTAAATCATATTGTTCAGCTGTTTCTGGACGAACCGCTAGGGTATATGTGTTGTTGAATCCAAGTGGTTCTAATGTTTTGAGACCATATTGATCAGAGAATTCCTTTGCTACAATGTCGTACACTTTATCAGGATCTGTCATTGGCTCTTGCTTTAAGATATTGACAAGTCCAGTACCTGTGTACTCCACGTACAGATCAATATCACCGCCTGTCACAGCACTAAATGCTACCTGAGTTCCACCAAGATTTAGTCTTCGGTCAACCTCAATATCTGTCTTTTCTTCAATTAAATCCGCAAGCATATGACCTAACACCATTTGCTCACTAAAGTTTTTTGAACCAATAGTTATTTTATCTTTAGCGTTTACCATTGGATAAACAAAAGCCAATCCAACTGCTAAAACTAAGACAACCGCTGTTGCGGGAATCCACACTTTTTTGCTTACAAATCTTTTTTTCTTTACAGCTGCAGTTGTCGTTCCTTTTTTATTCGTATATGAAATGTTTGACTCGATACGACCAACAACAAAGTCAATTAGCAACGCTAAAATACAGGCTGGAATCGCACCTGCTAGAATCATATTATTATCAACAGTAGAAATTCCGGAGAATACAAGATAACCTAGTCCGCCTGCCCCAACGAATGCAGCAATGGTCATCAAACCAACGGCGGTAACGGCGGAAATTCGCACCCCAGCCATGATGATAGGGAAAGCGAGTGGCAATTGTATTTTCTTCATTGTTTGACTGCTGGTTAACCCAATTCCTTTCGCTGCCTCAAGAATATCGTGATCAATATTTGTTAAGCCAGTATACGTATTTTTTACGATTGGTAAAAGGGAATAAAGAATCACCATCACAATTGCAGGGGTACTACCAATTCCGATAAACGGAATTAAGAACCCAAGTAACGCCAAACTTGGCACAGCTTGAATGACATTTGTTAAACCGATAATCGGTTTTGATAGTTTTTCACTTTTTGAAATTAATATTCCGGCTGGTACACCGATGAGAATCGCCATAAATACGGAAAATACGGTTAAATAGAGATGTTGCCCTAGTAAAGAAAGAATTTGATCATAGTTGCCTGATACATAATCAAAAAAGTTACTCATTAAAATGCCACCTCCAAATCAATTAATTGACTGCTTAAGGCAGACAAGATGCTGCTTCTTGTAATCAAACCAGTCAATTGCTTCGTTTCATTTACAACTGGTAGATAGCCGATTTTATGTTCATTCATTATTTTAAGCACAAAAATTAAATCTTCTTGTTCGGAAACTGCATAGACTTCTTGTTCCATCACGTCATCGAGGAGGGAAGCACGTTCTTGAAGCTTGATTGATTTTAACGTCACCATGCCTAACAGTTTCCTGTCGCGGTCTGTGACCATTAAGCTATCAACCTTGTTTTCTTTCATAATTTCAATTGCCTGTAATACATTCCGCTTCGGTGTGACTTTCACAGGATTTTCAATCATAATGTCATAGGCTTTCAGAACTTCGGGGTTATTCCAAACACGACGTTTGCCAATAAAGTTCTCAACAAACTCGGATGCTGGGTTCTTTAAAATATTTTCTGGTGTGTCGTATTGCAGAATCTCTCCATCTTTTAATAAACAGATTTTATCAGCAATCTTATAGGCCTCGTCCATATCATGGGTAACGAAGATGATTGTTTTGTTCAGTTCTTTCTGCATATTGAAAAGTTCTTCTTGGAGGGAACTTCTTGTAACAGGATCTAATGCGCTGAAGGGTTCATCCATTAAGATGATATCGGAGTTTGTGGAGAAAGCACGTGCGACCCCAACTCTTTGCTGCTGTCCACCACTAAGTTCTTTCGGAAAACGATGCAGAAATTCTTTTGCGTTTAAACCAACTAATTCAAGCAATTCCTCTGTTTTCTTCTCAATTTCCGGAGGATCCTCACCCTTTAACGAAGGAATTAACTCGAGGTTTTCTTTGATTGTCATATGTGGGAATAGTCCAGTACTTTGAATCACATAACCAATATTCCTGCGTAAATCAATTGGATCCATTGTGGTAATGTCTTTTCCATCTACATAAATCTTTCCTGATGATGGCTGCACAAGTCGGTTCACCATTTTCAGCAGGGTCGTTTTCCCGCAACCACTTGGTCCAATAAACACAACCAACTGACCCGGTTCAATCTCTAAACTAAAATCGTCAATGACGGTTTTGCGGTTGTACTTCTTGACGATATTCTCGAATTTAATCATTGCAAACCTCCTATAGATATGTTTTTAACATGAATAAGCAGTAAGAGCCCGGCTTCCTCTATTAAAGAGGAATTTAGTCCGGCACTTACTGCCAGGGTGAATCTACTATTAATACTCCAAAGATAGGAGATAAGTATCAACGCTCTAAAAGCAACAACTTAATGTTAACATAAAAATTGTTACTTTACACTTTTTTAGTGTATTCCTACTATTTTGACTGTTTACTGGTGGAATTGATTTTGATGGTATAATTAATGGGTCAAAATAATCACTGGAGGGAACGGACATCAAACTCATCAACGTTTTATATATAGCTTTAGGCTTTTTATTTATGGGACTTGGGATGCTAGGAGTGGTTCTCCCGTTATTACCAACAACCCCGTTATTATTATTAGCACTGTTTTTCTTTGTCAAAGGATCCAAGCGGTTTGAAGTTTGGTTCAAGGGAACCAATGTTTATAAAAAACATCTCGAAGGATTTGTACGTGATAAGTCGATGACCTTGAAACAAAAGATCACGATTAACCTATTTGCTGATGTGATGATCTTGATTGCGTTTTTGATGGTGGACAAGATTTGGGTGCGGTTGATTTTGGTTGGGGTTGTGGGGTATAAGTATTATTATTTTGTTACTAAGATTAAGACTGTTTCTGGAGGGAAGGCCACCTAATGTTAGGTGGTTTTTTTATTGAAGAGGTATAGGGCATGTTTTATTGGCCAAGGGTAACGGTACCTATATTGAACCCGATTGAAGAGAGTGGGGATAGGCATTGTTGGGTAAAACAGTGTAAATTGCATAGGCACCCAATTACACACGGCTATAATCTTTAAAAAATACTTAATACCATTCAGCGATGCTTTTTTAAATCTTTTTTAATAGATTCTGCTAAACGGAATCTAATAGAGTATATGCCATAAAAAAAAGACATATTAAGCATAGTAAGTGGGAATTATATAATTTATTTAGGAAGCTTGGTTGTAATAAATTACCATATTTTGTAATAGGTTGGGCTTTTTTGATGTTGCCAATCTAGTCATTTCTAGAGTAGAAGAAACAAACCAATATAAAATACTAGCAAACTCAACAGTGCGTTAAACTGTCAATTTTACAAATGAGCATAGCATGTGCTAAAGAAGATTCAAAGCAGCCAGCTGTTGAAGGTAAAGGTTATTGATACTCCAAGTAATAAGAATCTAGTGATCAGGAGCAGGTGGTAAGACTCCAGTTGTTAAGAATAAAAAAGGAGAAAGCTACAATTTTTAACTATTTTCATTTATATATTTTTTTAGAGGACTGAAGAAAAAATTAGAAGGCCAGATTAATAGGGAAGGATCGCGGGTAAATATCCTATTAGATAAATTTACTTTGCTTCCTAGGAGCTGGTAAGGCACAGATTAAGGAGTTCGTTCTTAATAAAGTACAAAAAGGAGATAAACAAAGAAAGTTCATTAAAAAGAACGAAAAAAGGTGATTTTCTTCGGAAAACAAGTAAATTTGCCCTTTTACAAAAAATTGTACAACCGGCTATAATCGTTTCATAGATTGTTCGCTAAATAGAACAGGGAGGTTTGGTATTTATATATTAGGCTACAAACTCCCATTCAAGCAACTATACTACTAATTTTTTCTTCGATATCTATATTAACCTTTTTAAGGAGGATAACAAATGAAACGTATTTTGGGCTTTACTAGTAACGCTTTAACTGGAATCCTATTCTTGCTTCTAATTACTATGACTTTTATTGTAATTTCGACTAAAGCTTCAGGTGGAGAGCCTCAGGTATTTGGTTATCAGCTTAAATCTGTCCTATCTGGATCTATGGAGCCAACGTTTAAAACAGGTTCAATCATAGCAGTGGAGAAGGTCGAGGATGCGGCTACTACTGTCAAAAAAGATGATGTTATTACATTTATGCAAGAAGGTGGTAGCATCGTTACCCACAGGGTTGTGGAAGTGATAAAAAATGGTGAGTATACAACTTATAAAACAAAAGGTGATAACAACGAAGATATGGATACACAACCGGTATTAGCAGAGAACGTAGTAGGAGTTTATTCAGGTTTTACTATTCCTTATTTAGGATACTTCATAGATTTCGCTAAGTCCGGTAAGGGTGCAGCGGTATTATTAATCATCCCAGGCATTTTATTACTAGGTTACTCTGGATTAACAATCTATCAAGCCATTAGAGAAATTGAGCAAAACAGTAAGCCTCAGGAAAGTGGAAAAACGGTTTAACTTTGATTGAATTCCTTATGGGAACATAAGGGTCAATATAAAAATATTACATACCTCGTAAAACGAGGGGAAATGAGGAGGAAGAAAAGATGGGTATTAAGAAGAAATTAGGTTTAGGAGTAGCTTCAGCAGCACTAGGATTATCATTAGTTGGTGGAGGAACTTGGGCAGCGTTCAACGATGTGGAAACACTAGATAAGAATAATATTACAGCTGGTATTTTAGATTTAGGGATTAATCCAGATTCAGAACTTATTAGCCTTGATAAACTAGTACCTGGTGACCAAATTGCAAGGAGTTTTAAAATTGCAAATAATGGTAATGTGGATATTAAACAGGTTCTATTAGACTTAAATGTTTCAGGTTGGGAAGACGTGGATCATCATGGAACTGGTGTGAAAAATACAGAGAAAGACTTCCTTTCTCAATTCAAGGTAAATATGTTTGCAGCTGATGCTTTCAATTTCAGTGATTTTGGTGGAGGAACAAACTTACTTGGTGGAATTACTGGTACTGGTAAAGATGATCAAGGAAAATCTTACATTTCACTATATGATTTAGTACAACAAGCTGATGGAACTTATGATATTACAAACGGTACAGGTTTACCAAATGGAACTGCCGATGAAGATGGCAAAGACTTTGACAAAATTTGGTTAGCAATTGAATTTGTTAACAAAGACCTCAAAGATGCCAACGGAGAACAACATCAAAATAAATTCCAAGACGAAACAGCAAATATCGAGTTTGTATTTGAAGCTATTCAAAGAGATGGCGTGACAAGAGTTAACGGAGATACCGGAAACTCCGGAGCAACTGAGTAATATACCATATTCTAAGACCTATAAGATAAGGTGGGGTTATTTTTCCCACCTTTTTCTGTGCAAAACATAGGATAGTGTATCCTTACTTAACATTTACTATCAACATACCTCTATAAATTCATTATCCTTCCATAATACTCTCAGTTTCTATTAATAAAATTGTAAAAATAAAATAGTAACGAATAGAAAAAACATGAAAAAGGTGGTTTTTAAACAGTTCTTTATTAAGAATTTTAGGATTTACTACCTCTATTCAAAAAGGTTCAATTAGTTTATAATGAAATTAATCGTTCCTTAATAAGAACGAAAAATGAGGATGTTGTTGAATACGAAAAATAAGGTCACCAACTTTGATTCTAAATACTATTTATTATGAAACGAACGTGGGGTGGAAATTGATGCGAAGTACTCGTTCAAAAAAATTAAGGACTAGACGTAAAGGAATAATTATTGTAGCGAAGCTCGTATCGATTTGGTATATCCTTATCTTTACTAGTTCCTATATGACTTCTTATACGGGAGCTTACTTTAATGATGTTGAGACATTAACAGTCTCATTTCAAGCAGAAAACCCTAAACCAGAACAACCTGAAATTGATAGTTGGGATAGAAGTTCTTTAGATATAGATGCTAAAGGTACAAGTGCATGGGCGGATGGTTACAGAGTCTTCGCAACGGTGAGAAACTCTGGTGATAGAGATATCACTACTTCTACATGGGTGTTTTACCTTTATAAAATTATTGATGGAAAACCTACAGGAGAGCCTATTGCAGAGGGAGTTGTACCTAAAATTCCTAGTGGTGAATTAGGAGAAATGAAGGCAACTGTAACAGAACCAGGGGTTTATGCTTTTACAGTTAGAAGACCACTTGGTCATCCAGCAAAAAATAATCCCGATAAAGATGGTTATACGTATTTAGGTTGGAGTAATTATATCACTGTAGAAGGTGTTAAGAATAGCGAAAAACCAGAAAAAACTGAACCTACCCCTTCATCTAAAGAAGAGGACAAATCACAAAATCCAGTAGTAGAAAATAAAAATGAAGAGGTCAATCAATCAAAAGATATTAGTGAAGGTGAGGATATTTCATCAGGAAAAAGTGAAGAAAATGAACAAAACCCACCAATGGAGAATGTAGAAGAGGAGAAAACATCTGAAAACATTCCGGAAGAAATAAGGGATTTGGAAGCGACAAGGTTGGAAAAAGGAAACAGTGGTTGGATACAGCTTAAATGGAGGAATCCAACAAATCCAGATTTTAGTCATGTCAATATATATATTGATGGTCAAACAGCTCCGATATTTAAACACATTCAAAATCAAGCTGTTGAAATTCAAGGAAAAGATGATGAGGTCACCTATATTATTAAAACCGTAAATAAAGATGGGACTGAGTCTACAGGAACGAAAATAATTATTACTAAAGCTGGTATTGAACAGAATTAATAAGGCAAAGAACATTATAGATAGTATACGGAAATATGGGCATTTTAAGCCTATACTCCCAACCTTCATCCTGGGGGGAAGAATATGAAATATAAAAGACTCATTGGACTTAGTTTTATTGTTTACGTTATAACAACCATAATAATACTTTTTCCTATTAATATAATTGCTGCAACAAGTGACGTTAAAGAAATTGATATTACGACTACTCCGGAGAAGGTATTATTTGAGGTATCAAATATGGTGCCTGGTGATCAAGCTACTAGAGCTTTAACGATTTCAAACAGTGGAAAGCAAGACTTGAATTATCTTTTCTCATCTAGAAAAACTTCAGGCTCTGATGAACTTTATAGAGCTATGCAGCTTACTGTTTCAGATGAAGGTGGAGAAATATACAAAGGTAACATGGAGGACTTTAATCGACTTGATGCTAGAAACTTAGTTAGTAAGGAAAGTGAAGACCTCATCTTAACCATAGAATTTCCGGATCATCTAGGAAATGAATATCAAGGGCTTCAATGTGTATTTGAATTTAAGCTATATGTTGAAGGAACAATGGGAGGCGTACTCCCGGTGGATGGCCCGAGACTCCCTAATACAGGAACTAACACATTCAATTTAATAGTTGCTGGAATTGTAATAATAGCTGGAGGGTTTACCCTTTATGGCTTGTTAACTCGTAAAAAGCGGGATGTAAGGATTACTTAAGTACCTTGATTCTAATAATCAAGGGTTTTTCTTTGTCCAGAAAAAAATAATTTTTCTTTTGAACTTAATTGAAAATTAAAGAAAAACATTGGTATATATACATTAAAGCATTTACTTTTAGGAATTAAATAGTGTTTTATAAGGATAACTACAACTACATGATTCATGTAATTCTAAAAAAAGAAAGGAGAAACGTTTTATGAAAATTGCTTTCATCTCCGACATCCACGGCAATGCGAACGCTCTAGACGCAGTGCTAGGAGATATAAAGGAGAGAATTGTTGATAAAGTTTATGTATTAGGGGACATATGCTACCGTGGACCTGAACCACAGCGTGCGTTAGATCTAGTTCGTTCTTTAAATACCGAGGTTATAAAAGGGAATGCGGATGAATGGGTGGTACGAGGTATAAATCGAGGGGAAGTACCGGATCAGGCTTTAGAAATGATGAACAAAGAGCGGGACTGGATTTATTCCAAGTTAAATAAAGAGAGTATTGATTATCTGGATAAACTGCCAACGGAGTTAAACATCGAAATTGAAGGTGTAAAAGTCCATGCCTTCCATGCTACGCCAGATAGTCTATTTGAGGTCGTACTCCCGGACGCAGAGGCAGAGACTCTAACATCAAAGATGATGAAAAAAGAGGCTGATTTATACATATATGCACATATTCATAGGCCTTATATTCGATATATGGATGGAAAATGCATTATGAATATCGGAAGTGTAGGCCTGCCATTTGATGGACTTAAGAAGGCATCTTATGCGATTGTCGATATTCAAGAGGGCTTGCTTCAAACGTCAATCGTTCGCGTCGCTTATGACGTGGATCAAACGATTCAACAATTTAGTAACTCCGATTACCCAAACCGCAAACAACTGATGAAGATTCTAAACTCTGCTTCTTTACAATAGCGTCCATTTACCAGAAGATCACCGTAATAGGGTGGTCTTTTATAGTTGAATAAGTTGTTCTTTATTAAGAATAAAATGCAAAGGAAACGGGAGGGAATTAACGAAAAATTGAGATATACTGTAAAAACCCCCGCAAAATTCAAAACTATGGCCGTTGCGTTCTCTTTAGTGTAGGTTTATGTTCATTATAGTGAACTAACTTTTGAAATAGGGGGGTGCTTGCGATAAAGAATATCTCTTTTTATTCAAAGATTCTTTTAGGAGTGGCTTTGGTTATAAGTATAATATCTCAAAGTGTTGTTGCTGAAACGAAGCAAGAGGCAAATAAGAATCCTAGGGTGCTCGTAATCTATTCAACTGAGAGTGGAGAAAAAACGGAGAGTCAAAATCTACTAGATATGTTGATTGGCCATTTTTCAACAGAGATTATTTTTAGATCGAGCAAAGAGGTTCAGGAAAAAGACTTGGATGGTGTTGACACTTTATTTTATTACGGAGAAGACCATGAAGTATTGCCGGATTCGATTACATCTATGTTCAACCGTTTTGACGGAACAATTGTGGCGATTGGCCATAACGTGGAATTTTTAGGTGAACCTCTGGCCTTTATTGAGCACAAAGGAGAAGCTCTAGTCGATAAACTAACGGTAATGGAACAAGAAAAGCAACTGAATATTAACGGAAGATTGATTTTAAACGTAAAGTCTCAAACATCATCGGAAACGCTCATTTCTGGTGAAGGAAACGGGATTGATTACCCTTTGTTCATAAAAAAAGATAACGCCTACTATTTCGCTTCAGAGAACATTGATACCTCATTTTCTTTGGTCCTTGGTGAAGTGCTTCATGAAGTTTTTCAAGTCAACCACCCTGAGTCTCATCCTGCTTACCTTCGATTAGAGGATGTTCATCCATTAGCAGACCCTAAAATCCTAAAGGAAATTGCGGATCTTTTAAAAGAGAAGAATATCCCTTACATTGTCTCCGTGATTCCACTATACCGTAACCAAGATACTGGAGAGCTTTATAATTTTAGCGACTTTCCCAAGGTTTTAAGCGTTTTAAAGTATATGCAGGATAATGGCGGCACGATTATTGTTCATGGTTATACGCACCAATATAAAGATGATGAAACCGGAGAAGGTTTTGAATTTTGGGATGTAGAAGCAAATATGCCAATCACAGTACCACCTGATCAAACACCTGAAAAAAAGTACCGGAGTAACTTTAACAATGATGAAGAATACTTAGAGTTTTTAGCTAAGCAAAAGAATTTCGAGGTGGAGTATATAACAAATAAGGTTACCAAGGCGTTAGAAGAGTTAGTTGGTCATGGTTTGTATCCGGTTGCATTTGAGGCGCCGCATTATACGATGTCACAAAGTGGATACGAAATTCTTTCAAAGCATTTTTCAGGTTATGTTGGTCAGCTTCAACTTGGTGACAGAGACTGGAGAGTGATGGCTGCATCCCCGTATTTATCTGCACCTAGCTTTTTGCATGGTATGTACTTGTATCCTGAGACGATTGGATTTGTAGAGCCTGATGATCCTAATGCGATTGACAAGATGATGAAGGCTGCAGAGGATATGCAAATTGTCCGGGACGGCTATAT
Organism: Mesobacillus maritimus; assembly: GCF_023715205.1. GTDB lineage: Bacteria > Bacillota > Bacilli > Bacillales > Cytobacillaceae > Mesobacillus_B > Mesobacillus_B maritimus_C. The sequence goes on from NZ_JAMBNR010000004.1 coordinate 130,223, forward strand.
TTCTGGATTCTATCATCCTTATTTAGGAGTTGAAAGGTTTGAAGAACTTATTAATAGGATGGAGAAGCTCCCTAATCTTTCCTGGATTGATTTAAAAAAGGAGAGTAACTATGTGGATGTTCAGCATATTTCAGTGACGGTAGACGACTCAGAGGAAATGAATGTCTCAATTGATTATTTCGGTCTACTGGAGGATTCTCCTGACTTTTACACACCTAAGGTAAAAGCAGCCACCAACACAATGATGTGGGTCATCGCAGGAGTCGCAGGTAGTATGGTGATTCTGTTCATTATTTTTATCATCAGGCAAAGAGTCCACCGCAGAAACGTAGAAGGAGGGACCTTTAATGGCTGACTTTTTATTTTACGCTTCGCTCTTTCTCATTTGGTTCATGTTGATTTACCACATGTTCTTAATGTTGGGAGGATATCTCCATAATCGAAAGTATAGAGAACTCAAAAAGTGTTGGGAAAAGAAGGACCTTCACTTTCCTACAGTAAGTGTCTTAATTCCTGCCCATAATGAAGAAGTGGTTATAAAAGAAACCTTACAGGCTATGGTCAAGCTGAATTACCCGAAAGATAAGCTTGAGGTGATTGTAATCAATGATAATTCGTCAGATAGAACAGGTGAGATTGCTAGTTCATTTGTGAAGGAATATCCTTTTGTGAAGGTTGTTCAAACGGTTCCACCTTTTGCTGGAAAAGGGAAATCAAGTGCTCTGAATCAAGGGTTAGCGGAGTCGAAAGGTGACGTCATTGTGGTTTACGATGCTGATAATACCCCTGAACCAGATGCAGTCCAATACCTTATCATGGGATTAGAAAATGATCAGCAAGCCGGAGCGGTGGTAGGAAAGTTCCGGGTGATGAACGCAACCAAAAACTTGCTGACAAGGTTCATCAATATCGAGACGATTACGTTTCAATGGTTAGCTCAAGGAGGGAGATGGCACTGGTTTCAACTTGCCACAATCCCAGGAACGAACTTTGCAATCCGCCGTTCCATTCTTGAGGAATTAGGTGGTTGGGATGTGAAAGCTCTGTCTGAAGACACGGAACTTAGTTTTCGAGTGTATAACCTCGGTTACCATATCCGGTTTTTTCCTGCAGCGATTACGTGGGAGCAGGAACCCGAAACGTGGAGGGTTTGGTGGAGACAGAGAACGAGATGGGCGAGAGGGAATCAATACGTTATCTTTAAGTACTTGTTTAATCTTTTTAATATGAAGAATAAAAGAGTAGTATTGGATCTGTTTTATTTCCTGTTCACTTATATGCTTTTTTTACTAGGAGTCCTTGTATCGGATGCGATCTTTGTTTTAAATCTGTTCACAGATGTGAATCTCAATGTTGGTCCAATTTCTACGATTCTTCTCATTTTGGCTATTCTCTTATATGTGACGGAGGTTATGCTGGCTTTGACAATAGAGGAGGATCAATTTCATATAAAAAATTTCTTAGCTGTAATCCTAATGTATTTTACTTATTCTCAACTGTGGCTGGCTTTAGTTGTTTATTCGATTTACCTAGAAATAAAGAGGGTATTGTTTAAGCAAGAAATAAAGTGGTATAAAACCCAACGTTATCAACAACTACCCCAAATTGAACAAAAAACAATCGATCATGGATGAGAGGAAAGTTTGTGAAGAAACATTATCGGTATGTAGGAATGTTCGTTGTCATTCTATTAATTTCCGTCTTAGGAGGTTATATGTACAGGGAAGCCTATTCAAAGTTTCCGACTGAAACGTTTATCAAGAGACATATGGTAAATCAGAACGGGACACTAGCAACCTATTTAAAAGAAAGCAATCAGGCGGATAGTGATTTTGTCCAGGGGAGAGAAGCATTATCTGAAACGGTAGGGATATGGATGCAATATGCGTTAGCGAAAGAGGACCGTCTACTGTTCGAGGAAAGCTATGAAATCCTGACGAATTACTTTTTGCAACCAGATGGATTGGTATATTGGAAATTAGATTCCTCAGGGGATGTGCATGTTTCTACGAATGCGGCGGTTGATGACCTAAGGGTCATTGTTGCCTTGTATAAGGCAAGTGATTTATGGGGGTCTGAATCCTATTTAAAAACAGCTAAGGTTATAGAGGACTATTTAGTCTCTCAAAATGATCTTGATGGGTATTTAACAGATTTTTATGATAGCAAATTGAAAGTGACGAGTGACCGAGTGACTATATCCTACATTGACTCGGTTGCCTTAACGACAATGGTTAAAAAAAATGCAATTAATGTGGAGCTTTATCGGTCCATGATTGGCCTATTGATAGAGGTTCCAGTTCAGAATGGATTCTATGCCAAGTCCTATCATGTCCCAACTAAACAATACCATTTTGATGAAGAAATCAACATGATAGACCAAGTACTTGTTGCGCTTCATTTAGCTAATATTGGAGTGGACACTGACGAGTTCTTGCACTTTCTCAAGGAAGAGTTTAAACAAGATGGCAGAATATATGGCAGATATCACTTAGAAACACGCACTCCAACAGTAAACTATGAATCACCTGCACTATATGGTTTTGCAATATTATATTGCTTGGAAGTTGGAGAAAATGAGTTTGCTCAGGCTCTCTATAAAAGAATGACCAAGTTTAGAGTAGGCAATTGGTTCAGTACCTATTACGGAGCCTATTCGATTAGTCAGAACCAGGATACTCATATCTTTGATAGTGTTGTTCCAATGTTAGCCGAGCAAATAATGTACCAGTCTGGCTACATCAAATAACTAGATAAATGGCATGCTTTATTATTAACCCCATAATATTGGATTGTAGTTGCATTTTAATGCTTTAAAAGTTGGGGAAGGTGTTAGGTATAGGAGGAAGATAATGGCATGGACGGTAAGAAGTTAAAAAGTCTTCGTAGGAGCAAAGGCTACACCCTGGATACACTAAGTGATCAAACCGGCATATCAAAATCCTACTTAAGTTTGATTGAACGGGATATTCAGAGTAATCCTAGTTTAGATATATTATACAAGTTAGCCAAAACTTTAGGGACAGAAGTAGAGGAACTTATAAAGTCTGAAAGGGAAGAACAGACGATTCAGTATGAGCAATCTTCTCCTTCAATAAACAGTACAATTAAGATAGAGATTGAACTTCCATTAGAGGCAATCACTTTCCAAAAGCTAGAACAGATTCAGCAATTGATCGAAATTATAAAAGAGTTAAAACTAGAAGAATAAGATTATAGTTCACTGTATAAAATATCTTACAAGAATGGATATTTATTTTTCTGTCATATTGTTCTTAATAAAGAAAATGCAGATAAAGGAGGTTCAATGGTCGCATTATTTCATTATCTTTCGCTTCTTAATCTTGTTGACGCCGTGGTTACTTATTACGGGCTTCAGAATGCATTCATTACCGAGCTAAACCCGATGATGGATAGGTTATACCAAATTCATCCCGTTTTATTCATGGCAATCAAAATTTCACTGTCTGTATTTTTGTATCTATTTATAGTTTTTAGAAGGGTCCCGACATCCCGAATGATAAAGGGGATGACAACCCTTGCATCGGGATTTTATACCATTGTATTTGCCCTTCACTGTTGGTGGCTGTTTCTAACTATATAATAGAAGAAACGGCTACTATTTTTTATGTAAACCTTCACCTTCTTCTACAAATCAGGACTTTTTCCTTATTTACATGGTATTAAGTAAATTATGGTGATTTCGGTATACATCTATCCAAACGGTTTTAGTTATAATAAACTATAAGGGTTAAGACCTACTATAAACTTTGAGAATTTACTATTATACTGATATATTTTAAGTCTTAAACGTTTATTATTACTACAGCCAAAGGAGATCCTGGAAGTATGAATGTAAGTACCAGGGAAGAAGTTTTAAAAATAGAGGAAGTTAAAGCACTAAAACTGTTTATATTTTTATTTTATTTTGTATTTATTGGCTTTGATAGTTTTTATTATTTTATCTACCCATATTTTAGTAGTGGTCAGGTAGGGTTGCCTGAAAAAGGCTTAGGAATATTAATGTACATCCTCCTAGTAATGCTTTTACCTATTGCTTTAGTAATGATAAAAAAAGGGAACCCATTTTTTATAAAATATCTCTTTTTCATTACTTTTATATTGATTGAATTCATAAATAATATACTTATCTATTGGGATAATGATGAGGTTTTTTCTAGTGGTAATTTGGTGGAAATTGTGTTTGTGTTATTTGCTCCCATATTTGTGAATAAGCGATTTTATTGGGTTGTTTGCATTACGATTTTTGTAAAATACGTTGCTTATGGTGTTCTGTTTAATAGCATGAGTGTAATAATACCGGTTGTATTAATCTCTTTCTTTGCTATTTTTGGCTACATCTTACTTTCTCGGTTTATTTCCTATATAAACGGGATGATTTGTGCGTACGAACATTCTAAGCAAAAAGAAAAACTTGCTGCTGTCGGACAAATTGCAACCTCGATTGCTCATGAAATTAAAAATCCTTTGTCATCTCTAAAAGGCTTTACTCAACTTCAGTTTGAAAAAGATAAGTCTGAGGAGAGTTTCTATCCAATCATGTTAAATGAGATTGACCGAATTAATCTTATTGTCTCGGATCTCCTCGTTCTAGGGAAACCGAATGGATCGGTAAAAACAAGTGTGAGTATTGCAGAAATGATCAATTACGTTGTTTCGATTATTGAACCACAAGCATCAAGGCAACTTATCAAGATACAGACTGAAATGAAGGAGCCCTTGCCAAATATTTATTGTGATGAGAACCAATTCAAACAGGTACTGCTAAATCTTCTGAAAAACTCGGTAGAATCGATGCCAGACGGTGGGACAATCTCTGTTAATGCTCAATTTGAAGATAATCATTTTGTCATCAGTGTTGAGGATGAAGGCGAAGGGATTCCTGAAGAACAGATTGTAAAACTTGGTGAACCTTTTTATACAACCAAGCCAAATGGAACAGGTCTTGGCTTAATGGTGACTAAGAAGATCATTGAGGAACATGATGGGAAATTAGAAATAGTTAGTAGCCCGAATAAGGGCACAAAGATTGATATTATCTTACCAAAGCAATAGAAATTCGATAAATCTTTAAAAATATATACCTATTGGTCTATTTTTGATATAGTACTTTTGGTTTATAATAGAGATATGTCGATTTATGGCGATTTTGATTCAGGATAATTTACTTATTTTCATAGTAAGTAATGATAAATTTATTGGTATTGGGGTATTAAAAATGCAAAAAGGTTTTCTAAACCCGAGCTTAATGCATGAAGAGCAACGCGCGTTAAAGTGGTTTCTTATAATGTTTTATCTCATCTCGGTTGTTTATGATTTGTTTTACTATGTTATTTTTAAAAAATACGTATATAATCTTGAACCCGGTTTACCAGGTTTTGGCTATGTATATTACGTTCTCCTTTTTGCATTACTGCCTTTATTGTATTTATTAAGTAAAAAGGGGAAAGTCACTTCCATAAAGTATATATTTATATTTTTATTTCTATTACTTTCAACGATTAACGATGCCGTTTACTATTTAGGAAAAAATCTTTCTGATACTCAAATTGGTACTGGTAATGTTGTTGAGGTATTTGTAATTCTATTTACTCCAATGTTTGTAAATAGAAGGTTCTTTCACTTCGTATTTTTAGGAATGGTACTAAAGTACTTAGTTATATGGGGATTATTGCAGTCAAATACTGTGTTACTTCCTCTTATCTTGTATTTATTTGTATCTGGGATTGCATATGTATTATTAAAAAGATTCCAGTCCTATTTACAAGCTTTTAAAACATCCTATGATGAGCAGTTAAGAGGTATTGTGAAAGGTGTTATTGCAACGATTGAACTGAAAGATCCATATACACGGGGACATAGCGAAAGAGTTGCTCAATATGCTCGTTCATTAGCGGTTGCCACAGGTAATTATAATGAAGATGAGCTAAACTCTTTCCATTACGCTTGTTTATTACATGACATTGGGAAAGTAAATATCCCTGACCAAATCTTAATGAAGCCAGGACGGCTTACGTCCGAAGAGTTTGAAGTTATAAAGACCCACCCTGTGGTAGGAGTGGAAGCAGTTAAGAAGGTACAAGGGCTCGACCAAAGCCTTGATGTTATTAAGTCCCATCATGAAAGGTGGGATGGAAAGGGCTATCCCGATCAGTTAAAAGAAGAAGAAATTTCGCAATTGGCTCGTATAGTCTCTATTGCGGATGCATTTGATGCAATGACTTCTTCACGTTCTTATCGATCCGCTCTTCCGGTGGATGAGGCATATAAAAGAATAATAGAAGGCAAGGGAACGCAGTTTGATCCTAGTTTGGTTGAACTTTTTCAAAAGGTTTATCCGCAGTGGGTGAAGTTTCACGAGGAGTATGATTGGTCTATGAATCTCTCGTATCAAAACGAATAAGGGGTATTTGAGAGGAGGTGAAGGCATGAAAATCCGCAAACTGAAAAAAATTAAAACAACTTGTTGGTGGTGTGCCCTTTTTCCTAAATATTAATATTGGGTAGGGATGTTGATTGGTTTTGATGTCCCAACACTAATTCAGTATGGGGGTTAATATGCTTGTAACCAAACAGTCAAAGCTTAGTCTCTATCCCTTGAAGGTAAGGAAAGATAAGAAAAACTTTATAGTTGAAGATATACTATCGGGTGAATTCTATGAGATGCCTGCAATTTGTATTGATGCGATTGATTTGATTAATGATGATAAACAATTAGATTTTATAGAGGAAGTCCTTCAGGATAAGTATCCAAATGAAAAGGTAGACATTTCCAGTTTTGTAGAGGATCTCCTTGAATTGGGACTTGTGAAGGAACTTGATGGAGAAACAATTCCTAGAAATAGAATTGAAAAAAATACAAATGGCCTCAATTGGGTTTCACCAAGTGTAGGCCGTTTCTTTTTTAATCGTTATTCCTTATCTTTTTATCGGCTCATAATGGTGGTCATTTTTATTCTTCTTATGCTCAATCCTGAACTTTTTCCTCTGTATCATGATGTATTCGTTTTTGATTTGATGATTTATAACATTCTTGCTTTCCTTGGCTTATCCTTTATTCTAGTGATTATTCATGAATTTGGCCACGTCCTTGCCGTAAGGGCGGAAGGGTTACCGACTAAGATTGAGATAGGCCACCGGTTGTTTTTTGTTGTTTTAGAAACCGATATGTCGCGTGTCTGGTCATTGCCGCCTCAAAGGAGATACCACCTTTATTTAGCTGGAATGTTTTTTGATATAGTCATATTATTTTTGTCTTTTGTTGTTCAACTTTTTTTGATTAATCAGCCTCTTATTATTGGATTAGCAAAAATGGTCGCTCTTAGCACATTTATAAGAATCGTTTACCAATTTTGTGTCTATATAAAAACAGATTTCTACTATGTTCTTGAAAATTGGTCTGGTAGCTATAATCTAATGGAAAATGCTCAATTTTATTTAAAGCGTTGGTTTCCTTTCTTACCGTTAGATGATAAGAACGAGACCTTCGACGGAGAAGAGAAATTGGTCCGTCCTTATGCCATCTTTTACTTAATCGGAGTGGCCCTAACGATCGGAATAACTGTCTTTTATAATGTCCCATTAATTATTCACGCTGCAATTCTAGTTTCTCCAGGTTTTCTAGAACCAGTGACTAGCATTCATTTTTGGGACGCTACTGTCTTTTTTCTTCAATTTCTCCTAATGATCGGATTACTAGCATATTCTTGGACAAAAAAATATCGCAAAAAGCACAAAAGACAGCCTGCATAAGCTGTCTTTTTTTATGGCTTCCGGTCCTCTTTATGTTGGGAATTTACTGGATGGTGCCAGGCACCATCCAGTAAATTCCCAAATATCCTCGAGTTAGAGGATATTACTGAGGTAGGAAGAATACATAAATAATAGATAGGTCTTATGTAAGATATAGAAATGGGGGAAGTGTATGGTTGGGGAGTTATTGAAGAGTTTGGATGGGCTGGCGTTGGCTGAGTTGGTGCGCAAGAAAGAAGTGCAACCGAAGGAGTTGGTTGAGGCGGCGATTGAGCTGGCGGAGGCAGTGAACCCAGAAATCAATGCTGTTATTCATAAAAGGTATGACAAAGCACTGAAGGATGCTGAAAACCCGGGTTTAAAAGGTACGTTTGCTGGGGTACCGATGCTGTTGAAAGACATTACTCAAGAAATTGAAGGGGAGCCGCTAACGTCTGGTTCTCGTGCTCTTCAAAACTACCGATCAGGTAAAGACTCAGAGTATGTAAGACGCTTAAGGAAGTTAGGGACCGTTTTTATCGGACAAACTAATGTCCCAGAGTTTGCTTTGATGGGCGTGACCGAACCTGAGCTTTATGGCCCGACCCGAAATCCGTGGAATACAGGACATACACCTGGAGGTTCAAGTGGTGGCTCTGCAGCGGCAGTAGCAGCGGGAATCGTACCGATCGCTGGGGCCAATGACGGGGGCGGCTCGATTCGTATTCCAGCTGCGTATTGCGGATTATTTGGTTTAAAGCCAACGCGAGGAAGAGTACCCGTTGGTCCGAACCTTGGTCGACATTGGCAAGGTGCGTCGGTTGACCATGTGCTGACACGAACGGTTCGTGATAGTGCCGCTGTATTGGACGAACTAGTTGGGGTTGAAAAAGGCGCCGCATTTTATACACCGGAGTTTAAGGGGTCTTATTTAGCTGAATCTAAGAACCCATTAAGTAAACCACAACGGATCGCTTATTCCGTTAAATCACCGCTTGGGACTGATGTTCATCCTGATTGTGTCGAAGCCGTCATGAACACCGTTTCTCTTTTAAAAGAAATGGGCTATCACGTTGAGGAAATGGATGCTCCGGTTGATGGCAAAAAAATTGCCAACAGCTATTTCACTTTATATTTTGGGGAAGTGGCTGCATCCATCGCCAGTCTTGAAGAAGTTCTAGGCAGAAAGGCTGGATTCAACGATGTTGAACCAACAACTTGGGTTTTAAATTTACTAGGGAAAGCAACTTCTGCTGGTGAATTTGTATTAGCAATGAGGGAGTGGGACAAAGCGGCATATGCCATGGAAATCTTCCATGAGAAGTATGATTTTTACCTGACGCCAACGACCGCATTTCCGCCAGCTAAAATAGGAGAGCTAGAACCAGGTTCCGCCGAAAAATGGTTAATGAAAATAGCTGGTAGAACAAATGCTGGCTCGTTGCTGAAAAAAGCCGGCATTGTCGATCAAATTGCAGAGAAAAGTCTAATGAGAACCCCATTCACACAACTCGCTAATTTAACCGGACAGCCTGCGATGTCTGCGCCATTACACCTCACAAAAGATGGATTACCAAGTGGAGTGCAATTTGTCGCAGCACGAGGGCGTGAGGATATGCTGTTCCGATTAGCAGGTCAACTAGAGCAAAGTAGTCTCTGGATTGATTTGAAACGAAGTCCGTATTTGGCCTAACTGAAAGGGTGGGCAGAATACTAACATAAAAATGGCAACTTGAATTTTGTAAATAAACTTTGAAAAGTGAAAATAGCCGACTCATTTTGGTTAATAGAACATGAAAAGTGAAAAAAGCCGACTCATTTTGGTTAATAGAACTTGAATAATGAAAATAGACCACTCATTTTGGTTAATAGAACATGAAAAGTGAAAAAAGCCGACTCATTTTGGTTAATAGAACTTGAATAATGAAAATAGACCACTCATTTTGGTTAATAGAACTTGAAAAGTGAAAAAAGCCGACTCATTTTGGTTAATAGAACTTAAAAAGTGAAAATAGCCGACCCACTACGGTTAATAGAACTTGAAAAATGAAAATAGCAAACCTACTTTCGTTCATAGAATTTTAAAAGTGAAAATAAACAGTACATTTCCGGTAATAGAAAACGGACTTCCGTTAATACAGCACCAAAAATGAAAATAGACCTGCACACCGAGCTGACAATATTCAGAGCAAACACCAGTTATTCTTTTTTTATGTCTCTAAAATTCAGGGAATACTGGACTTGAAAGCTATTTATACGCTAGTATTCAATACAGGATGTAGAAAGTGTTTTAAAGGAGACGCAAATGACCGAAAATCAAAATCTTATTTCAGAATTAAAACCATTTATACAAGAAGCTTGGAGCAAGGCGGAGTTTTCAACTTTAACTGATGTTCAAGCACAAACAATTCCACTCATTGTAGCTGGGCATGACGTGATCGCAGAATCCCCGACCGGGACAGGGAAGACGCTCGCGTATTTGCTGCCGGTTTTAAATAAAATCAATCCTGAGAAACGAAATACGCAAGCTGTGATTCTTGCTTCCTCTCAGGAACTTGTGATGCAGATTCTATCTGAAGTGCAAAAATGGGGAACAGGAAGTGGCATTACTTCTACCTCGATTATTGGTGGCGCGAATCCAAAGCGTCAGTTGGAAAAGTTAAAGAAAAGCCCGAACCTAATTGTCGGTACGCCGGGCCGAGTAATGGAGTTAATTAAACAAAAGAAAATTAAAATGCATGAAGTCAAAACGATTGTGCTCGATGAAGGAGATCAACTTTTAACAGCTGAACATCGAAATACGATTGAAGCGATTGTTAAATCAACACTGGCTGATACTCGTCAAGTGTTGTTATTCTCAGCGACTCTACCGAATCATTCGGAGAAGGAAGCAAGAAATTTAACGAAAGATCCTGAAGTCATTAAAATCAAACAAGATAGCACGATTGCGTCTGGGAAAGTAGAACATATTTATTTTATCAGTGAGCAACGTGACAAAATCAAAATTTTAGAGAAGCTTTCACGCTTGGATATGTTTAAGGGTCTTGTTTTTATGAAAGATATCGGGAATTTACAAGTGGCGACTGAAAAGCTGAATTTTAAAGACATCCCAGCAATGATGCTTCATAGTGAGCTCACGAAACAACAGCGTCAAGCAAACTTGAAGCAGTTCCGTGAAGGGAAAAACGAAATGCTAATTGTCACGGATATTGCGGCTCGTGGTCTTGATATTAAGGGCGTTACGCACGTGGTTCATTATGATTTTCCGCGTGACCCTGAACAGTATATTCACCGTTCAGGTCGTACAGGTCGGTTTGGTGCCGAGGGAACGGTTATCAGTATTGTGAATGAGCGCGAAGAGCGGGATTTAAAGAAATTCTGTAAAGAGCTAGGTGTCACTCCACAGTTGAAAGAGTTTTACAGTGGTAAAATTGTTGACCCGAGATGATAGGAGAGAGAAGCTATGGTATTGTGCCATAGCTTTTTTAGGCTTTCAAGTTGATCAAATGTCCCCACATTAAAGGGTTTTGCTTGGTATAAAAAGAATTAATACTAGAGTACTTCTTTAGAAAGGAATAACAATCATGGAAAACCCTAACTTACAATTTCTATTAGAAAATTGGCTCCCTGAAGCAACTATCGAGGATATGCAGGCAAAGATGGACAGTGGAGAATTGACCAGTAAAGAACTGGTCTTGCTCTATTTAAACAGAATTGCAGATTATGATAAAAATGGTCCTTGTATCAATTCCATACTTGAAGTCAATCCGGATGTTCTCCACCAAGCGGCTGCTTTGGATGCCGAACGAAAAGAAACAGGCGCTCGTGGACCCTTACATGGTATACCAGTGCTATTGAAAGATAATATTGATACTCACGATAAAATGCACACCAGTGCAGGTTCCCTCGCTCTAGAGCATTCGTATGCGCAGGAAGATTCACATGTTGCCAAACAGCTACGAAAAGCTGGCGCAGTGTTACTTGGGAAAACGAATATGACCGAATGGGCAAATTTTATGGCGGATAATATGCCTACAGGCTACAGTTCCAGAGGTGGGCAAGTTTTAAATCCATACGGTCCACAAAAGTTTATTGTCGGTGGATCTAGTTCCGGCTCTGGAGCTGCTATTGCTGCGAACTTTGCCGCAGTTGCCGTTGGAACCGAAACTTCGGGGTCAATTTTAAACCCGAGTGGTCAAAACTCCCTTGTCGGTATTAAACCAACTGTAGGTCTTATTAGCAGGCGCGGGATTATTCCAATTTCGCATACACAGGATACGGCAGGACCAATGGCCCGAACGGTGAAAGACGCTGTTTATCTTTTACAGGCATTGGCAGGTAGGGATGAACGTGATCCAATAACGCTCACCAACAACACCACAACAGATTTCACTTCGTTGTTTGATAAAAATGGTTTGCAACATGCCAAACTCGGCGTACCACGTGACGGTACGTTTTATGAAAGTTTGTCAGATGAGAAACGGGAAATCTTTGAGCAAACTCTCTCTAAGCTAAAGCAGTTAGGCGCAGAACTTATTGAAATTGATCTTCCATCCTCAAATGCCGATTGGGGTTATGATGTCCTGACCTATGAATTTAAAACAGGGGTGAATGCGTATTTAAGCCAACTTCACTCATCTGTCAAAGTTCGTAGCCTTGGGCAATTAATTGCGTTTAATAAGCATCACCTTGAAAGAACCTTGAAATACGGACAGGCGGTACTCCTTGAATCAGAGGAAACAAGTGGCACGCTAACAGAAGCGGAGTACATTCAAGCGCTTGAACATGATCAATACATGGCAACACAGCAGGGAATTGATTATGCCTTAAACAAGTTTGCTATCCAGGCACTGATTTTTCCGCATGACCATGGCAGCGATCTTGCGGCTAGAGCGGGGTATCCGTCGATAACGGTACCTGCGGGGTATACAACCGAAGGTGAACCGTTTGGAGTTACGTTTACTGGGACAGCTTATAGCGAGTCAACCTTGATTCCTTTTGCTTATGCTTATGAACAAGCCACCAAAGTTCGCAAGTCTCCAAGGCTGGAACGAGATTCCAAAGCATAATATGTCCGAAACTGCTCATACTACATTTGAAATCCCTAAAAAAGGAGTCGAGTGAGATGGGTAGACAAAGATATGGAAATCCAGGCGCACAGCGGAACAACAACCGCAAAAAGGGACAAAACGTAAGTGAAGAACTTGTCGAATGGACAACTAGCGATAAAAAGAAAAATTATCCAAGCAATCCATCAGATTGATCATGAGAATAGTCGGCGACGATGACTAGCACAATGCTGACCCTAAATAGATAAAATTAAGGTGCTTTCCGTGCTAGCGGAGGCACCTTATGTGGTCTTGGGGACTCAAAATAAGGTACAATAGACATGCTTATGAACCTTTGGAGGGAACACTCTTGGAAAAGAAAACCGAAAGAACACAGTCAGGTCAGTTTGAAGTGGCTTTTAACCGGATACATCGATGCTTGAAAGATATGGTCAAGGATGCTCACAATGAATCTTTTGTTGAACTTTTAAATGTCGGGCAAAAGAGTCATTCCATTATTCGCAAATATAAAGATGAACTTTATCAATTTGCTCGGCTTCGTAATGCGATTGTCCATGAGAAGTTTGATGTGGACCAATACATTGCCGAGCCTCATGTTGAAGTGGTTCGACGCATTGAAAAAATTGCAGCTAATTTTGAAAAACCGCCACTCGCAATTTCCATTTCGTCTACTCCTGTTTTTTATTATTATGAAGATGCCTATTTAAAGGATGTTCTAAAGGCAATCAATAAATTCGATTTCACTCGATTTCCTATTTATGATAAAAATGATGTGTACATGGGCTTACTAACATCCTCTGATATTATTCGCTGGATGGCAAAGGTAATGACGAGCAGTGTAATATCGCTTGGGGATGTTAAAGTTCGTGAACTGTTAAATAATCGGAAACAATATTATGTGGATTTTATTAAATCAACGACAAACCTTTATGAGGTAGAAGAGATGTTTGATCGCTACCATGCAGAAGACAAAAAACTGCAAGCAGTGATCATATCTGAGACCGGAACGGCGAATGGAAAACCCAAAGCGATTTTGACTCCTTGGGATTTGCTGGATCCGGATCCGAATAGTTAGAAGAGAAAAGCTTCCTGCTTATTAGGAAGTCTTTTTTTGTGCTCAAAAACTTGTTGCTTTAGGGAAAACGCTCTAAGGCTCTTTAGGTGTATGCATTGTCGTTTCAAAAACATACTAAGACAAACTACATTAGAAGCTGAAGGAGTTGGATGATCGATGCCAGAATTACCGGAGATGGAGACGTATAAAAGATTGTTAAATGAGAGGATTGCTGGGAAACTGATTTCTGATATAGAAATAAACCGCGACAAATCAATCAATGTTTCCTCCGACCAGTTTATTTCAGAAGTAAAAGGTCAGACCGTTACAAGAGTGGAGCGGCGGGCTAAGCATTTGATTTTCCGCCTTGGTTCAGGGAAGAATTTGTTGCTTCACTTGATGCTTGGGGGGTGGATGTACCTTGGAAACGATGAGGATAATCCTGACCGAACGAAACAAGTCATTCTGTCGTTTGGGGACCAGAAACTTTATTTTATCGGATTGAGATTAGGGTACTTGCATTTGCATGGTCCTGACGAACTTGAGAAAGAATTGAGTGATTTAGGTCCAGAGCCTTTGGAGCCTTCGTTTACTTATGAAAAATTTCATGAGATTTTTGCAGACCGACGCGGGATGATAAAAACAACGCTAGTTAATCAGGAAATCATCGCTGGCATTGGTAACTGTTATTCAGATGAAATTAGCTTTGAAGCTGCAATAAAGCCGACTCGGACTTTTGAAGAATTGGAAAACTCTGAGCTTCAATCATTGTTTAATGGGATGAAGACCACTTTTCACCGGGCGATTGAAGCAGGAGGTTATATGGACAATCCTTTGTTTAAAAGTGACCAGAAAACGGGTGGGTATAATAAAATCTGCCGTGTTTACGACCGGGAAGGAGAAAACTGTTTTCGGTGTCAAACGCCAATAGTTAAAGAAGAGGTTTCTTCTCGAAAAACCTTTTATTGTCCAAACTGTCAGAAATGAAAAGATTCCTGTGAAAAAAGAGGAATTCCCCAACATTCCAAGAACTAATTTAATAAGCTGGTTGTCGTGAATAACCAAAGCTAATTTTAGGAAATTGAACGCTCTTTTCTTATAAATTTTAAAAGAGCTTTTATAAAACGGAATGAGGGGGAATCGAAAATGGATTTTAAGACGGCAGATTTATGTGACGACCATTCAAGCAAGTTGGAGATTTGTGAAACAGAATTTAAATCATTTGGAAAGCGAGTTAAATTCTACGGTCCAGTGGCGACAGTAAAGGTATTTGAGGACAATGTTTTAGTGGTCGAATCATTAGAGTCAATTCCTGAAGGCAGTGTGTTGGTTGTCGATGGAGGTGCTTCACGTCGCTGTGCGTTAATGGGGGACCGCTTAGCCGGAATTGCAGAGACTCGAAAATTAGCAGGTGTGATCATCAATGGCTGTGTGCGCGACTCTGAAGATTTGGCCAAGCTAGATGTTGGCATTTTTGCTTTAGGAACGAATCCATTAAAAAGTAAGAAAGAAGGGAAAGGAGAAAAGCAAGTGACCGTTACATTCGGTGGGATTGAGTGGAAACCTGGAGTTTTCGTTTATGCCGACCAAGATGGAGTTATCCTTTCAGAAGAGAAATTATTCTAAAAAACAATAGCATAAATTCACGCCTTTTTCTCATCCTAAGCGAGGGGAGGAGGTGTGAAAATGCTCAAGAAAATTTTATTATCGCTAGTTCTGCTTGTCACGGTGCCAACCGTATCCTCTGCTCAACAGGTACATACTGTAAGTCCAGGAGATACAATGTGGAAAATCTCTGTGTGGTATAAAGTTGGCTTGTCAGAAATCATTGGGGCAAACACCCATATTAAAAATCCAGCGCTGATTTATCCAGGACAAAGAATTACGATTCCGTCCATTACCGAGAAGAGTATCGAAAATCAAGTGATTCAACTAACCAACCAAGAGCGCGCGAAACATGGATTGAAACCACTTACGGCAGATTGGCAAGTCTCACGTGTGGCAAGACATAAGTCTGCCGACATGCGAGACAAGAACTATTTCCAGCACAATAGCCCGACTTACGGGACACCATTTAATATGCTGAAGAGCTTCGGTGTTTCTTATCGCAGTGCAGGAGAAAATATTGCAGCCGGACAGCCGACAGCACAGGCAGTCGTCAAAGCTTGGATGGAAAGCCCCGGTCACCGCGCCAATATTTTGAACAGTTCCTATACCCATATCGGCGTTGGACATGCATCTGGCGGATCGTACGGAAACTATTGGACGCAAATGTTTATATCAAAATAATGCAAGGGAGACACCTGCACAAATGTGGTTGCTGGTGTTTTTATTTTTAACTTGTGGAGCCTAAGAATTACTTATAACTATAGGATCTCTTCGTTCCTTTTAGATATAGAGAAACGTACTAGCTGTGTATTCACTGACCAGCAATATTAGATCAAGAGAAAAGAACCAATAAACTTAGTGTGAACGTACAAAATGGGGTATCCTGCGTTAAGATCGGCTTTAGGAATTTAACAACGAAAATAGTCTAACCATAAGACCCTTACCTAAAACAGTGGGTAAAAACAACCTTACTCCTCATAGAAAATCCTCAACAAAAACTAGCTCAAATCCCCACTATATCAACAAAGTCCTACCCTGTATCAGCCTCAGGACCTAGTTGAAAATCAAGCTGAGGCTCGTTATGAGTTGCCTTGTTTCGAGGTAAGATGAAATCAAGAAAGGAGGCAACGAAACATGAAAAAATTTGGTTTATTGCTAGCAGGAGGGATTGCCGCGCTGATCCTGATTTCCAATATTGGACCGTTAATCGGTTTAGCTGTCAGCATGGTGGTTCTCTATTATATCTTCAAACAGTTTTTGAAAACAGATTCAACTTCTAAAAAGATCGCTTGGGGGATCTTCGGATTGTTCATCTTGATGGCGACGGCTTCTAACGTACCAGCCATCTTAGCTATTGCAGCAGCTTATGTTTTATACCTTGTTTATAAAAAATGGAACGATGAAAAAAACACTTATAAAAGTGACGACCCTTTCGTTAATTTTGAAAAACAATGGGATGAATTGAAAAAGAACTAGGGTTTTAATCAGTGGAATTTATTAAAAAATGGATGTGTTAAGGGAGTAGATTAACTGGAGCGAAGTGCCGCAAGCGGAAATCACCAACCGCGTTTAACACATCCCTAAAAATAAAGGAGAGATTTGATTATGGCAAACTTATTGACTCGTATTAAAAATACAGTAATGGCAGACATCTATGAAACGTTAGAAAAGAAAGAACAGAAGAATCCGATTGCTTTATTGAACCAGTACCTTCGTGAATGTGAGGCAGAAACGGAGAAAGTACGTAAACTGCTTGAACGTCAGCATCAGTTAAAAGATCAGTTCACAAGTGAATTTCAACAAGCGTCACAAATGGCTGATAAGCGAGCTCAACAAGCTGAGATTGCCCAAAAAGCAGGAGAAATTGAGTTAGCAACCTTTGCTACACAAGAGCAAACTCAATTTGCTGAAAGAGCTATTCGCTTAAAAGAGGCGCTTGAAAACGCGACAAAACAACAAGTTGAATTAGAACACAAATATGAAGAAATGAAACACAAGCTAAAAGATATGCATATCCGCCGGTTAGAGATGATGGGGAGAGAAAATGTCTCTCGCGCTCATCATCAAATGGATCAAGTGATGGAGAATAACCTCTATAATGACAAATCATACTCTCGTTTTTCAGAAATCGAATCATACTTGGACCGTCTGGAGCAGCAGGTGAACAGCTCCTATTATCGTAATACGATTGATGGCCGAATTGCGCAATTAGAAAAAGAAATGAAGAAACAAGAATCTCATTCTATTTCGTAAATGAATCATGGTATTCTAAAATGGGCGCAGTCTTGAACCGCGCCTCTTCATTAAATACATGCCCGCTAGAAAGGAGGAAAAGATTTTGTTAAATAAATGGAGTAAAGATTCCTATAGCTGGATCGTTCTTTTCGGAATTTTAATTGTGTTAATAGAAATTACCTTTTTTAATCCGGGTTTAATCTTTTCTCTCTTTGTATCGGGTGTCATGATTTATTTTGGGCGCAAGCAATTTCAGAATACAACAGGGAAAATTATCTTTTGGCTTGGGGTTCTTACGCTTGGCAGTGGTGTGATTGGCATGGTCACATTTCGGTTATTCCTACTAGCGATTCTCATTTATTTTATTATCCAATATGCTCAGTCAAAGAAGCAGCCTGAAGTGATTCGCCCGACAATCGAACAACCAAGTTCTAAGCCTAGTGGTGAATTGCTTATCGAGCAGTCCACTCTTTTTACCAATAAAGCAATAGGCCATCAAAAAACACCACATCATGTATATGAATGGGACGATGTGAACATCATTACAGGAGTTGGAGATACTGTCATCGATTTAAGTTATACCGTTCTTCCAAAGGGCGAGACGGTTATTTTTATCCGAAATATTGTTGGCAACATCAAAGTTTATATTCCATATGATACCGAAGTCAGTTTGCGCCATACGGTACTTGTTGGTTCTGCAAATGTTCTCGAGTATCAAAAAGAACGTTCCTTTAATCAGGCGTTTGCGGTGAAAACACCAGACTATGAAACAGCTGAACAGAAAGTTAAAATCCTCACCTCGATGATGATTGGTGATCTTGAGGTGAAGCGGGTATGAGTTCGGTGCAGAGACAAATGCTGTGGGGAATTGGTTTTAGTTTTGTGATGTTTCTATTTTTAACAGGTTCTTATTTTTATGTTCATCCATTCGGAAAATGGTCCGAGTTTTGGGAACGAGAGCTGATGGATATCCCCTTTATTTTGTTTGCAGCGACCGTTAGCTTAAGTTTGGGGCTAATCTTTGGATTGATTTTAGGGATGTATTGGCGGAAGCAGATTCAAACAGTCGACAATTGGTTATTTGAATTGGAAGAAGGCCGATTGACAGAATTTAAGCCAGGAATGCTCCCTGAATTTGACTCCATCTCTGAGCGGATGCAGCGAGTGCATAAGCAAATGGCTGAAAAAGCGAAATTGGCACAGAGGCTAGCCAATGAAAAGGCAGAAGAACAGGAAACGAAAATTCAAGAAATGATTTCACAAGAACGCAACCGTTTAGCTCGCGAACTTCACGATTCGGTTAGTCAACAGTTATTTGCTGCATCCATGATGATGTCTGCGATAAACGAGACAAGAGCAGCGGTGATGCAGGGGGAGGATATTGCGGTCCAGCTTTCTGTTGAGCGCGAGGCGAAGCAATTAAAAATGGTTGAAGAGATGATTCACCAGTCCCAGCTTGAAATGCGGGCGCTGCTTTTACACCTTCGACCGGTGGCATTAAAAGGGAAGTCGCTACAAGAAGGAATTGAAGAACTCTTGATCGAATTGCAACAGAAAGTGACGATGGACATTCAGTCGAAAATTGAACCTTTTCAAGTGGATAAAGGAGTCGAGGACCATTTGTTTCGAATCCTCCAAGAATCGGTGTCCAATACTCTTCGCCATTCAAAGGCTTCTAAGCTTGAGGTTTTGCTGATTAAGCGTGATGAAATGGTGATCATGAGGGTTTCGGATGACGGTGTGGGGTTTGATGTCGATGAATCCAAAGCAGGTTCATATGGCTTGCAAAATATGTATGAACGAGCCGGTGAAGTTGGAGGCACGTTGAAAATTGTTAGTGTGAAAAACAAAGGTACAAAGCTTGAAGTGAAGGTGCCAATTTTAGACAGTGGGAGGGAGAGTAAAGATGATTAAAGTCGTTTTTATCGACGATCACGAAATGGTTCGAATCGGTGTTGCATCTTATTTGTCGGCTCAGCCGGATATTGAGGTCATTGGGGAAGCAGACAATGGTCGAACGGGAGTGGATCTTGTTTTAGAGTTAAGACCCGACATCGTCTTAATGGATCTTGTGATGAAAGAAATGGATGGGATTGAGGCAACGGCGAAAATTATTGAACAATGGCCTGAGGCGAAAATTATTGTCGTGACAAGCTTTTTAGATGATGAGAAGGTGTATCCGGCGTTGGAAGCGGGCGCGACAAGCTATATGCTAAAAACTTCGAAGGCGAGTGACATTGCCAATGCCGTTCGTGCGACTTATCATGGTCAACCGGTGCTTGAACCGGAAGTGACCGGCAAAATGATGTTGAAAATGCGTCAGAAGCAATCCACTCTCCCTCATGAGGAATTAACTGAACGTGAAATGGAAGTCCTTTTACTGATGGCTGAGGGGAAAAGCAATCAA
Organism: Mesobacillus maritimus; assembly: GCF_023715205.1. Taxonomy (GTDB): domain Bacteria; phylum Bacillota; class Bacilli; order Bacillales; family Cytobacillaceae; genus Mesobacillus_B; species Mesobacillus_B maritimus_C. Next base: position 150,348 of record NZ_JAMBNR010000004.1, read on the forward strand.
GAAATCGCCGATGCACTGTTTATTGCACTAAAGACGGTGAAAACGCATGTTAGCAATATTCTCAGTAAGCTTCAAGTTCAAGACCGGACACAGGCGGTTATTTATGCGTTTAAGCATTCGTTGGTGGAATAGCAATAGGCCGGTAAAGATGATTGTTTGAGGAACGATTGTGAAAGAATATATGTCGTATGTCGTGACCGAAGTGGTGGAAGCGTTCGTTAAAACGGTAACGATGGGTGTCTATCGTGCCTGAAGTGGAGAAGAGCACGCTCAAACGGTAACGGTAGGTTACCTTCGAATCCGAACCTGGAGATACAGAAATACTTGATTCTCAACAAGTCTGTCCCAAAGGTCGTTAAGATTAAAACCCCGTCCAATATTTTTAAAATAAATCCCAAACTTGTCTCATAGTATAGAAGGAGAATAAGTGAGGTGAGGCATCATGAAGTTGTTTATTAAAGGGACGATGGTTTTAATTTTGGCCGCTTTTTTGGGAGAGTTGGCAGAGTTTTTCACGAATATGATTTTAGCAAGAGAACTTGGCGAGGGCGGTATGGGACAGTACATGACCATCTTACCGCTAATCTTTTTAATTATGATGCTTGCGAGCTTCGAACTGCCGGTGTCGCTATCGAGGCTTGTTGCGGAAAAGGATGCAAGTTATCATCAAAAAATATTACGAGATGTCCTTCACCTAACAATCATTTTAACGTCTGTACTGTTAATACTAGTCGCCTTAATCATTCCCAATGTGTCAATTTTTCAAGATTACCACCCTTTGCTTAAGTGGATTGTGTTAGCCATGATCCCGTTGATGTCTTTTACTTCGGTAGCGCGAGGCTACTTTATGGGCAAGCATCATATGGGGAAAATTGCGGCAGCGAATCTTTTTCGAAGACTTGTGCAGTTATTGCTTTTAGCTGCTGTTTATCAATTCTTTGAGTTTGAGCGTAGCACGGCGGTACTCGTTGCGTTCATTACATTAGCCGCCAGCGAACTAGTTGTGTTTGTCTATTTGTTCCACTTGTTTCTGTTAAACTATCAGAATCTGAAGCGCCTACCGAATAAAACAGTGGACAAAATGGAAATAAGAAAAAACCTGTTGGCTATTTCTGGGCCGACAACGGCTCTCAGGATCTTCCATTCCCTAACGCATGCGGCGCAGCCATTTTTAATAAAAGCGGCGATTATCCATGCAGGTGTTCCGCCGGAAGCGGCAAATGAACAATTTGGAATGTTGGCTGGGGTTGCGATGACCATTGGATTTTTCCCCGCGTTTATCGCGCATTCTTTTACCATTGTGTTAATCCCAACAGTGGCAAAGCACCATGCTAGTGGGGAATTAGAGAAGCTTCAAAAACTGTTGCAACATGTTTTACTATTAACGCTTTTTTATGGTGTACCGGCTGTAGGCATTTTTTATTTCTTCGCGGAACCATTAACAAACTTATTTTTTCACTCAAATAACGCTTCCTATTTTTTGCAAATCCTCTGGCCGTATTTTTTGCTTCACTTCTTTGTAATCCCGATGCAAGCTTATTTGTTAGGGTTGGGATTAGTGAAGGATGCGTTGTACCATACATTCTGGGCAACAATTGTTTCGTTTATAACGATTTACTTATTAGGTTCTCGACCTGAATGGCAAATGTCGGGTGTCATTATTGGCATGAATACGGGAACGGTTTTGCTGACGTTGATGCATTTCCTTACCGTTTGTAAAAAAATTGGGGTAGAATGGCCTGTTCGAACAACAGAAAGGAAAGTATAGAGGTATTTGTAAGACTGACGGCGAATGAGTAAGAAAATAAAATGGTGATGGAAGTGATGAAGTGGATAAAATTTTGCGTGGACATCATCTTCTTTGTGTACATGGATTTAGGGGCATGGGCTATAGCCCTGGTTTTATCAAAAAGATGGAGCAGATTGTAAGGGATATTCGGGATCTCGAAAGTGACTTTGACGTCAGAGTGCGCGCGGCTTTTGATGATGCTTGTATGGCATGTCCACATCGAGGACAGACCAAATGTGAAGCAAATGAAGGATCAAATGAACATGTACTTTCCATGGATAACAAAGTGATTCAACATCTCGGACTTCAAGCGGAAAAGAGCTATCGGAAATCAGAGCTATTGAAATTAACTGCATCAAAAGTGAGGCCCGAAGACCTAGATTTCCTTTGTGAAGGTTGTTCCTGGCTTCACTATGGTGTTTGTAAAGAAGGAATTAGCCAATTGCGAAAGAGTTACCAAACAGTTTCAGAGTCTTAATGAAACCTGTTTTCGTACAGATTGTTGTTGAAATCCTAAAGCCGATTTTAACGCAATAGTAGTGAGAAAAGAGCCCAATGAAAAAGCTTGCGATGATTCGCAAGCTTTCTAAATGTTGATCTGTGCGATCACTACGATTGCAAGTTTTCGTTATAATAATGAATCCCGTAAATGGAACCTTCGCTAACCATTTCGTTGTTATCCTCATCGTATGGATCAGGATGGGCGGATTGTTGAACAGGTACAAGTTGATTAACTTGATGATCTGTGGAGAACCATCTTTCCTTCACTTCTGTGGTCATTTTTCTTAGTCTAGTTATATTTTCCTTTGGGTTTGAGGCAACCCAAACAGCTGCTGCTCCTGCCCCGATTAAAAGAATGGATTTAACTGGTTTGATTTGCATGAATCATTCCTCCTTTTGATCGCCTCATATATGTACCTTTCCCTAATTTCTCCACCTGAAACATTTGTCGAAAAAAAAACAAAAAGCTTGCGAAGCAATTCTGCCTTCACAAGCTCGTTCATCTTACTTTCCTTCGGTTTGTTTTTTCAATAAATCGCGAATTTCAACCAATAATTCTTCCTTCACATCTGCTTTGATTTCTTCTTTTTGTTCTTCAACTTTTTCTTCTTTCCGCTTGAATCGATTAATCAACCGAATAAAGAGGAAAATTGAAAAGGCAATAATGAAGAAATCCACAATACTTTGGATAAACGATCCATATTTGATTCCTTCTTCGCCAGCTGGATAGGAAAGCTCTGAAAAATCAACGCCACCCATAAACAGCCCGAAGATAGGCATGATAATATCGCTAACGAGTGAAGTAACAATTTTACCAAAAGCCCCACCGATGATAACCCCGACTGCGAGGTCTAATACATTGCCTTTTAAGGCGAACTTTTTAAACTCTTCCCACATAAATAGGTACTCCCTTACCTTATCTTTAGTCCGTAACATTCGTATTATACCCGATGTAACTAAAAAACAACAGGGCTAAAAGGCCGCTGTTGTCAGTATTTGATCATAAAAGATTGATATTTTTCGATATTATCCAGTTGATTGATTTCAATCTGGTCTACCGTCGAGAAGGGGTTGCCTTTGCGTATTTCTTCAATGAACAGGTCCAAGTTTTCTTTGGAACCAGTAGCGATGATTTCCACTTTCCCATCTGAACGATTTTTTGTCCACCCGGTAATCTGCAACTGAGTCGCCTTCATCTGCGTGAAATACCGATAACCAACACCCTGAACTCTTCCTGAAACAACAATTTGTAATTGTAACAAGATTTCGCCCCCAGAAATTTCTATAAACACCATATATCCACAACTCCCTCTCATTATAGCAACAAAGGGATAGGGAGTATAGTAAATACACAGAAAAAGGGACAACTCAGTTGTTGTCCCATTTGCTCTTCACGGAAAATTAAGCTTAAAACGCCCAGTCTCCGTTACGGAAGACTGGTTCAGAGCTTCCATCTGCTTTTATCCCGTCAATATTCATATCGGCAGAACCAATCATGAAATCAACATGTGTGATACTTTCATTTAAACCATGTTGTTCTAGTTCTTCTTTTGACATCTTCTTTCCACCTTCAAGACAGAAGGAATATGCACTTCCGATGGCTAAATGATTCGAGGCATTCTCATCAAATAATGTGTTAAAGAACAATATATTGGATTGAGAAATCGGTGAATTGTATGGTACAAGAGCTACTTCACCAAGAAAGTGAGAGCCTTCATCCGTTGCCACCAGCTGTTTTAAAATTTCTTCACCTTCTTCTGCTTGAACATCTACAATGCGGCCATTTTCGAAGGTGATTTTAAAACGGTCAATGATGTTTCCGCCATAGCTAAGTGGCTTAGTACTTGAAACATAGCCGTTTACACCTGTTTTCAAAGGTACAGTGAAGACCTCTTCGGTTGGCATGTTGGCCATAAATTCATGGCCTTTTTCATTAATGCTGCCAGCGCCAACCCATAAATGCTTTTCTGGAAGTTCAATGGTTAAGTCCGTTCCTGGTGCAGTGTAGTGAAGTTTTGTATAGCGCTTGCCATTTAAGTAGTCTACTTTCTTATGGAGGTTGGCATCATGCTGTTTCCATGCTTCAACAGGATCCTCAGTGTCCACTCGAATAGCTTTGAAAATCGCATCCCAAAGTTTTTCAACAGCTGTTTCTGCTGAATCATTAGGGAAGACCATTTTTGCCCAGCCTTCTGAAGGTGCAGAAATAACGGACCAGCTAACTTTGTCAGACATCATGTATTGACGATATGTAGAAAGTGCTTTTCCAGCGGCTTTTTGGTTATTTGCAATTCGCTCTGGGTTCACGCCTTTTAGTAGGTCAGGGCTAGAAGAAACAATTGACATAAAAGCTGCACCTTGTTCAGCTAGTTCAGTCAGTTCCTTAGCACGGTGTTCAGGAAACTCTAGGAACACTTCATCAGGAGCTAATTCATACTTGGTTCGATTAACGATATCATCGCCCCAGTTTACAATGACATTTTTTGCTCCAGCTTCATATGCTTTTTTTACTATAAGACGAACAAGTGCAGCGGAGTCAATCGTTGCATTGATTACGAGTGTCTGACCTGGTTGGACATTCACGCCAACTTTTACTGCCAGCGCTGCATACTTTTCGAGATTATTTTGGAAGTCGCTCATTTACATTCTCCTTTTGTCAAAATCTTCTTTTCCATTTTATCATGCTGAATGAAAAAAGATACTGAATCGATTTCGACAACTATCAATAAAAAACGAATCCATTCCTACTAAAAAAACTGCACCTCTGAGGATGCAGTCGAAAAACTAAGAGATTCTTTGTTCAACTAGTTTCTGTCTTTCATATAAGTTGAACATAAAGTGATATATCAGAGCACTCACTAACGCAAGGGCACTAAGAATGATAAACGTCCATTGGTAGCCAACATAAACGGTTAGGGGGATGGAAATTGGGGCGATCGTTCGCCCAACCGTATGGCGAAGGCCTGCGGCAGCGAAATATTGTCCTCGCATATGGTCAGGGGCAAGCTTTGAAATGAAGCTTTGCGCAAGACCAGCTGTCATCAATTCTGCCAGCGTAAATACAGCCATTGCGATCATTAATCCCCAAAGAAGCTCAGTACGACTAAATAAAACCATTGAAATAGCATAGACGATTGAGGCTAAAATAAACACATTTTTTTCACGATATTTCGTCATCCACCTTGTCACAATGACGGTAAATAAAGCAACTAACAAGCCATTCTCAGAAAGAATAACGCCGAAAGCTTGCTCCCCATGTAAAGTGAGCTTCCAGTTTCCAATATCGAATAAAGTTTGGTTGCCTACTTTTTCTTTAATATACACCGGTAGTAACAAATCCAATTGCATAAAGGTTTGTGCAACTAAAATCCCTGCTGTAACGTAAAGCAAGAAGATTTTGTCTTGAACAATGATTTTATAATCGGCCACTTGATTCTTTAAAAAAGAATACCATTTTGGATTTTGTTGTACCGACTTTGTGGTTGGAGTCAATGTTTCTCTAGCAAGCTTCGTTAAAAGCAGTGCGAGCAGAATACAGATTACCGCCACGGCTATTAAAAGCTGAAAACGGTAGTTCACATAGAATATCGCCCCTAAAATTGGGCCGATGACCACAGCAATATTAATCGAGGTATAGAAAACGGCAAATACGTTGCTCCGTTCTTTTTCATCAACTAAGTCAGCAATCATCGCTTGACTGGCGGGATAGTAGAAAGAACTAAAGATCCCAACAATGGTAAAAGCAATAAAACCAATGATAGGTGAGGTGAACCACGGAGATACCGCCGCAGCAAAGAATACGTAAGATATCCCTTGTCCCAGTGCGGCAATGACCATCATCCGTTTGCGCCCAAACCGGTCGGCAAAATAACCTCCCATTAAACTAGCTAACACCGAAAATACTTGAGAAAAAATGAGCAAAAAGCCCGCTGTTCCTTTACCAAAGCTCTCTGCAAAATAGATGGTTAAGAAAGGGAAAAACATCCAGAAGGTGACGTTCATTAAGAACTCACCAAATAGGCGAACCTTTAAATTGCGATCCCAATCCCGAATTTTCATGATGGTATCCTCTTTATCTATAAAGTAAACAATTTTGTTCCATGCTATATCATACTATCATTTAGTGAAATTTAACAAGATTTAGGGGACCTTTGGATATTATTGGTTGAAAGTGGTTTGCTCTTAGTAGACTGTAAGGAAATATATTCATAGTTTCAAAGTCGGTGAAAAGCGCGGGGGAAATTGGTTCATCCAGTAACCCATTTTGAAGATGGAAGAAGGAAGTCCTGGGGTAATTTTCACATTTATTGGCAAGTGTAGAGTAAATGGTCAAATTTGTGGAGGAAATTGAAAATATTGAAGAGTAAGTGGAAACAACGTAGAGAAAACGTAGAGAAAACAGAAAAAGGGTCTCATCGCACACCAAAAAGTGAACGCGAGACCCAATTCACATAAAAAAAGCGGCCAACTGACCGCTTTTCCTTCTACTCACATTTAATCTTCATCTTTCATCGCAGCTTTTAGTAGATCGCCAAGCGATGTACCAAAGTTCGAGTTGTCTGCACTGTATTTTTGTTTTAATTTGCGTTCCTCGTGCTTCGACACTTTCTTATTTTTCTTCGCGTCATCCGCTTTTTCGACGATGTTGCAGCGACGACATTGGAAGTACATGCCGGCTTTGCCGTTATGCATTTCCATCTTTTTATGACACTGTGGGCATCGACGATTCGATAGTTTCGGATCTTTGTGTTTCCGGTAACTACATTCGCGGCTTGAACAAACGAGAATTCGTCCGTCTTTTGTTTTTCGTTCTTTTAAGAACTCGCCGCACTCAGGGCATTTGGATCCAGTCAAATTATGAGCCCGATACGTTTTTTCACTCGCTTTGATCTCTGATACAAGTTGGGCCGTCTGCTTCCGGATTTTCTCTTTAAACGTTTTTGGATTTCCGTTTCCACGGGCAATTTGTTCGAGTTCTTTTTCCCATTTGGCTGTAAGCTCTGGTGAAGTGAGTTCATCATTCACGAGATCAATTAACTGCTTGCCTTTTTTAGTCGGGTAGAGTCGTCCATTTTGACGCTCGACCGCTTCGGAAGACAACAGTTTCTCAATAATATCAGCCCGTGTCGCCGGGGTGCCGAGTCCAAACTTCTCCATTTTGCCAAGAATATCAGCCTCAGAATAACGGAGCGGTGGTTCAGTTAATTTTTTATTCGCGGTTACGGAACCAACAGTAAAGGTTTTCCCTTTTGCAAGTTGACCTAAGCTTTGCTTCCGTTCACCTTCATCGTTGTCTTTCCCTGTTACCTTTTTAAAACCAGGCTCAAGAATATTAGTTTCCCTAGCAGTTAATGTTTCACCTTCAACCTCAAATAAGGCATGGATGGTTTCAAATTCATAAGCCGGGTAAAAAAGTGCAAGAAACCGGCGCACGATGAGGTCGTACAATTTTCGTTCATCCGACTCAAGATCACTTAAGTTCAAGCGTTCTTCTGTTGGGATAATCGCGTGATGGTCGGTTACTTTTTCATTATTAAACACGCGGCGCGCTAGTACTTTTCCTTTTTGAGCGAGCGCAGGACGAGCTTCGTCCTTATAACCAGACAGAATCCCTTGCAGACGGTCGACCATGGTTGCTTCCATATCTTTCGTTAAATAGCGCGAATCCGTTCTTGGATAAGTGACTAGCTTATGCTGTTCGTACAATCCTTGAAGGACGTTTAAGGTTTTCTTTGCAGAGAATCCGAAACGTTTATTGGCATCTCGCTGCAATTCCGTTAAATCATATGGAAGAGGTTGCGGTTCACTTTTCTTTTTACGATCTACCTTGATTAAAGTTGCTTTTTTACCAGCGAGTTTTTTCTTCAATTCCTCAGCTTGATCTGATGAGAAAATTCGACGCTCGCCATTTTGCTCCCATTCTGCAGTTAAAGATCCAACCCCAGCTTGAATTGTCCAGTATTCTCTTGGAACAAAGCGGTTAATTTCATTTTCTCGCTCAATCATCATTGCGAGGGTAGGGGTTTGTACACGCCCTGCGGATAATGGATCTTTGTATTTCGTTGTTAACGCTCTGGAAACGTTCAGCCCGATTAGCCAATCCGCTTCAGCGCGACACACCGCTGATTCATATAAAGCTTCAAATTGCTTTCCAGGCTTTAATTGTTTAAAGCCGTCTTTAATCGCCCGATCTGTTTGCGAAGAAATCCATAACCGCTTCGTAGTTTTTCTCCAGCCAGCACGTTCTAGAATCCAGCGAGCAACAAGCTCACCTTCACGTCCAGCGTCGGTCGCAATGATGACTTCTTTAATGTCTTTGCGTTTTAGCAGGTTTTCAATCGCTTTATATTGCGCACTCGTTTGTTTAATGACCTTTAACCCCATTTTGTCAGGAATGATTGGAAGGTCTTCTAAGCGCCAGGTTGTATATTTTGAATCATAATGCTCGGGCATTTTTAATTCAATTAAATGTCCAAGTGCCCATGACACGATATACTGATTGCCTTCAATGTAGCTTTTATGTTTTTGATTGCAGCCGAGGACTCGAGCAAGCTCACGAGCGACACTCGGTTTTTCTGCAAGAACGAATGATTTCATAGGAACTCCTTTCAAATCTTGGTACTTTTCCTAGTATAGCGGAAATACACGTATTTTTGTAATTTGCTACTTTAAACAAGTAAAAGCTACCCAATTTATTTTGTAAGAGGATGTTCCTCTGTAACACCCAGTCAACTCTTAATAAAACTCTGCTTATGTAAAGGTTGCTGTTATAATCCCAAAGCCGATTTTATCACGTAATAAGGTTTTCTCTGTGTTACTACTTAGTTTGTAAGTTTTTTCCCTTCTTTTAAACGAACTTTGGAATGTATCATAGCTAAATGATTCTATAGTTACTGTAAAAAGCAACAATGTAGAGAAAAGAGCCTAATAAAAAGAAAATCAGACAAATAAAAAAGGCCTCCAACTGTGGTAAGCCTTTAATGTAAAGCAAATTTATATTGTGGAAGAAAATCTGGTTGTTTTGGATGAATGACAGTAAGGTGATTGACTGGTAGTTTTACCTCAACAATCGTTCCTTGGCCACTGCTTTGATAGTGAATTTGGCCATGGTGGTTTTCAATGATTTTTTTACTAATCATCAGACCGAGACCAGTTCCTTTTTCTTTTGTTGTAAAAAAGGGTTCTTCAATTCGTTTTAATATAGGCTCAGGTATGCCGCAACCTGTATCTTTAAAGGATAAGTGGATAAAATCTGGATGCTCTTGCTTTAGCTCGATTGATACCGTTCCACCATTCGGCATGGCTTCGATACTATTTTTAATAAAGTTTATAAAAACTTGTTTTAACTGATTTTGGTCACAAAGGATAGAAGGGGCATCTGAATGCAACAGCGTCTTTATTTCAACTTTATTCATAACCGCTTCCGTATCTAATAGCGTGACAACTTCATCTAACAATTGATTAATATTATTCTTTTTAAACTCCATATCTTTCGGTTTCGCTAGTGTTAAAAGCTCCGAGAGAATGGCTTCAATACGATTGATCTCAGAAAAGATGATCTCAAAATAGGTTGGGTTCTCTTTAAAGTTTTCCTCCGCTAATTGAAGAAAGCCTTTTATCGCAGTCAAAGGATTTCTAACCTCATGTGCAATACCAGCTGCAAGTTGCCCCGCCACCAACAACTTTTCAGATTGCAACAGAAATTTCTCTGTTTTTCTTCTTTTTTCGATATCTCGTACAATAAGATGGAGAGCTGGCTGTTGTTCGAAAGTCGTTTGAATGCCTTTTATTTCCGCTTCGAAAACCGTCCCATCCATTCGAGTGAGCTTTTGGGTCCTAAACCCCTTTGTTATTCCGTTATTGAGGTCGGTTATATGCATTTGAAACGACTCACAGTTCCCTGGGCATAGCATGGAAAACATATCTTTTCCAACTAGTTCACTTTTGGATAAGGCACCAAGTAATTCTGCACCTGTATCGTTGATATACAAGATGATTCCAGAACGAATAATAATAACCGCGTCTGGAGAATGTTCTACTAAGTTTTTGTACATTTCCTCTTGCATGTCAATCACCTCTATTTCCTTTTCTGTTATTTAGATTCATTCTGCAAATTTAGGGGAATTTTGATGTTTCTCCTGAATTAACCTTATGATTCCTTATGTATTCTTATGTCTAAAAAGAAAAGATTATTGAAGTAGAAATTTTTTTGTTTAATCATCCATATGAGGTAATTATTGGTATGTACACACACCAATCTCTTTACCCAGGATTCGTGAGGCTAAACATTTTTTCTGTAAAAAAAGGTGCCAAATTTGTTAAGTAGTGAAAAAGGGATAAGAGTGAAAGAATGCATACTCTGTTATTTATTGAGGGATTTAAAACTATTTTGCAACGAATCCGAATAGTTTTAGATTTGCTGTAGAATGTCAATACCATTAAAGTGCAGATTAGCGAATCGTGGGGGTATTGAAAATGTACGGTACCATTTTAATTGAAATTATTGGCGGTTACCTTATTCTTTTTATCATTGTGCGTATACAGGGAAAAACACAAATCAGTCAAATTTCCCCGTTTGATTTCGTTTCCGCTTTGGTTTTAGGAGAACTGGTTGGAAATGCGATTTATGACAAAGAAACAGGATTTGGGGTTATTGTGTTTGCCATTGTAGTGTGGGGGATTCTTACGATTGTCACCGAATTGCTGACGCAAAAGTCAAGATTTCTACGTTATCTATTTGAAGGAAAACCCTCCATTATTATTGATAAGGGAAATCTTGATTGGAAGCAAATGAAACGAAATCGCCTAGATGTTGACCAATTGCAGCAATTATTGCGTGATAAGGGTGTTTTTTCGCTTCAAGAAGTTGAATACGCCATCCTTGAAAATAACGGGGGAATTAGTGTACTAAAGAAAGCAGCAGCTGACCAACCAACTTTAACTGATTTAAAAATTAAAACAGAGGAAAGAGTGATTCCATATACAATTGTAAGTGATGGAGAAGTTCTCAGCAAAAACTTGCAAGCTGCAGGGGTGAATGAAGAATGGCTCTATACTGCAATTAGACAAAAAGGAATTCAGACTCCAAGTGACATCAGTTATGCTGAATATGTACCTGGAAAAGAGATTTTCATTCAGAAATACTGATATGCCAGGATGACGGGGAAGAGGAGATTCGAGTGGAAAAGAGGAGTTTTCAATATCAAGTCGAGGAATTTAATGTATCGAATGTCTTGCTGGCAAAGAATCTGTTAGCGTTGCAAAGAGTTTCTTATCAACTAGAGGCGGAGTTGCTCGATTTTGACAAAATCCCGCCTTTAACTGAGACACTTGAGCAGTTAATGACCAGTGGAGAGACCTTCATCGGTTGTTTTGATGCTAGTAAAATCATCGGGGCATTATCGTATAAACGAAAAGATGCACAGATTGATTTGTATCGTGTAATGGTCCATCCAGATTGGGTGCGTCAAGGAATTGCGCAAGAATTGTTTCGGTTTCTTTGTGAGGAGCATCATGACGTGGTTGAAATAACGGTCACAACAGGTGCAGCGAACCATCCGGCAGTCGCTCTTTATCAAAAGCTAGGCTTCGAAAAAAACGGTGAATCGATTGTGGAGGATAGTCTAAGGCTCGCACATTTTAAAAAATCGAGATAGTTTTTTGAACCAGACAGGGAATCCATGTCTGGTTCTTTTTCAATATCTTTAGATGTTCTCCAACATGCGAAGAATTATATTTCCTCTTCAACCTCAATTCGATTATTAAAAGCCTCTTGGACAACTAATAATTCTTCATCTTCTTGTGCTTCTCGGGGGGCATTTTTCCCCACTAGTGTTCCCTTCGGAAAATCGCCGGGATGTCCTTTTTTCTTATGATCAAAGCCTTTGCCTCTGGCCATTCTAGTGACCCTCCTTTCTGTTTCGAAGGTAGTTTTTCCTTTAGAAGTACCCTTTATCCCGCATTCACCTGCAGTAAGATTCCCACTTCAAGACTCGAAAAAGACACAAAAAGGACAATAGGGGGTCAACTGAAAGTCAAAAACCCTATTGGTAAAAGGTTTTAAATCAATTAGGCTATGCGTGACGAACATTCAGTGTGATGAAGAAAACCGCCACTGGTGAAGTTTCACTTAATTCGATTCGACCAATTAGCAAGTTTTTAAACGACGGACATACGCTAGAAGATAGAGACTGAAAAGCTGGCTTCTAGTACAAGGAGGAATTAGTTTGAGAATGGACTTTAATGGCGAACAGAGGGCCGATTTGTTTGAGCAAACTCGGGAAAACCATAAGGATGCGGCACCACTATTTTCTTCTGAAGCAGTTGATGGAAGTGAGATTCGAAAGATAAAATTGAATGATTTCAGAGGGAAGTGGGTTCTTCTCTTTTTTTATCCTGGCAACTTTACACCTGTTTGAATGACTGAATTAGCGGCGGTCGCTGCTATTTATCCTCATATGCAAAGTTTGGAAGCTGAGGTTTTAGCAATTAGTACAGATAGTGTACATGCACATAAAGTTTTTAAACAAACAAATCCAGCTTTAAAGGACATTGGCTTTCCACTTGTTAGTGATCGAACACAGGAAATTAGCAAAGCGTACGGTTTACTCAATATAGAATCGGGAGCGGCCCAGCGTGCGAGTGTTTTCATCGGCCCTCATCAGCTGATACACGCGAAACTAATTTATCCTGTAGCAATAGGACGGAACATTCCTGAACATCTCCGATTACTGCAAGCTCTCCAATATCAGCAGAAAACAGGTAAGGGAACACCTGTGAATTGGGTTCCATCATAGAATGCTTTTTCGTTCAAGTTCCACTATAATGTAGTAAAAATGGCTGTTTTCTAGTAAATCCTAAAGCTATTTAGGATGTTTTAAAATTAGTTTATAAGCTCTTTTCTCATAAAATGTAGCTATACTTTATGAAAAAATATTCAAACGTATTATTTGTTTAAAGCAAAAAAGCGTTTGAGAAACGAGCCTTAAAAAATACAGTAATGGGGGAGTAGGAAATGGACTTTTCATTCATTGTCTCAGAAGACCGGATTAAAAAAGCTTATGAGGACGGAGAATTTGATCATTTGCCCGGATATGGAAAACCCCTGAAGCCTGATGAACTAGCAGGATTACCCGAAGAGATTCGAATGGCTTATCGCATGATGAAAAATGCAGGCTTTACACCTGAAGAAAGTGTTTTAAGACAAGAGGTCATGACAATTGAGGACTTAATAAGAAACTGTCACGATGAGAGTGAGCGAGAACGATTGAATAGACAACTTAACGAAAAGCTTCTTCACTACAATCGCATGATTTCAAAACGCGGCATGAAAACAAATTCGTCTATTTTCAAAAATTACGAGCAGAAGATTGAAAAAAAGCTGTTTAAATAATAACCACACTTAGGTGCGCGTTAGTAACTTGGAGTGCTGATTAAAGTAGGCTAAACGAAAGCTTTATGCTTAAATGAAAAACACCCTACCAATATTTACTGGCAGGATTACTCTTCTTCTCTGTTTTCCTCAATGGGTGAATCTGGTTTGCACATTCTATCTAAAAAAAGGCCAATTATGACAATACAGACAATGGGTATCACAAAATTTAGGATGTGAATGGTGGTCACTGCTTCATCCTCCCTTAGTGTAAATACCAAATAGAACGTAATTATATTATAAACGTTATGAACAGAGTAGTCATCCTATTTTTGAAATTTTCAGTTAATTTAATCCACCTCTTTATTAAGCAGTCAATCACTGCTATTAAAGGGGGATTATTCTTTGATTGCTTTCTTCCTATACTTGAGTAAATCGATATACAATGAAAATTCTTCTTTGCTGATCCCGCTGCGAACGGCCTCATCTATTAAATCTAACCATTCGTTATCAAGTGGAAAATCGACATGGTCCTGTTCGATAGGCGGAATGCCGGTTAATTCTTCTAAGGATACACAAAGTGTATTCGCTAAACGCATTAATACTTGTAATGAGGGATTTTCTTGTATGCCTCTTTCAATATAACTCAAGTAAGATTTTGAAACATTGGACTGATTAGCTAATTCCGTAATGGAATAGTTTTTTTGAAGACGCAATTTTTTTATTCTTTCACCTACTAACATCAGGGCATTCTCCTCAGTGTCATGATTGTTTCCTACAAATAGAGTTGGAAGATCAGTATTTTTTTCAGTCTAACTTCTATTTTAGTTCTTAATAAAGAACAAAGGAAGACATAGTCTAAAAATTTTTTTGTTTTTATTACTAACATTATTAACAACTCAATTAAATTTTTTGGGGGTAGTGAACTAAAATATTTTCGACACAAAAAGACAGTTTTCAGACGATTTCAGCGTGGTTTTTAACTAAAAATCGCTTATTTTTGTTTTTTTAAACAGAAAAAGGCTCTTTTTGGCAAAAAATAGGTAAAAAATCATAGAGGTATCTGACAAATTTCTACACAAACTCTTAAAAAGAACATATAAAATAGGTCTAGGGAGTAGAAAAATGTGGACAGAAAAAGGCTAACCTGTTGAAAGGCAGGGGCGCAAAGTCACGGGTCTAAGGGAGCTTGGTAACTTTGGTCCTAAGATAGCCGGATTGCCTGGAATACGAATTCGTATTTTAGGGGGAGTATGGAGCAATGGAAGTACAGAATTATGAGGGTTTAGACGTCGAGTGGATGCAATTAATTAAAGAAGCTTTAGACTTAGGCCTCACGAAAGAAGATATTCGTAGCTATTTAGCGAAAGATTATCCTCAAGAACTTGTCCTTGAAAAATAACAGCGTTTGATATACATAAATAGCCTACTGTAGGCTTTTTTTTTTGCACAAAAAAAGATAACCTTTTAGTTATCTTTTTGAATTTATTTATTTTTGGGATGATCTCCATTTATTGAATTCTAGAAACTCTTTGAACTGTTCTTTTGTTATACCAGAATCCATTGCTTCGCGAACGAGACCGACCCAATCAGAGTCAATTGTTTCTTTTTTCGGTTCATCAAGAATCAGTCGCTCAACAGGAATATTAAGAACAGAAGCAATCTTTTCTAAAAATTGAATGGAAGGGTTTGTTTGTAGATTTCTTTCAAGTGAGCTTAAGTAGGACTTGGCCACACCTGCTTTTTCCGCTAATTCTGATAATGACATCTTTTTTTCCTGTCGTAATGCCTTAACTCTTTCACCAATCACAATCTTCACACACCTTACTTCTCATCTTCTTTTATCATAACAAATTGATTGCATAAGTTCCATAACACGAACAGATATCGGAACAAAAATATTTCTTAATATTATTATACATTTGAAATTTAATGTGAATGTGAAAAATGTAACGGTTCAATTATTTATTCATAAAATGAATCAAATTACCTAATTAAGTATACGAGCATGTAGTGGAATAACTGCTTTTTACATGAAGCTTCGTATAAGCTAAAATATAGGGAGAATGTTTTTTATGGAGGAGAAGGGATGATTGTTTTAAAATCAGCACGGGAAATTGAGAAAATGCAGGAAGCAGGAAAACTGCTAGCTGCTATTCATAAAGAAATTGCCAAGATGATTAAACCAGGCATCACGACTTTTGAAATCGACGAGTTCGTTGAATCTTATTTAAAAAAACACGGAGCTACGGCAGAACAAAAAGGTTATCGTGGATACCAGTATGCGACATGTGCGAGCATCAATGACGAGGTTTGTCATGGTTTCCCGAGAAAAGAGCCATTAAAGGATGGGGATATTGTCACCATAGATATGGTTGTAAATTTGAATGGAGCTCTTGCGGATTCGGCGTGGTCTTATGCTGTAGGCAACGTATCTGAGGAAGCGCAAAAATTATTAGATGTGACGAAAGAAGCTTTATACCGTGGAATTGCCCAAGCGGTTCCTGGAAACAGGATTGGGGATATTGGTCACGCAATTCAGACGTATGTGGAGGGTGAAGGCATGTCAGTTGTCCGTGAATTTATCGGTCACGGAATTGGTGCAACCATTCATGAGAAGCCAGATATTCCGCATTTTGGTTTGCCTGGAAAAGGGGTGCGAATCAAGGAAGGAATGGTATTTACGATTGAGCCAATGGTCAACCTAGGTGAATGGAAAACAAAAATGGATTCAAATGGGTGGACAGCACGTACGGTAGACAACAAACTTTCTGCACAATATGAACATACTCTTGCGATTACAATAGATGGTCCAATAATTTTAACGGACCAAGATTAAAAAACTCATCTTCGGGTGAGTTCTTTTTATTAGCTTAATAGACCTTTTTCACATACAGAAAAAAAAACCAACCGCTATAGCAAGTTGGTTGGTTTCACTTAGCGGACTATTGTTTCCGTAGACTTCCAAGCTCTTCGACGATGGCTTGCATTTCATTGATAGAGAAAGAGCTTTTTTTCATAATCATTTCGTAAATATCTTTAATTTCTTCGTACATTTCTTCGTCAAAATGTGTTGGCTTAATTGCCCCAGCATTTACGATGTTAAGTTTTTCTTTTATTTGGTCAATCATATACTCAATGTTTTCAGCTGATTTCACGGACAAATCCATTTTTTCATCCCCCCACCGTTTGTACCAACATCTTTCCATTTTCTAGACAAAAAGTCAATGAATTTTGAGAAAAACAGTCCCTAATGTTATTTTCTTCAAAAAGAAGGAAATTATAGAAAATGGGCTAAATTCGCTATCTGTCGGCTCTGAGACGGATCTCTGTTACCGGGCGCACCTTTTCAGAGTCTGCTTGGACATCGAGAGCTCCCCTCGGTTACCGTTTGCAGCAAATCTGGTCTAGTTTGGGCACCGAGAGCTCCTCTCGGTTACCGTTTGCAGCAAATCTGGTTTTGTATGGGCACCGAGAGCTCCCCTCGGTTACCGTTTGCAGCAAATCTGGTCTAGTTTGGGCACCGAGAGCTCCCGTCGATTACCGTTTGCAGTAAATCTGGTCTAGTTTGGGCACCGAGAGCTCCTCTCGGTTACCGTTTGCAGCAAATCTGGTTTTGTTTGGGCATCGAGAGCTCCCCTCGGTTACCGTTTGCAGTAAATCTGGTTTTGTTTGGGCATCGAGAGCTCCTCTCGGTTACCGTTTGCAGCAAATCTTGTTTTGTATGGGCACTGAGAGCTCCCCTCGGTTACCGTTTGCAGCAAATCTGGCCTTGTATGGGCACTGAGAGCTCCCCTCGGTTACCGTTTGCAGTAAATCTGGTTTTGTATGGGCACCGAGAGCTCCTCTCGGTTACCGTTTGCAGCAAATCTGGTCTTGTATGGGCACCGAGAGCTCCCCTCGATTACCGTTTGCACCTTTTCCGGCCAGCTAAGAAATGTTTTACTTTTTTGTTACTTTAGCAGACTACACCAAACAGTCTAAAGAGCTTGTAAATTAATTGTAAAGCACTACATAGTTGTTTCTATAAGCGAAGGTCTATAAAATAGTATCTTTACGGGTGGTAAAACAGCCGATAATATGAGAAAAGCATGTTTATGAAATAAAGTTGGGGGATTTAGAAATGATTAAAGTTTTATTTGTTTGTCTCGGGAATATCTGTCGCTCACCGATGGCGGAGGCGATGTTTCGAGATTTGATTAAAAAAGAAGGTTTGGAAGGACGAATGGTTGTTGATTCGGCCGGGACTGGTGATTGGCACGTAGGGAAGCCACCTCACGAAGGAACAAGAGAGATTCTTGAAAAATACGGAATCGATGGGGAAGGGCTTAAGGCGAGACAAATAGCAGTTTCAGATTTTGATGAATTTGATTATATCATCGGCATGGATGCCGCTAATCTTGAGCATTTAACAAAACTTGTGGATGGTAAAAGCAATATTGTGATAAACCGATTAATGGATTTTGTGCCTACTAGCATGAAAAAGGATGTACCAGATCCATATTTTACGGGTGATTTTGAAGAGACGTACGAGCTTGTTAAAGCAGGATGTGAAGCATTACTTCAGCAGATTAAAGCGGAACATTCACTAGAAGGTTAATAACGAATCTTGTCTTGAACTAGAAGGAAATCTAGGGGATAAATCGAAATGTATTACTACATAGGAAGTGTTTTTAGAAAGGATGAGGTTTGTGGCAAGTTCTAAAAAGTTCTGGCTGGGAATGGTATTGGGTGCACTAGCAGGTGGTGCCATCAGTTTATTTGATAGAGAGACTCGACTAGCCGTAAAAGGTGATTTCAAAAAAGCTTCGAATGCGGTTTCTTATATTGCAAAGCATCCGGAGGAGTTCATTGAAGAAGTGCAAGGCACAGTAAGCAAGGTGAAAACAACTGTTGAACAAGTGACTGAAGATGTAGCGTTTATTAGTGAAAAGGTTGGGGAAATGAAGGAAATACCGCCACAAGTTTCGGAGATTGTGGAGGATTCGAAGGAAACGATCAAAGAACTAACAGAAGATCATACACAGGTAGTGAAAGTTTAGGAGAGGGTGCTATTTTTACAACCTCGAGAATAGGTTTAGGGATAAAAGGAAATAGGCAGAGGCATTGTAATAGGACGAGACACCAGGTAGTCTAAAAGGAAGGTGTAATGGATGGTAGATGTTTCTTTTTTTCGGAGAATATATACCAGAATTTATGAAGATGATGTTCCAGCCTTGGCAGCACAACTCGCTTATTTTCTATTACTAAGCCTTTTCCCATTGCTTATCTTTTTGGTTTCACTTTTACCTTATTTGCCTTTGACCAATCAGGATATTATTGCGTTTATACAGGATCATACACCAGTAGAGCAAGCGGGTATTATCAATACTAGTGTTGAGGAAGTATTGAACAAAAATACGAAGGTTTTATCTTTTAGTATTATCGCAACTTTATGGTCCGCTTCGAATGGAATCAATGCCATTGTTCGAGCCTTTAATAAGGCCTATCGCGTTGACGATACGCGTACGATCAAAGCACGGTTAAAATCCATGCTTTTAACGATCGCTATGATCTTTGTCTTTGTTCTTGCTTTATTGCTCCCTGTTTTTGGAAAGGAAATTGGCGAGTTTTTATTTTCCCAATTTGGTTTGCGAAGTGAGTTTCTGTCTTTTTGGGAAGCGTTACGCTGGTTATTATCTTTCTTTGTTTTATTTCTAGTGTTCACATTCTTATATTGGATTGCTCCTAACATAAAGATGAAATGTCGCAATGCGCTACCGGGAGCGTTTATCGCAACCGTCGGATGGGTGGTCGTCTCTTGGGGCTTTTCATTCTATGTTAGCAATTTTGCGCAGTACACCGTTATATATGGACAAATCGGTGGTGTTATCGTACTTTTGATTTGGCTTTATTTAGCAGCCTTTATCATCATTATTGGTGGCGAAATCAATGCCTATGTAAATGAACAAAAGAAAGTTTGTTAATGCCTTTTGTTTCCTTGTAACTTTATCATTTGTTTGTAGATGATAAAATCAGAGGCTAAAATCAGGCCTCTGAATCAAGGAGGAGGGTTAGCAAATGTCTAAGAATAAAGGCGGCGGAACAAAACAAAAAGGGAAATCAAGCCCAAAACATAAAACATCAAGTTCATCAAACAAATCAAACGGCTACCATTAAATGGAAAGTCGGAAGCGGCTTGCTCAGGGGCGACAGGCATAAGGCGAGCCGGCTAGAAGGTTGTTCTTTAACTTTCTTGCCGGATTGACTTATGTCCCGAGCCCCTAGCCGCTGTAGCTGGACAAATAGAAAAGCTAAAGCGCCCTGCTTAGCGGCGTATCTCCTGGAGCTCTCCAACTTAGATAAATCAATCGGGTTTTTACGGGCAGTTATGAAATTATTGCCCGTTGAACGGGATAAAGGAAACACGAAGAGCCGTAGGCGATTCGATGTTGACTTATCCTAGGGCGGAGAGTGAAGGATACTAGCCGTTAGGGCGCTGTAGCTTGACAATTATCTGGTTGAACAAAAGGATGCCTACGAGTGGAAGGCATCCTTTTCGTTTTATAAAATGGATCTTTTCTCAAACATTGTTGCTTTTTAAAAGAGATTTAGAATGATTTAGCTATGATTCCATTCTAAATTCGTTTACAAAAGGAGAAAAGAGCTTACAAACTAAGTAGTAGCACAGAGAAGGCTTATTTATCGTTAATATCGGCTTTAGGATCTTAACAACAAACTTTACAAAAACAGCCTATAAAAAACAAAAAGCTGTCTCCTATTGGAGACAGCATCTATAAAGGCATTTCAGTGAAGGTATTTTATTCTATGCTATTTTTATTCAAAGTGAGCTTAGTTTATTACAAAATTCATTTTTAGTTTTTACACGGAGTGTGGTTCTTCCTGATATGTTCCTTTTCCACGGAAAATTAATAAGGCTATAAAAATGAGTAAAAGCATCGTACTGATGACGTAGAAGAAGCTGGCTCCTTTTAAGTATTGAATGGCTAACCCACCTATAAATGGGCCGCTAATGCTTCCAAAGGAGAAGAAAATTGAAACCATTAAGTTTCCTGCTGGAAGTAAGGGTCTTGGCAATAAGTCTGCCATATAACTTATGCCGAGTGAATAGGTCGATCCAACAAGCATCCCCGCAATAAAGAAACAAATGAGCAGACCTGTTACGGAATCCTGGAGTAGGCCGGCAACGGTGAAACATATAAATCCTGCAAGCATAACGGTTACAAGAACGTTCCTTCTTCCATACCGGTCGCTAAGCATTCCTAGTGGAAGTTGGAAAACGATACTTCCCGCTGCAAAAGCAGGGAGAATAATCGAGACCGCTCCCACCTCAAGCCCATTTCTTAAAGCATATACAGGAAAGTTTCCATTTAGGGACGCCTCAAGGAAGCCGTAGCCAAATGGTGGCAAAAATGCAACCCAAGCATATTTAAATACTTTACCGAAGCGTTTAAAGGTCCCAAAAAATGATATGTTCTCCTTATCAGCTTCAGGAACTTCATTTTTCAAAAACCAAACAAAACCCCAGGCGATGAGACTGATGCTGCAAGATACAATAAAGGGGAAAGCTTCATTCACTTCTACTAATCTTGTCATGATCGGTCCCACTGTAAAACCAATCCCAAAAAATAATCCGTACAGAGCGATATTACGTCCAAGTTTTTCCTTGGGTGACGATGCTGTAATCCATGTTTGCGTTCCAAAGTGGAGCAATTGGTCCCCTATTCCGATTAATAAACGAAGGATAAACCAAAACCAAAATGATTTCCAAACCGGGAACAAACTCAGGGAAATAGCGACGACAATCCCCCCAACTAAGATAATTGGTTTATAACCAAACCTTCGCAGTGGGCCCTCCATGAGCGGTGCAGCGAGAAGTACCCCTATGTATAAGCCGGTTGCATGCAACCCGTTTAGTGACGATGAAACACCATCCTGTTCAAAGATAATCGCGATTAAAGGAAGAAGTAAACCTTGCGAAAATCCCGAAATAGCAACAATGCTGACTAAAATCCAAAAGCGAAATGTATCGTTTGTCTTCATATGTTAGATTCTCCCATTCTGTTCTGCTTTGATGGTAACTGAGAGAGATTCGTTCTGCAAGGAAAAAGAGTAAAGGGGTGGAATAGGGGCAACTCTGAGGATCTGTTTCGAGCTTCCTTTGGACGGACCCTCCATTAGACAATTTTAAGTCGGTTCAACCATAATTACTGGAAAGCTTTTTCGTTCCGCTAGGAGGTGTTTAAGAAAGCTATGATAAAAGACAGTATAGCGCTGTTTCGGATGGAAGTTAGCGCACAGTATTATAGAAGCACTACCCCGAGCCATACGTCTCCTATCCATAATTCGTTATAAAAAGGCAAAGTGGTAATTATCGATAATAAGACAAAAATGCAGTATCACAACATACCCTTAAAATAGTATACTCAAGTTCTTGAAGTGGAATTGTAAAGTTAACTCAAACTATGAACAACCATAAACCATTAAGGAGAAAACAGCATGAAATGGCTTTATCGAATTTTATTTTTTCTGGTCGGGCTTTTCTTATTATCAACCGGAATTAGCTTAAGCATCATCTCTGGCTTAGGGTCTGGAGCGTGGGATGCACTAAACGTAGGGCTTTCCGAAACAATTGGACTCACAACTGGAACGTGGCTTGTCATTATTGGCGTTCTTTTGATTATTTTAAATGCGTTTTTATTAAAGAATCGCCCCGACATTGGTGCCATCGTTACGTTATTTATCACAGGAGTGTTCGTTGATTTCTGGTTGCTGCAAGTATTTGATGGAGTGGTTCTAACACAGTTCATCACTCAATTAACGGTATTTTTAAGTGGCCTCCTGGTTATGTCACTCGGCATTTCGATGTATATTCAGGCGAAATTACCACTAAGCCCCATTGATAACCTTATGATGGCACTTCATAAACGGTTTGGATTTAGTCTAATGGTGGCAAAGACAATTGGAGAGATTACGGCGTTAACGCTCGCATTTTTCTTTAACGGTCCGATCGGGATTGGAACGGTGTTAGTCACATTTGCTGTGGGCCCATTAATTCAAGTATTCTCTCCACATTTTCAGAGTTTCTTCTACAGATTAACAGCAACAACTAGATAAATTTCAAAACAGGTGGATAATCTGGGCGACCTACGAAAAAACTACAAACAAATGAAGAAATTGTCGTTTGGAAAGGAGCCCAACACCATGAGAAAGTACTTACTAATCTTTTTGAGCATGGTTTTTTTATTATCCTTTTTTAATCCTGCGGCGGCTGAGAAGGCACAGGAAAAGGGTGAGGAAAAATCTAATTCATCGAAGCAGGAAAATACCACGAAATATAAAATTCCTGACTCAGTTATGAACATTACCAAAGAGAATACCTATCCAAATCCAACAGAAGATTTACCATTTTTACAGCCAAGCGATTTAACAAAGGAACTCATTTCTACTTCAAAGGTGAAGATTCAAAACCCAGACTTAATTCGATTAATGAACGAAACGACAATCAATAGTACCCCGTTTGCACTCGGATATCGAGCCATTGTCTACCTTGGCGAATGGCCCCTTAACTATGAGTCAACGGAAACGTCACCAAATTGGGAGTATCAAAAAATCAATACGAATTATTATGATAACCGGGGTGGTAAAAGCCCTTATCAAATTCATTATGTACAAGAACAACAGAAAACGGTAAAAGGTGGACTAACTTCTAAAATCAAAAATGCAGAAGATGTTCAAAAAATGATGATGCTGACAGCCGCGAAGAAAACAGGTCTGCCGCTATCGTTTGAAACGATTGTTGGTGCTGGAACAAAGAAGGATCAAATCTATAATATTCAACCGAAGATGTTGGGCTATCTCTATGCCCATGCGCCTGCGATTAATGAGAAGGGGAAAGTTACATTTGGTGAAGTGTATTTGATGCTAAAAGGGAGTAAAAAATTCATCGTTGTTAAAAATGTTACCTCCCAAGGAATCGGTGCTTGGATCCCGATACAAGATCATGTATCGTTCTCTTTCATGGCTAGTGAACGGCCAAGATAAGTAAATAATCAGTCATAAAAAGAACAGGGGTGGTGACCTTGTTCTTTTTTGTTTGTAGGGAGGTAAAAGTTCTTTGTTACGCACTAGTTGGCAAGTTTCTACATGCTTGATAACTGTAAGAACGGGCATACTTGTAAAAAAGCAATAATCTTAATCAAACGTTTGATTAAGATTGCATGTAGCTTGAATTTTCGGTAGGATGAGTACGGAAGTGAAAGGAGAGAGTCATTTGGGAAGCCCAATTAAAGAATCAAACACACAGGTTGTGTTTTTAAAGCATCGCTTAAATGCGTTTATGGATCTATTAGATGCAATTGACCCAGAAGAAGCAGATTTAGCAGATATTGACCGAATGATTGCCATTGTTGAGGAAATGGATGCGAAATGCCGCGAGTTTAAAAATCGTGATGAGTAAAAGAGGCCTTTTTCAGGTCTCTTTTTTCCTTTTTCATTAGCTATTTGCAATGAAAGTAAGACGATTTAACGATTAAAAACAACTGTATGATTAAGCTCTCTACTTCCATCTTGAAAGAGGATGGTTATGACTTTTAACTTTAAAATCAAACAATATAGGGGTATAATGAAAGCGGTATTGTTAAAGAAAATTCACAAAATTGGTAACGAACAGCGGGAACAAAGAGGAGAGGGGTAAGACGATGAATATTGAAAAATTTCATGAGAGTATGTACAAGCTGATTGTGGAAACTTCGACTAAATTGCCGAAGGATGTTCGTAGAGCCATTAAGCGGGCAAAGGAACAAGAAAATGCTGGTACGCGTTCTGCAATGAGTCTTGCGACGATTACAAATAATATTAAAATGGCGGATGACAATGTTTCACCAATTTGCCAAGATACAGGGCTTCCGACTTTTAAAATTAAAGTTCCTGTTGGTGCGAACCAAATTGAGATGAAAAAAGCGATTTACGAGGCAATCGCATTGGCAACAAAGGACGGAAAGCTGCGTCCGAACTCCGTTGACTCACTAACAGGGGAAAATAGTGGGGACAACTTAGGGGGCGGTACGCCAGTCATCAAATTTGAACAGTGGGAAAAAGATTATATTGATGCGCGCTTAATTTTAAAAGGTGGCGGCTGTGAAAATAAAAATATTCAATATAGCTTACCTTGTGAGTTAGAAGGTCTTGGTCGCGCTGGACGTGACCTAGATGGTATCCGCAAGTGTATTATGCACTCTGTTTACCAAGCTCAAGGTCAAGGCTGTAGCGCTGGATTTATCGGCGTTGGAATTGGAGGAGACCGTTCTTCTGGATATGATTTGGCTAAAGAACAATTATTCCGTTCGAATGATGATGTCAATCCAAATGAGGACCTTCGTAAACTAGAAGAGTATGTAATCGCAAATGCGAATAAGCTTGGCATTGGAACGATGGGCTTTGGTGGGGAAACCACTCTACTTGGCTGTAAGGTTGGTGTGATGAACCGTATTCCTGCAAGTTTCTTCGTTTCCATTGCTTATAACTGTTGGGCATTCCGTCGCTTAGGTGTAAATGTAAACCCAGCAACAGGTGAAATCCAAGATTGGTTCTATCAAGAAGGTGAAAATGTTGATTTCGCAGAACAAGAAAAGAAACAAGCAGAAGCAGAAATTGCTGCTTCCGTGGAAGCAACAGATGCACCATCCTCACAAGAAGCGATCACGTTAACTGCTCCAATCACCGAAGAGCAAATTCGTCACCTTAAAGTTGGCGACGTTGTTAAAATTTCTGGAAGAATGTACACCGGGCGTGACGCGATTCATAAATATTTAATGGACAACGACGCTCCAGTGGACCTTGATGGTCATGTGATTTATCACTGTGGTCCAGTTATGTTAAAAGATGAAGACGGTAATTGGCATGTAAAAGCTGCGGGACCGACAACAAGTATTCGTGAGGAGCCTTATCAAGGCGACATCATGAAGAAATTTGGCATTCGTGCAGTCATTGGGAAAGGTGGAATGGGTGCAAAAACTCTAGCAGCCCTTAAAGAGCATGGTGGCGTTTACTTGAATGCAATTGGTGGCGCGGCTCAATATTATGCTGAATGCGTGAAAAGTGTTGACGGTGTCGACCTAATGAACTTCGGGATTCCAGAAGCAATGTGGCACTTACAAGTAGAAGGTTTTACTGCAGTGGTAACAATGGATTCTCATGGAAACAGCTTGCATGACGATGTTGAGAAGTCTTCATTAGAAAAACTTGCCCAATTTAAGGAGCCTGTATTTAAATAAGGTTCCCGTTCCTATCTAACATTAAATTTGTAAATCAAAATGAGTGCCAATTTCTATTTGGAATTGACACTCATTTTTTATTGGTGTAAAGCCATTTTTGGGGGACAGCATATAAATTTCTATAAATAATGCACCCAAGATTGGGATGCTGTTTCCCCGAATTTTAACCTCAATTTGGCAGACAATTTAGCTTGGTGAACAATTATATATTAGCGGAGATTCTCCGGTTAGACTAGAAATAGAGCTTAGTTCGGGGATTATAAAAGCGAAAATGGAAAAAAGCAGTGTGAGCATTTCACACTGCTTTTTCGTTTAGATTTTGGCTTGACAACAAACAATAAGAAAAACATCTTTTGGAGGGGCAACATGAAAAATTTAGTAAAGGTTTTTCTTGCAGTCAGTATATTTTTACTGATTGGAAGTTCAGCTGTTCAAGCACAAGTAGCGAACAATCCGATTCATTGGGGCTTTAAAAAGGCTCGCGACGGTCAGCCGCCTGATGCTGGCAAAGAGCGTGAAGAGCTTATAGAGAAATATGGAGCTGTCTATAAAGGCAAACCAGATAAAAAAGATATTTATTTAACGTTTGATAATGGTTATGAAAATGGATATACAGATAAAATTTTAGATGTGTTAAAAAAAGAAAAAGTCCCAGCGGCATTTTTTGTAACGGGTCATTATCTTGAAACCGCCGAGGATCAAGTCATTCGTATGGTTGAAGAAGGGCATATTGTGGGGAACCACTCCTATTATCATCCTGATTTGACCCAAGTGGACGATGAACGGGTGAAACGAGAATTAGAAAAGGTAAGAAAGTTAACCTATGAGATAACCGGACAAAAGCATATGTCTTATTTACGTCCACCGCGAGGGGTTTACAGTGAGCGAACCCTGAAGCTCGCAAAAGATGCTGGTTATACTCATGTTTTTTGGTCCTTGGCTTTTGTGGATTGGCATACGAATCAGCAAAAAGGCTGGGAATATTCTTATAACAATATCATGAAACAGATTCATCCTGGAGCTGTTTTGCTCCTTCACACTGTTTCGAAAGATAATGCCGATGCGTTAGAAAAGGTGATTAAGGATTTAAAGAAAGATGGCTATACGTTTAAAAGTTTAGATGATTTGTTTGCTTCGAAGGAATTTGATAACCCAATGTTGCACAGCAATTAAATATTTGAAAGTCCGGACTTGGATAATGGGTCCGGACTTTTTAGTAGATCTAGGAAGATAGCCTGCATTTTTAGTCATAATAAGTTAAACATGCTATAATACGGGGAAAAATAATGAAAAGCTAGGAGAGAATGTCTCAATAATTGGTGATTCCCATCTAATCCTAGGTTCTCTTCGAAAGGATTGGAATATTTGTATGTGGCAAGAAACGGTAACACTGTCTGGCCCGTATCATTTTGAACTGGCTTTGGACAGGCTAAAATTGGATCCGTTGCATGTTGTTGACCTATCAAACAAGACCATTAAGGTCCCTCTTCAAGAGAATACAAATCGGACAGTAATAGAGGTAAAAGGAATTGGAAATCTTTATAAACCGGAGTTCCTCATAAAAGGAGAAGGCAATCAGCAACTATTAATGGAGCGTATCTCTGAAATTTTTGGCTGGCATACAGATTTAAAAAAGATCCACGATCACTTTCAAAATACAGACTTAAAGGATCTTTTTCGTACTCACTTTGGTACACCGCTAGTGCTCGACTTTGATCCTTTTAGCTGTTTGTTAAAATGTATTATCCATCAGCAATTGAATTTAAATTTTGCCTTTACATTAACACAGCGATTCGTACAAACATTTGGTCACGAGCAGGATGGAGTTTGGTTTTATCCAGAGCCCGAGGTTGTTGCAAATTTAACAGTTGAAGAGTTACGTGAACTACAATTTAGTAGGCGAAAGGCTGAGTATGTGATTGGCATTGGAAAG
Source organism: Mesobacillus maritimus (assembly GCF_023715205.1). Taxonomy (GTDB): domain Bacteria; phylum Bacillota; class Bacilli; order Bacillales; family Cytobacillaceae; genus Mesobacillus_B; species Mesobacillus_B maritimus_C. The sequence goes on from NZ_JAMBNR010000004.1 coordinate 178,217, forward strand.
TTAATAGCATCTGGAAAGCTAGATTTTCACAAAATGAAACAACAATCAGACGAAGAAATCGCTTCGGAATTAATTGAAATTCGTGGGGTTGGTCCGTGGACGGTTCAAAACTTTTTAATGTCTGGTTTAGGAAGACCGAATCTTTTCCCGGTGGCGGATATTGGACTACAAAATGCATTGAAAAAATACTATCAGTTGGAACAGAAACCAACAACGGCGGAAATGGAGCAAATGAAGACACCATGGGAGCCGTATTTGACCTATGCTTCGTTGTATTTATGGCGGAGCATCGAATAATGGAGTGAAACACATTGAATAATGAACGAAAAGAAACTAAAAATAAATCTGGCAAAACAGAGCCCTTTCAAAAAGGTAAACCAAATTTTAGGAAGCATCAAGGGAAGCAGGAATCAGGCGGCGTCAAAATGGAATTAAAACAAACCTTCCCATTAACCATTAAACGGTTAGGAATCAATGGCGAAGGGGTGGGCTATTTTAAACGGCAGGTTGTGTTTGTACCTGGTGCGCTTCCTGGTGAAGAAGTAGTGGCTGAGGTGACGAAAGTTCATCCGAAGTTTACGGAAGCTAGGGTAAAAAAGATTCGCAAACGCTCTGAACATCGTGTCACGCCTGTGTGCCCAGTCTATGAAGAGTGCGGTGGTTGCCAGCTTCAACATTTACACTATTCGCAACAACTAAAAGAGAAGCGTGATATTATTATTCAAGCGCTTGAACGTCATACGAAGCTGCCTATTGCGGAACTTAAAATTAACGACACCATTGGCATGGAAAATCCGTGGGGATATCGCAATAAAAGTCAGTTTCAAGTAGCTGAAAGAAAGGGCAAAATTCTTGCTGGTTTGTATGGGTTAAACTCTCATAAGCTGATTAATATTGAACAATGCGCTGTTCAACATCCAGCTACAACGAAAGCAAATGAAGTGGTAAAGAAGATTCTTCAAGATTTAAACATTCCGATTTATAATGAGCGTTCCGGAAAAGGGTTGGTCCGTACGATTGTCGCTCGTACAGGAATTCAATCTGGGGAATTGCAAATTGTCCTTATTACGACGAAAAAAGAGTTGCCCAAAAAGGAACTAATTGTTGAAGAAATTAAGAAAGTTCTACCTGAAGTCACTTCCATTGTTCAAAATATAAACGGACAGAAAACATCAATCATCTTTGGGGATGAAACAGAAACATTGGAAGGCAATGATTTTATTCAAGAAACATTAGGAGACCTGCAATTTGAACTATCCGCCAGGACCTTCTTCCAGCTAAATCCTGAACAGACGGTTAAGCTTTATGATGAGGTAAAGCAAGCAGCTGGACTGACAGGGAAGGAAAAAATTGTTGATGCTTATTGTGGTGTTGGTACAATCGGTCTTTGGCTTGCAGGAAATGCAGGTGAGATTCGTGGGATGGATGTCATCCGTGAATCAATCGAAGATGCCCGGAAGAATGCGGACCGGCATGGAATTCAACATGCTAGATACGAAGTAGGTAAGGCTGAAAAATGGTTGCCAAAATGGGAAAAAGAAGGATGGCGCCCTGATGTCATCGTTGTTGACCCACCGCGAACAGGGTGTGACGAGGAATTTCTCAAAACCGTTTTAAAAATCAAACCAAAGACCTTTGTTTACGTATCTTGTAACCCATCTACACTCGCAAAAGACATTGCAAAGCTAAGCAAGGATTACGAGGTTGAATCGATTCAACCAGTGGATATGTTTCCGCATACCGCCCATGTGGAGTGTATCTCGCAACTCATTTTAAAAGAAGGCAACTAACCCGATTGTGGGTGTTGCCTTTTTACGTTTCTTGTAACGGATTAACAAAGCTGTATTGGATATGAACACTGCCATCGTGAGTACAAGTGACCTTCTCCACTAATGAATGAAGGATTTGCGGTGTTAATTCTTTCAGCTTCAGTACATCTTTTAATTTGTTGCCGATATTAATGGCATAATTCTCGTTTTCGCATTCAAGCATATTTTCATCAAGTTGTGTTTTCGTTATTTGTAAAGCTTTGATTTTGTTATCCGTTAATTCCCGGTATTCAACTAATTCTTCTTTAGAGATCACATTTTCAGTAAACAGATTAACATATTCGAGCTTCTTACTTTTTAGAGTTTCCATTTGAGTCTGTACAGCATGGAGTTCTTTTTGAATCTGTTGTTTCTTCCCGTTGAGCCTATTTATTAACGTATTCATAAAGTTCTCTTCTTTTAACGTATCAAATAGCGACTGTAAGTCTTCCATGATAACGTGCATTAGCTCTTTTTCACGAACAGCTACTTTATTCAGACAAAAGGAGTTACCGTGTTTGATATTGCCACCACAACGGTAGCCTTTTTGATTGGCTTTATACCACATTCCTTTTTGACATTCCTCACAATAAAGGACATTTGTAAAAAGGTGTTTCTTTGGAGCAGTAGCCGTTCTAGTTCGACTTTGCATCATCACCTGTACAGCATTATACGTTTCTTTAGGGATAATGGCTTCATGTGTACCTTCAATAATGACTTGATTTTCCTCGTTCAATTCACGTCTTTTTGAAGATGTAACAGATATCGTCTCTGAACGGTTTTGTACAAGGTCGCCACAGTAATGCTGATTATTGAGAATGACCTTGATACTAGAAGCATGCCATAATCTTGAAGCGTTTGCTTTATTAGCAATTTGTGCTGGTGTAGGTACACTCTCTGTGGTTAATGTCTTTGCGATTGTATCCATTCCTGTACCACTTAGATATTCCTGAAATATTCGTCGGATAATATTTGGAGAATTATCCGACTTGATTTTAAGAATACCGTTCTCTGAGCGGTAACCATATGGAGGGTTAGAACCAACAAAAAGACCCCGTTGGGCTTTTACCCGTTTTGCTTGTTTGTTTCGTCGGCTGCTATTAGCTGACTCATTTTCGTAAAGCCAAGCAAATAATCCGAAATTTTGAACGTTCCCTTCTACAGTGTTGATGGAGTTATCTAAACAAACAATATGAATGTTATTGAATTGACATATATCTCGAAGTTCATATGAGAGCCTTCCGTTTCGAGCCAAACGGGACAGCTCTTTAGCCAAAATTACATCATACATACCAGCTTTTCCATCTTCAATCAAACCCTTTAAACCAGGACGATTTTCCTTTGTACCGGATTGTTTATCTGTATAGATTTTTACAACTTCCCAGTTTTGTTGGGCAGCGTAATTTCTGAAAATGTCTATCTGATTATCAATTGATGTCCTTTGTGAATCTAATTCAGTTGAAACACGAGCATATACTGCACATCTCATGCACAATCACCACCTAGAGTAATTTTTCCATGAGATGCTGGTGAGTTTACGACCTTAGTATTAACGATTTTTTCCATTTCTATTTCAATGAGTTGTTGTAGAATCCGCTGCACATTCACTGCTTTATTCGGTGCAGCATAAGAGCGAATGACTTTCATGTTGTTTTCCTCTCCCTTGATGTTTTTCTATGATGTATAAATTTCGGTTGTTTGACCATACTGATAATGTTTTTCTGTTGTTTACCCATATTGGTATACCAATATGGATAGATTACCGAACAAATTCTTTTTAAAATCCCTTAAATAAAGGGATTTAGAGAAGTTAAGGTTCCGTAACTTGTAGCTATAGAAAATTGTTCGGTAGTTTATCAAATTATCTAGCTTTATAGTTCGGTACTTTGTCCATTAAGAATGTAGCTGAAAACTTTCAAAGGCATTTTCCCTATAAAGAGTTTGTAATGGTTGATTTGGAGATACAAGAACCTTATCGACAAAGTAAAGGATAGTAAGGCGTTTTTCTGTTTCTCCAAGTTGTGATTCAAGAATGGTTTTGAAGCGATCAAAAAACATGCCAGATTGTACGGATTCGTATAGTTCTGCTAGAATGTGTTGGCTATTAAGAAGTTCTTTTAATTCATTTAATAACCTGGACTGAACATTATGAAAGACCAACTCAAATTCTCTGTCATTCTGTTCTTTAGCAATAGAACCCTTTGCTAATAATTTGTCAATCCGTTTTTCTATATTGATAATATTTTCCTTTATCGTGTTATCAAGTTTATTTAGGAATTCGAATGTATCTGATTTTGTGCTTTCATTACACGTAAGTTCCTGAACATGTTTTAAAATCCTAGGTAAAATTGCTTCATGAACGTCATTCATATCCAGTTTGTAATTACAGCTTTTACATACGTAGTACTGGTAGAAATATTTTTGACCATTCCTAGTAGTGGAACCATTTTGTGTTTGAAGTTTGTTGTGACAGAGATGGCAGGAGAGTTTATTCAGAAAGAGAAAAGGAGTATCAAGCCGTCCGAATTCTTTTTGTAGTTTTATATTGTTCTCATTTAAGTGTAAAAAGAAATGATCGATTAATGGTTCATGACAGTCCTTGAATTCATAAGATTTACTTTTACTCGAATCTTTATAAACGGTCCACATAAGCTTTCCTGTGTACACAGGGTTCTTTAAAATATTTTCTACGCTACTTGATCTCCATGACTTTCCTTGGGGTGAGGGAATAGCCGCTTCGTTTAAAAGGGAAGCGATCTTTCCCATTGATGTACCCCAGCTGTGTAAATAATAAATAAAGGTCACAATTTCAGCCTTCTCATTTGGAATCAGCTTTTTGTTTACTTGATCGTAGCCGTAGGGAACCTTGGAACCTGGACGTATCTCATCTCCGTTCTCAAGGTCAGCAATCAAACTTCCAAGTGCACGTTCGGATTTAATTTCCGATTCTTGTCTGTACAAGAGTAAAGCAATTTTTGTTTGTGGATGATCTGGGTTAAAAGGTTCCTCTGAATTGGAAGTGTACACTTCTATATTTGGCAGTTTTTCGATGAGTGGCCGATAAAAGTCGAGAACAAAAGTATAACCCGTACGATCCATTCGGGATTCCTCATAAAAAATAACCCGCGGGATATTTGTTTCTATCATCATTTGTTGCAGCCGCATCAGTTCTTTCCGCTTGCTTGCACGTTTTGAAAATGCACTTGTAACATCTTCAATAAAAATAAAATCATCAGGAACTTCCATTCCTTTGCGACGAGCAAACTCCTGAATGTGTGCCTTCTGAATTTCCACACTGTTGTTTTCTTGTTGTTTGTATGATGAACGACGAATATAGCCAAAAGCTAAAGCATTCATGCAATCTCTTCTCCTTTATAGATAAAATCTGTTTTTAAGTCCTTTAAGTAGTCGAACATTGAAACCTCGATATCCACTTCATTCTGGTAAACAATTAGTTTGTGAACAAACATGGTGAAAAGAAGGGAAGGATTAACCTCCGACTTACTGTGAAGATAGTCTTCGACAGCTTCTACAACCATCTTGTTTTCTAGTAATAAGTGTTCCTTATCGGAAAGTTCCTCTAATAAAAATGCCTTTTCATGTTTTAATTGAGCCATTCTTTTATAATTTGGTTCCTTCTTCCAATCATTTGAGTAATCATCCATGTTTAAAATGATGTTCTCCATTATTTCGTTTAGCTGAGTTTCAATCGAATCGATTTCATCTTCCATTTTTTTTCGTATTTCACGAAACCGTAGGAGCGATTGATTGAGAAGTTTCTTTGAATCAAAATGATGAATGATTTCCTCTAGTACCAATTGAATCACTTTCGCTAAATCGGTAAATGTTATGAAGACTTTGCCATGTTTTCTTGAACAAGAGTAATAGCCAATATTCTTGATTTCATCAATTCGGTAATGTAGGGGTCTTCTACAATAACCACATTGTGGTGTGTAAGCATTTTGGGCATCTAATTTTCCTATCCGCTCTAGGTATGAATCGAATATAGTACCAAATTTTTCCTGTATACGATTAAAGGTTGTGAGGTCTATATACGGCTCTACATGATGAAGTCTGTTTTCTCCTTTGCTCAGGTCATAGGCAGCATAAAATGGATCACGAGCTATATCTATCAAGGATAGTTTCAGTTTTTTTTGGAAACCGCTAAGAAGTTCTGTAAGTTCTTCAATCGTTGAGATTTCCAACAAAGAAGAGAAGTACTGCTCCAACATCTTTTTCTTTTGGGGATCCTTGCAATAATGCTTTGTTTCCTTGATCTTCTCGTACCCAATCTTTTTGGGAGGATATCTCCGCAGTGCCTCTTTAGTTCTTCTAGCAATGTTTTTTCCTTCAATGTCACTAAATATGTTTAATATGCCTTCAAGGAAAATATCTTCAGTTGCTTGAATGTGCCCATTGCCGACAGAGGTAAACATTAAATTTACGTTATATTTCCTACGTAAATCGTGGAATTCTTGGGCTTCATATGAATCCCTAAATAGACGAGTGCGATCAAACGCATATAGAGTATGGACTCTCTCCTGTTTAATTAAAGAAATGACTTTTTGCATTTCTGGTCTTTCATGAACGGATAGTTTATTGGCCGAGATTGCATATTCATCTATTATCATTATTTCTTCTGGTAATAGTTTTTCACGAAATGGAGCATCTGCAGATGATTGCATGGCTATATCCTGACCAGCAGTACTGACACGGCGGAAAAAAACATGGTATTTAACTGTATTCACTTCATTTCACCTCGTTTATTTTTCGGTAGAGTTTCGTAAAGTAACTTTGCTTGCAATCGGTGTGGTAGATTCAACTGCTCAATGATAATTCGATTGACAAGATGTTGAATCCAGACATTTGTAGCATCGTTGCCTTCTGAAACTGTTCGTATTTGTACCTTTTTTCTCATTAATTACACCTCCACCCATCATCATTGACGGGAGAAGGCTAGTTTTATACTTTAATAATCATCCTTAGGCTCGTCGTCAAACAGATAAAAATGCAATTGGGATGATTCCTCCTGTTCACTTCGTTTAATAAAAACACGGATTAATCCATTCTTTTGACCGGGGAAGAGGTCTTTATCTGGCTTTTGCCCCATTACGGCCCCTCCTTTGTTGATGATATTCTAGGAAACTATTAAAAATAAAAGGCGATAAAGTTCCTGTTTGAACCGTTTGACGTAGTTTATTGATGTACTGGGGTTGTTTAGCATTCATGATGCAAGCCCCCTGTTCCTCAAACGATTGATTGCTTTCTCTGTGTTGTTGCGGATTTTTAAAGAAGGTGTTGCTTGGATAGAAGTTTTCATGGTGTATATTCCTCCTGATGTTTTAAATTGTTTCGGTAGTTCATCCACCGGCAGAAAGTAACATAACCATTAGACAAAATAAAACAATATATAAATATTGGAAGGAGTGGAAATTCATATAGTGGGAAAATTATTATTTGTAAATAAGTATGAGATAAAAGGGGTAAATTTGAAAGATTACTGGATATTTATGTTATATTGTGATGGATTACACTTAAACTAATAGATGGGAATTTCTTATCCCCATATTGGGATTTCAATGGTAATATAAATTTTTGAAAAGAAATGAGGTGAAAGAAAGTACTGGGAGCCACTTCCTAATTGGTTCTGGATTATTTATTACTTAATTTATTTGCAACTTTTGGAATCGCAATATTTAGTGTGACACAAAAGATAATTGTAGGGTTATCCATTCAAACCTTAGTTTTTACATTAACTTATGGATAGTTGGTTTGATAAACAGCATTGAAAGAATGAAGGGGGTTAAATTTGAACATCTAGTTAGTAGATTACAACAAGAGGCTTAAGGAAAGGTCTATTATTATAATTATCGTGCCTTATATATACTTCTTTGGTGGGTATTTTTCTATTGAAGAATATGAATACTGTTACTTCTTATTAATCTAAAAGGTGCTCTTTATATAAGTTGATATATAGAAAAATGTTCAGAGCTATTTTGCCCTGAACATTTTTTGCTTTAGTAGATTTTGAACGAGTTTAAAGGTGTATTCTCTTTATTTTCAGTGATTCTGAGCGGGTAATTTATTTACAATGTTCCCCAAATTGCGCGGCCACCTGTATGACCTGTCTTACTATGTATTTGTCTATTTACCACTTGTAAAACCCCAGTATTTTGGTGGTAAGATATTAATAAGACAGTATAAAAAGAGTTCTTGGAAAAATATCACTGTAAATAATTATAAATTAGCAGGGAAAACCCACTACTATGAAAGGTGATTGATATATGACAATTTGGGATCCATCAAAAAAAGATAGTGATATAGTGCTAGAGCCTCTTACAGATGATGATGTAAATTTAGCTGAAAACACTTATCAGTTCACATTTCCTATCGAATATATAAATTTATTGAAAGAACAAAATGGAGGATTCTTACGAACAGATGCCATTCCAGTTAACTTTCCATCCTACTATGCAGAAGGATATGTCCAGTTTGATCACCTTTTTGGAATTAAAAGAGATCAAGGGATAGTGGAGAGTTCCCATTTACTGAGTGAATGGGGAATTTCAGACAAAAGATTTATTGCAATAAGCGGTGTAGGTCATGAATGGCTAGTACTGGATTATAGGGATTCTCCTATAAATCCACAAATAACACATATTAGTGTTTATGAAGGAGAACCTATTCTTAATACTGTTGCTCAATCATTTTCAAAATTGCTCACAATTACGACATCCTTAGGTGTAGAAAAATCCGAACTAGAAACTGATCCTGCATATTATAAAGATGAAATATCAGTTGTAAATGCAAAAAGATTAATACAATCGGGAGATTTAAATAGTATAGTAAGGGGAGCGGGGTATTGGATATCAACTGCGGAAAAGATAGATGAGTTGATTGATATCTTATTAGAATTTATAAAAAAAACAAGTGATGATACAATGATTTATGAGGTATCAGAGCTCATAAGGTCCGCTCAAATTTATGCAGACAAGGATGAACAACGTAAAATCCTTGAAACTTATAAAGCATATAATAATAATGGATTGCTAGACTTTGAGATAGAGGACCTGGAAAAGATACTACATTCTTAATAATCCTCTAATGGCTGTCAAGTTCTGATTAAAAGGGGCTTAGCGAACTTCAAATAGGTCCCATCTAAATAATAGGTGGGGCCTATTTGACGCTTACTAACTATCAATAGCGATTGTCAAAAAGAATTAAGTATTATACAAACCACCAGCACCTCATGAGTTGCCACATACACTCTGGACATGTAGAGTGTGTCGCGCAACTTGTTCATAAGGATTAGTAAAATAAAATACAAAATGGCTCAGTCACTTGACTGGGCCATTTTAAATTTAAGACTGTATAACCTAGAGTCGACAAGAAATGACATATATCGGGTTGTGACAGGCACCGAGTATTTGACGCTTACCGCTTACGCACTAATAAATAATTTAATGTTTTCGAGATACTTAAGCATTATGGGAACTAACTTCGGTTATTTTGGGTTCTTCGTAGGAGATAATATCTACCTTATGTTCAATACAATTCAACGAATAGTGTTTCAATTTTCTCCTAGAAAAGTTTGGTAACGACTCTAACAAGTTTGATTTTTGATAAATGCGGAAGGATTGTCCATGGTATACTTCTTCATTATTCTCAACTGTGTAGTCGTCATAGATAACAGAATATGTTACATAATTTAGGAAAACTAATTGTAGTGTTGTCACTTTAGCGTCAGGGTGAGGATGGATAAGTAAGTCTGTCGTATTTTTACTTTTATTTAAGGTTATCCTAAGTCGTTCCTCATTTGTTATTGGCTCTAAGATTTGTTCAAATGAAATTACAGATTCCGTTTCATTTACTAAGTCATCATATTTCATAAAATCCCTCACAGAAAAAAACTGATATTCTATAAATTTTATTCTACCTGAATATAAAATAATATACACAACGTGAAAATTCTAAATAAGTGTTTAAAAAAAGTCTCAAGATTAATAGACTCTTGATTCGAAATAATTGGGATATCACATACACCATTTTACATTCCTAGTATGAAAAAAGGATAGGGTGTTATCGATGGTCATGTGATTATATAGTTTTTATAGTCTTCAATAATATTTAGAGTGGAATTTATTAATATCTTATTTTTTCTTTTCCCCACCATAAAGACGGTTCTGAGCCGCTACTACTCTTATAAAAGCGTACATCTCCCTCTGGAGGCGATTTAACCAACGTTACTGATCCATCATCCTTAACGTATTTTCTGTATGGTACAGTCGGAGCTACTTTTGTGTTGAAGTCAGAGCTAGCTTGAGCAGATCCACCGGATTTATAATAAATTTTTGTTCCTGCTGAAGTTGTATGGCTATATCTAGCACCAGAACGTACTGATGACCAGCCGACAGGTCCAAGTTTCCCACTTGAACAATATGGCTCCACAATATCTCCATTTGGTGTTACGGTAAAAGGGTTGTAACATGCTGCACTCGTAGATTTAGCGTCCACTATTAAAAATAATGGAAAAAGAAGTGCTAAGGAAATTAATACACTAAATAATTTTCTCAAATCTCACTTCTCCCTTCAATAATACAAAAATTTAAAATCACTGTTAATAGTATAATATAATTAAGATTATTTTGAATATTATTTTTACTTATATTTAATGAGATATTATAAAATATTACAATTTAGAGAAGATATAAATGGGTTGCCATATACACACTTTCCGGTGGCTAAATACAACCCACAGCGATTTCAAGGGTTCTCCCTTTGACCAGGTTCTGATCATTGCTTAATTATTGGTTAACAGAATTAGAGGATGCAACTGGTGAGAAATAGTCACAAACATGAAGAAAGTGCAATATTTTTAGATTTTAATGATCATTGTCATCTTAGAAAAAGACATGAAGGAATTATTATCTTTAAAAGCAGATTTATATGATGGGATGACTAAAGATGGTGGATAAAAGTTTGTACAGACATTTACAAAAAGCGATGGTTTTCAAGAAAAATTAACTTTAGAAGAAGTGCAAGAATTATTGAATGAAAGTGGTGGTTTCTACGGAATATGAAAATTGAGGAAGAATTCTTCTACGGTATACATTTAATTAAATACAATATTAGAACATATTTAAAACACTTAATCTCAATATTCTATGGGTAAAGCTCACCAGCACCCATGTGTTGCCACATACACTCTGGACATGTGGAGAGTGTGACGAAACTTGCTTTAAAGAAGTAATAAACCAATTTATTTTTACTAAATAGGAGACAAAAAGGAGTCCGAATCGCGACTCCTTTTTGTAGTGTTTTCCTAAGAAGTTGTTCTCTTCTTAGTTTACTACGTCATAGCTAACGCAAATAGATATTTTCAGGTCTTCATCATGCATAATTTTAGCTTCAATTTGAAATACCTTTCGCAAAACATCTTGGGTCATGATCGTTGCTGTGGTACAGTTTCAGGAATCATATAAGAAAATGATTACTTCCGGATTGGGTAAGCGATGTATTATACGATAAATTGTCAGGTGACCTTTATAACACAGTGCTTGCTTCCTTCGCTCAATTTTTGCAAAAGAGTGCATTTATAATGCTTGACTATTGCGATGAAGGATCATCGAGGGCTGCTTGTTGTAGTAAATATCGGGCGTATGCAAATGGTCTTAAATAAGTTAATTCCCACTCTTTTTTCATACCTAATGCTTGGAAGCCATATCGATGCGGCCTAAAATTAGATTCAATAAAATATGGAAAACCCTCTTTATTAATACCGATATCAAAACCCATTTCTGCTAGATGTGTAAATTCACTTGCTAAATGCGAAGCAACTTTTTTTGCTAAAGAAGCAATTGCTTCAACTGTTTCTTTATGAAGAATCTTCTTGGGATTCGTAACTTTGCTACCATGTCCCACATTTGTCAGATAATGATTAGCGGGCGCCACTTTCAGCAAGATTCCAGATATATCCCATTTTCCTTTATTGTCTCTTTGAATATGGACTCTGATGTCAAAAGGTCTGCCCTGATATTTGGCTAACGGAATAGATTGCTGAACCAAAAATACACGCTTTCTTATCCTTTTAAGGAGAACATCAGGTAAATCTGTACTGAAAATCGCCTTCTGAAACCTTTTTTTCATTGGGTAAGTTAAACACCATTGAGTTGTATTTATTTTTTCCAGAGTCATGATTCCTTTTCCTAAACTTCCGCCAGATGGCTTTATAAAAAGTTTGTCATGCTTTTCCATCATACTACGGATTGTTTCTTCTGTGGCTTTTAATGTTTCAGGTAAGTGAGGCAATATGCAGGGACATTTCATTAACAAGTTATGGATAAGATACTTGTCATCACGAATAAAAGAATTAAAGATATACTTTCCTTCTTTACTAAGGCGATTAATTTTATTTTGAACACTTTTCCTATTTGTCATCGTACGATTGATAATGACTCTTGGTATAGAAATTGTTTCTATACTGTATCCTGTTTCCGTTTTTATCAATGCTCGAACTTTGTCCTCATCAGGAGAAATATCTCTCCATTGAAAAAAACATAAAGGTAAGTCATACAGTTCTGAGGCATGTTCGTACATCAAGATGTTCTCTTCATCAGTAGGCTTACAAATTTCAAGCTGATTGTAAACATAGTTAGGAAGACAAATGCCAACATAATTCCTATTCACCTAAACTCCTCCCTTCAACGAGATAAATCAAGAAACTACTTGTACGACTTGGTTATTGTTATCAAGGTGAAAGGCGATTTAATCTTCTGCTCTAAAACAATGAGGAGGTTGTCTTTTTGAACAAGTTGAGCTACTGCACCCTTTAAAAAAATTTCTACTACTTTATTTCCTCCAAGAACACAGGGATCAAACCTGGCTCCATTATTAATATTGACTACTTTAACTTTCTCATTTTGTAGTATGCCAACGGTTTTATTAGATTTGAATCCAAGGAAATACTGCCCACATAGTTTAGATTCACATCAGTTACTTTTGCACGATGTAATATTGCGTTTACCATGTAGGAGATGCGTATTCCCCCCTTGTACTTAGACCTAGTCCTGTATATAACAACATATTAATATTTAGGTGAACTGGTGATAGCACGAACCTTGCTTAACATAAAAATGAGGAAAAAGTCTATTGCTCTTCAAGAAATAACGCATAGTCTGCTAATAAGTAGAATGGGGAGGAGTGAATTTCAAGGTGACGAATCAGTATTTTGGAATGCTCGTTAGCAAATCAAAATATATAGGCTTAAAGCGGGGGCGTAGGACGCTAAATGACGTAATAAGAGAAGAGGCTGCAAAGAAAAATAATCTTATCCCTTGTTATATCCGTTTCCGTCATATTAAATCTGGTTCAAATCAGGTGTCGGTAATCATTTTTGAAGATGGAAGACCGCTTGAAAAGAAAATCCCATATCCTCGTGTTATATATAATCTAGTTTGGGCTTCTCCTTATAGGAATCGTAAAATTCAATATTTAGATAATAAAGGTGTACTGGTTTTTAATAAGGTCAATTATTTGGAGAAATATAAATTTCAAACATTACTAGAAGCTAATAAAGAGTTTCTTGACTATCTACCAGAAACTCAGGTTTTAAATGCTGGAAATTTAAAGGGTATGATGAAAAAGTACGATAAGTTGATTCTTAAACCAGATCATGGTTATGTTGGAAGAGGAATTATGAAGCTCTACAAAGAAGAAAATGAACTGTGGTGTTTAACATACAAAGTTAAACAGGATAAGAAATTTGTATGGAAAGAAGAGAGGTTTATTGAAGGCAATGTCCCAAATCGTTTGAGAGATGTTTTAAATAAAGACTTTTACCTTATTCAAAATATCATCCCACTAGCCACCTATAAAGGATCTCCGTTTGATTTCAGGGTATCCACGCAAAGGAATCAATACGGGAATTGGGAAGTTACTGCCATCATTGGAAAAGTAGCTCCAGAGGGCAACTTCTTAACCAATATAGGTCAAGGTGGAACTCAATTTTCCATAGAAGAGTTACTTTTGGAGTACCCTCACTTAAATGCAAAAGAGTTGAAAGATAAAATGACCTCACTTGCTCTTAAGATTGCCAACTATTTTAGTCAGACTACTGAACAGATTGGAGACCTTGGTTTTGATCTAGCCATTTCCCCAAAGGGAGAGATATACTATATTGAATGCAATTTTTGTTCTGCTTATAAGGCACTTACAATACGTGATGGCAAACTAGTCCACGACGAGTGGAGAAAAGTTTTTACAACACCTGTTGATTATGCACGTTATCTATTAAACGATATGTAAATCTATAAAAATACCTAACCTTACTGCTCTCAAACCACTGCAGTAAGGTTTTTTTGAGTTAGCTAAACACGAGTTATAGAGAAAGTTTGTTGTATTATCTAGTTCAAGTTAGCAACGCCTAAATGGAATAAAATAAAAAAGGAGTTTCTCAAAGAATATCGAACTAACTTAGCACTAGTTGCTAGAATGTTAAAATTAGAATCTATGTGTTTTACAGGATAAGAAACGGTGAATATGAATTCGTTCATAAGTGATAAAACCTGTCATAACAAAGCACGGCTAAACAGGAATAAACGAAACGCTGTTGTTAGACTGTGTATAGAAAGGAGAGTTTGCGTTGGAAGGTCTTCATAGAATGATAGATAGCATTGAGTATATCGAAAATAATTTAGAAAATCATCTTGCGATTGAGGATGTTGCTGAGATTGCCTGTATGTCTAAATTTCATTTTCAACGGATGTTTAGCATGTTGACGGGATATACAGTGAGTGAATATATCCGAAATCGACGTATTACAGTAGCCGCACAAGAACTGGTCCATTCAAGGTCCAAGGTAATTGAAGTTGCTATAAAGTACGGGTATGAGAGTCCTGAAGCTTTTACAAAAGCATTCCGGAAAATACATGGAATCAGTCCTTCAACTGCTAAGAAAACCAGCCAACCGTTGAAAGCTTTTCCGAAACTCTCTTTTCAAATTCAGTTAAAGGGTGATGTGGAAATGGATTACAAGATTGTGGAGAAAGAGTCATTCTCTGTTGTGGGGAAAAGTATCCGTACAAGTACGATTGGAGGAGAAAACAACCGAAATATTGCGGCTTTTTGGAAGGAATCGAACCAGAATGGTTTTGTAAGTGAATTGGCAAAAAACTGTGGATCTCTTGGGTTAATAGGAATTTGCATGGACTTTGATAGAGAGCAAGAAAATTTGACCTACTTAATAGGTGCAGAAAAAAAGATTGAACAGATCCCAGATGGTTGTGAAGAAAGGGAAATTCCTGCTGCATCTTGGGCGGTCTTTCCGGTTACCGGCGCAATGCCTGATGCAATGCCAAGGGTATGGGATCGGATTTTCTCTGAATGGTTCCCGTCAACAGGCTATGAGCATGCAGATGGACCCGAGATGGAGGTTTACTTAAGTAGTGGTGACCCATCATCAGAGGATTACTATAGCGAGATTTGGATTCCTATAAAAAGTAAATAACAGGAAATTAGAAATGCTGTCTAGTTTTATAGATGGCAGTAGCGATTGTTGAACTGGCAGGAGGAACGCCAAAGCAGGCTGCTGAAGCAATGGCAATCATTTTAAAGAATATGCTTGGATCAGTCTGTGATCCAGTTGCTGGTCTAGTGGAAGTTCCTTGTGTAAAGCGAGATGCGATGGGAGCTTCAAATGCAATGACGGCACAAGATATGGCTTTAGCTGGGATTACAAGTCAAATTCCTTGTGATGAAGTCATTGGTGTCATGTATGCAATAGGACAGTCAATGCCTTCGGCATTAAGGGAAACAGCTGAAGGTGGTTTAGCTGCAACGCCAACTGGGATAAGACTTGAAGCGGAGATCTTTGGGAAACCAAAAGCTAAGCTTGTTGATTATTTAGTAAATTAAAAGTAAGCAGGCAACGATCCTTATTAAGGAGATTGCCTGCTTTTGATTATTTTACCGGATGGTTTTTATGGCAACTGATTGCCTGCAGCACGGTATATTTCATACCATTCTTCTCTTGTTAAAGTAATGTCAGATGCCCTGGCAATATTGGTTAACCGCTCGGGTGTCATGGTTCCTACAATGGTTTGAATCTTGGCAGGATGTCGCATAATCCATGCAACCGCAACGGCTGATTTGTTAATACCGTATTTGTCGCCGATTTCCTGGAGTTTGGCATTGAGCTCTGGAAACTCATCATTATCAATAAATAATCCTTCAAAGAGTCCATAACGGAACGGCGACCACGCTTGGATAGTCATATCATGTAAACGGCAATACTCTAGAATACTACCGTCCCGGTTAACAGCCTGGTCATTATGGTTATTGACGTTAATTCCTACATCAATCATCCCTGTGTGCATGACACTGAGTTGCAGTTGGTTGATGATGAGATCTTGACCAACATATTTTTTGAGTAGTTCAATTTGCGCAGGATTATGGTTGCTCACCCCAAAATGACGTACTTTTCCTTTTTCTTTTAACTCGCTAAAAACTTCTGCGACTACCTCAGGTTCCATCAAAGCATCTGGCCTGTGAAGGAGAAAAACATCAATATAATCAGTTTTGAGCCGTTTTAAACTTTGATCAACAGAAGACAGCAGATGCTCTTTCGAAAAGTCATAAAAGCCTTTCCGTATACCGGCTTTTGTTTGTAAATAAATGTTCTCACGGATGGAGGGGTTCATCTTGAGCGCCTCTGCAAAAATCTCTTCCGATTTCCCGCCAGAATAAATGTCCGCATGATCAAAAAAGTCAATTCCAAGTTCGAGTGCATTATGGAGAACCTTTTCTGCCTGTTCTACGGTGAGCTTCCCCAACCCCATACATCCTAAAGAAAGATTTGAAACCTCTAAATCGCTAGTTCCTAAACGTAACTTCTTCATCTATGTACCACCTTAAACAATATAATGAAGCTATTGTACCATGAGGGAATTTCCAAAACCATTCCAGGCGCCTTCTAAGTTTTTTTAAAGTGTCTTCCAGTTTTTTTTTAGGTGCCCTCTTCCAGGTGACAGGCACCATCCAGAAATTGGATGATATGTATGTTTACCTAAAAAGAACCTCATTTGTGCCATTGGTTTTCTCCTATTATTAGGTATAAGTAAGTGGATATTTCCTTTTTAAAATCCTTCTCTTATACCAGATTAGTATAGAAAGCTTCTCCTGTTGTGTAGGTAGGACTATTTAATAACTAAGTAACTATATCGAGCAATTTTTCCTTCCGCATGCAAACTCGCAATAAAAAAACAACTGGGAAAAAAGAAAGTCAAAAACAGGATAACGGCGGAATACGGAAGGAAAAGACAGGTGCCAGGCACCATCCAGAAAACTGGATGGTGCCTGGCGCCTGTTATTATATGGAAATACTGACGTCGCCGTCTTCGCTGATTTCAACTGTAGAGTAGCTTTTGAAAGTGTCTGCGTTGGTAATTTGGTGACCTTCTTCTGAGGCAAAACTCTGCATATATTGCTGATAGGTTTCCTTGTTTTTAACGATGTGATAATAATAGACTCGTTTTCCGTTTATGGTATCCTCGCTTCGCAATAAAAACTGATTTTGTAATTGTCCTTTAAACCAGTCTCTGGCTTCCTTGTGGCTTTGGAAATCGGGCATTTGTTCTGTGAGTGAATTTACGTCCAAGTTCATATCATCCGCTCCTTTCTCTTACTGGTAGTATGTCCGAGCTTAAGGGAAATATTTACAGGTGACAAGCACCAACCAATTATTTACATTTATTTAATGTGTCCTTTATATTTAGGGATTAAAATATAGGTAATTGGAGACTAGGAGGGGTAATGTGAAAAGAGGGAGAGCTCTCTATTTGTGGGAGTGTGAATTATTTCGGTTTATCAATGGTCAGTTTGAACGCAAGAAGTGGAACTCATTTTTTCACTTTTGTACGCATTTAGGCAGTGCTTCCTTTACAATTGCTGTGACGCTTGGCTTTTTATGCCTTTCGTTATTTAGTTCATCTAACATCGGATTTGAGATGGCTACAGCCTTGTTCTTAAGCCATTTACCTGTTGCCACGATTAAAAAAATTTATCCTCGAAAACGTCCTTATCTTGTCCTTCCGGAATCGAAGGTGATGGAAAATCCACTTCATGATCACTCCTTTCCATCTGGGCATACGACAGCTATCTTTTCGATAGTAACACCACTCATTCTTTATTTACCTATTCTGGCAATCATTCTAGTACCACTCGCCATCTTTGTCGGGACCTCAAGAGTGTTTTTAGGTTTACACTACCCATCTGATGTATTAGCAGGGGCCTGTCTTGGTTCGGCTACCGGTTTGCTTTCTGTGTTCATGATTTAAGAATCATCATCGGAGGTGGAGGTAAAGTGAAAATTGCTGTTTTTTCTGATACGTTCACGCCGCAAGTAAATGGGGTGGCGAAAACGTTACAAAGATTAAAAGAATATATGAATGATCACGAGATTGAGTGTCGCTTTTTCGTGCCTGAAGCCAGTAAGGAAGATTCAGCAGCGCCGTCGGTGAACCAGTTCACGAGTATTCCGTTTTTCCTTTATCCAGAATGTAGAATTGCGATCCCAAATTTCCTTCAAATCAAAAAACAAATCGAAGAATTTCAACCGGATCTGATTCATATTGCGACACCTTTTAATATTGGCCTGGCAGGGCGTTACTATGGGAAAAAGCTAAATATTCCAATGGTGGCATCCTACCATACACACTTTGATCGCTATCTTGAATATTATGACCTCCAGTTTCTATCAAACTCCATTTGGAAGTATATGCGCTGGTTCCACCAACCTTTTATTAAAACTTTTGTGCCCTCACAAGAAACAAAATATGAGCTGATGAGAAAGGGATTTTCTAACCTTCACCTATGGCGAAGAGGAGTAGATGCAACTATCTTTCATCCAAGATATCCACAGGACCGAATGCGAGCAAGATACGAAATTGAGTCTGATTATGTGCTCACCTATGTTGGTCGTTTGGCTCCAGAGAAAGATTTAGATGTCTTGATGGAAATTGCCTATCAATTGCCGGACCCGATAAAGAACAAAGTTCATTGGTTAATCGTTGGAGACGGACCATTAAAAGAAGAGCTACAACAAACTAAGACCACGAATATGACGTTTACAGGTTATTTAGAGTCAGACCGCTTGGCAGAAGTTTATTCAGGATCCGACTTGCTTGTGTTTCCTTCTAAGACAGAGACTTTTGGAAATGTTGTACTAGAGTCGTTTGCGTGCGACACTCCAGTAATTGGTGCTCATGCTGGCGGAGTGAAAGAAATTATTAGCCATGAACAAAATGGGATTCTTTGTCCACCTGGTCAAACAGATACTTTTATTGAAGCTATTGTCAATTTACTATGTGATAATGATTCTTTACGGATGTATGGTACTAGGGCTAGAACGTATGCACAAAGTCAGTCCTGGGAGAAAATCTTTGATCAACTTATGGACGATTATCAGGATGCGATATACGAGCAACAAGGTCAACGTTATGCCTAAATACCACCTTTAAAGGCAAAGTGTCTAAAAAAGAGTCCCAGCGCATATAAAAAGGCTGGGACTTTTTCTTCAATTTTTGATTATGGTTAATTGATGAGTGATTGAAGAGGTGCTGGAATTCGCCCACCGCGGTGAATCATTTTTGCTGAGCTGAACGGGTTCACGCCCATTACAGGTGCTCGTCCAAGCAGTCCACCGAATTCAACCATTTCACCTTCTTGTTTGCCAGGGACAGGAATAATTCGGACAGCAGTGGTTTTTTTATTAATCATACCAATTGCTGCTTCATCGGCAATAATCCCGGAAAGCGTTTCGGCTGTTACATTCCCAGTTAAAGCAATCATATCAAGTCCGACAGAACAAACACATGTCATTGCTTCAAGTTTTGATAAAGTCAACGCGTTATCCTGGATTCCACGGATCATTCCGTTGTCTTCACTTACTGGGATAAACGCCCCGCTGAGTCCACCTACATAAGAACTCGCCATAGCTCCGCCTTTTTTAACGGCATCGTTCATTAAAGCTAAAGCGGCAATTGTTCCATGTGTTCCCACACGTTCTAGACCAATTTCCTCAAGAATTTCAGCGACGCTATCATTCAGCGCATTTGTTGGTGCTAGAGATAAATCCATAATTCCGAATGGCACGTTTAAGCGTTTTGCTACTTCGCGGCCGACAAGTTCACCAGCCCGGGTAATTTTAAAAGCCGTCTTCTTAATAACATCCGCAACTTCCCCGAGGTCGGCATTCGGGTATTGCTTTAACGCATTTAAAACAACACCAGGTCCGCTAACTCCGACATTGATGACCACTTCGCCTTCGCCTGCACCATGGAAGGCACCAGCCATGAATGGGTTATCTTCAACAGGGTTACAAAAGACAACCAGTTTGGCACAAGCCATCCCATTATCGTCTTTTGTCCGCTCAGCGGCATCTTTCATAATGATGCCCATCTGGCGAACGGCATCCATATTAATTCCCGCTCTCGTCGAGCCAACTGAAATGGAAGAACAAACGCGTTCCGTTACACTCAATGCCTCTGGAAGTGCATCGAGTAAAGTTTGATCTCCTTTCGAGATGCCTTTATGTACTAGTGCAGAATAACCGCCGATGAAATCAACTCCAAGTTTTTTCGCAGCTTCGTCTAAAGTTTTTGCTAGCTGAACGGCTTCCTCGCGTGTAGCGTTTCCTAGGATTTCGGCAATAGGAGTGATGGAAATACGTTTGTTGATGATTGGAATACCATATTCCTTTGCGACTTGTTCTGCCGTTTCTTTTAAATCTTGGGCATAAGACGTGATTTTTTCATAGACTCTTTTGTTCATTTTTTCAAAGTTAGAATCCGCACAATCACGTAAACTAATGCCCATTGTTACCGTACGAATATCCAAGTTTTGCATTTGGACCATGCGGATGGTTTCCATCATTTCGTTTAATGCAATATTCATTTATGCTCCACCTTTCTTAAACACGATGCATCGCTTGGAAGATTTGTTCAAGTTGAACATTGATGGTTAATCCCAAAGGATTTCCAAGGTTTGTTAGTTTCTGTTGTAAAGCATCCAGGTTTTCTAGGTTTGACACATCAACAATCATCATCATCGTAAAGAAATCTTGTAAAATCGTTTGACTAATATCAAGAATATTTACGTTCTCTTCCGCTAGGACGGTTGTGACTTTTGAAATAATGCCTACTTGGTCTTTTCCAATCACACTTACTACTGCTGTTCTTTGACTCAATGTGGTCACCTCATAATGATTTTTTGGATATAAAAAAAGAGATTGGTTTCCCAATCTCATAAGGCTTTCAGAATAACAACCGTACATAGATGTTACTCTTCTGTCCTTTTGCCTGAGATTGTGAATCCTTCGGCGCCGCTAGAAACGGTCTCTCCAGAAGCTGCTCCAGCTATAGTGTTACCCATAACTTTCAACGCTTGCTTATTCAGTTACAGAGTTACTAGAGAGAGTGTGAATGAATAATCTCTACATCGCAACCCATTTAATTCAATATGAAAATAATTTAACAATAATACTGTAAATGGTCAATCAAAATTTAATACGATAGGCACCATCCAGTTTCTGGATGGTGCCTGGCACCTTCCAAGAAAATGGGAACAATAAAGTGTAGAAAACCGGTTGACCTTTACGGTGGGGCAAGGTGTATCGTTGTTTTTAGGAGGTGAGTGGATGTGGAATACACCGTACAGAAACTAGCTTCATTAGCGGGGGTGAGTGCGAGGACGCTACGTTATTATGATGAGATCGGAATCTTAAAGCCTGCAAGAATTAATTCTTCTGGTTACCGTATTTATGGACAAAAAGAAGTGGACATATTGCAACAAATCCTTTTTTATCGAGAACTTGGTGTGGATTTAGAGAATATTAAAAAGATCATTACATCACCAAACTTCGACGAAACACAAGCTTTGAAAGAACACCGAGAAAAGCTTGTTGAAAAACGAAAACAATTGGACCTCCTTATAGCCAATGTAGAAAAAACGATTGCTTCAACGGAAGGGAGTATTAAAATGTCAAATAAAGAAAAATTTAATGGTTTCAAAAAACAAATGGTTGCGGAGAATGAAAAGAAATATGGAAAAGAAATTCGCAACAAATATGGGGAAGAAACAGTAAACCAATCAAATGCCAAACTGTTAAAGATGAGTGAAGAGGATTTTGAAGCTGTAACGAAATTAGAAAGAGAAATCATAGAAACCCTCGCTGAAGCGATGAATACAGGTGACCCTTCGAGTGACCTTGCACAGAAAGTAGCTGATTTGCACCGCCAGTGGATTTCTTACTATTGGCCAACTTATACTAAGGAAGCACATGCAGGCGTTGCACAAATGTACGTAGATGATGAAAGGTTTAAAGCGTATTACGATAATATTCAACCAGGTGCTGCTGAATTTTTACGAGATACGATTCACATTTATACAGCAAAATAACAATATACCTAATGAAACTCCTACTCTTTAAGGTGGCAGCCAGCCATGTTTGTCACCTTAATAGTAGGGGTTTTTCAGCAGTACAGACTTCATGTACTCTATTCAATAAAGGAAGACCTTAACTCACTAAAGCACTCCAGCAATCGAGATTATTTTTTCAAGAATTTTGATTAAAATGTAAAAAATCATTAAAATAAGCCTATATGTGAAAAGGCCATTTGGAGGAGGACATACATGACGAATAGAGAAAAATTTTGGGGAGTAATTTGCCTACTTGTCATTTTAAGTGCATATGTGATTCCCTATACGGGTTTATCTAATGTAGAGAAATGGTATGGAAGCTTTCTCTTGTGGTTTGTTGTGGGCATAGTGGTGATTTTAATTAATTTAATCATCACAAGAGATTGGAGGTCTTAGTTTGAGTAATAGTTTTGTTTGGTGGGGAATTATCCTTTATATTATTGCTTCCGTCTTTATTGCCTATTTATCTAGAAGTGGCAAAGAAGCAAGTATGTCTGGATATTTTCTAGGGAACCGCAAAATGAACGGCTTTGTGTCCGCACTGAGCTATAGTGCCACCACGTATAGTGCTTTTATGATGGTGGGGTTGGCGGGGCTTACCTACCGCGGTGGTGTAGGTGCCTTGGGATTTGAAATTATCTATTTTGCTGGTGTGACCCTTGTCGCGTTTTTTGGTCCGAGGTTTTGGTTAGTTGGAAATAAATATGGCTATGTGACACCTGTTGAAATGCTAGGAGATCGCTATAGCGATAAGATGGTTTCTGTTGTTATTGCCATTTCAAGTTGTATTTTCCTTATTCCATATAGTGCCGTTCAGTTAGCAGGTGTGGGCTATTTGGTTGAAGGAATGACAAATGGAGGAATATCCTTTACAACCGGGGTTGTGATTGCAACTGTACTGGCGATTGCTTTTTCCTTTATTGCAGGTATTCGGTCTGTGATGTGGACCGACTCGTTACAGGCTTTAATGATGATCCTTGCTTCAACAGCAGTTGTGCTCATTGTAATCCAAGGGTTAGGTGGTTTTAGCAGTTTTTTCGGTACCTTGGAACAGAATTATCCAGAAAAACTAACGGTTCCTGGTAATGGCTTCTGGAGTTTTGCTACTTTTTTATCAATGACTGTTCCTTGGCTATTTTTTAGTCTCTCCAATCCTCAAGTTAGTCAACGTTTATTTATGCCTTCTTCGATGAAAAGTTTAAGAGGTATGTTGTTAGGGTTTTTAGGATTTGGCTTGATTTATACAATGGTTTCTGTGTTATGGGGGTTTTCTGCGGTTATCATTTTTCCTGACTTGGAGAATCCTGATGTGGCCACGCCTTATTTATTGTCGTCTGAACTAGTGCCTACAGTCCTTGGGGTCCTCGTCATGGTGGCCATTATTGCGGCAGCTATTTCAACAATTGATTCGATTATGTTAACACTTGCATCGCTATTTGCTCGAGATGTATATGGGAATTTAAGAAAAGGCGCGGATGAACGTCGGCAATTGGCCGTTGGTAAAATTATTATGCCGATTATTGCTGTAATGGCCTTTGCTTTTGCAGAATTACAACTTGATTTAATTGCTGTTCTATCCGTGGCTTCCTCAGCTGGTCTTACGGTGACTGTTCCGGCGATTATTGGAGCTTTCTTTTGGAAAAAAGGAACTGCACCTGGTGTAATTGCTAGTGTAACAGTCGCAGGTATTTTGGTGATGGTACTCGAACTAACCGGGATTAAGCCTTATCAGTTAGGATCTGGAGTCTGGGGGCTACTAGTATCGACGGTTATATTTGTTGTCGTAAGCATCTTTACCAAAGCTCCGGAGGAAAAGGCATCGGAATTTATTGATTACATAAACGAGGAATTAAAACAGGAGCTAAAGTTAAAGAAAGTGAAATAAGTAAAATAAAGGCAGTCACCATTACTATGGTGGCTGCCTTTATATTTAAAATGCTTGAGCAGTTGCAATTCCTTTAAAGACATCAACCGCTTTGGAAATATCAACAGAAAAACCTTGCTCATTCATGGTTTCACCAATAAGGACAATGGCTCTCTCTAACATTTCTTCCGTTGTATTTCCCATATGACCGATGCGGAATGCTTTTCCGGCAAGATGCGCAAGCGCTCCCGCAACGATTAAACCTTTTTGTGCAAGTGCTGCCCGGAAGCCTACATCATCTAGACCTTCAGGGTAAAGAATACAACTGAGAGTCGCAGCTGCAGCAGTTTCTTCAGCCAATGCCTTCATGCCGTATACAGCAAGTGCTGCTCGAACAGCTTTTCCATAAGCTGTGTGGCGTTTGTAACGCTTCTCCATGCCTTCTTCTAAAACGAGCCTCATGCCTTCGTTATAGGCGTAAACCAAGTTCACTGGTGGAGTGGCAAAGTATTTTTGCGGGTCATGCATGATTGGAATCCAGTTGTAAATGTCAGTATAATATCCTGGGACCTGTCCGAGCTTTTCGCGAGCGGCAAGGGCCGTTTGGTTAAAAGCGACAATCGCTAAACCTGGTGGGACACCAATTGCTTTTTGAGAGCCAGTTAAAATCACATCAATTTTCGCATTAGCTTCCCCATACTCTTTGCTCATGTCTTCTTCCATGGCTGCTGTTGCACAAACGCCATCTAGAATTACGAGTGCACCATGCTGTTTTATGATTGGGACAAGGACTTCTAAATCTGCAGCGACTCCTGTTGAGGTATCAGCATGGGTGATTGTAACCGCTTTATACTGAGTTCCGGCAAGCTGCTTTTCAACTTCAATTGGATCAACTTGCTTTCCCCATTCTGACTGGACAACATCAACTAAGACACCGAAAGCTTGGCCTAACTTGATAAAACGGTCTCCAAAGTACCCTTGGCTAATGACAAGAATTTTCTCTCCAGGCGCTACTGTATTAATGATTGCCATTTCCATTGCCAATGTACCAGAACCAGAAACTACAAAGACTTCTCCATCTGTCTTTAGCATTTCTTTTGTTCGTTCAAGAGCTTCTCGAAAGATCGCCGCAAATCTAGCATCCGTATGGCTACGAGTCTCTTGTGCCAATGCATCATAAATGGAGTCTACCACTGGCGTTGGTCCAGGGATTAGCAACATTTCCTCATTCCGCAATCGTTCCATCTCCTTTATCACTAAAAATAGAAAAATGTACCTATTCCTATTGTACAAAAAAATAAGAAAATTAGCTTTCCTTTTCATCACGAGTTTTGAACAATTAGTAAAATAGTGGAAACACAATTAATCCTACGCTCCAAAAAATTAACTTATTTAAACTTTGGAAACTTTACGCTCGCCCTTTGTATTAACTGACAATGGAAAAATCATTTTCCGTTTCTGCTCTAAGTATTTCCACTGCACATTTTATTGAGAACTCCATATCCTATAACGAGTAACACTATCCGCCGATGGAAAAGGTTATTGTTACGGAGTGCATTCCCAAAGATGGGAAAGTCTAGTAAAATCTTTACTTTCCTGTTGACGGATAATCAATCCTCATGTATGATTATCCTGCTTTACATTATCTAGGTGAAAGGTGGGTAGTTGAGAGAGTTTTTAAGTCAAATTAAAGCGCCAGGACTAATTCTGTTCGGAAAAGAATTAGTTGACGAGGTGGAGGTTTATCGAGTTTTTCGGCGGATGCCTCCCGGCTGAACAGCACAGCCGCACAATCTCTACTTTAAAACATTAAGGTAACTTAATGCACAAAGAGTAGGGAATGCTAAAACTAGAATGATGTGTTATTTAACAGAGATAAGGGGGCAAGGAGCCCCCAAGGCTTCTTGCCCTCTATCGTCCAGGGAGGAATAGAAGTATGTGTGGTATTGTTGGATATATTGGATATAACGATTCAAAAGAAATTTTATTAAAAGGTTTAGAAAAGCTAGAATATCGTGGATATGATTCTGCGGGTATTGCTGTAATCAATAATGAAGGTGTACATGTTTTTAAAGAAAAAGGTCGAATTGTTGATTTAAGAGCTGCAGTGGATACGAATGTTGAAGCGAGCACAGGAATTGGTCATACACGTTGGGCGACACATGGTGTACCAAGTAAAACCAATTCCCATCCGCACCAAAGTGCGTCAGGCCGTTTTACGCTTGTTCATAACGGAGTAATTGAAAATTATGATTTGTTAAAGCGCGAGTACTTGCAAAATGTCTCCATGAAAAGTGAAACTGATACGGAAATCATTGTTCAATTGGTTGAACTATTTGCGAACGATGGTTTATCAACAGAAGAAGCGTTCCGTAAGACGCTTACCCTTTTACATGGTTCTTATGCACTTGCCCTTATTGATAATCAAGATCAAGAAACAATTTATGTCGCTAAAAACAAAAGCCCACTTCTTGTTGGTTTAGGTTTTGGCTTTAATGTGGTGGCGAGCGATGCAATGGCGATGCTGCAAGTAACGGATAAATATGTTGAACTGATGGATAAAGAAATGGTCATCGTGAAAAAAGACGAAGTAACCATCCAAAATTTAGACGGTGAAGTCATCAACCGTGAGCCATATACAGCGGAATTAGATGCGAGTGATATTGAAAAGGGAACTTACCCACACTATATGCTAAAAGAAATTGATGAGCAGCCAGCTGTTATGCGTAAAATTATCCAGAATTATCAAGACCAGAACGGCGAACTTAAAATTGATGCTAACATTGTTTCAGCGATGAATGATGCGGATCGAATTTACATCGTGGCGGCTGGGACTTCTTACCATAGTGGTTTAGTTGGGAAACAGTTCATTGAAGAAATGGCACAAATCCCGGTAGAAGTTCATATTT
The DNA here is from genome assembly GCF_023715205.1 of Mesobacillus maritimus. Classification (GTDB taxonomy): domain Bacteria; phylum Bacillota; class Bacilli; order Bacillales; family Cytobacillaceae; genus Mesobacillus_B; species Mesobacillus_B maritimus_C. The sequence continues at coordinate 205,270 of NZ_JAMBNR010000004.1, forward strand.
CGAGTGAATTTGGCTACAACATGCCACTTCTATCGAAAAAGCCATTGTTTATATTCCTTTCTCAAAGTGGTGAAACGGCAGACAGCCGTCAAGTTCTCGTTCAAGTAAAAGAAATGGGACATAAATCGTTAACCATTACAAATGTACCTGGATCTACGCTTTCACGTGAAGCTGATTATACGCTTCTACTACATGCAGGTCCCGAGATTGCGGTTGCGTCAACAAAGGCGTATACAGCACAACTTGCGGTCTTAGCGATTTTAGCTGAAGTAACAGGGAAAAGCCGTGGTTTGGAACTTTCCTTCAGTCTTATTCAAGAACTAGGAATTGTGGCGAATGCAATGGATGTCCTTTGTGACTCTAAAGAAGAGTTTGAAGCTATTGCCCGTGAGTACTTGGCAACAACTCGTAACTGCTTCTTCATTGGTCGCGGAATCGACTATTACGTTGGTCTTGAAGGTGCCTTAAAGCTTAAGGAGATTTCTTATATTCAAGCAGAAGGATTTGCAGGTGGCGAATTGAAACACGGTACCATTGCGCTAATTGAAGATGGTACTCCTATTATTGCACTTGCAACACAGGGTTTTGTAAACCTAAGCATTCGTGGAAATGTAAAAGAAGTAGTAGCTCGTGGAGCAAATCCATGTATCATCAGCATGGAAGGTTTAAATATGGATGAAGACCGCTTTGTCATCCCAGAAGTACACCAAACGTTAACACCTCTTATCTCTGTTGTACCAATGCAGTTGATTTCTTATTATGCTGCATTACACCGTGACTGTGACGTTGATAAGCCAAGAAACTTAGCGAAGTCAGTTACAGTAGAATAATTTTTGCGAAAGCAGGGGGACTTATTGTCTCCCTGTTTTTTTACGTTTTTAACCTGTTTAAGGTCAGTACTATTCAAAGTGAGAAATTGGGAGTGAGAATCTCTAAGAAGCAACAAAGTTTGAAAATCTAGCCTTACAAATGTATGCAATATCTAGCTATCACCAACAAGATTTAGTCGAAAGTTTGTGAATTCAATGCATTGAAAAGAGTGATTTACCCTCAAACAGGACAAAATGTAGAGGATTGATTTACTTCATCATACAAAATCAGATAAACTGATTTATATAACTATATTTGGTATCAGCAAAAATGAATACATACTAAACCATGATGAGTATAAACAATAAGGGGGAATAAAAATGACAGAGGCGAATACTAAGGAATTGTCGTTAGAACAGCAGGAAGAATTACTCGGTACATTGAAAACCCGTTTTGAGAAAAATATGCACCGTCACAAAAGTCTAGAATGGGCCAAAGTAGAGGTGAAGCTTAATAATCAACCTGAAAAACTTTGGTCTCTTAGTGAAATGGAAGGAACCGGTGGTGAACCGGATGTTGTTGATTATGATCAAGAGAAAGATGAATACATTTTTTATGATTGTTCAGCGGAAAGTCCAAAAGGCCGTAGAAGTGTTTGTTACGACCGGGCAGCGTTGGAGGCTAGAAAGAAACATAAACCAGAAAATAGCGCTATGGATATGGCAACTGCGATGGGCATTGAACTCTTAACGGAAGAACAGTATCGAGCGTTACAGAAGCTTGAAAATGTCGATAAAAAAACATCCAGTTGGGTGCAAACACCTGCCGATATTAGAGAACGGGGCGGAGCCCTTTTTTGTGATTGGCGCTACGGGCACGTCTTTTTATATCACAATGGTGCAGACTCTTATTATGGTGCCAGAGGGTTCCGTGGCTCGCTTAGGGTCTGATAAGTAACCAACTATAGAGAAAGAATAGATTTTTTCAAGGTAGACATGGGGTTTTTAGTGAAACTTTTTACAGTGGCGTTTCTACTATGAGTGGAAACGCCTTTTTCCTAATAATTTAAGTACCTAACATCGTCCGGAATTCCAATTCAAATAAGAGATAATCGTCACGGAACAATCAGACAAAGTTAATAAGGTTGAGATGAGTTGGGTTGGGTTGTTGTGAAAACTGAGGCAAGAACTTGACGGGAATTATAAAGTTCATTTCGTACTATCTAAATCTGCAAAAACTTATCAGGAACAACATAACAGATTAGATACTTAACAGGTTAGCGTGTAGAACCAAAGTGTCCAGTAAGTGAGGAAGCTGAGTGCAACAATCAAATCAAACTATAAACAGATTGTTAACAGAGGTCCACCAGACAATAGGATATTATCGTAAAAATAAGGAGTTTTGTGAGTGTTTATGTTGTAAATCATTATAGGAATATATATAAGCAATTTGATTGTGACGCACATGTTATTTTTACTTTTATGATAGTTATGGTTGTGAGGCAATTGCTAGAGACCCTGAGACAATACGGCCTCTATATGAGAGGTCCATTGATTGGAAAGATGAATATTGTCGTGAAGAGATAGCTCGACGCAATAACAACTTAAGGAAAAAACATGCCTGAAGCGGAGTGCAACAGGCAGATGTTTACAATTTATTTTTTTATATATTCGGCTTTGTCCACAGTTTTGTTAAATCCACATAACCAAAGTGTTTAATTTCAACATTCATTAAATTGATCGAAAATGGTATTTGTCTTTTTACATAATAAAGTGGCACACATAAGGATTCTTTCTGTAAATATTGCTCAATTTTAAGATGGTGCGTGTTCCAGTTTTCAAACGGAATTGTATTGTAAGACTCGATTTGTTGCTGAAGGTACTGATTTTGTTGAGTTAATCGATATAGTGGCGAGTAGCTATTTTTTAGAAAGAAAAAGTAAGAAAATGTCTGATTCAATTCAAAAATCTCTCCGTGAATAAACAAGTCAGAATCAAAAAGGGTCTCTGGCTGATAAATAGCATCTTCAAATGATATTTCCTCCATCACGACCTCAAGACCCGCTTGTTCGAGTTTCTCCTTGAGCCAATGAGAAGTCGTGCTTGTATAGTTAACAAAGTTCATTTTAATAGGTTTCGTTAGCTTAGGTTTGTCGAGTATTGGCATTTCGTAGGTCTTGGAGAAACCAATTAAACATCCTTCATGATTCCCTGTTATCCTAGGGACGAGCTGTGAAAGTTCATGACAATGATGGTTAATCACCATATGGATGTAGTCGCGAACTTCCTTACGCTCCATATCCGAGTGGCGGTAGGGATTCATGATAACAATCCCAAATCCCGAATCACTCTCCACTTCGAAGGTATCAATTCCCTCAGGATCTTGTCCTCCCTGATAGATCGTCTGAAACTCTTTCGGCACTTGAATAAACTCCACAGTGTCGAGTAGCGGACGGTGTCCGAAGTGATTTTGAAAAGCGCGGAGTACTGTTTTTTCAGGTGAGTCTTCAGCTAAATAAAAACCCCCAGTACCCACCAATCTATTATCTTTCTCTTTAAAAATACTAGCTGACAATAAACCTAGAAGTTGGAGTACATATGGACACCCATCTGGAAACTCTAGCTTTATGACTAGTGGTGCGGGTGTGCTTATGAAGGTTACAGGCACCCAAAGATAGGAGAAATGCTCATCCTGTTTCATTCGTTGTAGAGAATGCACAACGTCCTCAGATCTTAAAATTGACCCATCGTGAAAGGTAACATCCTTACGTAAATATAAGAGGAGTGAGTTTTCTTGTAATTCCCATGAATGAGCGAGTTCAGGGGTAATAGTATTATCCGCATTTAAGGTGACAAGCCGATTAAATAAATTGGCCACAAGATTCGCGCTGTGAATCTCAGCTGCTTTAAGTGGATGAAAAGTTATAATTGGGTAAATTCTCGGAATAAGGAGGGAATCCTCTCCTTCTTGGTGGAATCCGAAATTTGCTTGAAAAGCAGTCATTAATTTCTGCTTAGTTTCAATTGACCAGTTCCAAAGCAATCGTTTACTAACTTCTTCAATCTGGCCTTTGTAAAGTTTCTCTAAAAAGTGCCTTTCATACTCTTGCTCTACATCCTTCAGCCAAGTGAGTGAAGAGGGGTTCCCTCGGCCACGACCAGATTGAAATTTCAACCAACCTTCTTGTTCCCATTTCGTCATTTTCCTTCGAGTTTGTTTTGTACTGAGCTGGATATGGTCTGCAAGTACTTCAACCTTTATTTTCCCTGAATCAAAACGATTCCAAGCCGATAATAGATACTGATCCATTTATTATCTCCTTTAAAAGTGGACAGATTTTATAAAAAAGGTTATTTTTAAAATTTTTAGTCACCTTTAATATATAGGGAAGAGATCGAGAATAGCAAGATTTAGTTTATTTCTATAGAAGAAAGGAGTCTATCAATTGAAGTGGAAAGAATATCCGCAAAATATTAAAGTTCGACTTATTACATCCTTTTTTAACCGAGCTATTTCTAGTGCTGTCATGCCTTTTATGGCTTTATTTTTCGCGCAACATAAAGGAGCAGTTTGGGCGGGAGTTTTCTTAGGCATGAATGTTTTTATCGGCTTTTTCTCAAATTTAATTGGGGGATATATGTCAGATCGGGTTAGAAGGAAGTCTATGCTCATTGTGACCTCTTCCATTAGTGCACTGCTATTTGGCTTAATGACAATTAGTTTAATACCAAATGAGAAATGGATCGGCTTATTTGCGGTCAGTTATATGGCTTTTATGGTTTCTAGCAGTCTTGGTCGTCCCGCGATGCAAGCCATTATCATTGATTCGACGACGGCTGACAACCGAAAGGCCATCTATGCCATCGATTATTGGCTGATTAACTTGTCAATAGCGATTGGTACAGCATTAGGTGGGTTGTTTTATGTTCACCATCAACTGTTATTATTTATTATTCTTACATGCGTATCCGCTAGTTTACCGATTGCATTTGCCTTATGGCTCCAAGATACCTCTACCAAACAAGCGGTGAAAAAACATCAAAATCCTATATTTGATTTAGCGGCGAGCTATAAAGTAGCATTACAAGATAAGCCCTTTGTTATGGCCGTTGTGGGATCGATGTGCATTTTTGCTGCGGAGTTTTCCCTTAACAGTTATATTGGGGTTCGCTTAGCAGAGGAATTTAGCCCTGTTTACATAGGGGAATTTGAGTTAGGCGGTGTACGAATGTTGAGTCTATTAAATATTGAAAATACAATGCTAGTCGTACTATTGACGTTCGTTGTTACGAAAATAACAGACCGTTATGATAAGAAAAAAATGCTACTCGTTGGACTCATTTTTTATGGAATTGGCTATACCGTGTTGACATCTGCAAATATATGGTACGTATTAATTTTGTTTAATTTCATTGGTACGATTGGAGAACTTATGTATTCTCCGATTGCTAACGCTGAAAAGGCGAATATGATGCCTGAAGATAAGCGAGGCTCTTATTCTGCTTTTTCTGGTACCAGTTTCAGTGGAGCAGATTTGCTTGCACGTACGACAATCATCCTTGGTGCTTTCCTAGCGCCGTCAATGATGAGTGTTTACATTGGGATTATCCTCCTTATTGGAACATTTCTACTTTATGGCGGCTTATTTGTTTTTCAAAGAGAGAACCAAAACGGGAAATGGAAGATGCGTAAATCCATAAATCCATAAATCCATAAATCCTTAAAGAATTAACCAACCAGGGGAGTTTCTCCTGGTTTTCAATATGTTTTTTTTAGTTATCTCAAAAACAAAAAATGAATAATATTAATGGTATGCAACAAAATGTAGAAGGGGTGTTTTCGTCCTCAAGTGTAATCAGCGCTTTACATCATAATGTTGTATGCGTTTTCTTTGTTTGTTGAGTTTTTTTCTACCAAAAGAGGAGGAAAAAAGTACAAAAAGAAAAAAGTCGTTTTTTGTTGCATTTTATTTAGTTAAGTATTATGATAATTCCATCGCTATATTGATAAAATATTCTAGCAATTTAAAAAATAGTAAATATATGGATAAATTGCTACCATAGATGGAGGATTATTTACATGAAAGATGCAAAATTGTCGTTCTCAGCTTATTCTACAATTGGAGTTATGTTGTTTGCTTTGTTTTTTGGGGCAGGTAATTTAATCTTTCCCGCACAATTAGGTCAACAAGCTGGTACCAGTTTATGGCCAGCGGTACTTGGCTTTTTAATTACTGGAGTAGGACTCCCTTTATTAGGGATCTTAGCAATGAGCTTTTCTGGAAGTCGTGATCTTCAAGAGTTATCAAGCAGGGTTCATCCTGTATACGGAATCTTTTTTACTTCATTATTGTATTTAACCATTGGACCATTTTTTGCGGCACCACGTACAGGTACAGTTGCTTTTGAAATTGGAATTTCTCCATTTGTCAGTGAAGAAAACCTTCAAGTTGGATTATTGATTTTTACGATCTTATTTTTTGCGCTTACGCTTTGGTTGTCTTTAAATCCGGCAAGTATTGTCAAAAATGTTGGGAAAATTCTTGCACCCGGATTGGTTGGTTTACTGGCAATCTTACTAATTACTGCCGTTGTTAATCCTATGGGGTCGTTTCAAGCTCCGCAGGAAGGGTATCAAAATGGAGCATTCGTTAAAGGTTTTCTAGAGGGATATAATACAATGGATGCATTAGCTTCACTCGTATTTGGAATCATCGTGATCAAAGCGATTCGTGAGATGGGGGTAACATCGAAAAAGGGTATCATGATCTCAACGGCAAAGGCCGGGAGTGTCGCAATTGCATTGCTAGGAATCATTTATGTTGGAATCGCCTTTTTAGGGGCGACAAGTGTAGGGGAACTTGGATATGCTGCAACTGGAGGACCAGTTTTAAGTGGAGCTGTATCATACTTCTTCGGAACAATCGGCTCGTTGTTGTTGGCAGTCATGATTATCTTAGCTTGCTTAACAACTGCCATTGGGTTAACCATTTCATGTGCAGAGTATTTCCATACGTTATTACCAAAGTTCAGTTATAAAACACTAGTTGTGTTCTTTGTAGTTATGACTTTTGGAATCGCCAACTTTGGACTTGCAAATATTATTACGTTTTCGATTCCAGTATTAATGTTCCTATATCCACTTGCAGTCGTGATTATGTTATTAGCCTTTTTATCACCATTGTTTGACCATGCGCGAGTTGTGTATGGTACAACGATTTTTGTTACATTTTTAATTAGTCTTTTTGATGGTTTAAAAACATTGTGTGACTCATTAGGAATTGAATACTTTAGCTGGATGGTACCAGTTGTTAAATTTTATGAACAGGCATTGCCATTTTATAACCAAGGTCTAGGGTGGCTGCTACCTGCGTTAATTGTCATCATCGTAATGGGTTTTATTTCTCGAATTAAAAACCTCTCGGCAGTGCGAGCTTAAATGAAAGTATAGCGCGAGTCCAGACGAATTTAAAAGTAACAAGATGTAGAGAGCACATTTCTTATTTATATGAAATGTGCTCTTTTTATGTTGGTTTAAAAGGAACCTCCCTAGAGTGGTCCATAAAGCGTAGAAATGTTCTTAATCGACAAAACCGAACAGTTTACCATTTAGTTCGATTATTTCCTGAGAAATTTGTCTTTTCCTGTTTAGATCGTATTAAGTAATTCAATGACCTGGTCAATCTCTTCTTTAGTGGTATATTTCCCTAAACTAAAACGGACAGCGCCCATTCCTATTAATTCCTCGACACCCATTGCCTTTAAAACAGGAGATAGATTCACGGAGCCAGCATGACAGGCTGAACCCGTTGAAGCAGCTATTTGCGGGAGTCTATCAAGAATCTCTTGGCCAACTCTCCCTTCAAAATTGACGTTTAGTGTGTTAGGAAGCCGGGAATCGGGATGCCCATTAAGGGAAACTTTCACATTAGGTAGGGATTGTAATTGATTCCAAAAGTAGTCTCGTAGGTTCCTTACTTGAACGACCTCAGCTTGATAGTATTCAGCGAGCTCACAAGCTTTTCCCAGTCCAACAATCAGCAAGACATTTTCAGTTCCTGCGCGTCTTCCGCTTTCGTGACCTGCTCCATGAATGAGTGGTTCAATTTTGATTCCTTCACGAATGTACAAGGCGCCAACTCCCTTCGGCGCATACATCTTATGACCGGCAATCGTCAGAAAATCCACCTGAAGGGAATTTACATCTAGAGGAACTTTGCCTACCGATTGGGAAGCATCTGTGTGAAATAATACCCCATGCTTACGAGCGATTTGGCCAATTTCATGAATTGGCTGAATGGTACCTACTTCATTATTTGCATGCATAATAGAAATTAATATTGTTTCATTTGTTATCGCCTCTTCAACAGCATGGAGATCAACACGACCGTACTGGTCCACCTCTAAATAAGTAACTTTTGCGCCATGTTTTTCAAGATAGTGACACGGATTGAGGATTGCAGGGTGCTCGATTCTTGTTGTGATGATATGAGTTCCCTTGTTTGCGTAGCTCTCAAAGATACCTTTTAAAACATGGTTATTCGCTTCGCTGCCGCCACTAGTAAAAGTAATCTCATTAGGAGTAGCATTGATGAGCCTTGAAACTTGCATTCGTGCATTTTCAATCGCCTGTTTGTTGTGAGTACCAGCAAAGTGGAGGGCTGAGGGATTTCCATAATACTCTTCTAAAAAGGGACGCATAGCATCTTTTACTTCAGACGCTATGGGTGTACTGGCGTTATAGTCTAAATAAATTTGTTCCATAAAGAAGCCTCCCAATCTACGAATATGTGTTTATTTATTCAATCAAAATACTTTACTATTAGTTTAACGTAAACTAGAGGTTAGTTCCTAGATTTCTAATCAGTTCGGTGTTTGTTCGATTAAGATGAAAAGATAAAGAAATTATAAAGTTTCCATAAATGAAAAGTACCTCATGATAGAGTGTTTACAGGAGGGTAAGAAAATGAAGGCAAAAATATTGATGGTAGAAGATGATCCAGAAATCGCCCGCGTTGTACGAGACACCCTTTTACGGGACAATTATGAAGTCACATGGGCAACTACTGGGTTAGAAGGTCTTGAGGATTTCAAAGCTAGTTCTTATGACGTGGTGTTAGTGGATTTAATGCTACCAGAAATGGATGGTTTTACTCTCTGTCAAAATATCCGCTGGAGAAGCGATGTCCCAATCATGATTATCAGTGCGAAAAAGGAAGATGAGGACAAAGTTGAAGGTCTCCAATTAGGAGCAGATGATTATTTAGCGAAGCCTTTTAGCATTATCGAATTAAAAGCACGTGTCGAGTCTTTACTGAGGAGATGGCGACGTTATCAAGGTGTGGAGGAGATTAGTCAAAAAGTAGAATACTTGCATGGTTTGGCAATCGATTGGCATCGCGAGAAAGTATTTCTTCATAACCAAGAACTTAGTTTAACGACCAAAGAATCTGAATTGCTAAAAGTATTAGCTTCGAACCCACATGAAACCTTCTCGAAAAGTGAGTTGTATCAACATGTTTGGCAGCAGGCTGACATTGAGGAGAGTCATACCGTTACCGTCCATATAAAATCATTAAGAGAAAAGCTATCAGACCCCGTGAAAAATCCTTTTTTTATTCAAACAGTATGGGGGAAAGGATATCGGTTTATCGGTGAGCGGTCATGAAGATTAAACAGTGGTTGCTACTCTCCTATTTTATTGTCATGGTGCTTCCACTGGCAGTCGCCTATCTCTTATTTGCATGGATCCAAACGTATAATAACGAGCAAAAAGTGGATGAGTATTTTACAGCAACGATTCAGCTTCAAAATATCATCGCTGTGTTAGATGATCCGAGTTTATACAAACCAGGAGTGGAACGTCCTCAAATTGATAAGCTAGTGAGTAGTGAATTATTTATTGCGCTCTATAATCCTGAGGGACTTGTCCTTTATTCTTCTGATCCGACAAGAGCGTCTTTGCAATTCGCACTAACAAAAGAAGAGCTCTATAAAGACCTTTATTCACTTGAACAGGGGTATCGATCTTTTACGTATAAACAGCCCGTTCTCAATGGAAATGATCTTATTGGTTTTTACGAAGTTCAATTAGCCCGAGATGAGTGGGTAGCAGGGGTATCGGATCGAACTTGGATTATGTTTGGGATCTTTAGTGGCATCTTTTTCGTGATTTTTCTAACCATCGCTTTCCTAGTGAACAAAAAAATAAACAAGAGATTACGTCAGCTTATGGAGCACATGACGGCATTTGCCAAACAAGAAAAAGTCAAAAGGTTTCCGACTGGAAAGGATGAAATAGGCGAGTTAACAGCCCATTTTTACGAAATGCAGGAACAAGTGGAGGGAACTCGAAACCTGCTTGCAAAAGAACAACGAGAAAAAGAATACATGATTGCTACCATCTCTCATGATTTGAAAACCCCACTCACTTCAATCAGTGCTTATGCCGAATCCCTTTTTTCAGAACCTGAATTAACGGCAGAAGAGCGAAAAGAATACCGGTATGTCATTGTTGACAAAGCCAATTATATGAAACAAATGATTGATGATTTACTCATGTATACTTTGCTTCAGTCTCCTAGCTATGAAATGGAGTTGATTAAGGTAGATGGAAGTGAATTTTTTGAAATGCTCGTTTCGGATTATGAACCATTGTGTAAAAAGAAAAACATTTCGCTGCATGTTCAAGCCGGTGTAGGTGGAGATTACCTTGTCAATCCTAAACAACTTATGCGTGTTTGTGACAACCTAATGAGTAATGCTATTCAACATACGAAAGAGAATGGGACCATTTGGCTGAGTGTGATTTCGCAAAGTTCGTTAAGGATGCGTCCTGAGTGGTTATTTCCTTTTGTACAGAAAGACATCAATTGGAACAAAGAACCTAGTGTCTACCTGATTGTTCAAAATGATGGTGCTAGTATACCGGCGGATAAAGTTCAGCATGTTTTTAATCCTTTATTTCAAGTTGATCAAGCGAGAAGCAAAACAGACGCCCGAGGAACAGGGCTAGGTTTAAGTATTTCAAAACAAATCATTGAGAAACACCGTGGAGAGGTTCAGTTATATTCACAAGAAGAGATAGGAACTTGTGTTATTTGTAGAATACCAAAAGTAGAAAAAGAGGGTGAGAGGCTTGATAGAGAAAAGAATTACTAAAATGATCCTTTTATTAGGAGTGACAATAATGGGGATATTCGGATGCTCATCAGAATCAGCGAATCAATTTTCGCCAGAACAAGTGATTAATAATGCATTAGATGAAGAAATAAGATCTTACTATGCTGAGGCCGATTTGATTACGCATGCTGCCGGGAAGGAACCGGAAAAGATTTTATTAAAAGAGTGGGTTAGTAAAGATGGAAAAAGAAGAACAGAAACACAGAAAGAGGATGGCAGTGAGCATAATATCGCTGTTAATGATGGGAGCAAACTAATCAGCTATGAACCAGAAAAGAATCAAGCTTTTATAGTAGAAGACGAAGAGTTGCTTGCACTCAACCAAACCTCTCCAAAACAACAAGCCGAACAGTTATTAAAAATTATAAAAGATTCGCATGAAATTACAAGTAAGGGCGAGATAGAAATTCTTGAACGTCCAGCCTATCATCTTCTGGCAACTGCAAAGGAAAAGAATAGTTTGATAGGCGATCAAGAGATGTGGATTGATAAAGAAAGTTGGATGGTGTTAAAAACAATCTCTCAATCGGGGGATATAAAGGTTGAAATGGCTTATACAAAACTCGATTTTAATACGGAGATTCCAGCGGATACTTTTGTCCTTAATCTACCAGATGATGTTCAAATTCAAGATCTACTTGATGGTGTAAGTGAGGCGAGTCAACTTTCCCTTAGAGAAGCACTTGAAAAAGTAGGAACACCGTTCTTTTATGTTGAGGAAAAAAGTGGATTAGAGATATCAAATATTGAGGTCTTGGAATTAAAGGGAGAATTGAATCGTAACGAGGTAAACATTGATTACCAGAAAAACAACCTTCCTTACTTTACATTAACGGTCTTTCAATCACCGGAGGACGTTGAAGAAGAATTAGGAAAGCTTCCAGGAGAAAAAACTGTGAACATTCTGGATAAAGAGGTTACCTATATGGAAATGAACGATTTTCGCTCTCTCAATTGGCAGGAGGAGGGAATAAATTATACGATCTTATTTATCGATCCGAACCTTACATTAGAGGACATAACACCGATTCTAGAAGAAATGGTTCTCGTTACAGAAGCGTCTTAAAATGAAGCTGGGAGGGGGTTATTGATGCCTGATAATGAAGCAATTGTATTGGTCGTTTTCACAGCATTATTGATTCAACTGTTCGCCGTCTGGTTACCGAAGAAAGTATCGGGCTACGTAGAGCTTTTATTGGTCCTCACTGTGTTAGCATTATTATTTATCCAATTTCCAGTTGGCGATGCTATGCTTCTAATGTCGTATGGAGCTACGACGTATACAGCTTTTGTTTTCCTCATTGATAGAGGGAAACGAGAGAAGCAGATAGAGCTCAAAGAATTATTGGAAGAAGTGGACGCTACTGAAATCTTCATTGAACGGGATCATCGGCGAATCTTAGCAGACCTACTATTAACTGTCATTGTATGTATGGGGGCATTGACTTTTTTTCTCTTTGCACCTGACACATATACGCTTCTCAAAATGGTCATCGTATTTATGTTTATCACCATCTTGGCTAAGTCCATTGAGCGGGTGGGGAACTTTTACTCGACCCGCTTGTATTGGGTGCCTGAAGATGAGCACTTAATTGTATTGTCAAAGTTCCAGTCACGTGAGTTCCCTTTACAAGATTTAAAGGGAATCTATATCGAGTCATCACCTGATTTATTGAAATTACATCCACTGTTTACGTTAATATCTGTCAATCAAGATTACACGAGTTCTTTTGGAAAAGTTTTGCGACTTGCTTTCCCGGGTGAATACATTTTTGTTACCCCAAAAGAATTCTCAAAATGGGAACAGCATTTCAAAGGATTTATCAGTGAAAAGGATAATCAAACAAACGAGCAAACTGAACAAAACATACTACCATTATGGCATCCAATTGTCTTAAAACGCTTGTTTTTTAAAGGTTATTTTGCTGTTACTGTAAAAGGAATTTCCGCTTATACAGGCTTATTACTTCTTCTTATATGGTTAGAGGCACCGTGGTGGTTAATGGTTACTTTTGTCCTTTTATGGTGGGGGTTTAACCTTTCAATTTCTGACCGTGTTTTAATTGCGGCGACGGATGCAACAAGAGTGCCAAGTGGGGATTTGTATGACCGGGCGCAAGCAATTTTTAGAAAAGCGGGTGTCCCGGGAACTAAACTATTTGTTATGGACTCGCCGGTATACAATGGCCTTGCAACAGGAATGAATATTGGTCGTAGTGCGGTTATTTTAACATCGGCTACCTTACAATTACCAGCGAAAGCGGTAGATGCCATAATTGCGCATGAAGCGATTCATGTGAAAAAAAGGGACATATTGACAACTCAAATTGCGCGCATCTTTTTCCTTGGCTGCTTAGCTGGGTTAGTCTATTTCTTTTTTGATGAGATACAGGCTTTGGCTGATTATTTTATTGTGTTAACATTAATTCTTTACCTGCTGATGATGATATTTCCAATTTATTTGTCTTTTGTTGCCCAATGGCTAGAGGTCCGTGCTGATTTCCTCGGTGGAGCTTTGCTTACTGATGGGCATCAGCAAATGGCAGAGGGACTAACAGCGCTGGTCACAGCTCAGGATCATGATATCGATAAGGGGTTGGATTATAGCATGTCTAAACAATCTTCAGCAAGACTCCAGACTAGTAATAAAAATAGGGATTCATGGTTTTGGAGGTTTATAGAGTTTCAATTTCAAAATCATCCCCCAATGTATTGGCGTATCTATGTTCTTTCAAATTGTTCAAGTTGGCCCATCGCTCGAAAACGTTGGATAACAGACCGATTTAAAGAGTCTTTACCTGATTTTTTGAGAAAATCAAAAATGAAAGAAGTTTAAATAGTTTTAAAAATAAAGGACACAGGAAGTTTTATCTCCCTGTGTCCTTCAAATTCGTAAAATCAGTTTTCTGTCATAAGAAAAGAGTTCTACAATGAAACAGTATTGGCCCCACCTACGCCGAATACCATGATGGTCACGCATACCACCCGCCTGTTTTTATTATAAGTGAAAACGCTTTCAAATTTCAATGACTTTTATCCGACAGATTTCGCGTCACATTATTCTGCTCAGTTTTCAATTCTTAATATAGTTTTACTAAATGGCTCTTGAATTCTTCTATACAAGAACTGAATCATTCGTAACAGTTTCAAGAGGTAAATTGTTAGCTTGTAAGAATGAGTAAGGTTGTCCCTGGTACAGCCTTGCTCTTTTGTTATGCCATGATAATGTAAAATCTACAAATAGTATGTTTAACGGATTTGTATAGAGGTGAGGGGAAAGAGGGGTGCAGAATGTAAATTACTTCTACGGAAGGAGCAATTAGCTCCGTGCTTCCAAGTCGACTTTAATCAAACGTTTGATTAATAAGATTTAATGCACTCACAGAAAGTTCTTTATATTGTTAAAGTTCCGGTGTCAAATTCTAAGGATGATTATGATACCGTTAGTATGGAGGAATAATAAAATAGATCTTTTTAGGGAGGCTTTGAAGGTGCCAAAACAAATGGACAAGCACAATAATGGGCCTAAAATACAAAAAGAAATGGAAACAGTAGCACAGATGATTAAGATTTATTGTCGTCGAAAGCATCATCACCATGAGCTGTGTGGTCAATGTCAAGATTTAAAGCAATATGCACATAAAAGGCTGGGTCTGTGCCCTTTTGGGGAAGATAAAGGAGCCTGTTCAAATTGTTCGATTCATTGCTACCAACCTCAATACAGAACAGCCATTAAAAAGGTTATGCGTTATTCGGGACCGTGGATGTAAGTGTACCACCCAATCTATTCGATAAAGCATTTGGTGAAAAGATAGATGGAGGATATCCGCCTTTTTATTGTCAAGGGTAGGTTATCATTTTTCCATACACACTGGTTAAAATAAATTAAATAGAAATGTTTAATTATGTTTAGGAAGAAGGAATTAAGAATTTGTTTAGTTCATTATTGGAAGATCAGTTATTGCTTTTATTTCTAATCCTATTTTTAGGATCCATTCTAGGAAAATTAAGTATCAAAGGGCTTAGTCTTGGTTCATCTGGAGTTCTGCTTGTGGCGATGGTTTTTGGGCATTTTGGCCATCAAGTTTCGGAAACAGTTCAGCAACTAGGCTTAAGTTTATTTATCGTTGCTGTTGGTTTGCAGGCGGGACCGCGTTTTTTCCGAATGATGCGCTCTAGAGGAATCGTGTTTGGAATTATTGGCTTGCTTATTGTTTTCATAGCAGCAGTGGTGACTGTAATCGTCTCTAAATTGTTTCATTTTTCACCGGCGTTAAGTATTGGATTGATGACAGGGGCGCTTACTAGTACGCCTGGTTTAGCAGCAGCTCTTCAAGCGACGCATGATCCCATTGCTTCGGTTGGATACGGAATTGCCTATCCTTTTGGGGTAATTGCGGTTGTGCTGTTTGTTCAACTGTTGCCAAGAATATTAAAGATTGACCTCGAAAAGGATTTAAAGGAGTCTAATGGTCCGATTCGGAATGAAGAGTCGCCTGAGGTTATGACCATTGAAGTCACAAATTATGCTTATAATAAAAAAACGATTCGGGAACTTCATTTTGAACGCTATCATTCAATTGTTATTAGTAGGGTAATTCGTCGAGACAGGAATATCATCGCTCTTAATGATACAGTCATTTTAAAAGGGGATTACCTTGTCGTGGTAGGTTTAAAAGCCGACTTAGAGAAACTTTGTCACGAGATTGGCAAACTAGTCAAAATTGATTTCCATAACTCCGATCATGTGAAACTTCGAAAGGTTACAGTTGCTTCAGAGGATGTAATTGGGAAGAGCCTAAAAGAACTTGGGTTGCGTAGTGTTTATGGTGTGACCGTTACAAGGATTGAACGCGGAGGTTTTGAGTTTAACCAAAATCCGCGCTGGCGCCTAGAACGGGGAGATGTTTTAACGGTTGTGAGCAGTGAAGACCGGTTAAATGAAGTCGAAACCTTGTTTAGTCGCAACCATTTGACTGTAACAAATGTTCATATTTTATCTTTAAGTTTGATATTGTTAATTGGGATTTTGGTCGGGATGGTTCCGATTTATTTACCTGGTTTAGGTACCATTAATTTAGGTGTTGCTGGTGGTCCATTATTTATTGCGCTCATCATTGGGCACTTTGGGAAGCTTGGGCCAATAAGAGCAAGATATTATCAACCGTCTACGAAGGTTGTCAGTGATCTTGGACTTGTCTTATTTTTAGCAGGAGCCGGTACAACAGCAGGGCAAGGGATTGTGGATGTGGTCCAATCAGAAGGGTTAGGTCTTGTGTTCGGTGGTTCAATCATTACGTTAACACCGATTCTTGCGGGTTATTAT
This sequence comes from Mesobacillus maritimus, assembly GCF_023715205.1. Taxonomy (GTDB): domain Bacteria; phylum Bacillota; class Bacilli; order Bacillales; family Cytobacillaceae; genus Mesobacillus_B; species Mesobacillus_B maritimus_C. The sequence continues at coordinate 221,587 of NZ_JAMBNR010000004.1, forward strand.
ATTTCAAAAAAGTGGTTCAAGCTCAATACGATTCATTCGTTAGGAGCTTTATGCGGCGGAATGACCAGTACCCCTGGATTAGGTTCTGTGAATCAGTTGATTAATTCTGAGGAGCCGGCAATAGCATACGCAGCAGCCTATCCCTTTGCCTTAATCTTTGTTGCCATCACTTCACAGTTATTGATTTTCTTTTTATAGAGTTCGAAAGCTGCTCAGTCTGCTGACTGGGCAGTTTTCGTTTTATGACCCTGATAATACCCTTATGTGAAAATATGAACAAGCGGTGAAATAAAACTCAATTAGCCTATCAGAGTGACAAAAGTCATCCTAGATATTCTTCCAAAAAACGTAAACTTAACTCGTAGGTTAGGAGAAGGTTCTTTATAAGGGTGTGGTGATAAGGGGGAAAGTTAAGTGCACTCTTCCTGCAATGCCTAAATCCTCTTAAGAACAAGAAAAGGTCGAACTATTAACAACATCTTTACGGAAACAATCATGAAAAAAGCGTTAATGAAATCTTATCCACTAGGAGGTCACCATGATGATGAAGTATGAGCATCTATTTTCAAAAGGAAAAGTTGGCACGCTGGAGCTTAAAAATAGAGTAGTTATGACTGCAATGGGAATTGGCTTAGCTAATCTAGACGGAACAGCCTCGGATGAAATTATTAAATATTATGAAGAACGTGCAAAGGGTGGCGTTGGATTGATTGTTACTGAAGTAACGAGAGTCAACGATGATCATGGAGTTGGGGGAACGCGTCAACTTTCTGTAACAAAAGACATTCATATTAAACCTTTAAGAAAATTAGTCGATACGGTCCATCAATATGGAACAAAGTTATTCCTTCAATTACACCATCCAGGAAGACAAACCGCTTCGGCTTTGATTGGGGATCAGCCTGTTGTGGCTCCAAGCGCAATTCCTTGTGGCGTCATGCAGCAAGAAACAAGAGAATTAACCACTGGGGAAATTGAGAGTTTGGTTCAAGATTTTGTGATTGGCGCAAAGCGAGCAAAAGCTGCTGGGGTGGATGGAATCCAACTTCATGCTGCACACGGTTATTTAATCACTCAGTTTCTAAGCCCTTATACGAATAAAAGAACTGATAAATATGGTGGAAGCTTTGAAAATCGAATGAGGTTCCTTGCGGAAATTATCCTTGGGATTCGTGAAGAGTGTGGAGATTACCCGCTAACGGTTCGTTTAACGGTGGATGAATTTTTAAGTACAATCGGTGTTCAAGAAAAGGGTCTCGAGTTAGAAGAGGGAGTAAAAATTGTTCAAGCCATTGAGAAACTAGGAATTGATGCCATTGATGTAAGCTCTGGCAACTATGAAACGATGAATACAGTAGTTGAACCAACATCCTATCCTCAGGGGTGGAGAACACATTTATCTCAGGCAATAAAAGATGCAGTCAACATTCCTGTTATTGCAGCAAATGTCATCCGAAAGCCTGAGTTTGCAGAAGAACTGTTAGCAAACAATACAATTGATTTTGTGGGAATTGGTAGAGGATTACTTGCAGATCCAGAATGGGTCAATAAGGTAGCAAATGGCAGAGAAGCTGAAATACGCAATTGTATTTCTTGTTTACATTGCTTCGAATCGATCTTTGCAGGGCATGTGGAGTGTGCGGTTAATCCAAGAACAGCGCGAGAGCTTGAATATGATAACCTGAAACAAGATGGTGAAGGAAGAAGAGTTGCTGTCATTGGTGCAGGCCCTGCCGGAATGGAGAGTGCTAGAATCCTTGCGATGAGAGGATTCAAACCGGTTGTATTTGAAAAAGAATCAGAAGCTGGTGGACAATTGCTTTTAGCTAATAAGCCGCCACAAAAAGAAAAAATTACTTGGTTAATTGATAATATGAAAAACCAGCTCCAAGCGCTTGGTGTTGAAATTCGATACAACACCGAAGCTACTGTAGCAGAACTAAAGAAATTGGATCCATATGCGGTGTTTGTTGGAACGGGTGGAACTGCCCTTGTGCCTCCTATTAATGGGGTTGAGAATGAGCATGTCTACACAACTACGGAGATTTTAGAAGGATCAGTTGAGTTAAGAGACAAAGTGATTGCGGTAATTGGCTCTGGATTAACTGGTTTGGAAACGGCGGAGTTCCTTGCAGAAAAAGGCAATACAGTTACAGTAGTCGAAATGGCTGATAAAATTGCTCCAGGGGCTTATTTCCAGAATGTATTAGACCAACTTGCCAAGCTTAACAAATTAGAAGTAGGCTTACTCCCTGGTCATAAATTACTGAAAATAGAGGATGATCGAATCATTCTAGAGCAAGTAGACAATCAAGAAGAACTTATTTTAACAGTAGATGCGGTCATTCTATCTTTAGGGGTAAAACCGAATACTGAGATCGTTGAACAATTACAAAATCAGTTCCCAAATGTTAAAGTAATCGGGGACGCAAAAGCTCCTAGAAAAATCGCTCAAGCAATTAGAGAAGGATTTGTAGAAGCTTATAATCTTGAAGTGAAAGAACCTGCACTTGTTTAAGCGATCGACTCCAACAAAAAAGCCGGATACTCAGTATCCGGCTTTTTTGTGTTAGTTGTTGTTGGAAGTTTTTTGGATGGTGCCTGGGAAGTTTTGGATGGTGCCAGGCACCATCCAAAACTTCCCAGAAGAGTATAAAAGTTGTCATAGTTCTGCCAAACTTCTATGTTGGCAGGTGCTATAGTTAAATTAAGGCTGCAAATATAGGGAGGGAATGGCATGAAAGCAACATTCATTACTTCGGTAGACCAAGTAAAACAGCTGTCTTCAGAGGAAAAGGAAAAGCTTCAACCAATTACTGACCAATTTGTTTTTCGCTCGAATGATTATTATCTCAATTTAATAAATTGGGCGGACTCAATTGATACGATTCGTAAAATTATTATTCCTAACGAAGGCGAGCTAATGGAATACGGACATTGGGATGCAAGTGATGAGGAGACGAATTATGTTGTCCCTGGTTGCCAACATAAATATGGCCCGACTGCTTTATTAGTTGTATCGGAAATCTGCGGTGGCTATTGTCGTTTTTGTTTTAGGAAAAGATTGTTTATCCACAAAGAAAAAGAAGCGATGGTTAATCCTCAACCTGGTCTCGAATATATCCGACAGCATAAAGAAATCACAAATGTATTGTTAACAGGTGGAGATTCACTAATGCTTTCCACGAAAGTATTAAAATCGATTATTCAGCAATTAAGAGAAATTGACCATGTAAAGATTATTCGTCTAGGCTCCAAGCTTCCAGTATATTATCCGATGCGCATCTACGAAGATGAAGCTCTCCTTGAATTAATCCAGACTTATTCAACACCAGAAAAAAGAATTTATGTTATGGCCCATGTAAACCATCCAAATGAAATAACAAAAGAGGCGAAAAAAGGATTCGATACATTAATTAAGGCAGGGGCGATTGTCCTTAATCAAACCCCTGTATTAAAAGGAATTAATGATTCCCCCGAGGTATTGGCTGAATTACTGAACAAACTTACCTATACCGGCGTGAATCCTTATTATTTCTTTATTAATCGTCCTGTAGCTGGTAATTATGAATTTGTTTTGCCGCTGGAGCGAGTATATAACATTGTTGAACAAGCCAAATCCAAAACCTCTGGAATCGGAAAACGGGTCCGGTTAGTAATGAGTCACAGCTCCGGGAAAATTGAGATCTTAGCGATTAAGGATGGCAAAGCATATTTAAAGTATCATCAATCAAAAGAAGGAAATTACGGCCAGGTTATGATTCTAGATTGTCCTGAGGATGCTGCATGGTTCGATGACCTACCAGGAAACGAGAACTATTGGAATAAGCAAAAAGTGAAGAATATGAACTAAATGAAAAAGACATCCGTATCTTAACAGTGGCGGATGTCTTTTTTCGTTAGGGAAAGATTTATGTAGGGAAACTGGAAAATCTATTTGTAATAACTTTATTGGCTTAAGAACAACCACGGAATCGAGTAATTATAAGATAAAATGAAGTAGTACTTCTCTATGTGTGACATCACGTTCATGGAGCACAAAAAACAGAGGGAATCCATAAAACATCTGCATGAAGCGTTCTTGGGTGCAAAAAACAGAGGAAATCCCCAAAACATGCATCATGAAGTGTTCATAAACATCAGAACCCAAGACACCCAAAAAACATCCCTGCTATTTCGCATCAAACAATACTCTTATGAGAGGAGTCATACGAGATGACTGGTACCATGGTATCAAAATAACTTTTAATCATTAACCATCGAGCAGGATAAGTTAAAATAAAATCGTTTAAAACCTTTTCTGAGTAATAAATAAAACAGTCTAACGGTGCATTTACTTTTTTTAAGTCATATAAAAGAGCGTGTAAGAGGGTGTAATGGTCATTAAGTTGGTAGGGGTTTAGTTTGACAATTTGAATTTTATGTTCATGAATATAATCTAACAAGGATTCCTCCTGTAATTGAACACTTTCTTCCTTCGATAAATCATTTAATTGGATTTGATCATTGATAAAATAAATTCCACGCACAAATTCCACTCCAACCCTTTTTTTACTACTGTTATTGACGAGTTCTGCGTTTTTTATAAGGGATCTGTTCGCATTCCTACAAAAAAATCCAAGCACGAGTAACGCACTTGGATCAAATTTTTATAGTAATTGCTTGTTTTCCGATTTGCTCCCAACCGGAAATGAATTTTTTCCTAGGGAGTTTGCGGTTTTTAGACGTAAGTGGATCATTAATATAAACCGAATTTTGGTCATATCCTGTTACTAACACTGAATGCATTTTGTACGTAATTTTAAGTGGGCCACTGCTTGTTTGCCATGTCTCCCATTTTGCTTCAGGGACCACATCATAGGTACTCGTCACGATAACCCAGACTGGGCGGTTTTGATCTAAATGGGTGATCACTTCGTCAAAATCCTTCCCGGTAAAATCAATTACCTTTCCAGGAAGATATGATTCAGCAAGATCCTTGATAGGAGCATGGTATACACCTATCCCAGGCTTAGACATCGTTTGCATATTCCCCACAAAACCGTCATTTAAGTTTCCTCTTAGGCCGCTTTTCTCAAAGGGAACTTTTTTAACCTTGTTGGCCAAGGTCATTTTATCAACCTTTACTCCTGCATGATTCAAAAGCATCGCGAGGCTGGTTACTTCACAGCCCCTCGGCAATTCTGGATTTTGTCTAATAAACGGAGCATCAATCATCACTTTTTGTTTTTCTGCTTTATCAGAAATCTTTGGAATTCCAAAAGGTGCATTTTTATTATCTAAAGTCTTAACTTGTTGTTTGTTATTCAGAATTTCCGGCGCTTTGACTTCGACAGCCGGTTTATTTATTTCAGCATCATGTTGAGGGTCGGCTGAAGCAGTTCCGCACCCCGTCATCATCCACAAAGCAAGGGTCCATTTTAGTGGAGTCGTATTGGACCAACGAAAAGGTTTAGCAGGCAATCTCATTTTGTTCATACCTGTTCAACTCCTAATGAGAGGTGTAGTTATGGTTTTCCCTCATCGGATTTTAAATATCTTAGCGGTTCAGACCCATATTTGGTGAAAGAATGGTTGGAAAAACAAAAGCTTCCCAAATAACTCTTGCAGCTATGGGCTTTCCGGTGTATGTTTGATTATTGGGGAAATCGGGAAAGTTTGCTGTGGATAAGAAAAACTTTCAAAACAGTTTGTCAGCTAACAATTCCATCATTAACATATAATCCTGTAAAAAATAATCTATATAATAAAAGGAAAAATAAAGGAGCTTATAAAATGAAGTATCGTTCGGCATTTGACATTATTGGACCTGTGATGATTGGTCCATCTAGCTCTCATACTGCTGGTGCTGCACGGATTGGGAGAGTCGCACGTACGCTCTTTGAAAAGCAGCCTAAAAAAGTAATTATTTCTCTTTATGGGTCTTTTGCGAGTACGTATAAAGGCCATGGAACAGATCTTGCACTAGTCGCAGGTCTTTTAGACTTTGATACATTTGATGAACGGATCCCTAATTCACTGAAAATAGCTATGGAACAAGGTATGGAAGTTATTTTTCAAACAGAATCAGCGGTACCTGATCATCCAAATACAGTAAAACTGCTGTTGATTGATGGCGATTATGAAATGGAAATTACCGGCATCTCAATTGGTGGAGGAACGATTGAAATCACGGAGATTAACTCCTTCAAATTAAAGCTTTCAGGGGATCCAGCAATTCTAGTGATGCATCATGACCGCTTTGGGGTTATTTCTACGGTTACGTCCGTTTTAGCAAAGCATGAAATAAATATTGGTCATATGGAGGTTGCCAGGAAAGAAAAGGGCGATATGGCTATTATGGTTATTGAAGTGGACCAGAAAATTGATGAGAAAGTCATCAAGGAGCTAAAAGATCTTACGCATGTTAAACGAGTTATTCGGATGGTTGAATAATTGGGGAAAAGAAAAATAGGGAACCAGGAGGACAAGCAATGTTTCGAAATGTAGCGGAACTTGTTGGATTGGCAGAAAAGCATCAGGTGAAAATTGCAGAGATTATGATTCGCCAAGAGGTTGAAGTCTCAGGGCTTTCACGCGAAGAAATTCTGCAAAAGATGGATAACAATTTAACAGTAATGGAAAATGCAGTAGAGCGTGGTTTGAATGGGGTAAAATCGCAAACAGGCCTTACAGGAGGAGATGCGGTTTTATTACAAAATTACATCAGCAGTGGAAAGGCTTTGTCGGGACCGCTCTTATTAGACGCTGTTAGTAAAGCAATGGCTACTAATGAAGTGAATGCAGCCATGGGGATTATCTGTGCCACTCCTACAGCAGGTTCAGCTGGGGTTGTCCCAGGCACACTATTTGCAGTGAAAAATAAACTCAATCCTAGCAGAGAAGAAATGATTGAGTATTTGTTTACAGCCGCCGCATTTGGGTTTGTTGTTGCAAACAATGCTTCAATATCTGGTGCAGCTGGCGGATGTCAAGCAGAGGTTGGCTCTGCAGCCGGGATGGCAGCAGCAGCGATTGTAGAGATGGCAGGTGGGACACCTCAGCAAGCAGCTGAAGCAATGGCGATTACGTTAAAAAATATGCTTGGTTTAGTTTGCGACCCAGTCGCTGGTCTTGTTGAAGTTCCTTGTGTCAAACGAAATGCTATGGGTGCTTCTAATGCACTCACTGCAGCGGATATGGCGCTAGCGGGGATTAAAAGTAGAATTCCCTGCGATGAAGTGATTGGTGCTATGTACGCCATTGGTCAGACGATGCCGTCCGCATTACGAGAAACCGCTGGTGGTGGTCTGGCAGCAACACCTACCGGTAGAAGGCTGGAAGCTGAAATCTTTGGTGAACCAAAGCCAAGGTTAAAAGATTACTTAGCCTAAAACAAAGGAATCACACCAAACGTCTTTCGACACACTCTTAGATGGTGTGTTTTTTTGTTTGAAGTATGATGGCTAGGAAATAAAAAATTAACAGCTAACATAAAGAAAAGTGGAGGCCCTTACTCACATAAAGGAAGTTAGGGATCTCCACTGAAAATTAAGTTTCTAGCCGCTAGAACGAAATACCCTGCTCTTGTTAATAACTGTCTGTGAGTTTCTTATTACAGGTTCTTTTCTCAAACTGTGATGCTATTAATTAAAAATACGACTGAATGAGCTAGGTATTACCAAAAAAAGTCTCATCCAAGAGAAAAGAGCTTGCTAACATAATTTGCAGCCTACAAAATGACGGTTACTGCGTTAAAATTGGCATTAAGATTTTAACAACAAGCTTTACGAAAATAGACTTTTTTTAAAAATTGTCATGTTCCAATTAGATACCTAAATTTATGTTCGCTATAATGAAAGTAGGAATGCAATTAGTAAGAAGGTGACTATATTGATCATTTCTACAATAATCCTGAATATAAATAACTCAGTGTTTACGTCCATGTTCCATAAAGGCAATTCTTCTTAAAGTCGAACTTGAAAAGTAAGGTGAGTTTTTCACTCTTTTATGGATCTTATCGAATTCTGCACCTTTCAATATATTTTTTTCGTCCGCATTTAAATGCATTTCATCCATCCGAAAATAACCCCCTTTCATCTAGATTTCCCAAATAAGATGGTTTTACCTGAAAACATGATAAAAAAACTACTTAATTGTGATACTAAAATAGACGATAAATGTTCTTCAATTGGAGATTGGGCTTTGGAAGGAGAATGATAATGAGTGATTTTTTTAGGAAAACAGCCGATGTAGTTTTAAAGGAATTGAATGCTACTGAGAAGGGATTAACTATAGAAGAGGCCGGGAAACGTCTGAACCAATATGGATACAATGAGTTAGCAGAGGGGAAGCGGAAGACGACCTTAGAAGTCTTCTTTGGTCAATTTAAAGATTTTCTCGTTATTATCCTGATAGTTGCTGCCCTTATTTCCGCTTTTTTGGGTGAGCTTGAAAGCACCATTGTCATTGCGGTTGTGGTAATCCTAAACGCTATCCTAGGAACGGTCCAGCATCAAAAAGCAGAACAAAGCCTAAATAGTTTAAAAGCCCTTTCGTCGCCGACGGCTAAGGTCTTAAGAAATGGGGGAAGAGTGGAAATTCCTTCCCGAGAAGTTACCGTAGGGGACATTATGTATTTAGATGCAGGTGATTTCATTAGTGCAGATGGGCGAATTATTGAGAATCACAGTTTGCAAATTAATGAAAGCTCATTAACAGGTGAATCTTTAAGCGTTTTAAAGGAAGTTGGCCCGATTAATGAAGAAGAAGTCTCTCTTGGTGATAAAAAGAATATGGTTTTCTCAGGCAGTTTTGTCACATACGGAAGAGGGGTCATCGTTGTTACAAATACAGGGATGAACACGGAAATCGGGAAAATCGCCAATTTATTAGAAACAGCTGGAGAGAAAAAGACGCCTTTACAAGCTACCCTTGATCAATTTGGGAAAAAGCTAGCTATTGGCATTATTATCATCGCGCTCATTATTTTTGGCATCGATTTAATTAGAGGAAATGAGATTATTGATTCCTTTATGTTTGCCGTTGCTTTGGCTGTTGCTGCGATTCCGGAAGCGCTTAGTTCCATTGTCACAATTGTATTAGCCTTCGGTACGCAAAAAATGGCAAAAGAGAACGCGATTGTCAGGAAGCTGCATGCAGTGGAAAGCTTAGGAAGCATTTCTGTCATCTGTTCAGACAAAACGGGAACTTTGACCCAGAATAAAATGACGGTTCAGAAAGTCTATGTCGACAACCGAGTGATTGAGGAAGAACAATTGGATTTAGACAACCCGATCGAAAAGCGATTACTGCTTATGGGGTTATTATGTAATGATTCAATAACGACGGAAAAGAAGGAGATTGGCGATCCAACAGAAGTTGCGCTCGTTAACTTTGGAGAAAAATATCAGTTGGATGAACTGAAAATCCGTGAAGAGTACCCTCGATTAGATGAACTTCCATTCGATTCGGATCGAAAGTTAATGAGCACGGTCATTAAATACGAAGGTAAAAATTATTTGGTGACAAAAGGGGCCTTAGATGTCCTTTTATCAAGAATTGTGAAGATCGTGGATGCTCATGAAATAAGTAATATTACGGACCAGCATAAAAAACAAATAGCGAAAATAAATCAGGACTTCTCACAAAACGGCTTACGGGTTCTCGGTTTTGCTTATAAAGAGGTACCAGAAGGAAAGTCTGTGGGTTTTGAAGACGAAAAAGACTTAACTTTTGTCGGCTTAATTTCAATGATGGATCCTCCGCGGGAAGAGTCATATGATGCAGTTGCGGCTTGTATAGCAGCTGGAATTAAGCCTGTTATGATTACAGGAGATCATAAGATTACCGCGGCAGCCATTGCAAAGGATATCGGAATTTTAAAAGATCTTTCGGAAGCAGTCGAAGGGTCTGAGATTGAAAAATGGTCTGACGAGAAGCTTAAAGACAAAGTGAAGGACCTTTCTGTTTATGCAAGGGTTTCTCCTGAACATAAGATTCGTATCGTTCGCGCTTGGCAAGAAAATGGGAATGTAGTTGCAATGACTGGTGATGGTGTAAACGATGGGCCTGCTTTGAAACAAGCAGATATCGGAGTTGCGATGGGAATCACGGGAACTGAGGTCGCAAAAGAAGCATCTTCCATGGTTTTGACAGATGATAACTTTTCAACAATCGTAAAGGCAATATCTAATGGACGTAGTATTTATAACAATATCCAGAATTCCATTCGTTTCTTATTGTCCGGGAATACTGGGGCTGTATTGTCGGTACTTTATGCTTCAATTTTAGCACTACCGGTGCCATTTGCAGCTGTACACTTGTTATTCATCAACCTGGTTACAGACAGTTTGCCAGCGATTGCAATCGGACTCGAGCCACATAGTAAGAATATTATGAAGGAAAAGCCAAGGGACGTGAAGGTGCCATTACTCAATAAGGTCTTTATTCGACGTGTTTTGGTCGAAGGGATCTTAATTGCCTTAGCGACATTAACCGCTTATCATATTGGCTTAAATACAGGAGAGCATTTGGTTGCTACCACAATGGCATTCTCGACACTATGTCTGGCAAGATTGTTTCATGGTTTTAATGCTAGAAGCAAATACTCTGTTTTTAAAATTGGGTTGTTTAGCAATAAGTATTTATGGTACGCACTAATAATCGGCGTTGTTCTATTACATCTAATCTTGTTACTACCACCATTGATGGAGTTATTTGAGGTAGCTGAGCTTACAGGAGCACAATTTGCGACCATCTATGGTTTAGCGTTACTACCGTTTATCGTATTACAGTTGTATAAACTGATTGTGGTCAAATAATTGTTTAATTTTAGATGAATTGTAAAGCATCCACTTCTTAAGTGGATGCTTTTTTATGCCAAGAAAATGTGCTAAATCCCTTTGTAAGATCTACGGTAAATTTCCGCTAATTCTGTTACGAGTGGTAGTTTTGGATTTGCTGTTGTACATTGATCTTCAAATGCAAGCTCAGCTAAGTGTTCCACTTTATTATCAAATTCATGAAAATCTACACCGTTTGCTTCTAGACTCATTGGGATTTCTAGTTCATTTGCTAAAGTGATAATGGCTTGAATGAGGCTTTCCACTCCTTCTTCGGTTGTACGAGCAGGAAGACCAAGCATTTTCGCAATTTCTGCGTAACGCTTATCAGCGATAAAATGTTCATATTTTGGGAAGGCTGCAAATTTTTTCGGTTTTGTTGCGTTGTACCGGATGACGTGTGGAAGCAAAATGGTGTTGGAACGTCCATGGGCAATATGGAACTCCGCACCAAGCTTATGAGCTAGGCTATGGTTTATGCCAAGGAAGGCATTTGCAAAGGCCATTCCAGCAATGGTTGAAGCGTTATGCATCTTCTCACGGGCTACCTCATCACTTCCATTACGATAGGCTCTTGGTAAGTATTCAAAAACTAACTGAATGGCTTTTATAGCTAATCCGTCTGTATAATCGTTCGCCATGACGGAAACATAAGCTTCGATTGCATGGGTTAAGACGTCCATACCAGTATCGGCTGTAACAATTTTAGGGACTGTCATTACGAACTGTGGATCTATAATCGCTACATCTGGTGTTAGTTCGTAATCTGCTAATGGATATTTCGTGTTGGTTTGTTTATCCGTTATGACAGAGAACGAGGTTACCTCAGACCCTGTTCCAGAAGTTGTTGGAATCGCAACAAACTGCGCTTTATGTCCAAGTTTTGGGTATTTAACGATTCGTTTGCGAATATCAAGGAATTTCAACTTTAAGCCATGAAAGTCAACATCTGGATACTCATAGAACAGCCACATTCCTTTCGCTGCATCCATTGCAGATCCACCTCCAAGCGCAATAATCGCATCGGGCTCAAAGCTTGCCATGAGTTCGGCCCCTTTTTGGACGGTCTCAAAGCTTGGATCAGGTTCAACATCTGTGAAGATTTCACAGTGAACATAATCTGGCCGTTTCCGCAAATAATAGAGTACTTTATCAACATAACCAAGTTTCACCATACCTGGATCTGTCACAATCAAAGCCTTTGAGATATTCGGCATCTTCGCTAAGTATTGGATCGCATTTTTTTCAAAGTATATTTTTGATGGGACTTTAAACCACTGCATATTTGTATTCCTTCTGGCTACTTTTTTGATGTTCAGTAGGTGGATGGAGCCAACATTTGTGGATACAGAGTTGCCACCGTATGTTCCACAACCAAGTGTTAAGGAAGGCATATAAGCATTGTATATATCACCGATCGCTCCTTGTGAAGAAGGGGCGTTAACGATAATCCGTCCGGCTTTCATCCTTAACCCAAATTCTCTTATCACTTCTTGGCTAGTTGTATGTATAACCGCAGAATGCCCAAGTCCTCCAAACGCTAGCATTTCCTCTGCACGTTGAAAACCTTCTTGACGATTGCTAACTTTGTAACAGGCTAAAACAGGGCTTAGTTTTTCACGGGAAAGTGGAAACTCTGATCCGACACCGTCAATCTCTGCTACTAAAATTTTTGTGTCCTCTGGGACGGTTACTCCTGCCATATCAGCAATCTTATAGGCAGACATCCCTACAATGCCAGCGTTAACCGCACATGTATTTTCATTGATTACAAGTTTTTCAATCAGGCGTTTTTCGTCAGAGTTTAAAAAATAACACAGATGGTTAATCATTTCTTGCTTCACCATTGAATAGATTTCCCCATCGATAATTACAGCCTGCTCCGAAGCGCAAATCATCCCGTTATCGAATGTTTTAGATAAAATTAAATCATTGACCGACCGTTGAATATTAGCAGATTTTTCAATATAACAAGGAACATTCCCCGGTCCCACTCCAAGCGCAGGTTTACCAGAACTATACGCTGATTTCACCATTCCCGATCCACCAGTTGCGAGAATGAGTGAAACTTTAGGATGGTTCATTAGAGCTTGGGTAGCTGCAACAGAAGGAGTCTCAATCCATTGAATACAATTTTTCGGTGCGCCAGCCTTTACAGCTGCTTCTAGTAATATTCGAGCCGCTTCACTGCTACAATTTTGAGCAGAAGGGTGAAAGGCAAATATGATTGGGTTTCTTGTTTTAATTGAAATTAGAGCTTTAAACATGGTCGTTGAGGTAGGATTAGTGACTGGTGTGACGCCAGCAATAACACCAACTGGTTCAGCAATTTCTATGATTCCCTCATTTTCATTCTCGTTAATAATACCCACTGTTTTATCATATTTAATATTGTGGTAGACATATTCAGTTGCGAACATATTTTTTATAATTTTATCCTCATAAACCCCGCGTTTGGTTTCTTCAATAGCTAGTTTAGCTAGGGGCATATGTTTGTCTAAACCAGCCAAAGCCATTTCTTTGACAATGGTATCGATTTTTTCTTGTGAGAAGTTGTGAAATTCTTCTAAAGCTTGAAGTCCATTTTCAACAAGTTGATCAATGGTTTCTATTACAGATTGTTTTGTCTGTATATCTTTTTCGGTAACAGTCATCTGCGTTCCCTCCATTAATGTGTGAATGATTTCACAAAAATAATTAACCGTAAGACTTACTCACAAACTGGATTTCTAGAGATTTTTTCAAAGTAGATTTCATTCGTGATCCGAGATATTTTTCTTACGATGATGACGTGATTATTTGTCCATATGACGGTAGGGATGCTGTCGCTGTCTTTGACCATCATTGCCTCAAACTTGTCGCCAACAGATTGTTCAAATGCATCAAGAGTATAGGTCTCAGTGTCTGTTGAAAAGGACTTCCAATGACAAGTAATCATTGTGCTCACTCCTTAGTTTATTCTCTATCACACTCTAAATATAGCATGAAAATTAAATAGTATTTTGTGAAATGATGAACATAATTCGTCGGTTTATAAAGCGTTTCCAAATTTAATAAATTATTTTAAACTTTTAAAAATCACTATCATAATATAGTAATAATGAATTTGAAAAATTAAGAGAAATTATCCCTGTTTTTTTGATTTTTAAAGTTACACATAATATTAAAACGGTAATTTGATTATTATACCCAACCGATTTTCAACCCAAACTTAAAACAAGAAAAAAATTTTCCGACAAAATTCGTACAATTCTGATAAATTGTTTGAGCGAAAACTGTTCCAAATGGTTGATTTTAAAAGGATATGATATTTTGATTCGACAAATTCTTCTTATAACATGAGGAATTTGTCGAAATGGCACCGTTTACAAAAAACTATTTTCTAACAATAATTTAGATGTTAGAATATTCTGCTCAGTTTGTATAGGGATAAAGCTTAAATTCATCTTGGAGGTCGGGAGTATGGTATATCAGCAAAAACCGTGGTTGAAATTGTATGATCCAAAGGTTGGTGAAAACGTTACTGTAGACTACCATTCGTTATTCAATTTACTTGAACAAGCAGCAATTACATATAGTGATAAACCGGCTTTAACCTTCTACGGCAAGTCTTGGAGTTTTCTTAGTGTCAAAGAGGTAGCAGAAGGATTTGCAGCATCCTTACATAGCAATGGTTTTCAAAAAGGGGACCGCTTAGCGATTATGCTACCGAATAGTCCACATTATATTTTTAGTTTATTTGGTGGCTTTAAATTGGGTGGAATAAATGTTCAGGTTAACCCCATGTACGTGGAGAGAGAGATTGAACATGTACTAACAGACTCGGCTACTGAGTATATGGTTGTTTTAGACACACTTTACCAAAAAGTGAAACATGTACAGCCAAAGACGGCTTTGAAAAAAATAGTTGTTGTTAGTTTAGGTGGGGAGAGACTTCAACTTGAAGAGGGAGACTGTTACTTTGAAGACTTCCTAACGGAAGGAGTAGTTGTTCCTGAAATACCAATTGATCGAGATGAAGATGTAGCAATGTTGCAATACACGAGTGGAACTACTGGGCTTTCAAAAGGTGTCATGCTGACCCATAGTAATTTGCTTTCCAATGTGGTCCAAGTTTGTGACTTCGTCTATCGACCTATGGATGACCAAATCCCAGAGGACTTTAAAATCATTAGCGTTCTTCCAATGTTCCATGTGTTCGGTCTTTCTTGTAACGCGATTGCGGGTATTAGAGAAGGAGCAAACCAGTTGGTATTGCCAAGGTTTGACCCTAAAGAGTTAATGGAAATTGTGAAGCGTGAAAAACCATTTCAAATGTCAGCTGTTCCGACAATGTATTTTGCTTTAAATAGCCAGCCTGACTTAGAGGAGTATGGGTTCGGAAATATTAACTATATGAGTAGTGGTGGTGCTCCACTTCCTGTTGAACAAGCGAAGGCATTTGAACAGAGAACAGGCGGAAAGCTTCTAGATGGATACGGTCAATCAGAATTATCACCTTCTCCAATTTTTACTCCGCCATTTCTTAAATCGAGAGCCGGTAGTGTGGGAGTTCCTATTCCTGGAACAGAAGTGCGGTTAGTAGAAGTGAAAGAAGATGGCACGATGGTTGATGTACCTGTTGGGGAAGCGGGGGAGTTAATCGTCAAAGGTCCTCAAGTGATGAAAGGATACTGGAATCGTCCTGAGGATACGGAGAAAACTATTAAAGATGGATGGCTATTAACGGGTGATATCGCGAGAATGGATGAAGACGGATATTTTTATATCCTCGATCGTAAGAAAGATATGATTATCGCTAGTGGCTATAATGTCTATCCTCGTGAAATTGAGGATGTTTTATACCAAAACAATGCAATTGAAGAAGTGATTGTCATCGGTGTCCCAGATGAATACCGGGGTGAGACGGTAAAGGCGTTTATCAAAGTGAAACAAGGGTATACGCTCACAGTTGAAGAGATTATTTCTTATGCTAAAGAAAATTTAGCGCCATACAAAGTTCCGAAGCAAGTAGAAATATTAGATGACCTTCCAAAGTCATCTGTAGGGAAATTGCTTCGCCGAGTTTTGAGAGACCAAGAGATTCAAAAAATAGGAGTTTAAAAGAGGGGGATTTGGAATGGATATCAAGGAATTATTTAATCTTCAAGGTAAGACAGCAATTGTAACAGGTGGAGGCAGAGGTTTAGGTGAGCAAATTGCGACGGTTTATGCGGAAGCAGGAGCGAACGTTGTAGTATGTTCTAGAAATGAAGAGGCTTGTCAACAAGTGAGTGAGCGTCTAAAGGAAAGAGGAGTTCGCTCTTTGGCGTTTAAATGTGATGTCTCAAATGAAGAAGAAATCAATAATGTCGTCAATGAAACCTTAAAAGAGTTTGGAACAATTGATATTTTAGTTAATAACAGCGGAACAAGCTGGGGAGCACCGGCATTAGAGATGCCAACGGATAAATGGGATAAAGTAATGGACATTAACCTTAAAGCGATTTTCTTATTTTCTAGAGCTGTCGGCAAAGTGATGAAAGAGCAACGCTCAGGAAAAATCATCAATATTGCTTCCGTTGCTGGATTAGGTGGACAAGATCCTAGAATGATGGATGCGGTTGGATATGCAACAAGTAAAGGTGCCGTTATCTCATTTACAAAAGACCTTGCCGTTAAATTAGCTCCATATAATGTGCATGTAAATGCTATTGCACCTGGATTCTTCCCTACGAAAATGACTAATGGTCTACTTGATCATGTAGGTGAGTTTATTCTAGACAGAACCCCAGCTAGAAGATTTGGTTCTGATCACGATATGATGGGACCTGCATTATTCCTAGCCTCGGGTGCTAGTGATTATGTCTTTGGTCATATTCTGTCAGTAGATGGTGGAATCTCAGCACTGACTTAATGGATGGATCTTAATTTCTAACTAACATTATAGAAAAGGAATGCCGTTGTTGGCATTCCCCTCATTTAAATTTTGGTTAAGAATTCAACGACTCGTTTATTAACCGTATCTTGGTCCTCGGTTACATACAAATGTCCGGCACCAGGAACGGTATGAAACTCAGCGCCTTTAATCCTTTGTTTCAAAGTCAGTCCGTTTTCATAAGGAACGAGTTTATCTGCATCCCCATGAATGACTAGTGTCGGAACTGAAATTTGGTCCAGTTCGTTATAAGTATCGTGGGCTAAACATGCTTGTAATTGGAGCATATACCCATGAGGTGGAGTAGGAATTTGCAGTCGAACCCTTATGTCTTCTTCGATGGCATCACGGTTATTTTCAATAAATTGCTCACTATAAAGAATGGGAACTGCTGCCCAGGCAGATTCTTCCGGTGAAACGGAGGCTCTGGACAGCATCGCCATGGAAACTTCAGCACTAGGCTGAACATGGTGGCTACCACCAGATGTTGTACATCCGAGCACAAGTGATTTTACTCTATCTGGGTAATTAATTGCGAGACGCTGGGCAATCATTCCACCCATAGAGATTCCATATACATGGGCTGAATCTACATTTACGGCGTCTAAAACAGCTTTAGCATCTTCGGCCATTAGCTCAATGGAATAAGGAGTTTCGGGCTTTGAACTTCTTCCTACACCACGGTTGTCGAAAACGATTACTTGGAAGTTTTCAGCTAATTTGGGTAAACTTCTTTTCCAAGATAATGAATTATGGGAAAGCCCCATAATTAGTAGCAGAGGCTCGCCATTGCCATGTACTTCATAATAGATGTCAATATTATTTGCCCTTGTAATAGGCATAATAGCAACTCCTTTATAATTTATGATGGTAAAATATATGGAATTTTCGTATAATTGAGAACATGAAATAGAAATAATTAACAGACATTTATTTTACAGCACAGAGTTATACATGGAGGATTTTTATGTGGACTTTCGACGAAGAGTCAGCGAAAAGGTATAAGAAAATTGAAGCCGACTTTAACCGGGAGATCCTATCCATGATGAACAATATGATGGTTGTTTCAAAATTCGGACAAGCAATGGAAGACCATCTGGATGAGGTTGTTGCTATTAGGAAGTTGACTAAATCTATATTGGAGAAATTGGGTCTTCCTGAAAGAGATGAAATTATCGTCTTATCAAAAAGAGTCATAAACCTAGAGGCACGATTAGATCAGTTAGACGATCTAGTTTATGATTCAATGCTTGAAATGAGAGCGTATCAAGACCAGTTAAGAAACTTGTCAAAGGAGTTGGCTGAATTATCCGCCAATTTCGATGACGATGTACTGGAATAGTTTCGTTCCTCACTTACTAGATTCTATTATTTTATATAAAGGTGGAGAGAAACATGGCTGAAAACAAAAAAGCGAAACAAGAAGAAGTAAATGAACAGCAGGTTGCTGTTGTTGAAGAAGCTCAAGCACAAGAAGAGGCGAATGAACAAGCTTTATCAAGCTTAGAGCTTCTATGGAAAAATGCCTATGTAGAGTTAGACAATTGGGCAGAACGTGGAAATTATCGTGATGAAATCTTTTTAAAGGCCGTAAAGGACTATTCTGAAAGTGTGAAGCGTAACCGTGACAATATCAAAGAAGTTACGGAACAGTTTAATAAGGAACTTGTCGAGTGGCAACGCACTGCTCGTGAAGAGTTTCTAATGTCAACAACGGCAATCCAACATTTCTTCCCTATCAGATCTTACGAAGAAATTAATCAGCTTTTTGACCGAATTCAAAAATCAACAGTAGGAATTCTTAGCGCTCCTTACCGAGCTGTTAATCCTGATCAGGCCCTTGATAAGTATATTGCAACTGTGGAAAAGTACATTGAACTACGTAAAAAAGGACGTAATGAATATGTCGCTACAGTAAAGAAGACATCCAATATCGTACAGCAAAATCAAAAGGTTTTTGTTAACTTATTTTCGAAACAAGTAAAAGCATTATTCCCGTTAAATAAACATATGGAAAAGACAGAAGAAGTAACTAAATCATAATAGACTAATAGATTAGGGGAGATAAGGATGGCAAAAGAAAAATACGATCCATATAAGGGGTTTAGGGAACTAACTGGTTTATGGGAGAAACAAATGAATTCCATGTTACTAGGTTGGTCAGATAACAATGAATTTATAAAGTACTCAAGTCGTCGAATGGAAAATTACTCACGTTATCTTGAATTGGTTAAAAAGAATCAAGAAGCGATGGCGAACCTTATGAATATTCCAACAAAGTCCGATGTGAAGAATGTTGCGAAACTAACCATTCAGGCAGAGGAAAAAATCGATGCTCTTGAAGAGCAAATTTGGAATTTACAAGATACCTTTACCGAAGTGAATAAGGGGAACATGGAGTTTTTTGCAGAGCTTGTAGAGATTTCCAAGCAATTGAAAAGTGAGCTAGACAAAAATGTTAAAGAACTTCGCGAAGCTAAAAAGGTCAAAGCAGACCTTCAGAAATTACGAAAAGAACTTTCTGATGCAAGTGAGCTAAAGGCCGAGTTTCAAGTATTACGCCAAGAACTAGCTGAGGTAAATAACGTCAAAGCAGAATTGCAAGAACTAAAACAAGAACTAGGTCAAGATCAAAACCAATCAAAGCAGACAGAAAAAGCACAGGAAAAAAAAGAATTAGAGTTGGCAGGAGCCGGTAAATAAATTGGGAAGTAGGGGTAATGAATGGCTGTAGAATCACCAGTTAAAGTTCCAGTTTTGGACTATGAAAAGGAAATGAAGCGTTGGAATCATGTATATAAAATTTTAAGCGAAGGTGATCCAAAGATTGAACATTCACCACGTCAGTTGGTATGGCGTAAAAATAAAACGACTCTTTGGCATTATGCTGCAGAAGAAAAGAAATACAGTACACCTTTGTTCTTTGTATATTCTCTGTTAAATAAGCCTTATATCTTGGACATTAGTCCTGATACAAGTGTCATCAAAGGTCTGACAAAACGTGGCTATGATGTCTACTTGCTTGATTGGGGCGAGCCAGGACCCGAAGATGCAGATATTAGTTTTGATACTTATATTCTTGATTATTTAGAAAAAGGAGTAAAGCGTGCGCTTCGCCATTCAGGCGCTGAAGATATTTCCGTGGTGGGCTACTGCCTAGGAGGCACAATCGCATCAATCTTTGCTTCTATAACAGATCTCCCAATTAAAAACTTAGTTGTAGCTACTGTACCGATTGATTATAGTGTGGGAATTGCTCCTGATAAGTGGCTTGAGGGCTTACAAAAGGGAGAGTTAAGCGTTGACCGCTTTGTCGATGTTTACGGTACGGTTCCACCTGAGTGGGTCAATGTCATGTTTAGAAGTTTGGCACCAGTTAATGTTAGTCCGTATGTTGGACTATTAACACGTGCTCATGACAGCCGCTATGTTGATAAATGGCGTAGAATGGATAAATGGTTGAATGATGTTACTCCGTTCGCGGGAGCTGCATTTAAGCAAATGTTTGGTGATCTAATGAAGGATAACAAACTTGCAAAAGGTGAACTTGTAATCGGCGGAAAACATGCGGATCTAAGCAATATTGATTGTAGCTTCTTGGCGATTTCTTCTGCTAATGATAGTTTAATAGCTGAAGGGCAAAGTTTACCGGTAATGGACCTTATCTCGAGCGAAGATAAAACGTACAAACTAGTTGAGGCAGGGCATGTATCCCTTGCATTAAGTGGAATGTTTGCACCGATTGTAGACGAATGGCTTTGTGAAAGATCCGGTAAGATTGGGGAATAAAGTGTAGTTTTCTTTGGTTAAATAGGAGGGGGAAGGGTATAGCCCTTCCCAATCTGTTTATATTGCTATGCGGTTTCTCGGAAATTCCTATGCTTTGTAAGAAAGGATGTCACAATCCGATTATACCTGTCTTTGGCTTCAAACTTAGGCACATGACCAGTATTTTTCATAATCACAAATTCTGAATGGGGGATTAGCTTATGCATCCAGAGTTGAATCCAAGGTGGCAAAACGGCGTCGTATTGACCTGCGATAATTAATGTCGGTACTTTAATTTTTGGTAATAACGACAAATTGTTTACTTGCATGCAAGCACGACCTGAAGCTAAGAACGCATTGCGCTCTGGTTGATAGCTTTCAATAAATTTTTTGATCGAATCTTCCTTCCAAGAATAAAGGCATTTCTTTGCAGCTATGTCTCTTCTCTCCGAAACCGTTAACTCTTCAATTTGTGATTCCCTATATTTCATGTAAAGTTTTCCGAGTCTTTTCGGTAGGTAATGGAATGTACACGTTAAAATAAGTGATCGACACATCTCTGGTGCTTGGCGGTAAATCTCTTGTGCCACAGCTCCTCCCATTGATAGGCCAAGTATGTTAGCGCTTTCAATTTTTAACTCATGTAACAAGCCAATCACATCTTTTGCGAAGGTTTCAATTGAAATGTCCTCAATGATTTTATATTCACCATGACCACGTAAATCCGGAATAATTAGTTCATAAGACTCAGAAAGTTCATATTGGCTCTGCCAACCTTCTTTTACTTCACCAAGCCCATGAATCAAAACAAGAGGTTCACCGGTTCCAAAGTGGAGATAAGGGATTCCAGTCTTACTTAGCTTTGTGTTTATCATAGTCAACCACCTTTATCATTTTTATTTTTATTCCCAAAATAGAATCATTCTAAACATTCATGGAATGTTCATAATCTTTTTACAGTTTATGTATATGTCGTATTAGGACCAAAGTTTACTCTATATATGTAAAATACATATAACTGGATGAAATTGGCTTGACACACATTTATTGATAGGTGTAAAATACATATAGAGAAGCAGCTTAGAATTTCTGTTTTCCTCTATGTGTATTTTACATATAGGTGAGGTGTTGAGTGTGGTAAATAATGATAGCAACCAATCTGTTAATCCATCTAAGAATTTCGTACTACCATTCATTTTATTGCTTCTAAGTAGAGTATCTCTTCATGGTTATGAACTTAGCCAAAAGCTTCAAGCCTTTGGGTTTAAAAGCATTGATCAGGGAAACCTCTATCGATTGCTAAGGAAGCTTGAAGCGGACGAGCTAGTATCCTCTGAATGGGATACATCAGGAAATGGTCCTGCAAAAAGAAAATACTCCATTACAAAGGCTGGTATCACCTACCTAAGAGGCTATGCCAATCAACTTGAAACTTATCAGTCCATGTTGGACCAATTTTTCTCAATGTACAGCAGTTTTTTAGAGCTCTATATCCCTTCATTTTCGTCAAGGGATTCCATAGAGAAAAAAAGCAATGATAAGAGGAGGAAAGATGATGGCAAAGAAAAATGAAGTTAATGAACAAGTAAACGCAACGGACTTATTTGTAAACACTTTATGGGATCAATATGAGCAGTCCCTGGAAAGAGCAAGAAAATTCCGCGAAACTCAGGAAGATGCTGTATTTAATACTTTTAAAGAAGTGATTAAGTTTAACAAAGAGTACAGAAAGTCGGTTGGAAGTCTTTATCAGCAAACAAGAAAAACAAACCGTGAATTAACTAAAGGGATTATCCAAAATGTTTCGAACAGAGAAGAAGCGAAAAAGCTTGAAGCTAAGGTGAAGGATCTTGATGAAGTCACAAACCAATTAAAAAGTGTTACAGAGCAAATGGAAAAGCTAGCATTAACGCCTGTTAAATCCACTGTAACATTTATTGATCAGTTTGAAGACAGCTTAGAAAAAAGTGCTGAGTCTTACCTAGTTTATTCTCGTGAGCGCCGTAAAGCTTGGCAACAAGTCACTGATCAATATGTAAAACAAGCTAGAAAAACGAATCATGAGGCAGTAGGTTTCGTAAGAGATAAGTCAAAAGAACTTATTAAAGCAACTAAAACCGAAGAGCTTGTGAATAGCTAAAATAATACGAAAGACCACCAGTTGTATGGTGGTCTTTTTTCTTGTTTGAGAAATATAAACTGTCAAAAAACAAAGATGTACACTTATTTTAGAAGCTAATTACTTACTAAGAGTCTAAATCATCTTACTAAAGTTCACTCGTTTATGAATCGCGTACATAATTGGAATCCCAACGGCAAGGACAACCAATTCACCTGCAGCTGTTGTAAGCCAAGTGAAGAAGAAAGGCAAGTTAAAGGCAAGTTTAAGTTCAATGGCAATGATGAACATATTAAAAGTAAACACAATTGAATTGACAATCATTAAGCCGATCATGCTTTTAATGTATTTAGCTGCAAAAATCGTTATTAATAAGGAAATGACAGAATGTAAAACTCCAAAAAATAAATCATATGCAACAATTGGGGAGAAAAATAAATTAGTTAAAAATACCCCTAGAACAATTCCGAAAAAATACTTTTTGTTAAACACAATTAAGTGATTGAACATTTCTGAAACGCGGAATTGAACATTTGTAAAACCAAAAGGTTGGATGACAGCTGAAACTGCAATATATAAAGCTGCTACAATTCCATTGCCAACTATTGTTCGTATATTCAAGTGTATCTCTCCTTAGTTTTTTTACGTGGGAGGTTCTCGAACCACGTGTGGTGGTGCATAAACGACATTTAATCAGTATAAGTCAATTAGCTAAAGAGCACAATATATTTTTTGTTGGGAATTTACCCCTGAATTGACAACGATTCTTGTGTAGAATTAATGCTTATGTATTTCAAGTCTTCTAACTATTAGGCAAAACCGCTACTATGGTATGGTTTTGCTATTTGTAAACCTTTACCAAACAGTAAAGGTTTTTTATTTGCTCAAAATAAGCAGAGAAGGAGAGGGTTATGTTGAAAAAATTTCTAAAACGCATTCGCTTCATCTTTAAATTTTGGAAGTCTATCCCTTTCATTATTGACTTTTTCTTATCAAAAGAGGTAGCCCTTTTTAAGAAAATGTTCAGTGCACTACTGGTATTAGCTTATGTATTTTTCCCATTAGATCTTATACCAGACTTCTTCGCTCTCTTCGGTTTGGTGGATGATCTTATTATTGCTGGTTTTATTGTTGAAAGAATGGTTAAGTGGGCTCCGGAAACACTAAAAGAAAAATATCATCTTGACCGCAACACACAGAATTACGAGGGGGATTTATAGTGGAAGTATCGATATTACTTGAATATGGATGGGTTTTATTGGTCTTAATTGCCCTTGAGGGTTTATTAGCTGCAGATAACGCTTTAGTGTTAGCAATTATGGTGAAACACCTTCCTGAAGACCAACGAAAGAAGTCCTTGTTTTATGGATTAGCAGGGGCTTTCGTTTTCCGATTTGTTTCTCTGTTCATTATCTCTTTTTTAGTCGATGTTTGGCAGGTTCAAGCCATTGGGGCACTGTATTTGCTATTCATTGCGATTAATCATATCGTTAAAAAATTGTTCTTTAAAGAAAAAGAAGAGCATAAACCGGATAAACCGAAAAAGCAATCAGGCTTTTGGACAACAGTGCTTAAGGTTGAGATTGCTGATATTGCCTTTGCGGTTGATTCAATCTTAGCAGCTGTCGCATTAGCAATGACATTACCGAATACTCCGCTACCATCGATTGGCGGGATGGATGGCGGTAAGTTCTTAGTGGTCTTTGCTGGAGGTCTGATTGGAGTGATCATCATGCGTTTTGCAGCAAATTTATTTGTTAACCTTCTTCATTCAAGGCCAGGTTTAGAGATTGCGGCTTTTGTCATCGTTGGATGGGTGGGGGTTAAACTAGCAGTTCTAACATTAGCCCATCCCGCAATTGGGGTCATCTCTTATGAATTTGCCCATTCCACTGCCTGGAAGACCACGTTCTATGTAGTCCTGATTGGAATAGCTGCAGCGGGTTGGTTCTTATCAAAGGAAAAAGCAGCAAAGCAAACAACTGCATAAGAGTTACTAGGCAGGGAGCGACCATAAGCATTCGGATAACTCCCTGCTTTTTTGAATGTGTAATGTTGCGTAGAAAAGAATGAAATAGTTCATATTAAACAAAACTATAACAAAACTTACATAAATAGCTTCCCAACAGAGGTTTTAATCCACTTATACTTGAAATATGGGAATTTTTACATTGGAGGTGGTGTCAATGGGCATCGAAATCATCATCCTGGTAATACTCATTTTATTAAACGCTTTTTTTGCCGCATCAGAAATGGCCCTTGTATCAATAAATGATAATAAAATCAAAGTTATGGCCGAGTCAGGGGATAAACGTGCGATAATGGTTCATCAATTGTTATCCGAGCCTAGTCGATTTTTAGCTACAATTCAAATCGGAATAACCTTGGCAGGCTTTTTAGCTAGTGCTTTTGCAGCTGGGAGTTTCGCTGCGGTGGTAGCTGACTACTTTTATGATTTAGGTGTTCCTCTAACACCATATTTACTTGAGACCATCTCCACAGTCCTGATTACGTTGATTTTATCTTATTTTACCTTAGTGTTTGGGGAGTTAGTTCCTAAAAGACTCGCCTTGCAGAAGGCAGAGGCAGTTTCTTTTTTTGCGGTCACACCTTTAACTTGGCTATCGAAAGTAACTTATCCGTTTGTTAAACTGTTAACTTTGTCTACAAACTTACTCGTAAAATTGTTCGGATTAGACCCAAATGCAGATGATGGTGAGGTGACCGAGGAGGAAATTCGAATGATGGTTGATGTGGGACAAGAAAAAGGAGCGATTCAAGAAGCGGAAAAACAAATGATTAACAATATTTTTGAATTTGACAATAAGACCGTTTCCGAAATTATGACCCACAGAACGAATATCGTGGCAATCCCCGTAGACAGTAACTTAAAAGATACAGTACACACAGTTAATGTTGAAAAATATACGAGAATTCCAGTATTCGAGGAGGATCTTGACCACATTGTTGGGATTTTCCACGTGAAAGATTTAATACAATTTCTTGAAAGTGGCGATCAAGAAGCGTTTGATTTAAGAGGCCTACTTCGTGAACCTTACTATGTATTAAAATCAATTCCGATTGATCATCTGTTTCGTGACATGCAAAAAAATAATGTCCAGTTGGCAGTCGCCATCGATGAATATGGTGGGACAGAAGGAATTGTCACAATCGAAGATTTAATTGAAGAGATTGTCGGTAATATTTTTGATGAATATGATGACCCAGAGTTAGATCAAAATGAAATTGAAGAAATTGATCAATATAATTATGTTATGGCAGGAATAACGAATCTTTATGAGGTTGAAGATGTTTTAAACATAGAATTGCCGACACAAGATTATGATACTCTAAGTGGGTTTATCATTGGTCAATTAGGCTATATCCCAGCAATCGACGACCGACCGGCGATTGAATATCAGGACGTTATCTTTACAGTGGAAGAAATGAATGATCGGCGAATCGTCAAAGTAAAGGTGAGTATGAAAGAACCAGTTAAACAGGATATCTTGTCTTCCTAAATAGAGATTTAAAAGGTCACGTTAAGATGACGTGACCTTAGTTAGTAGCGTGTAATTCATTCTTCTAATACTTTGACTTACTATGTTAATCGTGAAGTACTTTCAGGGTTCTCTAATAATAATTGATAGTATAAGACATTTTGCCATTCCCCAAATTTAAAGCCAACTTCTTTTAATTTCCCTGCAAAGTCAAATCCAAAATGCTCGTGTAATCGAACACTTGAATCATTCCCTTCCGTAATTCCAGCTATTATCGTGTGAAATCCAAGAGATTTTGCGCGTCCAATCATATCCTCCATTAATATTTTTCCAATTCCTCTGCCACGGGCGTTTGCTGATAGGTAAATGGATATTTCGACTGTTTTCGCGTACGCTTCTTTTGGATTATATGACGATATCCCGCAATAACCTAAAACTTCCCCGTCTAGCTCAGCAATGATTAAAGGAAATTGCTCATTGTATTTGGCGAACCACTGTTCACGTTGGTTGAGTGTTTGTTCTTCTAAATCAAAGGTTGCAGTTAAATTGCGAATGGCTTCATTATAAATCTCAAGCATTGCTGGTATATCTGTTGAAACTGCCTTTCGAATGTTCAAATTTCATCCCCTCGTCCTTCTATAAATTAACACAAACTCATACGTTTTCTTGGTAAAATAAAAGTAGAACTTTGAGAATATTATCTCCCCAGTAAAAGAAATTTTAAAGTCTTTTCTTTTGGGTAGCTGCTTTGTTTATTCACTCCATATTCTTTATGAGGAGGCGAGTGATAGGAATTTATACTTTGAAAGATAAGAAAAGACCTACCTTGGAGATAGCAATAAAATGAGAAAGGAGTGAGAAAATGTCCAAGCGTAAAGTGACAGCAGCTGATTGGAGGGTTATAAAAAGAGAATTAGAATTCATGAAAACTAATGGGGTATTGGAAGTAGATAAGATCAACGAGATTGAAAGAATTTATGAACCTAAGCGGGTTTCATTTACGAAAACACTCCTATACGTAGGAGCGATTTTAATCGGAGTCGGTATTCTTAGTTTCGTTGCCAGCAACTGGGCGGAAATTGGGAAGCTGACAAAGTTTTTAATGATTATTGGTTTGTTTATTGCATGCTTTTTCACTGGTTATAAGATGGAAAGTACTCTGCCGAAAACAGCAAAAAGTTTTTATTATTTAGGAGCTATCGTATTTGGTGCAGGCATATTTTTAGTGGGCCAAATGTTCCATTTTGGTGGTGATTTCCAGGATGCGTTTTTATGGTGGTCACTGGGGATTATGCCTTTGGCATGGGTTATACGTGATAAACGGTTACTCCTCGGTGCAGGGATTCTCATTTTGGTTTCTATGACTGATGCTACCATCTTTAATGGTGAAGTCATTCCTTATTGGATTCTCCTGTGGATTGTATCAATTTGGTGGTTAAATAACAAAATAGGTTTCTCGGCACCAAACGGCTTCATACACGGCTTGCTTCAACTTGCTTTTATTGCGTCAATTCTCAATTATTTCCTCCATGATGTTCAAGATACAGAATATATTTATGGCTTGGTCTTTTTATTAATTGGGATGGGGCTAGTACTAATGGAAGGGAAAATCCGTGATATCTATGTTTCCTTAGGTTTTCTTGTCCATGGTGTGGCGGCACTACTGTTATCACTTGAAGAAACTTGGCCAAATGAATGGGTTTATCTACCGTTTTCATTTCTTTATGTAGTCTATTTATTTTACTATATTAAAAAAGGAAGTTTGTTCAGTATTGTTCTGTTATGCATGATGATTTTCAGGTTTTACCTTGATTATACCTTTGCTTTCTTGCCAAAATCCCTCGTATTTATCATTGGTGGAATCATTTTACTAGGGTTTGGATTTTACTTCGAAAAGCAAAGGAAGAAAGGGAGGAATCATCATGCCTAAGCGTGCCCAACAACTCATTCTTGCTTGCCTTATTCCAGTTGGTATATTACTAGGCATGACAATCACTCCACTGTACACCTTATTGGTTGGAGAGGAGGTAGTTCTTCGAACGGTACCGGTTGACCCAACCGATTTGTTTCGAGGCGATTATGTTGTTTTGCGGTATGAGGCAGAAGAGCTTCCTAGTACCTTAGTAGATGAAGATGTTCTCTCCCAGCTAGATAAAGGTGGGGATAACTTGGATGTCTTTGTTCCATTAGAGTTGCAAAATGGTATACATGTACCAACAAAAGTAAGCCTCACAAAACCAGATACAAATTTGTATCTGAAAGGGAAGCTGCAGTATATTGGACCTTCTTGGACGACTGACACTGCAGGTGTAGAGGTCGCGCATATCAGCTACAGTCTCGATAAATACTTTGTTGAAGATAATACGGGGCTTGAGTTGGAGGATGCCTCAAGAAATGGAGATATCCTTGCAAAGGTAAAAGTGAAAAATGGTTATGCATATTTAGTGGATCTTTCAATTGAAAACTGATATAGAAAACAGCTGGACACTGAACACCATTTGTTAACGGGTTATTGTTCGTTCCTATCACAAACATTAAAAATGCAAGTCAAATGAGTGCCAATTTGCTATGAATTGACACTCATTTTTTATGGTGTAAAAGCTACTTAGGCGAAAAAAATATAAATTTTTATAGAGAAATGAGCCTTGAAAAAATTAAAAATAAGCGGAAATTTTCCGGTTAGGCTGCAGGATAGTGCTCGATTCTTGGAATATAAGCGGAGTTTTTCCGATTAAGCAAAGCAGCAAAATTACCCATTTTCACGTATTTTGAATCAATAGTCGGAATCCTTCCGTCTATTAAAGTTATTTTCAGTGCCATTTCCTTAATTAAGAGATAGTTCTCCGCTTATTGGTCAAACACCATGCTGACTCCCTATCTGGGTCCACAATTTTATAGATAGGGAGGGAACAGAATATTGAGGGAGTTCAACAGGTACCAAAAATGACTCAGTATCATAACTGAGTCATTTTATTTATTAATATAAAACGAAGTAAAAATTTGGCTACATTTTTGATGTAATGAATGATTGTATGACAGGTAACGGGAACCCGTTAACCGCTTGCGTTCAGCTTTTTCCTACTTGTTCTTTGGGTTCCAATCTGTAGCGGATATCATCTGGAATCTTATTTAAAGCTTGCCAACTGTTGGATTCTCTTGGTCAATTACTGATTTCGTCGAAGGATCAGACTTTAATTCAATCGCATGATCCGCTATACTAGCCTTTTTTCTTGAAAATAAGCGATAAACAGCTGGAATCAGCAATAAGGTAATGAACGTAGCAAATAATAGCCCTGAAATAATCGCTGTAGCCATCGGTGCTTGGTAATTTCCTGAAGTGCCTGTGGCTAGAGCCAGTGGAAGCATTCCCCCCACAGTCGTTAAGGTGGTCATAAAGATAGGCCGTATGCGATCCTTTCCTGCATTTACTAAAGCCGTTTCAATGTTTTCGCCTTGTTTTCGAAGTTGGTTGGTTCGGTCGACAAGTAGAATCGCATTATTTAAAACGATACCAATTAACATGACAATCCCCATACCGGACATAAGACTTAATTCTCTTTGGGTCAAAAATAAACCTAGTGTTACACCGACAATTGTCATTGGGATTACAGACATGACAATCAATGGATGGAACAAATGATTAAATTGGACAGCCATCACCAAATAAACTAAGAAGATGGCCATTCCTAGGATTAAAATCATTTCCTTGATTAATTCCTGTTGCTGCTCGAGGTCGCCAGCAACAGTTACCTGATAGCCAGTGGGAGGTTCAAAATCATCGATTACTTCCTGGACTTCTCGATTGATGGATCCGAGGTCTTTCCCTTCGATATCAGCATAAATAGACAAGTATCTTTCCCCATTAGTATGATAAATTTCGTTAGGTGTCTTGATTGATTGTAACTCGATGAAACTAGAAAGTTTTTTATCTCCATCTGAGGTTGGCACCTTTAAGTCAAGAATAGCAGCTTCCGTATCTGTTACTTCCTCCCACTTTATATGGAGTGGAACACGTTCACCTTCCATCATCATTTCGCCAACAGGCATTTGTAAGAAAGCCTGTTCAATCATTTGTTTTATTAGCATAGGTGATATTTCAGCATCCTCAATTGCCTCTTCTTTCAAGGCAATTACTTGTTCAGTGGTGGTTCGATTCATTGAATTGGTCACACCAACAATACCGTTAATAGCTTCTAATTCTTTCGTGAAATCACTAGCAATGGATTGTAGTTTTTCAAAGTCCTCCCCTTTAATGGATAATTGAACGGGGTACCCGCTTCCTCCGGTCATCGCATTTTGGACACTTTCAATCGGATAATCTTTTTCTAATGCTCTCAGAGATTTAAAAATGGCTTCATTTACTTCTTTTTGGTCAGTCGTAATGTCGTCTCCTTTAGTCATATTTATAATGGTATAGAAAATCCCACCGTTATCCATTACATAACTGGTTTCAACATCATCAACTCCATTTAGCTTTTCAGTTATTTCGTCCACAATGGTTTCTTTTTCTTCTATAGTAATACCTGGTTCAAGATTCACCATCAACTCTGCATAGCGGTTTAGAACATCAGGCATGATTGTCATTGGGATTTTCGTGATTAACACAAATGATCCTGCAAACATCATGATAAAGAGAGCGATAATCGTTAAGCTTCTCCGCTTTTTTTGAACAATCCATTCTAGTATATTTGTATAGCTTCGCATGATTGGTCCATCTTTGCGGGCTTTTTTCGTAGGGTTTAGTTGTAAAAACTTCTCGGAAAGAGACGGAATCAACGTAAATGAGATGACAATCGAGCTGATGAGCGTAAGGGCAATGACCATGGATAGTACAATCATCATTTGCCCCATCTCACCACCGAGCATCCCGATTGGGAGAAATACAACTACGGTTGTGAGCATAGAAGCAATGACCGCTGAAGCGACCTCTTGAACTCCTTCCAATACTGCTGTTAGTTTCGGCAGTCCCTGTTCTTTTTTTCGATAAATCGATTCTAGAATTACGATTGAGGAGTCAACCATCATTCCAATTCCTAGCCCTAAGCCGATAAGTGTCAACATATTCAAGCTATAATCAAACAGCCACATAAAGGTAAAAGTCAATAAAACAGAGGTAGGTATGGTAAGGCCTACAATGATGGTGGCACGGATGTTTCTTAAAAACAGCAATAAAATCACAATTGCGATCGCAGCACCGATGAGAATATTTCCTGTAACGCCATCAATAGAATCTTGCACATAATCAGCTTGCGCTACGATTTCATTAAGTTGGAAACCTTGAATTAGGTTATCCTCTCTTATTTGTTCAACTTCAGCTCGTACCGCATTTGCCATATCAATTTGAGTCACATCAGATGAGCGGCCAACTTGAACAAAAATAAAATCTTTTGAACCATTTTTCCATACATTTGAAGAGTTTTCTACCGGACTGAAGGAAATGGTAGCTACATCTTGTAATTCAGTGAAACCTGTTTGATTTGCGATAGGGATCTTCTTTACATCCTCTAGATTTGTTAGTGTTGTATCCCATCTAAGGAGTGGTGAGTCATTATCACTCGTTAATTCACCAAGGGTGGCTTCATTATTTGATTCTCCAATGGCAGTGATGACTTGATTTACATCAAGGTCATGTTTCACCAGTTTTTCTGGATCAAATTCGATGATGATTTCATTTTCGACTAAACCCGCAAACGCAACATCGCTTACCTCAGATAAGTCTTCTAATCTAGGTTCTAGAACATTTGTAGCAAAGTCTGTCATGTCGTCCATGGTTCCACCAGATAAATCCAAGAAGAACTCATAACTCTGACTTGTTCCAAATTGTCCAGCCTCATGGTTGGTGATTTCAGGAACCTCATTGGCTGTGGCGGTCACAATGCTCTCTACTTCTTTAAAGCTTTCTTCCCCTTTTCCTTGCTCAAAAGTTAACTGGAGAGAAGACCTTCCGATGGCAGTGCTGGAATCTATCTTCTCCACGCCATCTATACCAAGGAGTTTTTGCTCCATTGGTGTTGTAATTAACCGTTCAACTTCAATTGCCGGAAGATTATTTGCGCTTACTTCTACATATGCACCGTCCATTGCGACTTCGGGCATCAGTTCTTTATCAAGGTCGATAATAGCGTAAGTACCGACCAATATAACGAACAAAGACACCAGGCTAACCAAGATTTTCCGATTGATAATAAACTTTAGTACCTTCACAGTCATCCATACCCCTTTATTCTCGAATTATAGAGAATTGTAATTTTGTACCCCAAAATTAAGTATAGTCGTTGTTGTGTGAAAAAATAAGTTTAGTTAAAAGAAAATTACAAAAAATTTACCAAAACTCATATTACCGGCAATGGTGATAAGCAGGGTTTAATTTGTAGATGAGCGAAAAAATTCTCTACGCTTTTAGCGTAATCTTTTTTTATACCTTCAAACACGACCCAGAGATAGATTTTAAATTCAGACTTAAGACTTAGAATACAGAGGACTGTCAATCTAGGTCTTAATATCTATACTTCATAGAGAGTTCTAGGTAAAAGGGTTCGGCAAAAAATGTAAAAAACAGGTCTATGTACCATAGGAAATTATGATGGGATAGTATTATGATTATTAGTACAAATAGTATATATTTTATGATAATTAAAATAATTTCAACATTAAATCTAAAAGGGGTCGATTTTAAACTATGGGGAAAAAGTCATTCAAAACGATTCTTGCCAGCACGGCAGTTGTACTAGCTCTATCTGGTGCTGGGTCTGTAGCTGCAGCACCAGTAAATGTGATGCAAACACCTAAAGTAGCAGAATTGGTTGGGGATTTTGACTTTTCGTCTTCAGCAAAAACAAAGGTGATTGTTGAACTAACAGAACCTTCTATCGTTGAAGCGAAGCACAAAGGACAAAAGCAAACAAAGCAAAATCTCTCAAAAGCTCGTAATCAAGTAAAATCAGATGTTAGTAAAGTAGTAAAGAATGCAAAGGTAAATCGTGAATATGATTATGTTTTTTCTGGCTTCTCAGTCGAGCTTCCTGAAGACGGTGTTCCAGCATTATTATCTGTACCAGGAGTAAAGGCTGTCTATCCGGATGTTACATACACTACGACTAATGTTGGAGAAGGTGAAGAGATATCAGCGGAAGATTTTAGTCCAGAAATGATGGATAGTGCACCATTTATCGGGTCGAATAAGGCTTGGGAATCTGGATATACCGGAGAAGGTGTAACAGTAGCCGTGATTGATACCGGTACAGATTATACTCATCCTGATTTAGCTCATGCTTTCGGTGATTATAAAGGTTATGACTTTGTAGATAACGACAAAGATCCACAGGAAACGCCTGAAGGGGATCCTCGTGGTGAATCGACACAGCATGGTACACACGTAGCTGGTACGGTTGCTGCGAATGGTCAAATTAAAGGAGTAGCGCCTGAAGCTGAATTGTTGGCTTATCGCGTCTTAGGTCCTGGCGGAAGCGGAACAACTGAAAACGTTATTGCTGGTATTGAAAAAGCAGTGGAAGATGGCGCAGATGTTATGAATCTTTCACTTGGAAACTCTTTAAACGATCCTGACTATGCTACTAGTATTGCATTAGACTGGGCAATGTCCGAAGGAGTTGTTGCGGTAACATCCAATGGAAATAGTGGACCGGAAAACTGGACTGTTGGTTCCCCAGGAACATCACGTGATGCCATTTCTGTAGGAGCGACACAGCTTCCATACAATGTATATGATTCTACTATTTCTACTTCGGAAGGCGTTAACTATCCTTCTGCAAAGGTGATGGGTTACCCGAGCGA
Organism: Mesobacillus maritimus; assembly: GCF_023715205.1. GTDB lineage: Bacteria > Bacillota > Bacilli > Bacillales > Cytobacillaceae > Mesobacillus_B > Mesobacillus_B maritimus_C. The sequence continues at coordinate 255,508 of NZ_JAMBNR010000004.1, forward strand.
TGAAGAGCTTTTAGCACTTAGCGGGAAAGAATATGAATTTGTTGATGTTGGATTAGGGGCTCCAGAAGATTTTGAAGGAAAAGATCTTGAAGGGAAAATTGCATTAATCAGCCGTGGTGGATTTGCGTTTGTTGATAAGGCAACAAATGCAAAGAATGCTGGTGCTGTGGGAGCGATTATCTATAATAATGTTGCAGGTGAACATGCAGATGTTCCAGGTATGGCGGTTCCAACCATTAAAACAACGCTTGAAGATGGCCAAAAGCTCTTAGGGGAGATAAATAGCGGAATTAACACGGTTTCATTTAATATCCAATTCAATTCAGAAGTTGGAGAAACGGTAGCTGATTTCTCTTCTCGTGGTCCAGTGACAAGCACGTGGATGATTAAGCCAGACGTATCTGCACCTGGAGTAAATATTACAAGTACGGTCCCAACACATGACGCAGCAAATCCACATGGTTATGCAGCGATGCAAGGAACAAGTATGGCTTCTCCACATGTTGCAGGTGCCGCAGCTCTGGTTCTTCAAGCAAACCCGGAGTGGAGTGTTGAAGATGTAAAAGCTGCACTTATGAATACTGCAGAAGAGGTCATTGATCCTGGAACTGGACAAGCTTATCCACATAACACACAAGGAGCTGGAAGCATTCGGGTTGTAGATGCAATCAAAACAGACACGTTAGCTACACCAGGAAGTCATTCTTTTGGAGTGTTTGACAAGAATAAAGGGAAGCAAGTCGAAAAGCAGCAGTTTACGATTAAAAATCTATCTTCAGAAAGAAAAACTTATAGCTTTAAAGTTGATATGGGAGAAAACTCTAAAGCAGTCAAAGTATCCACTAGCAATAATTTGAAGGTGAATGCTGGTAAGTCTCAAAACGTAAACCTAAATGTACAAGTAGATGCTAGCAAATTAGAGCCAGGCTATTATGAGGGAACCATTACAATTAGTGACGGTACTGAAACAATGGATGTACCGACAATCTTATTCGTTCAAGAACCAGATTATCCACGTGCTGAGTATGTCGGAATTGCTCAACAAGCCGATGGGAAATTTGAAATTCAAGGCCTATTCCCTGGCGGGGCAGAGTCGGTTGAGTTGTTTGTATATCTTTCTAATAAAGATGGACAACCAGTAGCTTATTTGGGGGATATTGCCACTTATGAGAATGTTCCTGCCGGATACAGCTCCTTTGTATGGGATGGTACAGTTGCTGTAGGTTACAATGGTATTCCAAATGGATATAAGCTGCCAGCTGGTAATTACTATAATGTCTATGCTTATGCAACTTATAAAGGTCAAACCGATCTTGCAGGTGTTAATTTCTTATTAAAATAAAATTCACTAAAATAAAAGCCACTTGGGTTTATATATCCAGGTGGCTTTTTTGTATCGTGTTGTTACATGAACATTACGTTCTAATAATTTGTCAATCACAATTGGTAATAATACCCTAATGCTCACCAGCCTAGATCTCTTTGCATACGATGTCATGTAAAGTGAGGAGGGGTGAGAGCTTTGGGGAAAAATAAACTCTTTACAGTTGTCCTATCGGTTTTTTGTACGGTAATCTTGTCGTTCTTTGTCTTTGCGTTTGTAGACTTTACTGCCTCAGGACCGGGGGGAGGCACAACCCCTGCAGAAGAGAAGCCTAATAATGATTCGGAAGATAAATCTAGCAGTGAGGAAGAATCAAAGGAAGGTAATACTGAAGAAAATAAAACAAACGAAGAAAAGAATGGAAAAACCGATGTTACTAATGATATCGAAAATAACGTAAATAGTGGAGAAGGTGGAGACTCCGAAGTCAGTAATGATGTAGACAACAACGTAGATGGAGATAATGCGGATGTAAGCAACTCAATCGAAAACAACCTTGAAAATAGCGACAACAATAAAATTGATAATAGTGTGACAAATAATATTAATGTCAGTGTGAATGTAAATGTATCAAATGATATAAATAATAATGCCAATAATGACAAAGACAATAAAGATAACAAAGGCTCTACTGACGGAGATAAAAAGGAAAACGAAGACGACAATAAAAATAACAATGAAGAGGGCAACAAGGAAGGAGATTCTGGCGAGGATCGACTCATATGGGGAGTCGATTCAGCCAACCTCACTACGGAAGACATGCTTAGTTGTGTTGAGGATAACTTTGGCTCACCTGAGATTTGGGGCCGTTATTTAGGAGATAAAGATGGAGTTTCAAAAGGTTTAACTTCGGCCGAAAAGGATTTGCTTCACTCGAATGACATTAAAATTCTACTAATTTGGAATCAGTTTACGGACGGAACAGGATATGAGAATGGGAAAAATCAAGCACAAGCAGCAATCGAAATGGCAAAAGATTTAGGAGCTCCAGAAGGAGTGGCGATCTTTGCGGATATTGAACCCGATTATCCAGTAGATTCAGAGTTTATTAAAGGTTGGTATGAGGTCATGAATGAGTCTCAGTATGAACCTGGTATTTATGGTGTGTTCGATTCTAAGCAGGATTTATATGCAGCTTTAGAACAGGCAGGGCAAGAGAATGAAGAGCTGCTTAAGAATACCTATGTTTGGACAGCCGCCCCTAGTATGGGGATAACAACAGAAGATAATGCCCCTGATTATAACCCTGAAGCTCCAGAAAATGCGCTTATTGGTGGATGGCAATATGGCTTAGATGCGTCAGCTTGTACCATTGATACAAATTTATTCCATAGCGATATTTTGGATGTGTTATGGTAACGCAGCTTTTGCGATGGTTTGTTGATATCGTTAGTAAATGAGCGTGAGCCTTAGAGTACTTTCTTGTCAAAGTTTGAAAATAAACGAAATTAAGAAACGTTTAAGGGAAACGGCATCAGCCCCGTTTCCCTTTTACATTCATCATTGGTTATTTATTTCGGTTCGTTGGCAACTTTGCGCTAGGATTATTTTTACCTTGGCGTTTACGATTTTGCTCATCTTTTTGTTGTTTATCATGAAGCTTATTTAAAAATTCATTCGTGTTTTCCATATCAGTTCCTCCTTGGTGAAAAATAACTCTCTAGTTACTTTAACCAGTCTCAAGAGAAAACATACGATTCGGGAATGGTCACTGTAACATTGGTCAAAATAAGAAAATCACAACAACCTAACAATGGAAAACAAAAAAGATCCAGAGGAGAATTGATAATATGGATTCAGAAATTATGCGGGCCAACTATGCAGATATCCCGATTATTACAGGGATGTTTGAAGACTGTAAATCCTATTTAGAAGAGCGTGAGATATTGCAATGGGATGAACAATACCCTAGTAAAGAATATTTTGAAACGGCCTTTGCTGGAGAGAATCTATTTGTTCTAAAACTAAATGGGGAGATACAAGGGGCAATGGTTTTAGATGAATGGCAAACCCCTGAATGGGCCGAGGCAAATTGGACCGAAGTAGATAGAGCCCCACTTATTCTCCATTCTTTTTGTGTGCACCCCTCTTTTCAAGGAGGCGGTTATGGTGGCAAAATGTTGGAATTTGCGGAGCGGTTTACCGAGCAACAAGGATATCCTGCACTAAGATTGGATACATATGCCGGAAATGAAGGTGCGGTAAAGTTTTATGAGAAGCGAGGATTTAAAAGAGTTGGAAAGGTAAGGTTAAACGGAAAACCAGAAGGACATGAGTGGTATTATTGTTTTGAGAAGATCTTTTAAACAAATATCTATATTTAAGGCTTCCTTTTATGAAAGGATGTGTGATGAAGTTGGGATTACGTTTTCGAAAAAGTTTTAAAATCGCACCAGGTGTCCGGGTAAATGTAGGAAAGAAAAGTGTCGGAATGAGTGTTGGCGGAAAAGGCCTGCGATATTCAGTTAACAGTAGTGGGAGAAGAACAAGCACGGTTGGGATTCCTGGTACAGGGGTATCTTATTCAACAACTTCTAGTTCTAGGACCTATAAAACAGAGGCCTATAAACGTCGCAGTGCTTTATCGAAGTTGGAAAGAGAACAGCAAAAATTGGAAGAACAAGAATACAATCAACTTCAAGTGGACCTTTATAATAATCGACTTGAACAAATTCGTTCAATTCATCATGAAGCTGATGACCCCGTCGATTGGGAAGAGGTGTTTCGGCGTAACCCTCCTTATCAAAAAGGTACAGAAGGGCCGAATGAAAAAGATGCGAAACAACAATTAAGTGCTTATAAACCGGGCTTTTTTGAGAAGTTATTTAAAAAAGATGAAGTGAAAGTAAAAAAGTTAGAGGCAGATGTACAAGAAGGTATTCAACAAGACATCGAGCACTGGGAAGATTGGCAAAGAGCACAACGTATGGCTAAGCGTATTCTTGATAAAGACATTGATGCCTATTTAGAAGTCATCAATGAATTTGGACCACTGGACGACCTGCTCGAATTTGGAAGTTGTTTCGAATTCGGAACCGACCAACCAGACCTTATTCATGTGTCATTTGATGTACATCCCGATAGTGTAATTCCTGAACAAACATTATCGTTAACAAAAACGGGGAAGCTTTCAAGAAAAAATCTGACAAAAACAGATTATTATGATCTTCTTCAAGACTATGTTTGCGGTAGTGCTTTGCGAATTGCGCGCGATATGTTTGCTTTGTTGCCTATTGCCACAGTATTTGTTCATGCCTATGAAGATCGGCTTAATACTGCAACTGGACATCAAGCAAAAGTAGCCATTCTATCAGTAAAGTATGAAAGAGAACGTCTTGAGAAACTAAATTTCACTCAGTTAGATCCTTCAGATGCGTTAAGTAATTTTGAACATCATATGGTGTTCAAAAAGACAAAAGGTTTTGATGAAATTAAAGAAATTATTGTTTAAGAGTATATTGTTTCAGTACTAGCTCTTTCCTGATTGAGGTAAGAGCTAGTGTCTTTTCCCTTCTTTCTAATAAAAAGGCTCTTTACTCAAACTGGATGCTTTAGGATTTTAATAACAATCTTTCCAAATACCCTTTTAAAAAATAGATCGCATACTTAAATTTGTTCATGCAGAAAGAGTGAAATTAGTTATTTCTTCTGGTTATCACCATTTTCAATGAAGGCTTGGGTCTTAGGGTAATAAGTGGTTGAGGTTTGATTTCTACATGATCAGGGATTAGATGAAGTTGATATTTTTGTGCAATACATGCCAAGACTAGCACCATTTCCATGAATGCAAAGTGATTACCAATACAAACTCTTGGACCTCCACCAAACGGAAAGTAAGCATAAGGAGGTATCGTTTTAATAAAGTTATTTTCAAATCTTTCTGGCTTAAATTCCTCAGGATGCTCGAAATATTCTGGGAGTCTGTGCATGACGTATTGACTCATTAAGACCATTTCTCCTTTTGTAAACTGATAACCACCAATTTCAACTGTCTTGTCCACTTGGCGACCAATCACATAAGCAGGCGGATACAACCTGAGTGATTCCCTGATGATATTTTGTGTATAAAATAGTCTTTGGAAATGCTCGGGTTTTACAGGATCATCGCCGACCACAGTATGAATTTCCTCATGAAGCCGAGCTTCTACCTCAGGATGTTGAGCAAGTAAATAATGAGTCCACGATAAGGCATTGGCAGTTGTTTCATGGCCTGCTAAGAAGATGGTCATGAGTTCGTCGCGTAACTGTTTATCTGTCATTCCTAACCCATTTTCTTCATCTTTGGCACTCATTAAGATGCCAAGCAAATCCTCTTTTTGCTTATCTTCCTGTCTTCTATTCCCAATAATTTTAAAAAGCACTTCATCTAGTGCTTGGACAGTTTGACGATATTTACGGTTATTTTGTGTTGGAATCGACAGGGGAAGTGGGATAACAGATCTCATTCGTTTTATAGCAAGCTTCATTGCTTTTTCTACGGATTCACCAATTAATTCATGTCCTTCTTTAAAATCTAAGCCGAACATCGTTTTCGTAATGATCCCTAGCGTAATATTCATCATATCTTGGGAAACATCAGATTCTAGAGCTTTATCCCATTTGGAGATATAAGCTTCTGTCGTGTCAATCATATCTTGGGCGTACGATTTGATATGTGTTTTTTTGAAAGCAGGTTGAATAAGTCTCCGTTGTTGCAAGTGCTGTTCCTTCTCGCTTGTTAGGAGTCCATCCCCTAGTATCACCTTTAATGATTGAACATCACTTGATTTAATAAAATTCTTTTGCTCCGTCACTAACACTTCTTTTATCAACTCGGGGTCTGTTAGTAGAATTACTTTCTGGAATGGACCTAACCGAAAGCGGACAATTGGGCCTTGTTCCCTTGCCAGCTTTTCTAAAAATTGTAACGGATTGTGTTGGAATTCTTTTAGGTGGCCAGTAAAGAGTTTGCCATCGGTTGCTTGAGGGATTTGTTTTAAAACAACAGTTCTGTCCAATTAGTTTAAATTCTCCTTTCCTTCTGAATTCTAGGAATTACTATATATTAAGCCGGATAAAGATGAATGGTGTCTAAAATGGTAGAAATGCCAAGGCCCGTTTATGCGACAAACTCGTCACTCCTAAATGAAAAGCAACCAATAGACATATCCATCATTTTTGGCACGGTTCCTTTCCGACTGTATAAAATATAACGAGCTTGTTTGTTTTTGTTTTTAATTGGTAGAAAGGAAGGGGAACGATGAGCGATAAATCAATGAAACTTAAGGATTTGACCCGGTTAGTAGCGAATTATGAAAAGGATTTAAATGATTTTATTAAAGACAAATTAAATGATAATCAGGTAGTGGCTCTAGCAAATACCGAGATGGAAAAACACCTTAAGAAGGTGAGATTTCTACGACGCTTCTCTGAAATTATCGCCCACCAATTTAATTTCCCAACAAGAGATGATCTTGCAAATGTCTCAAGACTGGTTATGCAACTTGAGGATAGATTAGACCATATCGAAGAAATGCTGATTCAAACTCTTGGTGAGAATGGCTCCATAATGGAAGAGGATCTACAAACAATAGAAGGTGAAGCAAATCAGCAAATGAACAGGGAAGAAGCAGATTTAAAAGCAGGAGAAGGAGAAGGAGAAAAAAATAGTCTTAGAAATAGAGTGTTAGAAACTCTGTCACAATTAGGAAAACAAGCAGTTAAAGATAGTATTCAAGATGCACTCTCGCAAAGGGGCAATTTACGTGGCTGATTTTCCTCGGAAGCGAGGTACTCCGAGAATTATTGAACAATCTGAAATACCGGTAGGTCCGACTCCTCGTAAAGCAATTTGGAGAAAAAATAAAGCTACTTTATGGTATTATCCAGCAGCTGTTAAGAAGAAGCGGACTCCGATGTTTCTTATTTATTCGCTAGTAAACCAGGCCTTTATTTTAGACCTCGCACCAGGTGCTAGTATGATAGAAGGGTTTACAGAACAAGGTTACGATGTGTACTTGCTAGACTTTGGCATACCGGGGTATGAGGATAAAAATATCTCTTTAGCTGATTATATCTTTGATTATATTCAACCAGGTGCGCGCCGAGCATTATGGCATTCAAAAGCGGAAGATCTAACCGTGATTGGTTACTGTCTAGGTGGAACCTTGGCCGTTATGTATGCCGCAATCGCCACTGAACCAATCAAGAACCTCATCCTATTTGCTGCCCCTATTGATTTTAAAAACATCCCCTATATGAGTAATTGGCATCAAGCGTTACGCGAAGGTGGCTTAAAACCAGAAGGCTTAATAGATGAATACGGAGTGGTACCTGCACAAGCAATGGAGTTCGGTCTGCGGTTGATGACCGCTCCAATCAATGTTACCCCTTATTTAGCTCTACTTGGACGAATGAACGATAAAAAATATATAGAAAAATGGCGGAAGTTTGATAAGTGGGTGAAAGGGCATGTTCCATTTGCCGGGACCGCGTTTAAAGAACTTTTACACGAAATGGTTGTAAAAAATAAGCTAATTAAAAATAAGTTATATTTGCGTCAAAAAAAAGTCAATTTGAAGGATATCAAAGCGAATTTACTGGTGGTCTCAACAGAAGGTGACGATTTAATTCCAGAAGAAATGGTAAAACCTCTTGTGAAAAAGGTGTCTTCCCGGGATAAAACTTATCTCCGTGTAAAAGGCGGACATGTCACACTAGCCATAAGAGGTGGGCTTCCTGAATTTCTCACCAAATGGTTAGACAGGCGTTCGTAAAAGATTAACAGAAGTTTTAGATGCTTTCTCGTATTAGGAGGCATCTTTTTTTTTGGCTCTTTTTTCAAAGGTGTCAATTTAACAGAACGATTGGTTTAAAGTTGAGTGGAAAGAGTTTGTGCTTTTATTCGAAAATAGGAAGCGTTTGTAGGTTAAAACGTAAACTCTTTAACCCTTAAAGGGGAGTTAGTTAATATAGTTCTAATCTATTGATAGAGGGGCAAAAGGAACCAATACTCGGTGCCCGTTGGAGGAGAAAAAATTGAGCCACGGTAAACGAGGGAGCGTCTCGGTGCCCGATGGAGGAGAAAAAATCGAGCAACGGTAAACGAGGAAGCGTCTCGGTGCCCTAACCGAGGAAAGACCAAAGGAGAAAGGTCACCAATAAAGCGTATAAGTGCCCAAACTGGGCGAAGACAATTAAGAAGGGTCACCAATAAGGTAGATTGATAACCAAACTAATGTAAAATTAACTAGTAAGGGCACCTATTAAACGAAATAGGTGCCCTTCTAATAAAAGTACTAATCTGTCACTACTTTTTAATACTCATTATTAAATTTGTGATTCATAAATTTGTAGATTCGCAAAAATCGTTTGAATGACAGGAGTGCTGAGTTGTTTTTCTTTTGCGAGATCTAATAGGTAGCCAAAGAAGTGATTAGCCTCGGTCAGGAGACCTTTCTCCATATCACGCTGTAAGGAGGATTTCATTTGATGGTCCATTTGGTTGATTTTCTCTAATTGCGTCCCTTCAACATCACCTGCAAGAGGTGCTCCGACACTTCTCATGACGCGCCCTGTTTCAGTAAGCAAAGATTCAATTGTTTTCATTCCATATTCGCTATCACGAATAGGACCAATTGTTGATTGGAAAAGGGAAGTAACACCACTTAGTGTGGCGATGAACTGGTATTTATGCCACATATCCTGTTCAATCCTATTAGATAAGCGGAAGTTTGCTTTCGTCCCTTCGAAAGCGTCCTGAAGCTTAAGGATTCTTGCTGTTTTTTCACCAGAATATTCACCGAAAACGAGGTCGTGGATTGGACTTGTTTGGATGACTGCTCCTTTTTCATTAAGCGTGGTTTCAACAAAGCATAATCCACCAATTACTTTCGCCTCACCAAAAGCGTCGCGAAGTTGCGAAACATGAGCAATCCCATTTAGTAATGGCAAAACCAATGTTTGTTCGGTTACATAAGGTCGAATGCTTTCAATCGCTCCATGTAAATGATAAGACTTAGTTGATAGAAGGATCACATCAAATGGTCCAGCTTCTTCTCCACTCAAAATGGTCTTTGGAGTGAATGTCATATCACCATGAACACTTTCAATGACTAGACCATTTTCCCGGAGCTGTTGTTGTCGTTTTTCCCGGACAAGAAATGTGACATCTTCTCCTTTTTCAAGTAAACGGCCACCGAAATAGCCACCAATTGCTCCTGCACCTAAAACTAAAATTTTCATCATATTCCTCCTTATGTAAATTACCGTGGTCAACACGGCTCCTTCCTACCTACGTAAACTTTGGTACCATTCTTTTGTTTCTGTGGAGTTTTCACCGTTAATAAAAATTCTATCACCTGCCACCTTGATATAAAGGTATGGGGGAGAATCTTTTCTGATAAAAAGGAGAGACACTCCGTAGTCTGTAACAGTAAAGTAACCTTTTGACATGGTAGCTAAGCCAAATCCGTTGTTTTTCCAAGTTACTTCTGGCATTTCATCCAGTAAATGAATAGATTGGATCTTATTTAGATCCCACTCCTCTCCATATGGCCCAGTTATTTCAAACTTATCGTCCTTAACGATTAAGTCGTAACTTTGGAGGCCAATCATATAGATGGTTCCTACAAAACCAATAATGGCAATAAAAAGAACCGAAGAGATGAGATAACTCTTTTTGCGCTTATGCACTACTTCATATTTTGATAGATACACCATTCCACCCATTAAAAATAAGAGCATAAAACCGAATTGGACCTCTATCGCATACTTGAAAGGAAGGAAATACAAAGGAAGTAGGATCAACATTCCAATTGCTGTTGCAAACATGAGTTTACCGGTTTTTTGAGGGGATCCGTTTCGGATAAGTTCCTCTTGCTCTTCTTCAGGCCGAGTAGCAAAACCAGAAATGAGCCAATAAGCTTTTTTATAAAGTAATGCCCATCCGAAGAAAAGGAATAGCATAGTAATGAAAAATTGAACTCCCACAAGTACCCACAAACCAATCCCTCCTAGTAATACTATTTTCTATATTGTACCATTTAATGGGTTTAGTTTTACCAGTTTTCTAGGTGGAATAAGCCTGTGAGTACAGCTGGAATTTGCTTGCTCGAACCCGAGTCAACAAGAGGTCTGTCTGATTACAGGTCTACAAAAAGAAAAGCACGCGTTAAGCGCGTGCTTTTACCAAAGATATAGAGCCATTCCCACTGCTCCAACCACAATCAGGAGACTGATGATTCTTACGAAAAGGGGAACACTGTCTTTCCCCTTTTCGTTTACTTTTTTTTCTTCTTCATCTACCGTCTTGCGATATTCAGGATGGCAAGGGCCCATTAGGCTACCTTATTCCAATTCGAAATATCCTCATCAAGTGGGAGGCTATTGGCCCTGTTCTTCTTAGCAGCTCTAAAGAATAAAGCGACAAGAATAATTGTACCGATTACTCCACCAATCCAAGATATATTCATAGCTAAACCAAAACCGATTTGGGCATTAAGGATGTAAGTAATAACCATTACTAACATGAATGTACCAGGGATTAATGGGATGAAATAGTTTTTCTTAGCGATGTATAAATACATAGCTCCTACAAATAAGGCGATTACGGCTGTAGCTTGGTTCGCCCAGCTGAAATATCTCCATAGAAGATTGAAATCAATTTGTGTCAAGACAACAGAGATTGCGAATAATGGAACAGCAATCCATAAACGGCTACTCATTTTCTTTTGAGCAATATTTAAATACTCGGCAATAATCATACGAGCACTACGGAAAGCAGTGTCACCAGAAGTAATTGGAAGAACAACTACTCCAAGAATTGCAAGAGTTCCACCGATTGCTCCTAGCATCGCAGTAGAAACTTCACTTACAACAGCCCCTGGTCCACCAGCAGCAAGTACTTCATTTAAGCCAGTATATCCATTGAACAAGCTCATTGCTGCAGCAGCCCAGATCATTGCGATAATTCCTTCTGCAATCATCATACCGTAGAAAATTTTGCGACCTTGTTTCTCTTTTTGAGTCGTACGAGAAATAATTGGTGTTTGTGTAGCATGGAATCCTGATAGTGCTCCACAAGTAATTGTAAAGAAAATTAATGGGAAGATTGGCGCATTGTCAGGATGGAAGTTTGATAGTGAAAGCTCAGGAATTGGTGCTCCTGTAACCACTAGGCCGATTCCAACTCCAAGTGCACTGATAACAAGTAATGCTCCAAAGTATGGATAGAGTCTTCCGATAATTTTATCAACTGGTAGTAATGTAGCTAAAATATAATAAATGAAAATTGCAGCAACAATAACACCGAGAGCAATTTTACCATCCATTAATACATGAAGTAGGCTTGCTGGTGTAGAAACAAACACAGTACCAACTAGTAAAAGTAGTAACACTGCGAATGCGTTTACAACGTGGCGCATGATTTTACCTAAAAACTTACTTGCTAATTCTGGCAAGTGAGCCCCGCGGTTACGGATAGAAATCATCCCTGTTAAATAGTCATGGACAGCACCCGCAAAGATACAACCGATTACAATCCAGATAAAAGCAACTGGTCCATAAAGCGCTCCCATGATTGGACCGAAGATAGGTCCTGTACCAGCAATATTTAAGAGCTGGATTAATGAGTTCTTTGAAGTACTCATTGGAATGTAGTCGACACCATCGGCATTTACATAAGCCGGTGTGGCACGTTCTTCTTTTACCCCAAAAACTTTCTCTACAAATTTACCGTAAGTAAAATAACCAATAATTAAAAGGACGATGCCCGCTAAAAATGTATACATCATTCTCCCCCTTTGTATCAACAATGAATACGTTTACATTCTTAGTATAAAAGAATGGAAGACTGATAGGGGCATTTTGGATTAAAAAGTCGAAATTTGAGTTTATCATGTATCAATAGTTGATTAAGATGCATGTTCTTTTGGGAAAGTTTATCTTTATAGTAGAGTAAAATATAAAGTCTAGACTACTCTTTTAAATTTCTAGTCTTGCCCGTAAGGCTTTGACATAATTTCGACTAACAGATAGCAGTTCCTCTCTTCCTTCGATTTCTAACTGATAAGCCCCGTTAAACCAAGGGGTTAGTCGGGTTACATGTTCTAAATTCACCAAGTAACTTTTATGAATCCGGAAAAAACTAAAAGAATTCAATCTGCATTCAAGATCCTTAAGAGGTGTTTTGACCTCGAATTCTCCTGTTCTGGCAATAATTTTTGTCACCTTTTCTTCGCGAAACATATACAGGATATCTTTTGGGTCAATATAATAAATTTCTCCTTCAGCCTCAACAGCTAATTTAGCTGCTGATTTTCCTACTTCATGGATAATGGGGGTATCCTGGGAGAATTTTTTCTCAATTCTTTCGACGGTTTCTTTTAGTAAGTCTTCGTCATAAGGTTTCAAGATATAATCAATAGCATCATATCGAAAAGCTTCAGCCGCAAATTGGGGATAAGCTGTTGCAAAGACGATGTAGGGAGCTTTTTTCAATTCCATTAGTGCTTTGGCTGCTTCCATCCCATTCATTTTAGGCATCTCGACATCTAAAAACACCACATCAGGTTGAAGTTGGAGAGCTTTCATAATGGCTGATTCTCCAGTTTCAGCTTCACCTACGATTTGAATAGAGGGAAATGCTTGTAATAAGTGTTTTAATTCATCACGGCTATATAATTCGTCATCCACGATTAAAGTTTTAATGGGTATATCCAACTCAAATTACCTCCTTTTTATAAGGAATCAAGAATGAAACTTCTGTCCCAATCTGAGCTTCACTTTTAATGGCTAAAGCTGCGTCCTCTCCGAACGTCATGATCAGTCTTCGGTTAACATTATAAAGAGCTAGACCTGTACCTTTTTCAGATTGTACTAGAGCAGTTCCGATTTGTTGAACCCGCTCTTCACTCATTCCTTGTCCATTATCTTCTACTTTTATTTGAATATGCTCTTCCTGCCTTTTAATTGAAATTTTTATTATGCAATTATTTTCCTTATCTTTAAACCCATGCTTGATTGCATTTTCAACAATTGGTTGAAGGGTAAGAGGTGGCAGGCTTTTTAGTAACACTGTTTCATCAATATCATAAATCACCTCTAATCTGTCAATAAATCTTGCTTCTTCAATCGATAAATAGGCTTTCGTATGTTTGATTTCCTGTTCTAACGTACCCATATTATGTGTCGTAACAGTGAGGTTCTGACGTAGAAAGTGTGATAAAGATACAAGTAGCTTACGCGCTTTAGTCTGATCAATTCGAATAAGCGATACGATCGTATTTAATGTATTAAACAAGAAATGTGGACTAATTTGTGCTTGAAGAGCCATGATTTCTGCTTCTTTAGCTAGTTGGTAAGAGCGCTCAGCTTCAACTATTTCAAGTTGATTGCTAATGATGCGGCTCAAACCAGAGATTAGTTCTACATCCACATTTGTAATGGCTTTTTCGGACCGAAAGTAAAATTTTAAAGTGCCGATGGTTTTGTCGCGAACTTTCAAAGGCTCAATGATCGCAGCGCCTAATGGACACCCCTTAACACGACATTGAATCGATTCTTGATTGGCAACAATCATTTTACCTTTGTGAATCGCATCTAATGTGATCTGTGTTTGAATTGGGCTTTCTGCTCGATGGTGGTCATCGCCAAGACCTACGTGGGCTAAAATATCCGTTAGGTTTGTCATTGAAACGGCACTCGCTTTTATTTCGTTATGTAAAATCTGGCAAACAGCATGTGCCGATTTAGGGTTAATTCCATCACGAAGGTGTGCAAGTGTTTGATCAGCAATTCGAAAGATCTTTTGTGCTTGAACTGCAACCACTTTCTCTTCTTCTTGAACGACATTCCGAATAACAAGGAGAAATAGAGCGCAACCAAGTCCATTAGCAATAATCATTGGAAAACCGATAATTTCAACTAACGTCCAGGCCTGTTCAAATGGGCGAGAAAGGAGCAATATAATCAACATTTGAATGGTTTCAGCAAGAGCCCCCATGAAAAAGGCAGATTTAAGTTTGATATGGTGATTGCGTCTGTGGAAGTACCCAGCTAATATCCCTGCAATAATAGAGGCTAGTCCACAAGCAATTGCAGTAAATCCCCCTAAGGTAAACCGATGAATACCAGCAATCAGTCCCGCGCCAATTCCTACTTTATAACCTCCGAGTAAACCGGCAATTACAACCCCAATTACTCGTGAATTTGCAATTGCTTCATCAGCGGCGAGATTAGAGGCCCAGCGGTGAAAATGTAGACTCTCTGTGCTTAAGCTTAATCCGGTGTAAGTCCCAATGATACCGAAGAAACCGAAAAAAAGAATCGCTGTATACTGTTGAGAGCGTTTTAGCTGTTCTTGATAAGTCATATCTCTAAAGAACTTAAATCTAGTTAAAATAAAGGCGATGGTGACGATGATTCCAAGTCTTTCAACCATTGTCGTTAGCAACTCGAACATATAATTGCCCCTTTTTAGATACTATTTAACTTTTTAGAACTCTTAAGTTTATTTTAGCTTAGATTAGCATGAAGATATACTGAAAACGAGGAAGAGAAAAGAAAGAAGCCCCTGTTAAGAAGGCTTCTAAAATTATACTTTGATAATTTGGAAAGGAAAGGGAGGGGCTTAATAAAGGTTGATGTGGCCACTTGAAACTTGCAAGTCAAGCTTATTATCACCTGATCCATACTTTCCTTCAATGTGGTTTTTCCCACTGCTTTTATCGGTTAGTTGAAAGTCATGATTGATTTTTCCACTACTCATTTTCCCAATCAAGGTAAAGTCAGCATCATCAGGGAGATCCAATTTAGCGCTGCCTGAACTCACCTTCACTTCAGAATTTCCAGTTAGAGTGTCAAATTGAATATCCATAAATCCAGAGGACACTTGGGCATCCAACGCGCCAGAATAATGATGAATCATGAGTTTGCCTGAGCTTATTTCAAATGAACCCGTGTTTGCCTCAATATTTTCAAGCTTCGCGTAACCTGATGAACCCTTTTGCTCAATAAGGTTTGCTTCAATGTTTCGCAGCTCAAGTTTTCCTGAACCGATATCTACTGCTAATTCTTCAAGTGAAAGGGGCTTTTGACTAGAATGGCCTTCGAGTAATAAGGTACCAGACCCTACTTTTAGAGAGATGTTCCGGTCATAAACTTCTGGAATATAGATGGTTAATTTAGAATTTCGGTTAAAAAGACCAAATTGAAACTTTGGACCTTTCGCATCAATTTCAATTTCATCGTCTCCTTGGTGAAGGTCAACTGATCCTTGGCCTTCATAATCAATGACGATATCATCTCGATCTTCAGGGATAATCGTTGTCGGTACGCTAGTTGTTTGGATTTTAATCAGTTCAACCTTGTCTGTGACATTCGCTTCTTTTTGCTCATTGTTTAGGCCAAACCAACTAAAAAGTGGTAGGTTCGTCATAATAATAAATAACCCTGTCAGGATTAAAAAAATGACGAAAATCTTTTTCAACATATTCATTCACTCCGTTTCATTATAAAAACGTATTGGTTTTGTTAAATCTATCGTATTCGAAATACTAATTTTCTCCAATGCTCTAGAGGTGGAAAATTCACTAAGACTTGAGGCTGATAAAAGTTCCTTCTTATAGTTAGATGACAACTTCGGACATGAGTGGGGGAAGTAAGGCACCCCGGAGATCTGAGAAAAAAGAAATTCAGGAGAAAAAATACTATGTAGTCTAAACTTCGATTATAAAAAGACAAGTTAGCAGCAATAAAGGAAAAGTCAGGACAATAGGGATGTCTCCCAACCAAGCTTGTTCCCTCACCATAAAAAAAGTGTGCCTCCTATAAACATAAGAGAGACACACTAGTAACAACCATACAGCTTAGCTTGGGATGCCTAAGGCAATCTTCGCGTAGCGTGACATTCGTTCTTTTGACCATGCGGGGCTCCAGACGATGTCGATTTTAATGCTGTTTAAATCCTTAATCGCTGCTTCTATTTTTGTATGAGCATCTGTCATAATTTGTGGAGCCATTGGGCACCCCATTGATGTCATGGTCATATTGATATGGAGATTGAGTTCATCATCTAGAATTACATCATATACCAAACCTAGATTAACGATATCGATTCCCAATTCGGGGTCGATTACTTCTTCCAATACTTCATAAATTTGCTCGATTAATTCATCTTTCAATTTGCTCACCTCGTTTATATTTTTAATTCTCATTTGGTACTCTAAGAAGGCTAGTTTCGTAAAGATTGTTGATAAACTCCTAAAGCTGATTTTAACGCAGGATAAGCCATTTTATGCGTTCATACTAAGTACGCTGACTCTTTTCTCCTGATTTTAAAGTTGCTGTCTAGTGAGAACACTGCTAATGCGTTTCTTTTTATATCTAAAGCAACAAAGTTTGAGTAAAGATCTTTAAGAAAGAATTCTCTTTTCTCCCTGAATCGCTTGAATTGGATCGATATTTTGTGTGAATTCCAGTGTGCCCATATAGGCACCATCTTCATCTCTTACAGCGAAATAGCGGATGTATACATATATACCGCGTGTTTTTATATAAAAATCTTCAACATCTTTAATTCCAGCCTTAAAATCATGAAGCAAATCTTCCACAACGTGCACACTCTTTGGAGGGTGACAGTTTTGGACAGTTCTACCGATTACCGCCTTTGTTCTATGGAAAATGCGCTCTTTGCCGTGAGAAAAATAGCGGACTACATCGTCTTGGTCAATAAAAGTAATATCAACTGGAAGATGATTAAGCATAAGTTCTAATTGTTTTAAAGATAACAGACCTGTCTCCATTTTAATGTAACCATCTGTCATAGCTGTCGCGTTAATTTCCTTGCGTTCGGGCTTCCAAACACCCGCTGGTGCAGTTAAACAATAGCCAATGTCTTCACCATCATGGGCAATCTTTATCCACTCATCTTCGGTCAAGGTTTGCAGTGCCATAGGAAAAAGGATGTTTTCTTCCTTATAAATCATTTCGCTCGTTTCTTTAATAACGAAGTAAATAGCGGAACTTATGGCTTTTTTATCGCCATTATAAGTTTTTAGCTTTTCTTTTGCGCCTTTAATTGCTGCACGGATGCCATCATCTACACCCCACATCACCTGTGTTGGCCCCATAATTCCGTATTTTTCAAGGAACGGGAATAGTAAGTTTTCTTTGCGAGTGTAGTGTTTATCAACATCATAAAGAAGGTTTAAGTCAGCGATTAATTTGTTGATATTTTCCTCGTTATCCTCTTTTTCAAAACGCTCTAAATGTAGCTGCATTTTAAAGTTTACAAGCATATTAATCTCTTTATTTTCAAGCTTGAATGTATGAATCGGGTGACCAGGCTGGTCCTCAGGTTGTTCTGAACGGTGGATTTCCTCGATAGAGCCTTTAAAAATGGCTGTATGCACAGAGCAAAGACGTTGAACCTCAGAAACCGGAATACCTTCTTCTTCCATTAATGCTTGCTCTAATTGGGAGATCTCAGCAACACTAATATTTCCAACTGCATTTTCAAACTGTGCTTTTACTTCATCTACACTTCTCCCGTTGTGTAAGTCTTTAATAATCTGTTTCAGCATTTCTTGGCGTTCTGTTTTATTCTCAAATCCTTGTTCACGATTATTAATCATTTCGCTCATATCAATTCTCCTTTTTGGAAAATAGTTTTATGTTTATCAACTTCATTAGCATGATGTTTATAGTGTTTTTGAGTGATAACTTTTCTCAACAACAATGTATCATAACCAAAAATATGGGATTGTGATGTGCGTCACAGGTGTTTAAAAATGCCGCGATACTAAAAAACAGGGGAAATAGTAGATATAGAAGGACTTAAAGGGGTTTCTTATGTGCTAAACCTCATAATTCGTCACAAGATTGTCACGAGTTTAGAGTTATAACAAGACTGATTAACAATAATAAAACAGTCGGGATTTACCATAACGTTAAACGAGATTGTCTAACAAAACAGGGGGGGATTACAAAAATTACCTATTTTGAGAAGAAGGGACGAACGCTCAATAATGAGGAGTTAATAAAAACCAGTCTTCGTAAAGATTATTGAAAAAATCCAAAAGCCTTTTTAACGAAATAGTAGCCATTGCGTATGTTTATAATTAGTTGGTAAGCTCTTTTCTCTCAGAATAACTAGCTTATATAGACGTATTTTTTGTCCAAAAGCAACAAAGGTTAGGAAAAGAGGCTTTAATGAAAAAAACCGAGGACCTGGGATCCTCGGCAATATAACTGTATTTTAAATTCGGTTTTACATAACAAATTCTATGATGCTTTTGTACGCGGTGTTTCTGTAATGGAGAAGGCGTGTGATAATTTTGTAATCACGACTCCAACTAGCGTACCTACAACTGCAGGAATCACCCATTCTAATCCGACAGAGGAAAATGGAAGGGAAGAGCGCAAGTTTTCTAAGAAACCAAGATTGATGCCAAATGAGCTTAGGCCACTAATGACAGCGAAAAATCCTGTAAAGAACATGGCACTTACATATACAATCCGTGAACCTTTAAAATAGTGGTTAAAGAACGTAAGAACGATCAACACGATGGTTAATGGATAGGCTGTTACTAAAAAAGGAACAGATACTTTAAGAATCTGATTTAACCCCATGTTTGTCAACGTAAAGCCAATGAGAGTAACAACTAAGATAACCGACCTATAACTTGCCCAAGGAATCAAATTTGAAAAGTATTGACCGCAAGCGGAAGTTAACCCGACAACGGTTGTAAAACATGCTAAGGTAAAAATAACCCCTAGTAAAACTGTGCCACTTTGACCAAATAAAAGCGTAGAAACAGAGGAAAGAATCTGTGTTCCATTTTCAAATGTTCCTAATGCCGCCATTCTTCCTCCTACCATGCCAAGAAAAACATAGACTGCTGCTAATAAGGAGCCGGCAATTAAGGCTGCTTTTAACATATAACCAGTTAACTTCTTTTCATCCTTCACTCCTTTTTTTTGGACAGCTGTTAATATGACAATTCCGAACGCGAGTGCTGCTAATGCATCCATTGTGTTGTAACCTTCTATAAAACCTTTAAAAAAAGCACCTGACTCATAGCCGTTTCTAGGAGCTAAGGATTGGCCATCAAGTTTCCCTAGACCGATTACACAAAGAGCAACTATAGAGATTAGCAAAATAGGAGTAATCCATCTTCCTAAGTATTTTTCCATATTTGTAGGATTAAGACTAATCAGATAAACAAATAAAAAGAAAACGACTGAAAAGAACAGTAAAACAAGAGTAGGATTTTCAAAGCCATTGGCAAAAGGCATAATCCCCATTTCAAAGGCAACATTCGCATTTCTAGGGATTGCAAGAAATGGTCCAATTGATAGATAAACAATGACCATAAAAATGGTACTAAAAACAGGATGGACACGATCGCCAATCGCCTGAATACCGCCTTTTACACGCGAAATAGCAAAGAGAACAATAAAAGGAAGTCCAACGGCTGTTAGGATAAAACCTGACATCGCCAACCAATAGGAAGTACCAGATAATGCACCTAAGAAAGGGGGGAAGATCAGGTTCCCAGCCCCAAAAAACATAGAAAATAACATTAAACCAATAAATAAATGATCAAACTTTCGCAATAGAATCGCTCCTTTTTAAGATTGCTCTTTCTCTGGAATTATGTGTTTTATTAAATGACATCGATGTATTTAGTCATCACTTAATCTGAGAAAAGAGTTTATAAATTTTCTTTTAACGTTCGAATAAGCATTTCCAACGTTGTATGACTTTAGGATGAGGAAAATCAATGATCGAAAAGGGTATTTTTAAACAAATAAAAAAACTCGTCCCTTAACAAAGGGACGAGTTTGCGCTCGCGTTACCACCCTAATTCCGCAGAAAGATATACTGCGGCACTTAGTCAACGTACCATCATACGTGTTCCATTGTAACGGCGGAAAGCCCGGCAAAGCTTACTGCATTCAGCTTTGCATCTCGGAGATGATTTTCGGAAAGGGACTGAACGCTGACTTGCACCGGGTGTCAGCTCTCTGTAGAACAGTGATCCAATCTTACTCTTCTCGTCATTGATTTTAATATGTCGTGCATCCAAAGTTTTATTTAACTGATAATTTATCAGAGGGAAAAAGATTTGTCAATATTTTTTGATAGTCGAAAAATTCCACTTTTCTAACTAGCAAAATTATCATGAAAATGGTCAGTATTAGATCTTGTTGAGTTGTGGATAAAATAAATGCTAATCAAGAACATACAGAAACTGGCGATCAATGCTTTCATTCAGATCGAAAAAGTCACCATTCAGATAAAATGAAAAAACTTAGTCACTAGTTTGAACCGAATTGAAGGTCGATCCGAGCATAAAAGGTCTGAAAAAAGATACATACTGTGATAAGGTCATTACCGAAATTTCGGCCACCTAAGCAGCATTGAATAATGTTGCAAAGGTGTTATTGGAAGGCCCTATGAAAACCGTATCGTCGAAGGAATTCAAAAAGGAGGCAGGCAATTGAGCTATGTGTAGAATTATTGATTATCCAATTTAGCGATTTGTTCGTAAACTTCCCCAAGTGTTGTAAACCCTGCGTCTTGTATTCTAGTCAGTGATTGACTCCATAACTCCGCTGTCATCAGGGCATCACCGAGTGCGTGGTGCCGATTCTTCACTTCTATTCCATATGCAGTGCAAATGGCTTCGAGTGTTTTTGGACTTGAAGTAGGATCAATTACTCTCGTTAGAAATGAAGTGTCAATAATTCGGTGTTGAAATTTTTTACGCATGACATCCCGTGTGGTCTTTTCCATAAAACGTTGCTCATGTTTAGCGTGATGGGCTACAAGGATGTTGCTTGAGATAAAATGAAAAAACTTCATTAAAACCTCAGAAGCTTCTGGAGCCAAAGCTAATTCTTCATTGTCGATACCGGTTAATGCATGAATGTTAGGTGGAAGAGGTCTCGTTAAACGAATAAGTGAATAGAAGGTTTCTTTGGGGAGGATCTTATTTCCCTTCATTTTTACTGCGCCAATTGAAATGATCTCGTCTCCTTTTTCGGGAAAGAACCCTGTAGTTTCAACATCAAAAACAACGGTTTCTAGTTGATTCAGGGGAGAAGAAAGGTCCCTTTTTTTTCGAACCTCTTTTTCAAGTTGACGATAAAACGACATGCTCTGTGGTGTCACCTTCCCATGCCCAGCAAGAACATTCGAACCGATTTTTTTGCTTCCTAAATCTCTAAAGAACTGGATGAAATTATTCATGCCCATGATGAATCGTCCTTTGCTACTATTTCTTTTACATGATTAAGCAGTTGTATTCCATCTTTAATAATGATCTTTAGGTCTTTTTGTTGTTGTTTGGACATTTGATTGATTTTGACATAATGACCGGCTTCATAATCTGAATGAAGACCATAAGATAGGCGATAGTCTTGTAATTTAATAAATTGAGTGATAAACCGCTCTCGGTTATCAATATCTGTCAATTGCTGTAGGCGTTCGACTGTTGATGTTTTAACAGAATTGTTCCGAATTGCCAATACCCTTGCTGCGTTAACGTAGGGAAAGAATGCTGTATCCTTAAGATTGATACAACCTGTGAAAGGTCCATGTGTTTCGAGTAAAAACTGACCTAATACTCCAACTCCCTTTTTGATATGCATCGTATTTTCAATGATCCTAGTGAGCATACAACTTCGATGGAGAAGTGGAAAAAAGGAGTTTTTTAGAGAAGTGAGATAATCTTTTCCGTAAAAACATCGAGCATCAAAAAAGGTAAGAAAATGTCGTATTGATTCCCAAGAGGAATCTAAAAGCCAATTGGAAACTTGTTTATTCCAGCCTTCCGTAGATTTGCACCATAAAGGGTTGCTTGCCATAACATTGCCATCACAAACCTTATAACCAACCTCCGCTAAACCTTCTACGAACTCTTTTCCTAAAGCTAAAAAATACTCCTGAGCTTCCGGTTCAGTAGAATCATAAATAATTCCATGGTCTTGGTCGCTCCAAATTCCTTGCTCAAGTCTTCCGGCACTGCCCATCAAAAAGAAACAATATGGAGACCGTGGGGGACCTAAACGGTCTTCGACTGTTCGAATCGCGAGTGCAATCGTTTGTTTCATTAACTCATCATGAAAGTCATTCAATAGTGCTGAATGTGACCAGGCCTGGCTGATTTTCTGGTCCCGGAATGATCTTATCTGGGTGTAGCTTTTGTAAATTGCCATGGCCTAAACACTCCTTATTTAAGGTTATACATGTATTTTGCAAAAATAACGATTCCCCCTGAGTTCTTACTCAAGGGGAGTTTGTTTGTGTTAAGTCGAGGCTATCTAGACTTTTATAGACTTTCCATCCGTTCCGAAAGTTCCAGTAGTCTTGATTGCAGGCTTTTCCGATTCAAGCAATTCAGGATAACCATACACACCATGTTCACTCATATCAAGTCCCATAATTTCTTCTTCTTCAGTGACACGTAATCCTCCCATAAAGGACTTCATAATAGCAAGTAAAACAAATGATACAATGAAGGCGAAGGCACCGCATACAACAACTCCTAGAGCCTGAACACCAAGTTGTTCGAAACCACCACCATAAAATAATCCTGGCTGACCAACGGAAGCAAGTTCAGGTGTTGCGAAGAAACCTGTTGATAGAGTACCCCAAACGCCTGCGGCCCCGTGAACGGAAAGTGCGTAGATTGGATCGTCAATTTTACGAGCTTCAAAGAAACGAATGCTATAGAAAACAAGAATCCCAGCAATAAAACCAATCACAACGGATGCCCAAGTATCAACGAATGCACAAGATGCTGTAATTGCGACTAAGCCGGCCAAGGCTCCGTTTAACATCATTGATACATCTGCTTTTCCGATAACAATCCAAGAAATGATCATCGCAGCAATTGTTCCTGCAGCTGCTGCAAGGTTTGTATTGACTGCAACGAAGCCGAAAAATCCACCATCTACTGCAACTGTGCTACCTGCATTGAAACCGAACCAACCGACCCATAATAGTAGTACACTTAATGCTGTATAAACTTGATTGTGTCCATAAAGATTATTTGCAGAACCGTCTTTATTGTATTTTCCGATCCGTGGTTTTAGGAGTATTGTAGCTGCTAATGCTGCCATAGCACCAGTTAAATGAACGACTGTAGATCCAGCAAAATCTTGCTTACCGTGTTCAGCTAACCAGCCACCGCCCCAAATCCAGTGAGCGATTGGAGGATAAACTAAAATGGAGAAAAGTACTGCGAAGACTAAATAAACAGACATTTTTGCTCTCTCAGCAAAGCCGCCAAATGCAATTGTAATTGAAATTCCAGCAAAGGCTGTTTGGAATAAAAAGAATACAGCACCAGATAGTCCTAACCCTTCCACTTCATATCCTGAATAAAAGAAATCGGATAAACCGATTAACACATTGCCTGCACCGAAGATTAACCCATAACCGACTGCCCAAAAGACGATGGAGGAAATTCCAAAAGTAAGAATGGTTTTACCAGCAATATGACCTGCGTTCTTCATCCTAGTTGAACCTGTTTCTAATAGGATAAAACCCCCGATCATTAAAATGACTAACACGGCAGATACCATAACCCAAACACTGTTTAATAAGAATGTCGTATCCAAAATCAACTCTCCCCTTCCAAATTGGTTATTTGGCTTTCTGTAATTGTATTTTCGCACTATGTAAGATTAATTTCTACAACGATGTTAGAAAACCTTACATAAAAATAAACAGAGAATGTTGATAACGACTTTATTTGGGAGGGATTAAATTGAAGGTGAAACGTTTAGGTAAGAATTAAATTTTACGTACTCCAAACTGAGCATTAAGCTGCCCTTGAATCATTTTTTTACGTAGTCTGGCTTCTTCGGCTTTTTTCTTATCTTTGATCATCTCTTGTCTTATTTCGTATGTTTGAACGCCGTCTTCAATCTTTTCAGCGATGTCCATTAACAATTCAATATCTGAAAAAGAATATTTCCTGCTTCCACCAGCAGTGCGTTCTGGAAAAATGAGTTTTCGCTCTTCGTAATAACGAATTTGTCTTTCTGATAAGCCAGTAAGTTCACGAACAATTCCAATGGTTATTACTTTTTTATCCTTATAGGACTCTTGAGCCATCCATATCACCTTCTCTTAAAGGATTTTAAAAATATGTAATATTATCTCACATAAAGAAAAACTAAAAAAGGGAAAAGTTGAAATATTTAAAAAGTTAATCTGTACCAAAAGTCCTGAATTGAAAAATGATTGTTAGGTCTTCTCCCAATTGTGTTGTGGAAAAGAATAAAATATCGATAATCAACAGTAACGATATATCTTTAAAGAGGGAGGGAGTTATGACATCGTATAAAGACAAAAAAGTCATATCAATTGGTATCGTTAGTGAACTAACAGGCCTATCGCTCCGCAAAATTCGATATTATGAGGAACGAGGTTTGTTATCTCCGGGAAGAACAGAGAGAGGTGGGAGGAAGTACTCGTTTGCCGATGTGGATACGTTAATGACAATAGCGGAAAGGAGAGAAGAAGGCGTACAAACTGCCGAAATTAAGCAAGAGTTAATAAAAGAAAGAAAGAAGAAAGAGAGTGTAAGAAATGAAATGATTAAGGGGCAATTAAATGCTCATTTCAATATAAGAAAGTAAATCTTCTGCACAAATCTATCGAGGAAGAGGATATTTGTGTATTTTTTTTGCCTTTTTTCTATAACTTATAGTGC
Organism: Mesobacillus maritimus; assembly: GCF_023715205.1. Lineage (GTDB taxonomy): Bacteria > Bacillota > Bacilli > Bacillales > Cytobacillaceae > Mesobacillus_B > Mesobacillus_B maritimus_C. The sequence goes on from NZ_JAMBNR010000004.1 coordinate 280,603, forward strand.
TTGTTGTGATGAAGAGACGGGGGAACGGCTACCATGATTCGACATAATGCCAACATTTATTAGAAAAACCTTCTCTCCCGTAAAATAGATTGTAAATTAAACCTAAAAAAATATCCTGCATAGCAGGATAAATCACTTGTGTGTTTAATGATTCCGATTTTGTTTGAGAATTTCTTGTAAATCACTAATAGAAAAGCTTTTTAGTTCTTGATGGGAGTAGGATGATGAACCTAGTCGGATGATTTTTTCAATGTAATGCTGTTTTGCCTTTTCCATACCTTGTCGCAGCTGTTTGGACATGACAGTCACTCCTTTCGTCTGCTCTGATAAATAAGGGCCCTTTATAGAGGGGAACGATTGTGATTGATTTCATGTTTTGGTTAGTACTCATGATGGGATTCTCCTTCCGATGAGTGGTTATTTTGTACGAATCGAAGGAACGCATGGGCTTTCCACCCCAATGTTTTTAATAATTCCTCGTATAATTGATCCCGTTTTAGATCTAAGGCAATGATTTGCAGTGCTATTTGAGTTTCTTTTGTGCGTTTCATTTATAGTGTTCACCTCAACCATATACAAATTCAGTTTGTTTCATGCAAATGTATTTATAGAGTAATGGAATCCAATTTTTCTGTCATGGAGGTTGTGACGTTTCCTAACGTACTTTTTTCGAACAAAAAAAGCCCTACTAATTTAGGGCTTAAACGCGAAGGACCTTTATAAGACGAAGAAATAAACACTGCAAAAATGAGCTAGGCTGCCTAGGAGGATGAAAATGTGAAAGATTTCGTGGAATCCCATATGTTTGAGCTCTAAGAATTTTGGTTTGGTCGCATAAATGACACCACCAACGGTATATAAAACCCCACCTAGGATTAGTAACCAAAGCCCAGTTTCTGGAAGGTTTTTTGTTAGAGGTACAACAGCGAAAACAATCAACCAGCCCATGGCAATATATAAGCTAGTTGAGAGCCAGCGTGGGCACTCGAACCATACCATTTTAAAGGTAACTCCAGCCAGTGCAAGCGCCATTATAACTGAGAATAATAAGGAACCGGTTAATCCGCTAAGTGTAATTAAGCAAAATGGAGCATAAGTCCCAGCGATAAGGACGAAAATCATTGAGTGATCAAGACGTCGGAAAAAGTGAATAATGCTCTCGCGGGCAATGACCAAATGATAGGTCGCTGATGCACTATAAAGTAAAATCATACTTAATCCAAATAGAATCACTGCAGTAAGGGTTTTAGGAGAGGTTGTAACAGATGCAGCTTTTATCACCATAGCGAGTAAACCGATAAAAGAAAGGATTGCACCAGCTAGATGTGTAAAGCCGTTAATGGGTTCTCTAATAAGTTGGTTCATTTTTAAAACACTCCAAACTATTACATGTAGTTTTGATAACTACATGTAATTATATCCTTGTTTCATCATGTGGTCAACATTTACCTATCTAAAGGTTATCGTTATAATGAAGTTAAGAACTTGAAAAGGTGAGAGCGCAAATGAAAGAATGGGAAGAACTTGTTAATGGTTTAGATTCGAAGCAGAATATTTTGATTGAGAATATTCCTAGTATCGATTTATATATGGATCAGGTTATTCAATTATTTGAGAAGACCTTTGCTGATTCAAAGCGGACTGAAGAAGAGAAAATATTAACGAAAACAATGATTAATAATTATGCAAAGGGAAAATTATTTTTTCCGGTGAAAAACAAAAAATATACAAATGATCATATCATGCTTATTTCATTGATTTATCAGTTGAAAGGAGCCCTCTCTATCACAGAAATAAAAGGGGTTCTAAATGGTTTAAATGAAAAAGTAGTCAGTGATGACTTTGATTTAGAGGAATTCTATCAGAGCTATCTGAACCTATTTGAAAAAAACACCGAAGATTATAAAATAAACTTAAAAGAAAAAGTGGCAGATGCAGTAGAGGAAGTCGATTCTGGAGAAAAAGATGGTGAGTATCTTCAAACAGTCCTTCTTATTGCTTCATTAGTGAGTATGAGTAATTTGTATAGACGAACAGCTGAAAAACTAGTGGATGACTTAACCAAAGGGTAGAAGTGGTAAATTGTGAAAGGGTGACCGTAGATGTACTTGAGTATAGACGAGACAGCTGAATATTTAGACATTCCAGTGAAGCAGGTTGAGAAACTAATTCAGCAAAAAAGAATCAGAGCTATTTTTGATGGAGAGCAGTATATGATTTATAAAGAACAGTTTAATACCCATTTGCAACAAGTTGAGAAGTACAAACGATTGTTAGAAGAGCATTTAAGTGAACCGATTCCGGAAGATATTGATGTAAAGGATGAAGATTAAGGCGAAAGGACCTGTCTATTATGTAAGACAGGTCCTTTTATTTATTCCACGGAAGCAGGTTCGGTACCGGTATTTGAATGATTGTTTTCAACTGGTAAGTCGATGGTTACGACCGTTCCTTGTTGTGCTTCACTGTTAAATTGAATTTTTCCATTGTGTGATTGAACAATTTTAAATGAGACAGTTAAACCTAAGCCAGTTCCTTTTTCCTTTGAAGAATAAAATGGTTCTCCAATTCGTTTTAACCGTTCCTTTGAAATCCCACACCCTTTGTCCTGTATCACAATGGAGACATCTTGGTCAACATGATTTAATGAAATGGAGACAGTATCCCCAATGTTAGATGCTTCAATTGCATTTTTAATGATATTGATAAACAACTGCTTGAGTTGATTTGGTTCACATTCAATTTCTACCTGATGACCAGGAGCTTCGAACTCTATTTGAATGTTATGGAGACTAGCCTCAGGTTTCAGCAATGATATAACATCATTTAAGATATTTTCAATGCTTGCTTTCTTATATTTCATTTTTTGAGGCTTAGCAAGTAGTAGCAATTCACTAACAATATGATTGATTCTGTCTAGTTCATCCAACATAATTCGGTAATAGAGATGATGTTTTTCATCTTCCATTTTTAACAATTGTACAAACCCTTTTAGGGAAGTAAGGGGGTTGCGTATTTCATGGGCAACACTTGCTGAGAGCTCTCCAACTACCGATAGTTTTTCCGTTCTTCTAAGGCGTTTTTCTGTTTCTCTAATTTGGGTAATGTCTCTACCGTATCCAATAATCCCGGATACCTCTCCGTTAATAATCATCGGAACAGAAGCGCATTGAAGTGTAATCAAATGCCCTTGTTTATGATGAATTTGAAGTTCGAATTTCTCGGGTTTTTGTTCGTCAACAACTCTATAAAAGATATTCCGAAGTTCTTCCTGGTCCTGCTTAGCAAGAAAATGACCAACATTTTGTCCAATGATTTCTTCGGCCTTATACCCTGTAGTTTCCTCAAATTGAGGATTTAAGTTGGCAAAGTGTCCTTTTAAATCAATCATATAAACAATATCGGGATTATAGTCAAACAATGAACGATAGCGTTGTTCACTTTCTTCAAGGAGTTTTTTTACATGCTTTCTTTCCGTAATGTCTCGGCCGATGAGTACGAATCCTTTTCGACTGCCGTCAGCGTGAAAGAGTGGTACTTTAATGGTATCAAATGTTTGAATTGTTCCATCTGGAGACGGGATATTTTCTTCTACCCTAGTAATTTCCCTCTTATTCCAAGTTTCTTCGTCTGTTGCGATACATCCTAGTAAAGCGTCACGGTAGAAAGGAGTGTATTCAGCGAGATCGGCATCAGTTTTTCCACGATAATCAACATCTTCAAGTTTAAAAGTCTTAAGGCCGAACTCATTAGCTTCAATCCAGCGCCCCTCACCATCTTTAAAGATGACGACATCGACCATCGAATTAATTAAGGTTGATAATCTTCGTTCTTCTTCTTTACTTACATTCAATTCCTCTGATTTTAGAATATAAAAATAAAAGAATAATCCTGTAATAAGGACGTACAACAATTCTTTTGTCTGTTCGATTTGTCTAGCAAAATGTGGTGGAGCAAACGACTCCACTAAGAAGTTTGTTCCAAAAATCCAGCCTACGCTAATAATCGTAAATATGATAAACAGCTTCTTTTTCCGCATGAGTAAACCAAGCTCCTGTCATTCTGATGAATAGCCTATTTAATGTAACTAAATTGATAGCATTTCGCCTCTAATAGTAGCACAATTTTATAAAAAATAGCGGATGTAGATAAAGGAAGTGAAGGAGATTGTGAGAAAAAATTTTTTCCACAACTGATAACTGTATAAAAATAAGTTATTGTTTATGTATTATAAAGACATTTATATGATATATACGTATATTTTAATGGTTTAAGTGCAAGAAACTATAAAATGTGTAATTGCATAAAGATACAACAGTCGTTATAATAGATTTAAATAATATAAGCATAAGTATTTTTAAAGGGGAACAGCATATATTTTTTAAATAAAAAGGGGGAATAGAGAATGAAAACAACTCGGAAGGCGATCTGGGGAATTGTCTTATTGTTAATGGCTTTCTTAGCAGCTTGTGGGACGACGGCAGAAGAGACCAGCAGTAGTCAGGAGGAAGGTCAATCTGAAGCAGAGGCCCCCAAAAAATTAAGAGTTGTTACAGATGCAGCCTATGCACCAATGGAATTTCAAGATAAGGGTGAAGTCGTAGGTTTTGACATTGACTTTATTAAAGCGGTAGCTGAAGAAGCTGGCTACGAACTTGAGGTAGAGCATGTTGGATGGGACCCAATCTTTGTGGAAATTGAAAGCAAACGGGCAGATATTGCTATTTCCTCTATTACAATTACAGAAGAGCGTAAGCAATCCTATGCCTTTTCGGTACCATACTTTCAATCTACTAACAAAATCTTAGTTCCAGAAGGTAGCGACATTCAAAATGCAGAAAACTTAAAAGGGAAAAAGGTTGCAGTCCAAAATGGAACAACAGGTCAAATGGCAATGGACGCTTTAATAGGAAAAAATGATCCTAATATCAAAAAGTTTGAGGACAATAACTTGGCCATCATGGAAATGGAGAGTGGCGGCGCGGATGCGGTTGTTGCGGACAATATGATTGTCGAAGAATATGCCAAGAACAACCCGGATAAAAAGTTAAAGGTAATAGAAGACTCTGCTTTTGATTCAGAATTTTATGGACTATTATTCCCTCAAGATAGTGAATTGGTCGAGGAATTTAATAAAGCCATTAATGCCGTGCTTGATAACGGAACATATTCAGAGATTTATCAAGAATGGTTTGGCATTGAACCAAATATTAAGGTACTAAAGGAACAGCAATAAGGGGGACTAAAATTGCGTAACTGATTCTAATAGTTACGCAATTTTTATCTATAAGACTTCTAATATATATAATAAATTGTAATTTTTAATAGAGGGAAGGGAAAAGAATGGATTTTCGGTTTGATATTATTGCAGAATACGCTCCTTTCCTATTAAAGGGAACCTTATTAACAATTGGTTTGTCCATTGCAGGGATTTTAATAGGAACGGTACTCGGTTTACTTATTGGATTAGGGAAAATGATGAAGAATAAACTACTTGCTTTCCCATTTACGCTTTATATTACTTTTTTTCGTGGTACACCATTATTTGTTCAAATTTTACTCGTTCATTTCGGGGTAGTCCCGCTATTTTTAGGTGAAACAAATGCCATCTATGCGGCGATTATTGCCCTCTCATTAAATTCGGCAGCTTATATTGCAGAAATTTTCCGTGCGGGGATTGAATCGATTGATAAAGGGCAAATGGAGGCAGCTCGTTCACTTGGAATGACACATGTACAAGCAATGTGGAATGTCATTCTACCCCAAGCATTTAAGCGGATGATTCCGCCATTAGGAAACGAATTTATTGTTTTAATAAAAGAATCCTCTTTAGCGGCGGTAATTACAGCACCGGAAATTATGTACTGGGGAAGAGCGATGGCCGGACAATATTATAAAGTTTGGGAGCCTTATTTAACAGCCGCACTGATTTATTTAGTGTTGACCATCAGTCTAAGTTTTCTCTTAAATCGACTTGAAAGAAGGTTAAAAACAGAATGATTCAAATTCAAAACTTGAAAAAATCATTTGGAGATAATGAAGTCCTAAAAGATATTAACTTAAATATTGCGCCTCAAGAAGTAGTGGTTGTCATTGGTCCTTCGGGTTCAGGGAAATCAACACTACTTAGATGCATTAACCTCCTTGAATCGATTACGGATGGACATATTCATATAGAAGGAAAAGATATTACGGATAAGAAAAATAATATCAATAAAATGCGTCAAGAAGTGGGGATGGTTTTCCAGCATTTTAATCTTTTTCCACATAAAACCGTTATTGAAAATTTGATGATGGCCCCTACAAAAGTGAGGAAAGTATCTCCGGAAGTGGCGCGCAACAAAGGGTTGGAATTACTTAAAAAAGTGGGTCTAGAAGAAAAAGCAAATGCTTACCCAAGTTCACTATCAGGAGGACAAAAACAGCGTGTTGCGATCGCTAGAGCGTTAGCAATGGAACCGAAGATTATGCTTTTTGATGAACCAACTTCTGCGCTAGATCCGGAAGTAGTTGGAGAGGTACTTGAGGTCATGAAGCAACTAGCCAAAGAAGGAATGACAATGGTTGTCGTAACTCACGAAATGGGATTTGCCCGTGAAGTAGGGGACCGCGTAATTTTTATGGATGGCGGTTATGTTGTTGAGGCGAACGTACCAAAGGAGTTGTTTGAAAATCCTCAACATGAAAGAACGCAAGCATTTCTTAGTAAGATTTTATAAACATAAAAGAGGAGTCAGCTGCTAAGCACTATAGACGTGCTTAGGAACTGACTCTTCTTTTGTTGTTGCAACAAAAAAAAGAATTTTTATAAATCATATTGAATAATAATACAATGCAAGTTATAATAATGCTATTCTATTAAAACTAAAATATTTGGAAGAAGGAATCTTTCATTTTTAAGAAACAAGGGGGAACAAACATGAAAAAGAATATCCTGGCTTTATTAAGTCTATGTGTGGCGATTGTCCTATCTTTATCCGCTTGTGGAACTGCTGAGGAAACCACTAGTGAGGGAAACAGTTCGAATGAAGGGGAAGAGCAGAAAACATTAAGAGTCGTGACAAATGCAACTTATGCTCCAATGGAGTATCTCGATAAAGGAGAAGTTGTTGGTTTTGATGTTGATTTAATTAAGGCAGTAGCTGAAGAAGCTGGATATGAATTGACGATTGAACATATTGGTTGGGACCCAATCTTTGTTGAAACGGAAAGTAAACGTGCAGATTTAGCGATGGCAGCTATTACAATAAATGATGAGAGAAAACAAACATTTGATTTCTCAGTTCCATACTTCCAGTCAACGAACAAAATCTTAGTTCCAAACGATAGTGAGATCGAGTCAGCTGAGGACTTAAAAGGTAAAATTGTCGCAGTACAAAATGGAACAACTGGACAAGCAGCAATGGATGCCTTAGTAGGTAAAAATCATAAAGACGTTAAGAAGTTCGAAGATAACAATTTAGCGATTATGGAAATGGAAAGTGGTGGTGCAGCAGCTGTGGTTGCTGATAATGCCGTCGTTGAAGAATATGCGAAAAACAACCCTAATAAAAATCTAAAGGTAATTGAAGATACAAGCTTTGACTCTGAGTTTTATGGCATTCTCTTCCCTAAAGGTAGCGAGCTAGTAGAGGAATTTAATACGGCTCTTAATACTCTATTTGATAATGGTAAATACACTGAGATTTATAAAAAGTGGTTTGGAATCGAACCAAATATCGAATTTTTAAAAGAACAGCAACAATAACACTAGCTGGGAGAACCATTTTCTATTTGGGAAATGGTTCTTTTTTTGGTGAATGGACGTAGTTTTAGGGGACAGTTAGACAGAGGGGGGGACGCGGTATGTTAGTGCCCAAAGTGGGGAAAGAACTTAGAGTAAGGAAACGAATAGGATTGATTGGTGCCCTAAGTGGGGAAAAAATCGAGAGAAAGGAAACCAATAGTTTTGACTTGTGACCAAAAGTAATGGAAAAATCACTCTAAGGTCACCAATAACAATAAAAAAACAAAAAGCGTTTGCCTAGTGTGCGCCATCAATACGACACGCCCAAAAGGCAAAACGCTTTTTTATAAGTCAGAGCCGGACACTAATCTTTTGAATTAGTTATGTCTTATAATTTAAAAGAACTTTTCAGTGAAACAATACGATTAAAGACAAGTTTGTCAGCTGTTGTATGTTTAGGGTCAACATTGAAATAGCCGTGACGGAAGAACTGGAATTTATCTTGTGCCTTAGCTTCATTCATATTTGGCTCAATATATCCTTGTAGAACTTCAAGCGAGTTTTTGTTCACATAATCAAGGAATGTTTTCTCTTCTTCTTCGCTTTCTTCTTTATCAGCGTCAAGAATGAGCGGTTCATATAGGCGGAACTCAGCTGGGATCGCATGTTTTGCATCTACCCAATGCAAGGTTCCTTTCACTTTCCGGCCAGTAAAACCAGTGCCGCTCTTTGTTTCAGGATCATACGTACAACGAAGTTCAATCACATTACCGGCTTCGTCCTTGATGACTTCTTCACACTTAATGAAATAGGCATGCTTTAAGCGGACTTCATTTCCAGGGAAGAGGCGGAAATACTTCTTCGGTGGATTTTCCATAAAGTCGTCTTGTTCCACATAGATTTCGCGTGAGAAAGGAATCTTTCTTGTGCCCATCTCAGGATTTTCAGGATTGATTTCAGCATCAAGCCATTCAACTTGTCCTTCTGGGTAATTCGTGATGACTACTTTTAATGGTTTTAAAACACCCATAGTTCTTGGTGCTTTTAGTTTTAAATCTTCCCTTACAAAATGTTCAAGCATTTGGGCGTCAACGGTAGAATATCCTTTTGAAACACCTGCTGCAGCAACAAATTCACGGATTGCCTCTGGTGTAAAACCGCGTCTTCTTAACCCAGAGATGGTTGGAAGTCGTGGGTCATCCCAGCCGTCAACATAATTCTCTTCTACTAGTTGTTTTAATTTGCGTTTACTCATGACGGTATTGGTGAGGTTTAAACGTCCAAACTCGATTTGTTGAGGAACGTTTTTCATCTCGCATTCCGCTACAACCCAATTATAAAAAGGGCGTTGATCTTCAAATTCAGTTGTACACAGAGAGTGTGTGACACCCTCAATGGCATCTTCTAACGGATGTGCAAAAGCATACATTGGATAAATACACCATTTGTCACCAGTATTATGATGGCTTGTATGGGAAATTCGATAAATCACTGGATCGCGTAAGTTGATATTGGGTGATGCCATATCAATTTTAGCACGGAGGACTTTTTCTCCATTCCCAAATTCACCTTTGCGCATGCGTTCAAATAGGTCAAGGTTTTCCTCAACAGTACGGTTGCGATATGGACTTTCCTTTCCGGGTTCAGTTAGTGTACCACGGTATTCACGAATTTCATCTGCAGAAAGGTCATCGACAAATGCTTTGCCTTTTTTAATCAAAAAAACTGCGCGATCATACATCTCATCAAAATAGTTTGATGCATAACAAAGGTCGTCCCATTCATAACCTAACCACGCGACATCTTCTTTGATGGAGTCAACATATTCCTGATCCTCTTTTAAAGGGTTTGTATCATCAAAGCGGAGGTTGGTTTTCCCATTGAACTCATCAGCTAGACCAAAGTTAATCACAATTGACTTTGCATGACCAATGTGAAGGTAGCCGTTCGGTTCAGGCGGAAACCGAGTAACAATTTTATCGTGCTTCCCAGTTTCCAAATCTTCCTTAATAATGGTTTTAATAAAATTTGAGTTTTCTTCCAACCTGAATCACCTTTCCGTTCTTTTATGTATGACTCTTCTCCCAAACTCAGTTGCATTTAAGCGTGTAAGTAAACTGCCAACTTTCTAAGAAAAGAGTCTAAAAATTGACCTACAACATACAAAATAGCTTTTCCTACGTTAAAATGGGTTTTAGGATTTTAACATCAAATGTACGAAGTAAACTTAATGTAAAGTATTATCATCATTATACATTTCTATAGAACTTTATACTAATAAGAAATGAGTAGAAATACAAGTTTATCGCAGATTAATTCATAAGGAAAATGGATTTGTTTAGAGAGAAAAACTCTTTTTTATCATTTTTTGCTTGTTTCTGGTATTTTAAGTAGTAGAAATTATGGGAGTTTCGTTCCTATGTTAAGTGAGGAGATTATGAATAATCAAAATCAAATCTATGAAATCATGAACGTATGTCTGTTAGCAGGGAAGATTATGTTAAGGAGTGGAGCGGAGACTTATCGGGTTGAAGATACAATGAGAAGAATTGCCCTGGCGTTTGGAATTGAGGAAACCCATAGCTATGTGACACCGACAGGAATTATGTTCTCTGCAGATTATGGTCAGCCTGAGACGACAAGACTTGTCAGGATTTCTGAGCGGACGACGGATTTAAAGAAAGTAGCCTTAGTCAATGATGTTTCTCGGAGAATTAGTGGCGGTGTGATCGACCTAAATGAAGCGCGCCGTCAATTAAAAGAAATTGAAAGAGCTGACCTAATGTATCCGCTTTGGATGCAAATTTTTGCAGCCGGAATGGCCAGCGGTTGCTTTGCAATTATGTTTCTCGGTGGTTGGGGTGACTTTATACCAGCGTTAATGGCTGGTGGGGCAGGATATTATTCATTTATTTTGTTTCATCGACTTATTCCCGTAAAGTTTTTCGCTGAATTCCTAGCCTCCGTGTTTATTGGCGTCTGCTCTTCAATCTTTCTATTGATTGGGATTGGAAATGAGCTAGATAAAATCATTATCGGCGCAGTAATGCCGCTTGTACCAGGGCTTTTGATTACAAATGCTGTTCGAGATTTGATGGCCGGTCATTTGGTGTCTGGCTTGTCAAAAGGAGCAGAGGCGTTTCTGACTGCATTTGCAATTGGGTCGGGAATTGCTGTTGTTTTATCATTGCAATAAATACTTGGGGGACGGACATGATTTATTTGGAACAGCTTATTACTAGCTTCATTGCATCCGCCGCATTTGGTGTAATCTTCAACGCGCCAAAAGAATCCTTAGTAAAATGCGGATTATCAGGTATGTTAGGCTGGATTGTGTACTATTTGCTAACATCATATGGATACGGGACCGTGTTAGGGACCCTTGCAGCATCCTTTCTTATTGCATTTATTAGTCATCTATTTGCTAAGCATTATAAAATGCCGATGATTATTTTTAGTGTAGCGGGAGTCATTCCGCTTGTACCAGGTGGATTGGCATACGATACAATGAGGAATTTTGTGGAAAATGACTACAATACAGGCATAGCACTAGGTGTTAAGGCACTAATGATATCAGGAGCCATTGCCGTGGGACTAATCTTCTCGGAAGTGTTAAATTATGTCATCCGGAAATCCGCGATTCATCCTTATAATAGTAGTAATAAATGATTAACTAGAGTGTTTGCCTGCTGCATTTTGGAGCGCAGGCCGCACCTTGCGTCCCTTATGCATTACTTTAAGGATATTGCCGATTTAATTACTGTGACGACAGTGTTTTTCGACTTTTAGTCAATAAAACTACATGATTGGTTCATTTCTCGGGAAATACGACATGGAAATGACAAAGAGAATGTCGTTAAACGAGAATCCAGAAAAAAACAAAGCGCTCTTCCATTTTATTTAGGAAGTGCGCTTTGTTTTGGGAGTTTTTTATAGTTTTACAATTGTTCTACCGCGAGCTTCTCCTTTTAATATAGTAGCTAAAGCAGTTGGGAGGTTTTCAAGCGTAATTTCATTTTTTATAGATTGAAGCAGTTCATTAGGCTTTAAGTCGGTTGCCATTCGTTTCCATAAATCTGCTCTAACCTCCATTGGACAGAACACAGAATCAATCCCTAGGACATTTACTCCTCTCAAGATAAAAGGAAAAACGGTCGCTGCTACATCTGTTCCACCTGTTAACCCACTTACCGCTACCGATCCATTGTACTGCAGCTTACTTACGATGCTGCTTAAGGTGCTTCCTCCAACAGGATCAACTGCAGCAGCCCATAATTGTTTATCGAGAGGTCTAAATTTATCGCCGGTCACATCAGACCGGGAAATCACCTCAGCTGCACCAATGCTAGTTAAATACGAATGCTCAGATTCCTTTCCGGTACTTGCGACTACATGATATCCCCGTTTAGCAAGCATAGCGACTGCAATACTGCCAACTCCTCCAGTTGCTCCAGTCACAAGCACCTTCCCTTTTTCAGGTCTTAATCCATTTTCTTCGAGACGATGTACAGAAAGAGCCGCTGTAAAACCTGCTGTTCCTAATATCATTGATTCCTCTAGAGTAAGCCCATCGGGAAGAGGCACAATCCTATCACCAGGAATCCGAGCGTACTCACTGTAACCGCCAGTATGGGAGACGCCAATTTCATAACTAGTGGCAATGATCTCTTGTCCTGGTTTAAAGCGACTATCTTTTGACTCTACGATGGTTCCAGCAAGATCAATTCCTGGAATCATAGGGTAGGTTTGGACAATTTTTCCGTTTGGTATGCTAGCAAGTCCATCCTTATAATTTACGCTTGAATAAGCAACCTTTATGGTTACATCTCCTTCAGAAAGGTCACCAAGTGTGACCTGTTGGATATTCGCTGTAAAGCCTTCATCTTTTTTATTGACTACAAACGCACGAAAATTCATTCAGCTAAACCTCCTTCTAATCCTTACTTATAGTATAGGCGAGTTTGTTCCCAGCTTCTAGGGGGATTCCAAACTTCCCCAGTGAAAAATTCCCAACACCAAAAATAGGTCGAAAAAACAAAAGATGTGACGTACTTCACATACGCTAGTTTCGTTCATCAATTAGTATTTTAGTAAGGCTGATTTCGTAATGATTGTTGTTTAGAATCCTAAAGCCGATTTTAACGATAGACAAGCTTTTTTGGCATTATTCCTTAGTTTGTAAGCTCTTTTCTCCTCTTTATGAAATTACTCTGAAATGCAACAAAGTTTGAGGAAAGAGCCTTTAGTAAAGATAGATTTATTGAAGATGAAATGACGAAGTAGTGGGGTGACGTTAGAAGAGATTAATCAAACGTATGCTTGAATAAGTTGTCACATAAAAGTCACAAACAATAGCTGATATAACACTATTCACAAAGTGTTTACATTTAAAACCGAAGTAGGCAAAAACTGCATGGTATGATGATTTTCGAACTCAAGAAACTCACGAGGAGGTAGAACGCAATGTTTAAACTAGAAAAATCATTTTATTCAAAAACTAGTATGTATTCCTTTTTTGCGATAGTCATTTTGTTCTTTTTAATGTGGGTATCCACTTCACAATTTCTTCATATAGATATGGCCTTATTGGGTTATATGATTGGAACTGGGGTTTTTGCAATCGGCCTTGTTATTCGTTTCAGTTTCTGGATTTACCGTGCAGCAACAAACAAGGTAGCTACACGGAGTGTTAAAAACTTATTCACGAAAGAACGAATGAAGCGTAATGCCAAATCGATTACTAAAACTCTTATCGATAACATCCTCTTGCAAAAATTCATCTTTAAACGCGGACTATACCGCGGAATTCAACACATCATGATTTCATGGGGCTGTATTATTTCGTTTGCTTTTACTTTCGGTTTAACGTTTGGGTGGTTTCGTTTTGATTTAGTTGATCCTGAAACGTATCAAATGGTTGCCTTTAATATCCCATTAATTACAATGGCTGCTCATGGATGGCTAGCAGAAATCTTTTATAACATGCTAAATATCGGTGCAGTTATGGTACTAATTGGTGTTTCAATGGCTTTGTTCCGCCGAATCAGAGACTACGATGTGAAAGTTACTCAGCGCTTTGAGTTTGACCTTTTACCCTTATATATTTTACTTGCCGTAACTGGAACGGGATTAGCACTTACAGTTTCGTATAAGTTCCTTGATGGTTGGATGCACCCACATATTTCACTGGTTCATCAAATTACAGTTGTCGTAATGTTGATGTACTTTCCGTTCGGTAAATTATTTCATGTTCCAATTCGTCCGCTAGCTACTGCGGTACCGATGAGTTACCAAGAAACATTAAAAGTAGACACAAAGACTTGTAAAAGTTGTGCTCAACCATACAGTAATGATGACCAAATTGCAGACGTACAAGCGATTTTAAAGCAGCAAAGTTTTGACCTACAACTAGCAGATGGGACGTATTTATCAGATTACTGTCCAGCATGTCGACGTAGAATGCGCGCTTTAAAACAAATGAATCTAGAAGCTCCAAAAGGAAATCCATATGGTCCAGTTAATACGAATAATGGCATTCATATTTCTGGCTTTGGAAAAAAACGTACAGATGACTTTTATGGAATAGAAGAAGATGTAAAGAAAGACTTAGGGGAGGAAAAAGAATATGAGCCAGTTTCTCGTTAAGGAAGGCGTAAAAAATCAGATTCGTAAAGGCGAAAAATTAGTAACCACACATTGTTGTTATTGTGGAATGCAGTGTGGGATGCATATACGAGTAAACGAAAAGACCAATAAGGTGGTTGGGGTTGAACCCCGTTATGACTGGGTGCTAACTAGAGGGAAAATGTGCCCTAAAGGGGTAACAGCTTATCAAACAGTCGACCATCCAGATCGAATTAAGCGTCCACTGATTAAAAAGAATGGTCAATTTGTAGAGTCTTCTTGGGATGAAGCACTTGATTTGATTGAGAATAAATATAAAGAACTCCAAAGAAATTACGGCAAAGATAGCCTTTCTGTATACGGCGGTGTATCGATGACAAACGAGAAGTGTTATTTAGTCGGTAAATATGCTCGTGTTGCTTTAGGAACACGTTATCTCGATTATAATGGCCGTTATTGTATGAGTTCTGCGGCTGGTGGGTTTAATAAAACACTCGGTATGGACCGAGGATCCACTCTTCCGTGGACAGAGTTAGAACACACAGACTGTTTCTTCATGGCTGGTTCAAATACAGCAGAATGTCATCCTACAAGTATTCAGTGGTTCTGGAAAGCAAAAGACAAAGGCGCAAAAATTATTGTTGCAGATCCTCGTGAAACGGCAACAGCAAGGGTAGCGGATGTTCATTTGGACCTACTACCTGGCACAGACTCTGCCTTAGCGAATGGAATTATGCATCTGTTAATCAAACATGATTATGTGGACAATGAATATGTTCAAGAGCGTTGCAATAATTTTGGAGAATTAAAAGAAATGACGGCAAAGTTTACGCCTGAATATACATCGAAAATTACTGGAATTTCAGTCGAAAAAATTGTTAAAGCTGCTCATATCTTCGGAAAATCTCCACGTTCTGTTGTAATGTTTGCTCGTGGGGCTGAACAGCAAACTGCTGGGGTAGACAATGTAAGCTTATATACGTCAATGGCTTTACTTCGAGGCCAAATTGGAAAGTTTGCTTCAGGTGTTGCAACATTCACGGGTCAAGGAAACGGTCAAGGTGGACGTGAACATGGACAAAAGTCAGACTTACTTCCAGGCTACCGTAAACTAACGGACCCAAAGGCAGTTGAGTACATCTCTGGAGTTTGGGGAATCAAGCCAGAAGAAATGCCAAAACCTGGGGTATCTGCTTATGAAATGTTTGATCTTATGAAAAATAAAACAATTCGTGGGTTACATGTTATCTGTTCAAATCCAGTAGTATCTTCACCAAATATTAACCATGTTTATGAAGCTTTGAGAGAACTAGATTTCCTGGTTGTTAGTGATTTCTTCCTTTCAGAAACAGCTGAACTTGCTGATGTTGTTCTTCCAGCAACAACTTGGGCTGAAGACGAAGGAACAACAACAAATATCGAAGGTCGTGTAATCCATATTCGAAAAGTAGTTGAACCAATCGGAGAGTCCAAGCCGGACTGGGAAATTATGAGTCTTATTGCTGAGCGTATGGGTAAGGGAAAACATTTCCAATACCGTGAACCACGAGAAATCTTCAATGAACTTCGCCTCGCTTCAAAAGGCGGTAAAGCAGATTATTATGGTGTCACATATGAAAAGATTGATGAGCAAGATGGAGTATTCTGGCCAGCACCTACTGAAGACCACCCAGGTTCACCAAGCGTCTTTAAAGAGAAGTTTGCAACAGAAGATGGGAAAGCAAATCTTGCAGTTTGTGATTGGAAAGGTCCAGCTGAGGTAAAGTCCACTGAATATCCAATCTGGTTAACGACAGGTCGCGTGGTTTTCCATTACCTATCTGGTAATCAGACTAGACGTGTGGGCTTCTTGAAAGAACAATGTCCAGAACCATTTGTCGAGATGCATCCAGAATTAGCTAGTCAATACCAAGTAATAAATGGTGAAAAAGTGAAATTGACAACTCCGCGTGGGGACATGATTGTCCCAGTTAAAATAACGAAAGCCATCCGTAAAGATGTCGTATTTGTTCCTTATCATTGGGGAAAAGAATTGGCAGTTAATCAATTAACAAGCCCGGCGTTAGACCCTATCTCACGGATGCCTGAATTTAAAGTTTGTCCAGTGAAACTAGAAAAACTTGCAAAGTAAAAAAGCAAAGTGAGAGGCTTTCTTCATGCCATTTGAAAGAAGAGGGCCCTCCGCTTTCCTAAGGAGGAACGGCCAGAATGAATAAAATTATGTATCTTGAATTTGAACGCTGTATCGGTTGCCGTGCTTGTCAGGCAGCTTGCCGTGAGTGTGGAGACCATGATGCAAAAGAACGGAACTATGTAGAATACGTCGACTTTACGGAATCACGCCAAACTTTCCCGATGCTATGTATGCAATGTAAAGATCCAGCATGTGCTCGTGTTTGTCCGGCCAATGCGATTCAAATTACGGAAGAAGGGGTTGTTTTATCTGCAATGGAAGAGAAATGTATTGGTTGCCGTAACTGTACATTTGGTTGTCCATTTGGAATTCCTAAATTCGACTTTGAAAAGAATAAAATGTACAAATGTGATATGTGTTATGACCGTACAAGAGATGATATCCCGCCAATGTGTGCTTCTGTATGTCCAAGTGAAGCGATTCGTTTTATCGACTTCGATGAAATGCAACAGTTAAGAAGAAGACGTACACAAATGAACCTTGTTGAAGGGAAAAAACCTCAAGAAGGAAATAAATGGGATTATGTGCCGGAATTCTTTGGAGTCTATACAGATTCCCAGTAAGGATAAGCATTGTTAAGTGAATGTGAGCTGGTCCAAGGTGAGCGCTAAGTTCTTTAGGGCCGGCTCGTTTTTATTATTCCTTCGAAAAAAATGACCATACACGACCTAAGAATGTTTGAAACTGAAAGGCTCATACTAAGGGGTAAAATCTTAGAGCTAAAAAAATAGATAAAAGAGGTGCTTTTATGTTAAAAGGCAATGTCCTCGCGGTTACAAGTGGTAAAGGTGGAGTTGGAAAATCCTCTTTATCAGTGAATCTTGCGCTTGCGCTTCAAAAGTTAGGAAAATCAGTTGCCATTATTGATTTAGATATATACGGATTTAGTATTCCAAAAATCTTGAATATCGATTATAAACCAAAAACATTTAATGGTAAAATCATCCCCGTTGAAACAAAAGGAATTAAACTAATGTCGATGGGATTTTTGGTAAATGGGAATGACCCAATTGTTTGGCGCGGACCTATGTTAGGAAAAATGATTGAGCATTTTACAAAGGATGTTCTGTGGGGAGAGCTCGACTATTTTATTCTCGATATGCCTCCTGGAACTGGGGATGTTGCACTAGATATGCATCTCATGATTCCAGAAAGCAAAGAAATTGTCGTCACAACTCCTCATAAAGCAGCAGCCTATGTTGCTGAACGAGCTGGAAGCATGGCGATGAAAAGTAATCATGAGGTTATTGGTGTAGTCGAAAATATGTCGTATTTTACACCACCAAATGGTGATGAAAAATATTTTATCTTTGGCAAAGGTGGAGGAGAAGAGCTTGCTTCTCAGTTAGGTGTAGAACTATTAGGGAAATTGCCAATCCAAGAGCCCAATGAATCTAATGATGCACCATCTATTGCAAAAGAAGGCACACAGCTTGAGAGGGCATACTTAAATCTTGCTCAGAAAATTGATGAAAAATATAACGGTTAAATAGAAATAGATAGTTGAACGGGAGGATTGTAAGATGACGGAGGATAGAAAGAAAAACAACCAGTCAGCAAATGATCAAGATATGATGAAATTGGTTGATAATTTAAATCGAAAAGAGGACGTGAATCTAAACCGTCGTGCGTTTTTGAAAGCATCCTTTGGAACAACGGTTGCGCTTGGCTTAGCAACAACCCCATTTGGTGTAATCTCAGCTGTTCGTAGTGAAAAAGAGGATAGCAATCAGGTTGAAATTGCGTCTGTAGATGAGTTGGCGATTGGGGAGGCCAAAAATTTCAATTATCCAACTGAAGATGAACCAGCTGTTTTAGTAAGAACTCCTGATGATCGTTATGTTGCTTACAATAATAAGTGTACACATCTACAATGTCCGGTCTTTTATGAGAAAAAAGATAATGTATTGCTCTGCCCTTGTCATAAAGGATATTTTGATGTTAACAATGGTCACCCAGTCGCAGGACCACCACAGAGAGAATTACCGAAAATCCTTCTAGAAGTGAAAGATGGAAAGGTGTTGGCTGTTGGGAGGGAATATCGTCATGGATAAGAAGCGAGTCTCCTTTTTATCAATTTTTGTTTTCTTAGCAATCAATGTCATTTCCCTTTCCAAGGTGATTGAGGGTTTTTACGGGAAAGAATATGGACATGTATACTCATTTATGATCGTTGCTTTGATTTCAACAGGACTTGCAACCATTGCCTTCTTTACTTGGCGAAAGCAAGAGTATAAAAGCTAAGAACTAGGGGGATTTTAATGAGTAAAGGAGGCTAGAAAAAATGGGCTCCCGCTCTCATGAAAAAGAAAAACTTGAAGAAGTATTAAAACACTCAGTGGAAGTTGAAGAAGATTTAATGCGTACCTATTTAATCACTGCTGAACGTATCCATGAAGATGATGAGTTGAAAGAGAGGCTGCAAAACTTTGCTGAAGGAAATGCAAAGCGCTCAAAGCAACTTTTAGACGAATTAAAGAAATAAAAAATCGGGGATGATGTACCCCGATTTTTTTGTTATGCACTTAATGGGTGATTACACTTTGCGTTCCTAACTAAATTGATTGGTCGGCTCGATCGTTATGCTGTCAGAATCAAATTTTTGTTCCCCAAAGATGGTGATAAGAGTGCAAGAAGTAATTCTAAATGGTTCTGTCTCTATTTTGTACTCCGCAAGTAATCCATTTCCTAGTTCTTCTCCTAGCTCATTCTTAATCAGAACGTTTTGTCCTTCAAGCGTCCGTAATTTGGCCTCCATCAAGAAAGTTTTCCACGCTTGCCAGTTATGAATCAAATGGGCGCTTTCTCCATTTTCTAAGTAACCTAATTGGCATTCGCTTTCATCTATCTCAACATTGTGTCCGGAAGTGATCTGTAGAATTATATCCCTTAAAACCTCATATTCTGCCATGTCTAGTTGCGGATGGATGGAGAAAACAATTTCCTCTTCGTTTCCCTGTAGCGTAGCAAGAGTTTTATGATTAAAAGTTACAGAATTTCCTTTTAAATATGGAGAGGTTACTTGTTCTTTATTTAACCCTTTGATAATCAATTTAAGCATGAGTATACTCCTTTGCATGTCTATTAAGGCTAGTTTCTTCTATTATATAATATGACCGTCTGACAACAAGGACAAACGTGAAAAAAAGGAGGACTACACCCTTAAATTTGTAAATAAATTCGTATGATATAAGAACGAAATAGTTTATATTACAATTTGTTTCCTTTTTGTTACAGAACGGAAAGTTAAATGACATTTATCTCTGTTAAAAGTTTGGTAGAATACAAGTGTCAGGATCATAGGAAATAATCAAATAAGACGGGAAAATATAGGTTGGAGGATTCCAAATGACAATAGAAAATCAGTTCATTAATAAGACCTATTTTGAGGAAATAATTGAAACTCCTACAGAAGACCCTATCCAGGTACTTAGTGAGCTATATCTAGAGGAAAATAAGAAGGAGATATCGGACTTTAGTTATATACGTTTTGCGCAAGGAGAGGTTTATTTTCATTATAAGGATTATGAAACAGCGATCTTCAAATGGGAGAATATTCACAATGAACTTGGACCTTGGGCAAAAAAGAATATGGCGGATGCCTATCTAGAGTTAGGCTTACCTGAGACCGCGGAAAGTCTTTATCAATCAATTGAAGGAGCTAGTCCTACATTACAAATCGAATCTGGACTACGATTGTTATCGATTTATCGAGAGAAAGGCTGGATTGAGCAGGCAACAGCCATTGTTCATTCAATTGTTACGATTAATCCAGATTATCCGAGATTAACAGAAACAGCATGGGAGTTTTTTGAAGAGCAAGCAGATAGGGATAATGCGATTAAACTTGCTTCTGAGGAAGCTGTTCGAACAGGAAGTTTAATTTGGTTTAATCGAATTGAAGACTATATTGGAAAAGGATATACAGCTGAGAAAGAACCATCCTATTTTAATTCGGTTCTCACTTCGCTATTCTCGATTAATCGACGCCGGTTTGAACAACTGGTTGGGACACTGTGGAACAGCTATAAAGGGAAAGAGACTTACTTACAGTGGATGCAAAACTTTAATTCAGTGTTTCTTGATTTAGAAGTCAGTCGTAATGAATCTTGGAATGAGTTATCGAAATGGTATCAAGAAGCATATTTAGAGTTGATGAACGGGTCTCGTTTGATTAAAGAACTTTCTCAACTCATCCCTAATCATCTAACAAATTGGGTTAAAATTACAGATTCATCTACATCTCTAATGGCCTCAGCAGCAGTAATGGCTTGGAGTGAGAGGTTTCCATCAACGATTCCAACAGAAGTAATTCGAGAAGCAGAAGAACTGATTCTTAACGCTGAAAATCATCCAACGGCACAAGAAGATAGCTTAGAATTATTACAAATGGTTGAGAAATGGGCGAAGGAAAATGGAATCGAACCAGGGCAAATCAATCAGTGGAAAATCAACGAATTGTTGGATCAAAATCAGTACCATTTGTTATTAGCAGGTCGTCTTGAGGAAGGAAAAGCCGAATTCATTAATCAATTATTCAATGAAACGCTTTTGACTGGTCCGACATCATCGATTGTAGCATTTAAATATGGAGAAGAGCCGGTTATCCAAGAAGTGACTGATAGTGGCACTGGTGAAATTAATGATAAAGAACAGTTCCAAGCAGCAATTGGTGTGCGACGTCAGAACCATAAAAAAGAAGTCGTCATTGACTTTGCTTTACCTAATGGATTTCTAAAGAATAATCAAGTGAAACTCGTGGGTCTTCCAGGAATGAATGAACAGAACGTAAATCAACATGCTCTTTATCAGTATGTTCACTTTGCGGATGGCTTGTTGTTCTTTCTCGATGAAGAAAGTTCACTGACAGATAAGGAGAAAGAGATCTTAAAGCAAGTTAATATTACCGCTCCTAATCTACCGATTCACTTTGTTATTCCAAAGTCTGGTTTACTTACCACTGAAGAAGAGACGCGGTTAATTGAGAAAACACTTAATCGAATTCAGGTTTATTATCCTAAGGCTAAACTGTTCATTCACTCAACCAATGGGAATAGTTCAGCGCTAAACCGAGAATTCTCAGAGTTCCTAAATTCCTTTTACGAAAAAGATAGAGTAGCCAACCAGCGAATCACTCAAATTCAACATTATGTACGCAAATCGATTGATTATTTATTAGATAAGCGTATTGAAATGGAGACAGAGTTGATTGATTCCATTCGCTGGAATGAGGAGATGGTATCGAAATTAACCGGGGCTATTCATCAGATTGAGGATTTAGAGGATGAAAAGAAAAAATCGATTAAGAATAGTTATGTAAGCCTAAAAGAAGAGTTAAAAAGTGACATGCTTTTAGAGATTCCTAAAATTCTTCGTGGTTGTGCGGAGTTAATTAAAGAGGATAGTGATTTTAGCAAACTCCATTTGGTGTTAAATGATGAGATGAATAGAAAAGTTCAAGATTATCTAGAAACTGTCATGTTGAAAAAGTTCCACGTTTCTCTACAGGAGTGGATTCAATCTGCAAGAAGTGAATTCGATCAGTCACAGTATATGTTGGATGAAATGTGCGCAGGATTTAATGGAATGTATGGTGAAGAGCGACTTCAACAAGAATGTGATTTCAAGATTCTGGATGATTGGAAACGGGATGCCAACCGGATGACAAGTGGCATTCAACTTGAAAGAATGAATTTCTTATTGCGCTTTACACCTGCTCAATTTTTATTGAAGAGTGCTGGGAAACTACTTTCGGTTCTTCCACAAAACAATACCATGATCTTTACTAAATATAAGGCTCATATTGAAAATGAGGATTACCAAGAATTTGCTCATAAAATTGCCCGCAAATTCTTTCAGCAATTTGAGTTGTTTGAGCAAGCAATCGAACGTGATATTAACTTATTCTATAAAGAGCCACTTGAGGTTTTAAATTCAGCAGTTGAGGAAGCTCTTCAGTTGATTGAAACAAACAAGGCGGAACTAGAAAGTATGCGAGTAAAACCCGAATTGTACCGAGACCCGCTTAATCTGTTTGAAGTGCAGCTTAGACAATATGAATGGATGGCAGCCGCTGGAAAGCAAATATAAAGTAAAAAAGATCAGCGATAACGCTGATCTTTTTTATCTCTATAATGCTATGAAATGAATTGGCTTATCAAACAATCTTTTTAATAATTTTAGCCGGATTTCCGCCAACAACAACGTTATCCGGAACATCTTTTGTTACAACTGCCCCTGATGCAATGACAGCATTGTTCCCTATCTTTACTCCTGGGTTAATGATGGCACCGCCCCCAATCCATACATTGTTTCCAATAGTAATGGGTTTTGCATACTCTTTGCCCGAATTCCGTTCAGTTGAATGAAGTGGATGGGTAGCTGTATAAATTTGAACTCCGGGCGCTAGCATACAATTATCCCCAAAGCGCACTTCACAAACATCTAAAATTGTACAATCGAAGTTAGCATAGAAATTTTCCCCTACATGCGTGTTATAGCCATAATCAAACCGAATATTTGGCTCCATCGATAAGTTTTCTCCAGTTGAACCGAGTAATTCTTTTAATAATTTTGTCCGTTTTTCTCCTTCAGTTTCTAAAGTCTGATTATAGACTCTAACTTTGCGTCTTGCTTCTTCACGCTCTTTTACCAATACTGGGTCAGCAGGATCGTACATTTCTCCAGCTAACATTTTCTCTTTTTCTGTTTTCATTTTATATATCCTACTTTCAAAACATATATCGTTCAATTTAATTTGGTTCCATTAGCATAAGGGTAATTCCGAGACTTTGTAATCCATATAAATAATCTTGTTTCCAATCACTAATTGTAAGGTTTGGAAGATGTTTAGATGGGATGTATTTTGAGCTCCCTATAGAAATCTTTTTTAAGGTTGTTTTTTCGATTTCGTCACTACAAAAAATGATTGTATGAGGATTAATAATCGCTGTAATTGTTGCTATTAATCGGCAAATCGCATCAATTTGAGCATCAGTAGAGAAGGTTGCGGTCATCGAATCACGATCATTTTCCAAAGCCTGCCGAAAGTTTCGATCGTTATATTGAGGGACGAATGAAACCTCGCCTGCAAAAAATGTACTACCTCGGACCACATCTCCATTGATCAAGAATCCTGCACCAGGTCCATTTTGACCAGAATATAAATAGACAAGGGATGTGTTGTTCTTCAGTCCACTATTTTTGTGAAATCCAAGAACAGCAGCATTCATATCATTCTCCACTACGACAGGTATGGAAAAGTGCTGTTCAAAATAGCCTTTTAAATCTAAGTTGTGAAACTGCTCGTATCCTGGGATATAAAAAATCTTTCCGTTATCAACCGACCCTGGGACACCAATTGCGATTGAACGAATGGTTGGATGTTGATCTACTATTTTTTCCATAAGCTTTGTTAAAGAAGTTAAATCATCTTCAACTAATACGCCATCAGTTTTTCCCGTATTCTTTACATCGCCTAAACAGTTATAAACAATATAATGGGTCTCTGTTCTCTCTAAAAAGATTGCCAATCCTAACATATACTCCGGATTGTATGCATATCTTTTGGCCCTTCTCCCACCATTTGAATCATCAAGACCGACTAGAATAAGTTCCCCTGCTTTTTCCATCTGTGCAAAGCATTTACTAATTGTCGGGAAACTGATTCCTAATCTATCACTTAGTTCAACTATGGTGGAACTTCCGAGTTCTAAGAGAGACTTGCGAATATTAGTCAGGATTTCTTTTCTCACTGATTTAGGAGTAACTTTCAAAGCATCACCGCCAATTAATAGAATAAACTTTTTAAATAAGTTTATTAAGTATTCATCAAAAAACTTATTAAAGAGGTTTAATAAGTGTTATTAATAACATAGCACATAAAATGGCTGTTAACAATGAAAGAGGGAAAGGGCATTACCATAAAGTGAACAACCAGTAAAATATAAAAAAAGCAGTTCAAAATTTGAACCGCTTTTTATCCATCAATGATTTCTGGCGAGTTTAGGATGCTTCTGCATCGAACTCACTAAGATAAGTCCACTAATTAGTAGGAGGGTACTTGTTATGAAAAACACAGATGAGATTCCGAACCACCCCGATAGGAATCCACCGAGTAGTGGACCAATAATATTGCCTAGAAATCGAAGACTTGTATTATAGCCAAGAACTTCTCCTTGCATTTCAACCGGAGCCTCGTGCCGGATGTAAGCAATCCTAACTGGGATAATACCTCCGAGTGTTAAACCCAGAGCAAAGCGAATTAGGACTAGTTGCCAAATATTCGTCACAAAAGCTCCAGGGAAATAAATAATTGCAGATAAAAATAACAAAATGACAAGAATCTTGATATAGCCGATGCGATCCGCGAGACTGCCCCATTTTCTCGCCATAAACAGGTTTCCCAAACCTGCTGCAGAAAAAGCCAACCCAGAGAAGAAAGCAATGCTCTCAACACCATTTAACTCAACAACATAAAGCGATAATATCGGTTGAATGCTGAAGTTTGCCACCTGTATAAGTGTTGAAATGAACATGACATTTAACAAGATGGGGTTTTTGATTATATGTGACCAGACTTCCTTCTTACTATAGGTTTTCTTCGTTTTTGAAGTTACACCAATGCGGTATTCTTTTACAGTTAAGACAAGAATCCCTGATAGTAAAATAAAAAATGACGTCGATTGGAATGTTGCAGCATATCCAAGGCTATCAGCTAGTACTCCCCCAATCATAGGACCAATGAGGGAACCGGTTATACTACCCGTTTGTAAGGTCCCGAGAACTTTTCCGGCCGTCTCTTTCGGTGTTTGGGTGGAAATAAACGCTTGTGATACCGGAATAAAACCGGAGAAAAAGCCCATAAATAATCTCAAAATAAATAATTGAAACACGGAGGTGGCATAACCTAAAAGAAACATTGATATAGCCATCCCAAATCCTAAAAACAATAAAATTCTTTTTCGACCAAATTTGTCTCCCATTCTACCGATAACAGGAGAAAAAAGAAACGCTGTAACAAAGGTTATCCCAAAAGTAATCCCGGACCAATTCTTAACATACTGATCAGAAAAATTCCCGAATGTTTCGATATATAAAGAAAGGAACGGCATGACCATCGTCATACTACCAGCGACAAAAAAATTGGCAAACCACATGATTGCCAGATTACGTTTTCCCACTTGTTGCTGGGTCATTTATTATACACTTCTTTCAAGTTGATATTTCGTTTACCTAAATAATTATAGCAAGAACTCTATTGGATTAGAACTAAACCGACTTTTCTTGTAACAATTGGCATACCCTAGAGGTTTGTACTTGTTTTTTATGTTGGAAATGATATGTTATTTTTAGATATGAAAATATAAACTTTTAGGAGTTAGAAAATGAAAAAAGTTGTTTTATCAATAACTATTCTTATGGTTTTGTTAATCAGTGCCTGTGGAAATGGTGAAGAAAGTGGTCAGAATGCAGAAGTCCCAGCCATCCTTGAAGTGGAGCTCAATTTACCTGAAGAAGAGCTACAGCCCGGTGCTGAAGTCACTTTAGAGACTTATGTGTCACAGGGAGGGGAAGCAGTCGAGGATGCAAATGAAGTAAAGTTTGAAGTGCTGAAAGAAGGCGAAGCCGACTCTGAGATGCTCGAAGGAGAGCACCAAGGAGATGGTCTGTATGCAGCAACCATGCTATTTGCTGAAGCAGGAAGCTACAAAGTGACCTCGCATGTAACAGCTCGCGATATGCATAATATGCCTTCCGAAACATTGATAATTGGAAACGCTAGTGAAGTAGAAGCAGAGGATACTGATGCTCACTCCGGTGAAAGTGAACACCATCATGAACATGAAGGAGCGGTAACTGTGGAGCTTCAATCAGATGTGGAACCTCAAGCAAATCAGGAAAATGAGCTGTCTGTATTGGTTAAAGAAAAAGACAACCCTTTAACAGATGCAAAGGTTTCATTTGAAATTTGGCGTGAAGGTCAAGAAAAACACGAATTCATTGATGCGAAGGAAACAGGGAATGGTATATATAAAGCAGGTAAAGCTTTTGAGTCTGCCGGTAACTACCAGCTTAATGTTCATATTAATAAAGATCATTTACATGAGCATCAGCTTTTTACGCTTACCGTAAAATAAAAAATCCAATAGTTTGAGTAGCCAGGTACGTACACTAAACGTGCCTGTTTTTTTGGGCTAATGTACGACTATCCTAATGGCAACAATGCTCGGTGTTTGTTGTGGGAAAACAATTTACTTGCTCTAATTGGATAAGAATTGGATAGCAAATTCATCCAGACCTGTGTCAGAGATATATAATTCTAGAAGTCAACATATGTTTATATAGATGCGATTCTGAACAGTGGGAGGAGCAGAAATGGACGTATTTGTAAGACAAGGGGATACTCTCTGGCGTTTTAGCCAGATTTTTAATGTGAATTTACAGTTGGTTATTGATTCTAACAGAGATATTCAAGGAGGAAGTTTATCGATTGGCCAACGAGTGAGGATTCCAGGGTTTGTTGCCGTCGATCATCGTATCAAACCTGGCGATACTTTATGGGGCATTGCCTCGAGGAGAAATTTATCACTAGATGCTCTATTCTTAGTGAATCCTGATATTAATCCAAATCGCCTACAAGTGGGGCAGACGATTAAAGTGCCACAGCGGATTACTTGGAGACTCGTTCAAGGAAAACAGGAATACGATTATAGCACGATGATGATGGATTTGGCACGACTTGAGCGGGTATACCCTTTTTTACGGTTGCCTTCTGCAGGAGAATCCGTTTTGGGCCACACAATACCTGAAGTATTGATTGGAAATGGCCCAAAACGGGTTCACTATAATGGCTCTTTTCATGCAAATGAATGGATTACAACGCCTGTAATTATGACATTTTTAAATGACTATCTATTGTCGTTAACGAATTATCAGCCAATCAGGGGATTATCTATGCAGCGTTTTTATGGTGAAAATACACTATCGGTTGTTCCAATGGTCAATCCGGATGGTGTCAATCTAGTCCTGAATGGCCCACCTGCCATCGAACCGCACCAAAGTAGGGTGGTCGAGTTAAACAATGGAAGCTTAGATTTTACTGGCTGGAAAGCAAATATTCGTGGTGTTGACTTGAATGATCAATTCCCAGCGCAGTGGGAATTAGAGAAGGAAAGGAATCAAGTTGGTCCGGGACCAAGAGATTATGTAGGTGAAAGTCCTTTAAGTGAGCCAGAGGCAATTGCGATGGCCGAACTCGCAAGGCGACGGGATTATGCTAGAGTATTAGCATTTCATACCCAGGGGGAGGTCATTTACTGGGGCTTTGAAAATCTTGAGCCTCGGGAGGCAGAGACAATTGTCCAAGAATTTGGTCGTGTAAGTGGCTATGAACCGGTAAAAACCATTGAGAGTTATGCCGGCTATAAAGATTGGTTTATCCAAGATTGGCGGCGTCCAGGGTTTACAGTTGAGCTTGGCTTTGGGGTTAATCCATTGCCGTTGTCTCAATTTGATGAGATTTACGAGGAATCATTGGGGATATTTTTGGCAGGGCTGTATATGTGAGTAGGGGTGCGTGCGTTGTTTGGTGAGGCGATAGAATATTGATTGGAGATATTTGGTGTTTGTAGAGTATACTGGGGCTTTGTTGAGAAAATGGGTAGATTGGTATAGCAACACCGAAGAAACGTAGAGAAAAGAGATAGTTTCGTAGAAAAAACGGCCAAAATCGTAGAGTAAAAATAGGAATTTGAATTTTGCATGTGTGTTTTCATCTATTTTGTCGTTTTGTTAATAAAGCAAAGCCCGGCATTATTTAAATGCCGGGCTAAATCTAATTTTTGAGTGAGATTAGAGTTAAATATAGGTATCTAGCTACAGAACCATGCACTAATAAGACGATTTTACTTCGTGAAAATTGAATTCGATAGTAGGCGGAACAAATAATCAGTATGGTCGCGGAAGCCTGCTTCAAGACCGATCAAAGTAACATCTTTATCCTCTTCCTTAACAATCACTGGTTGGCCTTGAGCAATATTGTTATTTGCCCAGTGTCCAGCAAGGAAGAAGTTTTCGGAATCATCGATTGATGCAGCAACTTCATCATTTCCTGCCACTTCATACCATGTTGGGCGATAGACGAATCCAAAGTCATCTTGACCATACGCTGCTGTTAATCCTTCACCGGAATAATCAATTTTTACAATACCATTGCTGTTATAGCCGGCAGTTTTAACGGTATTATCTGTAAGACCAAGTTGTTCCGTAGCAATCGATGCCCCTGCACCGACAGCAAGGTATTTTCCACCATCAGCTAAGAAGGAGTTTATATTTTGTTTCAAAGCATCTAGTTGTGCCTGACTCTGAAGGATGAACTCCTTATTTCCGGCTCTATTCGTACTAGTGGTAATTAACGTTTCAGTTCCACTATAA
This sequence comes from Mesobacillus maritimus, assembly GCF_023715205.1. GTDB lineage: Bacteria > Bacillota > Bacilli > Bacillales > Cytobacillaceae > Mesobacillus_B > Mesobacillus_B maritimus_C. The sequence goes on from NZ_JAMBNR010000004.1 coordinate 309,582, forward strand.
ACGAACACATCGAATCCACTTAACCCTTGCTCTGCGACTTCAACAGGGGTTACTTCGGTCACATCAAAGCCAAGGCGTTTTAACGCAAGCTTGGTTCCCGCATGGGATTGAGCTTTGTTGATGCCGCCATCTTTTAAAATAGCCACTTTCATGCTTTGCAAAACTTCCGCATCAGCAGGTACTTTTGCTGTGCCGATTTCTAAACCTGAGGCTTTCACAGCTGCTGAAACTTCGTTTGCTTTAGCATTAGCATAGAAGTTCCCCTCAGCATCACGTAATACGGTCACACCTTCGTTTAACAACGTATTCGCAAGTTCGACTGCTTTTACAGAACTGTTTGGAATCAAGAATGGACCTTTTCCAGAAACAGCACCTTGTCCGTCCACTTTATTCACCTTTGAGGAGACGACATTTACTTCTTCCTGAACTGGATTGGCTTCAAAACCCCATAGTTCAGGAAGGCTCCATGCGGAAATATCATACATGGAAGGAGTATCATTCGAGATATCCTCTCCATCCCAAAGCATTGTATTGGCAAGACCTGCTTTAGCTTGATTCATTGGGACAATGTAGGTTCCCTTTTCATATTGCTTTCCACCTGCAGTAAATGACTTTGCAGCTTGTACCACTTCAATGTCATTAAAGAGAAGGTGGTTAACAGCTTTTTCCGTTACTGTAGGGTCTTTTTCATCAACAGGTAGGATGTAGGCATTTGGAAAATGTCCTTCATCATGGTACGGATGGTCAAACTGAATTCCTCGCTTGAACATCTCAATTTGGTCTGTGATCATTTCCTGTTTGTTATCTGTCGCGTATTTTAGTGCACCCATGATGGCGTTGTACATCCAACGTACACCATCTTCGTCGTTTGTTGGCGACTCAAGGGTATGTCCATATGCACCGTGATACATTGCATACATTGGCGTGAAAATTGGTGGATAATCATCCCAGCCATCAGCATCATCACGTTGAGGAATATAAACACCTTTCATTTCTTTGTATTGGTTACCATCGTAACTCACTTTGTCTGCTAGAATTTCAGACTCCATTGCCTCGGCTTGGCCGTATGCCCATTTTTGATATAAATCATATTCATAATTTGGATTATGTGGAGGAGTACAAGGTTCAATGAGTCCTTCTAAATTAGGACCATAACCACTTACATAACCGTGAGTATCAAGGAATACCATTGGATTCCACTCGGTAAGAAGCTCTACCGTTTCACGTGTTTCTGGCTGTGATTGCGTAATAAAGTCACGGTTTAAGTCAATTCCCTCGCCATTAAAACGAGTGGCATCCACACGTCCATCAGGATTTTGGACTACATTGAAAATAAGAATGTTATTTTCTAAGATTTCCTTTGTTTCTTCGTCGTTCTCAAGAGCAAAGCGCTCTATTAACTGGATAACCGCGTCACTGCCAACAAATTCAGTTCCATGGATGGATCCATTGATCATAATTGGAACTTTAAAATCAGGGTTATTCGCAATCCAATCCTGAGCTTTTTCAGGGTTTTTAAACATTTGTTTTCTTAATGCTTGAATCTTTCCGAACTTCCCTTGTGATTTCGGGTCGGCAATCGTAACAACGTAGAGTGGATAACCTTCAGAGGAAGTTCCTCTAACTTCAACCTTGATTCGGTTCGACTTCTTGTCAATTTCCTCAAGCTTTTCACCGATTTGAGAAAACTTCATAAAATCATAGTTTTCACTATTAAATAAGCTTTCATCTTGTTCTTCATTTACGTTTACATTTACCCATTTAACCGGACCTGCAAGTGCAGCGGGTGTTGGGATTGAAACTAGTAAACTAGCAGCAAGCACACCCGTCATCCATTTTGTCTTTTTCAAATTAAATCCCCCTAATATGCATTAAAATATAAATTTACGTATAAATATTCATTGGTTTTATTGTATTTTAGTAGGGTCACCGGTTCAATAGTTCAATACTCCTGTTATTTACATTTATTGGGATGTATATGTATGTGCGATTTAGGCTATTAGTACTAGATATGGATAAATTTACAATAACGATGTGGGATTTGACAAATGTATCTTATATAGAGTTCATGAAGCAAGTTTTTGAAGGAAACAGGGAAAAGTGTGTTGCATGAAGAGGCTGAAGTCAGTATGAGTGTCCCACAATTTCCCCTCTAAGTTTGACACATTTGTGAAACAATGCACAAACAACAGAAAATGTGATTTATTTCACAAAATAATTCACCTAAAAGGATTACAATTTAATCATTAAGAGAACAATATATACCCTTAACAAGGTGCTAATAGATAACATTCAATTAATAGGGGGAATTTGGTATGAGCAAGAAAAAACTTGTAATGATTGGGAACGGTATGGCTGGTGTGAGGACAATCGAAGATATGTTAAAGATTGCCCCTGAAGCATTTGAAATTACCATCTTTGGAAATGAACCACATCCAAATTATAATCGGATTCAACTTTCAACTGTTTTACAAGGTGATACTACTGTAGAAGATATTATTATGAATAGTTGGGAATGGTATCGGGATCATGATATTCAATTGTTTACGAATGAAGCAATTGTAAAAATTGATTCCGAAGCAAAACAAGTGATTTCTGATAAAGGTAGAAAAGTAGAATATGATGAATTGATTATTGCTACGGGTTCAAGTTCGTTTATTTTACCAATTCCGGGGGCCGATAAAAAAGGAGTTACGGGTTTTCGTGATATCCAAGATTGTGAAATGATGATCAAGACAGCGAAGGAATATAAAAGGGCAGCGGTGATTGGGGGCGGCTTGCTCGGTCTTGAAGCGGCACGCGGCTTACTTAACCTTGGCATGGAAGTGGATGTTATTCACTTAATGCCTCATTTAATGGAACGGCAGCTAGATCCAACGGCTTCGAATATGCTGAAAGAAGAGCTTGAAGCCCAAGGAATGAATTTTATCATGGAAAAGCAGACTACAGAGATTCTTGGAGACGAAAGAGTGACTGGTCTACGCTTCTCAGATGGAAAAGAAATTGCTGCTGATTTGGTCGTTATGGCAGTAGGAATCCGACCAAACGTTCAAGTGGCAAGCGAAAGTGGAATTTATGTGAATCGCGGCATTGTTGTTGACGATTATATGCAAACAAGTATGCCAAATGTATATGCTGTCGGTGAATGTGCAGAACATCGCGAAATGGTGTATGGCTTGGTTGCTCCTTTATATGAACAAGGAAAAGTGCTCGCTACGAAACTTTGTGGTGTCGAGACCAAACCTTATGAAGGCTCCATTGTTGGAACAGGCTTAAAAGTTTCGGGTGTAGATTTATTTTCAGCAGGGGAAATCAATGACGATCCGAAAACGAAATCGATCAAAGTGCATAACGAATTTGATGGTGTTTATAAAAAAGTTATCATTCGTGACAACAAGATTTCCGGTATTGTCCTTTATGGTGATACAAAAGATAGCTCAAGATTATTTAGAATGCTGTTGAAAAAAGAAGACGTAAGCGGTATGACGAGCGTGTCGATTCTAGAAAGTGGTTGTTGTGGAGGCGGAGAGTCAAGTGATGTTGCCACAATGGCAGCTGATGAAATTGTTTGTGGCTGCAATGGAGTTACAAAGGGAACAATTGTCGAAGCGATTCAAACGAAAGATCTAACTTCTGTTGAAGAAGTGGGAAGTTGCACAAACGCTGGTCGTTCATGTGGACGTTGTAAGTCTTTAATCTCAGATATTCTTGCTCATGCGCTAGGAGACAAGTACGATGTGGCAGCAAAGAAAACGGCTTTATGTGGTTGTACAACTTTAAGTCGTGATGAAGTTGTAGCAGAAATTAAGCAAAAGGGTCTGACAAGTGTGAAAGAGGTCATGAATGTCCTCGGATGGAAACAAGAAGAAGGGTGTACAAAGTGTCGTCCAGCCTTGAACTATTATCTAGGCATGATCCTTCAAGACCAGTATAAGGATGATCGTGACTCTCGACTTGTAAATGAAAAGATGCATGCAAATATTCAAAAAGACGGAACATACTCTGTTATTCCAAGAATGTATGGCGGTGTAACTTCTGCTCAGGACTTGAAAAAAATCGCGGAAGTGGCTGAAAAATACGATGTGCCACTTGTAAAACTAACTGGCGGTCAGCGAATTGGTCTTTATGGAGTTAGCAAAGAAGATTTACCTTCCGTTTGGGAAGACCTCGGCATGCAGTCTGGTTATGCATACGGGAAGACATTGCGTACGGTTAAAACATGCGTGGGCGCGAAGTTCTGCCGCTATGGTACACAAGATTCAATGGGCCTAGGAATTGAGCTAGAGAAAAAGTTCGAGCGTTTAGACACTCCACATAAAGTAAAAATGGGGGTATCTGCTTGTCCAAGAAACTGCGCTGAATCAGGAATTAAGGACTTTGGTGTGGTTGGAATTGATGGTGGCTGGGAACTTTATGTTGCTGGTAATGGTGGCACAGACTTACGCGCCGGTGATTTATTTGCAACGGTTAAAACAAAAGACGAAGTCATTGAACTAATTGGAGCGTTTTTACAATATTACCGGGAGAATGCGAACTATCTGGAACGTACCTCAACATGGGTAGAGCGTGTAGGGCTTGACCATGTGAAAGAGGTTCTTGCCGACGAGCAGACAAGAAAGGCTTTAAATGACCGTTTAGATAAAACGTTAGAGAAATACAATGAACCATGGTCAGAAACAATTGAAAATAAAGAGATTAAAGATAAATACTACCAAAAACGTGATGTTCCAGTTTTAGTATAAGTGAGGGGGATTTAAATGAAGAAAACGTTGGTGACAGAATATCAAAGCTTACCAGAACGGGTCGGCCAGGTTTTTCGAGTAGATGGAGTAGAAATCGTTCTTTTCAGGCTATCTAATGGGGAAGTTCGAGCGATTGAAAATCGCAGCCCACATCCAAAAGGAGGGACCCTAAGTGAGGGGTTAGTTAGCGGGGAGTTTGTTTATTGTCCAGTTTATGATTTGAAAATTTCCTTGACGGATGGAAAAGTTCAGGCCCCTGATGAAGGTCAGGTGAAAATTTTTTCAGTAGAACGAGACAACGACCAGGTTTTTATCGTAAAGTAGAAATTAACGAAAAGAGAGGACAAACTGTTCTCTCTTTTTAAAAATCGTCTATTGTATAGATCAGGGGGAAGGGTGTCGGCACCATGACAGGAAAAGTATTTTTAGTTGGAGCAGGACCAGGAGACATAGGGCTTATTACGGTAAAAGGGATGGAAGCCATCCGACAGGCAGAAGTGATTTTATATGATCGTCTGGCGAATCCAAAGCTACTTGAGTTTGCCCCTGCTGGCTGTGAACTGATTTATTGTGGAAAACTTCCATACCGACATATCTTACGCCAGGATGCGATTAACGCCCTATTAGTCGAAAAAGGGTTAGAAGGAAAAGCAGTGGTACGCTTAAAAGGAGGGGACCCTGGTGTCTTTGGGAGAGTTGGGGAAGAAGCTGCAGCTTTAGCTGAGCACGGTATTCCTTATGAAATCGTTCCAGGGATTACTTCCGGGATTGCAGCTCCTTTATATGCTGGAATTCCGGTAACCCACCGAGAGTTTGGTGAAAGTTTTGCTGTAATTACAGCTCATGATAAGTCGCAAGAGGGACAACCGAAGCTGAACTGGGCTAGTCTGGCGACCGGAATTGATACCATTGCCTTTTATATGGGGATTTCCAACCTACCATATATTGCAGAAAATCTCATAAAGCATGGAAAACCGACTGATACTCCAGTTATCCTAATTCGGTGGGGTACCTTTGGGCGTCAGGAAACATTAGAAGGAACCCTCGAGAATATTGCTGATAAAGCAAAAACAGCTAATTTTGCAAACCCTGCAATTACGTTGGTGGGGAAGATTGTTTCTCTTCGTGAAAAGTTAAATTGGTTTGAACAAAAGCCGTTATTCGGCCGGCAGATCCTCCTTGCAAGAACTGGCACGAAGGAAAGTGGCTTGGCTAAGGAATTAATCAATCAAGGCGCTGATGTCATTGAGTTCCCAAGATGGAAACGAACAAAAGCACCTGTTAATCGAGACATTCTCCGAAAACTGTCTGCTTATAAGCAAGTTTTATTTACCTCTCCTGAGAGTGTCACAGATTTTTTTGAGGATTTGATACGCGAAAGAATCGATGTGCGTAGTTTATCGGCAACCCTTTATGGGAAATCGACAAAATCGATTAAGGCTCTAAACGAAAAAGGTTTGCTTGCACAGCTTGTTGAGGAAGAGGCTAACTTTGAGGAATCTATATTGGTTGTAGGGGATAACTCCCAGAAACCAGGTGATGGAGTAGATTTTTATCTAACGAGCGTAAAAGAAGTGGATAAAAGCTTTTTGCCAATCGCAAATAGAATGTTAGAAGAGGCAGGAGTGAATACTCTACTATTTCCGTCTGCTGAATCCGTTCAAGTGGTCTTGAAAGAAGGCGTTTCGGAAGGAATCATCAGCAAGGAGCTTTTTGAAACCGCGGAAATTGCTTGTCTCGGTAAAAAAACAGCGGCAACACTGCAAGATATGGGGTTTAAAGTAGACCGAGTGGCTGCTACTCCTACAAGAAAGGATTTAATAAAGGCTTTAATGGAATAAATGATTAAGCACTACTCATAAAATAGTCATTAGAGTAGAGAAGAGGTGCTCCTTCTCTTTTAGTTAAATAATTTAGTGAAATTAGACTTCTTTAAGGCTCGCCTATTTGGCGGGTTTCTTTATTGTTAAAATCAAGTAGTGACTAGCATCAGATATTTCATAGTCTATCTGCGACTGGCATCAGCGCTTCAGAACAGAGTGGCTCCGATTTTGTTATGTGTTGCAATTGATTTACCGATATTTGGATATCTTGTGCTAGAATGATAGGGTCGAAAAACGAGAAAGAAGGGTATACCTTGAGGAATTTATCAATCTATTTAACTCTGTTGGGAGTTATGATCATCTGGGGGCTAAATGTTTCCGCTATAAAAATATTAGTTGAATCGTTTCCAACGATTCTCATTCAGGCGGTTCGTGTTTTTATGGCAGGGATCGTTGTTTTTATTGCTTTAGGGGTAATGAAAAAATTAAGGAAGCCAAATAAGAAAGAGTATGTTTACATTGTCTTTGGCGGACTATTAAATGTCACAGCACATCATTTATTCTTGGGTTTGGGACTTTCAAATACCTCGGCAGTAAACGGAGGACTAATACTAGGTATGGGACCTTTGCTTACGGCCTTGATGGCAATTCTATTTATTGGTACTCGTTTAACAATGGTACGGAGCATTGGCTTTATTTCTGGTGGAATTGGGATAGCTTTTATCGTTCTTGGTGGTGGAGAAGGGCTGAGCGGTATTTCGCTTGGCGATCTTTATGTTTTTTTATCTATTTTGGCACAAGCAGCTAGTTTTATTTTAATCTCAAAGGCTGCTAAAACGATGGATCCTCGCCTATTAACGGGCTATATGCTAATTTTCGGTTCGGTTGTTTTGATTATGGTTGGATCGGTGTTAGAGCCAGAAGGAATTATCAATGGTCTTATGAATGCAACGCTTGTTCAATGGCTTATTCTATTAGGATCTGCGGTGTTTGCAACCGCATTAGGTCATATGGTTTACAATCATGCTGTTGGAAAGGTAGGGCCAGCTGAGACGTCCATCTTCTTGAATCTGAATACTTTCTTTTCACTATTAGGAGCTGCTTTATTCCTTGGTGAAAAGGTTACGAGTTTTCATTTATATGGGTTAATCTTTATTATAATTGGAGTTTTATTTGGTTCCGGTGCATTAGAGGAAATCCAGCTTAGAAGAAGGTCTGCGAAAAATGTCGCGTGAATTTTCTGTCATTTATATTGCGAGATACATGTACATTCGTTAGGATAAATATAGTAGAACAAAAGTTACACAAGGAGGGATAGAATTGAACTCTAGTGCAGTGAAAGCAATTGTGACCGGTGGGGCTTCAGGCTTGGGAGAAGCGACGGTACGAAACATTGTAAAAAATGGCGGAAAGGCTGTTATTTTAGATTTGGCAATCGAACGGGGGAAAGCACTAACGGAAGAGCTTGGGGACAGTGTTTCCTTCGTTCTAACTGATGTAACGAATGAAGAAACAGTGAAGAACGCCATTGGGCAAGCGGTTAGATCACTCGGTGGTCTCAATACTGTCGTCAATTGCGCAGGCATTGGTGTTGCCAGCAAAGTGGTTAGCAAAAAAGGAGTTCATGATTTAGACCTGTTTTCAAAGGTCATTCAAATTAATCTGATAGGTACGTTTAATGTAATCCGTCTTGCTGCTGAGGAAATGAAGAACAATGAGGCCTCAGCTAATGGTGAAAAAGGGGTGATAATCAACACAGCCTCTGTTGCCGCTTTTGAAGGGCAAATTGGTCAAGCGGCTTATAGTGCTTCTAAGGGTGGCATTGTAAGTATGACGTTACCAATTGCTCGCGAGTTAGCTCAACATGGCATCCGTGTGATGACCATTGCTCCGGGATTATTCCATACCCCAATGTTTGACACTCTTCCTGAAGAGGCAAGAACCGCACTTGGAAAAATGATTCCATTCCCTCCTAGACTAGGTCACCCAGAAGAATATGCTCAGTTAGTAAATAGTATTATTGAAAACCCAATGCTAAATGGTGAAACAATCCGATTAGATGGAGGCATCCGGATGCAGCCCAAGTAAATGCTATACAGCGTGAGTGAGCAGAAAAACTAGTCTGATTTTATTATTTGTAATCTTCAGTCTTTGTCTCAATAGAATAGTAGTACAGTCTATGTTTGACCAACAAAGAAAAATAAGTCGAAAATTGTAAGCGATTGCATAAAGGAGAAGAGGCTAATGAGACATCCATACTTAACAGATGACCATGAAATGTTTAGAAAGTCGTTGCGGAAATTTCTTGAAAAAGAAGCTTATCCAAACTATGAAAAATGGGAAGAAGACCGAATGATCCCGAGAGAATTTTGGACAAAAATGGGGGAGCAAGGTTTTCTATGTCCAGATCTCGACGAGAAATATGGTGGAAGTGGAGTCGATTGGGGTTATTCGGTTGTTATTAATGAAGAACTTGAGCGTGTTGGTTCGGGCCTAATCGGGATTGGATTACATAGTGACATCGTGGCTCCTTATATTAATTCCTATGGAACAGAAGAGCAAAAACAACGCTGGTTGCCAAAGTTTGTGACTGGTGAAATCATCTCGGCCATTGCGATGACGGAACCCGGCACAGGTTCAGATTTAGCGGGTATTCAAACAACAGCTATTCTTGATGGGGACCATTATATTTTAAACGGACAAAAGACATTTATTACAAATGGAATCCAATCAGACTTTGTTTTAGTTGCATGTAAAACTGATCCGAAGGCAGTACCGCAACATAAAGGGGTAAGTTTGTTAGTTGTCGAAAGAGGAACACCTGGGTTTTCGCGTGGAAGAAAATTAAACAAAGTAGGGTTGCATTCACAGGATACGGCTGAACTAATTTTTGAAGATTGCCGTGTGCCGAAAGAGAACTTAATTGGGGATGAAGGGAAAGGGTTTCTTTATTTAATGGAAAAGTTGCAACAAGAAAGACTGCTAGTTGCGATTGCAGGGCAGGTTGCCTCAGAAGTCATGTTCGAGCAAACACTAGAGTATGTAAAAGTCCGTCAAGCGTTCGGGAAACCAATTGGGAAATTCCAAAACACGCAATTCATGCTTGTGGATATGGCTACTGATATTGAAATGGGACGTACGTTCCTAGACCAATTGATTGCTGAACACATTGAAGGTAAAAATGTTGTGACGAAAGTATCGATGGCAAAATGGAAGTTCACTGAAGTGGCAAAAAGAATTGCCACCGAGTGTATGCAGCTCCACGGAGGATATGGATATATGGAAGAATATGAGATTGCGAGAAGGTTCAGAGATATTCAAGTGTCAAGTATTTATGCCGGTACGAATGAAATTATGAAAACCATTATTGCAAAAAATTTAGGGCTATAAATAAAACGAGGGCACTGCTTGTTCCCAATTTAAAGGAGGAAATCATTTGAGAGAAGTGGTAATTGTTGAGGCGGTTCGAACACCTGTAGGTAGAAGAAATGGACTTTTAAGGGATATTCGTCCAGACGTGTTAGCTGCGGAAGTTTTGAAAGAACTTGTTCGGCGGACAGGTATTGAGGCAGGACTTGTTGACGACGTAATCCTAGGATGTGTATCACAGGCTGGAGAACAAGCTGGAGATATTGCCAGAGTTGCAGCGTTAACAGCTGGTTTCCCAATTGAAGTTCCGGGAACTACGGTCGATCGCCAATGTGGCTCTAGTCAACAAGCTGTTCATTTTGCTGCCCAAGCAATTTTGTCTGGAGATATGGATATCGTGATTGCCGGTGGGGTAGAAAGTATGTCCCGTGTTCCGATGGGATCGAACTATGGAAACGCAGACCCATTTAGCCCGCAGTTACGCGAGAGTTACGAAATGATTCATCAAGGCTTGTCAGCAGAACGGATTGCAGAGGCGTATGGATTTACTCGAGAAGAACTGGATGAGTTTTCAACTGAGAGTCATCGCCGTGCATTGAAAGCCCAAGCTGAAGGCTTTTTTGAAAAAGAAATTATGCCATTAGAGGTTACGCTTGAAAATGGAGAAAAGGTCGTTATTAAGGATGACTCTGGTCCAAGAGAAGGCACCACTGTTGAGGTTCTTGCGAATTTAAAAACCGTTTTCAAAGAAGATGGTGTCATTCATGCCGGGAATTCTAGCCAAATTAGTGATGGCGCTGGGGCGTTATTATTAATGTCGCGAGAAAAAGCAGAGGAACTTGGATTAAAGCCGCGTTTTCGCGTGTTAACAAGAGTTGTGGTTGGATCGGACCCTACAATGATGTTAACAGGCCCAATTCCGGCAACAAAAAAAGTGCTTGAAAAGGCTGGTCTTACTGTCGATGACATCGATGTGTTTGAAGTAAATGAAGCTTTTGCCTCTGTTCCGCTTGCTTGGTTAAAAGAGATTGGTGCCAACCCTGAAAAATTAAATCCAAACGGTGGAGCGATTGCGCTAGGACATCCTCTGGGTGCGAGTGGGGCACGGCTAATGTGTACGATGATGAGTGAACTAGAAAGAAGCGGTGGTCGCTACGGTTTACAAACCATGTGTGAAGGCCATGGAATGGCAAACGCAACCATTATTGAGCGTATTTAATTTCTAAAGTGGATAAATTCAACCGAGTATAGGGGGTAAAAGATGACCACTGTTGGCAAAATGTTCGATTTAACCGTTCAAAAGTATCCACACAAAGAGGCACTTTATGAACCGAGGAAAAACCTCCGGATGACCTATCAGGAATGGAGTATCGAGGTAAATAAGCTTGCGAACGCGCTTTTAAAAGAAGGTGTAAAAAAGGGGGACCGGGTTTCAACGTATCTTTATAATACGGAAGAACTCGCAACAACTTTTTTTGCTTGTGCAAAAATCGGTGCTGTTTTTAATCCAATTAACTTCCGGTTAATGGCCGAAGAAGTTGCCTACATTTTAAAGGACGCAATGCCGAAGGTTGTCATCTTTGAGAAAGATCTTGAATCGGCGATTACTTTAATTGAAAACCGCTTTCCACAGACTGCATTTTGGTTTATTGATGACGCGCCACCAGCATATGCTGCTGGCTACCATGAAAAGGTGCAACAAGCAGCAGATGCACCTATTAACATGGAAGTCTCGGAAACAGACCTTTATGCCATTATGTATACAAGCGGGACAACTGGACGTCCAAAAGGTGTGATGCATTTACATCGCGATATGGCAGAACAAAGCCTAATTGTCATGCATGCAAAAAAGTTAAATCCTCAAGATGTAGGTCTTGTCACGGCACCAATGTTTCATTGTGCTGAGCTTCATTGTGCCATACTCCCGCGTGTTCATATCGGGGCAAAGAATGTCATCCTCCACCAATTTCAGCCACAGAGAGTGTTACAACTTATTGAAACAGAAAAAATCACCAAATTTTTTGCTGCACCAACGATGTGGAATATGCTTCTACAAGAAGATTTATCTCAATATAAGATTGATAGTCTACAACTTGGATTATATGGAGCCGCGCCAATGGCCCCCGCCCTTGTACGTGCCTGCCAAGAGAAACTTGGAATCAAACTTGTTCAAGCCTACGGGATGACAGAGATGGGACCGGCAATTTCGTTTTTATCAGAAGAAGATCAATTAACTAAAGCGGGGTCAGCTGGGCAAGCCTGTTTAAATCATGAAATTCGAGTTGTTCGGGCTCGCGAAGATGGCCCATCCGACCCGGAAGAAAAAATGCCAGTAGGTGAGAACGGGGAAATCATTGTTCAAGGTCCGTGCATGATGACAGGTTATTATAATCGTCCAGAAGCTACTGAAAAAGCTCTATATAAGGGTTGGTACCACTCTGGAGATATTGGTTATCTTGATGAAGACGGGTATTTGTGGGTCAAGGACCGTGTTGACGATATGATTATTTCTGGTGGCGAAAATATTTATCCACGTGAAGTTGAAGATATTCTTTATGAACATAAAGGAGTCTTAGATGTTGCCATTATAGGTCAACCAGATGAACGCTGGGGGGAAGTTGTCACCGCATTTGTGGTCAAGAAAGATCCGGCATTAACTGAGTCAGAGCTTGATGCATTATGCAAACAGAGCGATAAACTTGCAAACTATAAACGTCCTCGAAAGTATATATTTGTGGACCAATTGCCGAGGAATGCAAGTGGAAAAATTCAAAAGTTTGTTTTACGCAAACAACTAGAAGAGCTGTTCACGGGGAACAAACACAGCTAATGTGCTGTGCTTAAGTAGGCGCTCTAACAGAGCAGAATAACTAGAAAAGTAGGCAAACCTTTCAGGCAATGGGCATATGAATGTGAGGGGGATTTATGTTAGATGGAATACGAGTCATAGATTTTACAAACTATCTTCCAGGGCCTTTTGCGACGCTTAGACTTGTAGATTTGGGAGCAGATATTATCAAAATTGAACCTCCCAGTGGAGATCCTGCTAGAAACACAGGTGTTCCAGAAGGTGAAGAAACAGGTGCCGTTTTTCGAGCACAAAATCGTGGAAAAAAAAGCGTTGCTTTGAATTTGAAAGCGGAAGAGGACCGGGCTATCGCCCTAAAGCTAATTGCTCAAGCTGATGCCGTCATCGAAAGCTTTCGACCAAATGTAATGGCAAAGTTGGGCCTAAGTTATGAAGAAGTCAGCAAGGTCAATCCTAAAATTGTTTATGTTTCAATCACTGGTTATGGGAAAGAAGGAGCAATGGCGGAGCTAGGGAGTCATGACCTTAACTATTTGGCTTTAAGTGGAATTCTTGCTCAATTAAAAGGTCGAGAAGGAAGGCCAGTGCACCCGACGAATACATTTGCTGATTTCATTGGTGGGATGGCGGCATCCGAACGAATTTTAGCAGGACTTGTCTCCCGATTGAAAACGGGGAAAGGAAGTTACCATTGTATATCTCTAACAGATGCAATGATTTCGTTGATGACCAACCACGTGTTAATTGAAAAGGAAACAGGATACCCATATGGAGTCAATGTCTTAAATGGAAGCATTGTTGCCTACGGATTATATGAAACGAAGGATAAGAGATTCATGAGTATGGGGGCTCTTGAGCCGAAATTTTGGGAACAATTCTGTCACGCTGTTGGTCGAACAGACTGGATTACTGCTCATTTTTCAAAAGCAGAAGCAGGAAATCCAGTCTATGAGGAACTTCAGTCATTGTTTAAAAGTAAAACATTAGCAGAGTGGACGGAGTTCGGTCAGCGAGTAGATTGTTGTTTAGCTCCTGTACTGGAAACTGGGGAGCTCGCAACCTTCCCATATTTCCGGGAGCGCGAAGTAATTTATGAGTCGCTAGATGGAGTTAGACAAGTAAGAATGCATGGAGATAAACAAGTAAATCAACAGGCACGTCCACCTGAAAAGGGAGAACATACTCAGTCTGTTTTAAAAGACTTGTAATCTAGTAGTATGCTCACTTTTTTCAACAATCACTTTGTAAAAGTAGCCTTTCATTTATAAAGATAACTTTATTCAAATTCAACTTTAGGATTTTTAGTTTATCAAAATTCTAGAGGAGATTTATTTTGAGAATAAAAATGGAAAGGGGTTAGGATGCCAATGATGAACGTACCTTTAACAGTCGGTTCTTTACTAGAAAGAGCAGAGAAGTTTTTTCCGAAAAAGATGGTCATTTCCAGAACTTTATCTGGAATTCACCGGCTTACTTATAAGGAAATTGGAGAGCGCACAAGAAGACTCGCGAGCGCGCTAGAAAAATTAGGAGTCAAACAAGGCGATAAAGTTGGGACATTTGCTTGGAACCATCATCGTCATTTAGAGGGTTACTTTGCGGCCCCAGGGATGGGAGCTGTGCTGCACACAATCAATATCCGTTTATCAGCAGAGCATATCACCTATATAGTCAATAACGCTGAAGATAAAGTGTTGCTGATTGATGAGGACTTGCTGCCACTAATTGAAAAAGTCAGTGATCAATTTAACTGTGTTAAAGCGTATGTCATTATGACGGATAAGGACGTTCTTCCCGAAACTTCTTTGGCGCCAGTCTATTCTTATGAAGAACTGCTTAAAGAAGGTGACCCTGGCTTTGAGTTTGTCAAAGATATTGATGAAAATGCGCCTGCGGGGATGTGCTATACCTCTGCAACGACAGGGAACCCAAAGGGGGTGCTTTATTCTCATCGCGGGATTGTTCTTCATAGTTATGCGGCAGGTTTGGCAGACACGATTGGGTTGTCTGAGAGTGATGTTTGTTTAGCTGTTGTACCGATGTTCCATGTGAATGCATGGGGACTTCCCTTTGCAGCTACTTGGTTTGGCTCGACCCAAGTAATGCCTGGGCCGCAGTTCACACCAAAATTATTAGTCGAACTAATTGAACAAGAACAAGTTACACTGACTGCTGGTGTACCTACGATTTGGTTAGGTGTTCTGAAAGAGCTCGAAACTGGAAATTATGATACTTCTTCCTTACGTGTCATCCTTTGCGGTGGATCAGCTGCTCCACGAGGAATGATTAAAACTTTTGAAAGTAAATACAACATCCCATTCCTACACGCATACGGGATGACTGAAACGACACCTCTCGTTACAGTTTCAAGATTAAAGAGTTATCAAGAGAATCTCGACTTGGAAGAAAAGCTAGATATCCGATCTAAGCAAGGGTTGCTCGTACCAGGTCTTGAAATGAAAGTTGTAAGCGGTGATGGCGAAGTGGAATGGAATGGTCAAGAAATGGGCGAACTCCTTATTCGGGGACCATGGATTGCTGACGAATATTACCGTGATGAGCGGACAAAAGATGCGTTCCGTGATGGCTGGTTGTATACAGGTGATGTGGCAACTGTAGATGAAGAAGGTGTAATTAAACTAGTTGACCGGACAAAGGATTTAATTAAGAGTGGTGGCGAGTGGATTTCATCGGTTGACCTTGAAAATGCCTTAATGGCACATGAGGCCGTATTTGAGGCGAGTGTGATCTCTGTGCCTCACCCACAATGGCAAGAGCGACCGCTTGCATGTGTTGTACTGAAAGAACCATTTAAAGGAAAAGTAAATAAGCAAGAATTGCTCGATTTTATTGCGCCTCAATTTGCTAAATGGTGGCTGCCAGATGACATAATTTTTATGGAAGAAATCCCAAAAACGTCTGTCGGGAAATTCCTAAAACGTGCCCTTCGTGACCAATTGAAAGACCATTTAGTTAATAATTCATAAACGAGGAGAGTGAAACAAATGGTATTAGAACAAATACAGGCTGTTAGAGACGAAGTTTTACAAAGTGTAAAAGGTCTTTCTGATGAGGAATTAAACAAAGCGCCTTCCGCTGAGAGTTGGAGCATTGCTCAAGTATTACTTCATTTGCAACAAATCGAGTCTTATTTCCTCTCACTTATGGATGCCGCCCTTCAAGGTCCAAATGAAGAGGTAAAGGAAAGAAATTTAGCTTATGTAACGGACCGTTCGCATAAAGCAAAATCACCTATTGATCCGCCTTCAGGATTTAAAACAAGGGAAGAAATCGTGGTTCGATTAACTCAATCTCGTGAAAAAGTTATTGCGTTGATCGATAAGAAAGATCCTGCCACTCTTTCAGAAAAGGCGCTTAACCACCCAGTGTTTGGTAAAACAAGTGTAAAACAAACACTCGAGTTTATAGCTGCTCATGAGAAACGTCATATTGAGCAGATTCAGGAAATTAAACAAACACTGGTGGTAAAATAAGATGGAAAAGGGAGGCACCTTTTGGGGGTGCCTTCTGTTATTTAGCGAAAGTGGGGTTGGTTAATAGTGAAAACATTAACAGAATGGTTTGTGCAGGGGATGACACAACAAGAATATATCTCGAGTATGACAAAAAACAGAGAAGAAATGTTAGGAGTATACAACAAATTTCAACTTGAAGACATGGATAAGGAATTTCTTCACCAGCTGCACTCAAGGGAATTACGAGCGCTGGTTTTGACAGCAGACTGGTGTGGAGATGCGATGGTGAATCTCCCCATATTTATGAGAATCGCCAATGAGGCCTTAATTGAGGTTCGCTACTTCATTCGTGATGAAAACTTAGAATTGATGGATCGCTATTTAACTAATGGAAAATCACGTTCGATTCCGATTATTGTCCTTGTGGATAAAAATGGAGAGGAAGTGGGCAAATGGGGTCCCCGCGCACCAGAAGCTCAAAAGCTAGCAGATGAGTTATTTGGCTCATTGCCAGCTAAAGGAACACCAGAGTTTGAAGCAGCATTTAAAGAAGCGATTCCACAGTTTCAGAAAAACTTATTAGAGAATCGGGAATTGCATGCCGCTATTTGTGCGGATATGATTTCTTCGTTGAAATAGTAGTTAGTCGGCTAGTGCAATGGTACAACCATAAAAAGCAGTCTAATCTTGAAATGAATTAGACTGCTTTTTACTTGAAGATTTTTTGGGGGCAGCCTGTACCTCGAAGAAACTGCTAATAACAAAGGGTTGTGAGACAGAAAAAGGAGAGCCCCGTAAAAACAGTCCACCAACAATAGCTTCATAGACAAAACCATAAGGAATCCCACAACTTCTGTCTAAACTAGAAGTTAGATTCATCAAACACCAAAGTAATCTTTTCCTACATCACTTTATTATTTTCTGATAAATGCTAATTTTTCCTAATGAAGATAGTATAATACAGTCTATAGAATCCTTCGTTAAACGAAGGAACCGGAGTAATTTCTATAAAAAGCAAAGCGGGAGGAACTTAGATGAAAAAAGTATTATCCCTATTAAAACCTTACCGACTCCCGATGGCGATTGCAATTGTTTTAATGTTAATCGAGTTAGCGGTTGAGCTGTGGCAGCCTCTGTTAATGGCTCAGATTATTGATCAAGGAATCGCTGCGAATGATCTACATACGGTTATAAAATATGGCGGAATTATGTTGGGGATTTCCCTGTTAGCTTTTATTGCGGGGATAACAAACTCTTTTTTCGCAGCTTACGCGAGCCAAAACTTTGGTTACGATTTGCGAAAGAATTTATATGAAAAGGTTCAGTCATTTTCATTCGCGAATTTTAATAAATTTCCCACCTCATCCTTGATTACAAGGATGACAAATGATGTGAATCAACTTCAGATGACCTTGTTTATGAGTTTGCGGATTGCTTTGCGGGCCCCGTTGCTAGTGATTGGTGGAATCGTTATGGCTCTGAGTGTGAATTTTAAGCTCGCACTTGGATTCGTTTTAGTGATTCCGCCGTTGTTCGTATTCTTATTTTGGATTATGCGACGCTCAACTAAATTATTTAAACTGGTTCAAGGAAAGCTTGATCAGGTAAACAGTGTGATGCGTGAAAATCTTTCGGGAATCAGATTGATTCGTGCTTTTTCTAGAGGAAGTCATGAGTCCCAAAGATTTAAAAGATCGAATCAAGAACTGATGGACAGAACGGTGTTTGCGTTAAGAATAACGGAGACAGCTATCCCTGTGCTACTGTTCTTTTTAAACATCACTGTTCTGGTTGTTCTTTGGTTCGGAAATCTCGATATCAATAATGGAACTGTTAGCGTGGGTGAAGTCGTTGCAGTTGTAAACTACACAGCAAGAATCACGACGGCCTTTTCAATGTTTTCTTGGATTATTATGGTGTACTCACGAGCGATTGCTTCAACAGGGAGGATTGAGGAAGTTCTTGATTCGGAGGCGGATTTATATGGTGGTTTAAATAAACTCGAAATGGTTAACCAACAGGGAGGAAGAATTGAGTTTGAGCATGTTTCTTTTCGTTACCCAGATACAAAGGCGGATGTGTTATCAGATATTCATTTTCGAATAGAATCAGGAGAAACTGTTGCTGTTTTAGGAGCGACGGGTTCTGGTAAATCCTCCTTGTTTCAATTGATTCCAAGGCTATATGATACGACCGAAGGGACCGTAAAAATAGATGGCGTTGATGTTCGCACCCTTGAGTTTGACCATTTGCGGAAACAAATCGGCTATGTTCCTCAAGAAGCTTTGCTTTTTACAGGGAGCATTAAAGACAATCTTGCATGGGGAAAAGAGGATGCAAGTTTAGAAGAAATGATTCAAGCGACAGAAGATGCCCAAATCCATAAAACAATAACAAAACTTCCCGAACAATACGATACGATGATTGGTCAAAAAGGCGTCAATTTATCAGGCGGTCAGAAACAGAGATTATCGATTGCGCGAGCATTAATTAAAAAGCCGCGAATATTGTTGCTTGATGATAGTACAAGTGCATTAGATTTGAAAACGGAAGCCAAATTATTAGATGCGCTAAAACAATATCAATGTACAACATTGATTATTACTCAAAAGATTAGCACAGCGAAGGAAGCTGACCAGATTCTGATTTTAGAAGATGGAAAAATGATTGCGGCGGGCGATCACCATTATCTGATGGACAAATCAAAGTTATATCAGGATATATATCGTTCGCAGCAGAGTTTGATTGTGAATGATTGAGAGGTGAGGTAAGTGAAACAAAAGACTCATACAGGTAAAGAGGTAGATAGAGGGAGTTTCATAAAAACGATTAGAAGAATATGGAGATACCTGTCAGAGTATAAAGTATTTTTAACATGGGTTCTATTAATGGTTGTTATGAGCTCCGCTCTAGGATTGTTAGGACCGTTTATGATAGGACGGACTATTGACACTTATCTTGCTACGGCGACCACTGATGGGCTAGCACTTGTTTTAGTCGGACTCGCTGCTGTTTATTTTTTTCACTCCATATCCTTGTGGTTGCAAAACTATTGGATGATTGGAATCGCTCAAGAGACTGTTTTTACGATAAGAACGCAATTGTTCACAAAACTTCATAAACTGCCCATTCAGTTTTTTGATAAGCGCCAATCGGGGGAACTGATGAGTAGAATTACGAATGATATTGAAAACGTCAGTACAACATTAAACAGCTCCGTCATTCAAGTGTTCTCTAGTTTGCTCACTTTAGTTGGAACACTGGTGGTTATGTTATGGCTAAGTCCTTTGCTCACACTGGTAACGATGACAATTGTCCCGATCATGTTTCTTGGAATGAAATGGATTACCACTCGCACGGGTAGGCTTTACAAAGAACAACAGAAGAATTTAGGTGAATTGAATGGTTTTATAGAGGAGAGCATCTCTGGTCAGAAAATAATAAAGTCGTTCTCACAGGAACCAAAAGTTATCGCAGAATTTCTTGAAAAGAGTGAAAAAGTAAAAAAAGCCGGGTACTGGGCGCAAGTGTATGCAGGTTTTATTCCAAAATTAATGAACATGCTGAACAACTTAAGTTTTACGTTTGTGGCAGCCGCTGGTGGTATTTTTGCTCTCAATGGAATGGTTTCCATCGGAACAATTGTTATTTTTACGGAATACGCTAGGCAATTCACACGACCATTGAATGATTTATCGAATCAATTTAATACGTTGCTGTCCGCTGTTGCTGGTGCTGAACGAGTCTTTGACATTATTGATGACCGTGAGGAAGCAGAAAATGAAATAGATGCAATAGATATTACTGACCTTAAGGGAAAGGTAGAGTTTCGCGATGTTAACTTCGCCTATGATCGAGGCGAGGACATTGTTCAGAATATCTCTTTTCAGGCAACCCCTGGGGAAAAGGTGGCTCTCGTTGGACCAACTGGTGCTGGGAAGTCTACAATCATAAACTTAATTACTCGATTTTACGAACCGAATAGCGGTGTTATTTTGTTCGATAACCAAGATAGTCAAATCATTACAAGAGCAAGCTTGAGGAAGCAAATGGCTTTTGTTCTTCAGGACTCGTTTCTTTTTCAAGGGACAATAAGAGAGAATATCCGCTATGGTCGACTTGATGCAAGTGATCAAGAAGTTGAAGAAGCTGCAATCGCGGCAAATGCATATTCGTTCATCAAACGGATGCCTCAAGGGTTTGATACCGAACTAAAGCAAGACGGTTCCGGGGTTTCTCAAGGACAGAAGCAATTATTATCTATTGCTCGTGCAATCCTGGCCAATCCCTCAATCTTAATCCTTGATGAAGCGACAAGCAGTATTGATACGATTACAGAATTGAAAATTCAAGAAGCGCTTGAGCTGTTAATGGAAGGAAGAACGTCCTTTATCATTGCACATCGATTAAATACGATTCAGCAAGCAGATCAAATACTTGTTGTTGAGGATGGCGGGATTATTGAAAAAGGGCCCCATCACGAGCTGATGAAACGGAAAGGGTTTTATTATGATCTCTATCAAAACCAAATAAAAACAAAAGTCGCCAAAGCGCTATAAAAATAGTCAAAACGGTTTGACAGTTTCCTCTATCTGTAATAGAATCAACCTAATTAAACGTTGAATATTTAGAATTTAAATACTCTTATCGAGAGTGGCGGAGGGAAATGGCCCAATGAAGCCCGGCAACCTTCAAGGTAGTTTCTTGAAAAGGTGCTAATTCCAGCAGGTAGGGATACCTGAAAGATAAGGGGGGGATGGGGTCCTCTTCTTATGAAGAGGGCCCCGCTTTTGTATAGCGAAGAATATCTTCCCCTCTTTTCAACACGGAAAAGGAAGTGGTTAATGTGTCTACAATCAAGGTAGCGATTCTTGGCTTTGGAACGGTTGGGGAAGGAGTTTATAAAACGATTCAATCTCACCAAGAGAAGCTAAAGGGAGTTTTGGGTAAAAGTGTAGAAGTTGCAGCAGTATTGGTAAAAAATAAGCATAAAAAACGTGATATCAACGAAGGTATACTTGTAACGGAAGATTTTGAAGAAATTCTGAACCTGAAGGAGCTTGATGTCGTCGTTGAAGCGATTGTAGGAGAGAACCCTGCCTTCTCCTATTTGGAAAAAGCGATTCAAAAAGGCTGTCATATTATTACGGCGAATAAAGAAATGTTTGCCTTACACGGAACAACTTTACAGAAGCTTGCAGACGAGCATCAAGTGTCTGTCGGATTCGAAGCAACTGTTGCAGGTGGAGTCCCAGTCATTCAAACGGTTCAACAATTATTAAATATTAATCAGATCATAAAGATGGAAGGGATTTTAAACGGTACTTCCAATTATATTCTGACCGAAATGCGTGCTAATCAGGTATCATTTTCAGAAGCATTAGAAGCTGCTCAAGTAAAAGGATATGCAGAGGCGGATCCGACAAATGATGTTGAGGGTTATGATGCTTTCTATAAATTAATGATTCTAAGTGAAATTGCTTTTGGGGAAAAGCCGGACTGGAGTAATGTCCCTCGCGAGGGAATAACAGAAATCACACCTGAACAAATTAAAGAAGCAGAAAAATTGGGCTTACGGTTTAAATTAATTGCCTCAATAGAGCAGTCTCAAGGAGAAATTAAAGGATATGTGCGACCAACGCTTGTTTCAGAATCACATCCTCTCTATCATATTGAAGGTGTGGAAAACTCAGTTTCAATTGAAGCAGACATTGTTGGAAGAATAACCCTTCAAGGACCTGGTGCAGGGATGCTTCCAACAACGAGTGCAGTCATTGAGGATCTCATCCATGTGGTTCTGGGAAACGGGCAGCAAGCTATTTTTTCTGGTGTTCCGTCCGGCCTACTCAAACAAGACGAAAAACAACAACAAAAGTGGCTAATCATGAACAAGAACGGTGTACTTTTAACAAGTTCAAGTTCAGCCCAGAAGGAGTCTCATGTACTGGTAAAAGCAGATGAGCCAACCATACATACGCTTCGTGATGACAATAAACAAGCAAGCTTCTTTCAAGTATTAGGAGAAATGAAATCAAATCTGTTTGTTCGCAACGATTCAGCTTGAAATTGTCTGAGAACAAAACCTCGAACTGTTTGTTAGAATTTAACAGTTTGAGGTTTTTTTTTTCAGATCGATAAAAACATGAATTAGGTTTATGCGCAGTCATTCCTTCTAAAGCCAACTAAATAACATGGGGGGTATCTGCTTCAGCGTTTAGGAACTATTAAGAGCGAATACTTTAAAATTTAAAGAAGTTACCTAGGTAAATAAATAGTTACCTAAGTAACTATTTTTATGGTATAGTAGATTTTATTGTTAAAATTCCGCAAGTAGGTAAGGTGAATACACAAGATGTTATCGAACAGTCATGTATTATTCCACTCGGTTCATCAGTTATCGAGAGTATTGGCTAAACACTTAAATGACGCACTCGAACCTTTTGGGTTATACAATGCTCAATGGGCTGTTTTGTTTGTATTAAAAGAGAACGGTACTTTAACACAAAAAGAACTTTGTCAGTACTTGGCTGTAGAAGCGCCACCTATGACACGAACGATTCAAAGACTGTACAAACAAGGTTATATTGAACAACAAACAGGTCAGGATAGAAGGAAAAAGTTTATCCAACTGACTCAAAAAGCGCAGGAAGAATATCCAAAGTGGGAAAAAGCAGTAATGGAAGCGAATGAAAAATTACTAGGGCCTATTCCAGAAAATACCCAAGAGGAGTTAACAGCCGTAATAACAAATTGGCTTACCGAAATTAAATTGGAGAACAGCAAGTTAGGGGGAAATTAAATGCAAGAACCTGCACCAAAACTTTGGACGAAAAACTTTATAAGTGTTTCAATCAGTAATTTCTTTTTATTTATGACATTTTACTTTCTATTAGTCACGATGCCTGTTTTTGTTCTGAATGACATGGGTGGTAAAGAATCACAGGCCGGACTCGTGACAACGGTCTTTTTATTGTCCGCAATAATTATAAGGCCTATTGCAGGGCGTTGGATTGAAAAAATTGGGGCGAGATTAATTCTGTTGTGTTCCTTAATTCTTTTTTCTGTTGTTACATTGATTTATTTTGCTGCTGACTCAATTGGCATATTGCTTACAATAAGATTCATTCATGGTATTGGCTTTGGTATGGCAACCACAGCGACTGGATCCATTGTCGCAGCAATCATCCCTGATTCCCGTCGTGGGGAAGGAATGGGATATTTTGTGCTTTCTTCTAACTTAGCAATGGTCGTTGGCCCTTTCTTTGGACTAACGGCAATGCAGCAATGGGGAGTTTCCACAATGCTCTTAATGGGAGTTATCGCCGCATTTATTGGTTTAGTTGCAGGCTTGTTTATCACTCCGCCAAAAAGAGCGGCAAAGTCATCCAATACAAATGCAGTTAAAGGATCATTTAGCTTCAAAGAGATGTTTGAATTAAATGCGATTCCGATTGCGATAACAGGCGCCTTTTTCGCTATTGTATATTCAGCTATTCTGTCATTTGTTTCAATTTATGCAGTTGAAATTGGTGCATCCAATGTGGCAAGTTACTTTTTCGTTGTGTATGCAGTCGTTCTTCTCATTTCTAGACCATACACTGGTAAGTGGTATGATGTTTACGGAGCGAATGCAATTATCTACCCTTCCATTATCTTGTTTGCTATTGGAATGTTGATTTTAGGCATAGCAGATTCTGCCTTTTTATTCTTAGTGGCAGCAGCGTTTGCGGGCATAGGTTGGGGGACGTTATTTCCTAGTTATCAAACCATTGCAATTACAGTCGCTGATCCGAAACGGCGACCAGTTGCAACGGCAACCTTTTTATCGATTTATGATATCGGAATCGGTTTAGGCTCTTTTATAGTAGGGCTTGCGGCAGCGAAGGTTAGTTTAGGAACGCTTTACCTATATAGTTCGGTCTATATTTTAATCGGCCTTGGGCTTTATTATGTATTACAAGGTCGTCATTTACGTTCATCAAACAAAAAAGAAAGAGAAAGTTATTGACTTTTGAAGTTTAGTTTGTTATTATGGTAATTCAGCTTCACTTTTATAAGTACAACATTGTGTCAATAAACTTATGGCATTCTGCTTATCTTTTTAAATGGAACAACTTATTCACACTGGATCGGCTTCGGAGCCGTAAGGATGTAAGAGAGGTAGGGCTTACGTCGTTTAGGTTAAAAGATCATCAAGTGGAATATTTTACCGCGGCAGTTTATAGCGAATAACATATACATCTTGTGAAGTTGCAAGTTACTACGTAGATAAGAAAGCGGACTGGTTATGACCAGTTCGCTTTTTCAATGGAGAAAACGGGAGTGATTGGTGAATTATCCACAGCTGTTTTTGTGAAAATAAAGTGGAGAAAAAGTAGATTTCCACAAAGTTACTAACATTATCCACTGGGCAATTTAGTTATCCACAGATACATATCCACAAAGGTATTTACTAGTATTAGAGATACTGACACATATTATCCACACTGTTCACAATTATGTGGATAAGTTATTAACAAAAAGATGCTTGTGTGAATTTTTTGTGAAAACGATTGTTTAATTTGGGGAAATAACGTATAGTAAAGATAACAAAGTTAGTGAAAACATTCACAAACTTTGTTCCCAAAACATTAAACAACCCCCTACCCCTTACTAAAAAAGCAGGATATAAAATCCTGCTTTTTAGTGATAGGGTAGGGATATTTCTTTTTTTTTTAATGCATTTTCTTTTTAGCTCGTGCATCAGCAGCTTTGGAACGTGCCATTGCCTCAAGATCTTCGTGATCAGCAAGGTCACGATCAAACTCTACATCAAGCCCATCTGACTTCATATTCTGTGGAACTTGAGGAAGCTTTGCTGTATTTTTGTCTCTACTTCTTTGACCTCTTGAACGTCCCATTATTATAGACCCCTTTCAAACAACGAAATAAAAGCACGGAATATTTCGTTCCGTACTTTTATGATTCGCTATATTCTTCGGGTTATAAGTGGTAATTTTAGTTTCCATTACACATTATTTTTGTGATTACTTATTGATCTCGTTTCTTATTGGCAAAACCTGCTGCGCGGTCAGCGGCTCTGAACTCATGACTATAAGTGACTTCTTGCATGCTTGATAGTGTATGTCTGCGTTTTTCTTTTCTTTTTTTATCTGCCATTGTTATCATCCTTCCAGATTGTTTTCGTTCTTCAGTATTTCCATAAGTGGAAGGATTAAACAGAATTTGAGTGATTTGCGATTGCCTTTAATGCCATTTCTAGTTCCGGATAATGAAAGACAAAGCCACTTTTCAGAAGTTTCTCTGGAAATACATATTGTCCTTTAAGCAGAAGTAAACTCATTTCGCCAAGTATAACTTTTAAAACAAATGACGGAACCGGAAGCCAGTGAGGTCTTTCCCATATATAAGAAATTGCCCTACCGAACTTCTTCATTGGTACTGGGGACGGCGCTGTAAAATTGACTGGTCCTTTTACAAGTTCGTTTTCTATGACAAATAAGATGGCTCTTACAACATCTTGCACATGAATCCATGATACCCATTGATTTCCACTTCCAATTGTCCCACCGATAAAAAAACGGTAAGGAAGTAACATCAAAGGAAATGCACCTTGCTGATCATCTAGCACTAATCCGAAACGACAAAGAACGGTTCGGATTCCTTCCTTTTCAATTTTTTTAACAGATGTTTCCCACTTTACCACTGTATCAGCTAAAAAGTCGTTTCCAGGTTGTTCTGTTCTTTCCGTATATTCCTCTTTCTCTGAAGTTCCATAAAATCCTATAGCACTTGCGTTTACAAATACTTTTGGTTTACGTGGAAGTTTGTTGATAATCCGGTGTAACTCATCAACAGCAGACAGGCGGCTTGTTACAATTTTTTCTTTTCCTTTTGATGACCACCTTGTATTAATGGTTGAGCCGGCAAGGTTAATCATTACATCCACACTCCCAAGCCTTTCTTCCGGTTTGGCGCCATCATGCAGCCAAGAAATATAGTGAACGGGTCCGCTATTTAAGGAGTATTTCTTTTTGTCTCTCGTTAAAATGAAAACTTCGTGTCCTCGCTCAACCAACAAACTTGATAGGGTTTCTCCAATTAACCCTGTTCCTCCGGCAATGACAATCTTCACATAAACCCCCACCTTTTCTTTTCCTTCTCTGTAATTTACTCCCCTAATCCTCAAATTCCTCTAACGTATGGTAAATTAATGAGTGAGGTGAATATGATGCCAGTAATCACGAAGATAAAAGCACAAAAAAATAATAAAGATCGTTATAGCATCTTCGCAGACTTTGGTCGAGGCGAGGAATATGCTTTTAGTGTTGATGAGGATGTTTTAATTAAATATCAATTAAAAAAAGGCATGGAGCTTGATGATTTATCGGTTACAGAGATGCTTTATCAAGATGATATTCGTAAAGCTTATAATATGGCAATCCAATATTTAGCACACAGAATGAGATCTGAAGGAGAAGTTAGAGAACAGTTAAAAAAGAAAGAAGTTGCCGAGCCAATTATTCAAGAAGCTATACAACGTTTATATAAGCATCGGTTTTTAGATGATTTAGAGTTTGCAAAAGCATTTGTTCGGACACAAATGAATACAACAGATAAGGGACCAAAATTGATAAAAATGTCTCTTAAAGAAAAAGGAGTAAAAGGACCAGTAATTGATGAATCAATTAAAGAGTTTGTTGTTGAACATCAAGTCGATAAGGCAATCGACCTTGCCCAGAAGAATTTTACTAAGAACCATAAAGATTCATCGCGGTTCCTTAAACAAAAGACAGAACAGCTTTTAGTAAGGAAAGGTTACCCGTTTAACATTATTCAAATTGTTATGGAAGAATTAGACACAGAAAAAGCGGTAGGTGAAGAAATGATTGCCCTAAAGTATCACGCTGAAAAATTACAAAGAAAATATATAAAGTTTGAAAGGTACGAACAGAAACAGAAAATGAAACAGGCTTTGTATAACAAGGGTTTTTCGTTTGATTTGATTGAAAAGTGCTTAGTGGAGCTTTTTGAGGATGAGTAAAGACCTTCAGAGCAGTAATACTTTATTTATCTTTTTAAGTTCGTTATGATGAAGAAAGTGAAATCAGGGAGTGTGAAAAGGTATGCAAGAAAAACGATATAGCCAATTAACTGCTCAAGAGCTTAAACAGGAAATTGCAACTCTTACCGAAAAAGCTAGAAAAGCAGAGCAGTTAGGGATGGTCAATGAATATGCTGTCCTAGAGAGAAAAATGGCGATGGCCAAAGCCTATTTGCTTAACCCAGATGATTTTAAGCCGGGTGATGTGTATGAAATTGATGGAGACCCAGGTAGTTATTTTAAAATAGAATATATGAACGGAGTCTTTGCTTGGGGAAACAGACTCAATCACCCCGAAAAAGAAGAAGCGTTGCCGATAAGTTTGTTAGGCAAACAGAGGCAAAACCAGGGATGAACCTGATTTTGCCTACAGTTTAGATTAAAAATTTGGAGTATCACTTTCGCGATTCGATGAAGCTCTCATCCGTTCTTGAGGATGGGTGTTGATTGTGCCATCTGCCCTTCTTGAAGCATACTCAGCTTTTGCACGCGGCTCACCTTCAAAACGATTATGGTTCATGTTAGGGAAATTTTTTGCTTTATTTCGCATGATATATCCTCCTTGAAGGGTGATTGTACGCGACCGTAAGAGGACACGCTTTAATAGTATTCACACTTTGAAGGGCTTTAGACACGGATAAATTTGCAAGGAGAAATGATATGAAAGACATTCAAGAAAAGCTCGCTCATTTATTGTTAGAAAAAAATAACGAGATTACTTTCCACCAAGCGCTTACTTGGGTAGAGCTATTGTGGGATGATTTTGAAACGACTTCTGCAAAGGCTGGAAGAGAATATTTGGGCAGTGAAATGACGGAAAGAGTAGTCAGACAATGGATCCAACATTATGGGGGGAAATTGCATGACTTTGTTGCAACGAACCCTAAATACAAACATTATTTAGAGCAAAATAATAAAAAATTGCATTAAAAAAGCGATGCGTACCACTGCATCGCTTTTTTAGCTGGGTGAATGGCTAATGGAAAGGTTAAAAGGGCCACTAGTTTGGTATGATTTCCAATTTCTTTTTTAGCTTTTCCTCACTATAGATCCAACCGGTATAGGAGCTAAGAATGTTTAACTCCTTATCTAGCTTGACTACTGCGACAAACGGATAGTGACCGTTGCTTCGGTAGCGAAGGTCAATAAAACGGACCTCATAGTGGTCTTCGTAGTCATCCAGTTCCCAACGGTAAACAGGGGAAAAGGAAAGAAATGCAGAAAGATTAGAGTCCTGTTTAGCTGCTTTTAAAACGGCAGTTTCTGGTACAGGCACACGGTTGAATTGATCAAGGATTTGTACATTTAGCCTTTTAGCCCGACCAACAAAAAATTGATGGGAGTTCATGACCGCAATACGCCATTCGCTGTTTTTCATCGTCGGGGCAATGATAATTTCAGTAGCATCAGGAATCAATTCCTGTACAATTTGTATCAGTTTTCGTTTGTATAGAACCCGATGAATATAATAGGCAAAAATAACCGCGTACATTCCTAAAAACGTATATCCTGGAGAAGCGCCAAAAACCCAAGCAACAATGGCGATAACATGCAAGATAAAAATGAACGGATCGAAGGTATTAATAATGCCTAAAGCAAGCCATTTCTTTGAAAAAGGCCGTAATGCTTGTGTACCATAGGCATTAAAGATATCAACAAAAACATGGAGGAAGACTGCGAGTTGCGTCCACATCCATAAATGAAGCAAATTTATCTCAGGGTTAAATAGATAAATTCCGCCGACAATCAACATCGGCCAAAGGATTATCGCAGGAATGGAATGGGTGATTCCACGGTGATTTCGAATGTAAACAGCATTGTTTTTTAACTTCAGGACAGTATCAATGTCAGGGATTTGTGAGCCGATAATAGTGG
The DNA here is from genome assembly GCF_023715205.1 of Mesobacillus maritimus. Lineage (GTDB taxonomy): Bacteria > Bacillota > Bacilli > Bacillales > Cytobacillaceae > Mesobacillus_B > Mesobacillus_B maritimus_C. The sequence goes on from NZ_JAMBNR010000004.1 coordinate 338,780, forward strand.
CAATAAGAACACTTGTGGCTGTTGCGGAACTCTCTGAAATGACTGGATCAAGAGTTGCAATTCCACCTATAGCCACTCCCATGACAATATGTGTTCCTGTGTCCAAGGAAAAAACCTCCTAATCAGGAATAAGATTACGAATTAGTATCCCCTATTTTTAATGTATTATGGTGTTAAGAAACCGGACATTCATATTGTATTTTCCCAAAATAACTGAATGTTAACAAAGCGGAGGCAAAAAATTGAGTAACAATGATTTGAAAAATTTAGAGGACCTGGATAAACGATCCTTTCAAGAAGATTTAATTGGCTGGTTTGAAAGTGAAATGCGTGACCTGCCCTGGCGTAAAGATCAAGACCCTTATAAAATTTGGGTTTCAGAAATTATGCTCCAACAAACCAGAGTAGATACGGTTATTCCTTATTTTACTAGATTTCTAAAGGAATTTCCAACAATAGAAGCATTAGCCAATGCAAACGAAGATGATGTTTTAAAAGCATGGGAAGGGCTGGGATATTATTCTAGAGTACGTAACCTCCAATCAGCTGTAAAAGAGGTACATGAAAAATATGATGGACAAGTTCCTGATACCCCAAACGAGATTTCCTCATTAAAAGGGGTGGGGCCTTACACTGCGGGGGCGATATTAAGTATCGCTTATGGAAAACCTGAACCAGCGGTTGATGGGAATGTTATGCGTGTTTTATCGAGAATTTTAGTCATATGGGATGATATCGCAAAACCAGCTAGTCGAAAGAAGTTTGAGGCAGCGGTTAGAGAAATCATCTCTCATGAAAATCCATCTTATTTTAATCAGGCTTTAATGGAACTTGGTGCGCTAATTTGTACTCCTACGTCTCCTTCCTGTTTATTATGTCCGGTAAGAGAGCATTGTCAGGCTTATATGAACGGTGTTGAAAGCGATCTTCCAGTAAAGACGAAAAAGAAAAAACAAAGACCTGTGGAACTAGTTGCGGCTGTTTTAGAGGATGACCAAAACCGAATTTTAATTCGGAAGCGGCCTGAGTCAGGGTTATTAGCAAACTTATGGGAGTTTCCAAATGTAGAAGTGACAAAAGAATATAGAAGTGAAAAAGAGCAGTTTGTTGATTATATTCAAGAGCAGTATCCTGTTGAGCTTACCTTAGAACAAATGATTGGGCGAATTGAGCATGTTTTTTCTCACCTGATTTGGAATATTCATGTATATAAAGGACATTTAACAGGTGAAATAGTAGAAACATCTACATTAAAGCTTATATCAATAGAGGAAATTGAAAAATTTGCTTTTCCAGTTTCGCATCAAAAAATCCTAAAACAATTTCTAGAGGAGAAAAGGTAAAGTCTCCTCTAGAAATTTGGAATGTCAGTCATATTGGATTTTCGTTCCATGTGTATAATCCGCTTCATTTCGCTTTAAGCCGCCACGTCTTTCAATTTCTTCAACAATTTGTCTATGCAGTGATTGGCCTTCGACATTTAAATAAGGTACGACTTGTTGCATGGAATGATGAAAAAAGGCTAGTTCACTGTCTTTCCAGTCTGTTTTAGAAATCATCGTCAGTTCAGTCATATCCCTTCCTACATACATATCATCTCTTCCTTTCTGTTGAGAAACTATGAGTAGTTTGAGTACGAGGATTGTCTTATATACTCGGAACCGATAAAATTAAAACCAAATTGATAAGAAGGGAAGAAATACAATGGAGAATAAAGTTGCACTTGTAACAGGTAGTAGTCGGGGAATTGGAAAAAGAATTGCCCTTGAATTAGCGAAAGAAGGATACGACCTAGTCATAAATTATGCTCGAAGTAAAAATGCTGCCCTAGAAACAGCGAAAGAAATTGAGGCACTTGGACGTAAAGCTTTGGTAATTAAAGCTAATGTAGGTGACGTTGAAAAAATTAAACAGATGTTTGAAAAGATAGATGAAGAATATGGGAGGTTAGACATTTTTGTCAATAATGCGGCCTCGGGTGTTCAACGGCCTGCGTTGGAGCTGGAAGAAAAACATTGGGATTGGACAATGAATATTAACAGTAAGGCCCTATTGTTCTGTGCACAAGAAGCAGCCAAATTGATGGAGAAAAATGGGGAAGGAAAAATTGTCAGTATCAGTTCCCTTGGTTCAATACGTTATCTAGAAAATTATACGGCAGTCGGCGTGTCGAAAGCTGCCTTAGAGGCGCTAACTCGCTATTTGGCTGTGGAATTAGCTCGGAAAAACATTATTGTAAATGCTGTTTCTGGAGGGGCAGTCGATACAGATGCCTTAGCGCACTTCCCAAATCGAGAAGAGATGTTGGCTGAGGCCAGAGAGAAAACTCCAGCCGGTAGAATGGTGGAAATGGACGACATTGTCAACAGTGTGATGTTCCTTTTAGGTGATCGATCTGATATGATTCGTGGACAAACTATTATAGTGGATGGCGGGATTTCACTGCTGGTATAGGCTCCCACTTTTTTAAAAAATATTCTTTTTTTTCTTCTTGTTTTTTTGGATATCACCTTAACCCGATGGTTACATTAATAGTCGTGGAGGTGATAACAATGGCAAACAGACAAAACCAAACTCAATCTGGTACAAACATTCAGCAAGTAAGACAACAAAACGCTCAAGCTTCTCAAGGTGGAGCTGCAGGTGCTGGGCAATTCGGTACTGAGTTCGCTAGTGAAACAAACGCGCAACAAGTACGTGAGCAAAACGCTCGTGCTTCTCGCGCTGGTGGAGCTGCAACTGCAAAGTCTGGCCAAGGCCAATATGCAACTGAATTTGGTCTAGAAAGCCAAACGAATGCACAAGAAGTACGCCGCCAAAACCAGCAAGCTGAAGCTAAAAAATCTCAGAACGCTGGTGGACAATTCGGACAACAATAATTGCCCATTTACAGAATAACATCTCTCCTTCGGGGGAGATGTTTTTTTGTATTGAAGTAGTGTTAGCATGATCCTTTCAAAGTTTAAATCCTATGGTTTTAAAAAACAGAAAATCCCCGTTTAATTACATAAAATTACGTTCTAACTTCAGAAATTGAAACAAAAACCATTTTCCTGTTTACAAAAAAAGTTGTTTTCACAAAGTTAGCTATGATTCCATTCAAAGTTCGTTTCGAGACAAAAAGAGCCAAACAAAGCAACATAAAGCTGATATATGTACATTAAAAAAACTAATGATTAACTCTTTCGACAAAGAATCCTATTCATCAACAGAACTAGTCAAAGGAAGCATAGTTGTTACCACGAATTATAAAAGTAGAAAAACTTATTACAGGCGGTGGCAGAAAAGTGAATCAGTTTAATGAATTAGTTTCTATGCAAATGAAAACAATGGATAAGCTCCTATATTTACAGTCTGAACTTGAGCGCTGCCAACAGATTGAACAACAGCTTGCCACGTTAAGACAGAATACAGAATTAGTGGAGATACGGGAAGAAATTGATCGGATGAAGGAAGAACTAAAAGATATCCATAGGACATTTGAAGAACAAACGGAAGAGGTCATCCGCTCCTATCAAGAAATGAAGATCATGATTCCCTGACAAGGAGACAGCAGTCAGGAGAAAATAAGCAATGATTGGAGCCCCTAATTCAAAAACGGTGGCTCTTTTGTTTTAAATTTTAAGTATAACCGTTATAATAGTAACAAAAAGGAATCGTTTTGTTGCCTTGTGTCGGTTTTAGTTACAATAAATGTAATTAGGTTGCAAAATCTCCAAGAAAGGAAAGTAGGGGAGAAGTTATGGGCGTACCCACCGAAGGTGAATCAGTCCAAATACATAGTTATAAGCATAATGGTCACATCCATAGAGTTTGGGATGAGACAACGGTTTTAAAGGGCACGCAAAACCTCGTTATCGGTGGTAATGATCGCACCATTGTAACGGAGTCTGACGGGCGTACTTGGATAACTAGAGAGCCCGCTATTTGTTATTTTCATTCTCAGCATTGGTTCAATGTAATCGGAATGATCCGTGAAGATGGCGTTTATTATTATTGCAATCTTAGTTCTCCGTTTATCTTTGACGATGAAGCCCTAAAATACATTGATTACGATTTGGATATTAAAGTATTTCCGGATATGACGTTTAATTTGTTGGATGAAGATGAGTATGAACGACATCGTCAAGAGATGCAGTATCCTGAAGTAATAGACAAAATTTTAAAGTTTAATGTTGAAAAGCTCATTCGTTGGATTAGGCAAAGAAAGGGCCCGTTTGCTCCCGATTTTATTGATATTTGGTATGAACGGTATTTAACTTACAGACGTTGAGTGGTAGAAACCTGTTGGTTAGCCCAGCAGGTTTTTTTACCTGTTAACGAAAAGCATGTATTAACTTAGGGGGAATTTCACCTTGGGCAGTATAAACAGATATCTTCAATTTGTAAAACCATATCGGTGGCAGATTATAGGAACCATTATTATTGGGGTCTTGAAATTTGCGATCCCCCTCTTGATTCCATTATTAATTAAATTTGTTTTAGACGATATCGTGCAAAACGACGATATGACTGGTGCGGAAAAATCAGATCAATTACTCTTAGTTATGGGTATCATGATTGTCGTTTTTGTCGTTTTGCGCCCACCTATTGAATATTATCGCCAATATTTTGCACAGTGGACGGCTAGTAAGATTTTATACGATATTCGCGATAGATTGTTTACACACCTTCAAAAACTAAGCTTTAAGTATTACTCAAATACTAGGGCAGGAGAGGTTATTTCGAGGGTCATCAATGATGTTGAACAAACGAAGACATTTGTAATTACAGGGTTGATGAATTTATGGCTAGATGTCGCAACGATTATAATCGCTGTAACGATCATGTTCACTATGGATATAGGCCTAACATTTGTTTCTTTGGTCCTATTTCCGTTATATGCCTTTTCAATCCGCTACTTTTTTGGGAATCTTCGGAAGTTGACAAGGGTGCGTTCTCAAGCACTAGCAGAAGTGCAGAGTTATTTGCATGAGCGTGTTGCTGGAATATCATTGGTGAAAAGCTTTGCCTTAGAGGAGCATGAGCAGAAGCAATTTGATAAGCAAAACAGAAATTTCTTAGAAAAAGCGCTAGACCATACACGTTGGAATGCAAAAGCGTTTGCTGTGGTAAACACAATTACGGATATTGCTCCGTTGTTGGTTATTGGGTATGCTGGCTTTCAAGCAGTTAACGGGGATATCACCATTGGAACGATGGTTGCTTTTATTGCTTATATTGATAAACTCTATAATCCGCTAAGGAGATTAGTGAATTCTTCTACAACTCTTACTCAGTCGATTGCATCAATGGATAGGGTTTTTGAATTTATGGATGAGAAATACGATATTCAGGACACTCCAAATGCCGTTGAGTTAGAAAAGGTACACGGAGAAATAAAGTTTGAAAATGTGAACTTTGCTTATGAAGAGAAAGGCGAGTCCGTCCTAAAAAATATCAATCTTGAAGTGAAAAAAGGGGAGACCATTGCTCTTGTGGGAATGAGTGGAGGTGGAAAGTCTTCATTTGTCAGCTTGATCCCAAGGTTTTATGACACGACGGAGGGAAGAATCTTATTAGACGGTAAGGATATTCGAAACTTTAAAGTTCGGTCCCTACGCGATAAGATTGGTATGGTTCTTCAAGATAATATTTTATTTAGTGAATCGGTGAAAACGAATATCCTCCTTGGAAATCCAAGTGCGACAGATGAGGAGGTCATAGCAGCAGCTATGGCCGCAAATGCACATGATTTCATTATGGCGCTACCTGAAGGCTATGATACGAAAGTGGGAGAGAGGGGAGTTAAACTTTCCGGAGGACAGCGGCAGCGTGTGGCAATTGCCCGTGTCTTTTTGAAAAATCCACCAATCTTGATTCTGGATGAAGCGACCTCAGCGCTTGATTTAGAAAGTGAACATTTAATTCAGGAAGCACTCGAAAAACTGGCTAAGGATCGGACGACTTTCCTCGTGGCACACAGGCTATCAACGATTACACATGCAGATCGTATTGTATTGATTGAACATGGGGAGATCGTAGAAGTTGGAAATCATGAGGAGTTAATGAGTCTTGAAGGAGGCTATCACCGATTATTCCAGGTGCAGCAGCTTGAAGATTAAAAAGGTATAGATAAGATAAAAACAGCAGCCGAAAGATTGGCTGCTGTTTTTCAATAAGGCTGTTTTCTTATACTTTTTTGTTAAAATTTGGTGTGTAATGCCAGTCATCCTCTTATGAGACTCTTTTACTTTTACTTGCTTATTCTTCTATCTTGGTCTCAACTTCTAGATGTTGGTCATCTTTATGAAAAGAGTGGAAGCTCGTAATTAAGGTGTCTAAATGTTCAACATGTTCTCCGTACTCCATGATGATAGAGACTAGCTGCATCATATGGTAGAGAATTTGTTTGTTATCATCAACAAAATCCTTTTGCTGTGAGAGGAACAACTCAAATAGTTCTTTTCGATTTAGGCATTCATGACCTTCCATGATGGCGGCCTCAGGTTTGATTTTTCCAATATATTTCAACAGTACTTGTTCATGGTGATTGATTAGGCAATCGAGTTCTTGTTGAATGGCCTCTTGAAAAGACTCAGGCATATGAAGAATTTCATTTTCGTAACGATGGAGTCTCTTCAATGTATCTAAAGCCTTCTTTGTCGTCGTATTCATTTGTCGATAAACGACAAGCTTCCGAGATTTTGCTAGGATATTTTTCTTAAAATAATCTCGCTCTTCTTTGTACATAACATATAAGTGTTCTAGCTTTAGAATTTCTTCTCTCAGTTTCTCTATATCAGCCTTTAGCAGTTGATGTTCCGTTGCATTCCGAGTGCTAATTCGAATCCACTTTGAAATTTCCTCTGTTATACTTGTGTTCTTTTGGTATAGCTTGCTTTCGTATTTGGGAGGCAAGAACACAAGATTGACTATAAATGCTGCAAATACACCAATCATTACTGTAGAAAAGCGAAGGAGAGCAAATTCTATGAATTCATCCCCAGGTGTCACCATAATGGCGATCAAGGTCACAAGTGAAAGTGAGATCGTATTTTCTAAGTTGAACTTGAGATTTAAGGTTATCAGCAAAATCGCTGCAAGACCGATGATAAAAAACTCATTCCCAAACATTAGAACAAATACAACCGCAATGACGGCTCCGATAATGTTCCCTTGAATTTGTTCGATTACGGTTAGATAAGATCGGTAAATTGTAGGTTGCAAAGCGAAGATGGCCGCAATCCCAGCAAAAACTGGGGAAGGGAGTTCGATCAGTTGAGCAAGAAATAAAGCTAAAATAATGGCAATTCCCGTTTTTAAAATTCGGGCTCCTAGTTTCATGTAGATAAATTTCCTTTCTATTTTATCCATATAAAGACAGAGTTAATATCATTTCTATTCCTTTTAGGATACCTTTATACGGAGTCTGTTAAACCAAACAACATTGTACTATACATGGGATTGAAAGGAAGTTCAAGGGAAATATATATGAAATTTGTGGAAAGAAGAGGGAGGCTTTTAAATGTTTTGTAAAGGCAAGAAAAAGCGGTCGAAATTGACCACTTTTTCTCTATGTTTATTATTCAGTGGAAACAGCTGGATCAGCCTGTTCTTTGACTGGCACTACTTGTAGAAATGCCTGCTCAGGTTGTTTAAGGAGCTTTGAGAGCTCGATAGCTTCCTCTTTTTGATCGTGGGCATTCAACAACTCAATATAGCGACTAAGTAATTCTTGAACGTCTTTTTTTCCCATTGCATTCAGTGGATCGATTGAAACCTTTGCCCCTTTAGCGATTCTGCGTTGCAGTGCTTCCTCTGTTAGACCCAATTCCGGTTGATGACGAAGATAAACAACGCCCCCTGTCATCCCTGCGCAAATCCAAGGTCCCGGATCGCCAAGGACAAGCCCGCGTCCGTTTGTCATGTATTCAAATGCAAATCCTTTAATATTTGCATTTGCGCCGATATTTCCAGCTTCTTTTGCAGGTATAGGATCTTTTACAAGGCCGCCAATGATCATATCCGCACCAGAAAGTCTAATCCCTGCACGAGCATCTGCGTTTCCTTGAGCAACAAGTAGTCCCTTTTGAGCTCCGTAGCCAAACCCTTTTCCGACGGAACCATTATAAAACTGACCATCTTTTCCTTTCGTTTTAAAGATGAGGATGTTTCCTCCGAATGAAGTTTTTCCGACTCCGTCTTGACCGCCGCCATCGACATCAATCGTAATCCCTTCTGTATTATAGGCGCCAAGCCCGTTTCCGAGTATCGACTTTTTATATCGTAAAGAGATTGGTGATAGTTGTTTATAAGAACCATCAAGGCGGCCCCGAACTCGATGACAACTTACGCGGCTGGCGAGAACTCTTTGCCCGGCAGTAACCGCTTCGAATTGACGAGAATGATGTAGTTCTTCATCCACTGCATCAAGATATTCAGCTCCGGCTGCTACTTGGAGTTGTTTAGCCTCTATAGTAGCGGCAGCTTCTTGGTAGAATAGCTGGCTGATTTCAAGTGGTTTTAATAAATTACTTAAATCAAGTAAGTCTTTTCCTTTTACTTGTTCCAGTAGATCTGATCGCCCAACCACATCTTGAAGGTTTTTAACTCCGACGGAAGCTGCTAATCTTTTCAATTCGTTCCCGAAAGCACCAAATAAGTTCATAATGCCTTGAACTGCTAAATCGAATTGTCTTGGAACAAAACGCCGAAGCCCGTGTTCCTTGGCTTGTGTTTCCGACTCAATTTGCGTTGCGATTCCCACATGGCATGTATCAAGATGACAACCTCGGCATGTGGTACAGCCGATAGCCAGCATAGAAAGTGTTCCGAACCCAATACGGTTCGCCCCAAGGAGCATAACCTTAAAAGCGTCTAACGCGCTCTTAATACCACCGTCAGCCCAAATTTCAACTGTATCACGAAGCCCTGCTTCGAGCAGGGCGTTATGTGCTGCTTTAACACCAATCTCTACAGGAAGACCTACATGCTGGAGAGCATGAATACGAGCAGCACCGGTTCCGCCGTCAAAGCCACTTAGTGTAATAATATCCGCTCCAGCTTTGGCGATTCCAACCGCGATAGTCCCGATGTTTGGTACTACAGGAACTTTAACAGAGACCTTCGCTTTGTCGTTTGCTGTTTTGAGTTCATGAATCATCTGCGCTAAATCCTCAATTGAATAGATATCATGGTTATTTGAAGGGGAAATCAAATCAGAACCAATTGTTGCATTACGAGCTTCTGCAATCTTAGCAGTTACTTTTGAACCTGGTAAATGTCCGCCTTCGCCTGGCTTAGCTCCTTGCCCAATCTTAATTTCTAATAAGTTGGAGGAGTTTAACAACTCAGCATTTACACCAAAACGACCGGAAGCAACTTGCTGTCCGCGGGTGCGCGGATATTTACCGAGCATATCTTTAATTTCACCGCCTTCGCCGTTAAGTGAGACCATATTTAATCGATCTGCCCCTTCAGCGTAGGCACGGAATGCAATTTCGTTTTGAGAACCAAATGACATTGATGAGATGATGAAAGGTAAACTGTGTTCGCCCACACTAATATCTACATCATTAGAGCTGACGCTAGAATCTGTCTGTTTTAATCCAGTTAAGTGCCTAATGGTTGTAGGATTTTTCTCTTCTTGTTCTGAGATTTTTTCTCGGTAACCATTGTAATCTCCAGTCGATGCGACTTCACCAATTGCTTTCCATATCCGTGGGAAAAGACTGAAAGGTTTTCCGATGCGCTCTTTCTCGCTTTGATAATCCTGCGCTCTGGCAAGGGCATCCTCTTTCATTAAACTAAAACTAAATTGCAAGTTCTCGTTGCCAAAGAAGTTCACGATATTAAGATAGTTTGCTAGTTCTTTGTTTAAACCGATGGCTGAGAACAAACGACTGTATCCACGAAGCTCGTGAATCCCAATCGTTGAAATGACTTTTTCAAGCCCTTTTGTTAAAGCGCTATAAAGATTAATTAAAGGCTTAGTAGATTCACCACTAACGGTTAAAAACATATAGTAAGGGCTGATAACATCTGCCCCAAGGCCCAGGGCTGTTATGATATCATGCAAAGACCGAATCGCTGCGGAACGAAGCAAGAGTGAACAATTTCTCCTTAAGTCTGCTTTCGTTAGTGCTTGGTCAATAGTTGAAATAACTAGATGAGGATCAAGCCATAGTCCATCTCGATGTGCTTTAGCATCATCTAAAATTAATAACGCTTTGCCGCTTTCAACAGCAGAAATGGCTTCAGCTGAAACGCGCTCAAGTGCTGTTGGTATCGTCTCGTTTTCTGTGAAAATCGTTTCGATATAGCTTACTAGTTTCTTCTCTTGATAGAAATGAATGATTTGATCCGCACTTGGTTGACTTGTTTCAAGGTAGCAGTCATAGCCTAGTTTCCCTTCAACCAATACTGGAGTAGTCAATTCAATAACTTCGCTGGCATCCTCGTTATTAAATAATGTTGGTCGTTTTCCAATGACTGTCCTGGTGGAGAAATGTTCTGCTTCTCGGTCACGGTCAATTGCAGGGTTTGTCACGACAGCTACGCTTTCTTTGATGAAATCTGCTATATTTCTACGTTCCGGATTTAAAGCAGCTAATGGTGAATCATGACCAAGGGAACGGATGGGTTCAATCCCTTTTTCAGCCATTTGCTCAACCAGTTGAACATGATCACGCTCCCATCCGAAGGCCTTGTACTGACCATTATGAATTTTCTCTGGGTAACGAATCGTAACGGTTTTTTCAAAGGTAGAAATATCTAAGCGACGACGTGCCCCGTTAAAATCAATTCGGGTGGAAAAACGTTGATAAACTTCTTCTTGGAGTTTATGATGCTCGTAAACTTCAATTCTATTATTATTCCACTTTAGGCCGATTTTTTCTCCAGGTGAAAGTGGCTTAGGTTCCCCGACGTAATCCTCGGCTGGAATTACCCCTGGTTCAGATGAGAAGAGGTAAGAGTTTTCAATTTCAACCATCCATAAAGGCCGTAAACCTAATGCATCCACACTAAAAACGGCTTCATCCCCATACCGAGAGATAATCGCAGCAGGCCCTTGGGCATAATGTCCCCAAGCCTCGCGGAGGTAAGTATATAGGTCTTGTAACTTGGTTGGATAGGACTTGATTTCATTAATAATAGGTGGAAACATTACGTCCATTGCTTCAAAAAGCGAATATCCATCACGGCAAATAAAGGTTTCTAATGTTCTACTTAAATCTTGTGAATCGCTTCCGTCTTTAACAAGCGGGACATGGATCATATTGGCTTCATCGCGTAATTTCGCAATTGTATTAATTTCTCCGTTATGGCCAATTACGCTAAAAGGCTGAACGCGAAAAAAGCTAGATAATGTATTCGTTGAGTAACGATTGTGACCAAGTGTCATGGTTGAAGCAACAAGAGGATTAGCTAAATCATAATAATACTTCGGAAGGATGTCACCGGCCCCCATTACTTTATAAATGGCGTGATATTGGCTAAGTGAAGCGACATGAACTTCATGATTCTTTTCGAAGTCTACGATGACTGTAAACAATTTTTTTGAAAGGTCAGCGCCTGACACTTCCGAAATACAAGCAAATTGCCAGAATACAGGGTTTTCTTGAATAGCGATGGGTCCAAGGGCAGAAGGATTGGTCACTTTGTCTGAATCAAAGATGAGGGAGAGGCCATGTTGACTGAGCTTCTCTTTAAGTTCTTGTTTTGTTTTAGAGGCGTCACAATTACGTGATAGAAAAATATGTCCGACAACAAATTGATCACGGTCGACTACAGAAGAATCGATACCGGCAGAGTGTAATTTTTCTTTCCAGAGTCTGCGAGGGATATCAATATGAATGCCGACACCGTCACCTTCACCATTAATAAAACCTGCTCGGTGGTTCATTGTAACTAGTCCTTCGATACAATGAAAAATATTCTCTCTAGTAGGTACTTTTTGCTTCTCTACACAAGCTATAATTCCACAGGCATCATGTTCTTGTCGATAAAAATTTTTAAATAAAGATGGGCTCCAATTTTCTTTCATATAATCGGCTATTCAAAGGGAGTTCCTTCAGCCGGTTCACCTCCTGAAAATTTGTGTTAGTTTAGCTGCCAATGAAGGAGCGAAAGTGGGGAATAAGCAGTAAAATAAGATTAAAAATGATGAGACTGAAATTTAGAGTAGAAACAGCAAATGGAAAGTTACCGGAAAAGTTAGTTTATTTTATCATGGGAATTTTCAGAAATCAATTATTTATACAAAAATATGGATGAGATAACCCTCGGTTTTTGAGAAGGGGTCGGTAGATAACCTTGTATTGTAAGCGTTTGCATTGTTGCAAAGTTAAAAACAAGAGCTAAAGAGAGCTCTTGTTTTGTATAAGATACTGCATATTTATTCATTTGCTAATGAATAAAATGCATTGTCAACAGCATGAAGGGTAGCTTCGATGTCTTCCTTAGTATGAGCAATCGTAATAAACCAGGCTTCATATTTAGATGGTGCAAGATTAATACCTTGTTCGAGCATTAGTTTGAAGAACCGAGCGAACATTTCACCATCTGTATTTTCAGCTTGCTCATAATTCTCAACTTTTTCGTTTGTAAAGTAAACAGTTAGAGCTCCTTTTAAGCGATTTATGCTAATAGTGATTCCGTGTTTTTCGGCAGAATCGGTAATTCCTTGTTCAAGTATTGCGCCTAATTGATCTAAATAGTCGTATACACCGTCTTGTTTTAATACCTCAAGGCAGGCGATTCCTGATAAAATCGAAGCTGGATTCCCTGCCATCGTGCCAGCTTGATATGCTGGGCCAAGAGGTGCAACCTTTTCCATAATCTCTGCTCGACCACCGTAGGCTCCAATTGGAAGGCCGCCGCCAATGATTTTTCCCATCGCGGTCAAGTCTGGTTTTACCCCTAATAAATCCTGTGCACCACCGTACATAAATCGAAAAGCCGTAATAACTTCATCATAAATAACTAGAGCTCCAGCGTCGTGAGTTAGTTCATTCACTTGTTCAAGGAAGCCTGGCTTCGGTTCCACAATCCCAAAATTACCGACGATAGGTTCTACTAGGACCGCAGCAATTTCGTCTCCCCATTTAGATAGGGCCTCTTTAAACGGTTCGATATCATTGAATGGTACTGTAATAACTTCTTGAGCAATACTTTTTGGTACGCCCGCGGAATCAGGTGTTCCTAGGGTGGAAGGACCACTACCTGCTGCTACTAAGACTAAATCAGAGTGGCCATGGTAACATCCGGCAAATTTAATGATTTTATCTCTACCTGTATAGGCTCGGGCAACACGGATCGTTGTCATAACCGCTTCGGTTCCAGAATTGACGAAACGAACTTTTTCTAATGCAGGCATCGCTTCCTTCAACATTTTAGCGAATTTCACTTCATGTGGAGTAGGAGTTCCAAATAAAACCCCTGTTTCTGCTGCCTTTTTGATTGCTTCAGTTATATGAGGATGAGCATGTCCAGTGATGATTGGTCCGTAGGCTGCTAGATAGTCGATATATTGATTTCCGTCAACATCCCAAAAGTAAGCTCCCTGGCCACGTTCCATTACAACGGGAGCCCCGCCACCAACAGCTTTGTAAGATCTAGATGGGCTGTTCACTCCTCCAACAATATGTTCTACTGCTTCTTTATGTAATCTTTCAGAATTGGGTCTTTTCATTATGAGTTCCTCCTTACTAATATGCCGGTAATATTTTAGCATACTTTCTTTCTATTCTTCAGGAAGTTTTCATGAAGATTGTTGGAAGAAAGGTGGACTTGCCTGCATAGAAAAGGCTTTGAGCGCGTATAGATGAGAAAGAGACGCAGGGGAAACGGGGCGTAGAAATGGGCTTTTATTTTTCAATCATCATAATTATCCTTTGTATTGTACTGAGCCTGAGGGAGCTCTTTATTCCAGATAAAATTAAAGGTAAAAAGATGTCCATTGAGAACTTTTTTATCTTAGCTATTATTTATGCGACAGTTATGATCGGGTTTGGGTTGATTTATTTTTTAGTAGGAACCGAAGGTCACCCTGTCATCATGGAAGGTGAATACACAAAAAGTACGAGTACTAATGAAGCTATAACCACTATTTCTAAATTAGAAACTTGTATTTACTTTAGTGCAGTTACTCTTTTTTCAGTTGGATATGGGGATATTGCCCCTATTGGAATTGGGAGGTTCATCGCTGTTTTGGAAGCTTTGATTGGATACACGATTCCAACAGCTTTTGTTGCCCGCACAGTCTTTGATCGGAAAGTTTAAACAGTTGTTTGGTTGAAATAATCTTCTCATTTAGGATAGTCTTTATTTAGTGACTATAAAGGAGGAGAATATGGTAGTGGAATTAAATGAACTTGCCCCTGATTTCGCGCTGGAGGCCAGCAATGGGGAGACAGTGAGCCTTTCAGATTTTCGCGGGAAAAATGTTGTTCTTTATTTTTACCCAAAGGATATGACTCCAGGTTGTACTACAGAGGCCTGCGATTTCAGAGATCAACATGAAAACTTTGAAAATTTGGATGCGGTTATTTTAGGAGTAAGTCCGGATCCAATAAGTCGACATGAAAAATTTATTGAAAAACACGGTTTACCTTTCCTCTTGCTAGCGGATGAGGATCATAAGGTAGCGGAAGCTTTTGATGTATGGAAGCTTAAGAAAAACTTTGGAAAAGAATATATGGGAATAGAACGCTCCACTTTCATTATCAATAAAAAAGGGGAACTGGTAAAAGAATTTCGTAAAGTTAAAGTAAAAGGACATGTTGAGGAAGCTTTAGAATATATAAAAAATGAATTGCAATAAAGCCTATTTTTTTGATTAAAGGCATTTGTCCACTCATTTATTATCGATGTGAATACTTTATATTAGGGCATACCTCCTCAATTAAACTTTGATCGAGTCGAATAATCGGCTCGATCCTTTTTTTTACGGCAGAAAATAGATTTTGTATTTTTTAGGACTCACATCCTTCGGTTTTTAAATCTGTTATAGATAAGACTTTAACCTGTAAGTAACAAGAATTTTGTTTTTCTATTAGGGAAGGCTTAATAAAAGATAAGGTTTTTGCTAATTTTGTTGGAAAATCATGAGGCAAATTGCATACATATATGAAAAAAGAGGCAATCAGCGATTCCGTAGAAGGGGAAGTGGGTAATAAGTTAAGAGTAAACCCTGTGTGTGAGTGTCTAATATTGACAAAAGTACAGCAGACCTAGTACACTATTTATAAATATTATAAAGTAATAATTTGTAAAGAGAAGAGAGGTGCATGGCGATGGTTGAGAATCAGTTAAAAGAAGCTTTAGATGCCTTAAAGGATACAGGGGTTCGCATCACGCCGCAGCGTCATGCGATACTCGAATATTTAATTGAGTCAATGGCCCATCCAACAGCTGACGATATTTATAAGGCACTTGAAGGGAAATTTCCAAATATGAGTGTTGCGACAGTATATAATAACCTTAGAGTTTTCCGTGAGGTTGGTTTGGTGAAAGAATTGACATATGGTGATGCTTCTAGTCGTTTTGATTTTGTTACTACTCATCACTACCATGTCATTTGTAAAAGCTGTGGAAAGATTGTTGACTTCCATTACCCTGGTCTAGATGAGGTTGAACAGTTGGCATCCCATGTTACGGGTTTCCAAGTAGGTAACCATCGTTTGGAGATATATGGTACGTGTCCTGAATGTTCGGGTAAAGAAACGCATTGATCTGATTTATAAGGCAATGATAAAAAAGAAACTCTTGGATAACAAAAATGACTCGCAGATAAGCGAGTCATCTTGTTATCCTTTTTTATTGTAATCTTCATTAAACTCTTTACCGTCAAGCGAAGGATCAAGAGTTAAGGGTTCGTTGCAATGCATACAAATATCTACCCGACCCAAAATTTTCGTTTGTTTCCCACACCCTGGGCAAATAACTTGAACGGTCTTTGTAGATAACATTCCAATCCAGAAATAAACAATCGTGCTTGCGATAATAAATAGCAATCCTACAAGCATAAAAATGGTCATAACAATTGGATGATTACGAAAGAAGATTCCTCCATACATGACAAAAAAGCCTATAAAAATTAAGCTTAACGCGAATGTGCGGATTTTATTAATTTTACTTGAATATTTTTTTGCCATCCTTTTCCCTCCCAAGAGATAAGTCTATCATATCATCATAATGATTTTTTTTACAGCAGAAGAAAGGGAAAGCAGGATTTTTTGGCAACCTGTCGAACAAGTATTTCTATTATATAATTGGAGGAATTACCATGGAGGATATCCTTCGCCCGATTTATCAGGAAAGAGCTAGTCAGGCGAATACTATTGGTGTGTTGTTGATAGAAAAAAGGCAGCAACATTCAGCAGAAACTGATTTGTTTGATTCTATATTGCTCATTATAGTGAAAGAAGAGGATCAACCTATATTTGTGGAACATTATACTTATAATGATCAAAAGGCGGCAATGCATATTGTGACTGAAGCTCAACTTAAAGAATGGATGCTGCTAGGGAATAACCGCAAAATCTTCGACTGGCTATATGAGGGGATAATTCTGTTTGATCGAAATGAATATATTGCAAACTTGAAAAAGGAATTAAGAGACTTTCCTTTTTACGGTAGAAAGATAAAAATGGGTGTAGAATTTGCTAGGTTGATTCGCAGATATATGGATGGAAAGACTTTGTTTGATGACTATCAATATTTAGATGCTTATAATCATATTGTTCATTCTTTGCATCATTTAGCGCGGTTAACGATTATTGAAAATGGATTCCATCCTGAAGTAACAGTGTGGACGCAAGTGAAACGTATTGATCCAGAAATCTATAAATTATATGAGGAATTAGTATCAAGTGAAGAAACAATGCAAAAAAGACTGGAACTTTTGTTCTTAGCGAGTGAATTTCTAATCCACTCAAGAACGCAAATAGGTTCTTCACACCTCCTTTCAATATTATCTGAACGAGAAATTTGGACATTCAATCAAATGATGGAGCATCCCGAATTTAGTGTTTACTCTGTTGATTTAGAAATTCTTATTGAATATTTAATTGAAAAGAAGTTTATCAGCGTAGTGCCTATTGAAACAAAAGGAAAAAAGCTATATCAACGGTGTTATAAAGTCACAGGTTAAAAACTATTGTAAAAAAACAATAAAAAGTATTGACCTTTTTTAATATCCTTGATATATTAATAACCGTCGCTGCAGAACAAACTTTAAAAGGTTTTGCGGAGATGGTTAATTTCTTTTTTTAAAACAGTGTTGACATGAAAAACGCTGTATGTTAAATTAATAAAGTCGCTTCTTGAGTGGCTGATTGCTCTTTGAAAACTAAACAAACAAGCGTCAACAAACAATATTATCATGTCTTCGTATGAAGAACATGAGCCAACGTTTTATTTTATGAGCTTACTCATACTCTTTATTGGAGAGTTTGATCCTGGCTCAGGACGAACGCTGGCGGCGTGCCTAATACATGCAAGTCGAGCGGATCTTTTAAAAGCTTGCTTTTAAAAGATTAGCGGCGGACGGGTGAGTAACACGTGGGCAACTTGCCTGTAAGACTGGGATAACTCCGGGAAACCGGGGCTAATACCGGATCATTCATTTCCTCTCATGAGGAAATGCTGAAAGACGGTTTCGGCTGTCACTTACAGATGGGCCCGCGGCGCATTAGCTAGTTGGTGAGGTAACGGCTCACCAAGGCCACGATGCGTAGCCGACCTGAG
>NZ_JAMBNR010000050.1 GCF_023715205.1 Mesobacillus maritimus
TACAAGATTGGGTAAGAGCCTATAAGACCCAAGGGGTTGAAGGATTAAAGCGAAGAAAAATGAAGGAAGCTTATTCTATTAAATTTAAATTAGATACGATACAATTTATGCTAGAGACAGGTGCTTCTTATCAGGAAACTGCTGAACAATTTAGATTGAACAATCCTTCATTAATTCACCACTGGATGAAAATATTTAATGAACAAGGAATAGAAGGCCTGAACCTAAAGTCAAAGGGGCGTCCTTCTATGTCTAAAAAACCAAACAAAAAGAAAAATGAAAATAAAAAGCTGACGCGTGAAGAAGAACTAGAACGAGAGAATGAATTACTGAGGCTAGAAGTCGCATACTTAAAAAAGTTGAGAGCTTTTCGGGAAAATCCGAGTGTCTTTCTCGAAAAGCACAGGCAAAATTGGCATTCCAACTCAAAGAAGAAGGGTTCAGATTAAAAGATATTTTCCTTGTTGTCGGCATTCCTGAAGCAACCTACCACTATCATGTTAAAAACTTTGGAAAAGATGATCCGGACATGGAACTGAAAGAGCTCATTTCTGCCCAATTTAAGGAATTTCATGAGCGCTACGGTTATAAGTAGTATCACGAAGGAATTAAAGAAATTAGGCCATCGTGTTAATCATAAGAAAGTGTATCGACTTATGCGGGAATTAGGATTGAAATGTATAAAGTTTATGCGGAAATCCCGTAAATACAATTCCTATAAGGGCAAGGTTGGAAAGGTAGCGAAAAACCGTCTATCCCGCCGTTTTTATACACCTATTCCTCTTCAAAAATTAGTAACCGACATTACAGAATTCAAATGTCTAGGCGAAGAAAAGTTGTATTTAAGCCCCATTCTTGACCTTTATAATGGAGAAATTATTTCGTTTGGAATTAAAAAACGTCCAACATTGGGTCTAGTCATGGAACCTTTAGATGAAACAATTGAGATCATAAAAAATCACGCAACCCACCGTACGACCATCCATTCGGATCAAGGGTGGCATTACCAGCACATCAAATGGGTAAAAACATTAAAGAAGAATAAAGTATTCCAAAGCATGTCACGTAAAGCAACTTGTGCAGACAATGCCTCGATGGAGAATTTCTTTGGTATTTTAAAGCAAGAAATGTATTATGGGGAAAAACTAGTCAGCTATGAAGAATTGAAAAGACGAATAGAAGAATAT
>NZ_JAMBNR010000051.1 GCF_023715205.1 Mesobacillus maritimus
ATCAAACTCTCCAATAAAGAGTATGAGTAAGCTCATAAAATAAAACGTTGGCTCATGTTTTTCTATATTAATAGAAGAAACATGATTATTATTGATTGTTGACGCTTGTTTGTTTAGTTTTCAAAGAACAATTTCGATGTCGTTATCAGCGACATTTAATATAATATAACATCCACTTCATTAAGTCAATAACTTTTTTAAAATAAAATTTTATTGGCTTAAATATTTCTCAATAGCGAAGTAGCTCAGTAAGAATACCATCTTAAGCTGACTAAATCAATACTATATTTTACAATTTCTCAATAATAATATCATTACAACAAACAATTACTTCGTATACTATGCACAAAAAAGTAAGAAGGTACCTTCAAAAAGGCAATAAAACTTCAGCCCAACAGTGGGAGCAAAAAGGTGTAGCTATATAATTGGGGGGAATCAGCCTTTTTAAAAAATCTTCCACGAAAATTAAGGACAAGTAAAGAAAACAGTTAGCAAAGAAAGTCCGCCTTAAGGACAACCTTACTTTGGTAAACAAATGTTTTTAATGGTTCGTAATGGTATACAACTTTGTCCCTTAATTAAAACTCGGCAAATGGTTTTGGCTGTATAAGCTAAGTTTTTTTCTCCAGATTCTAAAGCTGTGTTTAACGAAGTTGCTACTTTTAAGATGGCGGTTTTCGTAAAGATTGGTGTTAAAATCCTAAAGTCGATTTTAACGATATAGAAGCCATTTCGTCTGTTTAAACTTAGCCTGCAAGCTCTTTTCTGTGAAAATAAATTAAGGGTTTAAACCCTATCTTTTTTGATAACAATGTTAATAATTGAATTTAGTCAATAGGAAACTAGGGCTACCGTATTTTACGGTCTCCTGTATAACTT
>NZ_JAMBNR010000052.1 GCF_023715205.1 Mesobacillus maritimus
TGCTTCTTTACTTTTCTCAACTAAATCTTTCAGGTACTTTCCATCACTTTTCTCACCAGTAGTAACAATCGCAGCTGTAATAATCCGTTCATCACTCATAGCTATATGTGTTTTAAATCCAAAAAAAGAAGAGTCAGCTGTTTTGTGTCCGACACGTGCATCTGGATCATTTGAATAACTTAGTTGTTCTGCATAATCTTCTACAACTTCTTTTAGTACGTTTAATTTTTCTTTGACAGCAGGAATCTCAGCGATTTGTGGCTCAGTTTCAATAACAGTAATCACTTTACGACAATAATCCAATTCATCATTTACTTCGTTAGAAGTCGTTTTTGGTGGGAATTTTTCTTTCATTGATTCATCTAGTTGATAAACTGCTTTCCGGACATTTTTTGATTTCTCTTGTAAAAACTCTCTCGGTGATTTTTGATTATAACGGGCTTTAGTATGTGTTGCATCCACGATAATTGATTTACTCTTAATGATTTCTTTTTCTAAAGCAATCTCAACGGTTTTGCCAATAAGCATGTCTAATAAACCTACATCTTGAAGACGAAGTTTACGAAATTTCGTTAATGAGCTTGGGTCAATTACTGAATCCTCTGGGGCCATGTCGAGAAAATATTTAAATGACATATCGTATTTCGAACGTTCAATTACATCTACATCTGACAAATCATAAATTGATTTAAGAAGTAAATATTTGAACATACGAATTGGCGAAACAGCATTGCGACCATTATCAAGACAATATTTTGTTTTTAATTCTTCAAGTATGAAATTAAAGTCTACAAGCTCATTTATTTTACGAAGCA
>NZ_JAMBNR010000054.1 GCF_023715205.1 Mesobacillus maritimus
GATTATTACAGCTGCGATTGTTACTACTGGTGAGAAAAGTGATGGAAAGTACCTGAAAGATTTAGTTGAGAAAAGTAAAGAAGCAGGCATGACAATTGATAGAATCATTGGTGATACAGCTTATTCAGAAAAAGATAATATCCAGTATGCAAAAACCGAAGAGTTTCAATTAGTATCTAAACTAAATCCACAGATTACACAAGGTGGACGTGCTAAAGAGGATGAGTTTGAGTTTAATAAAGATGCAGGTTTGTACGTTTGTAAAGCAGGTCACATGGCAATACGAAAAGCACGAACGGGAAAGAAAGAACAAGGGAAAAATCAAAAAGACACCTATTACTTTGATATTAAAAAATGTGCAGTATGTCCGTTCCGTGATGGCTGTTATAAAGAAGGGGCAAAAAGTAAAACATATTCTGTTTCAATAAAATCCACAGAACATAAGGAACAGGAAGCATTTCAAAATAGTGAAGAATTTAGAGAACATGCACGCTCTCGTTATAAAATTGAAGCAAAAAATAGTGAGTTAAAACATAGACACGGGTATGAAACAGCAACATCTGCGGGTCTATTTGGTATGGAAATTCAAGGAGCCACAGCGATATTTGCAGTAAACCTCAAGCGAATTTTGAAACTCCTTAATGAAAAGGAATAAAAAAAGAAAAGGAAAAAGGCAATTTTCCGCTTGAAAAACAGGTGGAAAATTGCCTTTTTGTATTCATTTGAATTTGCAGAATAAAAAACGTAAGTTTTTCAGTGCCCTC
>NZ_JAMBNR010000055.1 GCF_023715205.1 Mesobacillus maritimus
GAGCCAGGATCAAACTCTCCAATAAAGAGTATGAGTTAAGCTCATAAAATAAAACGTTGGCTCATGTTCTTCATAAGAAGACATGATAATATTGTTTGTTGACGCTTGTTTGTTTAGTTTTCAAAGAACAATTTCATTTAACATTATCAGTCAGCTAAATTATAGTAACATAGTATCCCAATAAAGTCAAACATAAAAATGGTGGAGCCTAGCGGGATCGAACCGCTGACCTCCTGCGTGCAAAGCAGGCGCTCTCCCAGCTGAGCTAAGGCCCCAAACTAATGGTCGGGAAGACAGGATTCGAACCTGCGACCCCTTGGTCCCAAACCAAGTGCTCTACCAAGCTGAGCTACTTCCCGTTTTTAAAATATGGCGCGCCCGAAAGGAGTCGAACCCATAACCTTCTGATCCGTAGTCAGACGCTCTATCCAATTGAGCTACGGGCGCATAATGCTGTTTGGAACTCCCTTAAACAATTAAAGGAGCGTTATTTTCACTAGTGTGAAAAAATCTTGGTGCCGAGGACCGGAATCGAACCGGTACGGTAGTCACCTACCGCAGGATTTTAAGTCCTGTGCGTCTGCCAGTTCCGCCACCCCGGCAATTCAATGGAGCGGAAGACGGGATTCGAACCCGCGAC
>NZ_JAMBNR010000056.1 GCF_023715205.1 Mesobacillus maritimus
CGTAAGCAGATCGAAGAAGCGACCTCCGACTACGATCGTGAAAAACTGCAGGAACGTGTCGCTAAACTGGCTGGCGGCGTAGCAGTAATCAAAGTCGGTGCGGCTACCGAAGTTGAAATGAAAGAGAAAAAAGCACGCGTCGACGACGCCCTGCACGCAACCCGTGCTGCGGTTGAAGAAGGCGTGGTGGCTGGCGGCGGCGTAGCGCTGGTTCGCGTTGCGGCGAAACTCGCTGGCCTGACCGGTCAGAACGAAGATCAAAACGTCGGTATCAAAGTTGCGCTGCGCGCAATGGAAGCACCGCTGCGTCAGATCGTTTCCAACGCCGGCGAAGAGCCGTCTGTTGTGGCTAACAACGTGAAAGCTGGCGACGGTAACTACGGTTACAACGCAGCAACTGAAGAATACGGCAACATGATCGACTTCGGTATCCTGGACCCAACCAAAGTCACCCGTTCTGCACTGCAGTACGCGGCTTCCGTGGCTGGCCTGATGATCACCACCGAGTGCATGGTGACCGACCTGCCGAAAGGCGACGCGCCTGACTTAGGT
>NZ_JAMBNR010000057.1 GCF_023715205.1 Mesobacillus maritimus
ATGGCGATACTCGGTTTCTTTAAAAGAAATTCTTTTAAAGAGTTTTACTTTTGCCTTCTTACTTACGATTATCTAGTTTTCAAGGAACAATAACCGAAAAGCGGAAGCGTCTCGCTCAGACCCGACAAGCGCTGGAGGTACAGCATTTGAAGTCGTTCTTTGACTTCAAGTGATGGACCAAGCGACCTCGAGGGTCTAGACGCTGTAGCTAGACAGCATTTTGAGAGAATATTGCACTCTCAAAACTAAACAAACAAGTTAGTCAACATTACGAATCGTAAGATTCGCATTCCGAATGTCCTTACGACATTATCCTTAGAAAGGAGGTGATCCAGCCGCACCTTCCGATACGGCTACCTTGTTACGACTTCACCCCAATCATCTGTCCCACCTTAGGCGGCTGGCCCCAGGGGCAAAACTTAGCTTCCTTTAAATATAATAAGATGCTAAGTTTTGCCCCCGGTTACCCCACCGACTTCGGGTGTTACAAACTCTCGTGGTGTGACGGGCGGTGTGTACAAGGCCCGGGAACG
>NZ_JAMBNR010000058.1 GCF_023715205.1 Mesobacillus maritimus
CAACTATGAGAGCATAAAAAAACACGCAAACATCCAATTCTTTTATACTTGAGTTGTCGAGAAACAAGTATGAATGGAGTTGCGTGTAAATGCATTTTAGCATAAGTTTACCAGGTTTAAAAGAAGTCGTTATTAAGCGAGTGGAGGAAGTAGGGGAAGTTATACGTATTTTCGTAGAAATGGAACGCAAAATCCATCGTTGTCCTAGCTGTCAATCAAGAACCTCTCGTGTACATGATTACCGTATTCAAAAAATTCAACACCTGAAGTTGTTTGAACGGAAGACACAAATTTTTTATAGACGCCGTCGGTATGTTTACGATTGTGGTAAGCGCTTCTCAGAGAAGAATACTTTTGTAAATAGGTATCAACGTACCTCTATTGAGTGGAAACAAGCTGTTGGTATCAGAGCCATTAAAGGAAAGACGTTTAAAGAGATTGGGGACAATTATGGAACGTCAGCTACCACCATTGTCCGGAGGTTTGATCAGTTAGCTAGAAGTGAAGTTAAACCAGTAG
>NZ_JAMBNR010000059.1 GCF_023715205.1 Mesobacillus maritimus
GGTATGGGCGATCGGCGTGCGCATATCCGGCTCCCCAAGCTGGGCCAGCACGCTGCCATCCTGATAGCGAACCATCGAGTGGATCACCGACTGCGGATGGATCAGCACTTCCATCTGCTGGGCCGAGGCGTTAAACAGCCAGCGCGCTTCAATATATTCCAGGCCTTTGTTCATCATCGTGGCCGAATCGACGGAGATCTTGCGCCCCATCGACCAGTTGGGATGACGGCAGGCCTGATCCGGGGTCATCGCCGCCAGTTCAGCCACGGCCGTCTCGCGGAAAGGCCCACCGGAGCCGGTCAGCAGGATTGACGAGACGCCATTCCGGGCAAGATCAGCGTATCCCAGATGCTGCTGAATTGTCTCCGGCATACTCTTAAAAATAGCGTTATGCTCGCTATCGACCGGTAGCAATCGCGCCCCCGACTGTTGCACCACCTCCATGAATAAGCGACCGCAGGTCACCAGCGATTCTTTATTCGCTAACAAT